>LNFC01000001.1 GCA_001464545.1 Acidobacteria bacterium Ga0077551
CCCGGCGGAATTGGCCCCGGCGGCGCCGCTAGCTACGCCGCCTCCGCCCTCGCCGACGCCGCAACCCGCACCGCCCTCGGCGATGGAAACTTCGGAGACAACATCCGCGCCGCAATCCCCAACGTAATTGGGCAGGCGCTGGGCAATGTGGTGGCCCGCAGTCTGACCGGATCATCTGGCGCAGGCCTGGCGGAAGGTGCAGACGTTGAAACCGTCCCCGTAGCGAACCATGCCGGGCCCGCATTGAACGCAGTTGGTTCCGCCAGCGGCGCGGACTACAGTGATTTGGACTCCGCGCTTTCTGGCAATACCGCCGCAATACTCGAGTCGCTTCAGGCTCAAAGGACAGCTCACTATCTTGCGGGCATGGATGCGGAAGCGACTGCCGGACAAGCAGCATGGGACGGCGCGAATGAACGTCTTCGCAGGCTGCAAACGGTTGTCGTTACGGCGTCCGCAACCCGGTCGGCACGGGCTGATCAGATTATGGCGCAGCGCAACTGGCGAAGCGACTTCTTCCTGTATGACACAAGCGCCTATGCGGCAGGAACTGCTCAAGGTCAAAGCAGCGTAACCTACGCGCCAGGTAGTTTTGTCTACTATGGCAACTCGTCGTCTGGCCACATCCCGACACTTCGGACCGAGTATGCGCAGACGCAGCTGAAGATGGGCCAGGCATTGGCCGTGGACGGACATCTCTATGACGCCGCGCTGATTGCGATCGCCACACCGCTCGTCATCGCAGGCGGCGTCGTCGGTCTCGCCGCGGCCGGTACAGGCCTGACCGTCGGCGCACTCGCGCTTGGCGGAGCTGGAGGAGGAATAGCGATAGCCGCTCCAATGTCAGCATATGCTCAGTTCTCGAGCAATGAAGCCAGCCTCAGCCGGTTTGGAAGTGATGTCCTGTTTGGCGGCGCTACAGGCGCAGCCGGCGGCGTCGTGTTCGGTAAAGCACTACAGTTTGGCGGTGCAGCCTTTATGTCGACCGGGGCGGGCCGGGTCGTTTCTGACTTTTCAGGTAGCCTAGTTATCAGGGCTGCCGACGCCCTGGAAACCTTGCATCTCGGCCTCGTCGGCGTAACCGACGACTTTTTACGAAACAAGGCTGGCTCTGTCACGCCGTCAGGATTTGCCCCCTCCTTCAACGGCGTTTCCGCCGGTTGGAGAAAGTACATCGATGAGGGAATTCGCGCGCACAAAGTCTATTTTAATCGGGGCGCGGGCGAGGGTCTGCTTATGGACCAAACGGTCGTGACGACAATAGGCAACAGGAGACTCGTCGTTCGGCCCGATGCCATCGACCTGGAAAACCGAATTGTCCGCGAACTTAAGCCTGACACGCTGACCGGTCGAACGCTTGGCAAGTGGCAGCTCGACAGGTACAAATTGGCCATGGAGGCTGAACACGGCGGTACGTGGCAGACAGCCTTGGATCTTTACAGACCGTTCGGGAAATGAATTCATGAAGCATGATTTCGCGGAGCTCTATGCAGCCTTCGTTGCTGAGGGGTTCCGAAAGAGAGGCCCGTCGCTCCTCCACGAGTTCCCTCACGGTATTGTGGTTGTCAGGCCTTCTGGATTTCGAGATATCTTCAACATTTTTTTCGGGATATGGCTGGACCATTTCGAGCCGAGACCGGCGACACTGTCACCGTATGGGGCCTCGATTAATGGAAGTGTTAGCGACCTTTGTGGGGCCCGGCTGAGGTTTGATACGCCGGAAAATCCCGACCGAACCTTGGAGATCGAAGAGCGTTTCGAGAAAAATTATCGATTTTCTTTGGCGCAGATTCCCGAAATTTCCGCTTGCTTGAAGCATAACGCGAATGAGGAGGTCCTCGCGCGCGCCTACGCCAATCAGAGCCTGCCGTGGCACTTGTTTCCCGTGAGGGTGAGAGACTATCTGGCGAAAAAGGCTGCACAATCGTCATGCTGACAATGTCGGAATTTTTAGACCTGACACGAAACATCATAAAAGATGTTGGTGTCGAAAACTTTATCCCTGTACTGATTGAACCCAATCAGCGGATTATTCGCGGGCTCGAGGGGATTCCAAAAGGAGGTGATCATAAGGCTGCGGCACTTGATTGGGTTGGCGCTCTGGCACTTGATGACTATGGCCTTGCCTATCGTCAAGGAGACAAGATCGTAATAAGGCTTTCCCGCCGTGGAGAACTAGAAGATACTTTTTTCGATCTCGCCGACATGGATTGAGTTGTCTTGTTACTAGGCAATGTCGATCCACTCATGAACTCCTGTCCTCTCATCTTCCAGCAAAGTCTGATAAAATCCGTCCGTGCAAGGAGCGGTAGATTCGCTTCGGGACTCGTTGGTTGAATAGAGGCCGCAGGCCGAAATCCGACACACCCAGCACTGACGTATCAGGCGACACCCGCGATACGGACTACCAGGCCTCAATCACCAACCGGCCTGCCGTGGCCACCCGGAACGGCGCGTTCTGGAACCGCTCCACCACCAGCATGCCGCGAGCGCTCCGCCGCCGGCCGGATCAACTCCTGCGATCCGGGCTCCGCCTCTGGCGGCTATCAAGTCCGCGCCGGCGCGACGCCCGGCTCCATCGCGGTCAACCTCTGGGGGTGAGGCGGATCGAGCCGAGCCCCATTTCGAACCGCATTTCATTCGTGAAACTTAGCGGTCATTGATTGCGAATGTTCGGCACTCTGGCCCCGCTATCTCAGCATCTGCTCAATCGCGCGCCTGAGCAGCCCCTTTCCCTCGTCATTGGTCGACAGTACCGCGTATACGTCATCGGCAACCGCCAGAAACTTCGCGTCGTTCGCGAAGGGTTCACCAAAGACCTCGGTCATAAGGCTGCGCACGAACAACCGGTGGCGGTCCTCCTCGCTGAGGCCGTTCAGTTCGCCGAGCGCGGTGAGACGCTCCCGGGCCGTCATCGGCGCGGCCTTGTCCGTCCCTTTCCGCACCGGTCCGGCAGCGCGGCGTGTGCGGCCCATCTCCTGCAGGCGGGCGCGCAGGAGGAGCAGGGCCTGGTCGGTCTGGCTGATCCGCGTCATCTGTCAGCTTGCCTCGTTTAGCGGCGCTTGCCCATGAACTGACGGAGGATGAAAGAGGTGGCCGAGTCTGCCTTCTCTTCCGTTGCGGGGACCGTCGCTTGTACCAATTCGGGCTCAGGCGCCGGTGCGCCTTGCGTCATCAACGGCGCGCACCGGTCGATCAGCAGCTGCATGTCGCGGTTCAGCGCCGGATTTTCGTCATTGGCGCGCATCCCCTCCTGCAGATTGGAGATGGCGGGTTCGAACTCATCGCGGATCAGGAATCCAAGGCCAGTGACGAATAGCTTGAGATAGTTCGTGTCCGGCAACGCTTCGAGCGGCGCCCAGGTCTGAAGCGCACGGCCAGGCTCGCCGGACGTGAGCTCGAAAAAGCCAAGCTGGAACCGCGCAATCGCAAAGTCCGGCGCCAGCTGCACCGCGCGTGACAAGGCGCCGTGTGCCTCGATGTGGCGCCCTGCCCCGATCAGCATCGAGCCCCTGAGGAAGTGCAGTCTCGGATCATCGGGATGGCCCTCGATCAGCGCGCTCGCCCGCGCAAGCGCCGAAGCTTCATCGCTCTGCAGGGTGCCAAGGAGGGATTTGAGGTCGTCGTCGCTGCACAGCATCGGGGGCTCCTTCGGGTTTCTATAGGCCTGACAAGCGGCCTCCGGCAATTCAGGTGAGGGTGAGCCGCTATCCGGAAGGCCCGAGAAAATGGCGCAGGCGCTCCAGCGCGGCGCGGTGAAGCTGCGACACCCGGCCGGGGCTGACCTCAAGGATTGCGGCGATAGCCGAAAACGCGATGCCTTCGAAATAGTGCTTGCGGATGATCGCCCGCTCCGGGAGCGGAAGGCTTTCGAGGGCGCGTTTGAGGCTGAGCAGAAGGTCGCGCCAGGCATCCGACTGCCAGGCGCCCGCCGGGCCCTGGTTCTGGCTTTCCTCAAGTCGTGCTGTCTCTTCAAGCATGAACCCCAGCGCGAGCCCGGTCACAAGATCTGTCAGTTCACGGAGCGGATCGTCCGGAATAGTCCCGCCGGCCTCCTGCAAGGCGCGCAGCCGCTCGATCTCCGTGCGGCGCTTGAACGTGTACTGGGCCGCGCCTTCGCTCGACTGCCCAATACCGCTGCTGATGGCCCCGGAAACACGTCTGCGCGCGAACGCCTCAAACGGAACTCCGCGCAGGGGATCGAACCGGTCGATCGCCTCGATCAGGCCGGTGAAGGCGAGTTGTTCAAAATCTGCCCGCTCCAGACCGTAGCTAGGCCGACGGAAAAACTCTGTGGCAGCGATCTGGCGCGCGAGTGGCGCATGGTGCTCGAAGAGCGTTTCGCGGGCGCTGGAATCGGCCTCGTGCCGTACGCGGCGCCAGAGGGCCGCCTCGACCTGCGCCGGGCGGGCGAGGAGCGCAAGACCTGTGACCGCGCCGCGCCGGCTCATCCAAACCCTCCGAGCACGCCCTGAACGATCAAAGTCCACCCGTCGATCAGGACGAACATCAGCAGCTTGATGGGGAGTGAAATCGTGGCCGGAGGGACCATCATCATGCCAAGTGCCAGAAGGATGCTGGCGACCACGAGATCGATCAGCAGGAAAGGCAGCATGATCACGAACCCGATCGAGAACGCGATCCGTAGTTCGTTGAGCATGAATGCGGGCGTCAGCTTCCAGATATCGACTTCTTCCGGCGTTGCAGGCAGCGGCGTGCGCGAGATTTCGTAGATCATCTGCAGGTCCTGGTCGCGTACCTGCGAGAGCATGAAAGTTTTCAGGGGACCGAACGCCGCCTCGACCGCCTGCGGCGCATCGATTGTTCCGGCGAGAAGCGGTTCCACTGCCCGCTGATTTATCTCGGCGAACGCCGGCCCCATCGTGAACACGGTCAGGAACATGGCGAGGCTGATGAGGACCGGATTTGGCGGGGTTTCCGGCATGCCAAAGGCATGGCGGACCATGCTGAGGACAATCACGATACGGATGAAACTCGTCATGCTGATGAGGATCGATGGAATAATCGCCAACAGTGTCAGCGCCAGCGCGGTATTGACGACACCGCCAGAGAGGAGCCCTTGCGCCGCAGGACTTGCCGCTGTGGGCGTACCCGCAAAGGCGGCTTGTGCAAGGAGGGCGGCGCACGCCGCCAAAAGCGCTGCGCGCTGAATCCGGGTCATGGCGCCGGCTCCGGGTTGCCTGGAGCTGTATCCGTCGCGGCGCCGCGCTTGTCGATCAGCAGCTGACGAGGCAGATATCGGCATGGACACTGGCGCGCCGAGTTTCAACTATCCGGATGCGGGCCGCCGGTGCGCCGTGCGGGCGCAGGCGGTTGAGCCAGGCTGGTGCCTGGCCGGTCCGGTGCTTAGCCCGGGCGATCATCAGCGCGGCAATGAGCGCAAAAAGGATGCCCGCCGCGAGCCCGGCAAGGATCCGGACCGGATCGATCGGCAAGGCGGCGCCGCCCCCGAGACTGGCGGATTGAGGCACCGCGTCTGATGCGGCGAAGCGAAGCAAGGCGAGCAGCATCGCGTGCGATCGCTATTGCGACAGGTGCGTCAGGCGCACACCGAATTGATCACCGACAGCGACGAGTTCGCCTTCGGCGACACGAACACCGTTCAGGCGCACTTCGACGGCAGCATTAAGCCCGGCATCGAGTTCGATCACGCCGCCAGACCGCAATGCATTGAACCGGGAGAGGCTCATCCTTGCTTCACCGATGTACACTTCAAGCGTTAGCGAGACAGCGTCCGCCAGGACAACTGGTCCGGCCGCAGATTTTACCGTTTGGGATGCAGTATGGCCTGCGCCATTGGGCAGCGAAGTGTCATCCGGCATGTTCAACTCCAATAATCCGCAGGCAAGGTCCGGCCACCGTGTCGCCGATCTCACACCGCGCACCGGAAATCGCGCGGCCATTGACAAGGACTTCGAGCCCCGACGCGATCGTCCGGTCAAGGATCAGGATGTCGCCTTCGCCGAGACCGGAAAACTCCGTAAGCGTGAGCGTGCCGCGCCCTGCCCGGGCAGAGATGGCAAGGTCCTGAGCGCCAAGCGCGTCGCCGAGCGAGCCGAGCGGGCGCGGCGCGCGGCGCGCCGTGACCAGCGAGCGGCGCGCCGCGCAGGCCAGATCTGATCGGATGAACATGTCGAACAGGGCGCCGTGTGGCTTCAGTTCGACCGACGCAACCAGACCTCGGCCGTCCTTACCGTCCTCCGGTTCAAGCGCCGCAGTGAGGTTTGCGCGCGCCAGCGACCGGCACTCGGGCACAAGACCCGACAGGGCCGACAGGAAGTCGCCGACAGCCTGTTCTTCGAGCGCGTCGATGAGGGCTAGGTCGCTCGCCGCCTTGCGCTTCGGCAGTTGCTTCAGGCCGAGCATCGCGCGCGCGATCACGAGCCGCGACTTGGGCGCCGGTATCAGATGCACGCCAGACTTTGGCGACATCCAGGCCGCAGCGCCCGGCGCGCCCGGCAAGCCAAACTCGGCCGGTACGAGGCGCAGGCGGGACTGTAAGCCTGACTGTTCTGCAGACTGCCGACCGGACTGGCACCATTTCCGGCTCCAGTCTGCCGTGAACTCTTCCAGCCGGCGCTGCAGAGCGCCGTCAAAAATAGCCGCTTCGGGCAGCCAGGAACGGACAGCACGTTTCAACCTTGCCCCCGCAGGCCAAACAATTGCTGGATCATTTCGTTTGAGACGCTGACGATCTGGGACGAAGCCTGATAGCCGCGCTGCACAAGGATCAGGTCACCGAACTGCGCCGAGAGGTCGACGTTGGAGGCTTCGCTACGGCTCGACAGGACGCGGCCGACCCGGCCGTTCTCGCTCGCAAAGAAGTCGCGCCCTCCAAGCCCGGCATAGGCGAAGAGACCGCCGCTCTTTTGTTCGAGGGCCTGCGGATCGCGAAAATCCGCCAGCGTCACTGCGCCGAGCGATTTCTTCTGTTCGTTGGAATAGCTTATCTCCAGCACCCCGGTGTCATTGACCGCGATGTTAACGATATCGCCAACTCCGTTGCCGTTCCGTATTGCCGTGCGCAGGGTCGAGATCGAACCTGACGAGAAGGAAGTGACGTTCTCGGAAAAATCGAGTTCGGCCGTTCGCCCGTCATTGCTCACGCTGACTTTGGCGGTCGCGCTGTCGATCACGCCATTGGTAAATTTCAAAGTGTGCGTAGCGATCTCGGTTCCGCCGCCATTCTTGACGCTCACCTTCCATTCGCCGGCCGGATCGGTTTCAGCCCGGCTGAAGGACACTTTCCAGTTGTCCGATTTTCCGAGCGCGTCGAATACTGATATGTCGGCGAGCGAAAACTCGGTCGCGGTAGATGACAGGTTATCGGCAAACTTGATGCTGGTCGTCGCTGAAGGCGGATTGGTCCGGTAAGGCGCGATCGACACGGCCTCAGGATTACCGGACGCGCCTATCACGGTCAGGCGGTAATCGGTGCCGGAAAGGACAACGAAGCCGTCCTCATCGACTTCAAAGCTGCCTGTGCGGGCATAGGAAAACTCGCCGCCTTTTTCGAGCACAAGAAATCCGGCGCCGTCGATGGCGAGATCGAGACTGCGATTGGACTGGCGTAGTTCTCCCTGATTGAAGTCAAGGCGAAGATCGGTGAGGGCGACGCCCTGGCTTGTTCCGCCACCTGATCCCGACAGGCCAGCCCCTCGTGCGCCCGAACCGAAAAGGTCAGTGAAGGCAATGTCGGACGCCTTGAAGCCGGAAGAATTGAGGTTTGTGATGTTGTTGCTGACCTGGCGCAGCCCTTCAGAGTAGGCCCGCATGCCGCTGAGGCCGATGAACATGGATCCGAACATGGTCTAGTTTCCTTGAGTGATACGGTTGACGGAAGAGAGCGCGATGTTGGCAATGGTGCGGGCATCGTCGGTTTCTAGGGTCAGGCGGGGCTCCCCATTCTGAAACGAGACCGACACCACCTTGCCGGTCAGGGTGACCGGGCCGGACGGAATCTCGACCCGCTTTCCAAGCAGGCTGGTCGCCTGCGTCGTCGAGCCGGCCTGCAACAGGCCGAGAAGCCGGTCGCTCATGGTTTGGGTCTGTTGGATCTGGCTGAACTGGGCGAGTTGCGAGACGAACTCGAAATTTTCGATCGGCTTCAGCGGATCCTGGTAAGTGAGCTGGGTCAGCACGATCCTGAGCAGGTCTTCGAAGCCAAGCCCGAAGGCCTGGTTTGCAGTCGATCCAACGGAACCGGAGCCGCTCGTCTCAACGGGGGAAATCGGGTCCATCAGGCATCCTCATTATGGCTGGAAAGAAACACTGGAGCGACTACGTCGAGTGCGCCGATCTGCACGCCGTGAGCGGCAAGCAGCGCCGCAATTTCGTTCCGGAGGCGGGCGCGCTCATCGCCGCCCCCCGGGCCGAGACGCACACTGACATCAACTCCAGCGGCTGCGCTCTGAACAAAGACCTGCACCGTATACGGATCTATCTGGCCGCCCCGGTAGGGCAGCGCGCGGCTTACTGCAGCCGGCGCCGCATCGCGTCCGGCCCCACCGGCGTTTCTGGAACCGGCGGCCAGGGCAGCGGGGAGTAAATGTCCGCCTGCGTCGGGCCGGCTCTTTGCAGACACGGTGGGCGGCGGTCCCGCTGCCAGGAGAGACGGCGCATCTCCGGAGATTGCTGCGGCGGATAGAAAGCAAGGCCCAGCATGCGACTCGGCCCTGATATCCGCCGCAGAAGCTGCGCCGGTCACCGGGCGTGCGAAAATCTCGACCGATTCGGCAGGGCGGAGCGCCGATCTGGTAGCGCCGTCAGGGCTCGCATGTGCACCCGAAGACGCCTCCCCCGCAGCTGGCAAAACCGCCTCCGCCGCAAATCGCACATCCAGAAATGTCCGCAGAGCGCGCACAGCCGCCTTAGGACTGTTCGAATGACCTACGCCACCCTCCCCTTCGGTCACGATCGCAGCTTCATGACTCGGGCCGGGCACACGCACCGCGTCCGCAGGTCCGTCGTGATATACTGCGCCGGCCGGTACTTCTGCCTCCAATGGGGCCCTATCGCTCAGGCCGGGCGCCGCAAAGATTTCGTCAGCTGGAACGAAAGCAGCCGGGCGAACCTGCGCTGCGCCGGCTTGCAACAGGTCTTCAAAGGACCCGGCTTGATGACGACCCTGATCTTCGGTGCCCGCAGTCGGCGGATCCATGCGGGCTGGCTGGCGCTGAGGCGAGGGCTCAACAGGCGTCATCGCTGGCTCCATTGATACGAGGTCCGCTCTTCGGCGGTCTGCAGTCGGCGTTCTTCATTCTGCTGAGCAAGGCGCGCATACAGCTTTCGTGAGATCCGCCGCGCCAGGTCTTCGCGAAGGATTGCCGCCTGGACGGCGCGCTCGCAGCGCTCACGTTCCGCCCGGGCGTCGTCCAACTGCTTAGCAATACCGGCGCGCGTTTCGCTGATGCGGATGAGTTCGGTGCGAAAATCCTGCAGCAGCGCCGGCGCCGGATGCGCAGATCCGAAATAGCCCTGCCAGGCGCGCCGCACTGCTTCGGATTCCTCCACAGCGGCATCAAACCTTTCGCGGCAGGCTGCCTCACGCGCGGTCGCCGAGCCAAGAACCTGCTTCGCCTCACCGGTCTGGAGTTCGCGGATCTCGAGGATCTCGCGAATACGTTCTGCATCCGATCGATGTGCGCGCTTTGTCATGGCCGCCGTCCTTTGAGGGCCAGCTGGCCCAGCTGCCAAAGCGAGGCTTCCAGCGGCGAGGCCTCGTCGCGCGGCTGTTTCAGAAAGGCGAGGATCGAGGCGCGCGCGGCAATGGCTTCATCGAGAACTGGCTTGGAGCCGGCACGGTAGACCCCGCTCTCGATCATCACGCGCGACTCTTCGAACACGGCCAGACTGTTCAGGACAGAGCGCGCGGAGCGCGCGTGCTCGGCGCTCATCAGCGAATCAGCCTGCCTGCTGATGCTGCGCACTGCATCGACCGCCGGAAAATGCCCTTGCTCTGCGAGAGTCCTAGAGAGGATGATATGCCCGTCGAGCAGGGATTTCATCACTTCAGCAATCGGATCTTCGACTTCATCTGTCTCGGCCAGGATGG
>LNFC01000002.1 GCA_001464545.1 Acidobacteria bacterium Ga0077551
AGCGACAGCGTCTGTTGGTACGCCATTCCGTTTTGCTATGGCGTTATCCTCTTCGCTTTGAGCCCAAGCAACGAAGATGCTCCCGAGCACGAAGAGGACGAAGAGAATAACAATAATCCAACCCCAAAAACCCATATCAATGTTCCAAGCATACTAAGTTTAATCCAGCTTGGTTTAGAGTGAATGCCTGAGATTACAATGGGCCGCAGATTTGCACTATTCATCGACCGTATATCTCAAGCGAATGGAAGTAAAAAAGGAACCAATACAGGGTTTTTACTCGAGGCGGACAAGGCGCTTAAGTGACTGTATTTGCTGTGTAAACAGGGACTAACGATTGCGGTGGTGGTCCCCTTCTGAGACCGTGGCGATCCGGTGGCGACCCGATCAAAACGCCGGCTCTGGATCAAACAGGATGAAGGTCGGGTGTCACAGCGCTGTCAAACTCAGGTACAAAACACTACGGATGTCGTTTGTACTCGACACTTGAAGAGCTAGTTAATCCATTGTATTTATGATGAATATTATAAGCCGCCCTTCAGGGTGCGGTCCTGTTGCCGGCACCACTTGTCACACCGTCGAAAAACGACACAAAACTGTGACTTCTCCGACACCGAACCGTTTCAGAACGCCCCTAATGCTGGAGAAAGGCAACCGGGGCATGGGTTCAATGGGCGATCCGAAACTCATCTATTCTCTCGAGATCCGCGTTCTGGATCTCGAAAAGAAGATCGACGGTCTGGAGAAGCAGGTCGATACCCTTCTGGCGGGCCGCAAGACGCAATCCGGGGCCGGCCTGGCGCCACTTCCGGCAGCCCTTCTGAAGCGCATCTCGGACGGCGAAAACCCTGTCCGCGCCGTGCGCCAGTTCCGGTTGATGACACAGCGCGAACTTGGCGAACGCAGCGGCATCCGGCCGAACCATATTTCGGCCATCGAACGCGGCATGTCCTACGGCCTCAAGACCGCCAAGCGCCTTGCCAGCGCACTGGAAGTCCAGGTCGACCTGCTGCTTGATCAGGGCTGACCTACTACGGCGTAACCGCCAAGGCCGGCGCAGCCACCCGTTTGGTGGCCGCTTTCGGGACGTAGACAAACGCATCACCATCACGGGTGAACCCGGCCAGCGGCAGCGCGAAGGCGAGCGCGCGGGAAACGCGGCCTGAAATGCGCGCCTCGAACTTGCCCGGCGTTCCGGGCGCGACCCGCAGGTAGGAAGAGAAGCGCGTGCCCGCGGCATTTTCCGATTCGAGCGGTACCAGCAGTTTGCCGTCATCGCAGACAATATCGCCGCGCAGTTCGCTCCAGCCAGACCCGAGGACTTCGCGGTTACGGTCGAGCACGTCACTCGTCGCAACGCCTTCTGCCTGAACACACTCGCTGCCCTTGAACTGGATCGCCGGGCCCGCAAGTTTGATCTTGCCGCCGGCCTGACGAATCCATTTGGCGGCGCGCTCGTAGTCTTCGAGATCAAGATTGATCACATAATCCTTGAGCGTAATGGTCCGGCCTGAATCTACCGACACTTTCGCGGTGCCCTGACCATGGGTGCCGATCCAGTCAACCGCGTACTGAAGGGTGCCGCTCGTAAGTGCTGAGGCATCCAGCGTCAGGTCCGCGTTTCCGTAGTTCGTGCCGTTGACCGACAGCCCGTCCAGGCCGCCGCTGTAGATCGTGCCGCGCGCGGCCGTCCAGGAAACACCGTTGTCTGCCGCGCCCGACAGCTTCAGCGCCGTGGCGAGTGGCACAAACGCGAGACCGACGACGAAGCCAATCACAAGGATGATAACAAGAAACAGAAAGCGGATCATCTCGTCCTCACTCCGGGGCGGGTGCACGAAAGGGTGCCAGCAACAGCCAACAAGACAACATTCGCTTCATTGCGGTCAAATCGAAACTGCAGGCTCTGCTGCGCGTCAGGCATCTTTCCAGACAGGCGGCTTGCGCGTGAGGAAGGATTTCAAACCCTCCCGGAAATCTTCGGTCTGGGCGCAGAGAATCTGGTTGCGGTCTTCCAGCGCAATCGCCGCTTCGATCCCGCCTGCGTCGAGGTTGATGTTCAGCGCCTCCTTGGACATCCGCAGACCGAGCGGGGACGTCGTCAGCATCAGGTCGATGTCTTCCTGCGCGGCCGCTTCAAGGTCCGCGTCCGGCACAACCTGAGCGACGAGGCCCACCCGCAGCGCGCGGTCCGCGTTGATGAATTTGCCCGTGAGGATCAGTTCAGCCGCCAGCGAGGCGCCGACAAGGCGCGGCAGGAAGTAGGATGAACCGATATCGCAACCGCCAAGGCCGATCCGGATGTAAGCGCAGTTCATCCGCGCGCTTTCGCCGGCAATGCGGATGTCGGACGCCAGCGCCAACGAGAATCCGCCGCCGCAGGCCGGTCCCTGGATCAGCGAGATGATCGGCTGCGGACACCGGCGCATCGCCATGACGATCTCTGCAATCCGGCGCTGGGTCTTGAGGCCGCGCTGCACTCCGCCGCCGGAGGCCGTGTCATTGGCCGAGGACTCATTCTTGAGATCAAGCCCGGCGCAGAAGGCGCGCCCGGCACCGCGCAGGACTACGATGCGCACCTCCTTCCGGTCCGGCAGCCCCAAGAAATAGTCGCGCAGGTCCTCGATCATGCCGGGGTTCAGCGCGTTCAGCGCGTCAGGCCGGTTGAGCGTGACCCATTCGACCGGGCCGCGCGCCTCGATCAGCAGGCGCGGAGCTACTGTGGTGGACTTCGTCATGGCGGTTCTCCCTGTTTGCCCGGAATGTGCCTGCCAGCGCCCTTGGCCGCCAGACCTCCCGCCGGGGGAGGGGTTGCGCCAAATCCGGCGGGCGCGGACATTGACGCAAACCGGCGGGAGACAGGACGTGGAACAGGCAGAAGACTTCCGGCAGGAAACGCGCGCCCTCCACGGCCTCGTCGCCTCACTCCCGCCGAACGCCTTTGAAGAGCCCACCCAGTTCAAGGGCTGGACCATCGTGGACGTGATCCGCCACCTGCATTTCTGGAACCGGATGGCACATTTCCAGCTCAGTGATCCGGACGCCCTCGTGGGCCACCTCAAGACTATGGCTACACGCGGCATCCCGATGCGCGCCTACGAGGCCGAACAGCTGGGCCACCTCTCGCCTTCGGGCCTTGTCGCCGAGTGGGCGGTATTCGCGGAGACGACTGCCGACCTGTTTGCGACCGCTGATCCGAAAGCGCGTCTCAAATGGGCCGGGCCTGACATGAGCGCGCGGTCGTCGATCACGGCGCGTCTGATGGAAACCTGGGCGCACGGCCAGGAAGTGTATGACCATGCGGGCGTCGTGAGAAAAAATGATAACCGGGTGAGAAATATTGTGACCCTGGGCGTCAATACATTTGGCTGGACGTACGCCACGCGAGGCGAAAAACCACCCGCATCGATGCCGAATCTCGTACTCACGGCCCCGTCCGGCGAGATCTGGACCCACGGCGACCCCAGCGAAACCGAGCGAATCGAAGGACTCGCAGAAGAATTCTGCCAGGTCGTCACCCAGACCCGAAACATTGCCGACACCAACCTGAAAGTGACCGGACCCGTCGCAACCGACTGGATGAGCAAGGCCCAATGCTTTGCCGGCGCGCCAAACCCGCCACCGGCTCCCGGTACCCGTTACACACGCAAGGCCGCAACTGCCTGAGACTGGACAAGCGGCCCGCCCGCGTTACGAGACTTGCCCAACACAAAGCCTTTCAGGGAGCCTTCTGCCATGTCGATCCTTCTGCTTGAGAAACGTGGGCCGATTGCCCTCCTGACGCTGAACCGCCCCGACATGATGAACGCCCTCGGCCAGGAGGGCGATGGTCCGGCAGTAGCTGCGGTTTGTGCCGATATCACTGCAGATCCCACGATCCGCTGCGCTGTGCTGACCGGAGCAGGCCGGGCGTTCTCCGCCGGCGGCGACGTCAAGGCGATGAAGGAAAAAACCGGCGCATTCGGTGGCAGCCCGGCCGACATCCGCGAAGGCTATCGCCGCAACATCCACATGATCGTCCGCGCACTCTACAATCTCGAAGTGCCGCTGATTTCGGCCATCAACGGCCCCGCCATCGGCCTCGGCTGCGATGTGGCCTGCATGGCAGACATCCGGATCGCCGCCGACACGGCCAAGATGGGGGTGACCTTCCTGAAGCTCGGCCTGATCCCGGGTGATGGCGGCGCATGGCTGTTGCCACGCCTTATCGGGGCTTCCCGCGCTGCCGAACTCCTGTTCACCGGCGATGTGATCGACGCCAGGACCGCCGCCGAGTGGGGCCTCGTGTCCCGCGTTGTGCCGGCGGACAAGCTTATGGACGAAGCGATGGCGCTGGCCAACAAGATCGCCCAGCAACCGCCGCAGGCCCTGCGCCTTGCCAAGACGCTGATGCGCCATGGTACGACTTCTTCCTATGACACCATCATGGAAATGTCGGCGGCCGCGCAGGCGTTGATGCACGAGACCAACGACCACGTGGAAGGCGTCAACGCGATCCTCGAGAAACGCGCGCCGATCTTCAACGGCAACTAGGCCGCGCCTTCACCGCGTCAGGCAACAATGCCTGACGCGAAGAGGGCCTTGATGTCCGCTTCGCTGCGACCGAGGGAGGCGAGCACTTCGGCCGTATGCTGGCCCGGCGTAGGCGAGGGGCCCTTGGGCCCATCATCCGCACCCGGAAAACGCACAGGCGACGCCGGCGACGCGTAGGTCGTGCCATCGCCCTTGGCGCTCGGCGTCTGCACGATGGCGCCGGCCGCGAAAGCCTGCGGATCCTTGGAAACATCAGCGAGCGTCTGCACCGGGGCCCAGGCGATGGATTCCGCATCAAGGCGTGCGGCGAGATCCGCCATGTCATAGGCGCCAAAACCTGCATCGAGAATGGCGACAACTTCCGCCGAATTCGCGCGGCGGCCTTTGGCGTTGTTGAAGCGTGGATCGGTGATCAGCTCCTCGCGGCTGACGACGCGGCAGAGCGGCGCCCAATCCGTCTCGCCCTGGCGCGCGACGATGCAGAACCACTTGTCGTCCTTGGTCTGAAAGAAGTTCGAGATTGGCACGTTCTGCTCGCCCCGGCCCTTGGTAGAGGCGACGCGGCCGAAGAAGAGCTGGATCGCGAGATCGGAGCCCATCGTGTAGAGCCCCGTGCGAAAGAGCGACGCCTCGACGAGGCGGCCTTTGCCCGTCCGACCCGCTTCGACCAGTGCCGCGCAGATACCCGCTGCTGCGGCGATCGAGGTCGTGTGATCGCCGAACGCGGTGCGCAGCGGGAAGGGCTCGCCACCTTTCGGGATCGTGAGATTGGCGACGCCTGTGCGGCTCCAGAAGCTGGCGATGTCGAAACCCGGACGATCCGCGTCCGGACCTTCGAGGCCGTAGCCGGTCAGTGAGCAGTAGACGAGTTTCGGATTGAGGGTTTTAAGGGACTCATAATCAAGGCCGGACCGCGTCAGACCGCCGGGGCGGACGTTCGTGAGGAAGACGTCGGCGTCCTTGACCATCTCCCGGATCAGCGCCTGGCCTTCCGGTTTGCTGGTGTCGATGACGACAGATTTCTTGCCGCGATTGTCGAAATCGAAGACGGGATTGTCCTGCAGGTCGGTGCCGATGGTGCGGAAGAAGAGGCGAATGGGATCGCCGCCCGGCGGCTCGATCTTGGTGACGTCTGCGCCCCAGTCGCGCAGGATGCACCCAGCGCCCGGCGCTGCCATGTATGTCGCGTATTCGACGACCTTGATGCCTTCAAGCATGCGCGCTCCTCCTGTTTTCTCAGGAAGGGTGTGGCGCGCTCAGCCCGAAATGCCAAGACTTATCGCGGCGGCAGCTTTACTCGGCCTCGGGGCGCTTTGCCGACGTCGGCAGCAAGGCAAGCTGGCGGGACTGGCCCACCCAGTCATCCCGCTCGATCCGGCCTTTGAAGTGGAGCAGTTTTCCATCGACGTACTCGACATCGGCGCTGCTCCATTCGGCGATCTGCCAGAAATAGAACACGCCGATTTCATGCAGCAGTTCCGTGAGCATCGGTCCGACGCCGACGATCAGCTCCAGATCATCACTCGTCCCGAAGGCAGCATGGGTCAGAAGGTTGGCTTCGTCGTCCACGCGGCGGGCCTGAGTGATCGGATCGAGACGCCGGACCGGACGCGGCGGCGGCTCCGGCGGCGGGACGGGCACGATGCGCGCCGGGCGCGGCACCGGGCGGGGTTCAAAGGGGGCTGGAGCCTCGACGCGAACGCGTACTTCCGGCTCAGCGCGGGGCGCTTCCCCCCGATTGCGCAACATGTGGTGAACTGCCGAGAGGCCATATTCGATGGCTGTCAGCCTGTCTTCCAGCGCACCCAGATCGAACGTCGACTCGATCGAGCGAAGGGCGAGGTCGATACGCGTATAATCCGGCTGCGGAGTATTGAGGACTGCCTCCTGAAGAGCGGCAAGCCGGCGTTCGAGCGACTCCGTGCGGTTCTGGCCGCGGAGTTCTGTGCGGATGGCCGCCAGAGAGGCGTCCAGTGCGCCGAGCTGGCTGTAGACAGGTTCCAGATCGACGGGGCGGCGCGACAGGACGTCAAGGTCGCTCTCGATGCCGGCCAGGGTCCCTATCAGCATTTCGGAAGAGGGACCCGCGGCGAGGCGCGCTTCGAGCAGCGCAAGACGTTCGACGATGGGCGCTAGATCGGGCTCGGGTATCTGAACTTCGCGCACCGCCATTTCAAGCGCGCTGACGCGCTGGAGCACGACATCCAGATCTGGTTCGCGGGCCTTCGCTGCCACCGCGAGCGCGTCTATCTCACTCGACAGGCGCTGGAGCTCTGGACGGACCGAAAGTTCTTCGATCCGGGTTTGCAGAGGCGCCAGATTTGGTTCCGGCAATTCAAGGTTTTCGATCGCCACCTGGATCGCCGCCATCCCGCTATGAACCGGTCCCAGATCCGCTTCGGGCAACCTGATTCCGGAGATCAATTGCTCAAGGCGCTCGAGCCGTGGTTCGATCGCGGCCCGTAGGTCCGGCAAGCGGGAATCGCTGACATGCGTCGTCAGCGCTGTGAGGCGCGTATTGACGCCGTCGATGTCCGGCATGCGAAGATTGTCAATGCGGGCAGAGACGCCGCGCAGGTGCTGGTCAATGGCTTCGAGATGCACAGAGCGCATCGATGCGATGGCCGCGGAAATGGCGGACACGGATTGCTCAACGCCGCCGAGGCGTTCCTGCAGGGCGGCCACATTCTGGTCCGGCGCCGAGACGGCGCGCTCGAGGTCCACCAGCTTCTGTTCCACCGGCATGAAATCGGGCTGGGGCGGACGATAGCTGGCCAGTGCCATCTTCAGCGAATACTCAACATCCTCGCGCGTCAGTGCTTTGCCCTGCGCCAGGAAGGCATCGACCTGGCGATTCAGTTCCGAGTGCGACTCCGTCACGTCCACAAACTTGCGGCGCATCCACCACCAGGCAAACGCCGCGCCCATGAGCGCTGCGAGGCAGAGCAGAAAGAAGATCTTGAAAAGAAGAAAAGCCATGGTCAGGCTCCGGATGCAGAAATTGTAAGAGCGTTGGTTCGAGAGGCCATCATTCGTCAGCCCTCACGATGCGGATTTCGATCCGGCGGTTCATGGCCCGGCCATCCTCGGTCGCGTTGTCGCCAAGTGGCTGCGCCGAGCCATATCCGGCGGCGATAATTCGGGCGGGCGCCACGCCGCGTTGGATCAGCGCCGCGCGCACCGCTTCGGCGCGGCGGCGGCTGAGACTTTCGTTTATGCCGGCGCTGCCGGTATTGTCCGTGTGCCCCTCAACGCGCAGGGTACCGGGGCAATCGGCGGCGGCGCGAGCGGTCAGATCGAGCAGGGCGGCCTTTGAACTCGCGATGCGGTCGCTGCCGGGATCGAACTCGATGCGGGACGCTTCCAGCAGGCGGGCGAGTTCTTCCTCGCAGGTTTCGACAACTTCCTGCGCGAGGATCTGGATTTCCCCTACTGAACCATAAGCGAGCGGCGCGTTGGCAAGCGTGCGTACGCGTTCGGCTTCGCTTTCGGGAAGCTCGCATCGCAGGTCAAAATTGAGCGCTGTCAGGCTCGCGGTTCCGGAATTGCAGAGCTTGAGCGCCTCGACTCCCCGCAGTGCCACCTCACGAAATCCTTCTGGTGGCGCAATGCCGATAGTGTCGAGATTGCTTTCCACGAGTTCAATGCGTCGCGGGCGGTTCGTGTTGGCGGCCTCGATTACCGCGTCGCGCGTTGCAATGTCCGGTACGCGGCCATCCAGGGTCAGCTTGGCGCCGGAGAGCCTGAAAAGGTATTCCGGCGTGTCGGAATCGGCGGAGAGCAGCGGCGTTGAGCCGGACGCCTGATCCGGCCGGACAGAAGCGGCACTGAAGGTGCCTGAGACCCTGGTGGCGGGCCGGGCGAGGCCGAGCCATGTGGGCGCGCGTGCGGTGCGGATGGAATTGAGCAGCCGCTCGCCGGCTTCGGGCGTGGGAGGCTCGCCAGCAACCGTCACCCATTGACCCGAGACGTCCACGTTTGCCCACTCTGCGCCGGCGTCACGGATCGTTTGCTCAGCTGTCCGGCGAACCACGTTCTCGATGCTGTGATGCGCGAACCCGCTCCAGGCGGTGAGTGTTAGAAGAACAAGTCCGATCAGGGGCAGCAAGCCGTAAGGGAAAAATGGCAGCCCGTCGCCAGACGCGACCCGGAAACGGCGAACGCTGCGCGCCACCTTCTCCGCAGACACTTCCGAGCGCAGACTCATTTCAATTCCCCTTGAAGGCGCCGGTACGACCGCGAGGGACGCCCCGTTCCCCGGATAAAGTAAAGCCATAATAGAACCAGCGCAGCAATACTTCGCCCCAACCGGTTGTCGACTCAACTTGTGCTGCCCGCTTTTGTCGCGAATCCCGGATGCGCTTTAGCGGGGGCCAGCTCATTTTCCCATTTGATTTCCTTGCGTTGGCTTGCACTGTCGATTTGAACGCGTGGAAACAGCAGAGAAAAGGACTGCGCGAAGAAGAACTTCCCGAAGCAAGATGTACGTTCCTCCAACATTGTATTGGACAGGCGTATTCGCTTGATACGCGAGTAATTGTGGACAATTTCGTGCTTCAGCATTTGTGCCACCTGTTTGGTGTTGCGGATTAAGGTGATCGGCCTCCACACTCAGGCACATGCGCTATGACGGGAACTCTCAAATCATCAATGTGATCGATCCGTTGGCACGGGCGGGTCCGTCAGGTCATCCGCTCTGCCGGATGGGGGCTTGGCCTCTGAGCGACCCCTGCACAGACGTGGCGTTCACAGCGCTCGAGGCAGAGCGGCTTGGGCGCATGAAATCGCCGCGGCGACAGGCCGAGATGGCGGGATCGTTCGCGCTGCGTCGGCGGTTGATCGCTGAGATGGCCGGTGGCTCGGCGGAAGAAGTCGAGATGATATCGGCGGCAGATGGCGCGCCCTTGCTGCTGCGACCAACGGGCTGGGCCATGTCACTGGCAAACAAGGATGCCTATACGGTCGTCGCGCTTGCCGAGACGTCCGCGGAAATCGGCGTGGACATCGAAATTGTTCGCGAGATGGATTGGAGGCCGGCGCTGTCGATGATTTGCAGCAACGCGGAACGCGCGGAATTCGAGGGAGCGCCTGGCGACCCGGCGTCAAAGCTCAAGGCATTTTTCCGGATGTGGACACTGAAAGAGGCGGTTCTGAAATCCACGGGTCGCGGGTTTCGCGCGGGCCCCAAAGCGGTTGAAACCCCTTGGGAACTATTACTGTCGCCCGGCGCGGGCACGCTCCAGGCATTCGGCGGCACGCTTGACTTCTGGACAGCAGATGCCGGCGACACGATTGTCAGTCTCGTACAGAAACGGGTCTAGTCCGGCTTTCGGAAGGCAATCGACAGCGGGTTGCATTCGTAGATCCGCAGGCCATCGCACCACAGTGAACCTCTCGCGACCGCCAAGACCCGATTGGCCGTTTTGTCGAGGCTCAACAGTTCGATCACGGTCGTCACCTCCCGCTTTTCCGGCATGACCTGTCCGCGATAGGACCACTTCACGCGCTCACCGATGGCGGGCGTCTCGGCGATCATGCCATTCAGCTCCGCCGGCGGGACTTTCAGCAATACCGCGCGCATAAGGAGTTGTTCGAGCGCATCAAGGCCGAGCGACCCGGGTTGTACAGGATCATTGAAGAAGTGCGCCTTGAAGTACCAGGCGGATGGATCAACCGCCTGGCGGCCGCGGATGAGGCCGAGGCCTGCGGAGCCACCAGTGGGGTCAAAGTAATCCGCCCGGTCGAGCATGCGGAGTTGGCCGGTAGCGAGGCGGGTGTCTTCGGGTGAAATGTCCTTCAGCGAAGAGGGAAGGGCAAGATAGCCACGATCCGTTTCGGTGATTGGCAGACCTGCCTGGCGCACAAGAGCGGCGGATGGGAAGAATCCAAACCGCGTATTGAGGTCCATGACCGGCTCGCCAGTTTTGAGACGTGCAGAAACATCGAACGCGACGATGGTCATCGGTCCGACTTTCGAGAAGCTTGTCAGGGTCGTCTGGACACAGATGGTTCCGTCTTGCCGCCCGATCATCCGGTGGATCTTCCCGTCGCCTTCGAGGTTGCGGAAACGGTCGCCGCCTTCGAGCGCGAAGCCGCAATGGCTGGCGAGCCATCCACAGGGCTGCAGTATGATTTCGTTGAGGACGGCGAACGGCATGGAGCCGGACCGGTTGTCGGCAAAGTACCAGGCATCCGGAGGGATATCGTACTCGGCGGCGATGCGGGCGCCGTTTTCTTGCACGCCGGGGCGGGTGGAAACGTCCGTGACCCGCGACATGACATGATAGGGCGGCTGGGGCAGGCGAGGCACGCGGCCGCCGATGTCGAAGCGGTCATACATCGCGCCGAACGCCGCAGAGGGCGGGCCGTTGGCGCAGTCCAGCAGGGCTTCCTGATCGCCCCGGCTTTCGCGCTGCGGGCCGACCCGGATCGGTGCGGCAGAAATGCGCGGCGCCGGCCATTTGCGGCGCAGCTGAATGCCGAAGCGCGGGCAGTAGAAAACCTTGCGGCCATCCGAACGCGCGAGCAGCGAGGCGAAGATGCGCGGGGTTTCGCCGAGGATCACTTCGTCGATGAACACTTCATAGGTGATGTCGTGGGCCTTGTCGGGGATCACCTGCCCCCGGCAGACGAACTTTGCCGTTTCGCCCGGCACCGGTTCGAAAACATAGCCGTCACGCTCCTGCGTCAAGCCGAGGGCTGCGGCGTAGAATTCAAGCGCCTGCACTGCGGCTTCCGCCATCAGCGTGCCGGGCATGCAGGGGTCGTTGTGGAAATGGCCTTCGTAGAACCAGGCGTCGGTCGGCACCTGTGAATTTGCACGCAGATAGCCGCGTTGCCACGGGCCGCCAGCTGGATCAAACGCCGAGACGCTCTCGAAGAAGTTCAGTTTGCCGGCCGGGAGGTGCGCGGGGAAGGATTGCGCCGCACAAAGCTCAAATCCCTTGCCGAAACAGGCAAAGGCATCTCCCGAGCGGAATGCGAATACATCGGCTGCGTTGAAGGCGCGTTTCGCGCTAGCCCGGGCAATGTCGATTGGGGCGGCATCCCTGGTTGGAGGCGGAGAGGTTTCGGCGTCCCACGCGACACCTTTGCCAGAAGCGAGTTCGCCATCGGTGAAGAAGCCCGCTTGTCCCTGCCGCACTGAAAAGGCGGGGCGTCCATTCGCGGCGCAGTCATACTGGAAGAAGAACATCCGTACACCGGCAAACGTGGCGTGCTGGGTGATCTCGATCTGGAACTTGAGCGTGTCTCCGGCGAGCGGCAGCCCGCCTGCATGGAACGTGATCTCGCAGCCGAGGAGACGGTAGACCCGCTCGCTCTGGTTCTTGAGGTCAGCGCCCATCCAGCCGATAAGTGTAAGGTCAGCCTGTCCGCATTCGATCAAAGGGCCGGGTCGGACACGTCCGTCATGGGTGTACCATCCGTCGGCGGAAATATCCGTTTCGGTCCAGATCACGCCGGCGCCTTCGACGCCTGCTTCCGCATCGATGCCGGTGATCCGGTCCACCAGCAACAACGGCGCAGCGGGGAGGCGGACTTGACGCATGTACTGGTCCTGCGCCCGGAACGTATCACCGAAAAAGGCTGACATCTCTCCACGCGCCGATGCTTCGACTTCGGTGCGCCCCCAGGCTTTGCCCGTGGGCTGACGGGGAGCGAGCGGTGTGAGGCCGGACAGGACACCTGCCGGAGGCGGGGCCTTCGGAGTCTTGAAGCCGGGCGGCGGCGGGAAGGGGAACTTGCCTGTTGGAGCCCCTTCGCGAATTTGTGTTTCATATCGAGGCGGGGGCAGCGCCGGAGCCTTTGGCAGTCCGCCAAACTCGTTTTTCCGCGTCGGCAATACTGGCGGCGGAAGGTGTGCTGGACGTGACACCTTGTAAGGAGCGGCATGGTGCCAGGGATTGGCGCGGGCTTGATCCAGCCGTTCCGCTATACGGTCTATCCGTACTCGATAGCCCCGCGCAAAAAGCGTTGCCGCCAATTCGGCAACCTGTGTCAGCTCGGCGTTTTCCACCCTGTCTGTGGCAACAGCCAGATGGTCTTTCCCGGCGAGTATCTGCGAGATGCTCTGCGTGAGCGTATCGCGGGGGCCGAGTTCGACAAAGGTGCGTACACCGTCCTCCCATGCCTGACGGATGGTGGCGGGGAAATCGACCGTGGTGACAGCCTGGCGCGTCAGCATGTCCGCCACGCGCGCCTTCGTGGGCCCGTAGGCTGCATTGATGGCGTTCGCATAAAGACGGACGTTGCTGGCGCGGGAAACGGGCCGCGTGTGAAGTTCCCGCCATTTGTCCTCGAAGGGTTTCATGGCGTTGGCATGAACAACTAGATGCTGATGCATCAATGTGCCTGTGCCGGGACCCAGACGTTGACAAAGCGCGCGGCAGGCGTCGGCGGGGCCGCCGATCATCAGGTCATCATCGGTATAGATGATCGTGATCTCGACATTCGGCGCGGCTGACATTGCCTCGCGGACACGCGCCACTGGGGCGCGAACGCGCCAGTTCGTCCAGTCGGTAGGAACGTTGGGGCCCCACGCTTCACCGGCGGTCTCGAAGGCGCCACCCAGGTGGCGCTCATACATCGCCGCCGCTTCGATATCATCGAGCAGGCCGCCCATATCCTTCCAGAACCCGAAGGCAAAAAGTGCGTTGCTTTCGCCCAGCGAGAGACCGATCGCCGCGTCGGGCGACAGTTCAAGCACGTCGCGCATCAGGATGGCATGGGCCTGCGTAACCAGTGAAACCGCGCAGAGCTGTTCGTATTCGGACAATGACGATTTTGCGAGCAGCGGTGTCATCGACTGCGCCTTCGGCAACTTGCCCAGAGCGTCGGCGACTTCCGGGAAAGCCATCAGCAGGCCGCGCCCCATGCGGGGATAGGACGCCGCCGAGCCTGTGAAGGCAAAGGCCAGCTCACCTTCGGGTGCGCCTTCGCCGTACCAGACGCCTGAGGCGAATGGTGCGGCGTTGTTTTCAAATGCGGCGGCAGCGGCGGCGCATTTTTGCGCAAGGTCGCCCGCGTCCTTGCCGAGGACTGCGATGCGCAACTTCCCGCTTCCGCCAGACTTGCCGGCCTTGAGACGGTTGGCGAGTGCAGCACGAGAGGCAGCTGCTGAGAAAAAGAGATGCGGCACCGGGCGAAGCATGTCCGGCGATATCTGCGGCGCGGCAGGTATCACGGTAACTTTGGCACTCTGCGCCAACAGCGTGCCGCCTGCGGAAACGGTTACAGGCGGGAGAGACGCGCCGATCGATACCACGGCGCCATCGGCATTGAGCGTGTGCGACCTGGCCGCTAGGCTGAGAGAGACGGCGAGTTCGAAAAGACCCGAGGTGGCGGCTGTTTCGCCGTATACGGATGCAAGCGCGGCGCTGGGTGCGGACACCGAAGTGGGGGTCCATTCGACGGCGCCCAGTGTGCCATAGATCCGGTCACCCGCAGCGTCTGCGTCCGCCTTTCGCTTCAGGGTGAGGGCGACCGCGTGGTCGGCGGCATTGGTCTCCGGATAAGCCGAGCCCGAAACGCCCGCGCCCGTCACAATGGCCAGATCAAGCGTGTGCGATGTCAGCGCAGCAATCGCAATATCCAGGGCGGCGAGGCCGGAACTCTCCTCTGCCGCTACGGCAAACCCTTGGCCGCGGAAGTCCTCGCTCGAAGTGATGCGGTTGGCCGCCATGTTGGCCATGGCGCCAAGAACATCTGCCGCAACGAGCGGCGGGGCGATGGCGTCGAGTACAGCATCAATATCGTTTCGCCCGGCCGCCAGCAGCTCGGCTTTGACGCGCTCTCGGATGGGCCAGCGCGCGGAGTCGTCCGCGCAGCGAATACCCGCAAACACGCCGCATCTTTCGGAGGCAGGGCGGGTCACCCCTTCAAGCGCCATCTGCGACACATCCAGGATGGCGAGGTGTTGAGTCTCCGCGCGAAGAAGGTCAGTCGGCGGAATGCGCGCCTTTGCGGGATCAGCGCCGATGAGGTCCGTTTTGCGGACCGACGTAGCGGGGGAATTCATGAGACGCCGGGTGACGCTGCGCTCGCCCCGGTCTGGACCTGCAAGAAGTCCGATCCCCACGACGACAATGTCGTCTGGCGCAGCTGCAGCCATCGCTGGGTGGCCGTTTACGTATCCCCGTATGGGCTCGTGCGCTTCCAGAATCAGGTGTGAATTATTGCCGCCGAATCCAAAGTTGCTGATGGCGGCGCGGCGCGGCGCGTCTCCATCGCGCAACCAAGGTCGAATTTCCGCGACCGGCGTGAGGCCTGTGTTGGAAAGCGGCTTGATGAGGGAGCCGTCGAGCGGTGTCGGCGCCAGAGTTTCGGCTTCCAGTGATGTGGTGAGCTTGAGAAGGCTGGCAAGGCCGGCCACCGTGATCAGGTGTCCGGTATTGGCCTTGAGTGAGCCGATGGGGAGTTCACGCTGCGTGCCGAAAACGGCCCCGGCGGACTGGATTTCCACGGCGTCGCCGACCGGCGTTCCCGTGGCGTGGCATTCGAGATAGCCGATTGTCGCGGGATCAATGCCTGACATGGCGTAGGCCCGGCGCATCGCTTCAACCTGGCCGTCGGAATCGGGCGCGAGAAAGCCCTTCCGCTTGCCATCGTTGGAGAGGCCGATACCGCGAATGACGCCGCGCACCGTGTCCGACTTGCGCACATCCGACAGGCGCTTCAGCACGACAGCAGCGGCGCCTTCGGATGGGACGAGGCCATCAGCGCCCTGAATAAAGGGCCGCGAGCGGCCAGTGGGACTGAGCGCCTTCAAGGCGTCGAAGCCGATGTGCAGGATCAGATTGTCGGCGGCGTTGACGGCGCCAACGAGTGCAATGTCTATCTGGCCGGCTGCAAGCTTCCGGCAGGCGATTTCGAGGGCGTAGAGTGAAGACGCGCAGGCAGCGTCGAGCGCGATCGCCGGCCCTTCGGCGCCAATCATTCTCGCGATCAGATGAGCCGGCATGCCGGAGTTCAAGGTATCCGTGAGCGGACGATCCGTGCGGCCGTTGCGCCAGACATCCTCGGCATAGTCGACCTTCGCCCGGCTCGGATAGCAGAGATTGGCGAGGAACACACCGCGCCGTGCGGGATCCGTTTTTCCGGCGCCAGAGACTGCCGACCAAGCGTCCCAAGCAGCTTGCAGGGGCCAGCGGTGGACCGGATCAAGTGCCGCGGTGTCGATGCCGTCCAGGCGCGCGAGGCTTTCATGATCGGATGCGGGCTGATCGACCCGCCCCGAAACGTACTGGCGCCGGTGTCCTGGCGAGGTGTCAAGGCCAAGCTCCTCAGCGGCGACGGGCCGGGTCACAACCTTCCGGGTGCGGACAACATTCCACAACTCCGCAGGGGTCGTGGCACCCGGAAGAACGCAGGCCTCCGAAACGATCGCAATGGGCTCGAACGGGTTCATGATGTGGCCCAGGCTTCGCCAACAACCAGTTCGATCTGGTCCTGCCCACCGCCCAAAAGTTCGCAGGCGAAGATGCGCGCGCCTTCATCGACGGGAATGAGCGGAATGCCCTGCGCTTCGAAATGACCGGCGAGGGCGCTGTCGACCATCCCGCCCGCCCAAGGACCCCAGTGGAACACCTTCACGCGGGCAGGAGGCAGTGATTGCGCGAGCGAACGGCCCGCGCTGGCGAGCAGTGCATTTGCCATGGCATAGTCTGCCTGCCCCTTGTTGCCGAAGAAGGCGGCGGCCGAGGAGAAGAATGCAATGTGGCGCAGCTGAACCGGATCGATCGCGGCGAGGATGTTCATCAGTCCCCCGACTTTCGGTGAGAACACGCGGCGCAATTCGCTTTCGGTCTTGTCCATCGCCAGTTTGTCAGCGAGGACGCCCGCGCCGTGGACCCAGCCGGTGATCGCGCCGAATTTTTGTTGCGCGTCGCGGAGGACGTCTGCGACAGCGTCGATGTCTCCCGCGTCGAGGGGAATGTAAGCTGTTCTCGATCCGGTCGCCCGGATGGCCTCCAGCGTTTCCCGGATTTCGTTGCCAGCCAGCAAGTTGCGCGCCGTGCGGTCTATTTCAGCGGGCGTGACACGCTGCCCCGTCTGCCGGCTGCGCTCCACAAGCAGGCCGCGAAGCGTTTTCAGATCGTCCGTTGGCGGCAGGTCGGTGGGCCAAGGTGTTTCGGCGGACCTTCCGGCGAGCAGGATGGTGCCGCCCGCAGCTCGAGCAAGTTCAATTGCGCATGCGGCGGTGACGCCGCGCGCGCCGCCGGTGATGAGCCAAACAGATGTCTTCGCCGTTGGCACGGAGGATGGCGGCGCAATTGAAACTCCGGCTTCTGCAGACAGCAGCTCTCCTGATGAGGTGATGATACCATCGGCATACCCCTGCTGGATACCATGGACGACCTGCGCTGCGGCTGTGGCAGCGATCGTCCAGGCGCAGACCTGCGTGTCTGGCCACTCCTTACGCAAGGTGCGGCTCAGGCCTTCTAGGCCGGAGAATAGTTCGGCGCCCTGCAGCAAGATGATCACCCCGCTGTTGCGGCGCGCCGCCTTGGCCGCCTGCAGTGCGGTCCAATGCCGGTCTTCGTGGGATCGCGAGGCGGTTCCTTCAGTCAGGATGGCACCGTCAGCAGAGCCTGAGGGCTGCGATACACGTTGCACGTCATATCCAAGGTCTGACAATGCGCCCGCTATAGCCCCGGCCAGATCAGGATTGGCATTGGTCACTTCGATCGATGCGCCCGGACGCAGCTGGAACGCTGTTTGCGAGCCGGCGTTGCGCCACACAACCGGGCGCACATCGCACCGGTAAGGCGCAATTTCAGCCGGGGGCAGGTGGGGACGGTGGGAAGCCCGTGCCTCCCCGCCATCCCTCAGCCGAAAAAATCAGCAATCTTCCGGATCGTGCGAAGCTCAGCCAGGTGTTCCGGATCGACTTCCGGCAGCGACGGATACTTGTCACGCAGCGACGACAGGATTTCGACCTGTTTGATCGAATCCACGCCAAGTTCACCCTCAAGATCCATATCGTCTTCGAGCATGTCAGTCGGATAACCGGTTTTCTCGGCGATCAGGGCGCGGATGACATCTGGGGAAACCAGCAGGCTGGAAGCCGCGGGGGCCGCGACGGCCTTTGTCTCTGCGCGCGCAGGTGCCGCCGGTGCAGGCGATGAACTACCCCGTGGCGCAGCGGCGTCGATCATCGCCGCGATGGCCGCAATGGTGCGCAGTTCGACAAGCCGCTCTGGCTCGATTTCCGGCAGATGGGGAAGCCGGTCGCGCAGAGAAGACAGGATCTCGACCTGCTTGATCGAGTCGACGCCGAGTTCGCCCTCAAGGTCCATGTCGGCGTCCAGCATGTCAGGCGGATACCCGGTCTTCTCGGAAACGATCCCGCGCACGATGGCAGCAGAATCCAGCGCCGAAGTGGATGCGGAAGACGGCTTCCGCGCAGGCTCGGCGACGACCGGCGCCGGCGCGGCCGGAGCTTTTACGGGCTCGGGAACAAACGCATGCGCGCCGCCAGAGCCATTGACCTTCGGCTTGGGCGCTTCCGCAGGTGCGGGCGAAGGGGTCGGCGCGAAGACGGGCTGTGGTGCCGCTTGCGGAGCCGCGGCGCGCGGGGCAGCGAGCAGCTGCGGTTCTGTCTGAATTCCACCGGCTTGGCCGAGCAGAACAGCGGCGGCGTTCAGGTAGGCCTTGTGGCCGTCCGCGATCGCATTGAGGTAATTCTGATGCTGGTTTGAAACTTCCTGCCAGATACGTTCTATCGGCGAAGTGATCTCAACGCGCTCGGCGGTTTGAGCAACGGGGCTTGGCGGGGTTGCAACGGGGTGCCGGCCATTCTGATCGGGCATGGGAGGTTCGGTCCTTTGAGCGGGCGATGGAGATCGAGGGGTTGGGGAAACGTTTGCCGCGGCAACCGTGTTGGGAGGCGCGCGTCCGGCGGCGCCGTCCTTGGGTGGGTACGGACGATCATAATTTGCGCCTGTGAGGAAGACGGCGTGTTTCGACGGCGGTGATTTCGGAACGGGCGCCGGAGCGTCCGCATAAAGGGATGCAAGGTCGAGCTTGAAGCCCGAGACAGCGAGCGCGCCTATGCTGCCCAGGAACTGGGACACGCCATTGGTGCGTTTGTTGTCCAGCGACAGCACTGTGTAATCGCTATCGCCCAGCGTATCGGAGACCAGACCGGCGACGACATTGCCGGGTCCGACCTCAATGAAGATGCGAGCGCCCGCAGCGTACATGGCTTCAACCTGTTCCCGGAACAGAACCGGCGAAGCAATCTGGGACGCCAGGGCGCCCGCCAGTTCCTTTGCGGTAGCTTTGTAGGGCTGCGCCGTCGCGTTGGCGTACACCGGGAGCGAAGGGCGCTTGAGCTTCAGCCCTTCGAGCGTGCTGCGGAACGGCGCCACGGCGGGCTCCACAATCGCCGAATGGAAAGCCGTGGCGACCGGCAAGCGGCGTGCCTTGATCCCCTCTGCCGTGCAGCGTTGCTCCGCCAGCTGAACAACGCTCACGGGGCCGGACAGCACAACCTGGCTCGGGCCGTTGTCGTTGGCGATGACCAGGCCCCCGCCGATTTCCTTCACTAGGGGCGCAATTCGGCTTGCCGGACATTGGACTGCCAGCATCGCGCCTTCGGTTGTTTCCGCCGCCTTCGCCATCTCCCGGCCACGCGCCGCTGCAATGGTCAGCGCAGCTTCGCGGTCGAACGCGCCGGCATAATGCAGCGCCATGATCTCTCCGAAGCTATGGCCACCGGTCATGTCGGCTTCGATACCAAGCGCTTCGAGCAGCGCCAGGTGCGCAAGGGACACGGCGGCAATAGAAGGCTGGGCGTGCTGCATCAACGTCAGGCGTTGCTGCTGGTTGCCATATTCCACCTGGTCGAACGCTGCGGGCGGAAAGGACAGCTTGTGCAGTTTCAGCGGGCCGGTAACCGCATGGCTCGCTGCAACATCCCACAGCACACGTGCGGCGGGAAAAGCAATCGCCAGATCTGATCCCATACCCGGATACTGGCTGCCCTGACCGGAAAACAGGAACGCGATTTTGCCCGCTGCCGGTGCCGAGACGGATGCGGAGCATCCTTGCGGCAACGGAGCCTTTCCAAATGTTCCGTCGGTCAGTTGCGAAGAGAGTTTTGCGGCTTTCGCAGCCAGGTCGTCCGGACCTGAAGCCAATATGGCCGCTCGAGCGCCTGCCTGCACATCGAAGGATTCGTGCGAGGCAGCCGCCTGCCAGGCGAATGCGTCCTCGGCCACGGGCACCGAAGCGATTTGAGACAATACCGCTGCAAGGCCCGCTGCATCGTTTGCGCTGAGCAAGAAAAGTTCTGCCGGATGCACGCGCGCCGGCTTTGCAGCGGTCGGGCCGGTGTATTCTTCCAGTGTGACGTGAAAGTTCGAACCGCCAAAGCCGAACGAGCTCACCGAGGCACGGCGGGGCCGTGTGTCGGCAGTGATCCATGGGCGCGCTTCGGTGTTCACATAGAAACACGCGCTGTCCCGGATCGCGTCGGCGGGCTCTTCGATCTTGATCGTCGGCGGCAGGACCTTGCGGCGAAGCGACTCGACCGCCTTGAGCATGCTGGCTGCCCCGGCGGCCGCTTTCGTGTGGCCGATCTGGGATTTGACAGAGCCAACAGCACACCAGGGGCCTTCGCCCTTGTCAGCTTCGCCGAAAACGATGTGCAGGCCTTCGATCTCTGCGCGGTCGCCCGCCTTGGTGCCCGTGCCGTGGGCTTCGACGAGGTCGACGGTTTCGGGACCGTATCCAGCCTGCTCATAGGCGCGCCGCAGCGCGCGGGCCTGACCGGAAGGAAGCGGCGTGTAGATCGCGGTACCCTTGCCGTCGGACCCGCCGCCAATGCCGCGAATGACCGCATGGATCTGGTTGCCGTCGCGCTCTGCATCGTCAAGGCGGCGCAAGGCGAGCATGCCGATGCCTTCGCCGAGCATGGTGCCGTCCGAATTGTTTGAGAACGGACGGCAATCGCCGGTCGGCGACAGGGCGGGTGTCTTTGAAAAGCACATGAACATCAGGATGTCGTTCAGCGCGTCGACACCGCCTGTGAGCACCATGTCGGAGTCGCCGGCGCGAAGTTCATGCATCGCGATCTGCAGGGCAGAAAGGCTAGAGGCACAGGCCGCGTCGGTCACGTAGTTGCTGCCGCCCAGATCGAGGCGGTTGGCGATCCGGCCGGCGACGACGTTGCCGAGAAGGCCCGGGAAGGTGCTTTCCTTCCACTCGGCATAGTGGTTCTCAATCCGCGTCGCGATGGCCTGAACGTCGGTTTCAGCAAGCCCATACTGACGCAGGCCATTGACCCACGTGGGCCGCTGCAACCGCCCGGCCATATGCGCCGTCAGCTCGGTCGCCGATGCAACGCCGAGGATCACGCTCGTCCGTGAACGGTCGATCTTTCCACCGCTGTCGCGCTCGGCGTCGTCCAGTGTCATCTTGGCGGCAACGAGTGCGAGCAGTTGCGCGGAGTCGGTCGTCTGCAATTGCGCGGGTGGAATTCCGAAAGCCAGCGGATCAAACGCTACAGGCGAAAGAAAGCCGCCGCGGCGGCCATACGTCTTGTCCTTGGTGAGCGGGTTTGCGTCATAATAATCGTCGATCAGCCAGTGGGTTTCCGGCGTGTCGCTGATCAGGTCCCGCGCCTCGAAGATGTCGCGCCAGAAACCGGTCGTGTCGCCGCGACCTGGAAAGATCGCGCCCATGCCGACCACGGCAATGGGATCGGCGACGCGTTTGGAACGGATGGGAGGGCGTTCGGTCATGGCTTACTCGAATAGTCGGGGCGTATAGGAAAACAGTTGCGGCGGTACAGCGATTCCGGCTGACCGGAGTTGCCCGGCGCGTGTTATGCGGGCTGCGCCTTCAAGCAGGTTCAGGGCGATCTGGCGAACGGTCCGGGCTTCCACCGGCTCCAGCACCGTGCCGGCGACCCACTCGTTGAAAGCGCCCATCGCGGGGCCGCACCAGATCTGGTAATCAGCTGTCCGCCCGGGCTCGCCTTCGCGTGCCCATTGCGCGCCCTGGAACAGGTAGCGCCGCGCCACCAAGGCGAGACGCTTGTTGCCGTCGGTTTCGGCCTTCTTCGCCTCAGCCGGGTTGACGCGGCGGATATAGGACTGCGTTTCGCCCCAGGCCGCTTCAAACGGCTCTCCCAGCACGTCGTCGATCCATTTCCGGTCCGGCGCAGCCAGCGTCTCGTAACTCGCGCCGCTGCGGTAAAAGCCATGCAGCTTTCTGCCGCGCATCGCGAACAGCGTTCCGCGCTTCAGCACCTGAACTTCGACGCCCTGTTCAAACATGTCGGCCGCCGGCGCCATTGCGACGTCTGCCGGACCGGCTTTCGCAAGCAATTTGCGGCCAGCCTCCGAAAGACCAGACTCGACGGCGCTCTGGTTGATCGATCCCGTCAGCACGTAGGCCGCGCCCATCTGGAAGGCCGCAGCAACCGCCGAAGGCGTTGCGATCCCGCCAGCCAGCCCGATACGGATCGTGCTTTCATCATACCCGTGAAGCGCGCAAACACGGGCGCGCGCGGCGCTGAGCGAACTGAACAGGACTGAAGCCGGCCGGTTGTCCGTGTGACCGCCCGAGTCAGATTCAGCTGTGATCTCGGCAGCCACCGGAACCTTCGCGGCGAGGTCGGCCTGCAGCTGGGAAATCTTTCCCGCCGCGACCAGATCGCGAAGCATTTTCTCCGGAGCAGGCGCCATGAAAGGCTCCGCCACTTCCGCGCGGGACACTTTGGCAAACAAGTGGTTGCGCCGCTTGATGGTGCCGTCCGCAGCGCGTTCGAGCCCGAGCGCCGTATACCGCACCACGTCGGGGGTCAGGCGCATGAACGCCGATGCCGAGACGCGGCGGACGCCTTCCGCCAGGAACAGATCAACGATCGCCGCTTCCTGCCCCGGCTCCTGCGGCGAATGAATCAGGTTGGCGCCCCAGGCCATCTGATCAGGCCCGAGTGCCGCCTGGATCTGTTTCACCCCTGCCTTGATCTCGGCCAACGGTAAGCCCGCGCTTCCATAGAAACCCAGACACCCTGCACGAACCGCTTCGATCACCATGCGCGGCGTCGCGATGCCGCGCGCCATCTCGCCGACGACATAGCAGAAGCGCGCCGGATGCTCTGCCAGCAAGGCGCGGTCGCCAAGCCACTCGGGAAAGACTGCCGGAAGCCTTGCTGCTTCGGAATTTGCCGGGCGCTCGTCGCCGACGGATACGATGGAAGGCACATTTGCCGCATCGTAGGCGAGCCAGACTGCGGCGCGCGGAGATTCGACGGCTCTCTTCAAGAGACCTTGCACGCGATGTTCGCCCTTCTGGCTCGGCCCCGTTCTGGATACCGCTCACCCAACCACATTAAAGGCTGCATCGAATGAACGCTCAACGGAAAATACCTGATTTCGATCATTCATTATCGGGCGCCTGTTCGGCACACAACTTCTAATCGTAATTTCGCAGTTAACCCGCACAGAAATTTCCGAGCCGTAGGAGCCGTCTCCTCGACGCTGAACTTGCAATCTCAGATGCCGGGACTTAAAGCGAGCCTGTCACTGGGGAGTAGCCAGTCGTCCGCAAGGACGAGCCACCGTGTCAACATGCTCGGCCGAGAGGCCGTGGTGCAGTGGAAGCGGGCAACCGTTTGGGCGAGACCAATGGCATCATTTCTCTGCCCAAGGCCGGGCGGCGAGAATGATGTCTATTGGATCTGGAACGCCGCCCGGCCTGGAGACTGCCCCATGGAAGCTTTGTTCACGTCCACAGCCGTCGTCGCTCTCGCCGAAATTGGCGACAAAACCCAGCTGCTGGCGATCGTCCTCGCCACCCGCTTCAAGAAACCTCTGCCCATCATCGCAGGCATCTTCGTCGCAACGATTGCCAACCACTTCCTGGCTGCCCTTGTCGGCGCACAGGTGGCCTCGATCCTCGATGGCCAATGGTTTCGCTATCTGATCGCCGCGTCCTTCATTGCGATGGCTGCCTGGACGCTGATCCCGGACAAGCTGGAGGACGATCCGGAGCCGAAACCGGCGCGGTTCGGAGCCTTTGTCGCCACGACGATTGCTTTCTTTTTGGTGGAGATGGGTGACAAGACCCAGATCGCCACGATCGCACTCGGCGCCCGGTTCCATGATGTCTGGGCGGTCACGATGGGCACCACATTGGGCATGATGATCGCCAACGTACCGGCAGTGTTCCTCGGCAGCGAGCTGCTGAAGCACGTGCCGCTCAAAGTCGTCCGCTGGATTGCCGCCGGACTGTTTCTCGTGATCGGGCTTTGGGTTCTGGCCCAAACGGCGGGGTTGTTCGGGTAGCTTTGGCGGAGGAGGAGTCCGCGAAACCTACCTCCACCGCCCACCACTCCCAACCGACTTACCCACTGTTTATTCAGTGTATTGGGGGCCGTCCTTCCATCATTTCCCACGACAAAACACCCATTCCCGCGTATGGTGGATGGGTAGGTGGATGGGTAGCGTTCGCCATAGCGGAAGGCTTCAGCATGGCGCGCACCCTCGACAAGCTCACGACAAAGAAGATCGATGCTGCCAAGGGAAAGCAGATGCTGGCGGATGGTGGCGGACTTTACCTGCAAGTCTCCGGCAAGGGGGGGCGGTCCTGGGTGTTCCGGTATCGTTGGCAGGGCAAACGCCCTGAGATTGGCCTTGGACCATACCCTGCCGTAACACTCGCCGAGGCCCGCCGCAGGGCAGAGCTGGGAAGGTCTGCGCTTGCCGATCTGCCGCCGAGGGATCCCGTAGAGGCCCTTAAGGCGGAGGAGGGGGAGCCCACCACATTCGGAGAATTTGCCGAGCAATGGCTTTCTTCCAATCTGGATGACTTCCGCAATGCTAAGCACCGGCAGCAATGGCGCAGCACGCTGGAAGCCTACGCCAAGACGCTGAATGACAAGCCCATCGACGCCATCGAAACGTTAGACGTCCTCGAAGTGCTGCAGCCCATCTGGAGCACGAAGCGGGAAACTGCCCGCCGCGTGCGAGGGCGCATTGAACGCATTCTGGACGCCGCCAGGGCCAATGGCCTGCGATCGGGCGAAAATCCGGCGCTCTGGCGCGGCCATCTGAAGGCAATCCTGCCTGACCAGAAAAAGCCCGTGCAGCATCATGCGGCTATGCCCTTTGAAGAGCTGCCGAAGTTCATGGCGAAACTGCGCGGACGTGATGCCCTGAGCGCCAGGGCGCTGGAGTTCCTCATCCTGACCGGCACGCGGTCAACTGAAGGCCGGGGCGCGCTATGGTCCGAGATTGATCTGGAAGCCCGCGTCTGGACGATACCCGGCGAGCGGATGAAAGCGAACAAGGCGCACCGCGTTCCCTTGAGCGACGCTGCCATGGCCGTCCTGAAGCCCCTGCACGAACTGAAGGGCGATGATGACGTATTCGTCTTCCCAAAGATGGGCGGCGACGGCTTTGTATCCGAGGCTGCAATCCGCAACCTCATGGGCCGCATGGGAGCTGACGAGTGGACCATTCACGGCTTCCGCAGCACGTTGCGGGATTGGGCCGGAGAGGCAACGAACTTTGCCCGCGACGTCGCCGAGATGGCGCTCGCTCACAAAGTGGGTGACGAAACTGAGCGTGCTTACAGGCGCGGCGATGCGTTGGAGAAGCGCCGGGCGCTGATGCAGGTGTGGGCAGATTACTGCAACAATCGCGAACTTTCCAATGTTGTCCGACTTCGGGGGCAATAGTGGCCATGCATAGAAGGGCTTTGGTATGAGCTTTGCTGACGAGGACGAGTTCGCTTCCTTTCTTAGCGGTGAATCTGGACTTTCGCATATGACTGAGGACGCCTTTGCGCATGAGCTTCAGGGTTTCCCTCTTCAGCTTGCTGAAGGTCGAGACATCGCATGGCTGGCGATGGCGGTGAGACGTGCGCTGGCGATCTCTATACCTGACCACTCCGATAGTCCCGAGCGCATGTCCAACGCAGAAATTCGGAAAAAGTTAGAGCACCTGACTGCGGACGTCCAATCAACCTGGCGGAAGCTTTTTGAGATCGAAGGGGCGGTTGATTCATACCTCTGGCAACATGCGTGGGGTGATGAAAGCGACCGATATGACGACAACGGAATGCTGATCGGCGGTCCGACGCTGTATGTGCGATACCACGCTGCAGTTCGTGAAATGGATTGGGCTTCGAGCTTCCTGCGCAATGCTGCAAAAAATGTTGAACAGCAGAAGGGCCCATGGAAGAGCTATGAACTGAGACGACTTCGAGTTGAACGCGGATTGTATCTGGCAACGGTGTTCGAAGCGGCATTCGGAGTTGGCCCTTCCGCAAACAACTATCCGAGCGACGCTCGCCACAAAGCACCAACTGCCTTTATGGACTTTTATAAACGCGTGGTGGTTCTGGCTTTTGGCAACAATGCCGCTTCGAATCTCTCAGACGTTCTAAAGGAAGTATGCCGGAAGCATTCTGAGTTTCCGGCGCAGTTTGCAGAAGGTTTGATTCCAGGTCTCTAGGTGGGGCGTTTCTCATATCAAAGATCGAGGCGAGAAACCCCACCACTAACCCGTGCGAAATGATCATTGTCCATCCGTCGCCGCCTAATCCCGAGCGGTAACGTATGGAGAGAAGAGATGCATATCCCCTACGCCCATTCAGTGCCGGTGGCCGCCAGCATACTGGGTATAAAAACCAGCAAGACTTACGAGCTTATTGCCGAAGGTAAGATCCGGGCAAAGAAGATCGGTTCACGCACGGTCGTTCTGGACGAGTCGCTTCGAGAATACCTCGCAAGCCAGCCCGACGCCCATGTCACCTATACAAAGCCTTGAAAGTGGAAACCCGCCCCGTTGGCGCGGAGCGGGTCTCGAATTGCGTCTTTGCAGGCGCGTCACCCCAATCGTGTGAGAAACGAAGATGACCCCGAAAAAATACCAGAAAGCCCAAGACAATCAACCACAGGCGCCCCTTCCTTTATTTCTGTGGGCCGACATCGTCCGTCGCCGCACCCGCCCTATCGCTATCTCCCATGTTCAGCGCCTCTACAAAGTCACCCCTTCGGTGGCGCGGCTCTATGCCGAGCTCGCAGGCTTCTGCGTGGAGGATGTAACGTGAGCACATGCCCTTACCCGCCTGGCCATTTCGAGCTTCGCGAACTGCTGGGGCCGCCGATCGGCCTGCTTTTCGAGCTTCGACATGATCCGGATTTTCCGCCCCGCATGCGTGTTTCCTTCAAGGCGATCAGCCTGCAGATGGTAGCACTGGTGGACGACGATGAGCTTGGTTTGATTGATGCGTCTCCTGAAGATCGCGTCCGGTTTGCCCTGGCCGTGAAGGGAGGCCGCATTGACTGATGCTTACAGAAAGTCGGCGTCTGCAAGTGCCGCACGTGACTTCGGCGGCGATAGTGGTGAGCAAGCATGGCCAATGCCCGACTGGAGCATTCTTGGCGGCGTAATGGCGGAAGCTCCCATCCTGCCGCTCCACTGTTTCGGCAAGGCGGCTGGCTACATCTCGCGCGCTGCCGACGGGGCAAATGCGCCACTCGACTATGTGGCGGCCATGCTGCTTGGGGCGGTTTCGGGCCTGACGTGCAAGTCGGTTTCGGTGAGGATAAGCTGGAGCTGGTATGAACCGCTTATCTTGTGGCTGATCCTGATCGG
>LNFC01000003.1 GCA_001464545.1 Acidobacteria bacterium Ga0077551
AGAGCCCGACATTGCGCGGATATCTCGGCGGCCTGGACCTGCTATTTGCAAATGCCATCCTGCTCGCTCCGTCGAGAGCCGCTTCAGGGGCAGACTAGTCGATAGGGGGCGCGCAAAGGCAATAGCGTGAAAGTGTCCATGATACTGCCAGAGCAAAAGGTGTCGGACCTGACTGACCTGAGTCCCTATTGGCCGCGCAATGACAGTCGGAGCAATCCTCGCGATTCACAAGGTGTGAGTGATCTGGCCCGAGCATTCTGCGGCCACTTACTAAGGCCGAGTGAATCAATCGCAGTGAGTTTTACTTCTGTTTTCACGTCAGATTCGTCTGTCGTCTGTAGAAGATACGACAGTCATGACAAATGCTGCCACACCTTTAGAAAACCGGCTGCCGATCGAGCGTCGCTCGATACCGGCACCTGTTGATATCGACGCGCGCGTCAGGTCGGAACTGTTTGACATGCACGTCGCCATTGACCGCAAGGTCTCCTGGCTCAGTGCACTTCCTGCCCTGTTTGTCGGCATCTGGGCATTGCAGTCGGGTCGCCCGGCCTTGGCCGCAATTAGTGCTGGCCTGCTCTGCCTCGCGATTGTCTTGAACATGCTTGTTCTGCCGCATTTGCAGGCCGAAATAAGTAAACCTGCGGGGCGCAAGTGGAACGCCCTGATGCTTTCGGATTTCCTGAACGGCGTCTTCTGGGGCGGCGCGATGCTCCCTGTCGCGCCAGATATCGGAACCAGCGTCGAGGCGAGTTTCGTCTGCATGTTCATCATCGTCACGATGTCCCTGACGGCCATGACGAACCGTGCAGACCAGCGTGCCCTGTATGTCACTCTGGCCGGATTTTCGATCACCCTCGTTCCCCAGACGATTTATCATTTCGATGTGCTCGGTCCGATACCGCTGATAGCAACGCTGCTTCTAGTCCCATCACTGATCCTGATCGGACGCGCGCTGCATAAGCAGATCCGGAGTATGGTACGCACCCGGATTGTGAACGAGCATCTTTCGGACGAGCTGTCCAAAGCTCTTCGAAAGGCGCAATACCTTTCAGAAACAGACAGCCTGACTGGCCTGCTCAACCGCCGTGCCTTCGAGTCCAGGGCGCGTGCACAACAGGGCGGCGGTGTGCACGCCCTGATCCTCATAGATCTCGACCATTTCAAACAGATCAATGACACGTTTGGTCATTCCGTCGGCGATGAAGTCCTGAAACACACAGCAGACCTGATCGAGCAGCGTCTGCATTTGAATGGGTGGGGACACGAGACCGCCAGCGCGGCGGCGCGTTGGGGCGGCGAGGAGTTCATTGTATTCCTGCCGGAATGCCCGGAAACAGAAGCAGGCAGGATTGCGGAAGACATCCGCCTCGAATTGCAGAATAGCAAACTGCAGGGCTGTCCGAAAACGCTTTCAGTTACCGGGTCTATCGGGATATCACGATGGGCCGATGGGCAGACGCTTGCGCAGGCAATCAACTTTGCCGATGAGGCGATGTACAGCGCAAAGGTCGCTGGACGAAATCAGGTGTTCGCCCACCGTGAAACAGCATCGCGGCCTGTGATCGAAGCGGCCCGGCGTGCCGGCGCCTGACGGCGGGGTTGGCGGAGCCGGCGCTTTTGTTCGTATCGCAATGCTTTGATCCCCGATACCTCACGCGTTTGAAGCCACGGTCGGGTGCGCATGAAGAAGCCTGAAAACTCCAAAGCGGTCATCCGTCCTTGATCCCCCGATGACTGCAATCGGCGATAGTCCGGCCCGGTGCTGGTGATGCGATCGAATGAGAAGACTGAAGTGACCCCGCCGCACGTCGTAACCCTCTATCAGAGCCGGCCTGGCCCTTTCCTGCCGGTTGCGCATGCCCATTGAATGGATTGCTGAAGCTTGCCAGACGCAGGAATGCGGTATCAACCTTGGCAGGATAGGTGGGTCAGGTTTGCTGAATTCAATACCTCGGAGCAGGCCTGCATGGACCGACGCCGCTTTCTGGCTGTGATGAGCGCCTCGCTGGCCGCGCCCGGCCTCGCGGCCTGCGAACCTGTCAAGGCCGGGACCGTGCTTGTCATCGGCGCAGGCGTGGCGGGGCTTGCTGCGGCGCAGGCGCTGACGGCGCGCGGCGCACGCGTCACGGTGCTTGAGGCGCGCGGCCGGATCGGGGGGCGAATCCATACGAGCCGGCTCTGGCCAGATGTGCCAATTGATCTTGGCGCATCCTGGATCCACGGAACGCGCAGCAATCCACTGACCGCACTTGCGCGCGACGCGGGCGCTAGAACTCTCGCCACCAGCTATGACAGTTCAAAGCTCTACATCGCGCCAGAGCTCGCCGCACTTGGCGTGAAAGAGCGTGGCACAGACTGGGCCGCCGGCCTTGTCGAGCGCGCGCAGGAAGAGGCGCAACACGCGGACGCCGACATGTCTCTCCGCGAGGCGGTGGACCGGATCAGCCCCGCGGGATCCCTGTCACCCGTTCGCAGCGCGCAGCTCGAACATCATCTCGCAGGCGACTACGAGCAGGAATATTCCGGTAGCGCGCGCGAACTGTCCGCCTGGTGGACCGGGGCGGACGAGGCGTTCGGCGGCGGCGATGTGCTTTTTCCCGGCGGCTATGATCAGCTCACAGATCATCTGGCGCGCGGTCTCGATATCCGCCTCAATTCGCCGGTCGCCCATGTGCGCTGGGACAGGCCGGGCGTCGAGGTCGAGCTGGCCGCTGGCGAGCGCCTTCTGGCGGGTAGGGTCATCGTCACCGTGCCGCTCGGCGTGCTCAAGGCAGGCAGCATCCGCTTCACGCCGGCGCTTTCTGCGGGCAAGCAAGCCGCCATTGACCGGCTCGGTATGGGGCTTCTCAACAAGCATTTCCTGCGCTTCGAGGCGCCTTTCTGGCCAACCGATATCGACTGGCACGAATGTATCAAACGCGAGCCCGGTCGCTGGTCGCAATGGGTGAGCCTTGCGAAGACCGGGGCGCCGGTGCTGCTCGGCTTTACAGGCAGCGACGCGGCGCGCCAGGTCGAGACGCTGGACGAGCGCGCCGTCCTCGCCGAAGCGAGCGCCGCCCTGCGCGACATGTTCGGCGCGGCGACGCCCGCCCCTATCGCGGCGCAGGTGACACGCTGGGCAAGCGATCCGCTCGCGGGCGGCTCCTACTCGTTCTACGCCGTCCACAGCAGCCCCGCCGACCGGAAGGCGCTGGCAATGCCGGAAGCAGATGGCGCACTGCGCTTCGCGGGCGAAGCATGCAGCACGGATTATTTCGGCACCGTCCACGGCGCATTCATAAGCGGACAGTCCGAAGGCGCCGCGTGAGCGACGCGCGCCGGGCGCGCCCTTGCCTGGTTTGCAAACACACGCCGCAATTGGCCGCCATTCGACTACGGTCTTTTATGAATCGAACTGTTCCTGTCGCATTCAGATCGCAATCTGCTGTCCGGCAAGGGCGACCATTGCCGCCGCTTCGACTTAGAACTGGAGCGCGATTGCCTGCCTCTGGACTTGTCTGGCAGGACCGGCTTGATTGAATTGGCTGCATTCGGTTCAGGGGACTGCCACGCAGAGTTCGACAATGTTGGGGGCGGTGATCAGCCAAGATGATGAAGCAGGCGGCCGAACGCCGCTCGGATCGTGGCGCATCGCGGCCTTTGCTTTGCCATGCGTTCCGGTAGCCGCGATGCTGATGCCGGTGGTGGTCTATCTGCCAAACTATTACGCCACCGATCTGGGCGTAAGCCTGGGCGCTATCGGCCTCGCCTTCGGAATCGTCCGCCTTTTCGATTTGTGGCTTGACCCGACGCTTGGCTTTCTCATCGACAAGACGAACACTCGATTTGGCCGTTTCAAGCCTTGGCTCGTGGCAGGCCTGCCGATCGCTGTGCTCTCGGTTTGGATGCTATTCATGGCGCGGCCCGGCATCGACGGCAGCTATATCCTGTTTTGGCTGATCCTGGGTTTTCTGGGTCAGTCGATGGCCACTATGGCTCATGTCGCATGGGCCGCAAGGATTGCTCCGGAATACAGTCAGCGAACGCGGGTGTTCGGCTGGTGGCAGGCGTTCACGGTGCTGGGCATGCTGATCGTCCTTGCGATGCCTCCGTTGATGAAGAGTGCCTTCGGACTCGACTATGCGTCGGGCGTGCGCGCCATGGGCTGGTTCGTCGTGTTGAGCTTGCCGGTTGCTATCCTTGTTGCGCTGTTTGCAGTGCGCGAGCCATTAGCGCTGCCAAACTCGACTGCATCCAGTTGGCGTCACTACCTGGCGCTCTTGCGTCGGCCATCCGTTCTGAGGCTGCTCGCCGCAGACATCTTGATCGGGACAGGACCTGTGATTGCGGGCACGCTGTTCTTCTTCTTTTTCGACGCCATCCGAGGCTGGGACCGTTCGGAAGCGGGCCTGTTGTTGCTGCTCTATTTCATCGGGGCCCTGCTTGGTGCGCCGCTGTGGTCGCGGCTGGGCCGGACTTTCGGCAAGCACCGCGCGCTGAGCATTGCCGCCGTTGCCTATTCGATCGCGCAAGCGTCGGTGTTGATCGCACCCCCTGGTCTCGCCTGGGCGATCGCCACCATGATGCTTGCGGGCGTTCCCTACAGTGCCGGTCCGATTCTCCTGCGGGCGATGATGGCCGATCTCGGCGATGAAGAACGCTTGCACAGTGGCATCGACCGCAGCGGACTTCTCTTTGGAATGCTGAGCGGCGCCGTGAAGATTGGATCTGCGTTTGCGGTTTTCGCCTCGGTCACCTCTATCGAGGCGATGGGCTTCCGCGCTGATCTGGGCGCCGGCAATGACCCGGTTGCGTTGGCCGCATTGTCGGGCGTCTTTGCATTGGCGCCCGCTTTGTTGGGACTTGCCGGCGCGGCCCTGATCTCTGGCCATACAATGGATAAAGCCGCGCATGATGCCATCCGCCAGCAGTTGGACGCGCTTGATGCCTTACAGAAAGAGCGAGCGACGGCGTAGTGCCGGCGCACCATTTGGATCCCTGCCAACTCCTCGTTCCAGACGCGCATACTCCAAAGGTGACAAGCGGCGCATTCCGGCGACAAGTCCGGACTGGTGGCGATGAGGCAGCCGAATGACAGGGTCGGATCGAGCCTGCCAGCCACCGACGAGGGCGACCTCAGCCAACTTGGCCCCCTGCCGCTGCCAGCGTGGTGTGTTTCCCAAGATCCCGTTTCGGAGGATGGCGAAAAGGCGCGCTTGCCCCGAGCCATGCGGCGGCGCCTCACGCGTTTGCTCTTTGGGGCCCCAGAAGCAAAGCCCTGAGGTCACCTTTTACCTGGTAGCTCGCAATAAGCAGGTAGATGGTCAGAAAGATCATTCCGCCGAAGAACGCGATGAAACCGAGCGCGAGACCGGAAAGCGAAAAATGGTGCCTCCAGGCTGTCCAAAGAGCGGACAGCGCGAGAAAGCCCATGAAATCGAGATTGAATTGTCCAGGCCAATTCACGGCGCTCAAGTCGCCGACGAAGACGGCAAGCAGGTTCCATCCGTGATCTGCGATCACGAGGGCGGTGTACCCTGAGAGGGCTACAAGGAACAGCACCAGAAAACTCCGAAACAAAATCACGCCTTGTCCTCCTTCGCACGATCCGCATTTTGCTGCGCCTCATGGCCTGCGTCGCCAATCAGGAAAAGCTCTGTTCGAGCCACCCCGCAACTACGTCTGAGGTAATCGAGCGCGAAACTTCCGTTGGAATTTTCCGCCAAGACGATCACTGAGATCAACAGATGCACGCTTGCCGGCCCATCTGCGTCTCGCCGTGACACAAGGTTGATTGTGGGTCCCGAGATCCCAGCAAACCAATGCCTCGCAGCCTCAATCTTTCCAGTCGGTCCAGCCTCAACATCCCGGATCCGGATTTTCGACAACCCGGCGCCAGAGAACTCCAATTGATCCAGCCTCGGGATAACAACATCTTCCTCGAACCACCTGGCTCCATCTGCACAGTCTTTCCATCCAACTGCGCCCTCTAGAAACAAGTTCAACGTATTGGGCGATGGTGCGCCGCCAGCTATTGGAAGAGTTCGCGCCTTAAGCCCCGCACCGGCGAGGCGGTGCATCTCTTTGGTGGCACGTCCGGATACCCCTCTGTGCGGCCCCGGCGAAGATACGGTTTTTTGGGAACGTGGCATTTGTCACAGGCGAAGGACGGCGCGTGTTCCTATCCGTTCCGCTTCCGGGCCGCCGCAAACACGCCCCTGCGAAATGAACTACAGTCTCAATCGCCGGACATGGCGCGAAGCACCTTTGCCATCGCTTCGAGCCTCGACTGCGAGTCTGATCGATCAATGACGGCGTGGCATTTGCGACGGGCACGGATCAGATCCGTTTCCTGGCTGAGCTCGTCATCCCCTCCCTCAAACAGCTGATCGACAGGTACGACGAAAAACCGGGCGAGCTCATACAGCATGCCCGCAGAAACCCGGTTCGCCCCGGTTTCATACTTCTGCAGCTGCTGGTGACTGATGCTGAGGGCCTCTGCCAGTTCTGAAAGCGTCAGTGCGGCATCTGCCCGAAGCCGGCGCACATTCGCACCTACCACGCGGTCAGCCGCGACGGCTTTCCGGTCTGATCGTTTGTCCTCAGACATCTTCATGCCCCGCCACGGACCAGCAATAAGGCCGTTCTATAAAATGAGCGTACCATGCAGAATCCTCAGCTTGTCATCAGGGCGCAATCAGCAGCCGTTGCGCCGGGCCACCGAAACAAACTGGCATGGCTGCAAATCCCGAAATCGCACCGGGTGGAAACACCGCGTTCCAATGACTGGACAGGAGCGACTGGGCCCATCATCAGGAACCTCGATCAGAGCCAGGCTGGGCCAGATTTGCCCGCGAGGCCGGCGCTGCCCCGTGCAGCGGCTCCCTTTGAACAGAGTGCAGCCCGGCGATTACAGCGACCAGCCACAGCGCGGTCAGGAAATGGTAGGCATGCCAGCTCGCGGCAGCGTCCAGAAACGGTGACTGGCGTACGAGAAGAAGGTTGGGCGCCATCAGCGCGAACCCCGTCGCCAGGTACGCCCTGTGTTTTCTGCCGCTATGAGTGGCGAGAAGCAGCGCTCCCGCCGCGATCAGGACCAGGAAGATCAGGCCGCCCCATGCGCCGCCTGTGACCGCGGCGAATGCCGTAACGCCTGCACAGGTCACAACCGCCATGAGCGGCAGCCTCCACCCGCGGAGCCTGGCAACCTCCGAGACGATAAGAACCAGCCCAAATACGCCGCCGGCCTGCGCGGCGAGCCGGTGAGCGGGCGCAAGCAGTTCTTCAGCGCCTGAGGCAATGCGAGTGATGCCGATTATTGCAGCCAAACCGAAAAACATCACACCAATCGAGCCGAGCGCCTGCCCGTCCAGCCACAGGCGGTGCGCGCCCCAGACCGCTGCGGCGCAGATTGCGATTTCCGGCAGTGTGTAGTGAAGAGGCATGGCGCTCACTCTGCCGGCGCCGAAGGAACGCGGTTGGGGCCCCTGAGGCGCACGATACCAGCGTCACGCATGATCGAAGCGCTGGTCTGGCGCGAATTGTCGTGACTCCATCCAGGCGGCGCAAACACGTAGCGCAGTCGTTGCCCGAAAGTCAGCCCGGGCTGGGATACGTCGCGCGCAATTCCCGCATACTCATGGAAGAGGACCTTGATGGGGTTGTAGGTCTCGATGTTCTTGACCAGTCCGTAGGCGGGCGGATCAGCGGCTTCCTCGGCTACGAACGTTCCGAAAAGGCGGTCCCAAATAATCAGCGTACCGGCATAGTTCGCGTCGAGATAACGGGGATTGGCGCCGTGATGCACGCGGTGATGAGACGGTGTGTTGAAGATCGCTTCGTACCAGCGCGGCATCTTGTTGATCGTTTCGGTGTGAAGGAAGAATTGATAGGTCGCGTTGAGCACACCGCAGAATGTCACCAGCAACGGATCGAACCCGATCAGCACCAATGGGATCTTCAACAGCATCGTGCCTGTGAAGTGTTTGGTCCAGGATTGCCTCAGGGCTACCGACAGATTGTATTGCTGGCTCGAGTGATGGACCACGTGCATGGCCCAGACCCAGCGGCACCGGTGGGCGATGCGGTGGTGCACGTAAAAGCGAAGATCATCGAGCACAAAGCAGAGCGCAAAGGCCGCCCATGTGACGGGGATACTCGTTATCTGAAAAGGTGTCGCGAGCGATAGCAACCCGTAGGTTATGAACGCCGTCAGCGCGTTGGCTGGCCCGCTGGCGAGCCCGAGAAAAATCCCCAGCGCGCTGTCTTTGGCGACGTAACGGCCTCTGGCCCGGAACACGAAGATGGCGACCAGTTCGATCGCAATCATTGCGAGAAACAAGCCAATCGAAATCAGCTCAATGGGAAGGTCCATGGCCTGTTGGACACTCATCAATGCACTCCCGCCTGCCGCAGCTAGGTGCAGCAGGTCAGAACGGACCACAATTGAATAATAATCGGAGATTATGTACCAGATGGAACATGTCATTCGATCTCGTCCTGGTCCGCCGGTTTGAAGCGGTTTGTCGTCTTCGCAGCTTTTCGCGGGCCGCAGACGAGCTGGGGCTTTCTCATTCCGCGATGACAAAGAGCATCCGCAGCCTCGAAGAAGGCCTCAACGTGCGACTGATCGAGCGGACAACGCGCTCAGTGGCGCCGACCCCGGCCGGACAACGTTTGCTCAACCGCGCGCCTGACTTGCTCGCGCATTCCGAAGACGTGATCGAAGCGATTTCCGCAGACACGGCTCAACTCAATATCATAAGCGGGCCCGTCATTCTTGATGCCATCTGTCACCGGGCGTTGCTTGATTTCCGGGTCGATCGCCCGGAAGTCCATGTTGCCCTGCAAGTCATGGCGCCAGCGCTCGCGGTTGAGCAGCTCATACGCCAGCGGGTGGATCTGCTGTTGTTTCACCAGAATGTGGTTCGCGATCTTGAACATAGAAAGTCGCTGATCGTCCGGACGATCATTTCCGAGCCCTATGTCGTCCTGTTTCGGCGCGGGCATCCGATCGAAGGCGCCGGCGCTTCGATTGGCGCAATGCTCGGCCATGACTGGGTCGTTGCGGGTTTCGACAAGCTGTTTCAGGAAGGGTTGCCGCGCGATCAGCGCGAGATGCTGCTGCATCGCGCCTTTCCGAAGTATCGCATAGCCAGTCTCAGCGCGTGCGCCGACATGGCTGAATGCAGCGATCTGCTGACGGCGGTCCCAAGATCGGCCGCCGCGTCATTGATGGCAAATCGTCAGCTGGAGAGCGTGCCATTGCCCGGAAAGGCGCGGTTCAGTGTATGCGCCGTCACGACGGCCGACGCACTCGGATCAACCCACACAAACGGTTTTATTGACGCCGTATCGCGGACCGCGCCCCTGCGGGCCAAATCCAGAGGGATTCAGCCATGACAAGTGCAGGCCGGGGCCGGCTAGGTAGCCGAATGACACGTTCGAGTCGGCCTGGCCGGTCGCCGGCGATGACGACCGGAGCAGACGTGGCCCATTCGGGCCAGTCGCTAGTACACAAGGGAGCCTAGCGCCCGACGCGCCCACCCCACCTCAAACCATGGACGATGAAAAGGCCAGACTCTGGAGATGAATGAGGCACCCGAGGGTCCGGTCAGTTGGCATAAAGAATAGTTGCCGATGAGTTACCTCCTGGAGCTTCCAATTCGTCGCCCTGAAGCGCTTCCTTTGCTTCTCTTTAGAGAGACAGCTTGAGGCGCACCCACCCGCGCGACTGGTCGCGGAACTGGCCAATCAATCCCTCCTTAGTCCCCCAGATCAGATCGGCGCCTGCCGAAACTGTCGCCGTGTCTGTCACACGCCAGTCCGCCCACGGACGGAGCGTTCCATCCCCGTCACTCAGGATACTGATGAGTTCCCCGCGCAACCAGAGGCGTTCATTCAGAAGCGACTTCTGTACACGCAGCGTCGCAATAACATCCGATGGCGGTCGCACGAGCTGCTCGTTACCTTCGCTTACATGGTCGACGCCGAGCTGTGCATTCACGAATATATCGTTCGGCGCACTCCAGTCGAGGCCGACCCCGGCCAGCACGCGTGTCTGCTCGGCGCTGGAGAGCGGTGCCTGCGTCAACGAATTGACGACCTGGTCAGGGATAATCGCAACTTCTGCTCGCCAGACCTGTGACCCGGCCGATCGTTCAATAGTCCCTCCAAGCAATGTGCGCCGGGGATAGTCGAGCTGAACCTCTGGCAGGCCGTCAGCCGCAGTCAGCCTGAAGACTGGGTCGGTGTCCGGACCGCTGATTGCTACCAGGCTCAGAGTCGTGCCCGAAAACCCGCGTGAAAAACGCGCGCCGACTGTCGCATCGTCCAGGGCCGCATTCCGGCTTGAAACCCGCAAGGGCGGCGTGGCAGCGCCCGCCGGGATGCCTCCTCGAGCCCTGGTAGCCAGCGGCGAAAAAGTGCCTCCCGCACTTGGCAACTGGTTGACAGAAGCATCGAGCATGGCGGCGAGATCGACTTCCGTATCATCGCTGGTCAGTTTCACGCGTGCCCCCCAGCGTGCTATCCGCTCCGGACGGGGATCGGTAAAAACTGCATCCCGGCGGCGCACCGCATCGAATCGATCCGTCACCTGCAGGCCGTCCAGAATGCCCCAGGCAACGGTCTGCTTTCCGAGCGTTACACTCAACCCATCCCCGCGATAGGTCTGTGTCGCCTTGTCGATTTCGAGGCGCACATTTCCGCTGCGCAATAACGGCTGCGAAAGGTCCGAGAAGGTTCCGGTTGTTCCGAGTTCTGACTGATCGTCGGAAATTTCGAGGCGGGCCGAAACATCGCTTTGCCAGTTCTGCGAATTTCGCCAGCGGATGGAGGGCTTGATCGTGGCGCGTGCGAGACGGGTATCGCCGTCGTTCAGTCGCACCGCCGAGACAAGCTCGGCTTCGACCTTTCCGGAAACCGTGCCAGTGTCTGCAGCGGCGGCCGCCGCCGGAAAGGCGAACACTCCCAGGGCGCAGCCGGCAATCCGCCTGATCGTTCGATATCTGCCTCTCATGCGTATCTTCTAGTTCAGCAGAGGCACGCCGGCGGCGAGCCGGGCAGAGGAGAACATCTTGCTGTCAAGGCCGGGGAAATACCGCATGCCTTCGAAGTGAACATGCGTGGTATGGCCGGTCTGGAGATTCTCGACCTTGAACCTGATTGCGGTCCAGGCGCCTCCAATGCGGTCCTGCTCCAGCACCTCGACGCGCTTCAACGCCTCTCCGTCGGTGTCGGCATACATGATCTGCACCGGGAACAATGTCTTGGGATCTATCTGTGCGACGAAGCTTCCGTATCCCAGTTCCTCCGCGACTGAAGATGTGCGCGCAACACCCTTCAATACCTCGTGGCCGGTGGTCTTGTCGGTACCGCCATGCGTGAAGCGCCAGTCATCAAGGCCGAACTTGAAATTGTCCTTGATGTCGCCATAGGTCAGGTCAGAGCCCATGAAATTGCTGCCGCGCTCAGAGACGGGAAGCCGCCGAACACGTTCTGTTGCTGGCAGGTAGAGCCAATTCTCGTCAGTTCCCTCCAGATGATCGTGGCTTAGGAAAGCGGTGTCTGCAATTGCTGCAGGATGTGTGAAGTAGATCGCGATCTGGACAGTCTTGCCCTGATCGGAATGCATCATCAGTGCACGGCGCTCCCGAACCGATCCGCTCGAACTCTCTAGACGAAACACCATTTCGCCGACGCGCCCCTCATTGGCCGCTCGCGCGGCGATCTCGCTGGCAAGCCGGTTTCCAGCTTCATTGGCGATGGCATTCTGACCAGCGACCAGAAACACGATCGCCGCAATCACGGACCTAAGCATTTTGAAGTCTCCTTTGAGGAATGAGCCCTTTCAGGGCAAACAGGCTGGGAATTATCACGAGCGCGCCGAGAAGCGATCCAAAGGCGCCGATTGACACCAGCAGACCGAACCAGCGCAGAGGCGGCGCAGAGCTCAGGCAGATGGTTGCAAGCGCAACTCCCAGGGCGATTGCCGAGAAGAAGCAGGCACGGGCAACGAGCCGGTAGTCGCCGCGGATCGCCTCGGCGAGCGGCACGCCTTCGGCAAGGCGATGGCGGATATGGCTGATGAGGTGAATGCCAAAATCGACGCCGAGACCGGTCGCGATTGCGGCGGTCATCGATGTTGCCGGGGCGATATCGATTCCGAACAGCCCCATCGCCGCATAAACCGAGAGGACGCCGACGCCAACCGGCACCATCGCAAGGGTCGCGAGCGCGAGGTTGCGAAACAGGACGATCGTGCAGGCGAATACCAGGATCAATGCCAGGGCCAGGCCGCGATAGTGATTGGCGGCGAGTTGGCTCATCCAGCCATCATTAACCGCCACCCGGCCACTGAGCTGCGCGCCGAGCCCATTGGCGAGGCTCCAAGCCGCGAGATCACGCTCAAGCGTTTCAACAACCGGCTTGGTCAGGGTGTAACTGTCGGTATCCAGCCGTGCACGGATGAGCGCCCGGGTGTAGGTATAGTCAATCTCCTGACGGAAATCGTCGGGAGGCGCTGAGGCTTCGTATAGAAACATGTACTGGGCGGGCGCGCGCGGGGCCTCCGGCAACTGGCCTGCAGGCGCGTCGGTAAGGGCGGCGTGCATTACAGACACGTAGGTATCGATTCCGCCTACCCCCGACACGTGCGGCAGGCCGGCCATGCTTGTACGGAGCGATTGCATCGCCTCTAGGGCAGCGGGCGTCATCAGGCCTCCTTCCTCTGGCGCAGTCACGACCACATCGAGAAAGTTGATTCCGCCGAGCCTCGAGTTGAGCGCCGTGTCGGACAACAAGATTGCGTCGCCCGGAGCGAAATAGCGCTTGCGCTCGTAATCGAACTCGGCGCGCAGGGCAAAGAAGCCAAACGAAAGCGTGAGGAGGGCCGCGCCTGTCAAAGCGATGACCGGACGGGCCGCAACGCCAATTGATATCTGACCGATGAGGCGCTCGACCATGCCGCCCCGGCGCGCGCGCGTGGAACCGATATCCATCGCCCGCCGGCCAGCTGCAAGGTTTGTCAGGATGATGATTGCAGGCAGCGCCGTCAGGGACAGTCCCCATGCGGCCACGACACCGACGGCCGCGAACAGGCCAAACTCGGTGATCGGCTTCATCGCCGCGCCGAATGAAAGCCCTATGAATCCGGCAACCGTGGTCACGCTCGTCAGGGTGACCGGCACGAAGGTCCGCTCAATTGCGGACAGGACCGCTTCGCGCGCTGTGAGACTGGGTATGATCTGACGCAGACGCAGGTAGGTTGTCGAAATATGCAGGCTGTCTGCAACCGCAATGGCCATGATCACTACCGGCAAGGCGGTCGTGATGAGGTAATAGCGGGCATCAAGCCAGCCCATCAGGCCGATCGCAATTGCGGCAGACCCGGCAATCACCACGAGCGGGCCCACCAGACCAGTCGTCGACTGCAGGGCAATGAACACGATTGCCAGGACGGTCAGCACCGCGATCGGAATGAAGATCCTCGTGTCACTGTCGACGATCTCGGCGAGGCGCGCATTCATTGCCGCAACGCCTGCCACATGGACGTCGAGTTCAGCCGTCTTTTCTGCCAGGGCAATTGTCTTGATTGCCGTGTAGACGTCGTCTGCATGGTTCGGGTCATCGACGGGAATGATGACCGTCAGCAGGTCGCCGCGCGCCGAGCCAAGCAGGCCCTCGAGCATCGGCATCATCTTGAATCGGACCCTTGCATTCGCGGCATCCTCGGGCGTAACGGCGCCCGGCGGGATAATCCTCTCGACCGCAAGATCCCCCGCTTCGCCCCAGATCGCCTTTTCCGAGGCAAGGCTCTTCACGTCGTTCTTCTTGACGCCCGGCACTTTACGGACTGCCTCGTCGATGCGCTGAAGGGTTTCCAGTGCAGCAGGTGTGAACAGGCTTTCACCCGAAGGAGATGCAAGAGCGAGGATGATCGGATCATCGAGGCCAAACACCTCCCGCGCTTCATCCCGGGCAAGAGCAAACCGGTGATCCTGCGGCACAAATGCATCCACTGAGGGATCCTTGACGACGCCCCTCAGTCCGGCCCCGAAACCCACAGTGACAAGCAGGGCGAGACCCAGCAGGGCTCCCGGACGCGCCAGCAGCCTGCCAAAAACCCTCTTCAGGCGTGTATCCGCCGCCATTCTCATTCGCCTGTCCCTCCAAAGCGCCTGCGGCTCTTGCCCGAGGCCGGGGCAGCAGGGTTTCACAAGGCTTAACGCTGGCGGCCGGCAAAACCGGACACGGCGTGATGGAAATACTTGCGCAGTCGGAGCGGCCAGCTAACCTCCGGCTCCCAGAGGCCAGAACCGCCGGAGACTTAGCCGAGATGACTGAAGGCGAGCGCGCCGATGGAAACTCACAGTATACGGAGACCGAGCGGCAGATCGCAGACCGCTATTTTGCCGAGAACTATAACGAGCTTCTCGCCATTGCGCGCCAGAGACGGCGCCGGGCCGGCTTTGCCGATACTTTCAGCACCTCCGACCTCTTGCACGAGACCTATCTCAAGCTGACCGGCAGGACCGCCTGGCAATCCCACCAGCATTTCCTGAGCACGGCCGCGCTCGCGATCCGCCAGGCCGTGGTCGACCATGCCCGCCGGAAGGCAGCCCTTCGCCGCAACGGGGGGCAACCTCCCCTGTCACTAGATGCCAGCGAAAATGCCTTTCTGCCCGAGTTCAATGAAACGCCTGAACAGATTGTCGTTATCGGAGACCTTCTCACCCGGCTTGCCGAAACAAATCCGCGGTGGCTGAGAATTGTCGATTGCCGCTATTTTTCCGGCATGACGGAGGCAGAGACAGCCGCCACGCTCGGTCTTTCGGAACGCACCGTGCGGCGCGACTGGGTCGCCGCCCGGGCCTGGCTCGCCGACCAGATGCGCTGAGAGCGTGAACACAGCCAGGTGCCACCTGTCAGGGCATTGCCAGCACGAAGACCGCCTTGATAAGGCGCGGCTGCGCGTGTCAGAAGTTGATGTTCAAACGAACTGGGGGGGATCGGATGGACTGGCGCGCAATAATCTCCGAGGTTGAGGACCTCGCCGTGCGCGCTCCCGAAGCTGCCATCCGCCGCATCGCCGAAGCCGGTACACTGGAGCCAGGCGTCGGTCTGGCGATGGAGCGCCTCTGGCGCAGCACAACGACAACCGGCTTCATGGCGACGTCTGCGAGTGGCCCGGCATTGGCCCCTCAGGCCGCCTACCAATCGGGCGACCGGATCGGTGCCTGGCGCATCGAGGCCATGATCGGAGAAGGCGGAATGGCGCGGGTCTACCGCGCGGCCCGCGCCGACGGCCAGTTTCAGCAACTCGCTGCGCTGAAGGTCATGCATGCGGGCGGTGGCGGCAAGTCGGTCCAGCGTTTCGAATCCGAGCGCAAGCGGCTGGCGGCTCTCGAGCATCCCGGCATCAGTCGTATCATCGACGGCGGCGCGACTGACGACGCCCGTCCCTACATGGTTGTGGAACTCGTCGAAGGTGAGCCGATCGATGCCTGGGTGCGCAAGACGCATCCCCGACAGACTGAAATCCTGCGCCTTGCTGCAACACTTTGTGAGGCGGTTGCGCATGCGCATGCAAGGCTGATCCTGCACCGGGACATAAAGGCTTCCAACGTCCTTGTTTCACGGGATCGGCGCATCAGGCTGATCGATTTCGGGATCGCTGCCGATCTCGACGGAGATGATGCGCCCGGCCTGGCGCCGCTCACGCTTGCGACGGCGGCTCCGGAGCAGCTGCGCGGCGATGCTGTCACCGCCGCCACTGACATTTTCGCCATCGGCATGCTGATCCATCAGCTTGTGACCGGCGCCTTGCCGCAGAGGCGCTCCGATGCGGGGGTAACCACCGATGCGCGGGCCCTGGCCAATACTGACCTGGCCTGCATCCTTGACCGGGCCACTGCCTTCGCGGCGCAGGACCGCTATCCGTCGGCCGACGCCTTGCGGCAGGACCTTCTTTCCATCCTCGATCGCCGTCCGGTTTCGGCGCGCGGATCCGGCGCCCTTTACCGCCTGTCGAAGGGCATCCAGCGTAACCCGCTTTCCTATACGCTTGGTGTCGCACTCGCGGTCGCCCTGAGCGCCGGCATCGCCTTGACCCAGCTCAGCGCCAATCGTGCGGAAGCGGCCCGCCAGCGCGCCGAGTATGCTCTGGCAGGATCGCAGCGGGCGCTGGCGACCCAGTCGGCCTATGCCGACACACTGGTTCGATTATTTGAAGGCGAGTTTGATACCGAGCGACTGCGCACTGTTCTGCTGGACCAGTCAGCGGCCGCGCATACGGACCGTGCACAGTCTCCTGATCGCGCTGCACATATCGCTTACGCCATCGGGTCGAGTTTCCTTGACCAGGGAGACTTTTCCACTGGGCGCGAAGTGCTGCAGCGCTGGCTCGACGCGGGCTATGGCGAAGAAGGCCTGCGCCGCGAAGGTCGCATCATGCTGGCCCGCAGCAAGCTGTTCACCGGCGACGTACAGGGCGCGGTGACCATGTTCGAGGAGATCAGCGAAGAATATGCCGGAACCCCTGATGAAAACTCCGAACGCCACCTCTACATCCTCGTGCAGCTGGCAATGGGCACGCAGACGCCCGAGGCCATGGAGCGTGCCCGCATCGGCCTGAAAAATGGACTGGCCACCAATCCCGAACCTGCAATTGCTTACCGCCATCTCGCTAACTTGCACCTGCTCGAGGAGCGCTCCGGAAATCTGGCGGCGGCTTATGACGCCATCCGCAGCGCAGCGCAGCTGCGCACCAACCGTGCGCTGGTCGATGCGGGCGGCGATGACGGGGTCACGATTGGCCTGTTACGGTTTGTGCTGTTTCTTGACGGCGACGTTGCAGTGGCCCAGCGGGAAGCCGAAGCCTTGTTGCAGCGATCGCGTCAGAAGAAGGCTGTGCACACCGAATCCTATGCGCTGTTCTTTCTCGGCGAAGTAGCGATCATGCAAGGCCGGTTTCAGGAGGGATTATCACTCATCTCCAGTTGCCGCGAACTCGAGCTTTCACTCAACAATGATGACCTTGTTACCGTTGCGTCTCTGGCCGAAGCAATGGTGGATGTTGGCGACCGCGACGGCGCGCGCGCGCTGCTGGCAAAATACTCCCCGCCGCCTGGAACTGTGCCCGGACCGGGAAAGAAGCACCCGCGCATCGTCCAGGCTCATGCCTGGCTCGCGCTCGCCGAGAACGGCCCCGCAGCCGCATCCGAATTGCTGGCCGATTGGGGCATGTCGCGCGCCGCCACTTCGGTAAATGTCATCGGCGACCAGCGCCGCCGGCGGCTTGAGTCCAGAGGAGTAACGGTGCTTTGAGCTGGAGGTTCACTAGACCCGAGTGATCTGGAAAGATGTAGGCAACTTCGTCCTGGACGGCTCCATGCGCACTCATTGAATGCTTAGCCACACCACGGCGCGGCCCGATTCCCGGGCCCACTCCTGAAGCCTCCCCTTCAAATCTTCATCCGCTGCCAGCCATGGCTCATCGATGATCAGAGCGTGAGGGCCGGCAACTAATCCTCGTACAAGTCTCAGCCTCGACATCACGATCGGCTCGATCATGTGACGCTGAGGGTCAATAACCGATGGCAATCCGGCATCGTCCGGGTCGATCCCGGCCAGACGCATGCCCTCCTTGATTTGCCGTCTTGTCGGACGTCCCCGGGATCTGACAACGTCGTTTAAACCGCCTCGCGGCAAAGGAATGCTCTCCGTTACGATCGACACGCGGCGGGCCCAGTCGCGCGGATCGGCGCGGCTAGATGGCAGCTCACCGAGCACGACACCCTCACCTCCCTGCATCAGGCGCATCGATAGTCCCGGAAAGTCGGAGCGAGAGAGCTGAGCGACCTCTCCCGGCCTGGCGAGGGTTCGCCCGTCAATCGACAAAGGCAGAACAGGCATGCGCGGAATCCTGACATCGCCGCCCGGAGCAAGCGCTGGCGCCTCGTTTGCCTGTGTATCGAGATCACGAAGTTTTCGCAGGGCGATCCGGCGTTCGATCAATGCCTCGGCGGCCAGAACGAGGATCGCGACACCGGCGGTGCAAAGGCCAAGCGAATAGATCAGGCCGCCCCATGCCGATGCCGGGACTTCGCGGCCACCCTCGCCCAGGAAAATGAACAAGAGGACACCGCCCGGAACCGTCACCGTGCTGCTCGCCCGCAGCAGTTGAACGACAGATAACGTCTTTACAGAGATATCGACCAGCCGCTTTCCGGCGCGCCGGATCGGACGGGCAAAGCTCTCGGATGCAGAATAGACGGCGGCTGTCCTGGCGGCAAAGACCGCGTCTCCGGTCCGGGCGGACAAAAGGCCGCGCGCAGCCCGCCGGTGACGGATGCGAGATCTCAGCGCCGTCCAGAAAACAACAACCAGGAGCAGCGAAACAGCGGGGCCGACGAGGCTGCTCATCAGACCCTCAACACCCGCATTCATCCATGCAGAGACCAGTCCAGCAGACAGTGTGAGTAGTCCGGTTATCGCGCCGCAGATTCCCGCGTCGGACCAATTCTTCAGGGCGGCAAGATCTGCGCTCATCCGAGCCGTTATCGTCCCGAGGCGGCCTCTCCCCAGCGCCGACCTGACGGCCTGGCGAGCGAGACCTGAACGCACACTGTTGACGTAGTCCTGACCTATCCATTCCGCGGTCACCCCCCTTGCCCAGAAGAAAGCTGCGAGCAGACTGAACGCCAAGACCAGATTTGCAAACGGCAAGGCCGTTTCAGCAGGCGAGCGGATAACGGACGTCAGCGCGTAGCCCGTCCAGACCTGGGCTGCGGTTTCAAGAAGGACGAAGAGCAACAATAGAAGGAAGGCGGCCTTGCGGCCGCCTTCGAGGTATGGCGGGAAATTGGAGACCGCGCCGCTCTTCGGGTCAGGCATAGGCCGACAACCGCGACACGCTTTCAATCCATGCCAGCGGCGCAGATCCTTCGGTAAGCTCCGGAAGCGCGCAGAAGCGGGCCCGCACGAGTCCGGCAGCTTCCCGCATGGCCAGGGGCGAAGCTGTCAGCAATCCTGAGATCGCCGTAACCGATAATCCGCACCCGGACATGACCTGGCAGCCGACGGCAGCCGACGCCGCGCTGTCAGCCGCATAAACCCAACGATCGGCCAATGCCTGCATCCGGGGGTGCGACAAGAGAGCATGCGTCTCACGCTGGTGGACACCATCAGCGATTTCCAGGACGACCGCGTTGCAACCGCGTGAGATCAGTTCGGCGACGACGGCTTCGGCGCCCCTGACAACATGCTCAACATCTGCGAGATAGGTCGTCCCCATGCCGGCATCCGTGAAATCGAGCGTATGAGCTGCGCCGGAGTCGACGAACTTCCAATAGTCATTGCCCGAACCTGTGCCGGTGATCTTCGCCGCGCCGACCCGCATCCCCTTCTGGGTGAGCCCGCGTACCATTCCCGCTACCGTCGTCGTCTTTCCGGAGTTCATGGTGGCGCCGCAGACCGCGATCACGGGCACCTGACGGTTGAGCAACGGCCGCATCGGCAAGGCATAACGTGCAAGGTTGATTGGGCGGCCTTCAGAATCAGTGACAAGGCCGATGGGCCGAAGGCGTGTCGGGCTACCCTTGGACTCCCAGACGGCGTTTGAGTTCAGGACCAGCGAGGCAATCCCGCCGCCGGCGGCCAGGTCACAGTCAGACAGATCATCCGGGACTTCAGCTTCGTAAGCGTCCGGGGCATATCGGTTGCCATAGACGACGACGATTTCATCACCTGCGAAGATGGCCGCTTTCCGGCCCGTCGTGAGTTCGACACGCTGCAGGCGCCCGACCGCTTCCACTCGGGCGAGCACGAGATCACCGGCCATTGGAGCGACCGGGCCGGTCTCCAGAGCCCGCATATCCTGAACCGGCACGCGGCGGGTCGTAAAAGCGCGCTTGGCTTTGCTGAGGCGCGCCTGGTCGAAGATCTCGATCATCTGTCTGTCCTTTGTCCGATAATAGTCCTTACAAAGACAACGTCCGGCAGTTCACGATCCTTCCACCAAATCAGAAAAAAGCCCCGCCAAAAATGGCGGGGCTTTCAAGGACAGAGACAAGCCGCAGAGACGCAGGCCTAAAAACGAAGCCCGAGTTCCGTCATAGCGACCCACCCGTCCCGGTTCTCGATACCCGGACGCTCAGAAACCAGGCGGACGGCATCCGTGCGCAGATAGACGTGCGGCGTGATATCGAAATCGACGCCCACACCGAAGCGGTGATCCTTGTCCTGCCCCTGGCTTGTAACGGCGTACGAGGCGGCCGCCTCCCAGCGATCTTCTGCCCAGCCAAAGCCTGCGTTCCATTCGTCTTCGGTTTCTGCTGTCGGACGCAGTGCAGAGCGCCCGCGGTCTACATAGGCGGCACCGAAAGACATTTTTCCGCGCCGAAGCTCGGAGCCGAGACTCCAGCTTTCAATATCGGCGCGATTGGTAATGGGGTCTGCCGTGCCTTTGACATAGGCGGCCGAAAGGCCGGCGATCCAGTTGCCCACAGGGCGCAGGTATTGCGCGCCGAGTTCGTAGACTTCCTCCTGGATCACCCGGCTGGTCGGGTTGGCGGCGTCTTCATTCGACGTAAATTCAGGCGAGAAAGACACGCCGGCTGTGAAGCCGTTAACAGGCGGCGAGAAGTACGAGACCTTGAGCGCGTCGCGGCTGTCATAGGCTGAAAGCAGCGCCACCGATCCGGTATACCGGGCGAAGTCACCGCGCACCTGGCCCAGCCCGATCGTCGGCGCATGGAAGGACAGGGTATCGGCAGGCCCGTCGTTCTCGCCAACTTCGATACGGCCCCAATCTGCGGCGACATAGGCATAAAGCTCGTCGCGCTCGAAGTCGTCGATCTGCGTGTTGCCGGTATCAACTTCGCCGCGGACACCGAAAAGCAGTCCGGAACTGGTTTCCCATTCAGCAATCACAATAGCTGACCCGTCAGCTTCGGTACCGTTGCGCGGCGTGCCTGCCTGTACGGGCTCATACCAGGCGCCCTGAACGGCAACTGCGCCGCGGGCCTGAACGGTTACGGCGCCGTTTTCATAGACCAGCCCGCGCTCGTCATAGGAGACCTCCGCCACGGCGGTCAGGGCGCCCTGCCCAATCAGCGCGGTCAGAGAAGCAGCGCCCAGCTTGAAAGATTTCAACATGTGTTCCCCTTTGTTTGAACCCTACGCTGTTACGAACGCCGTAATTGAGCGGTTCATTCCGCGGAAGAGTGAAGATTTTTAAAAGAAAGGCACTGGAGGGCGCCTTCAGACGCACTTTCAGGCGTGACAGCTGCTCAATCGCGGCGAGGCCAATCGATTTCAAACGCGAGGTGATCGCCCAGCTCGTCCTGCCCGGCGTCAAAGCGGACCTTGTCCTTGGTACGCCCGGCAATCCGCCTGACCGCCTCGACGTATAACCGCCACTGCGATGGATCCGGGAGTGTAGCCGTTCCGGCTGGCAGACCCGCTGCCCGTGAGGGGTAAAACTGGATCCTGACAGTTCGCCTTTTTGGATCGGGCACGAAGGAGATCAGAACCGGCCGGTCACACGCCGCGCATCCGGCATCGCGGTCCTTGCGGCCCGGCTTCTGGCGCGGCAGGTGGAAAAGCGTGTAGCGATCTGTCTTCCTGATCCTGCCATCTGTTGGCGAGTTGATCAGCAGTATCAGATTGGCGCCGCGCCCGGCGACGTCTTCCACTTTCCGCTCCAGCCTCGCCGACTCCCTCGGATCCTTTCCTTCAGCATCGATCAGCGCAACCTTGAGAGAGCTGGCCAGCCGGTGTGGCAGCTCGCCTTCACCGCGGATACCTACGGGCTGATCGAGCAGCACGGCGGCACCGTCCTGCTGCATGGAACCAGGCCTTGCCGCCCAGGCCTCGATACGGGCAACGGAGAGCGCGCCGCAGGCGAAATTCGACAGACCCATGAACTGCCGGGAGGGCCGGTCGGCGGTATCACAGAGGCCGGGATCTTCGTCCCGCCTCAGCTCAAGCAGGAATTCCGGCAGCGTCTCACGGCGCTCCTGACGGAACAGGACATTGGCTGCATAGAGCGCCATTTTCCGGTTTTCGTGTCCGACCCCCGGCGCGTATTTGAGCCGCCAGTTGAAGGCCGGCGACCTGGATCCTGCAACCTGCTTGGCATGCAAAAAGAACGCCTGGCCCCGTTCGAACCGGTTCTGCCCCTGCCCGCGCGCCCAGGCATCATCGCGAAGGTTGCGGTCATCCGATTCAATATCCTCCGTACCGAGCAGGATCGTCAGGCGTTCTGCAAAGCCCGACCTGTCCAGGACATAGTCATGCTTGTTCAATTTCATGCCTTGCGGGAAAGGTCGATCGGAATCGAACAGGGTATACCATCCTGCGTTGGCGGCGACCGCATGATCGAGGCGGACCGGATGCGCCAGCATGACGAAGCGATGAACGAACTGCGCGCCCGCAGAATGGCCGTAGAGCGAATATGTTTGCGTGCGGCTGCCTGTGCGGTGTTTCACTTCATCGAAAAGCGGTTCGATCACAGAGAATGACCAGGTGTCCGGATCGCGTTTCCTGCCGGTGCGGGGATCGATCACCCCGCCCTGGTTATACGCTTCAGGGCCCGGAAAACGGCGTTCATCAAACTCCGGCGCGACCAGGATCACGCCGTAGCGTTCGGCGGTGCGAGCCCAGTCTTCGATGTATCTCTTTGCATCCCTCTCAACGCCGTGCATCACGAAGAGGATGGGCGCATCGGCAGGCACAGAGCTCGGGACATAGGTCCAGACCCTGAGTTCGGGACCTGCCCAGCCATCGAATATGAAACGGGATATCCCGGTCTCGAGCCGGGACTTGTCGTCGCCGGTCCGCCCTGAAGATCGTCCGCTGTCAGCATGTGCATTCATCATGAGGCTCAGGCCAAGGATGGTCGCTCCAAGAAGTTTGAGGATCCCGCCACTCCAGGAGCGATCAATGGCGAGCCGGAAACATAAACAGGCCTGTCGAGACAGGCTTCCACGCCCATTCAATAGCACTGACCTCCTGCTTGCGCGTAACCGGCTCCCCCAAAGAACGCCGCAAGCCGCGCAAATATTCCCGGGGGCCCGATCAGGAGGGTTACGGGCGCCGGAATATTCCCGGAGCCGCGAGCGTTCCCCTGAAAAACAGGGAGACAGCACATGCAATACTTCAAGCGTTTGAAACACGGCTGCGATCCCGCGCCGCTGATGGCGCAGCTCGGCGGCATTGACGCCATTTGGGCCGAGCAAACGGGCCGCCAGTCCGCTGTGCCGGTGCAGAAGGAGGCGTTGGCGGTTCCGCTGAGGGGGTTGGTCAAGTCCGCGCAGGGCGGCCGGCCGCGCCGGGACGTGCACGAGAGCCGCTGGACCAGCGGATCGCACAGCCTGCCTCTTTTTCAGGAATTCCTGAAACAGGTGGCGGCAGAAGAAGACGGAGTCCTTGGCCGGGCAAAAATCGTCTGCTTGCCCGCCGGGCGGCAGGTCTATCCGCATTCGGACCGGGGCGAGTATTACAAGGTACGGAGCCGGTATCACTTCGTTCTGAAATCGACGCACGGCTCCTGGTTGAAAGCCGGCGATGAAGACGTCCGCATGCAGGAAGGCGAACTCTGGTGGTTCGACAACAAAGCGGTGCACGAAGCGAGGAACGATGGCCAGGAGGACCGGATCCACCTGATCTTTGATCTCCTCCCGCGCGCCCTCGAGGCGCAGGTCATGCGCGCCTCACGCAAAGCCAGGAAGGCGTCGCTTGACGCTTGAGCCGCTTGCCCACCACGGGGCCTTCCTGCGCCGCGCGACAGCCCTTCAAGCCGGAGGGGCCCCTTTGGCGGCGGAGTTATTCAACGTCAACAGGCCCTTGGGAAAGCAGGGGTGCATGCCTGTCGGAGGCAAGAAATAGTGGTGTTTGGCAAGAAACCGCCCGGAATCGGCAAGTCTCAGATCGACCGTGCCCTGAACAGTTCAAAGCCTGCCCCGGCTGGCTTGCCGTCCCCGTCCAGGAGCGCCGGCAAGCGTAAATCAACCCGCGAGAAAGTCTGGGCTCCGTGCCGGTTGATCTGGCCGCCGAATGGACGCGCTGACGGGGTCTGCATTGATGTTTCCAGCAACGGCGCACAGATCCGCTGCAGCCACAGGATCATCGTTCCTGACCGGCTGACGCTTATCTGTGCGAGGCTTGGATTGAACCGGGAGTGCGAGATGGTCCGGCAGGACGGCTTCGATGCAGCTCTCCGGTTCCGTCCCTGAACGGACAAGAAGCGCCCTCACCAGACGAGACGTAAGGCCGGCTGCAAGAATCGGAGAGGGTTGCTCCGTCCCCGGAGCAGATTGCTGGCACCGGCCTTCAGTTGCGGGATATGGGGTGGGGGGACAAATCCTGCATCTGGCCTGAAGAACCCGGACCCGGGCTCCCCTTGCGGGCCTGCGCCGTAGCAAAAAGGGGAAAATCGCTACTCCGGCGCCAACAATCCTCCGGGCGATCGCAAAGTACGCTGCGATGCCCTTGTTGGTTAAACGCCAGGGCGCTGGGATTTATTCCCTCACGTTTGGCGATTTGGGACGATCATTTTGAAAACACTCGCAGGACTTTCCCGGGCATCGACAGACGCCAGCCCAGTTGCCGGGCTCCCACGATCAAGCAAACCAACAAGGCGCGCTGGGGGCCTTCAGGGAAGATCGGCGCACGCCTCGCCGGTCAGTATGCAGGTCTCGCTTTCGGGATCGATCGCTTCGTACTCGCCCTTTGCATCGAGCGCTGCGCCAACGAGTTCAAACGCATCCGCCGAAGCCGGCAGGAACTGGCCCTTCGCGCCTGCTGCCACGTTGAGTGCAGCAACCTCGACCTGCCAGCCGGCGTCGACACGGCACGCCAGTCCGACAGCGCCGGATCCATCCCGGTTCAGTTCAAACTCACGGCAGAGCTGTCCCTCAGCGACCTGGTAAGTCGCGACTGCCAGGAACTCAGCGCCGCCGACCTCAACCGAAGTACCGGCTGGCGCCGCGGACAAGGCGTCAGAGATCGGACTGTCCTGCGCAAGAAGCCCTGCGAGCACGAGCCCGTCTGCGGCCGGTTCGTTTTGCCCGATCTGGTAGCCGCCGAGCGCGGCGGCGCCGAGCAGAACTGCTGCGGCCGCAGCCTGGGACAGGACGTCAAAGCCGAAAAGCCGGCCCCGCCGGGCCCGGGCAGCGCCGAGCGAGACGACGGCGCCGCGGGGAGCTGCCTCCTCGAGCACAAGCTTGCGCATGTCCTCGGGTACAGGACGCCCGAGGAGCCCTTCGAAGCCCGATGCAAGCAATTGCCGGCTTTCCTGGTAGCGATCGAACTGGTCCCGGAGCGCGCTGTCTGCGGCAATTGCCTCACGCACTGCGTCCGCCTCGGCACCCCCGAGCTCACCGTCTGCGAGCGCCATGATCATTTCTTCGGTAATCTTGCCGGTCATGGCCGAACTCCCTGTTCCGAAAGAGCCTGCATCAGGGTCGTGCGAGCCCTCGAAAGCCGGCTCATGATCGTCCCTGTTGGTACATTGAGGATTTCGCTCGCTTCATCGTAACTCTGGCCTTCGACAAGGACGAGCAGCACAACGGCGCGCTGGTCCTCCGTCAGTGTTCCGAGGGCCCTGGCAAGATCGGCGCGCAGGTCGAGCGTGTCGGTCTGAGGCAGGCTGTCGCCGGCAAAACCGTTGACCGCGTCCTCGTTGCTTTCGGCGGGCCGGCGGGCCAGGCGGCGCCGGTCATCGAGCCAGGTCGTCCTGACGATCCGGAACAGCCAGGCCTCCAGCCGTGTGCCCGGCTGGAACTGGTGAATCTTCGAAATTGCCCGTTCGAGTGCCATTTGTACCACGTCGTCCGCTTCAGGCCCGTTGCGGGTAAGACCAAGCGCAAATCTTCGCAGGCGCGGGATGAGCGCAACAATCTGCAAACGCAGCGCTTTTTCTTCCTGAATATCCATTCACTCCCCCAAGAACGCCGGCCCGGTTACCTTTATTCCATGTCAGAAAAAAGTCTCTTTTCTGGGCCCATGAAGCAAAGGAGATACATCGCCGGGAATAAACAGGCTCGCGCACGCGTTCCACACACAGATTGTCCAGCAAGGGGATTTGGATGTCATCGGCAAAGAAAACTCTGTCTGTCGAACTGGCCGCCTGGCTGCTCGCCGGCGCCCAGCTTGTCTCGTCTCCGGCGACGGCAATTGCCTTGACGGCCTCGGTATCAGCGCTCGCACTTTCTGGGCCTGCGCAGGCCCAGGTCGATGACGACGAAGACGACGATGACGAAGACGAAGACCCTATTGACGACGGCGACATCCTTGATGATGACCCGGCAGATGATCCCGGCGACGACGATGTTGACGACGACGTTGGTGACGATGTCGGAGATGATGGCGGTGACGATGCCGGAGACGATGGCGGAGACGATGGCGGCGCCGGCGATGATGGCGGCGACGACACCGGAGACGACGGCGGCACCGGCGATGATGGCGGCGGAGCTGGAGATGATGGCGGCGCGGGCGGGGATGACGGCGCAGGAACAGGCGGCGGCACGTCCGGCGATGATGATGACGACGGGCCATCGGGCGGCAACTCTAACGATGACGACGACGCCCCCGGCGGCGCCGGCGTCAGGGGCGTCTCGCCGTCCTCCGGTTCTGGCCCGAGGGATCCGGACGAGAAACCCGACACGCGCAGCGGCTCGTCAGACGTCCTCGTAGATGATGAAGGCTATCCGCTTGCAGACAAGGACATCCTGACCTTTGATCTCGGGCCGACGGATTTGTCGATCCTGCAGGAAATCGGGTTCCGTGTCGTTGCGCAAACAAGGCTCGATGGCCTGGGCACAAGCCTGCAAAGGCTGAGGCCGCCGTCCGGGATGACCATGCCGGACGCTGCCGATGCGCTCCGGGACTCGCTTCCCGCAGCGCCCTTTGATTACAACCATGTGTTCGGCCTTCCGGCATCTGACAAGCTCGAAGATGAAGGACGCAAAATCCAGAAAGTCGGCGGAAAGCGGTCGGGTGAAGGCGCCATTGTCGCGATGATTGATACGCTTGTTGACCCCAGGCACCCATCCCTCTCGACCCGGAAAATCACGGTCAAGGACTTTGCGAGCAGCAAGAAGGGGCGCGATTACGACCATGGCACAGCGGTTGCGTCCATCATGGTCGGGCTTGATCCGGATACGGACTATCGCGGTATCGTGCCCGGCGCCAGGCTGCTCGCTGCGAACGTCTTCTCGGTTTCCAAGGAGGGCGTTCCGGAGACCGATACAAAGGCCTTGCTTGAAGCCCTCGACTGGGCCGCGTCTGAAGGTGCCGGCGTGATCAATTTTTCCATCGCAGGTCCGCCCAGCGATATTCTGGAAGCGGCCATCAAACGCCTGACAGATAAGGGGCACATTATCACGGCCGCAGTCGGAAATGACGGACCTGCAGCCCCCCCTGTCTTTCCGGCCACCTACTCCGACGTGGTCGGCGTGACCGCTGTCGATATTGACGGGAAGATCTACCGGCGCGCAGGCCGCGGCGCCCAGGTCGATATCGCCGCCCCCGGTGTCAAGATCCTCGCCGCCGGACCAAACGGGACCTACAGCGCTGTAACCGGGACTTCGTTTGCAACCCCCGTGGTCTCGGCCCTCCTGTCTCTTGAAAATCCGACACCCGGCAAGGACGCGTCCAAGCGCGCAGAAGCCTTCACGCAGGAAGCGCGTGATCTTGGGGCTTCCGGTACCGATACCACCTTTGGCCACGGCCTTGTGCAGATCGAAATCGAAGAGGTGAACTGAGCCATGGCCCGGAAATCTGCCTTTTGCGCTTTACTGCTATCTGTTGCGGCTGGCGCCTCGCTGCAGCCAGCATCAGCCAGGCCTGCGCCTGAACCCGTACGTGTCGAGCAGGACGCCACTTTCGTCTTCAACGACGGGCGCGTGGAGCGACTGGTCGAGGACCTTGGCGAAACGCAGGTCTGGGCAACCCGGCGCGGACGCGAATACACCCGGTCACGCAATTTCACGATTCCCATCCTCGAATGGGAAGTCAGCGGTGTGAAAGGCACGCGCACCGTGTCAGGCAAGCCGGAGAAGCTCTGGCCGCCGCGTGAAGGCGCGTCTTCGAGGTTTCGGGTCGTGACCGATGTTGTGCCGCGCGAAGGCGCCAAGTCGAGGAGCCTTCAGTACTGGTCTTGCAAGGCCGGGCGGAGGCGCATGGAAACGTTCGCGTTCGCAGAGATCGAAGTCCTGCCCGTCAACTGCGAGCGGTATACGCCGAGCTCGATGAAACTCATCGAGCGCCGGGGCTGGCTCTGGTCGGACGAAGTCGGCCACTATGTCGAACGCTCATCGGTCAAGTACACGACCGGCGAAACAGAGAAGGTCAGGCTGTGCGCCAAGATCCCGGGCCGGACGGCAACGGACGAGCGCATTACCGAAGTCGTCGAAAAGGGCTGCTAGTGCCCCTTGCCCGACTACCGGAAGGACAGGGCTGGACCGGACATTGCGAGAGCAAAGGGCCGGCGGAGAGCGCCCTGATTGCCGGCTCCTTACTGTAAACACTCAGTCTCAAAACCTGCGATCGTTCAGTTGCAACAACCCTGAAGGTTCGAGAAGCGCCGCCTGGCGCCATATCTCCTGGACGGCGGAACCCGGTTCCATTTCCCGGACCGGATTCGTTTGCTGAGCCGCGAGAGTTCTGCAAGCAAAAGTCAGGTGTTTTTCTGAATCTGCCGGCAACAGGGAATAGTCACGGCCCAGGACGCGTTGTCCTTTAGAATGCTCGACAAGAGCGTCATTCGAGAGCCACCGATGACGACGTCCCAGGAAGCCGCCGCCGCCCTGCCCGCTTCTTCACTGCCATCCTGGCAGGCAGCTCTTGCGCTTTTTACAGCCACCTGGTTGGCAGGCATGGCTGCAACACTCGTGATGACCGGTCAGGAACCCGCACCCGACCTGCCTCGCAGCGACAGCGCCGACGCCTTGTGGATGGCATTGCTGCATCTTCCCTACGCCGCAATTCTGGTCTTCCTCCTGATCGGTCTTGTTGAGCGGCTCGGGTACTTGGTCGCCGGGCGCCTTCCTGCCGCGCCCGGCACTCTCTCCTCGCAGATTCCCAAAGTCTGCATCCAGCTTCCGATGTTCAATGAGCATGCGGTAGCAGAACGGATCATACGCGCGGCCGCCGCGATCGACTGGCCGCGCGACCGGCTTGAAGTGCAGGTCCTCGACGATTCGACGGACCCGGCTGTGCGCCGGCTCGTCGATGCGGTTTGCTCGGATATCCGCGAACGGACGGGTCTCAGCTGCGTGGCCATCCACCGAACCGACCGCAAAGGCTACAAGGCCGGCGCCCTCGAGGCTGGCCGGCGGCAGACCGACGCGGAGTTCATCGCCATCTTCGATGCGGACTTTCTTCCGTCACCTGACTACCTGGTGCAGATCATGCCGCATTTCTTTGCGGCGGATGGCAGCCCCGAGTCCGATCTCGCCATGGTCCAGGCCCAGTGGGGCCATCTCAATGATGAGCAATCATTCCTGACCGGCGCGCAGGCCATGTGGGTTGATGACCACCATACGCTCCAGAAATCATGGCGGTCGGCCGCCATCGGCTTTGTGAACTTCACAGGCACGGCAGGTGTGTGGCGAGCGTCCGCAATCGAAGCGATCGGCGGGTGGCGCTCGGCAAGCCTGGTCGAAGACTGCGAGCTCAGCGTCCGCGCGCTTTTCCATGGCTACCGGACGAAGTTCGTAAAGGAAATCGTTGCGCCGGCAGAACTGCCCCAGTCGCTGGACGCCTACCGCCTGCAGCAGAAGCGCTGGACGCAAGGCTGGGTACAGTTGCAGCGGATGCATCTTGCTTCGCTCATCACGAAGTTTCGTGCGCCTTTGCTGCGCAAGGCCTATCTCGGCTACCTGATGTGCATCTCCTGGCAATGGCCGCTCTGGTTCATCTGGGTGACCGTGTTCCCGTTCCTGATCGCAAACAGTGCCTGGTTCGGCGTCTACGGCATGGGACCAGCTGTTCTGATCTATCTTGCGCCGCCCATGGCGTTTGCCCTGTTCGCCGGACTGCTCGCCGCTCTCGAGACCCGCAGCACGTATGACGAGCGCCCGGGCAATGCGCTGCTCAGCAGAACCCGCAGGTTCGGAAGGATCGTTCCATACCTGGTGGTCAATGCCGGCATGCTGCCGCACCATGTTGCTGCGTTTATCGAGGGCCTCTTCGGTCCGATGCATTCTGAGTTCGAGCGCACGCCCAAGACAGCTTCAGTGAGCGATGCGGCTGCCAACCGCCAAATGCCAGGGCCAGCAGCTGCCCGTCCGAAGGCCCGCGTGCCCTACCTCGCCTTCGAGACCGTCTTTGTTGCGACGCAGGCCGCATGGATCGCCTATTTCGTGTTTCAGGGAAGCTTCCCGTCAGCCGTATGGGCGAGCTGGCTGGCTGCCTGCATCATCGGCCTACGGATCATACCTGTCATTACGCGTTACTCGCAGAATTCATCACTGAAAAAAGCCTAGGAGACCTCACGTGCGGCGCCTGACGACATCCCTCTGCATCTTGACCCTGCTGTCGCATGCGCCAGCTGCATTTTCTGAAGAAGCCAAGGCTGACATGGCGGCGAGCCTCGCCCGCGCGGCCGCAGGCGAGAACCGCCACGAGGATGCCATAGCGGGATTTCGGGACGCTATCGCTGAGGCCCCGGACCGGCGTGAAGAATGGCTTGTCGAGCTGGCTGACCAGCTGTCCTGGTCCGGCGACCAGCAGGGCGCGGTGAGTGTCTACCGCGAGGCGGCGCAGAGCAGCGATGGCAAACGCGCCTACTGGGCCCGCCTGGGACTTGCCCGCGCTCTTTCCTGGAAGGGTGACCTTGATGAAAGCATCGAGGTTTATGACGTCCTGATTGCGGAGCATCCTTCTGACAGGGACCTTCGCCTCGCCCGTGCAGAGGTGCTGTCATGGAGCGGCGACCTGAATGCAGCAGGTGATGCCTACAGGAGCATGCTGGCCGATCATCCCGGCGATGCGGCTGCCCAGGTCGGGCTTGCCCGAACGCTCAACTGGGACGGGCGTCACCGCGAAGCGATTGCTGTGATCGCGCCAGTGCTCCGCGACCGCCCCGAAGACAGTGAGGCAGCCCTGGTGAGATCCGAAGCGCTGCTATGGATGGGGCGTCCGGACCGGTCAGCGCAGGCCCTGGATCAGTTGCTTGAAACCGATCCGGAAAACGAGCGCGCGGACCAGCTTCTTGAGCAGATCAACCGGGATGCGCGCCCGGTAGTCAGGGGCGACGTGCGCCGTTTCAATCAGTCGGATGATCTCGAAATCAGCGAGCAGACTATAGAAGCACGCATTCCGTTTGCCGGCGGGCGCGGCTATGTCGGCGGTCGCTATGTCGCCGCCCAGTATGACCCGCCAGCTACAACTTCGAGCAGGATCACGGTCGACCGCGCAGGTGTGCTGGCAGGATTGCGCTTTAATGATGCGCTGGGCTGGAACGGGTCTGTCTATAACGACGCGATCGAAGTGGAAGCTTCAGGTCAGTCCAGGGACATCCTGACCTACGATACCTACGTCACCTTTACCCCAAGCGACCTTCTGCGCTTCGACCTTGGCGCCTCCCGCAAGAGCTTTGACAGCGAGGCGACACTGACCAGCGCACTGGAGGCTGAAGGCTTCAGCGCGTCAGTGGACATTATGCCGAGTTCGGTGAGCCGGTACTCGGCTCGCCTGAGGCAGGCCGACTATTCGGACGGTAACAATGAAACCTGGTGGCAGGTGGAAGGCGGACGCCGGTTCCTGAAGGCGCCTTATCTCGCCGCCAGTCTCCGCGTGACCGGTTTCGAATTCAGCCTCCCCGGCCAGCCGGGATACTACAATCCCGACGAGTACCGCTCCGTCGAGCTTCCGGTTCGCCTGGGATGGAAAGTCAGTGAGCGGCTCTTTGTGGATCTGAATGTGTCGGGCGGACGCGAATCCGAAGGTGCTGGTGTCTCGAGAACCACTGGCAGCGGCGGCGGGGCCGTTTCCTGGCACCTGAACAAGCTCACCGAGCTGCAGTTCGGTTATGACTACTCGACGTCGAGCGCATTCGCTGCAAGCGGGTTTGATCGCGGTATTGCACGGGTGAGCCTGCTGCGAAGATTCTGAGGGCGCGCGTCAAGGCAACGAGGCATCTTCTCCGGGCGAAGGCAATGCGAGCAGTGTGAGCTCTCGGCTAGCCCATCTGAATTGCCGTAGCCGCCGTCAGCCAACGGGCGTTCATTACTCAATCCCTAAGACCCGCATCCAATCGGCAGAACATCGTTTAGCTTGAACCTCATCATTTCCTGTTAGGCATCTCAGGAATTGTGAAGGCAAGTGAAGACCGATGCACAAGTGGGTTCTTGGTTCAGACTGGACTGTAGAGGCAGAACTGGTGACGAGCCGGGAGCTCGTGGGCCGTCTGGCTGCTGATACGGCGGGCCGGGTTGCAGCGTGCATCATCGTCGCTGGCCTTGTCGGATACGCAGCGTCATTTTCATTGGCTGTCGCCTGGGCATCACTGATTTTCGTGAATGAGTTCACGGAGATCCGGATCGCTCGCAACATCAAGAATATCTCTCCGTCTGCCGGTCGATGGCTGACGCCATACTTCGCTCATCTGGGTCTCGGATCGAGTCTTTGGACTGCGATGTGCCTGATGCTTTGGACAACTGGCGACGTCGTCAATATGCTGATGGCAGGTGCCATTCTACTCGGTATTCTGATCCATGTGTCCCTGTTCTACAATGAGAGCCGGCTGCAGACCCTGGTAACGGGCCTGCCTCCCATCATCGGTGCTGTCACCATGATCGCGTGGTCGACTTTCAGCCCGGAGCTTCGGGGCGAAGACAAGATCGTCGCGATCGTCGCGCTCGGAACGCTCGTGGGTTATCTCAGCGCCGGGGCTTATCGCAGTCTCATGACGCGTGAAACCTTGCGGGCGCTCGTCGTGAAGACGACACGTCTTGCAGCAGAAGACCCGCTTACCGGCCTTCAGAACAGACGCGCCTTTGTGGACCTGGTCACAAGCCAGACGCAGGGCGGGCTTTCGCCGATCCTGGCTTTCATCGATCTTGACCGGTTCAAGCCTCTGAACGACCAATATGGGCATTCGGTCGGCGACGAAGTTCTCAAGGAGATTTCCAGGCGACTGGTCCAGCCCGGCGTCATCGCCTCCGCGCGTCTGGGGGGCGACGAGTTTGCGGTGCTGATCGCGCCTTCTGAAGTCGCCGGCGACGACCAGCGCACAATTCAGTCCCTGCACCAGCGGCTTACTGCGCCGATAGACTCAGAAGCAGGACTTGTTTCGGTTGGCGCTTCAATCGGCTGGGTCGGGCCGGGCAAAGTGGGATTGACCGTATCGGAACTTTTCCACTCGGCTGACGTTGCTATGCGCCGCGCCAAGGTCGACCGCCTTGGTTTTGTCGAGTTCGATACAATCGTTGATTCTGCCGCGCTCGCGTCCTCAGCGATCGAGATTGCCTTGCGCCAGGCTGTGCCGGACGGCAAGATCCGCGCGGCTCTCCAACCAATCATCTCCGCCAGCGACGGCAAGATTGTGACCATGGAACTTCTCGCGCGCTGGCCAGGCAGCGGGTTTCCGAGAGACCCAGCGCCGAATGAGTTCATTCCGATTGCCGAACGTATCGGCCTCCTGAACGACATGCTCTGGTCAATGTTAAACCAAGCCTTGCCGACGGTGGCCGCCAGCAACTGGTCATTGGCGATCAACGTCTCACCTTCGCAGCTGACCTCGCGGCTGTTCCTCGCAAGGCTCAGCGCCGTCATTGCCCGGCACCGCATTCCGCCGCAGCGAATCGAACTCGAAGTGACCGAGCAGGTCGCCTTCCGGAACGTAGTCGAAAACTGCGAGGTACTTGATGAGGCCCGTAAGCTCGGTTTCAGGATCGTGCTCGATGATTTTGGCGCCGGGTATTCTTCCCTCGCGATTCTTGACCGTCTGCCGCTCGACAAGATCAAGCTCGACCAGGCATTCGTCGGCGATCTGAGAGACCGCGCGGTCACGCAGAAGATCATGCGCGCGACCGTCGCACTTGCACATGAACTTGGGATGGTCTGCACGGTCGAGGGGATCGAAAGCGCTGAAACGGCAGCGCTGGTTGCCTCGTTCGGCTGCGACCAGATGCAGGGCTACTTGATCGGCATGCCCGAATTGGTCGAACCCGTTGCCTGCCGCTTGCAACGTGCCTGAACCGGGGCCTTGGCGTCACGCGTCCAGTTCGAAGGCCTGACGCTTTTTGCGCCGGCAAAAGTGGATCAGTTTGTCTGAACGGGAAACGGGCGCCGAATATCTGAATTGACCTGCGCCGCGAGTATTCCTGCATTTGTGTCGAGAATTTTCACCCGAATGAACCGCTCCCCAAAGTCAGGGAAGAAGGCGTCTACAAAGCTAGGGGCTATTCAGCCCGGGCGTCGGGCTCTCGAAGAACGCCACACCTCGCGCCGCATTAAAACCTGGCCAGCAAATTGTCTGATGCCGATGATCTGCGCGTAAGGCGGTTTATCAATGCAAAAGAAATCCAAAATTGTGGGACAATAAAGACGTTTTTGTATCTCTACGCGGGTGCCTTGAATCGCAAACACTGTTGCCTGACCCAGCAGTTAGCGGGATGGCGCAGCGCTAAGCCATCACGCGACCAGAAGAAATTGATCCGACAATGCATGCGATCCCCGATCACGAAGCGGTGCCTGCAGCAGAGTTCTGCTCTTGCCTGCAGATACGCCGCGCTTGCCGCCTCAATGTCGAAATTGCCTGTCGACGGCATACAGCAGAGAGACGCCAGCGCGCAACTTGCCGAGGTCACAAGACAACCGTAAGGTATGCGATAGGGGGAACTGACCGATAAATCCAGATGAGCTGGCTTGCCGGTCATTGGCCTCGCATACATTTCGGGACAGATGCATGGATACGGCAGATTTCTTCTTCGAACATCACCCAGATCCAATGTGGGTGTGCGATACAGAAAGTCTGAGGTTTCTCAAAGTTAACCGCGCCGCCATTGAGCAGTATGGATTCTCGCTCGAAGAATTCCTTGCAATGACGATAAAAGACATCCGGCCGGCAGAAGATATTGCATACTTTCTGCAAGACATGCCATCGGAGATCACGGCGCGCTCGGAACCGGAAATCCATCGTCACAAAAAAAAATCCGGCCAAGTAATCTTTGTACGGATCTCCTCGTCTGATGCTGAATTCGAAGGACGCCGCTGCAAGATTTTGTGCGCCGTTGACGTGTCCGAACTTGTACTCGCACGGGACACGCTTGCTGACGGGGCACCTCATGAACGGGCGCTGAGAGCCAAAGTCGAAGCGATCGCACAACGCTTTAAGGCGCTTTTCGAGGCGATACCGTCACGGTTGTTGATCTTGGCCCCTCAGAGTTACGAAATACTTGCGGCCAGCAACTCGTATTTTGAAGCGGTCAACCTCAGCCGTGAAGAGTTGGTCGGTCGCAAGCTTTTCGATGTTTTCCCTGACACTCCGGGACACAGAAGTGCCAAGGCGCTAGCAGACATGCGCGCGTCATTGCGGCGCGCAGAAGAGACGCGCACTACCGATATCATGCCGATTATGCACTATCCTCTCGGCCTGCGAACCGGCGGCGCCGATAACGAGCACTTGCGATACTGGTCGCGCGCCAACCATCCCGTGCTCGGCTCGGACGGCTCGATTGCATTTATCATTCACCATATCGAGGACGTGACAGAGCACCTGCAAGCAGGCGAACAACCCTCTCAGGCGCAGGGCGAAGCTTATAATGCGCCCTTCCTTCCTGCTGTACTTAGCAACAGCGCGCTGAAGCAGTCCAATCTTCATCTGCAACAACAGAAGGAGAGCTTCGAGGCCGTGCAACGCCTCTTGGCGATCGGCATCTGGCGACTAGACCTATCCACATCGCGCCTCGACTGGTCTGACAATTTCAATGAGATCTATGGCACGAACCCCGGCGAGTTTGCGAATGAATTTGAAGGCTACCTCGCCCTCGTGCATCCGGATGACCGGTCTAGAGTTCGAGAGAATTTTCGCCGGTTCCTCGCGGCCGGCAAGCGGATCGTGCGGTTCAACCACCGTGTCCTGCGCCGGGACGGCAATGTTGTGCACGTACGAGGGGTTGGGGAAATCACGCAAACACTTCAGGGCCCTGTCCTCACGGGCGTAATGCAAGATGTCACGGCTCAGGAAACTCTGACCTCCCAGCTGAAGCTTCTGGGCGAGTCTGTATCGAGGCTGCACGACGTGATCGTCATCACCGAGTCAAATGCCAACAGCCCGCCGGATGACGACCGGATCGTTTTCGTGAATGAGGCCTTCCATCGGCACACAGGAATGGAAAAAGTTGAAGTCGCGCGCATCGCCACATTTGAAGATGGCCGTTCGGACTTGGCGAATCCAAAAATCGAACTGATCATGAGAGCGCTCAAGGTTCGCGAGCCTTCCCGGTCCAGGCTGCTGAACAGCGACTCAGACTTTGCCGTGGAACTTGACGTCGTCCCGGTCGCCAATGGCACCGAACAAGCGACACACTGGATACATGTCCTTCGGGACGTTACGGAGCGCCAAAGGGCGGAAGCCGAACGCGTGGAGGCAGACGAGCGTTTCCGACTTGTGACGGAAGCTACAAGTGACGTCATAAGGGATTGGAATCTCAATACAAACAGCTTTTGGTGGAGCACCAATTTTTCCAGATCGTTTGGCCATCACGGCCAGCATCCGAGCGACGGAGACCGTTTCTGGCGCGACAATATCCACCCGGATGACCGTGACCGCGTGTTGAAGAGCCTCGATAGCTTCGTCGATGGCCATGGAGCGGTTTGGTCTGAGGAATACAGGTTCATGCGCGCGGATGGCCGCATACGGTGGGTGTCTGACCGTGCACTGATCATCCGAGATGAAACCGGTCGCGGCCAACGACTCATCGGCAGCATGATGGATTTCACGGACAAGCAGGAAATGGAGCAGCGTCTGCGCCAGAAGGAGCGGCTTGAAGCGATTGGCCAGCTCACCGGCGGGCTCGCGCACGATTTCAACAACTTGCTTACTGTCATCATGGGAAACAGCGAGACCCTCGCGGATCAGCTGCCGGAGGGCCCTCATAGACAGAGGGCCGAACTCATATTGTCGGCATCTTTGAATGGCGCCGAGCTGATCCGGCGACTATTGGCTTTTGGCCGGCGTCAACCGCTTCATGTCAAGCCCTGCAATGTCAACACGATAGCCACGGAAACTCTGGCATTCATCGACAAAGCCATGCCGAAGACCATAGAGGTGCAGTCGAGCTTTGCTGAAGAGCTTTGGACAAGCGCGATCGATGGCCCGCAGCTTCAGACGGCCTTGCTCAATCTCTGCCTCAACGCACGCGACGCGATGCGCAGTGGCGGCAGGCTGACCCTTGAGACGGCCAACCAGGTTATCGACGAACCACATCCGTTGCAGGTCGAGTCTGGGCGCAGAGAGTATGTCATGATCGCCGTCACGGACACAGGAGAAGGAATGACGCCGGACGTGCTTGAGCGGGTTTATGAACCCTTTTTCACAACCAAGCCTCCCGGTGAAGGTTCAGGCTTGGGCCTCAGCATGGTGTACGGCTTTGTGCGCCAACTGGATGGGTTCGTTAAGATCGAATCCTATCCGGGCGCCGGAACATGTGTGAGGCTATATTTTCCACGCTGGACAGATGCCGAAACTCACCAGCCTGGCAGCATAGCAGAACAGGTTCGCCAAGGGCTGCCGGCGCACGTTCTGGTCGTCGAAGACAGCGAGCCTGTGCGTGCCTACGCTTCGGGACTGTTCCGTGACCTCGGTGTAAAAGTAAGTAATGCGGAACACGCTGAGGAGGCCCTGGAGGTTCTGACGACGACGCCTGAAATTGATCTTCTGTTCACGGATATTGTCCTTCCAGGAGGCAAGGACGGCACTGCGCTTGCTATGGAAGCCAGAGTGCTTCGGCCGTCCATATTGGTCCTTTTTACAACCGGCTACGCGCCGAAATCTGTATTGTCCGAGGATGTCACCGAAATGGGCGAGCTCCTGCTTCCCAAGCCCTACCGGAGAGAAGAACTGGAGCGGAAATTGCGCGCTCTGCTGCAGCGGCATTGATGCCAGCTGGCGCTATAGTGTCTAAGGCAGGAGATTGATCCGGTAGCCGACGTTTCGAGCGGTCAGGACACGCTCCGAGCCGTCTTCTCCGAGGATGGTCAGTTTACGACGCAGCCTTCCGATGTAGGTCTCAAGCGATTTGTCACCCTCGTTATAGGCGCGGCCGAATGCCCTCAGATAGAGATCATTTCGCGCGACGGGACGCCCTTGCGTAAGCGTCCGGCCTGACCGCCCTTGAGCTGATCAGTTCCCGAATTTCCAGGGCGCGAGTTCTGCGACGCGGTTGATCGGATGATCAGCGATCCGTGACAGGACGTTCGTAAGCCAGGCCTGCGGGTCGACGTCATTCAGCTTGGCGGTCTCGATCAGCGTGTAGGCGATGGCTGCGTTATGTCCTCCGCCCTCGGAGCCTGCGAACATCCAGTTTTTACGGCCTATCGCGAGCCCGCGCATGCCGCGCTCAGCGGCA
>LNFC01000004.1 GCA_001464545.1 Acidobacteria bacterium Ga0077551
AGTGGCAGGCTCAATGCCTGCCACTTTCCGGCTTCAGTCATTAGTCGGTGTAGTATTTTTTCACCGCCATCGGGGCGGATATAGACGATGTCTGCATCGACCACATCGTTCGCCCGTAAGCGCAGCGTGAGCGCACTTGCGCCGAGTCGATCTGCCGTCTTTTCGGAAAGCGGAAAGATTGCGAAGCCGACCTTGTGGTCTACGGCGCCGAAATTGTTCCAGATGCGGGCTTGAGCGCCGTCTATGGTCGTGACCGCGCCCCAGGGCAGATGTGGCAGGCGTTGCGCTGCATAGGCGTCGCCCATGTTTTCGGCGCGGTTGTCTTCCGAGAAGATTGGCAGCGACCGAGGCGCTTCGCCGGGCAGCGCAAGCGAAGCCTCTGCGAAGTAGACGGATGATTTGGCTGGCTCGTTGCCGCGCGCGCGGATCTCGATGAAAGCTGGAAGCTGCGCTTTCCGTCCCTTCAGTTCGCGCCGGAAAGCGAGCGCGAGCTTCTGCTTCTGGCGCGCATCTTCCTGAATACGAATCGAATTTTCGTAAGCCTTGATTGTATCTGCGGGTGCGCCGTCGCCCATGACGCGGCCCTTGTCGATCCAGATAGCGCGGTCAACAAGTTTGGCAGCGGAGTAGATGTCGTGGCTGACGATCAGGAGCGTGGTGTCGCCTGAGGCGCACATTTCTCGGATGCGCTCGAAACTCTTGTGCTGGAAGTAGGCGTCGCCCACGCCGAGGACTTCGTCGATGACGAGGAGTTCGGGGTCGAGGGCGGTGGAGACGGCGAACATCAGGCGGGCCTGCATGCCGGTGGAGTAGGTCTTCAGCGGCTGGTCGATATGCTCTTCGATCTCGGCGAAGGCGATGGCGTCTTCGACGAGTTCGTCGGCGCGGCGGCCGCTGACGCCCATATGGGCGAGGAAGGCCTGCGCGTTCTCGCGGCCGGTGAAATCAGGGTGGAAGCCGGCGCCGAGGGACAGGAGCGCGTGGCTCTTGCCGCGCACGTCGATATTGCCGGTGGTCGGCTTGATGACGCCGGTGATGATTTTCAGGAGGGTCGACTTGCCGGCGCCGTTGCGGCCGATGATGGCGACCTTCTCGCCGCGTTTGATCTCGAGGTCGATACCGCGCAGCGCGTGGTAGACTTCGCCGGGGGCCAGCTGCTGGTCCGGTTTTTCACGCGCAAAGAGGCTCGCCAGGCGGGCCGCCGGGCGCTTGTGAAGCCGGTAGGTCTTGGTGACGCCCCGGGCGCGGATCAGGTAATCTTCACTCATTGTCGATGATGAAGGCCTTGTAGCGATTGAAGAAACCACGCGCGAGGAACAGGAGCAGGCAGGACGCCGCGCCGAAGCCGGCGAGCCGGACCGCGCTGAAGGCCTGATGATCGAGCAACACCTCGCGGAACATGCCGATCAGGTAGGTGACCGGGTTGAGCTCGATCACCAGCTTGGCGGATTCGGGGACCATGTCCGGCGTGAAGGCGATGGGTGAGATGAACAGCAGGAAGATGAGGATGATATTGATGGAGGCGGCAAGGTCCGGCAGCAGGCCACCGAGCGCCGAGAGGAGATAGGAGAGGCCGAGGAAGAAGATGAATTGGAAGGCAATGACCACGGGCAGCAGCAGGGCCTTCCAGCTGAGCGACTGGTCGATGCCGGAGAGAAGCAGGATGATCGCGAGACCGGGCAGTTGTGCGAGTACGGACATCAGCGCGACCCGGGCGGGGATCAGGTCGACCGGCACCATCACGTTCTTGATGAGGTGGATATTCTGCCGGATGATGGAGGTCGCGAAGGTCGCGCACTCCATCATCGCGATATAGGGCACCAGCGCGGTGAAGATGAACACGACATAGGAGAACTCGCCGAGCTGCGGGAAGCGGACCTTGAACACGACCATGTACAGGAAAAGGTACATGGACAGGAACAATGTCGGGTAGAGCAGGAACCAGAGCGGGCCAAGGAAGGTGCCGGCATAGCGCTTGCGCAGCTCGATCAGCGTTGTCGCCCAAAGAACCCGCAGGTTCCGTGTCGTCCCGTCGCTCCAGCTGGCGAGTACTTCTGACATCAGTTGCAGACCCGTTTGTTCGCGCCGGTCATGCTTCGAAGTGCCGGCGGATGCGGAAGCCGTAGCGGTTTTCGGAGATGGCTGCACGCTCCAGTGTCAGGCGAAGGGCCTTGGCCGGCTCGCGGGCTCCGTAGGAGGGCGAGAACCAGGTATCGTCCAGGCGCGGTGTCAAACCAGCGTCTTCCCAGGTGAGCGCCCAAGTCTTGCCTTCGGCGCGCAGATGGACGGTGCGTTTCGCAGCGTCGAGATCCGGCGTGACGGCGGGATGGAAGTGGAAGCTCCAGAGCAGTTTGTGGGTTCCGGTGCCGGTCAATGTGTCGGCGATGGCGAGGGCGCCGGTGGCCCGGTCATGCTCGAAGCGGCGGGTGTGCAGCACCTTCTCCTCGAGCTGTGTTTCATAGCCGCGGTGGAGGCCTTCATAGATGACCGTGTCGCCGGATTGCTCGAATTTCAGATGCTCCGGATTGGCCTTCTCGAACATGCGGAACAGCCATTCCGGATTGAACTCGTTCTGCTCGACGTCGTCGATCATGATCGTGTTGTGATAGGCGGTGGAGCGGTGAAGATTACGGCCTTCGAAATCGCTTGTGTAGACCCAGCTGCCGGGATCGACGACGAGGGGCACAAACTCGTCGTGCAGTTCGAAGGAGAGCTGCTCGTTGTGCTTGTGGTTACCGAAGCCGACGGTGCCCACGATGGAGTTGGTGGCTAGGAAGTAGCGGCCATTGGTGGTGCGGCTGATTGCGGCGCCGGCTTGGGGATAGAGTTTGACATTGTCGCCTGGAAGCTGACCTCCGGGGGAGAAGGCGGAGATATCGAAGCCCCACCAGATGGCTTCCCATGCGCCTGAGGCGGGGGTCAGCAGGCGCCAGGTATCAACTGAAAGGGCGAGGGAGGCGGGGCCCAGCACATGGCGCGGATCCTTGCGATTCCAGTCGCCGTAGTCAGTTGCTATCATCAGGCGGCCGTCATCGGCATCGCCGAAGATGGGCATCTCGCCATTCGGTAGCAGCACGCCGCAGAGATAATCGACCATCTCGCCGAGACGTTTGGCGAAGTGCGCGCTGAACGGCTGGCCAAGATGCTGGGCGAGGCGGAATGAGCCAAGGAAGAGCTCAATGACGAGGCGGTGATAGGGCACCGAGGATTCAAAGTCCGCGCCATCCAGCAGGATCTGGACATCGATTTCCTTCTGGACGCTCTTGGCGGAGAAATCGATCCATTCCTTGCCGGTCGGCAGGTCCTGGAAGAAGGCGCCGATGAAGTGCAGCCCGACCACGTTCGAGAGGTAATGGTTGGAGGTGGTCTCGTAGGTATTCTCGAGGTTCGCCCGGATGAAATGTCCGTGGTCGAACAGATGGCAGTAGGCGTCGAACAACTGCTCCTCGGGCAGGTCTTCGCAATTGTTGATCAGGTCCAGCGCGATCGCCCAGTTGGCGGCGCGGATGCCGACATCCATCGTGCAGGTCCAGTTGACGCCGATTCCGGGTGGGTTCTTCTCGTGGAAGTCGCGGATCTCGTCGAGGATTTCCTGCGCGAAACGGGCTTCGCCGGTGACGCGCCAGGCCTGTGCGAGCGTCAGGAAATGCTGGCAGCGGGCGAGTTCCCAGGGAAATTTCACATCCGCGTTTTCCGGCCGGTCGCGGAAAAGGTTCCATTCCTTGTACGGAAAGCCTTCGGGGAAGCTCAGCTTTCGGACTGGATCAAAGGCCCAGTTTATCGGCTGGTAGCCGCCGGGTTCCGTCACGCGGAAGGGGCATCGGGGGTGGTAAAGGCCGGAGCCGAGCAGGTCGAACTGGTGGCCCATGATGGTTTCCGCGTCGCGCTTCACCTTCGCGATTCGCCCCGGATTGGCCGCCATATAGGCGTCGATGGAAGAGATGGCGGCCGAGGCATAGGTGCGGGCCTGCGCGATGGCGACGGGATGCCATTGCTCGAAGGCGACGCCGGCCCGCTTCAGGTCAGCTGGGAAGGACGGCTTCTGCACGATGTCGCTCTGGCGCAGGCGCTGGTCGATCCAGGCGCGCGCGATTTTGGCCCGGACCGGGGCCTTCTTCAGATTGAACAGGCCCACCGCACGGCGGGCAATCAGGCGGAGCGACGGCATGCAGTCTTCTCTCTAAAAGAAAATCAGATTTCGGGTCAGCCCGGCTTGCGGGCTTTGAGAATGAGGTTCCAGCCTACAAAGCGGCCGGCCAGGCTGACAGGCACCCAGGACAATATGCCCGGCAGTTCGCCTTTCACCATCTGTCGCTGGACGATCGAGATGTTCCGGAAGCCGGCGGCCTCGAACATCGCGCGCAGGCGTTTACGTGTATAGACCTTGACCAGAGGACGCTGGCCCTTGGTGCTTTTCTCGACAGAGCCGGACATTACCCAGTTCATGGAATGCCGGGCAAGCAGGCCCTGCTCGATACCTAGGCGGACGACTTGTTCGCGCCAGTAGTGCCACGAGTTCTCCGCGTAGACCATGATGATGATTTTTCCGCCGGGCTTCAGCACACGGAGCATGTCGCGCACCACGCCGATCGTGTCGGGCGTGTGGTGGATCACGCCGTTCGAATAAACAACGTCGAAGGTATTGTCCGGAAACGGCAGTTTCTCGCCGTCACCATGCACGAATTCACCCGTGAGGCCGCGAAGGCGGAAATTGCGCTTGGCGTGCTCAAGATGCCCCGCAGACAGGTCCAGGTCGGTGGTGATCGCGCCGTGCCTGGCGAACTGTGCATGGTCCGTGCCCATGCCGCCGCCGACTTCCAGAACCTTCTTGCCGCGATGCTTCGAGAACTCCATGACAGAGGGCATCCAGGGGCCGTAGGTGCCATAGCGGTATTCTTCCGCCTCGAGATACCATTCGAGCGTGCCTTCCTGCGCCTTCTCGACATAGTGCGAGCCGCAGGCATCCTCGTTCCACTGGTCCTGAACCTGTTCCTTGTAGTGATCATCCGTCGCGATGCGCGGCTTCACTGCCGGAGCGGGCGGCAGGGTCGTGTCGGATTTAGGCTCGGTCAGGCTCATTGGATCGTCCGGTCCTTGTTGTAGCCGCCAGGTTCGCGGCCGAGCGCAAAGGCCCAGAGCGCCTGAACATGCACGTCCCAAGAATAATAGTCACGCGCTGCCTTGAGCGAGTTGGCGCCGAGACTCGCCCGCAGGTCCGGTTCGTCGATCAGCCAGATAGACGCCTCGACAAGATCTTCGACGGAGGCAGGCCGGATCAGCACCGAGCGTGCATCATTGCGGCGCTCGCCGTTGCGGTCAGATAGCATGAGGGCGGGGCGCATCACTTCGCCGAGCTGGACAAGGTCCGAACAGACGATGCCGGCGCCGTAGGCCATGTATTCGAACAGCTTCGTCGGCGAGCCGAAGAAGGGCTTGGAGCCCATATTGCGCGAGTGGGGCGACAGGAACACGTCGCACGCGGCCAGCAGCCGCGCGGCGTCTTGTTGCGGCACCATACCTGCATCTACGACGCGGTCTGCGATTCCGGTTTCGACAATCTTGTCAGTGACAATCTGCTTGAAATTGCCGCCGCCAATCAGAAGGAATTTTGCGTTGGGACGCGCCACCGCAATCTGAGGCATCGCCTCGGCGAGGACTTCGATGCCATGCCAGCCGCCGAATGTGCCGCAGAAGCCGAGCACGACATCGTCCGGGCCGAACCCAAGTTCGGCGCGCAGTTTCGTGCGCTCGTGATCCGGCAATGGATGATAGGCCTCAAGGTCCACGCCGTTCGGATTGACGATGATCTTGTCCGCCGGAACGCCGAGCGCGACAACTTCGTCTTTGACAGGTTCCGAGACAACCGAAATCACGTCTGCCAGGTGGAAGCTTTCAGTCTCGATCGCCTGGAGTACTTCGGCATTGTTCATCTCGCGGCCACCGAACTCGCGCGACATGGTGAGTTCGGAGCCGTTGAATTCAGCGATGTAGGGAATGCCCAGGCGTTTACAGGCGCGGCCAACGCTGGCGTTTCCGAGCACGAGGCGCTCGAAGACATAAGCCGGTTTGTAGAGCGCGAGCAGGCCGTCGATCACGGGCTGGTAGGCCGCGCCATTTTCAACGAGCGTATATTCGTCGGCGAATTCCGAGCGGGACGGCACAACGATCTGGTGGATGCCGAGGTCCTTCAGAAGGGCGAATTCTGATGCCGTCACCGAGATCAGGCCTTCGGTGGAGGCGCGCGAAAGGGCTTTGGCCTGGTAGCAGGTGTGGCCATAGGAGCCGCCGCCTTTCAGCTTCGCCCAATAGTCGAGGCGGATATACAGGCCGCGTCCGGTTGCGACGATCTGGTCGCCCCGGTCTGAGAGGAACTGGATCGGTTTGCGCGCCGAGCGGGCCGCTACGGGCGCGGGAGGCGGCGTGTAGCTCCGCATCATGCGGCGGTCGCTGCGGCCCTGCTTCAGGCCTTTGCGCATCGCGCGCCACCGCCAGTAGAGGTTTGCGACCTTCCGGTGCGCCATGAAGGATTGCAGGCGCTCCGCAGTGACCACTTCCAGCGCATTCTCATGCGGCCAGTGGAAATAGGCCCGGCGGCCGGCGCCGACGGTCATGCGGGCCAGTTCCAGTTCGTTGGCTGCGGGCAGGCCGTTCTCCAGCGCCAGGATCATGTCCACGTGCGTGGCGCGATCACGGACATATTCGAATGTCACCGGCATCACGCCTTCCGGCTCCAGCGCCACATAGTGGCGCTCGGAGAAACGCTCGAACCCTTCGGCCGAAATCAAGCCAAGCGTGCCGCGTTCAAGGGAGACATAGTCGATCTTGGACATGAAACCTGTCTTTTTGATCCGGAATTCTAACCTGCGGACCGGCCTTGGAGAAGATCTTCGATGTGCAAGGAGACAGCGGTTGTCTCGAAGATGCGGCTGGCGGAAATCGGCGCATCTGCAGAGCCGTTGGCGAGTGCGTCCGCCAGCAGGCTCATTTCGCGGGCGTGCCCCTTGTCGGTCTCACCTTCCCAGATGACCTCTCCGGACGGGTATTCCGTGCATTTGCGGAAATCGTCGATGACCCAGGCCTTGCCTTCACAAAACACTTCGATGCGTTCCTTCGGCAGACCGGTTTTCGGGCCATTGGCCGTGTAGACAAGATTGCCGACAGATCCATCCGCATAGCGGATCGAGGCCGAGAAGTTGTCATTGACGAAATAGGCCGTGCCGGTCGTGCCGATGCCCTGTGCGCTGACTGCTTCGACGGGGGCGCCGGCCATGGCAGCGAAGAAGTCGTACATATGGCACGCTTCGCCGATATTGCGGCCGCCTCCCTGCTCGTTCTGAATCCAGCTGTCGCCGGCGATATAGCCGCCGTTGAGGCGGTAGTTGATGATAAGCGGTGCCTTGCGGCCCGCGAGACGTGCACGGATGGATTCTGCCGCAGGCGAGAAGCCGCGGTTGAAGCCGACCATCAGCATCCGGTCGCCCGAGGCGGTATGCGCCTCGCGGACCCTGTCGAGACCTGCCCAGTCGAGCGCAATGGGTTTCTCGACGAAGACGTGCTTGCCCGCCTTAAGGGCTTTCGCCACTTGGTCGGCATGTTCGAAATGGCGTGTCGCGATCACAACCATCTCGATCGAAGGATCGGCCAAGACGGCGTCATAGTCCGAAATCAGGCTCTGCACCCCGCGCTGGCGGGCGAAGTTGCCGCCGCGCACCGGATCGCGCGAGCAGACGGCTTTCAGCTGAAATACATCCTTTCGCTTGTCGAGTTGGGGCACGAGCATCGAGACACCGAATCCGCCAGCGCCGACGAGGCAGTAGCCGATCTGCTCGCCGCGAGGCTTGCGGGCGCCGCGGATCTCGACCCGCGCGCTGTCGCGCTTGTCGGCGGACGCAGGATCGAAGCTGACCTTTTCCTGCGGCTCGTAGGCGAGGATGACGCCCAGCGGCGGCTTCTTGGCCCGCGCGAGCGAGTCGTATGCCTTGGGAGATTCTTCTACCGGGACCACTTCATCGATCAGGGCTTCGATATCGATCTTCTTCTGCGCGATGAGATCAAGGTACGAGGCCATGTTCCGGTTCTGCGTCCAGCGAACGTAGGCATACGGATAATCCCGGCCTTCGATTTCGTAGGTCGCATCATACCGTCCGGGGCCATAAGACGTGCTGATAAGCACATCGATTTCCTTCTTGTAGAATTCAGGACGCTCGATGTTCATGCCGATATCGCCGACAATCACGACCTTGCCGCGCCGGCGGGTGGTCTTCATCGCATTGTTGATGATGGCGTCGGACTTGGCGGCGGCGGTGACGATGGTCGCGTCCGCGCCGAAGCCGCCGCCAAGATGCAGGCAGAGGCGGGCCGCTTCGTCTGCGTCGGTGACGGCGACGTCTGCGCCGAGTTCCTTTGCGCGAGCAGCGCGTTCGGGGTCGAGATCGAGGCCAACAACCACGCAGCCGGAGGCCTTGAGGATTTGCACGGTCATCAAGCCGATCAGGCCGAGGCCGACGACGCAGGCGACTTCTCCGAGGCGAAGGTCTGCGCGCCGTACGCCCTGCATCGCGATGGCGCCGACGGTCGTCGTTGAGGCGAGGTGCGCCGGTACGCCTTCCGGAACCTTGACGCAGAGATTGCGTTTCACGCTGATGAACTCGGCATGGTTGGCTTGGCCAGCGCCGCCGCAGGCAACGAAATCGCCGACCTGGAATCCGGTGACGCCTTCGCCCACTGCGATTACTTCTCCGCAGGCGGAGTATCCGACATTCCAGCCTATCTGGCCGGTTTCGCTGGCCGGGAGACCGTCGACTTGCGGCTCTTTCAGCTTGACCGAAAATTCCGTGAAGTCTGCGCTGCCGCCGCCTTGGCCGCCATTGGCGAGGACGATGAAGACCGCCTCGCTGGCGCCTGCATCAAACTGCAATTCTTCGTCGGTCTTGCCGGCTTCGAGCGTGATCTGGCCGATCCAGGCGGACTGGTCATGGTTGAGCATGCCCAGCGTGAAAGGGCCGCCGGTGACAGTGCCGCGAATCGACACGATGACGGCGGTGCCCTCAAACTTTGCGATTGCCGCGTCTTCGCCCGCCGGGGCGGATTTTTCGCGGCGGCCATCTTCGAGTTCGCGGATCGCGATGCGCCGCGTCATCACCTGATAGCCGGCGGGGCTCTCGTCGCTCTTGAAGCGGAAGCCGCCGCCTGACACCGGCTCAAGGCCAAGCGCGCCTGCCTTTTGCCAGCCGAGATCGTTTAGAACGGCAACCTTCGGCGCAGTGGCCGGGGGTGTTTTCGCCGCTTCCGTGAGGCGGCGGACACGGGCGGCTGCGATCTGTTTCAGCCGCTCGGCAGCCTTGCCAGGATTCTGGATCGCTTTACCGAGATAGTAGCTGGCGCGATTCGTCAGCTCCTTCACACGGCCGGCGGCGCCTTCGTCATCCTTGGCCAACGAGGCCTTGAGGCCCGCGAGTTCGGTGCCTGTGGAAATCAGCGTAAAATGGGTCTGCACCAGCAGTGCGCCGGGATCTACCGCTGGCCGGGGGACCCGCGCAAGAAAGGCCCGGTCACCCGTCATCAGCACCTGTTTCACTGTACACCCCTTGGTTTTATCTGCCCGCCGCCGTTTTAGCTGTGACTGGGACAATTTTGTGGTCTAGGCACACGGTGTGCACCTGTCACATCAGGCTGGAATCTTCTGAACGATATCCGCGGCGGATACCATCGGCGCGCCCACACGAATAACAGTCACCCCTGAGGCCACAAAGGCATCCGCGTCAATCAGGCGCCGGCCGTCGATCACGAGGCGCGGCATCGGCCCGCCGAAGCTCATCGGCTTGAGGCCCTTGTAGGCATCGTGGTCCGTCATAACGAAGACGGCGGCCGCGCCGCGCACGGCGGAAACGAGGTCGTCGGTCAGGTTTGCCGGGCGTTCGGAATGAATGTGCATGTGGGTCACATGAGGGTCGTGCGTGACCCATTCGATGCCCGCTTCCGCGAGGGCATCGATCAGTTTCTCGGTCGGCGTGTCGCGGGCATCGTCGATATTGCCGCGGTAGGCAGCGCCCAGGATGGCAACCTTCTCACCCGCTTCGAGGCCAGCGGCCCGCGCCGCTTTCAGCAGGCGGTCCGGCTGGGCATCGTTGATCAGGCGGGCCTGGTGGATTAGGCTGGTTTCTTCCGGGTAGCTTTCAACCAGGAACCAGGGGTCCACCGGAATGCAGTGACCGCCGACCCCGGGACCGGGCGTGTGGACATTTACGCGCGGGTGGCGGTTCGCTACCTCGATGACCTTGGCGACATCAATGCCCGACCGTTCGGCAATGTGAGCGAAGACGTTGGCCAGCGCGATGTTCACATCGCGGTAGGTGTTTTCCATCAGTTTGGAGAACTCGGCTTCAGCCGCCGTTACCGGGAAAGCCTTGCCAGCGCAGAAACTTTCGTAGAAAGCCTTGGCTCGCATCGCGGCGCGCGGCGTGAGACCGCCAACCACACGGTCGTTCTTCAGGATTTCATTGACAGTATTGCCGGGAAACACGCGCTCCGGGCAGTAGCAGATGTCGAGATCGATGACCGGATCAAGGCCCATATCACGAGCTGCGCCAGCGATGATGTCACCGGTCGTGCCGATCGGACTTGTTGATTCCAGAATCACCATATTCCCCGGGCGTAAGTGTTGCATCGTGGCTTTGGCAGCCTTCGAGACCATGCTGAGGTCAGCGCGCTTGTCGGCGGTGATCGGCGTCGGAACGCAGATGATGAAGATGTCGGCCGGTTCGGCAACAGTGGCGGCCCGCAATTGACCTGAGTGCAGGGCTCGCTCGACCACGGGGATGATTTCAGCTTCGCCCAGGGGGCATTTGCCGGCCTGAAGCATCTCCACCAGAGGCGCGTTCACATCAACGCCCAGCACATCATACCGCTTATCAGCAATCAGGGCGGCGGTCGGCAGGCCTACATAACCTAGGCCGACAACAACGACTTTTTCGACCATTACTGGTCCCCCTCGTATCTTACCTGAGCGCCTTCATTGGAGGCGTAGGCGGCCAGATAGGCCTTGTCAAAACTTTCGTCAGTTTCGCAACTCAAGGCTGGGTCAAACGGCGGCAAGAAGGAGGTCTCGAATTCTTTCCGAAGCGTGACCGTCGCCGAATGGGTTTCGGTCAACCATCATTTTGCGCCGCGCGTCTTCGTTTTGCAGCAGGTTGGACACTTCCGACACGATACGTTCCGGTTCGGCGCCGACAAGTTTTGCAGCGCCTGCCTCAACGGCTTCCTGCCGTTCGGTATGATCGCGCATCACCAGAACCGGGACCCTGAATGTAGGGGCCTCTTCCTGTATGCCGCCGGAATCCGTCAGGATGAGCGTCGCCCGCTGCTGCAGCGCGACCATTTCCGGATACGGCACCGGTGCAATCAAGTGAACGTTTTCAAGACCGGAGAGAATTTCCAGCGCCACGTCGCGCACGTTCGGGTTCAGGTGGACCGGATACACGAAATCGGCATCCGGAAAGCGCGATGCGAGGGTGGCGATGGCCCCGAAAGCGTCCTTGAACCGCTGGCCGATATTCTCCCGGCGGTGGCCAGTAATCAGAACCATTCTGGGGCGCGACAGGACCAGGGCTTCAGGCAGGTATGCCTTGCTTGCGGCCGTCTGCAGCAGCGCGTCGATGACTGTATTGCCGACCATGTGGATATGACCGCCCACGCGTTCGTCCCGCAGGCACTGGGCTGCGCGCTCGGTCGGGGCAAAATGGTAGGTGGTTACGCGTGACGTCATCTGCCGGAAGCCTTCTTCCGGAAAAGGCTGATTGAGGCTGTAGGTGCGCAGACCTGCTTCGACATGCCCGAAGGGGACTTCCCGGCTGAAAGACGCGAGCGCCGCTGCCATAACCGTGGTTGTATCGCCTTGTGCCAGCACCACATCCGGCTTTTCGCGTACGATCAGGTCGTCGAGCCCGGCTACGCCGCCCGAGATTACGCTTGCGAGCGTCTGGTTGGGCTTCATCAGCCCGAGATCGGCATCCGGCTTCAGGTCGAACCAGTCGAATACCTGATCGAGCATCTGGCGATGCTGGCCGGTGGAAATCAGGCGTGCGTCCATGCCCGCCGTTTCGCGAAGACACTTGTAAAGCGGCGCCATCTTGATGGCTTCAGGCCGGGTGCCCACCACGACAAATATACGCATCAACAGCCCCGGCTGGGTAATTTCTGGTTGGCAGGATGCCCCATTTCGTTCCGCCTTAATCAAGGCAGTGCGAAAGACGCAAGTGACGATTTTAAGGCAGGCCGTTGTCGGCGCCAACGAACTCTAAGCAGTCGATGTCCGCGACCGCCGGTCCGCAGCCGTTGTCATTGTTGCAGATTATCAGATTGAGACCGGTGCCCGGCGGGACTTCGAGCGTCAGTTCGAATGGCCCGGGCGAGGTCGTGGACTGCTGAGCCATCCAGGAGTCCGCCTGCAACAGTCCGGCAGAGAGGCCGCCGCTGAGCAGCGCCCCCCGCACCCGGATCTGCGCGCGCGTCTGCGAATCCATCGCTTTCGACCGCCAGAGATAGGCAAACGGGCCGGAGGCATCGGCGTCGATCTGCAAGCGGCCTCCTGCTGAAGCAACGCCTTCGGCCTGCCACTCCGGGTCGGCAAGGTCCAGGGAACGGCCGCGCCGGCGCGGCCCATGCGAAACGTCCTGCAGGCTATACCTGTCCGCAAGTCCACGCCTGCGTGCTTCGGCAAGCGCGGCTGCGTAGGCTGGCAGCCCTGCCGGCGCCGTGCCATCGCTGCGGTGGGCCAGCACGAAGAGAATCGGTGCAAAGGCAAACCCTTCCTGCCAGGCGATCGCAGCAGGGCTGAGCGTCTGCGCAAGATCGCTGGCCGCGCGAGGCAGCTCGAACTCCGGCGCTTCAGCGCGCAGATAGTCGCGCGCACCCGACCATTCGCCGAGCGAATAGGCGGCCAGTTCTTCGAGGTTTGTCGAGAATTGCCCGGACATGTGCAGGGGTTCGAAACCTGCACGGCGGAGCAGGAACGCCAGCGTTTTTGGAGTCCAGAGATTGATATGCCCCGGCCAGGCAGGGCCGCCATGAATCTGCAGGCTGTCGCCGCGCATCCAGCGGATGTCCGGCGCATTGAGATTTGGCACGCTCAGCGCCAGAAGTCCGCCGGTCTTCAGCCGGCCGCGTACATCCTGCAGTGCGCCGAGAGGATCTGCGATGTGCTCCAGTGTCTCCCACATAGTTACGGCATCGAATCGGGGCGCCCGGGTCATCTCGCCCGGAAACAAGACATGACGGCCCAGTTTGCGCGCCAGAGAGACGGCGTGACGGTTCACCTCGATGCCTTCCGCGTCGAACCCGTGCTCGGATGCGACCGCCAGCGAGTTGGCCACGCCGCAGCCGATATCCAGTGTCGAGATGAGCGCTCCGTCACGGGCGAGGCAGCTCTTCAGGGCCGCGTAATACCGGTCAAATCTTGCCCGGTCGGCCGTGACGGCTGCGGTCTCTACCGCTTGTGCATCCGTATAGTCGCCGAACCGCCGGGCTTCCGGCACAGTTTCGAAATACCGCTCGAACAGGTCGTGCGTGATCTCCAGGGGCACGAACCATGTCCGGCAGTTCATGCATTCGTGATAGGGATACGCATCATAGCTCTGGAAAATATGGTCAGACGCAGTGCCGCCGCAGGTTGGGCATGGCCGTGCAGGCATATCCTTCAGCAGCGGCGCTCCATACTCGCGCCAAAGGCTGATGGAGCGCGCCCACTCTTCGCGGGTCAGGTTCGAAAACGGATGCGGCAGCGAGGTGCGTCGCGGCAGGCCTTGCCCGGCCGCTTCGAAGGCCCCGAGCGCACGGGCAGCGGATTCCGCCAGAGCGGCGGCCGCCGCCTTGCCTGAGTTTTCGTCGGTCATGCCCGTGCCTGCCATGAGTGATTGTGCCACCCATAGACGGGGCCTGCAGGCGCTTCAACCAGCGGCTTCCCAGTCCCGGCAATTCCGCCTAAGGAAGCGCCCGGCTCAATAAAGACAAAGGTAGAGTTGCATGTGCGGACTTGTCGGCAGCTACCATCCCTTGCGCGACGGAGGTGCATCGCCGATCGATGTGCTTGCCCGCATGCGCGATACGATGGAACACCGCGGCCCGGACGGCGCCGGCGAATGGATCAGCAGCAATGGCCGCTGCAGCCTCGGCCACCGCCGTCTCTCGATCATTGATCTCTCTACGAACGCCAACCAGCCCATGCTGACGCCTGAGGGCGACATCGCGCTCGTGTTCAACGGTGAGATCTACAATCACGCCGACGTGCGCAAGGAACTCGAAGCGCTTGGCAAGTACACCTTCCGGACCGATCATTCGGATACGGAGATGTTGCTCTATGCCTACGCAGAATGGGGGCCGGCGTGCGTGCACAAGTTCTACGGCATGTTCGCGTTCGCCATCTATGACACGCGTGACAAGGCCAACCCGGTGCTGCACCTCTGCCGCGACCGTGTGGGTATCAAGCCGCTCTATTTCTCCCGCACGCCCCAAGGCGAGTGGGTTTTTGCCTCCGAGATCAAGGCGTTGCTGAAGCATCCTTCGATCCCGCGCGAGATGGACCAAGCCGCGTTCGGACACTACCTTTCCTTCATCGTGGCGCCCGCGCCGATGACCATGTTCAAGGGCGTGTTCAAGCTGCCCGCCGGTCATTGGGCGACGATTCATGCCAATGGGCGCGCAACTGCGACCCAGTACTGGAACTGTGCGCCGGATTCTGCCGACACGTTCAAGACCAGCGACCTGTCGTTTGATGATGCGGTAGAAGAGTTCCTCAGGCTGATGAAACTTGCGGTGCGGAGGCGCCTCGTTTCCGATGTGCCGTTTGGCGCGCTGCTTTCGGGCGGCGTGGATTCAAGTCTCAACGTGGCCCTCATGGCGGAGTTAATGGACCGGCCGGTGACGACATTCACGGTGGGGTATGAAAGCTACGAGCAGTTCAACGAGTATGACTATGCCAAGCGCATCGTCTCCCAGTACAAGACGGATCATCACGAGACGCGGATCAATTCACGCGAGGCGCTGAATTTCCTGCCGTCACTTGTTCAGTATCAGGACGAACCGATTGCGGACAATGTCTGCATTCCGCTCTATTTCCTCGCGCGCCTTGTGCGCCAGTCGGGCACCACGGTGGTGCAGGTGGGTGAGGGCGCTGACGAAAACTTCCTCGGTTATTGGTGGTGCGATCACTACAGGAACAAAGCTGAGACCGTATATGATCCCATCCGGCGTGGCGAGCGCACGAAGGAGCTCGTGTCGATCCTGCAGGGCAAATCCGGAACGACCGAAGACCAGGAGATTGCTGCCCGGGCCCTGCGCGGCAAGGAGCTTTTCTGGGGCGGCGCTATCTGCTGGTGGGGCGGGCTAAGAGAGCAGCTGACGCCGGACCGTTCCAAATTCGACTACCGCGTCGAGTGCCCGATCGAAGGCCTGATGCCTGAGTCACATCAGTCTACGGACAGTCATGCCGTGATTGCAGAGTATCTGGGGCCGCTTGCCGGCAAGCTGGATGACCCGGAAGTGCTTCAGAAAATTCCCTACATGGAGTTGAAGCTGCGACTCCCGGAGCATTTGCTGATGCGTGTGGACAAGATGACCATGGCGCACTCGGTCGAGGCGCGGGTGCCGTTCCTTGATCATGACGTGGTCGAATTTGCGCGCCGCTGCCCGGTCGAATACAAACTCAAGGACGGCGTCGGCAAACGCATCGTCAAGAAAGCGGCTGAACGTTATCTCGACGACGACATGATCTATCGCCGCAAGCAGGGCTTCGGCGCGCCGATTGACAGCTGGTTCCTCGAGCCGGATTTCGGCAAGCGCACGCTGGCCCTGTGGGAACGCTCTCAGATCAAGAAGGACGGCTTCCTCAACAATGCCTATGTCTCCGATCTCCTCAAGAGCCAGGTCACGGGCAAGCTCAACTACGGCTTCCATGTCTGGACCCTGATGAATGCCGTGCTGTGGCACGAGCACTGGATCGGCGACGGGCTCGCGGACTTCTGATCCGCCATGTGCGGACTGGTCGTCTTGATGGGCGAGGCGCCGCGCGACCCGGGCGCTTTCCGCAACCTTCTGGGCGCGATGACAGACCGCATCGCGCATCGTGGTCCGGATGCAGACGGATTCGCGATCTTGGATGACGGTCGGATCGGCTTTGGTCACCGGCGCCTTTCCATCGTGAACCTCGGCGCCGATGGCAACCAGCCGATGACGGAAGCGACCGACCGGATCCATGTCGTCTTCAATGGCGAAATCTACAATCATCAGCACCTGCGCAAGGCACTGGAATCCGCCGGCCATTCCTTCCGGTCGCGAAACTCTGATACGGAAGTCCTGATCCAGGGATTCCTGGCCTGGGGCTGGGACGGCCTCCTTTCACGGCTGCATGGCATGTTCGCCTTCGTGATGTGGGATAGGCAGGAAAGGCGCCTGTTCGCCGTGCGGGACCGGCTCGGAATTAAGCCGCTTTACTACGCGCAGATCGGCGGAGACTTGATTTTTTCCTCAGAAATCAAGGCGATGTCTGGTCATCCGCTGTTCGCTGCGCGGATGAATGACGTGGCCTGTCTCGATATCCTGAATGTGCTCGCGACCCCTGCGCCGATGACGCTGTTTGACGGTGTCTTCAAGTTGGCGCCCGGCGAGTACATCACGACCGCGCCGGACCAGCCGCTGAAGAAGGCGCGCTGGTGGTCACCGCCTGCCAGTCCGTCCGGACCGCCGGTCGCCTTCGGGGAAGCGGTGGAGCGTGTGCGCGAGCGGCTGAAGCATGCCGTCCGTACCCGGATTGCCGGCGAAGTCGAAACGTCTGTCATGCTTTCCGGCGGCGTGGATTCCAGCCTCGTCCTGGCTATGGCTGCGGAAGGCGGCGCCAGACTTCGCGCGTTCACGGCGGCCTATGTCAACGATCCCCTCAACGAGCGTGAACCAGCCGCCGAGATTGCCTCCCGTTTCGGTCTTGGCCATGAAGTCATTGAGATTGAAGAAGACAAGGCGATGGCCGGTACGCTCGCCCTGATGGCGGGAATGGACGAGCCAGTTGCCGACTGGGCGTGCATCCCGCTGGACTATATCGCCTGCGCCGTTCACTCGGCGGGCATCAAAGTAGCGCTGGTCGGCGAAGGCGCCGACGAACTTTTTTGCGGGTATGAAGCCTGGGGCGGTTTCATCCGTGAGCAGGGTGTCTGGCAGGGTCTTGCGTCAGCCGGAAAGCTCGGTGCAGGTGCGGCTGTCACGGCGGCCACGCGCCTTGCGTCACGAGCCTTGCCGCTCAGCCGCCTTGGCCTGATCGGGGCGCTGGATGTCGCAGCCTCCACCGTGAACGGACAGGGACGGTTCCGGTCGGGCGCAGAGAGCCTGCGCCCGTTGCAAGCCGCGCGGCTCCTTCGCCGCGATTGGCAGGCGCGCACGCCTCTGTCAGATCCTGCTGGAGATGGCGCCCTTCTGGCCCCACTCGAAGGGCGCTTCCTGACGGAACCGCCCGCGAGCGATCTTCCGCCGCCGGAGCGTTTCGCCCGCATGCGCGCCCGCGACATCGGGTTCCGCCTGCCGGAACTCCTTCTGATGCGGGTCGACAAGGTCACAATGGCGCACTCCCTCGAAGCGCGCGTACCCTTCCTCGATCATTTCCTCGTCGAAGAAGTGCTCGGCCTGCCGCCCGAAACCATCCTGCAGTCCGGCGGCACCAAACCGATCGTCAAGGCTATCGCCCGCGGCTACTTGCCGGATCATATCATCGACCGGCCAAAGATCGGCCTAGGCGCACCCATGGCGAAATGGCTGCGCGGACCCTTCGGCCTCGAGGTGCGGGACATTCTCGCGGCGGAAGCTGCAGACCCACAAAGTCCGTTCGACGGCGCGGCGCTCGATGCGCTCCTGCTGCGTCACCGGCGTGACGAACGCGACTATTCTGCCTATCTCTGGCCGGTCGTGAATATTGCCCTCTGGAGACGCAAATGGCTGAGCTGACAGCTCGCCGTCTTGAACTTCGCGCCGCATCCGATGGCAGCGAAGGGGCCGAGCCCGGCTGGCAGATGATGCTGCTTGAAGAGGCGATCGCCGGCTTGAAGCGCGGACACGGAATCGGACGGTGGCATCAGGTGCGGCTTGTGCTGCCTAACCCGTATGCCTTGCCCAATCCGGTGAAGACCGGCCTTGCGCTGCTGCTGATGTCGCCTGCGCGAGCCGAGATTGTTTCCGGAAACGGCAGTGCCCGGCGCGCCGTCACGCCTTGGAGTCTGGTCACCGACGCGGTGCGCGGCCTTAGCAGGAAGGATCATGTGATCCGTGGTCGGGCAGCCATTATGGGTTGGCTTGCGACCGAGCCGGTTCGCTCTGGCGCCTTCGCGCCGGCGTCTGGTCCGCCAATGGTGCTGCGCACTGGACTCTGGTTTGGCGCGAAGGTCGGCGGAGCCTTTTCGCATGCGGCCGGCGTCATCAATGCCATCTTCGACCGCTATGGCGGGCTCGACATTGTCTCGACGGATCAGGTTCCGGGCCTGCGCAGCGCCATAACGACCCGCGCCATTGATCTTGCGCAAATCGAAGGCTGGACGTGCGGGGACGGACTGTATCTTGCAGCCCAGCCCTCGCTTGCTGCAGAAATTCAACGCCTCGTGCCGGCCGGCGCTCCCGCCTTTGTCTACCAGCGAAGCGGCTTGGGCGATATTTCGGGCCTGCGCTTTGCGCGCGCCCGCCGTCGGCCGTTTGTACTCGAATACAATGGTCCTGAAGTCTGGGTCGCGGAGAAATGGGGCACCGGGCTTGGCCATTCCCAAGATTATCAGAAGATCGAGACGGAGCTGTTGCGCCGCGCTGATCTCGTGCTCGCGGTTAGCCAGCCACTGGTTGAGGAAGCGATCGCGCGCGGCGCGGATGCGTCCCGGGTGCTCCTTTCGCCGAATGCGGCGGAAGCGGCCCGGTTCCATCCCTCGATCGACGGCGACCCCGTGCGTAGACGCCTGGGTCTGGAAGGCCAGAGGGTCGCCATGCTCGTGTCGAGTTTCGGTCCCTGGCACGGCGTTGAGACAACGCTGGATGCGCTCGCCGAGATGAACGAGCGCAATCCAAGCCTTGTTGCGCGATCGAAACTCGTCCTCGTCGGTCGTGGCAGCGGTTATGATGCAGCGCGCGCTCAGGCGGAGCAGCTTGGCATTTCCGCGCATGTCATCTTCACCGGACCCGTGCCCTCCGAATCGACACCGGAAATGCTTGCCGCCGCGGATGTGCTGCTCTCTCCGCAGGTTCACAACCGGGATGGGACTCTGTTTTTCGGCTCGCCCACGAAGCTGTTCGAGTACATGGCTATGGGAAAGCCGATCATTGCCAGCGATCTGGCGCAGATCGGGGAAATCCTGGACAACGAAAAGACCGCGCTGCTGACCGGGCCCGGCGATGTTAGCACCCTGGCGCTCGCACTTGAGCGTGCCCTGTCCGATCCTGCCGCCCTCGCGCCTCTCGGCGCGGCGGCGCGAGCCTTGCTGGAGGCCGAACATACCTGGGACGCGCGCATTGCGGCGCTGGACGCAGCCTTGCAACGGATCGGCGCCGGAGCGGCGCCTTGAGCAAGCCCTTCCTCCTGATCGTCACCCGCCATTATCCGCCGGAGATTTCGGGAGGCGCGCGCCGGCCCTTCCTGATCGCACGCGGCCTACGCGGGCGCGGCTACCGCGTCGCCGTTGCCGCGCCCTTTGCGCCGGACGGTGAGCCCGACTGGATCCGGACGCCGCACCCCGCCGCCGAGCGTGGTCGCAGTCTCGCGCTCGAGGCGTCGGGGCCGAGCGAACCGGCCTGGAAGCCCTGGCTGCGCCGAATGGTCCGCTGGCCTGACAACGAGATTGGATGGGCGGGCAACGCGGTACGTGCGGTGATGTCGTCGGGGCTGAGACCGGACTGGGTGCTGACGACCAGTCCGCCGGAATCGGCCCACGCCGCCGGCGAGCGCCTGAAGCGGGCCCTTGGCGTGCGCTGGGCGCTTGAAATGCGCGACAGCTGGATCGAGGAGCCGCTGCGGCCCGAATTGCTGGAGCAGGGTCTGCGCCAGAAGGTCGAGCGCAGTATCGCCGCGCGTTGGCTTGTCGCCGCAGATGCCCGCATTGCAGTTTCTGCAGCGCTCGCGGCGGAGATGGAGAGGCTGGCGCGCGGCACCGCGTCGTCTCCGTCCGTGATCGGACATTTTGCCGAGCCGCCGCCTGGTCCTTTCAAGTTTGAGGCGCCGGGGCCACATCTGCTTCACTCGGGTAGTTTTTCGCTCTCTCATGAAGGGCGCCGGTTCGCAGACCTGCTCGGTGCGTTTGCAAAGCTGCGTTCCTCGGTCCCTTCCGCGCGCCTGCATCTTGCGGGCCGGTTGACGGCCATGGAGCGCGCAGAGCTTGCGCTGTCGCCGCTGGCCGAGGCAATAACGCTGCATGGCGAAGTTCCTTACGCGGCTTCGCGCGCGCTTCAGGCTGGCGCCGATGGCTTGATCGTTTTCCAGCAGGGCATCGATGCGCTTCCGGGAAAACTGGGGGAGTACCTTGAGTGCACGGCGCCCATACTGACGGTCGGAGAGGGAGCCTGGAAAGCGCGCCTGTCCGGCATTCCGAATTGGCCCCTGGAGTCTGCGGCCGCCGCTCTCGCCGCGCCCCGTCGCGCGCCGTCCAATGCGCTTCCGGCGGCACTGGATGCTTACGAGGCGCTTCTGAGGGGCTGACGCTATTGCGTAGTTTCGAGGCCGGCCGTCAGCGCCGAACGTTTCAAGCCGCCTAGCTTCAGCATCTGGTCGAGGAGCGCCTCCGGCACGGCAAACACGTTTGAACTGTGCTCGCCCATGAGATCGACAAGCCTGGGCTTACCGATGGCCGCATCAAACAGCACGTAGCCGTTCTCGTGCAGGAAGTGTGCAATTGTAGCGGCGGACGAATTCTTCGCTTCAAGCAACTCGTTTGCGACTTCGATGAGGATCAGCGGCCGCTGTTCCGAGATCAGCTTGCGCGCACCTTCTAGGACTTCGATCTCGAAGCCTTCAACGTCAATCTTGAGGACGTCCACTTTTGGCGTACCGGGCTTCAGGAGCAATGCGTCGAGCGGCACAACATCGACCGTGTACTGCTCGAACGCATTCTCCGCGACGGGCGATCCGATGACGTTCACAAGCGTGGACACCGATGGACCCATTTCCCAGCGGAAGGCCACTCCGCCGCCTGAGGTGGAGCTGATGCGCAGCGCCCCGTTGAAGTTTTTCAGCTTTGCATCGCCGAAAATGCAAGTTGCGGCGCCTGCAAAGTCCGATTTCACCAGATGCGGAATTTCCGCCGCTTTTTCGTGCGCGTCCATCCGCAGCCAGGGCCCGATGGCAACCCCGGGCGGGCGAAGCTGAATATCCTCCAGCATAAAATCGAACGCTGCATCGGAATAGATCAACAATTCGAGCTGGCTCACTTGTCCGAGAGCAAGCTGCGTCAATCGCCCGGTAAAGGACGACCAGTGAAAATTCTCGCCATCCACCGTGTAGCGAATGTTCGGAAACACGCGCTGCAGCGCAAGGCCGCCCAGTGAGTTGTGTCCGTCGAACTCTTCCTCGGCCACCGAGAGCGTTGCCGTTCCGTCAGCGGCGCCCACGGCCATCTGCAAACAACGCAGGTTGGTCAGGCGGTTGAGATCTGCATTGCGGGTGAGGCTAGCCGCTTCGCGGCGACTTGGCTCGAAGGCGAACACGTGGCCTGCTGGTCCGACCTTCTTCGCGGCGTACACGGAGTAAACGCCGGTATTTGCGCCCACGTCCACGAAGGTGGCGCCAGGTTTGAGGAACTGCGAGAGAACAGCGAAGTCATTCGGATCGAACGACCGGTTGACATAGAGCTGGCGGCCGGTCTCATTCGCATGGCGGAACTCCAGCACAGCGCCCTCCAACCAGGGCAGGCGGATCGGAAAGCAAGTTTCAGGAAAATCCTTGAGTGCGTCCCACAGCTGCGCGCGCAGGTCCTGGCCTTCGTCAGATGCAGGCTTGCCCATCTGCCATCCGGCGGATGGCGCAATTTCGGGGGGGGCGATCTCACGCTCCGCGAGGGTGCGAACGAGCGCAGCCATACGGCGCACCTGCTCTTCAGAATGGGTTTCGAAAAATCTACTCACGCGGCGGTTTCCTGTCATGGCCCGGCCCTCAGAACCTGCTTTTATAGGAGCATAAGGATAGCCTAATGCAACAGTCCCAGTGTGCAACAAGGCGGTTAAATCTTTGAAACCGCTGCAGTCATGTTTTTCGGTGTACCGCCAACCCCGGCCCGTTGCGCCGCCGGGTTTGTCTCTGCCTGCGCCTCAAATCCCGAAGCGCATTTCGACGAATCGCCGAAACCTTGCCCTACCTGCTACCAAAGCAGGCCCAGAAACACGTCTCACTCAACGAGGCGCCGCGAAGCTGGACGTTCTCGTGCAGGCGCCCTCCTGCGCGCCGTGGTGGACGAAAAGCTGCGCGACTCGGAGGTTCCCGCCGCCCTGGCTTTCGGTGCGGGCCGCACCGAGGAGATCGAATGCATGCGTATCACCTCGTCGGGCCGCGTCAGGGTCGGCGCTGCTACACCCAGCTGCGCCCTGCCTTTCGCGGGCCTTGCAAGCGTCGCACGCCAGGGCAAGCCTTCTTTTTACTTCGTATACTGGGGCGGCAGTTTAGCTGCACGTGTCCGACGAGGCTGGCGGCGCGGGGCTCGGCTTCAGTGACAGTACCGACGGTATCATCTTACAGACCGTGCTGTGGTGAGCTGAGTGTGCGGACGGCGATCTGCCGGCCCAGCATCCGGGCCGGGTTCCACACCATCGCGCGCAGCAATGTGCCAAGGCTTGCCGTCCGGTGGGCCTGCACGACCTGCCGATCCGCCCAGACCGGCCCGATGCCGCGTAACGCTTCCACCAGGCCCGCCATGGCGTCTCCAAACCGGCCGGTCATCAGCCCACGGAGCAGGATGGCCGCCGTCAGCGCGAGATGGCCGGGAAGGGTGAGGATCAGCAGAGGCATCGGCATGCACTTGAGGTAGACCCAGAGCCGGTTGCGCGTGCCATGGCGCACGGCAAAGCCCGAGACCTTCTCTGACAGTCCGCCGCCCGCATGCGAGACGACGGCGTCCGGCAGGAAGACGCAGTCTCCGCCTTCAAGGCGCAGGCGAAATCCGAGGTCGACGTCTTCGCAGAAGCAGAACAATCGCTCGTCAAATCCGCCCGCGGCGGCAAACGTTTCGCGGTGATAGACCGCGCTCGCGCCGCAAGGTGAGAAACAGGTGCCTTCCGCTGGAAGGTCCGTAACCGGACGGTGGTATCCGCCGCGCCAGGGAATGCCGAACACGAGGTAATTGTCGCCGGCGCCGTCGAGTTTCGTCTCGTCATGCATCCAGAGCTGCGTGCAGGCAAAGCTGGTGACGCCGGGATGGCGCGCGGTGCCCGCCAGGACCTCGGCCAGCCAGTCCGGCCGCGCGGCGGCGTCCGGGTTCAGAAGCGCCAGCCACGTGCCGGTGGCCTGCGCCGCCGCAAGGTTGTTGCCGCGCGCAAAGCCGTGGTTTCCGGCCTCGCGCATCAGGGTGAACGCAGGCAGGCCGGCGGTATCCAGCGCGTCCACCGATCCGTCCGCCGAGGCATTGTCGAGGAGGATCACCTCGAACGACCGGTGCGTCTGGGCTTTAAGCGAATCGAGGGCGCCCTGCACATAGGCGCCGCCATTGTAGTTGACGATCAGCACCGAGAAGTCGGGGGCGGTTTGCAAACGGTTCAGCTCCCAGGACGCGCGCCCCTCAATAGGGCGCAGCCCGGTCGCCAAGCAAGTCCCCTTACTCTGTCATTTCCGTCCAGAGCTGCATCGCGCTGCACGTATCCGGCGCCTGCAGCGCTGCGCGCGCTGCTGCCGTGAACTGGTCGGATTCCGACGCGGCCCAGACGCCCGCCGCCGCATCGAACGTCGTGAAGCCGACGGCCGAAAGCCCTCGCGAAATCCTTGAACAGATCAGCCGCGCCGTATCGACATCGCCCGTCTCGTTGAGGCTGGTGATCTGGTCGCTGAGTTCGAGGCGCGAGAAGATGTAGTCGTAGACCCGCAGGTCCGTGCCGACATTGAAGGACAGGATGTCGGCCGAGCTTACGCCCTCGAAGTTCGGCGCGTCATCATTTCCGCCAAAGGTATTGGCGGTGAACACCGACGGGATCGGCGGCTCGAGATAGACCACCCATTTGCCGATGCCTTCCTTCTTCTGCGTGTTCTTGATGTTCGCTGCCGGCGGCAGCTCGGCGCGGATGATCAGGATCGGGTCGGCGGTCCAGGACTTGATGGCGAACGCGCCCGTCGATTCTTCGGTGATGGATTGCCCGAACAGCGAGGTCGACTGCGTGTTGAGGAAGTTGGAGGCCTGCAGCATCGCCGGCGCGTTGAAGAACGTCACCAGCGCCGAGGTCGGCGCAATCAGGTTCGCGGCCGTCTGCAGCGCGTTCATCACATTCGCGCCGGCAGACGAGGAGCGCTCATCCGACAGCTGCATCCGGAACCGGCCCTCGATCATCGTGTTGGGGCTGACCTTGAAATAGGGCGTCGCGTAGACCGAGATGCTTTCGTTCGTGGCCCAGGCTTCGCCCTTGGCATTGTCGGAGCGGAAGGTGGAAGAGAACAGCGCCTTCGTCGTCTTGATGTCCGGATTGGAAATGTCGAAGTCGGCAATCAGCGTGCGTGTGACATTGCGCGAGCCCATCAGCGTGCGCGAAAGCCAGCCGCGGCTTTCCTTGTCATAGTCACGCGTTTCCTTCTTCGACTTGCGCCCGTCACCGGCGACACCGGCGATATCGTAGCTGTCGGGGTCGAGGGTCACGATCTGGATACGGGTATAGCGGTCCTGCAGCGCCGGACCGTTGCCCGCCACCAGGATGTCCTGTTCGATCGCGACGTCGATATAGGGCAGGTAGTCCTGCACCGGTGTCGCCGACCGGCTGGCCTCGCGAAACGCCGTGCGCGACGCCGCGATGCTGGGAGCGCCGGCGCCCGTGGGCGGCAGGCTTTCGAACTGATCCTCGAGTTCAAGATACTCGTCCGGATAGCCGCCGGCGTTCCGGTCGATGTCGATCGGGGCCGGTTCTGCCACCGGCGGCGGGGGCGGCGGCGGCATCGGCGCCGGCTCGGACGAGGTCGGCACTTCGGGCGCTGTGGCACACGCGGCGAGCGCCGCAATCGCGGCCCCTGAAAGCATTCTGGCGGCAAGCTTGAAGTTTCGCATCCTCGTCCTCCCCGACGTTACGGCTGCATATAACGAATAGTTAACACTGCAGTCGGCGCGGCGCGAGGGGCGTCTGGGACGCATCCCACGCTAATGTGAGCGCGCGCCCCGCAAATCTTTACATACCGCGCCTTTACGGCCCCGGCCTTGCAAGGCAGAAGGCCCTTGCTGACTGCCGCAGCGACCCCATATTCTCTCGTTGAGCAAAAGTGCTCATGTCGAACACCGGAGTGTCCTCCCTTGTTGCTCACGATGTTGAAGGCCAAGCTGCACTCGGCCACCGTCACCCAGTGCGACCTCTATTACGAAGGTTCGGTCTCGATCGACCAGGACCTGCTGGATGCGTCGGGCATCCTGCCGCATGAGCAGGTCGATATCTGGAACGTCACCAATGGCAACCGGATCCAGACCTACGCGCTGGAAGCGCCGCGCGGCTCGCGCACCATTGGCATCAACGGCGCCGCCGCCCGCCACTTTGCGGTCGGCGATACGGTGATCATCGCGGCCTTTTGCGGCGTCGACGCCGCCGAAGCGCGCCAGCATGCCCCGGCGGTCGTGATCCTTGGCTCCGGCAACGAGATCAAGCGCCCGGCCTGATCACGCTCGGCGCGGCGCCTGGCCGTCAGGCCGCCTTCGTCCGGCTCCAGACAAGGATTCCAGAGGCGCCGTCATCGTTCTCGAAGAAGGCGGCCCTGAGCGGAGCGGGCAAGGCCGGGTCGTCAAGCCTGACCGCCAGGTAGGGCGTCTCGCCGTCCCGGCTCTCCTCGCACCAGGCCGCGCCCAGTTCGGCGCCGCCGGCTATGACCCGGAAATCGGGTCCGCCTTGCGCCCTGTCAGTCACGGGGACGAATTCCGCCCGCACGTCGATTGTCAGGGTGCGGAGCCAATGCGCCGGCCTTGCTGGAGATCGTCCGGGTACGGATACGCACATCGCCTTTCCCTCGGCTTTGCCGGACGCGCCTGCAGGCTTTCTGGCTGAGCGCTGCCCGGTCCGTGCACGGTACCAGGGCCGGCCAGATTGTCTCATGGAAGAGCGTGAAGTTCCGGGTGATCCGGGGCAGGCTGGAGCGGCGTCCGGGAATAGCGGGTACGTGCTCCCGGGGCGGACGATGCCGGGTCCGGGGATCAAGCTGGAGCGCCGCGCGATTTCCGGGCCGCGCCGGCTTCCAGGCGCGGGGCGGTCAGGGCCCGGGCGGCGACAAGGCCCGCACCGGCAAGGCCCGGGGTAGGACGAGGCCGATCCTTCGGCGACTTGCCGGCGCCGTCAGGGCGACAGGTCCGACCGGACGCAGTCGCGGCCTGATCGCTTGGCGGCGTAGAGCCTTGAATCGGTCCGTTCGAACAGGTCATCGCCGCTCAGCCCCGGCGTGTATTCGCACACACCGAACGAGGCGGTGATCCTGCCGATCCTTTCATGGTCGCTGTCGCTCAGGAACCGCGCTCCGCGCACTTCGGAGGCGATCTTCACCATCAGGTTGTGAGCAGCAACGATACTTGTCTGCGGCAGGATGATCGCGAATTCTTCGCCGCCGCAACGGGCCACCATGTCCTTGCCCTTGGTGTTTTTCTGCAGGACCGCCGAGAAGCCCTTGAGCACGAAATCGCCGTTGTGATGGCCCAGCGTATCGTTGACGCGCTTGAAGTGGTCGATGTCGGTCATGGCAAGGCAGAACGCCGAATGGGTCGCGTTGGCTTCGCGGATCATCTCGGCGAGGCGTGTGTCGAAGGCGCGGCGATTGGCGACCTCGGTCAGGGGGTCGCGCAGGCTGAGCTGCTGCATCTCCTCGAGTTCGGCGTTCAGCCGCTCGATCTGCGCCTTGCTTTCGGCGAGGCCCTTGTCGAGGGTCTGCATGGCGCGCGACATTTTTTCGTTCTCGACCACGAGCCGCGAGACGATGGCGTCGATGTCTCCGGCCGAGCCGGCCGCGGGGATGCGTTTGCCCAGCGCGTCAAGGGTCGCCCGGAACGAGGCATTGTTCTTCGAGCCCTCCACGATCAGTTCCGAGACGGCGGTCAGGCTGTCCTCGAACTTCAGCCCGATGGTCTGGCTGAGCGCTGAGGCCGAACCGCCTTCCAGGAAAGCTGCAAAAATCTCTGCGATTTCGAAAGGGCTGAGGGTCCCGGATTTTGCGAGCCGCTTCGAGACGGCCTCGACCAGGGCGCCGTTTGACCGAGCGGCAAACGCAAACCAGACGGCGTAGGAGACCGGATCGGGCAGCGCCTCATGCCGGTTGATGAGGTCCATCGTTTCGGCGGCGACGCGGTAGACGTCCTGCCGGCTGCGAGGGTCGAACACGGGCGCGCCCTCTGCCTCTTTCGAATCGGTTGGCTGCATCATCGTCTCCTTGCGCCGCGAGGACGGTTTAGGCGGCTCCTGGCGCCGCACGCAAGATCGCCCGGCAGGATGGTTCTGCCTGTAAAAAGGCATGACGGGTTCGTCCTGTCGCGCCCGTCAGTCCGGGGGCGAGGCGATTGTTCGCGCCCTCAGCCAATCAGGGCAGGGCACGCTTCACTTGGGCCATATGGACTTTACAGAGCATCCATATGGCCTTATATCCGCACCAGAGGAGCGCCTGTGATGAAAGTGAAGGTACAAAACCGCTCGGCGCCGGACGTGCAGTCGGTGGCTTTGAAAGCTTTCAGCCGCATTGCCGAGGCCTGGTCGCTGACGGCTGCAGAGGCTGCGGGGCTCGCAGACATGTCCGAGTCGACCTGGAAACGCGCCAGGAAGCCTGAATTTGCCGGTGACCTGACACAGGACCAGATGCTGAGGCTGAGCGCGCTCGTCGGGCTCTACAAGTCGCTGGAACTCTACTTCAATCCGCCGATCGCAGCCGGGTGGGTGAAGCTGGCCAACCAAGGACCGGAATTCGAAGGCGAGCGCCCGGTCGATGTGATGATCCGCGGCGGACTGCCGAAGATCATCCGGGTACGTACTTATGTCGACGCCCTGCGGGGCGGCGTTTGAAACTTGCCGCCCTCAATGATCGCGGCCTCGTGCGGCTGATCCCGCAAACCCGTCACAAGCCGCCGGTCCTTCGCGGGTTGGTCGACACTGACGAGGAACTTGAAATCCTCGCTCAGCTTGAAGGCCAGACCAGCGCCCGGCTTGTCACCGAGCGCGAAGGCAGTCCGGCGCTTGACCGGCGCGAACTCGTATTCAAGCGCCGGGCGCATGATCTGAAGGTCTACGGCCTCGCCCACATCAATGCGGCCTTCACCTACACACGTCCGACCGGCAACCGCTTCAATGCCGGCGACCGGGGCGCCTGGTACTGCAGCTATGATGTGCTGACCTCAGCGGAAGAAGTCGGGTTTCACCGGACGCGTGAACTTGGATATGTCGGGATCTACGAAGACGAAGCAATCTACGTCGAACTGCTCGCCGACTTCATTGGCGAGTTTCCCGACCTGGGCGAGATGCCCCAGCACGCGGCGCTGAACCCGGACCCGGAGATCGGCTATCCGGAAGGTCAGGCCTATGCAGCCCGGCTTCGCTGCGAGGGATTTCAGGGGCTCCTTTATCCGTCCGTGCGCCGGCCGGGCGGGCGCTGCTTTGTCGCCTTCGATCCCGGCATCATCCAGAATGTGCGGCCGGGCGCGAGCTGGAAGCTGACCTGGAAGGGTACGCCTCATTACACGGTTGCCGGGCTATAGGTTTGCCGACCGGCGCCTGCGACTATTCCTCCTTCTGCTTCAGGTAGGGCGCCGCGCCTTGCATGGCGCGGTCGCCGTCACGCAGCGTGTGGGCCGCCAGCGTTGCCGCCTGGCCAAGGCGCTGGCCGGCCGTGAGACGCCGCGCCCAGGCGGGCCGGTCGTCCGCCCCCGGAGGTTCAGGACTCCCGGCGCCCCTGCCGCCGGTCGCCTCGAACGCGGCGCGGCTTCCGGCCTGCGAGGCCGCGCCGGTGCCGGCGAACGGCCGGCCGGCTGCGCGCCCGATCACCCCGGCGCCGGCGAGGGCTGCAGCGCCCATGCCGGCGGCGGCGCCGCGCAAGCCGCTGGCGCCCGAGCCCATCCGGCCGAGATCATAGGCGGTGCGCGCGCCGCCGGCGAGCGAGGCGCCTGCGCGCACGCCCGCCGGCACGCCGCGCGCCGCCGCGGCAGCGGCCGCGCCGGCGGCAGATCCCGCGCCGAGCTGCGGGGCGCCGCTGACGAGGCCGGAGGCAATGCCCGGCCCGAATATCCCCATCCAGAGAAAGACCGTGGCGGCCAGCACGGTTCCCATCACGTCCGCGAGCGTGAGGTCCTCGCCGCCCGTGAACGCGTCGGTCACAGCGGTAAACAAGGTCGAGCCGATGCCGATGATGATCGCGAGCACCATCAGCTTCATGCCGGAGGTGATGACATTGCCAAGGACGCGCTCGGCGAGGAAGGCGGTCCTGTTCCAGAGCGCGAAGGGCACGAGGATGAACCCGGCGAGTGTCGTCAGCTTGAACTCGAGGACCGCGATGAAGAGCTGGACCGCGAGAATGAAGAAGGCGGCAATGATGATCGCCCAGGCAATCAGGAGGACCGAAATCAGGACGAAGTTGTGGAAGAAGGCGATGGGCCCGAGCAGGCTGCCGGCCTCGTCGAGCAGCGGCAGCGCCGCCTCGAACCCGACACCGGCAATGTAGCCGGGCCGCATGAGGTCTTCGGCCGTCAGCGTGCCGGATCCGGCCTTGATCCCGAGCGCGGCAAAGCTCTCGAACAGGATGGCGGACAATAGCTGGAAATTGCCGATCAGGTAGGCAAAAAAGCCGACATAGAGGACCTTGCGGATGAGGCCGGCGATGACATCGCTGTTTTCCGAGAGCGCCCAGAACAGGCCGGCGAGCGTGATGTCGATGGCGATCAGCGTGGTCGTCAGGTAAGCCACGTCCCCGGCGAGCAGGCCGAACCCTGAATCGATATAGGTGATGAAGGTTTCGAGGAACCGGTCGATGACGTCCATCTCTTCCATGCCGGTCAGTCCCTGAGGAAGGCGTCGAGGCGGGCGCGCCCGCGCTCGGCTTCGGCGAGCTCGCGCGCCCGGTCGAGGGCCTCGGCGCGCGCGCTGGCGCCGAGGAGGGCCTCGACCTGCATCAGCTGCTGCGCGGTCAGCGCGCCGATCTGGTTGCCCGCCTGCAGGGCCTGGAGGTTGCCGGCCGCGCCCTGGCTCTCGGCGATGATGCCTGACAGGGCGTCGGCGTCGGCGCCGTTGCCGGCGCGCGTCTCGGCCGCGATCAGGAGGACATGCTTGTGGGCGGCGCGCGATGCCTCCCACCTCGCCCTCGCGTCGGCGAGGAGGGCTGCGGCGCGCGGCGGTGTCTCGCCGTAAGAGAGCGGAAAGTCGGATTCGAACGCGGCGTCGACCGCGTCCACGCTCACGCCGATGGCATCGGCCTTGCGGATGATCTCCTCGATCCGGGTGATCCGGTCACGGATGATCGCCTGGGCAATGTTGACGGGGAGTGTTTCGAGGTCGCGCGCCATCTTTTCGATCATGTCGATCTCGTGCGCAAGCTGGCGAACCTGGTTGTCGAGCTCCTGCAGGGCGCGGACCGCCTGCAGGATGTTCTGCGCATGGTTGGCCGGGTCGTAGACAGCGACCTGCGCGGCGGCCGGGGCCGGGAACGCGAGCTGGGGCGCCGAGACGAGGACCGGGGAGAAGAGGATTGTCAGGCAGGTTTCAAGACGCTTCATGCGTCATCTCCGTTGTTTGTTCAGGAAATCCTTCGGGTTCCGGCCCCGGCCAGGCGCCGAGCAGGTCTGCCGCCCAGCTGAGGTCCTGCGCGCGCAGCCAGGCGCCGGCAAAGCCGTCCGGGCTGCCCGCCTCGGCAACCCGCGTCATCCTTGCCTGGTCCTCCGGCGTTGACGCGCCGCAGAAGGCGCGCGCCACCGGGCCGAGGCCGAGGTCGAACAACCGGTTGCCGAGCGGCGAGGTGAAGTAATAGTCGCGTTTCGGGGCCGCCTCGGAGATCAGGTCGATCTGTCGTGCGTTCAGGCCGAACCGGCGATAGGTGGCCGCCTGCACCGGCTCGCGGGCGCGTTCGTTCGGAAGGAAGATGCGCACCGGGCAGGCGTCGATGACGGCCGGCGCGATCGAGGCGCGTTCGATATCGGCGAGCGACTGGGTTGCAAAGACGACGGCGACATTGCATTTGCGCAGGGTCTTCAGCCAGTCACGGATCCGCGGCGCGAACACCGGATGGTCGAGGTAGAGCCAGGCCTCATCGAGGAGGAGGAGGGTAGGGCGCCCGTCAAACCGGTCGTCAAGCTTGTGGAAGAGGTAGGTGAGCACCGGCCCGGTGGCGGCCGGATACTGCATCAGCGCCTCGAGTTCGAAACAGGCGAGGCGACTGAACGCGAGCTCATCCGTGTCGCCGTCGAGCAGGCGGCCATAGGGGCCTTCGAGTGTGAAGGGAGCGAGCGCAGACTTGAGCTCGGGCAACTGGACGAGGAGGCTGAGGCCGGTGAGGGTGCGCTCAGCCGCAGGCGCCCCGGCAAGCGCGAGGACCGCTTCCCAGATCGCCGACTTGTGGCGCGGCTCAAGGTCCAGGCCTTCGGCGCGGCAGAGCCCGGCCAGCCAGTCGGCCGTGAAGGCGGCGCCGCGCGGCGTATCGATGTCGCTGAGCGGCTGGAGGGCCGGGCGCGAGGTGGCGGCGAGGGCGAGCCAGGTCCCGCCCATGGCGAGCATGGCCGCTCTTGCGGAGCCGCCCTTGTCGAACATGAAGACCTGCGCGCCGCGATAGCGTGTCCATTGCAGGGCGAGGAGTGACAGGAGCACGGACTTGCCTGCGCCGGTCGGCCCGACGATCAGCGTATGGCCGACATCGCCGGCATGCAGGTTGAGCCGGAACGGCGTCGTGCCGTCGGTGCGCGCCTTGATCAGGGCGGACGCGCCAAGGTGCGCATTGCGCGCCTCGCCCGCCCAGACCGCCGACAGCGGCACGAGGTGCGCGAGGTTCAGTGTACTGATCACCGGGCGCCGGACATTGGCATAGGCATGGCCGGGCAGGCTGCCCATCCGCTTTCGCGGCGGCTAATTCGTTGCGAAAACCCAAGACGAAGTACAAGCTGGTGCATTTTGCGGAGCCAGTTTGTTCAGGCGTGGGGATGGCTCTCGTGTAGACCGTCGAGCGAACAAAAGACTCAAGCGGCTGGCATCAGATTGCGAACCAGTTTGAACCAGCGGTCGATCGCCAAAGCGCGGGAAGCAGAATTGTCGATATAAGATCTGGCACGCTGACCCATTCCATCAATTAGTCCCGGCGTGCGTTTCCAGCTTAGAATCCTGGACGCTAGTGTTTCTGCGGCGCCAATGGGCACGACTGTTCCCATACCATGCTCGCTGACTATGCGGCCTATCTCTCCCTGCGGATCCCCGATCATCAGAACCGGGCGGCCAGCTGCGGCAATTCCGTAAAGCTTGCTTGGAAGGATGAAACCTTCGAGCTGAGGTCGAAGCGAAACCCAATGAACGTCCGGTACGCAGAGCGAAAGCTCCAATTGTTCGCGGGGCTGATATGGCTGCAAGATCACGGACGCAAGCCCGCGCGCCCTGACCTCCACCTCGAGTGTCTGTCTTAATTGACCGCCGCCAATGAACAGAAACTTTATATCGGTATACGCCTTGAGCGCTTCCGCCGCGCCAAGGATTGTCCGAAGATCGTGCGCCCTTCCTAGGTTGCCAGAATACCCGAGCACAAAATCCTGGTGTGTGAGTCCCCAGGCTGCCCGAAGCGGGTTTTTCAGGAAATTCCGCGGCTGAATGGCGTTATCGTCGCAGAAATTCGGGATTTCGACGATCCGTTCCTGGGCAACACCGCAAGCTGCGACGTACTCAGCCATGCGTTTTCCGATCACGACAGTGATGGCCGCTTTTTGGAGCGACCTGTTTCGGAGCTGTTTCAGGATGCTGCCGAGAAGTGATCCGGCCATTTTCATGCCGAGGGCCTGTGCCGTTTCCGGGAAGATGTCCTGCAGCCAGTTTACTATGACAGCGCCGCGCATGCGCGCTGCGACTCCGAGCGGGACCGAAAGCAAGGGGGGATCGGTCTTAAACACGACAACATCTCCTCGTCTTACATGCTTTATCAGGGCAAATAGACAGGAAATGTAAAACGTCATGTAATCGATAGCCCGCCCGGCAAGACCTGATCGGCCGAACCTCGTAGTTTGTATACGGATCACATCCACGCCTTCAATCGTCTCACGTCTGCGCAGTTTTGCCTGGGGATCCTCATAGAGAAGGCGCGACGAAATAACCGAGACGGACAGGCCGCGCCGCGTGAGACCAAAGGCAACATCTGACAGGATCTGGGCCGTGGCGCTGTAATCCGGATAAAAAAAGCGATTGATAAAAATTACCCGGGATGAATTCACCGGAGATCGGTCAGTCATCTGCTCAATAGTCATTGGGCAACGCTGACGTTGGCATTTGCATCACGGCGTTTGGCGGGGCTGGCGGCATGGGCGCAGCCGAGCGGGTCGAGGCCTTCAGTACATACCTATGCTCGTGGGCAGGTCTCGCCGCGCGGCGGTCCTCATGAGCTGCCCATTCAATACCGCCTGGGTCGGACGTGAGGTGCTTTGCGCCTGCGACGTTTACCCGTTTCAGGCGAAGTCGAGGGCTTTGTGCCAATCGTGGAGCCTCCAGAGCTTGCTAGCGGGTCAAGGCTGCCGCGCATCGGGCAGCTTGGCCAACGATTGGGCACTCGACGAATTCCGGTGTTTTTTCCGGGAAAACAGTTTCGTGTCCTGGATGGAGTTGTTATGCGCAAAAGGCGAAAGTATACAAAAGTCATCAGACCGCAAGGGTGGGGTCTCGACAATTGCGAATGGAGTGAGCGGCCGTGAACCAGCAGGTTTTTGACTTGCCGAGGTCGAACAGACTTTGGTTTGCCGTGAAGACGCAGCCCAGGCGCGAACAGCTTGCGAAACTGCATCTGGAACGTCAGGGCTACCTGACCTTTCTGCCCAGAATGAGAACGCCTGCCGCTCGGCGGTTGTCGAAAGGCGATTACTTGACGCCGTTCTTCCCAAGCTACCTGTTCGTGAACCTTGATGTCGAACAGGACGCGTGGCGACCGATCAACAGCACGATCGGTGTCTTGCAAATTGTGAAGTTCGGAATCTCGCCCACACCCTTGCCTAGAGGCCTAGTAGAAGAGCTCCAGCTTGCATCTGATGAGTGCGGTGTTCTTGGTTTTCGGGACGACCTGAAGCGTGGCGACACCGTCACATTAGTCGGAGGTGCTTTCGACTCCCTGAAGGGAATTTTCGAGGCCCAGACTGATGAGCAAAGAGTGCAGGTGCTCCTGACGATGATGTCGCGGCAGGTGCGGATCACAGTCAAGCGAAGCGAAGTCATGAAAGCTTCAAAATAATGACGATCGTAAGCGCAACGTATGTAATGTTCAGCCCGCGAACGAATTCGCAAAGCGGACGCCATTGCGGAATCTCTGTGCCGATGCCCCACGTGGACAGCATGCATTCCGGCCTGAAATGTGGTAGCTGCTTGTGAGGGTCGCGATTATCGGAACGGGCTATGTCGGCCTCGTGTCAGGCGCCTGTTTTGCCGATTTCGGCCACATCGTCACCTGCGTGGACAAGGACAAGTCGAA
>LNFC01000005.1 GCA_001464545.1 Acidobacteria bacterium Ga0077551
GAAAGCATGCCGTCGAAATAGGCGATGGTCTTGGTCAGGCCGTCGCGCAGCTGGACCTTGGGCTCCCAGCCCAGGATTTCCCGGGCCTTCTCGATGTTCGGCTGGCGCTGTTTCGGATCATCCTGCGGCAGCGGCATGAAGACGAGTTTGGACTTCGAACCGGTCAGGTCGATCACCTGCTCGGCCAGCTGGCGGATCGTGAACTCGCCCGGATTGCCGATATTGATCGGGCCGGTGATGTGATCCGGCGAATCCATCAGGCCCATGAGGCCGCGCACCAGGTCGTCGACATAGCAGAAGCTGCGCGTCTGCTGGCCGTCACCATAGAGGGTGATGTCTTCACCCTTGAGGGCCTGAACGATAAAGTTTGAGACAACCCGGCCATCATTGGGGTGCATCCTGGGGCCGTAAGTATTGAAAATGCGCGCGACTTTGATGCGCAGCTGGTGCTGGCGATGATAGTCGAAGAACAGCGTCTCGGCGCAGCGCTTGCCTTCGTCATAGCAGGAACGCGGGCCGATCGGGTTGACGTTGCCCCAGTATTCTTCGGGCTGCGGGTGAACGGCCGGGTCGCCGTAAACTTCCGAGGTCGAGGCCTGGAGGATCTTCGCCTTCACGCGCTTGGCAAGGCCGAGCATGTTGATGGCGCCGTGGACGCTGGTCTTGGTCGTCTGCACGGGGTCGAACTGGTAGTGGATCGGGCTCGCAGGGCAGGCCATGTTGTAGATCTCGTCGACCTCGACATAGAGCGGGAAGCAGACGTCGTGGCGCATCAGTTCGAAGCGCGGGTGGTTCAGCAGGTGCGCGACATTGGTGCGGGTGCCGGTGAAGAAGTTGTCGGCGCACAGCACGTTGGCGCCGCTCTCGAGCAGTCGCTCGCAGAGGAATGAACCGATGAAGCCGGCTCCGCCGGTGATCAGGATGCGACGCTCGAGGTGCATGGGTATTGTCCTTTAACTGTACGGGCGGCCTTGGGGCGCCCTGCCGCGCGAATTTCTGCAAGTTCCGTGCAAGTGTGCGCCAGACTTCGCCTGACAGCGTGTGAACCACAACTTCACGGGGAGTAAAACAGGCGCCGCTGCAGGAAGCGCACCGCTAAAAAGCGTCAATCTGGCCGCGAAGTTCCCTGCGCATTAGCTTTAACTGAGCCGATTTGGCACGGCGCTTTATCCTTAATCTGGCTGAGGCTTGATCACCGCCCCCTCCACAAAGTCGTGGTCTAAGGGAAAATCCCCTTTGCCCTGCCCCAGGCTACCACGAGGCTTGGCCAAGCTTCGAGCGGCGTGCCTGCGATGCCTCGCAAACCGAACCCGTGCCCGCCCGTCTCAAACAGGTGCATGGAGACTGCGCATCCCTTCGCCCTGAGCGAAGCATGCAGCAGGAGCGCATTCTCCACTGGCACCGCTGCATCATCCGCCGCGTGCATGAGGAAGACCGGCGGCATGTCCGCGCGCACCCGGTTTTCCAATGACGAGGCCGCGACTGCTTCGTCCGTCGGAACATTGCCGAGCAGGTGCAGACGCGAGCCCTTATGCGCGAAGGGACGCGTCATGGTCGCTACCGGGTAGATCAGCGCGGCGGCATCCGGACGGGCGGATAAAGCGTCTGCGCTGTCCACCGGCGGGTAAACGGCCGCGTCGAACCCGGTCGCCAGCGTGCCCGCGACATGGCCGCCGGCGGAGAATCCCATGACCATCACCCGCGACGGATCAATCCCGTCACGCCCCGCCCGCGACCGGATCACCCGGACCGCGCGCTGCACGTCCTGCAAAGGTGCCTCGGCACCGGCCGACCAGCCTTGATGTGGGAGGCGGTGGCGCAGGACGTATACAGTTGCTCCGCCTCCGCTGAAATGCCGGGCGCCTTCGAAACCTTCCTTGTCGATCACAACCCATTTGTACCCGCCGCCAGGAATGATCAGGATCGCCGAGCCATCCGGCGAGGCGGGCCGGAACAAGGAAAGACTGGGTGAAGTGATGTCGTGCGCCGCGCGGTCGACGCGGCCGAACGGATTGTCCCGGTAGACGACATGTTCCGTCAGGCCTGCAGGCACACCGCCCGGAACGCCTTCAGGCCAAAGCGGGATGACGGCGTCCGGAACAATCTCTTCATCCGTGAACGGAGTAGCCACAGGCTGTGTCCGCGAGGCGCAGGCGCTGGCCGCCAGACCGGCAAGCGAGAGGAGCACCGATCGCCGAGGCAACTCCATCACTTCGCTCCGCTATTTGAACATCGCAGGAAGCGAAAGCGAAAGCGCGGGAACATAGGTGACCAGCATCAGCGACACGACAAGCGCCAGATAGAACGGCCATATCGTCTTCACGGCTTTCTCGACCGGCAGGTTTGCTACCGCCGCGCCGACGAACAGAACCGAGCCGACGGGCGGCGTGACAAGGCCAATGCCGAGGTTCAGCATCATGATGATGCCGAAGTGGACCGGATCCACGCCCACTTCCATGACCACGGGCAACAGGATCGGCGTCGTGATGACGATCAGCGGCGACATGTCCATGAAAGTGCCGAGCACGAGCAGTGTGATGTTGATGATCAGCAGGATCAGCAGCGGATTGCGCGTGATCGAGGTGATCAGGTCTGCGAGTTGCGCTGGCGCTTCGAGCACGGCGAGGGCGTAGCCGAAGGCAGTCGCGGCGCCGATGATCAGCAAGACCATGGCGGTTACCTTGACGGATTGCATGGCCGCCTCGACAAACCGGTTCCAGCCCAGCGAGCGATAAACGAAGGCGCCCACGAGGATCGTGTAGATGACCGCGATGGCGGAGGATTCCGTGGCCGTGAAGATGCCCGACAGGATGCCGCCCATGATGATGACAGCCGCCATCAGGCCGGGCACTGCGAAGAAGATCGCCCGCGCGAAGGCGCGCCAGCCCGGAAATTCGCCGCGCGGATAGCCTCGCCGGACTGCAACCAGCCAGGTGACCAGCGCGAGGATCGCCGCTGTCACAAGGCCAGGGAAAACGCCCGCCAGGAACAGGTCCCCGATCGGCACCCCGATGCCGGAGGCCGCAGAATAGATGATCATGTTGTGCGAGGGCGGAATGAGAAGGCCGACAATCGCGGCCGTTGCCGTGACGTTCACGGCGTAGTCTGCGTCATAGCCCTTCTGCTTCATCAGGGGCATCAGCGTCGCGCCCATGGCCGAGGCGCTTGCAATCGCCGAGCCGGAGACGGCGCCGAACATGGTCGAGGCGCCGACGTTCACGAGCCCAAGCCCGCCGCGCGTACGACCCAGCATGGCTTCGGCCACCTCGACAAGGCGCTGCGCGATACCGGAGCGGTACATCAGGTCGCCCGCAAAAATGAAGAACGGGATCGCCATCAGTGAGAACACGCTAACGCCCGCCGCGAGACGTTGGAAGACGACGACCAGCGGGATGTCCATCGCGAGGAATGTCGCAATCGCGGCGCCGAGCAACGAGTAGGCAACCGGCACACCGAGGGCGAGCAGCCCGAACAGCACGGCCATCAGGATAAAGAGTTCCATCAGGCGCTGGCCTCGTCTTTGAGGGTTTTGGGAAACAGGACTTCAAGCGCGCGCTCGAAGGCATAGAGCGCCATCAGCGCGCCCGAGATCGGCAGCCCGAGATAGGCGAGACCGCGGGAAATGCCGAGCGACGGGATCACGTGGTCCCAGGTGAGAATAACGAGTTCGCCGCCCCAGACGAGCATCGCGAGGCCGCACGCAGCCACCACCAGGTTCGATGCGAGCTGCATGATCTTGCGAACTCCGGCAGGCACCGCGTCTTCCATGGCAACGATGCGGATGTGGAAACCCTGACGGACGCCGGCGGCGGCCGCGAGCGACACGAACCAGATCATCAGCGTCAGCGCCGCTTCCTCCGACCAGGAGGGTGTAGAGTTCAGCACGTACCGGCCAAACACCTGCCACCCGACAATCGCCGTCATCAACACAAGCCCGAAGGCCGACACCTTCACCAGCACATCGGCAGTTAGGTGCGTGAACCTCGACAGACGTTCCATCAGCCCGCCTCCGCCATGGCTTCGATTTCCTGAACGAGGCGCCGCTGCCTATCGGTCACGATGTACTTGTCCCAGACCGGACGCATTGCGGCGGAGAAGGCAGCTGAATCGGAAATCTCGTTTACCTTCACGCCTACCGCCATCAACTTCGTGCGGGCCGCTTCGACGCGCGCATCCCAAAGCGTGCGCATGAACGGCACGGAGTCTTTCGCGGCCTGGCGGACCAGAGCGCGGTCCTCTTCCGTCAGCTTGTTCCAGCGGCGTCCGGACATGACGAGCACTTCCGGGGCAATCACATGCTGGGTCAGGCTGTAATAGGTCGCGACTTCGAAATGCCGGCCGCTTTCATACGATGGCCAGTTGTTTTCTGCGCCATCGATGACGCCCTGAACGAGTGACTGGTAGACTTCCGAGATACTCATGGGCGTTGCGTCTGCGCCGAGCGCCCTGATCATCGCGATATACAGATCAGAGTTCGGCACACGGATCTTCAGGCCTTTCATGTCGGCAGGCGTGTAGATCGGGCGTTTGGTGTTATAGAAATTGCGGTCGCCGCTGTCATAGAAGCAGAGGCCGATCAGGCCATGCCGCGTGAGGGATGCGAGGATTTCGTCGCCAACCGGACTGTCGAGCGCGCGGCGCATATGGGCATTGGAGCGGAACAGGAACGGCAGCGCCGGGATGGTCGTCATAGGTTCGATGGAGTTGAGCGGAGCTAGGTTGACGCGGTTCATGTCGAGACCGCCGAACACGGTAATCTCCAGCGTGTCCCGCTCCGAGCCCAACTGGCCGCCCGAATAGGTCTTGACGTCCAGCCGGCCATTCGTCCGCTCACGGAGGAGGCGCGCCATCTCATCGACGGCCTGCACCGTGGGGTAATCGGAAGGATGCGTATCAGAGGAAAGGAAGGCCCTGCCCGCGCGCTGGCCGCACGCCGTGAGCGCGCCGGCGGCCGCTCCGGCAGCCAGCAAGGTGCGGCGGCTGGGGCCACCTGCGCCTGTGTTGGGGCTGTTCCTCATCTTCGCTTCCCCGCTCCGGCGCCATTTCGCACCGGGGCTGTGTCATCGTCTTCTTATGCCGCCATACTCCCGGTATGGTAACCGGTGTCAATACATATTCTGTGGGCCGGCTCAGCGTCTCACGTCAAGGCTGCCGCCAACCATGGCGGCTTCGACTTCGCTTCGCGAGACGCGGTTGAAATCACCCGGAATGGAATGCTTGAGCGCGCCCGCAACGACGGCAAAATCGATGGTGTACTGCTCGTCGCGTCCCGTGATGAAGCCGTGCAGAGCCCCCGCCGCGAAGGCGTCCCCGCCGCCGATCCGGTCGATCACACCCGGGAGTTCATGCACGGGCGAAACCCAGCGCTTGACGCGGGTGACGAGTTCGCCGGCAATCGCCTGGTCATCCACGGAGGACTGCTGGCGCGTGGTGCAGGCAATAGCCTGCAGGCGCGGAAACGCCGCGAAGGCTGCCTCGAAAGCGCCTTCCCGGCTTTCGAAGCGGGATTTCAGGATGAGGGCAATGTCGCGTTCATTGATGAAGGCGTATGTCGCGGCGCTCAGGATTTCCCGAAGGATCGCCGGGCCATCACCGTCCCATGCCTGCCACAGCAAGGCGCGGTAGTTGCCGTCGAACGACACCGGCACGGCTGCTGCATTCGCAGCTTTGACGGCGCGGATCGCGGCGTCTGCACCTTTCTGCCCGATGGCAGGCGTCACGCCCGAAACATGGAAGACGTCCGCTCCCGGAAGGATTTCCGTCCAATCAATTGCGTCGGGTGCCGCTTCCGCAAAAGCAGATCCCGCCCGGTCATAGGTTATGCCGGATGGCCGCCGCACGGCGCCTGGCTCCAGGAAGTAAAGCCCCATCCGCTGAGGCGCCCGAAGCACGGCGCTCGTGTTCACATTGTGCCGGCGCAGTTCGCCAAGCGCAGCCGAGCCGAGCGGATTGTCCGCCACGACGCTTGCGAAGTTTACATCATGTCCGAAGTTGGCCAGCGAGACAGCAACGTTGGCCTCAGCGCCGCCGACGCAAACTTCGAGTGCGTGCGATTGCAGCAGGCGCTCGCTGCCCGGTGCCGTCAGGCGCAGCAGAAGTTCGCCGAAGCAGATGACACGCGCCATGATGGAGCCTCCCCGGCCCAGAGTTATCGTGCGAGCCAACCGCCGTCTACGGCGACGATGGTTCCGTGCACATAGTCCGATGCGCCGGAAGCGAGGAACACGGCCGCGCCCGCGAGATCCGAAGGCTGGCCCCATCGGCCCGCAGGAATACGTCCGAGAATTTCCGTATTGCGTTTTTCGTCCGCCCGCAGAGCATCCGTATTGTTGGTTGCGAAATAGCCCGGCGCGATGGCGTTCACGTTGATACCATGTTTCGCCCATTCATTGGCGAGAAGCTTGGTCAGCCCCGCGATTCCGCTCTTGGACGACGTATAGCTCGCGACCCTTATGCCTCCCTGAAAAGAAAGCATGGACGCAATGTTGATGATCTTGCCGCCTTCGCCGGACGACACCATGCTGCGCGCTACCGCCTGCGACAGGAAGAACACGGATTTCAGGTTCACATCCATCACCTCGTCCCAGTCGGACTCCGTAAAATCGAGCGCATCGTTGCGCTTGATCGTGCCTGCATTGTTGACGAGGATGTTGACCGGCCCGAAGGCGGACTCCGCTTTCGCAGCGACGTCTCCCACGCTGGCAGGCTTCGAGAAATCCGCCGGAACGAACGCGAATTTGCGCCCCTGCGCCTTCACCGCCGCTTCGGTCTCGGCTGGTGTTGAGCGGCCGGCGGCCACAATGTCCGCGCCCGCGGCGGCGAGCCCCACAGCAAGCCCCTGCCCAAGCCCGGTATTCGCCCCGGTGACCAGTGCCACCTTGCCGGTGAGATCAAATGCCGACGCCATCGCCTGCCCCTATTTCAGCTGGCAGATATCGAGCACATTCATGTCGGTATAGTCGAGGTTCTCCCCGCCCATCGCCCAGATGAAGGCATAGCTCTTGGTGCCCGAACCCATGTGGATCGACCAGGGCGGCGAGATCACCGCCTCGTCATTGTTCATCACCAGATGGCGCGCCTTGTCCGGCTCGCCCATGAAGTGGAACACACGGTCATTGTCGCCCATGCCGAAGTAGAAATACACTTCCGAGCGCCGGTCATGCAGATGCGGCGGCATCGTGTTCCAGACCGAGCCCGTCTCCAGGATCGTCAGACCAAGGAGCAACTGGCAGGACTTGGCCGTCGCCGGCACGATGTACTGATAGATCACCCGCTTGTTGCTCTCCGCGAGCGATCCGCGCTCCAGCGGCACCGCCTTCTCGACCGACAGCTTCACGGTTTCATAGCGCACATGGGCAGGCGTCGAGACGAGGTAATACTTCGCGGGCGACGCCGGATCGCTGGAGGCAAACTCCACCTTCGAGCCCATCGGCACATACAGCCCGTCGCGCGGCGCCATGTCGTAGGATGTTCCGTCCACGGTCACGACACCGGCGCCCGCGCCAACATTGACGATGCCCAGTTCGCGCCGCTCCAGGAAAGGCTTGCCGGCCGCCGAGGCGGGCTCGGCCTGATCCGGCAGCGCCACCTTGCCCTTCACCGGCATCGCGCCGCCGATCACCATCCGCTCGTTGTGCGAATAGTTCAGTTTCACGGCTTCGGCCTCAAACAGGCCGGAGACGATATAGCGGGCACGCAGGTCGTCATTCGAGGCCCCTTCCATCATGTCCGGATGGGTGGCGTGAAAGGTTTTCTCGAACATTTGCGTTCCCTGCTGTTTCTTGAATTTGGTAACCGGTGTCATATCAACAGGAATAGCGCTCCGCAAGCGGCGTTCCCGCCCCATTTTGTATCAGCCGGCTTTCGGCGGCGCCGCGGCAGACTCCCGCACGACGATCTCGGGCGAAAAGCTGATGATCTCGGCCGGTGGATTTCCGGCTGCCTGATCGAGGAGCAGTTTGGCGGCGGCCGCCCCCATCTCGCGAATCGGCAGGCGCACGGTTGTCAGCGCCGGCCAGAGCCGCCCCGCTATGGGGGTGTCGTCAAAGCCGACAATCGAGATGTCTTCCGGGATACGCAGCCCCGCCTTGCGAACAGCGACATAGGCGCCGGTCGCCATCTCGTCGTTCCCGGCAAACACAGCCGTCGGCCGGCGCTTGGCATAGATCAGACGCTCCATCGCCTGCAGCCCCGAGTCGAACGTGTACCCCGCCTCCGCGATCATGTCGGCTGGCAGGGTGCGGCCCGATTCGGCGAGCCCCCGCACAAACCCGCTCCGCCGCTCATGCGCCGATCGGAACGTCTCCGGGCCCTGAATGTGGGCGATATCGACATGGCCGAGCGCGCAAAGGTGCCGCGCCGCCTGCGCCGCGCCTTCCGCGTCATGTGTGCGGATCATCCGGGCCGGCGTATCGAGCTCGACCGAAGCAATCCGGACATAATCCACTCCATGCTCGCGCAGCATGTCGATCAGTTCTTCATCCTCCGACACCGAGGGCGGCAGGATCAGGCCGAAAGGCTTGTGCTGCTGGATGAAGGTGCGCAGCCGGTGCCAGTAATTGGCGTCGCCGCGGTTCACGGGGCGCAGCACCAGCTGGAAATCCGTCTCCTCAAGCCCGTCGAGAATGCCGCGCTGCATGTTGACGACGTATTGCGGGCTTGGGTTGTCGTACACGAGGCCGACGAGGAATGACCGGCGCAGCGCCAGGGCGCGGGCCTGCGGGTCCGGCGTGAACCCGAGTTCCGCGATGATGGACTTCACCAGGTGCCGGGTACGCGGCTTGACAAGCGGACTCTCATTGATGACCCGAGACACCGTCTTTTTCGACACCTTTGCTATGCGCGCGATGTCGTTGATCGTTGCGCGGCCCGTCAGCCGGAACGCGGCGGCTTCGCGCAGCGCGTCGGCAACTTCTGCTTCTTGTTCGGAATCGGGAAGATCGGTCACAACAGGCCCTTGATGCAGCGGGAAAACTTGCCAATCGCCTGTCTCGCGCGGAGACCGGGCTTTGGCAAGTTCAACCCCGCTTCAGGCGAGCGTCAGGTGCCCCGGCCCTTCTGGCTGGCATCCAGTGCCTCGGGCGCCTTGGGCAGCATCGTTTCAAGGTCCCAGATCGCCGGATCAAACGCCCGGAAGCTCGGCGCCATCACGGGATACCCTCCAACGCGCGACTGGCTATCAATGATCTCGCCCCGCCCTTCGGCTGCGTTCGCCAGCACGCGCACGTCATGCCCATCCCGGTCCCACGGCCGGGCGCCGGCATTCTTCAGCACGAACAGCTCCACGTCTTCCGGCGCAAGCACCGGCAGGCCGGTTGGAAGCGGCATGCTTTCGGACGCATCTACGATCCGGGCGCGGCCGGTCGTGTAGTAGCCCCGCTCCGGCAGGGGGTCGCCTTTCCAGTCCACGGCAATGTTGTCCCGCGAATAGAGTGCCAGGTCACCGTCTCCGCCCAGCATGACCAGCGGCAGATCCTTCGCCGTCGAGAGCCCGCCGCGCAGCACGTTGCCGATCAGGTCCATCTTGCCGGTCTGGAACGGCACCGCGCCCCATTCCAGCGCCTGCAAGTTATAGTGTACGGCGCGCTGGCCGGGATCATAAATGAAGTTGTTGACGATCTGCCCCTGCACGCCGCCCTTGAACAGCGGATTGCGCTCATAATTGTGCGCATACAGATTACCGTAGATCAGGATGCCGCTGATATTGTCGTGGATCAGCGAGCCTTTCGAGTGCTCGAACTTCGGATGCGTTGAATCTGCGAGCCCCTCGGCGATCAGGTTGTGGCTGTAGAGGATGTTGCGCGATGTGCCGGCGCGCCACTCTTCCGGCGTTGTCCCGGTGAAGCGCGGACCGGAAGCCGAGAGGTTCTCGTCCACTGCCCAGGTGAAGGAGCAGTGATCGACGATCAGATTATGCGCGCTCGCGGTCGAAATGGCGTCTTCGGCAAAGCCCGATGCGCGCGCCTCGCCACTATCGCCCGGCCGGATTCGCAGGTGCTGGATGATCACGTCGTTGGTCTTCACATCAATGCCGCCGCGAATCAGCGTGATGCCCGGCGAAGGGGCCGTCTGTCCCGCAATCGTGATGTCCGGATTGTTGATCGAGATCGTCTGTTTCTGCAGATCGATCACGCCGCCCACTTCAAACACGACGATCCGCGCGCCTTCTTTTGCGATGGCTTCTCGCAGGCTTCCAGGTCCGTCATTGTCCAGCGTGGTGACCCGCACGATCTCGCCCCCGCGGCCGCCATCCGTGATCGCCTGCCAGTCAATATCCGGAAAAAACCAGACCGGTCCGGCCGGCGGCGGCGCATAGGATACAGAGCGTGCTCCTGCATTTTCCAAGGTTGGCGCAGTGGGGGTGGCACAGCCGGACACGGGCAGGAAAATCACTGCGGCGCAGGCGGCTAGCACCCGGTAAAGTTGCTTCGTCATGTGATCCTCCCTCAAAGGCTTAGAGACTTTTTTCTGGGGCCAGTCTTCGAAAAATCGATTGACAGGCCCCCGTTTCGCAAGATCATGACACCGGTTTCCAAACCTGTCCAGCAACAGGCGCGGCAAAAGCAATAATGCCGGCTAGCCATTTCCAGGCCCGCCGCCACAAGGGACGGTATAGAATGGCGGATACACACCTCGCAGGGGCGCGTCTCGCGGGGCGTTCTATTCCAGTCTATCCGGGCGCTCTGCCTGCCTCCCTCTCCGAAGCCTACGCGGTCCAGTCTCAAGCCATAAGCCTTTGGCCGGACAGGGTAGCCGGCTGGAAAGTTGGCCGGATCAACGCTCCCTTCGATACCCAGTACGGAACCGACCGGCTCGCAGGTCCCATCTTTTCCCGCCAGCTCATTCGCGCGGGCGAAATGGCAGACTCCGTGTTCATTTTCCAGGGCGGCTTCGGAGCCGTCGAAGGTGAGATCGTCATCGAGGTGGCGGCGGATACTCCAGCAGGCAAGCTCGACTGGACGATCGCTGAGGCCACAGAAATCGCTGGAATAACAAGGGTTGGTGTCGAAATCGCGTCCAGCCCGTTTGCGGAAATCAATGATCACGGCCCCTTGGTGACCATTTCGGATTTTGGCAACAACAACGGCCTGATCCTCGGCAGCCAGATCAAGGATTGGCGCTCGGCTTCCCCGTCAGACTGGCGCCTGCGCACCCTCATAGACGGCGTTGAGGTGGGCGCTGCCGATGCCTCGGCCGTTCCCGGTGGCCCGATGGAGTCTTTCCGGGCTGTTCTCGAGATCTGTGCCCGCAACGGGCAGCCCCTTCGCCGCGGCATGCAGGTGACGACCGGCGCCGTTACAGGGGTCCACCCCATCCGGGCGGGCCAGTCTGCCAAAATCGAAATGGCAGGCCTACCGGCAATTGAGTGCCGCGCTGCCTTGGCGCCAACCAATCAAGCCCAATCCAAACCGGCCTGAGCCGGGGCGACCTTTCTGCAACACTGATCAGGAATGTAAAAAGAAGATGACAGGGCGGAAAGATTAACAATTGCTACCGGTAGCATTTCTATTTATGCTACCGGTGACATAATGAGTGGCTTCCCTTGTAGGCAGCCGCCGGATGACAAACGCTCAATCCTGGGAGGAGAGCAAAATGCGTTTCAAGGACACCAGTTTCAATTTCCGTCTGCTCATGGGCGCTGCTGCAGTCAGCCTGATCGCAGGTGGCGCAACGGCTCAGGAAACAGACGTTCCGGCCGAAGATGAGAGCCGACAGGAGACCGTCGTCGTCACCGGCTTCCGCCAGAGCTTGCAGCAGGCCATTTCGGTCAAGCGGAACGAGACCGGTATCGTCGATGCGATCAGCGCCGAAGACATCGGCGACTTCCCGGACCTCAACCTCGCCGAAGCGCTCCAGCGCGTCCCCGGCGTGCAGATCGACCGCGACGGCGGCGAAGGCCGTTCGATCAACGTACGCGGCCTTTCTTCCGATTTCGTCCGTGTTCAGATCAACGGTATGGAAGCGCTTGCCACAACCGGTGGCCGCGACGGCCGCGCCAACCGCAACCGCCAGTTCGACTTCAACGTCTTCGCTGCAGACCTGTTCACCAGCGTGAAGATCGCCAAGTCCCAGGAAGCCGAAACGGATGAAGGCTCGCTCGGTGCGACCGTCCAGCTGCGTTCGGCCAAACCCTTCGACTATGATGGATTCACCTTCGCCACAGGTGCGCAGGCTTCCTACAACGACCTCTCGGAAAACACCGACCCGCGCTTCACCGCGCTGATCTCGGATCGTTGGTTCGATGACCGCGTGGGGGCCTTGCTCTCGGTCGCCTACTCGACCCGCAACACGTTTGAAGAGGGCTCAAGCTCGCTTCGCTTCCGCGTCCCGTCCGATGATGGCTGCGTAGGCCCCAACTTCGTCAACACGACGCGCTGCTACCAATCGGTCGGCACTGTGACGGATGCCAACGGCAACGTCCTCACCGGAGCTGCGGCACGTGTCGCCGCCGCAGGCGGCGCGCACCCGCGCATTCCGCGCTACGGCCGGATTGGTTATGACCGCGAACGCCTTGGCATCACGGGCGCTTTCCAGGTTGAGCCTTGGGAAGGCACGGAGATCACCGTGGACTCCCTCTACGCTCAGCTCGACCAGACGCGCACGGAGGAATTCCTCGAGGCCATCTCGTTCGCACGCGAAACCGGCGTTCAGGGTCTTCGCAGCGTCGACCTCGTCTCTGGTGTCGTCGATGACAACGCCACGCTCGTGCAGGGCACTTTCAACGATGTGGACATCCGCACCGAGCAGCGGATCGACGTCCTGGCGACGGAGTTCTTCCAGAACTCGGTCAACTTCGAATCCGAACTCGCAGACAACCTCCGCCTGTCCGGCCTTGCCGGCGTCTCGCGTGCGATTGGCACCAACCCTCAGCAGACCACCATCTCGCTTGAGCGCTATGATGTCGACGGCTACTCCTACGACTATACCGATCCGAACCTGCCGGCTTTCAACTATGCGTTCGACGTCACCAACCCGGCCAACTACGTCTTCTCGTCGAGTACGGCAGCCGGCGATGCGTCGATCATCCGCCAGCGTCCGAACAAGACCGTGAACTCCTATGAAACCGGTCGCCTCGATCTGGCCTGGGACGTCAACGACATGTTCACGCTCAGCGGCGGCGCGTCCTACAAGGAGTTCGGCTTCGATGTGAAGGAATGGCGCACGTCGGAAGCCGTGACCGCGGCAACGATTGCCCAACTCAACGCCCAAGGCATCCCGCTTTCGGCCTACACGACGCTGCTGACCAACTTCGGCAATGGCATGGATATCCCAGCCGGAACACCGACCAGCTGGGTCATCCCGGATCTCAACGCCCTCAACGCCCTGATCGATTTTGATTGCAACTGCGTCAACACTTTCGGTGATTTCCGGCAGACTGCCTTCCCGGGTGAAACACGCAGCGCCATCGAGAAGTCCACGGGCGGCTATGTCCAGCTCGATTGGCGAGCCGACCTCGGGTACATCCCGGTGCGCGGAAACGTCGGTGTACGATACGTTGAGACGGACCTTACCTCGGTCGGCATCCTCAGCGGTTCGCCCGTGGAGGCAAACTTCAAGTACGAAGATACCCTTCCGGCAATGAACATCGTTCTTGAGCCAGCCGAGAATGTTCTGCTGCGCATTGCAGCCGCGAAGACAATCGCACGCCCGAGCCTTGCGTCCCTCACGCCGGGTGGCACAATCGATGTCAGCCCTCCGGGCTTTTCGCTTACCTCGGGCAACCCTTTTCTTGAGCCCATTCGCTCCAACAACATCGACCTGTCCCTCGAATGGTACCCCTATGACGAGGCACTCTTCTCGGTCGCTCTCTTCCGCAAGAATATCGAAAGCTTCACACAGCGCCTTGTACGGACGATCCCCTACTCGCAATCCGGATTCCCGAACTCGCTGCTTCCGGTCGGCGTCACACCAGACGACGTCTTCACCGTCACGAACTTTGTGAACACGCCCGGCGGCGTGCTGGACGGAATCGAGTTCACTGTGCAGACGCCTTTCAACTTCGACTTCATCCCGGAGCCGCTTCAGGGTTTCGGCGGCCTGGTCAACTACACGGCGATCAGCTCGGAGTTCGACTATATCATCAACCCGACGACCGGCGCGACGGTGACCGAATCCCTGATCGGCCAGTCTCCGTCCTCCATGTCAGCTACCCTGTACTATGAACGTGGCCCGTTCGAAGCCCGCATCTCGAGCAGCTGGCGGGACGAGTATCTGACGACGGTACCCGCCGCGAGCGGCAACGATGTGGAAGGCAAGGCGGCGACGCTGAACCTCGATTTCTCGGCCTCTTATGAGCTTTCCGAGAAGCTCGAACTGACGTTCGAAGCCATCAACCTGACGGACGTGTACGATGAGCGCTGGATCAACAGCCAGCGTCAGAACAGCCTGAACTACGAGCACACGGGCCGCGAGTTCGTCGTCGGTGTTCGTTATCGCTACTGAGGCTTGAACAAGGCAGACCGGCGGCCGGCCCCCTCCCTCCGCCGTCTGCATTTCAAGTCTGTCCCCAGCCGCCGGTTCGCCCCCGAACCGGCGGCATTTTTATAGGACGATCGTCAGTGCGGCCAGCGTTCGGCAAGCACCGCTGCGGCGCCGCCCATCAGCGATACTTCCATCGCCGGGTCGGCCGGCGCGCCCGGGGCGAACAGCTCATAGATGACTGCGCCGTCCGGCTGGCGGCTTTCAATCACGCGCGCTGGAAGCATGCCCGGCGCCGAAGCCTCAGCCGCCGCACGCACGCTGGCGGGAACTTCTGCCCACGGCATGTCGCGTTGTATCTCGACAATCTCCGGTCCCTGCACAGTCATCAAGATATCAAACTCGATCTCGCTGCCGTCCGGCAGGCTGCCCTCTACGTCATAGTAGATCCGGCCTTCGCGCACTTTTTTCTGGGCTTCGCTGACCAAAAAGCCCTCCGCCGCGCCTTCCGCGAGCGCGCGCACATTGCCAGGCAGGTCATCTGACGAAAGGTCCGTGATGACAACCGCGGGCGCGGCAGGTGTCGCACAGGCCGTCATTGTCAGCGCCGCTGCTGCGGCCAGTCCAGATAAGCCCAGGTTCATTACATCGCTCCGTTGTTGTACAAGTTGATCAGCTGCCCCATTGGATAAACGGCACCTTCGCAAACAGCGCCCGCTCCACGCCGCGCGGGTCTCTCTCCGCGCGCGTTTCGGCGCCGAAGATCATCGTCTCCCGCATCGGCATCCGGTATTGCGGCCATTGCTTAAGCCCGGCGTGTTCCGGCGAACCGCTGCGGGCCAGCGAGATGAACGCGCCGCTGAGCTCATTGCTCACGCGCCGCGCCGCCTCAGCTTCGCCCGGCATCGCGCCAACACAGTCCAGATTTCCGAATGCATATCCGATATCCACCGTATGCGGAGCGCCCCATTTTCCCCCGTCTTCGGTCCACGGCAGGTCAAACCTGTAGACCCAGGTCGGCGCCTCTTGCCGGGCGCGGGCATCTGCCTCTTCGACCTGACCGCGCCAGGAACGGCCTGCAGTCGTTGCTGCGAAGAATATCTGACTTGGCGTGAGGTCCGGATAGGCGGCCCGGTAGGCCGCTACCACCGTGCCGGGATCAATGTCCGTCCGCATATGCCGCGCCAGCGCGCCGGGCAGCGCCTCCCAGTTCAGCGTGAACATCTCCGGCTCCCGCCGTCCGATCAGCGTGCGGGTCTCGTCCAGCGTATTACCAAGGATCATCGGGATGCGCGCAGACTGCGGCGGCGCATCCGGCCAGAAAGGGTGGCGCGTCAGCATGCGCTCGTCGAGCACAGGACCGAAGTATACTGGTTGCGCTTCATCCAGCGGATCGCGCGTCCCCAGCGCTTCGACGATCGCAGCCGCCGGCAGTTTCGCAATCGCGCCCGCCTGCATTGGGTCGATCTTCAAGGCCTCCAGGAAGGCTTCAGTCCGCCGCGCCGCATTCTGCGGGCCGGACGCCGTCACCTGCTGCCCGCTCATCGTCGCAGCGGAATGAAAAAGTCCGGCCGCCGCGGGCGAGGCCATCAGGGTCGCAATCTTTGCGCCGCCGCCCGATTGGCCGAACACCATCACGCGTGAGGCGTCTCCCCCGAAAGCCCACGCATTGTCGCGCACCCACCGCAGCGCCAGCACAAGGTCCCACTGCCCGGCATTTCCGGAATCCGGAAACACGCCCGGCACGACCGGTTCAAGGTAGAGATAGCCAAATGCATTGAGCCGGTGGTTGACGGTGATCACCACCACATCGCCCTTGGCCGCCAGATGTGCGCCATCGTAGAGCGCGTCGGAGCCTGAACCGGAATTGTAAGCCCCGCCATGGATGTACACCATGACCGGGCGCTGCGCGCCGTCCCCGAGGCCGGGCGTCCAGACATTCAGGAAAAGGCAATCTTCCGACTGGTCCGCATCGCCGCCTTTCTGAGGCGCTGAGGCGCCATAGCCGGTCGCAGGAAGTATATCCGCCCACGGAGCAGGCGGCGCAGGTTTCGCAAACCGGGTGTGTGCCGCGTCGGCGCCGTATCGCACGCCCCGGAACACGTTGATGCCATTTTTGGCGAGGCCGCGCACAGGTCCATGTGATGTCAGGACAACCGGGTCTCCAACGCACGCAAACGCCTTGCCGGCAAAAGGCAAAGCGGCAGACGCCGCCAGGAAGGAGCGCCGGTTCAGGGACAAGCGCTACCATCCTCACGCACGCCCAGCACGCGGCATTGCCATTTCGGATAGTCCTTTGCGAGCAGGCTTCCTGCCCAGTTTCCGTACCAGCTATAGCCAGTGCGGCGCTCCGGAAGGATCTGGTCGTAACGCTCGACCCGCACCCCGTCACGGTTCGCGAGCACGACCGAGTTGTCCTCGAGATCGTAGAACCGAGCCCAGAGCGGCGGCGCCTCGGGATCGGACGTCAGCCGCCGGTCTGTTTTTGCGTTGTGGTACTCGTAGGATGCTTCCGCTTCCAGCTGGACCGTCTCCAGACGCATTCCGTCAATCTGCACCGTGCGCAGCCATCCCGCCGCGCCTTGTATACTTTCAATGACCTCCGGGGACGGATCTTTGATCGACATCAGGTACTTCACGATTGCGACCGTTTCCTGCGAGACGAGGCCGGGCAACTCAAAGCTACGCCCCCCCATCGGCGCCAGCGTCTCCGGATCATACTGACCGGCCCAACCGGCAAGCGTCTCACCCTGGCGAACCTGGAGACGTAACAGGCACGCGTCGCCGCGCGCCAGGGCAGCGGCCGCCTGGGCGCGCGTCTCTGCATCGAAGGCATCGAACGGCGGCTTTGCCTCGGCGATCCGGCGAAACAGGATCAGCGGCCCGGAAAACACCTCGTCCGCAACGGTCAGGCGCGACTGGTAATCACTGGCCGCAGGCACCGTATGCGGCCAGCCGCCACACGTCCCGAACTGGTGGGCGAGAAGGTAGGCGAGGCCGCGCTCGGCGCCGTCCAGGTAGCGCGCGTCGCCTGTCTCGGCGAACGCGCCCATCAGGTATTCGATCTGTGTAAAGACGTTCCGGTTGTCGAAGCTGCCGGCCGCCTCGCCTTTCTCGGCCATCAGTTCGGCGACCTCCAGCGGGCCCATGACCTGCAACGGATCCCGGTTCTGAACCCAGCCCCCATGCGACCGCTGCAGAAGAAGGATATTGTCGGCGATCGCACGCGTGTCCGAGGGATCATGGCGCGCATAATCTTCGCCGCGCTTCATCTGCCAGTGGTGGATTGCGTCCTCAAATCCGTCGAGGGCCAGCCGGTCGGCCAATGCGGGAACACCAGTGGCGAGCCAGGCAGCCCCCGCGCAGAGCAGGATTCGCACACGTTGACCGGATCTGACCCGCGCCTGCGCCATGTCTCGCCTCCCGGTTGCCGCGGCCTTGCCAGCCTCTTCTCCAAGAGTAATGACACCGGTAACATATCGTCAAGCGAAACACGCGGCGGCTGCCCTGCTCCGTCCATAAGCCGGCTCCCGCGCGTTGTCAGTTTATGAACTGTCTCAGTTCAGGCCTTAAAAGCCGGCGGCGCGGCAAACGCGATGCCGGTGCCGATTAAGGCAACAACGAGTGATTTGAACATTCCGGCAGACTCAGTGACAAGCTGGCCTCTGGCTTCAACGGCGTTGCGCCACCTTCGCTTCGAATGTCCTCGACGCCACGTGGCCTTTGAAGTCTCGAACGCTTACACAGTTCAGGTAGCGCAGGCGGCTCGATCTGAGCTCGCACCATTCTGCAATTTCGAGGGTTCTTCTGGAGCGGGCGAAGCGCTCCATCGAAAATTTAAATTCTATATTTTACTAGGTTTTAAAGGCCAGCGATTTTGGATTTGTAGGGATATTTGTAGGGAATTTCGTAGGATGATTTTCGACTCTTCTTTTCCTAACGTGAATCCAGATTCGAAGCATCGACCCAATCGCGGTCGCCTGAAATTTTTCAACCGCTTTCCAATCGAACATCCTCCCGCAAGACTGAGCCGCCAAGACGCTCAGCACCGGAGCGGCGCAATAGGTGTCGGCTCCTAAACAGGATGATCTCGCCGTAACCGGTGAGCTGCCAGAACCGAGAGCTGGGCACATGCGGGTGTGTTCTCGAAGGCCTTCGCCCAGAGAGGCGTGGTGACATATCGCCTGTCTTCAAAATGCGCGTGCTCACTGGTCGCGGTCTCCTCTAGGAGGCCGACCCTGCAAAGCGGCCGCAGGACCTGGTTCCAGATCATGCCAGAAACCCGGTCATACGCTCCTGCCGGATCTGGCAGGTCAAAGAGCGCTTCGCGCAGAGCGCCACCAGTCACGCCGCGCGCCGCTTCGACGTGCAGCAGGTTGAGGTAAAGGCTCCAGTTTTCGAGTGGCGGTTCAGGCAGCCGCGACGACGCGGCGTGATCGACCTGGAACAGGTAGAAGGGCGCGATCTCGTTAAAAAGATCGCCGGGCGCCCCCACCATCGCCCTGCCCGCTTTTGTCAGCCTGCAGGTCAGCTTTTCGTGCCGGATAAGTTTTAGCTTCAGAAGCGCGAAATGCAGCCCCTCGAGCGGCGGGAAGTCGTATTCGTTCAGCGCCTTGCTGACGAGGAAGAGCTTATCTTCTTCCCAGCCCGGCCAAGCGAACTCTGCCGCGGCCCAGTGGACGAACCTGCGCTGGAAGGCTTTGCCTTGGGTCAGCCC
>LNFC01000006.1 GCA_001464545.1 Acidobacteria bacterium Ga0077551
TCGGCGCCGGCGTCGTGTCGGAAATCAAGAAGTAAGCTGCCCTGCAGCCCAAAACACAAAGGCCGCTTCCGAAAGGAGGCGGCCTTTTGCTTTGGGGGAATTCTCTAAACCGCTCATCCCCGCCTTCGCGGGGATGAGCGGTATCTGGCCGATATCAAACCGGCACCAGGTGGTAAAAAATGAGAATGAATGAGAAAGACTGAGAAGAAATCAGCATCCGGAGTGCACGCCCTGCAGGGCTTTGGCGCGCTCTGGCGGGGGCAGACCGCCGCCCTTGCGCCTACAAAATCCGCCCCTCCCGGAAAATAAAATCCAGCACCCTCAAGCGCTTGCGAAATACTTCCCGAATCCTTCCGCCACACCTCAGTGCACGGAGTTATACTCCGTGCATGATCACTCAGGAAACTTTCAGGCAAAAACCCCCGCGCGCTACCGCGCCGTCAGGCCGCCATCGACGACATGTTCCTGCCCGGTCGTGAAGCTCGAGGCATCCGACGCGAGGAACAGGATCAGCTCGGCCACTTCCTCCGGCCGGCCCGCGCGGCCCATCGGCGTGCCGCCGAGCGCTACGATGTTGGGGTCCAGCGAATTGCCACCCGAATGCGCCGTCAGCGCGCCGACCTGCTCTGCCGTCATCGTCTCGGTGACGCGGGTGATTTCCTTCTGCCAGATCGGCGTGTCGATGATGCCGGGGTGGACCGAGTTCACGCGGATCTTCAGCCCCAGCGCGGCGCACTCGACGGCTGCCGCCTTGGTGAACAGCCGCACCGCCCCCTTTGAGGCGCAATAGGCCGCAACCCCCGGCGAGCCGCGCAGGCCCGCTACCGAGGACAGGTTGATGATCGACCCGCCGCCGGTCTTCATCGCCCGCATCGCGGCGCGGGTGCCGAGGAATACCGAGTCGGTGTTGACCGCCATCTGGCGCTGCCAGTCGGCCAGAGAATAGTCCATCAAGGCCCCGGCAATCGCGATCCCGGCATTGTTGACCAGCACATTGGGCGTGCCGAACAGGCTCGTCGTTTCAGCGAAAATGGCGTCCCAGCGCTTCTCGTCGATGACGTCCTGTTTGGCGACGGCAACCGTCCCCCCGGCCTTGGAAATGAGGGCCTGGGTCTCTTTCAGGCCCGCCTCATCAACATCCGTGGCCATGACTTTGGCCCCCTCGCGGGCGAGCGCAATCGCCGCTGCGCGCCCGATTCCGCTGGAAGCGCCTGTAACTATTGCAATTTTACCGTTTACCTGTCCCATGTATTCCTCCCTGTTTATGCCCCCACACTAGCAGCCGCTGCGCTTGACGCGAGCATCAGATTGGTGTTTTACCCGCAACTTCATGACGGGGTGGTGCGGTGCCGCCGTTGTAATCGTGGGCTCGAACGAGCTGAGCCCACCGGCCCGCGCTGAAAATTGAGGTACTGCCATGTCACGTCGCCATAGCGCGAAGTACAAGATCGACCGTCGCGTCGGTGAAAACATCTGGGGCCGCCCCAAGTCTCCCTTCAACAAACGCGCCTACAAGCCGGGCCAGCACGGCCAGAACCGCCGCAACAAGGTCTCCGACTTTGGCATGCAGCTGATGGCGAAGCAGAAGCTGAAGGGCTACTACGGCGACATCACCGAGAAGCAGTTCTCGAAAATCTACGAAGATGCAGCCCGCATGAAGGGCAACTCGGCCGAGAACCTTATCGGCATCCTCGAGTCGCGTCTCGACACCATCGTCTATCGCGCCAAGTTCGTCCCGACGATCTTTGCCGCCCGCCAGTTCGTCAACCACGGCCACGTCACCGTGAACGGCAAGCGCTGCAACATCGGCTCCGCCCGCCTGAAGGCCGGTGACGTCGTGCAGGTTCGCGAGAAGTCGCGCAACCTCGCCCTCGTCCTCGAAGCCCTGGGCAGCGCCGAGCGCGACATTCCGGACTATGTGGAAGTCGATCCGAAAGCGATGACCGCCGAGTTCAAGCGCATTCCGGTCCTGTCGGATGTGCCGTACCCGGTGAAGATGGAACCGGCCCAGGTGGTCGAATTCTACTCTTCGTAAGGTACTTGAATTCCTTGAAGTTTCGGAAAGGCCGCGCCAGACTGGTGCGGCCTTTTCATTTTGGATCCTGAGCCATGGCCATTCCCTCGATCGCTGCCGTCCGCAAGGCGCTGATCGCCACACCCGGCAAGCCGTTTGACCTGTCGGTGCGCGACACCTCCGGCCGGGATGTGTTCCCGGACAAGGCGGAAGCGGAGACCAGCCTCAAAAAGGACGCCGCCGTCATCAACGAGCTGAAGGACATGCTCTACGCCGAAGGCAAGCGCTCCCTGCTGGTGATCCTCCAGGGCATGGACACGGCGGGAAAGTCCGGCACGATCAAGGCGGTGTTCTCGGACACGACCCCGCTCGGCATGGAAGTGAAAGCCTTCAAGGCGCCCAGCAGTGAGGAACTCGCACGCGACTATCTCTGGCGCGTCCACAACGCAGTGCCCCGCCGGGGAAATGTCGGCATCTTCGACCGATCCCACTATGAAGACGTTCTGGTGGTGCGCGTGCGAGAATTTGCGCCGCTCAACGAGGTCGAGAAGCGCTACGAGCAGATCAACGCGTTCGAAAAACACCTCAGCGAGAACGGAACGGTCGTCCTCAAATTCATGCTGAATGTCGGCTACGAGGAGCAGGGGATCCGGCTGAAGGAACGCCTCGCGGAGCAGCACAAGCTCTGGAAATTCAATCCGGTCGATCTCGATGACCGGGCCCGGTGGCCGGAATTCATGGCGGCCTACCAGCTCGCGGTGCAGCGCTGCTCCACCCGCCATGCGCCCTGGTACATCATCCCGTCGGACAGCCGCACCCGGCGCAATGCCGCCATCGCCCGGGTGGTTCGCGGCGCGCTGGAGGGGATGGATCTCAAATGGAAGGACCCGGGCCTGAAGCCCGAGTCCTTTGATTTCGGCTAGCCGGTGAAGCTGACTGAGCCGCCGCTGGATTTCGATCCGTCCTGAGTGGCCGGCTTGCCGGCGATCGTCACATCCGCGCCGCTCGACGCCTTGGCCGTGGCTGCGCCCGTTGCGAAGGCGTCCACATCGGCGCCGCTCGAGGCGCTGACCGTGACGCTGGCGCAACGCAGGTCACCGGCTTCCACATCTGCGCCGGAAGAGGCCGACACGGTCATGGCGTTGCAGCTGCCTGAAAGCTCGACATTGGCGCCTGACGACGCGCTGACATCGAAGGTTGCCGCTGCGGCGGAGTTGAGCGTGACGTCGCCCGAGGACGATGCGCTGATCGAGGTCTCGCCGGTACCGGTTACCAGCACGTCCGCGTCACCGCTCGATGAGGCTGAAACGTTCAGTGTACCGACGGCAAACCCGGCTGCCTCCACTTCGCCCGAGGACGAGGCGGACAGCGACGCCGACGTCGCGGTGCCGGCCAGCGTGACCGCGGCGCTGGAAGAGGCGCTCGCTTCAAACGTGGAAGCCTTGATCGTGGCCGATTCAAAGCGCGACGACTCCGAGGCTTTCACGCCTTCGAGGTCCGGGCCGGTGACGTAGACAGTATAGACCGGTTTCTTCTTGCCGTTGACCTTCACGGTCTTGCCGTCGTCCGAGACGCTGAGCGAGCGGCTACCCCAGGAGAAGAAGCCGCCTTTCTTGCCGGCGCTGACGCGGGAGACGACGAGCGTGTCCCCGTCATTCTCGATCCTGGCATCGGAGAAATCGCCGCCACTGGTTTCGACCTTCACGGACGTCTGCGGCGCGGTTTTGTAGACGACGTTCATCGCGCCTTCGACTTCGATGCGCGAGAAGTCAGAGGCGGAGAAGGATTTGCTTTCAGCGAGCGCGGCAGGCGCCAGCAGTAGCGAAATCGTGGCGACGGCGGTGAGTGTCTTGTTCATTTGGGGTCCTCCCGTATGCGGTGAAACCTCTATGGATTATCGAAATACGATATGTCAATCATTGTTTTTCGATAATTTCCGAAACCCGTGATCAAACAGGGCTGTTGGTGCGGCCCTGACGGCGCAGCACCATCGGCGGCTGACCATAGGCGCGCATGAAGGCGACGCGCATCCGCTCCGGATCACCAAAGCCCGTCTTCGCCGCAATGGCTTGCAGGGGCAGGGTGGTGGTCTCGACACTCTGGCGCGCGGCTTCGAGGCGCAGCTTCTCCACGAAACGTGCAGGGGTTGCGCCGGTCTCGGCGCGGAAGACGCGGGCGAAGTTGCGCGGGCTCATGGCGGCGCGGGCTGCCAGCGTATCGACGTCCAGAGAGGCCGCGAGATTCGTCCGTACCCAGCCGATCAGCTCGTCGAACCGGCCGGATGCGAGGCGCACGTCCTGCATCACGGAGAACTGGGACTGACCGCCGGCACGGCGCTGGTGCACGACCAGTTCGCGGGCTGCGCGGCGCGAAACTTCCTCACCCAGATCATCCTCGATCAGCGCCAGGGCGAGATCTATTCCGGCGGTGATGCCCGCGGAGGTCCAGAACTTGCCGTCGCGCACATAGATGCGGTCGGCCTGCAGATTGGTATCCGGAAAGGCGCGCCGAAAGGTTTCTGAGCGGCGCCAGTGGGTCGTTGCGCTGCGTCCTTTCAGCAGGCCGGCCGCCGCGAGGACGAAAGAGCCTGAGCAGACCGAGCAGGTGCGCCGGGTGCGCTGCGAGAGATCGCGGATCGCTTCGAGCAGTACTTCATCCGACATCGCCTCGCGCGTGCCTTCGCCGCCGGAGACGATCAGCGTGTCCAGCTTCAGCCCCGGGGGCAGGACTTCGGTCATCATCGACAGGCCGCAGGAAGCCCGCACGGGGCCACCCTCCAGCGAGTAGAGCGACAGCCGGTAAGGCGGCGGGGACATTCCCCGGACTGGCATTTCGAACGCGCCGATGGGCCCGGCAGCGTCGAGCAGCTGGAAGCCGTCGAACACGAGCATGCCGATTTCGCGGGTTCGGAGTTTGGCGGAAACCATGGGAAGAATTTCCTTTCTGCCAAACCGCATTTAGGCGACAAATCACCTGTCAGCAAGGAGGCCGCCATGAGCCAGACACCTTTCGTCACCGTTTTCGCGATCTATCCCAATCTCACCCAGCTGGATTTCACCGGTCCGCATCAGGTGCTTTCCCGCCTGCCGGGCGCCACCACGATCGTGGCGAGCCGCGACGGCGGCGAGATCGAGGCCGAAGGCGGCCTCGTGATCGGCCGTACACGGAAATTGTCGGAGATCGAACGCTGCGACCTGATCTGCGTGCCGGGTGGATCGGCCGCCACCGAAACCGCGCTGGACGAAGAGTTTGTCGCCGAAGTGCGCCGACTAGCGCTGGGCGCGAAATACATCACCTCGGTCTGCACCGGATCGCTGATCCTAGGCGCTGCGGGCCTGCTGCAAGGCAAGCGCGCCGCCTGTCACTGGGCCTGGCGCGGCCTGCTGACCGAGTTTGGCGCGATCCCCGATCCGGCACGGGTCGTCCGTGACGGGAACATCTTCACCGGCGGCGGAGTGACCGCGGGCATCGACTTTGCTTTCACGATGCTCGCTGAAATCGCCGGGGAGGGATATGCCAAGGCGCTGACGCTCGGGCTCGAGTATGCGCCTGCGCCGCCCTATGGGTGCGGGCGGCCGGAACTCGCCGATGACGAGACGCTGAGGCGGGTCTCAGGAAACATGGACAAGGTGATGGCGCAGCGGATTGCAGAAGCGAAGGAGGCCGGGGCGCGGCTCAGCCGCTATCCGGTTTCGCCGTAAAGATCGTAATCGTCCGCGCCGGTGATCTTGGTGCGGACGATGTCGCCGGACTGCAGGGTTTTCTTGCTGGTGACATAGACCACGGCGTCGACTTCCGGCGCGTCGGCCTTGGAGCGGCCGATCCATCCGCCGGGTGACTGGTCGTCAGCGCCGTCGATGATCACATCGAGTTTCTTGCCGACCTGCGCCGCCGCGCGTGCGGCGGACACTTCGGCCTGCACTTCCATGAACCGGTGCCAACGCTCTTCCTTCACGTCTTCGGGCACATGGCCCGCGAGCTTGCCGCTTTCGGCATGCGCGACGTTCTCGTACTTGAAGCAGCCGGCGCGGTCGATCTTCGCCTCGCGGATGAAGTCGAGCAGGATCTGGAAGTCTTCTTCGGTCTCGCCGGGAAAGCCGACGATAAAAGTGGAACGGATCGCGAGGTCCGGCACGTCGCTGCGCCATTTGGCGATGCGGGCCAGTACCTTGTCCTGATTGCCCGGCCGCTTCATCGCCTTGAGAACCGGCGCGGAGGCGTGCTGGAAGGGGATGTCGAGGTAGGGTGTGATCAGGCCTTCGGCCATCAGTGGGATCACATTGTCGACGTGCGGGTACGGATAGACATAGTGCATCCGCGTCCAGACGCCGAGACTGCCGAGGCCTTTGGCGAGGTCCAGGAAGCGCGTCTCGTATTCGGCGCCGCGCCAGGTTTCCGGCTTGTACCTGATGTCCAGTCCGTAGGCGGAGGTATCCTGGCTGATGACGAGGAGTTCCTTCACGCCGGCGGCGACGAGCTTTTCGGCTTCCATCAGGACGTGATGGATCGGGCGGGAGGCGAGGTCGCCGCGCAGCTTCGGGATGATGCAGAAGGAGCAGCGATTGTTGCAGCCTTCGGAAATCTTCAGATAGGCGTAATGGCGCGGGGTAAGGCGCAGGCCGCTTTCGGGCACGAGGTCGAGGTGTGGATTGTGCGGCGGCGTCAGGTGCGTGTGCACCGCGTCCATTACTGCTTCGTACTGGTGCGGACCTGTGACCGCGAGCACCTTGGGGTGGGCGCGCTGGATCACTTCGGGCTCGGCGCCGAGGCAGCCGGTGACGATCACCTTGCCGTTTGCCTCGATTGCTTCGCCGATGGCGGCGAGGCTTTCGTCACGGGCGGAGTCGAGGAAGCCGCAAGTGTTGACGAGCACGAGGTCGGCGCCGGCATAGTCGGGCGCAATCTGGTAGCCCTCGGCGCGCAGGCGAGTGATGATGCGTTCAGAGTCGACGAGTGCCTTCGGGCAGCCGAGCGAAACAATGCCGACTTTCGGCGTCTTGGCCGGTTTGATCGGGGCGAGGGCGGGGGGTGTGATCGACATGGCGGCCCTGCTAGCGCGAAACCGCGCAGCGGGAAAGCCGCCCCGTCACGTGCAGCAGATCAGCTCGCGGCCAGCTCGATACCCTTTTCGGCGAGCAGGTCCTTCAACTCGCCGTTCTCGAACATTTCCTTGACGATGTCGCAGCCGCCGATGAATTCGCCCTTCACGTAGAGCTGCGGAATGGTCGGCCAGTTGGTGTATTGCTTGATCCCGTCGCGGACAGCGGCGCTTTCAAGCACGTTGGTCGAGACATATTCGACACCAAGGTAATCAAGGATTTGCACCACGGTGGACGAGAAACCACACTGCGGGAAAGTCGGCGTGCCCTTCATGAAGAGGACGACGTCGTTCTGTTTTACGGCCTTGTCGATGGCGTCGAGGGTGGCTTGGTCGGTCATGGTTTGGCTCCGGATCTGCCTGACATGTGAGGTGGAGGCCGGGCGGCGTCAAGGTTGGCGCGCCGCCCGGGGTGGGTTTACCAGCCGCAGGTCTGGCCCTGGTTCTCTTCCTTCAGGTAGACGATCAGCGGGTCGAAATACTCGATGATCGCGCTGCCATCCATTTCGCGGGTGCCGGTGAACTTCTCCAGCGTGTCCGGCCAGGGCTGCGAATTGCCGGCTTGCAGCATCTCGTTGAAGCGGGCGCCGACTTCCTTGTTCCCGTAAATCGAGCAGCGGTGCAGCGGGCCTTCCCAGCCGGCCTGCTCGCAGGCGGCCTTGTGGAACTGGAACTGCATGATGAAGCTGAGGAAGTAGCGCAGGTAGGGCGTGTTGCCGGGGATGTGGTACTTGGCGCCGGGGTCGAACGCATCGGCCGGGCGCGGGCCGGGCGGGATGATGCCCTGGTTCTTCAGGCGGATGTCAGTCCAGGACTGGTTATAGTTCTCCGGCGGGGTCTCGCCGGCCAGCACGCCCCAACGCCAGCTATCGACCGAGATGGCGAAGGGCAGGAACGCGATCTTGTCGAGCGCGGTCTGCATCAGCAGGGCTGTATCGGATTCCGGGGCCGGCATTTCTTCGGCGGTGATCAGGCCGATCTGCTTGAAGTATTCCGGGGTGATCGACAGCGAGATGAAGTCGCCGATGGCTTCGTGGAAGCCGTCATGCGCGCCGTTCTTGAACAGGAAATCCTGGTCCTTGTAGGCGCGCTGATAGTAGTTGTGACCGAGTTCGTGGTGGACGGTGTAGAAGTCTTCCGAGTTCACCTCCGTGCACATCTTGATGCGGACATCCTCCTCGTCGTCGAGGTTCCAGGCCGAGGCGTGGCACTGAACTTCCTTGCCTTCCGGACGCACGATCATCGAGCGTTCCCAGAACGTCTGCGGCAGCGGGTCGAGGCCGAGGGACACGAAGAAGGCTTCAGCCGTCTCAACCATCTTGATCGGGGTATAGCCCTGCTGAACGAGGCGCTCGGTGACGTCATACTTCAGGGGCGCCGTCGGCGGCTGGACGACGTCATAGATGTTCGACCATTGCTGCGCCCACATGTTGCCGAGCAGGTCTGCCCGGATCGGGCCGGTGGCCGGCTGCACGGCGTCGCCGTATTTCTGGTTCAGCCTGGTGCGGGTGTAGCAGTGCAGCTCCTTGTAGAGCGGTTCGACCTGGCCCCAGAGGCGCGCGACTTCGGCTTCCATCTGCTCGGGCGGCATGTCGTATCCGGACAGCCACATCTGGTCGAGGCTGGGATAGCCGAGCTCCCGGGCGCCTTCATTGGCGAGCGAGACCATCGCGGCGTAGTTATCCTTCATGGGCGGTGCAATCGAGTGCCAGCCCTCCCAGATGGCTTTCGTCACGTCCGGATTGCGCGAGGTTTCGATGATCGTCGAGGCTTCGTCCAGGGTGATCATTTTGCCCTGGTATTCGAACTTGCCGGTGCCGTAGGCGGCGTCCAGGTCAGTCGTCAGCTTGGAGAGCTCTTCGGCTGCGCCCTCACGCGAAGGAGCGGGGATGGTGATGCCGCCGCGCAGGATGCGGATCTTGCGGGCGAGGTCCGGTGGCAGGACCGACACGTCGAACTTCTTGGACTCGTTGGCGAATGATACGGCGAGCTTGGTGGCTTTCGCGCCTGCCTCGGCAGCGGCGGCATTGGTTTCCGGCGTGATATTGGTCGCCTGGTTCCAGTAAGCCTGTGCGGCCTCCTTGTTCATCGCGGCCAGTTCGGTTTCGACCTTGGAGATGAAGGTGCGCGCCTCGATCGCCATTTCTTCGGCGGCGATGGCTGCTGGGTCTACCCGGTCCTGGTACGGGGTGCAGGAGACCAGCAGGAGGCCGAGCGCAGCGGCGCTGACCGATTTCATCAGATTCGACATGGTGGGGAGCCCTCCCTTGGAGTTTGCCGCACCTGACAGCGAACCGGCCGCTGCGTCAATCTGGCGGGCGCCTAGGGTGCCCGTGTTTTCAGGGCCAGGGCGTGCAACACCCCGCCCATATGACCCTGCAGGGCGTCGTAGACCATCTGGTGCTGGCGCACGCGGGGGACGCCCGCGAACTGCGCGCTGACGATCTCGGCTTGCCAGTGGTTGTTGTCGCCTGCGAGGTCGGTCAGCGTGATTTCGGCGTCCGGGAACCCCTCGCGCAGGAATTTCATCAGCGTGTCTTCGCTCATGCCCATGTGACGTGTCCTTTCAAGGCTTTGGCTAGGCAGATGGCGCCCAGACGGGCTAGGGTCAAGCATCGCGACTCGAGCGCCGGAGCCCTCCTTGACCTCAAAACGTGCCTTTGCCCTCGCGGCGCTCCTCGGCTTCGCGGCAATCCTGCTTGGCTGGTTCCTGCTGTCACAGGGCCTCAAGGAAGATGAACTGCCCGGGGTCACCTACAAGCCGGTCTATGTGGGTGCCGGGCCGATGCTGCATCTGGTCGATGTGCTGGCCTCTGACGCACTCGAAGGCCGCGGCGCCGGCACCCCCGGCAACGAGGCCGCGCGCGGCTTCATCCGCAAGCGCTTCGAGGATATCGGCCTGACGCCCTACCTGGACAGCGGCTGGGAACAGCCGGTGGCGATCATTCCGCGCGAGGGGCTCGACAATCCCGGCCCCGGTGCCAACCTGATCGGCTGGGTGCCCGGCGAGACGCCTGGCGCCGGCCCCATGATCATCGTCACCGCGCACTTCGATCATCTCGGTATCCGCGAGGGGCAGATCTACAACGGCGCCGATGACAACGCGTCCGGTTCTGCGGCGCTGGTTGCGATGGCCGACTATTTCGTGCGCCAGCCGCCGAAGCACGATATCCTTTTTGTTGCGCTGGACGGGGAGGAGGTTGGCTTCCTCGGCGCCCGCGCGCTGATGCGGAGCAAGCAGATCGACTTCTCCCGCGCCGCGCTCAACATCAACCTCGACATGGTGAGCCGCTCGGACAAGGGCGAACTCTATGCTTCGGGGACCTTCCACACGCCGGAGCTCGTGGACCTTATTGCAGGTGTGGCGGAGACGGCGCCGGTCAAGCTGCTGATGGGCCACGACCGGCCGGAGGACGGGCCGAACGACTGGACGACCCAGTCTGATCATGCGGTCTTCTATGCCGCCGGGATCCCGCACCTCTATTTCGGGGTGGAAGACCATCCGGGCTACCACCAACCCTCGGACGACTTCGCCGCCATCACCCCGGACTTCTACGTCCGCGCCGCCGACACGCTGGTCTCTGTCGCACTGGCGGCGGACGCACAGCTTCCCCAGATATACGCCCTACGCCGCCCGCCGGCCGAACCCGATCAACCAGAAGGAACGCCTGAATGACCTCGGTCTCTTACCAGCTCAAATCTGCCACCAACCAGACGCTCGGCGCCCTCAAGGGCATTCTCGCGAAGGGCGAGGCCTATGCCGCCACGCTGAAATGCGAGGAGAGCGCGCTGCTTTCCCAGCGCCTCTATCCGGACATGTTTGCCCTGCCGCGGCAGGTGCAGGTCGCTTGTGACACGGCCGCCCGGGGCGCCGCCCGTCTCGCGGGGAAAGAGATGCCGAACTTCCCGGACACCGAGCAGACCTTTGCGGAGCTGATCGCGCGCTGCCAGAAGGCGATCGACTACGTCAACGCTATCGACGACGCGGCGATCGATGCGACCGCCAAGACCACGCTGCAGATTCCGATGGGGCAGGCGACGATGCCGATGACGGGCGAGCAATACCTCTCCGGCTTCATCCTGACCAACCTGCATTTCCATGCGGCGATGGCTTACGGCCTCCTGCGCACGCAGGGCGTGCAGATCGGCAAGCGGGACTATCTCGTTCCGGCCTGATGTACCGGGTGCAATAATCCGGAAACGGATAAATCTTCGGGGCGGCGGGCTGGAACGCTCGCCGCTTTCGTTTGTATTCACAGGGTTTTCCGGAATCTCAGTTAACGCTGGCTTTATGAACTGTGGCCTCTCGGCAACAGGCTCCGTATGCGCACATTTGAGCCGGAACCAACGCGCCGGGGTGCCCGTTACTTGGTTGTCTTGCCCGAATGGCAGGCACTGAACTTCAGTTGCGTTCCTTAAAGGAGAACCCATGTTCCGAACCCTTCTCATCGCCACGGCCGCCACCGCCCTGGCTGCTTCCGCCCATGCCCAGGATACCGGCTTCTATCTTGAAGGCGGGTACCAGTATTTCGATATCAAGCCGGACGGCGCCGACAGCGGCGTGGATACCAACGGCATTGCCGCACGGGCCGGCGTGAAGCTGAACCCGTACTTCAGCATCGAGTCCGAACTGGCCACCGGCATCCAGGATGGTGATTTCGACTTCAATACCGACGAAGACGAGTTCAACTTCGACGACAACAATGACGGCGATCTCGGTGACGTGATCGCGGCGTCAGGTGATCTGGGGCTCAACTATCTTGTTGGCCTCTACGGCAAGGCAGAGCTTCCGCTCACGGAGCGTCTCGGCGCCTATGCGCGGGCTGGCTATGCCTATGTCGACCTCGATGCGTCGCTTGAGACGCCGGGCGGCCTCAACATCAACGTGGAAGACTCGGCTGATGGTCCGGCCTTCGGCGCCGGCCTGCAGTACGGCCTCACCGACAACCTCTACCTCAAGGGCGACTACACCTACTACTCGTTCGACAGTACCGATACCAGCGGTGCCATGCTGGGTGTCGGCTGGAAGTTCTGATCCGTACCCGGAACTTATAGCCGGCGATAGCGCCCTCTCCCGTTTACCGGGAGAGGGCGTTTCCTTATCCGACGGCGTTCATGTATGCCGGCATCCAGCCTTCGTGGGCGGCGCGGAGGTCGGCGAGCTTCACTGCAAACTCCGGGGCCTCCTTGCCCCAGCCGGTTTCCAGCACCACTGCGTCGCCGCCGAACACGCCGAGGCGTCCCGGCATAAACCCGCGGGAATCCCATTTCTTGAGTTGTGCTTCGCTGACAGCGACGAGATAAAGCGCTGACGCTTCGCCGAAAAGACAGGCTTCATCGCGCTTGTCGTCCGGCTCGCGGTTGCCGACGAGGCGAACGCCGATACCGGAGGCGAGCGCCATCTCGGCCGCCGCGCAGGCGATGCCGCCATCGCTGACATCGTGCACGGCATTGACGAGGCCGGCATTGATCAGGCTGCGGATGAAGCCGCCATTCTTCTTTTCGGACTCAAGGTCTACCGTTGGCGGCGGGCCGAGATCGTCGCCCTTCAGGCCGAGCCAGACGCGCGCATAGAGGGAGGCGCCGAGATGGCCCGGCGCTTCGCCGATCAGGATAAGCGCGTCGCCGTCCTGCGCGCCTTTCAGCGTGGCGGTCTTCGACAGGTCTTCGATCAGGCCCACGCCGCCGACCACGGGGGTCGGCGGGATCGCCTTGCCGTCGGTCTCGTTGTAGAGCGATACGTTACCGGAGACGACCGGGAAATCCAGGACGCGGCAGGCTTCCGCCATGCCTTCGATGGACTTCACGATATAGCCCATCGTGGCGGGCTTCTCGGGATTGCCGAAGTTCAGATTGTCGGTGATCGCGATAGGGAGCGCGCCGACGGCGGAGAGGTTGCGGTAGGCTTCCGCCACGACCTGCTTGCCGCCTTCGTAAGGGTCGGCGGCCACATAGTGCGGGTTACAGTCGGAACAGATCGCCAGCGCCTTGTTGGTGCCGTGGACGCGCACGATGGCTGCGTCGCCGCCGGACTGGGAGCTGTCGAGCGTATCGCCCATGACGTGCCGGTCGTACTGTTCCCAGACCCAGCGCTTGGAGGCCATGTCCGGCGTCGACATCAGCTTCAGCAGCACCGCGCCATAGTCTTTTGGCTCCGGAAACTTCGTAACGTCAAAGGCGGCGCGCTTTTTCGGTTCCGTCCACGGACGGTCGTAGTTCGGCGCGTCTTCGCCGAGCGGTGCGACCGGGATGTCGCAGACCACTTGCCCGAACTGTTTCAGTACGAGGCGACCCGTGGTCGTCGTGATGCCGATGACTTCGGCGTCGAGGTCCCACTTGTCGAAGATCGCTTTTGCCTGTGCTTCTTTGCCGGGCTTCAGGATCATCAGCATGCGTTCCTGGCTTTCGGACAGCATGATCTCGTAGGCGGTCATGCCAGTCTCGCGCTGCGGCACCGCGTCGAGGTTCATCTCGATGCCGACGCCGCCCTTGTCCGCCATCTCGACGGAGGAGGAGGTGAGGCCTGCAGCACCCATGTCCTGGATCGACTGGATCGCGTCGGTCGCCATCAGTTCAAGGCAGGCCTCGATCAGCAGCTTCTCCGTGAACGGATCACCGACCTGTACGGTCGGGCGGTTGTCTTCTTCGCCTTCGGTAAACTCAGCCGAGGCCATCGTGGCGCCGTGGATGCCGTCGCGGCCCGTTTTCGAACCGACGTAGAGGATTGGCAAGCCGGGCAGGGCGCCGCGCGCGTAGAAGATCTTGTCCTGATCGGCGAGGCCGACGGCCATCGCGTTGACGAGAATGTTGCCGTTATAGCCTTCGTCGAACTGCGTCTCGCCCGCGACCGTCGGCACGCCCACGCAGTTGCCATAGCCGCCGATGCCGGCGACGACGCCGGAGACGAGCTGGCGCGTTTTCGGGTGGCTGGGGTCGCCGAAGCGCAGCGCATTGACCAGCGCGATCGGGCGCGCGCCCATCGTGAAGACGTCGCGCAAAATGCCGCCGACGCCGGTCGCGGCGCCCTGGTAGGGCTCGATGTAAGACGGGTGGTTGTGGCTCTCCATCTTGAAGATGGCGGCCTGGCCATCGCCGATGTCGATGACGCCGGCGTTCTCGCCCGGGCCCTGGATGACTCGCGGGCCTTTGGTCGGGAACTTTGCGAGGTGGCGGCGGGAGGATTTGTAGGAGCAGTGTTCGCTCCACATCACGGAATAGATGCCGAGTTCGACGAGGTTGGGCATGCGGCCGAGGCGCGAGACGAGGCGCTCCCACTCATCGGCCTTGATGCCATGTTCCACGCCGGAACTGGCGTCCTGTTCGGCGGTGAGATGGGCGAGAATCGCGGTCGTGTCAGTCATGGATGGGGTCCGGCAATTGGGTGTCGACTGCGCTAGTTCGATTTGCCTGCTGATTCAATCGCGAGCAGGGCGCTCAGCGCCGGATGCGGCGGCAGGGACCTGAAGTACTGTTCGTAGTTCTTCCAGCGCCCGATTGACCGGTCGTGAAGCGGTTCGCGGACCTGCCAGACACTGGCGGTCCTTACCGCTCTTGTTGATTGATGGAACTCCAGGCAGGCGGGTTCAAAAGGCAGGTTCAGGAATGACAGAACGCGCCTGATTTCCGGTTCCGGATTTTTCACAAGCTGCTCATATTGAACCGAAAGGATATCGCCCGGATAGAGACGCTCCCAATGCGCCACCGGCGAATAACCGTAGGCGAGGGATGAACTGAGATACTGCGTCCAGACCGACACCAGCGTATCCAGCGGATGGCGGACCGTGTTCAGAATCCTGGCGCCTGGGAACATCCGTTTGATGAGCCCGACAAACCAGAAATTGTCAGGGCGTTTGTCGGTCACGACCGAGGCTGCGGGGTACAAGGTCCGGGTGCGCTGCAGGTATGCGCGGGCATACTCCTCAATGGTGTCAGCGGGCGCCGCGGCAATGGCTGCGGGATCCCATCCAAGGCCACGTGCAATGCGCGGCACCATCTCCAGTTCACCGCCCGCCGTGATCTGCGAATGCGAACCCAGGATCTGTTCGAGCAGGGTCGATCCCGAGCGGAACATCCCCAGAATGAAGACAGGCTGCGGCGACGGCTGCAACAGGCCGCCCATCCGCGCGTTAGGCGTTGAAAAGGCTGCAGCGAAACGATCCGCGCGCACCAGTTCGTCAGGCCCGCTATAGGGCGCCACGTTACCGCTCGCCGCGATTCGCGCGCCGCCATTTGCGGCTGCAAAACTTTCGGCCGCCGCCCCAAATGCGCCGCAGCTATCTAGCAGGCGGCCCAACGCGAACAGCAGCAAGGCCCTGTCGGCCGGCAGCAGCATGCCCGAACCCAGCGCAGCCTTGATCCTGAGGATCATCGGGTCATCAGGGGAAGTTGCTCGCCCGAGCCCGGCCAGCCGGGACAGGGCGATGGCATTGTTCGGCTTCAGTTCGATCGCGCGAAGATAGGCGGCTTTGGCGCCTTCCCGGTCGCCGAGATCCTCTTGCAGGTTGCCGAGGTTCAGGTAGGCGGGCAGGTAGGCGGGGTTGAGGGCAATGGCCTTTTCAAGGTCGGCCTTGGCGTCTGCTGGCCTCGCCATTGCGTCGGAATACAGTGCAGCCCGGTTGAGGTAGACTTCCTCGGCGCCCTGGATGCCGCGCTTCAGGGCTTCATCATAGGCTGCCATCGCATCGCTCGCGAGGCCCGCCTGGCGGCAGAGATAGCCGAGATTGTACCAGCTGTCCGGCAGGTCGGGATAGGCCGCCAGCAATGCGCGGTAGGCGGCGATGGCTTCCGGCACACGCCCCAGTTCGCGCAGGCGGGAGGCGGTGTTCAGGAGGTCTTGCTGGCGTGCATCGGTCATTTCTGGCCTCTAGCCTGCCGGAGGCCGGCGTTCCAGCCTCAATCTGTGATCTGGTCAGCCGGCCGCCGCGTCCACAGCGGCGCTGTGTTTCGCTTTTGCCGCCTCCGGCAGGAAGCTCGCGGTGAAGCTGTTGCGGGCGAGCGTCACGATCTGGGCGTCCGACAGACCCAGCGCCTCGGCGGTCTTCTCGTAATTGCGGCCGATATAGCCACCGAAATAGGCCGGGTCGTCGGAGTTCACCGTCACCATCAGGCCCGCCTCGAGCTGCGCCTTTACCGGGCTGTCCTTCAGGTCCTTGATCACGCAAAGCGACAGGTTCGACAGGGGGCAGTTGGTCAGCGGCGTCTGGGTGTCCTTCAGGATCTGGATCAGTGCAGGGTCTTCCATCGACCGGTTCCCGTGGTCGATCCGGTCGACGCCGATGTCGATCAGCGCTTCGCGCACGTATTGGGGGGGGCCTTCCTCGCCGGCGTGCATGCACAGCTTGAAGCCCATGTCGCGGCACCGCTTATACAGGCGCTCGAACTTCAACGGCGGATGCCCCATTTCCGAGGAATCGAGGCCGACGCCCACGAACTTGTCGTGCCAGCCCTCGGATTCCTTCAGCAACGCAAAGCCGTCTTCTTCAGAGAGGTGCCGAAGGAAACTGAGGATCAGGTAGCTGGTGACGCCGAGTTCCTTTTCCCCGCGTTTCAGCGCTGCGAGGATGCCTTCGGTGACGACGCCGAACGGCACGCCGCGCGCCGTATGCGCCTGCGGGTCGAAGAACATCTCGACATGGCGAACATTGTCGGCCGCCGCGCGCTGGAGGTAGGCCCAGGTGAGGTCGTGGAAATCTTCCTCGGTGCGCAGCAACTGCATGCCCTCGTAGTAGAGGTCGAGGAATTCCTGCAAGTTCGAGAAATCATAGGCGGCCTTCGCCTCGTCCAGCGTCTTGAAGCGCAGGTCGATCCTGTTGCGGGCGGCCAGCTGCATCATCAGCTCGGGCTCGAAACTGCCCTCGATGTGCAGGTGAAGTTCAGCCTTGGGCAGGCGCTCGATGAGGTCGCGTTGGGTCATGGATCAAGACGTAAACGAACGCTCTTGGGGCGTCCAGAACAGGCTTACTCTGCGGGGCCTGACTGCACGGATTTCAGGTAGTCGACGAGACCGGCGGCGTCGATTTGTTCAAACTGCCAGTCGGGCATGTCGGGATGGTCACTGATGCTGCCGTCCGCGAAGCGCGCTTCGAGCGTGTCGAGATCGATGGTCTGGCTCAGAAGGCGCAGCGGCGGCGCATCGGGATGCGGGCTTTCATCTGCAGCGCCAAGCGCGTGGCAACCAGCGCAGGCGGTCTCGGCAATCGCTTCGCCGCGTCCAACGCTTTCTTCCTCTTCCGTGAATTCGAAGTCATCCGCAGCGGCGGGCACTGCGACCGAAGCCTCAGGTCCCGAATCTGTTGGGAGACTGTCGGAAGATCTGGAGCAAGCCGGCGAGACGAGGACAAGGATCAGGGTGAGAAGGCCGGCCCCCGATCTCATCACGCCGCTGCCATCAGGCTTTCAAACAAGCGGGTACCATCCGCCCCGCATTCGGCGCCGCCAATCGCGCGTTCGGGGTGGGGCATCATGCCGAGCACGCGGCCATTCTCTGAGAGGACGCCGGCGATATCCCGGGCTGCGCCATTCGGGTTCTCGCCTGCGGCATAGCGGAACGCCACGCGGCCATCGCCTTCGAGCCGGTCCAGCATAGCCGCGTCGGCGTAGTAGTTGCCTTCCGCGTGCGCGATCGGGATCACGATCTCGCTGCCGCCGGTATAGGCGCTCGTGAAGGCGGTATTTGCGCTTTCCACCTTCAGCTTCTGCGGCCGGCAGACGAAATGAAGGGACGCATTGCGGACAAGCGCACCAGGCAGCAGGCCCGTCTCGGTCAGGATCTGGAAGCCGTTACACACGCCGAGCACATAGCCGCCGCGCTCGGCATGGGCCTTGAGCTGGGAAATGATCGGCGAGTTGCCGGCCATCGCACCGCAGCGCAGGTAATCGCCATAGGAAAAACCGCCGGGCACCATCACGAGGTCAGTGCCTTCAGGGATCACCCCGTCCTTGTGCCAGACCATCGCAGGTGGCTTGCCGGTGAGCCTGGCCAATGCGTCATGCGCATCGCGGTCGCAGTTCGAGCCCGGAAAGACGATAACAGCTGTTTTCATGCCGCGCTTCTTAGCAGGGAGTCGGCGTGCTTGAAAACTGGTCCTGCACCCCGGAACACACTGAGACATTTTGGCAACAGAGGCCTCGTGATTCCAAATCTGATCTCTTGCCCTGTCTCAAGTGCAAGGTCATTCTCCTCCGTATCAACCAAGCAGGAGATTGATACATGAAAAAATTCGCAGCCGTTCTTCTCGCCGTCGCTCTGATCCCGACCCTCGCCGCCTGCAACACTGTCAAAGGCGTGGGCAAAGACGTCCAGGCTGGCGGCGAAGCCGTCGAAGAAGTCGCCAAAGAAGTCGAAAAAGAAATCACCGAGTAATCGGACGGGGGCTGGCGAAGCCATGAGGCTTCGCCGGCAGCTTTCCACCTGCCAGACTAGCTTTTGCCCTGGAAGATGAACCAGGCGCCGAGCGCGATCAGGCCGAACCCGATTGCGTGGTTCCAGCCGAGCGGCTCCTTCAGAACCCAAACCGAAAATCCCGCGAAGACGATCAGGGTGATCACCTCCTGGATCGTTTTCAGTTCAGCCGCAGAATACACGCTGTGCCCCCAGCGGTTGGCGGGGACGGCAAGACAGTATTCGAGAAAGGCGATGCCCCAGCTGACGAAGATGACGAGCAGCAGGGGCGCTGCCTTGAACTTCAGGTGGCCGTACCAGGCCAGCGTCATGAACAGGTTCGAAATCGACAACAGGACGATCGGCAGGATGTGCGGGGGCATGCATCGGCTCCGGGAAAGCGCAGGCGCTGGGGTAGAAAGAATGGAAAAAGGGCCTTATTTCAACGAGACTATTTCGGCAGATCGGACTTTGAACGGAGATATGGCCATGAAGCGCCTCAAACTTGTCGCGGGCTCCGTCCTCGCCCTGATGATGGTCACCGGTTGCAATACCATCGCTGGCCTTGGCCAGGACCTGCAGGCTGCAGGCTCAGCGATCAGCGAAACTTCGGACGAAGTGCGCGACGCCGTGATCAACTCTGATGGCACCAACCAGACGGCGTCCGCTTGCGACGAGCCGGCCGGCCGAAGCACCCGATCGAACTGTCGGTAGTTTGCGCCCGGCAGCGCCTCAGTCCGCGAACGTCGCGATGACGGGCACGTGGTCCGATGGTTTTTCGAGAGCGCGCGCCTTGCGGTAAATCTCTATACCCTGCAGCCGGTCCGCCATGCGGGGGCAGGCGAGGACGTGGTCGATGCGGATGCCGTGATCCTTCTGGAAGGCGCCGGCCTGGTAGTCCCAAAACGTGTATTGGTGCGCCCGGCCATCGCAGGCCTCGAAGGCTTCGGTCAGACCGAGATACTTCAGGCGGCGGAAGGCGGCGCGGGTTTCCGGCAGGCCGAGCGCGTCGGTTTTCCAGACGGTATCGTCCCAGCAGTCATCCGGCGCCGGAATGCAGTTATAGTCGCCGCAGATCACGAACGGTTGTTCAGACCGGAGCATGGCAGCGGCCTGATGTTCCAGTGCCTCCGACCATTCCAGCTTGTAATCGTATTTCTCACCCGGCGCGGGATTGCCGTTCGGTACATACACGCCCGCGACCCTGACCGGGCGGGGGCTCATGACGGTTGCCTCGATATAGCGGGCCGCATCGTCTTTCAGAGTCGTCATCTCCTTCGAAATATCCTCCAGGGAGAATTTCGAGAGGATCGCGACCCCGTTATAGGTCTTCTGACCATGAACGGCGCAGTTCCAGCCTCTTTCCTCGATCTCGAGGTAAGGGAAGGCGCCGGTCTCGCACTTCAATTCCTGAAGGCACACGACGTCCGCCGCGATGCCGTCCAGGACTTCCAGCACGGTCGGCAGCCGTGCCTTGATAGAATTCACGTTCCAGGTAGCGATGCGCATGCGTCCTCATAACAGCTTCGCCCCATTGTTCCAGCGGGACGGGGGGCCTATACTTGGGCAAATCTTCAGGAGAATTGCGCATGGCACCCGGTTGGATGCAGATTTTGTTGGTTGCGGTCGTCGCGATCCTCCTGTTCGGCGGCCGAGGCCGCATCTCCAACATCATGGGTGACATGGCAAAGGGGATCGGCGCGTTCCGCAAAGGTCTCAAGGACGACGACAAGCCGGCCGACAAGGACGAGCTCGTCAACATCACCCCGAAGAAGGACGAAACGAAGTCCTCTTCGTGATTGCCTGACCCGGAGGGCGCATCGCCATGCTGCCCGGTATCGGGTTTTCCGAAATCCTCGTGCTTGGGCTGGCGGCGCTGATCTTCATCGGCCCGAAGGACCTGCCGATGCTGATGCGCAAACTCGGCCAGTTCGTTGGCAAGGGCCGGCGGATGGCGCGGGAGTTCCAGGCTGCGTTCGACGATATCGCCAAGCAGAGCGAACTCGATGAACTCAAGAAAGAGATCGAGGCCCTGAAACGCTCCAACCTGATGACGCAGGCGCAGGAAGACCTCGCCAATGTCGAGGCAGACATCAACTCCGCTGTGATGCGCCAGAGCGCTGAGCCCATCTCTCCGCCTGAACCGGCGCCGCCGCAGGTCACCGGGGAGGAGAAGGCATGAGCTATACACCCCCCGCCGACGAGAAGCCGGAGATCACCGACGATGTGGAATCGAGCCGCGCGCCGCTGCTTGAGCATCTGAATGAGCTTCGCGGCCGGCTGATCAAGTCGATCCTCGCGCTGTCCGTATCGACAGTCATCTGCTTCTTCTTCGCCGAGGACATCTACGGCTTGCTGGTACATCCGTTTGCCACCGTGGCGGAAGAGGTGCGCGGGTCCCAGCTGGAGTTCATCTTCACCGCGCCGATGGAATACTTCTTTGCGCAGCTGAAGCTTGCTGTGTTTGCAGGCCTTTTCCTCGCTTTTCCCGTTATTGCCTGGCAGATATATGCCTTCGTCGCCCCGGGGCTCTACAAGTCGGAGCGTGGGGCGTTCTGGCCCTATCTCGTGATGGCGCCGGTCCTGTTCGCGCTGGGCGCCGTGTTCGTCTACTACCTGATGCTGCCGATGCTCGCCCGCTTCACGGTATCGATGGAGCAGGTCGAAGCGGCCGGCACGACGATCCGCATGATGCCGAGGGTGGGGGACTATCTCTCCCTCGTCATGGCGTTGATGCTGGCGTTTGGCCTTTCGTTCCAGCTGCCGCTGGTGCTGACCCTGCTTGGCCGGATCGGGATCGTCTCCGCCAGCATGCTGGCCAAGGGCCGGAAATACGCGATTGTCGGTATCCTGGCTTTCTCTGCGGTGTTTACGCCGCCGGACCCGATGTCCCAGATCCTGCTCGCGGTGCCGGTCTACCTGCTCTACGAAATCTCGATCCTCTGCGTAAAACTGATCGAGAAACGCGCAGCCAAGGCGGAGTCCGCTACGGCATAGTCCCACTCGGGAATTTACGGCCTGTCGTAGCCCCGTTGCATTTTTCTTGCAGGTGTCGATTGTGGGCGGCTGGTAATCAACCGGGTCCCGAGAAGCGAGGAACCTCCCGCGTGGCGCGCGTACGAAGCGTTTTGCTGGTCGATTTCGACAACATCTACGGCGCGACCAGCGAGGACGTGGTCAATAGCCTGTCTAACTGGTTGTTGTGGCTGGAAGACGGCGCGCTGTCGCATGGGCAGAAACGGCGCACTTTCGTGCATAAGCGGGTGTACTGGAACCTGCAGTTCGACAAGTACCGTCCCGATTTCGAACGGGCGGGATTTGAGGCGTTCAACTGCCGGGCCCTGGCCAAGCGGAAGATCAGCGCGGGCAAAAGTTCGGCCGATATCGTCATCACCATGGATGCAATCGAACTCGCCCTGCAGACGAAAAATCTCGATGAGTTGATAATCCTTACCACCGATTCTGACTTCGTACCGGTTGTGAACCGGGTCCAGAACCCTGGCCTGCGGGTCGTGACCGCCGGCAAGGAAACCGACCCGACCTACGAACTCTTCAGCCAGCATGCCGACGCCGTGATGCATATCGCGGCGCTGAAATCCGCCTTCGAATACCAGCGCGGGGCGCGCAAATGGTATCAGCTGCGCTCGCCGGCGCCGGTGATTGCGCCGCTGACCCTGCAGCGCGAGCGCCAGTCGCCATTGATGGGCCGGGTGCGCGCCGCGCTGAACGGCGAGGCCAATGGGCCGTCGGAGCTGCAAAGGGCCGCCGACATCATCAAGGCGCTGGGCGAGCGGATGCCGGACCAGGTGCTGTCCAAGACCAAGATCGTGCGGGCGCTGACGGCGTTGCCGGAGTTTACCCCGGCCTACGAGAACGGCATCCGCCCCTGGCTGGGCCACAAGAACTTCGCGGCGATGATGCGGCATCTCGAGAAGCTGCAGCCGGAAATCCAGGTCAACCATCTCGGCAAGGGGCGGATCGAGGTGATCTACCGCGAGCCGGGCGGTGCGAGCCGGACCAGCCGGGCCGAGGCGATGGGCGAGGCGCGCGCGAATGTGAACGAGGACGAGACCGAATCGCCGCTGCCGGCAGGGTTTGGTTCGCCTGCCTGAGTGTGGACAGGAGGGGGCGGCGCGGATTAGAGCCTGTCCCCAGAAACCTGACCCTTCAAGGCACTGAAACCCATGTTCGATATCCGCGCGATCCGCGAGACCCCTGACGTTTTCCGCAAGGCCTGGAACCGCCGCAAGGCGGGACTTGGGGATGAGACCGTCTCGCGCATCCTGGAGCTCGACACCGCCTGGCGCGCCGCGACGACCGCCAAGCAGGACGCCGAAAGCGCGCGCAATGCGAACTCGAAGCTGATCGGGCAGGCGAAGGCCAAGAAGGACGAGGCGGAAGCCGCGCGCCTGATGGCGCTGGTGGCGGACGCGAAGACGGCCATTGAAGCCGCAGAGGCCGAAGAGAAGACGAAGCGCGCCGCGCTCGATGACCTGTTGATGGGCCTGCCGAACCTGCCGCTGGACGAAGTGCCGGAAGGCACAGATGAGGATGGCAACGTTGAGAAATCGCGTTGGGGCACGCCGAAGGGTATCAACAATCCGAAGGATCATGCAGACCTTGGCGAGGCGCTGAAGGTGCCGAGCGGGTTTTCCATGATGGACTTTGAAGCCGCCGCGAAGATGAGCGGCGCGCGGTTCGTGGCGCTGCGCGGGCAGCTGGCGCGGATGGAACGGGCGCTGGCGAACTTCATGCTGGATATTCAGACCGCGGAGCATGGGTATCAGGAGACCAGCACTCCGATTCTCGTTCGTGAACAGGCGCTTCTGGGAACTGGCCAACTTCCCAAGTTTGAAGAAGACATGTTCAAGACAACGACAGGCCACTATCTCATTTCGACCTCCGAGATTTCGTTGACGAACCTTGTGCGCGAGCAAGTCGTTGAAGTATCGCAACTGCCCATCCGGATGACTGCCCACACGCCGTGCTTCCGGTCGGAAGCCGGCAGCGCCGGGCGTGATACCAAGGGCATGATCCGGCAGCACCAGTTCTACAAGGTCGAACTCGTCTCCATCGTTGCGAGCGAAGCCGAAGGGCTCGCTGAACTCGACCGGATGACGGCCTGCGCCGAGGAAGTTCTGAAGCGGCTGGAACTGCCGTTCCGCCGCATGCTGCTCTGCACCGGCGACATGGGGGCAGGGGCCCGCAAGACGTTTGATCTTGAAGTCTGGCTGCCCTCGCAGAACACGTACCGCGAAATCTCGTCCTGCTCCTATTGCGGGGATTTCCAGGCGCGACGGATGGATGCGCGGTACCGCGTAGACGCCAAGTCCAAGCCCGAGTATGTGCATACGCTGAACGGGTCGGGGCTGGCTGTCGGGCGCACGCTGGTGGCTGTGCTTGAGAATTATCAGAACGCGGATGGGTCTATCACGGTGCCGGCGGCGCTGCGGCCGTACATGGGCGGCGTTGAGGTGATCCGGTGAGAATCCTCCTCACCAATGATGATGGCATCAATGCCCCCGGTCTTGCGGTGCTCGAAGAGATCGCCAAGCAGCTGTCCGATGACATCTGGATTGCCGCGCCCGAGGAGGAGCAGTCCGGCAAGGGGCGGGCGATTTCGCTGACGCAGCCGGTGCGTGTACGGAAGGTCGGGGCGAAGGCCTGGGCGATTGCCGGCACGCCTTCGGACGCCGTCCTGCTGGCCTACAAGGACCTGATGCCGGAGCCGCCGGACCTTGTGCTGTCCGGCGTCAACCGGGGACAGAACATTGCCGAGGATACGAGTTTTTCCGGGACGGTGGCGGCGGCGATGTTCGGGATGCAGATGGGCGTGCCGTCGATTGCGTTGAGCCAGGCGCAGAATTTCCGGGACCGGGGCTCGCTGCCCTGGGAGACGGCCAAGGCCTGGGGGGCGAAGACGCTAGCGCCACTGCTGAAAATGGGCTGGCCGAAGGATGTGGTGATCAACGTCAACTTCCCGGATGTCGAGCCGGAGGATGTGCGCGGCATCCAGATCACGCGACAGGGCTTCCGCGACGAGACGATCATCCATACCGACCGGCGCGAAGACCTGCGCGGCAATGATTATTACTGGATTGGCTACCGGGGCAAACTCTCCCGGCCGAGCGAGGGCACCGACTTGCGCGCGATCTATGAGGGTTTTGTCTCCGTCTCGCCGCTGCATGTGGACTTGACGCATGAGGCCTTCCTGCGGACGCTGCAGACGACATGGCCGGATTGATTGCTGACCCGTTCCGCGCGGCGCGCCTGTTGCTGCACCTTCGCCAGGAAGGCGTGACCGATGCGCGCGTACTGACGGCGATGGAGACCATCGACCGGGCGGCGTTCGTGGACGATCCGGCGCTGGCGCCGCTCGCCTTCGAGGATGCCATGCTGCCGATCCCGTGCGGGCAGGTGATCCTGCGGCCGGCGGCGACCGGGCACCTGCTGCAGGCGCTGGCGCTGCCCGAGGATGGCTCGGCGAAGGTCCTGCTGATCGGGTTTGGCTCGGGCTACATGGCGGCGCTGGCGGCGAGCCTGTCGCGGCAGGTGCATGCCGTGGACCGCTACGCGCGCCTTGTGCGCGAGGGCGAAGCGCGGCTGGCGCGGCTGGGCATCGGCAATGTCACGGTGCGCCAGGCGGACGGGCAGGATGGCTGGCCGGAGCAGGGGCTGTTTGACCGGATTGTGCTGGCCTGCGCGGTGACGGAGGTGCCGGATCTGCTGCTTAGCCAGCTGACGCAGGGCGGCCGGCTGGCGGCGCCGTTGGTGCGGGGCAATGACCGGGCGATTGTGTCGGTCACGCTGGGCGCCGGGTTGCTGCGAACGCCATTTTTCCAGCACGTTCCGGCGATGACCGAAGGCAAGGCTGCGGTTCTTTGAAGCCTGCAGGCGGGGTTTGCAAACCCGGCCCCCCCTAGTTATACGCAGGCAACTTCTTACATGTGGCTGGAATCAGGGAGAAATAGGCATGCGGAACAAAATGTTGATTGCGGGCCTTTTGCTCCCCTTCGGGGCCTCGCCCGCGCTGGCGCAGGCCGCTGCGGCGCCTGCCGGTCCAAGCCTGATTACCCAGCTGCTGTTCTTCCTGCCGCTGATCCTGATCTTTTATTTCCTGCTGATCCGGCCGCAGCAACAGCGCGCCAAAAAGCACACCGAAATGATCGCCGCCATCAAGCGCGGCGATACGGTCGTCACGTCCGGCGGCCTGATCGGCAAGGTCAACAAGGTCAATGACGGCGAAATCTCGCTGGACCTCGCCGAGAACGTCCGCGTCCGCGTGATCAAGGCGATGATCATCGAAGTGCGCAACAAGGCCGAGCCTGTTCCCGCGAACGACTAAGGCTCCCCGGCCGGCATCGCCCGGCTGAAATCAGGAACGCGCCATGCTTCAGTTTCCCGCCTGGAAAGTCCTCCTTGTTCTGGCCGTACTGGCCTGGGGGGTGGTGATGTCGCTGCCCAATGCGGTGAACATGTCCGGTGCGCCTGATTGGGTGCCCAAGAAGGCCGTGAACCTGGGCCTCGACCTGCGGGGCGGCGTTTATCTCGAAATGGAAATCCGCCCGCAGGATGTGATCGGCGGCCGGCTGGAAGTGTTTGCGCGCGATGTGCGCACGGCGCTGGCGCGCACCGATACGCAGGACCCCGTGGCGCACCTGGCGGAAGTGAACGGGCGCACGATGACGATCAAGCTGACCCGCGCGGATGCCTCCGGCAATTTTCCGGTCGCGGATGCAATTGCCCGCATCGAGAAAGTGAATGGCCCTGTCGAGGGCGGACTGGCCGGCGGGAAAACCTTTGACGTTGCGCGCGCCGGTCCGGACACGATTGCGATCACGGTGCCGGCAAATTCCGAAAACCTGATGATGGCGGATGCGCTCGCCAAGACCGAGACGATCGTCCGCCGCCGGATTGACCCGGATGGTGTCGCCGAAATCTCGATCACGCGCTCGGGCTCGAACCGCCTGATCCTTGAGGCGCCCGGTGAGCCCGACCCGCAACGCCTGAAGGACCTGCTCAGCCGGGATGGCCGAATGACGTTCAACATCGTGGATGACAGTGCCTCCTCGATTGCCGCCGCCCAGGCAGGTGTCGTGAAGCCTGGTTTCCGGCTGATTTCCGGGCCGACGACCGGTCCGCTGCTCATCCGTTCGATCCCGGAGATCGTCGGCTCCGACATCGCCAGTGCCAGCCAGGGCAATGACGAGGCCAACCGGCCGCAGATCAACTTCCGCCTCAACTCCAACGGCGCGCGCAAGTTCTTCGAGACGACGCGGTCGAATACCAACAAGCGGTTCGCGATTGTGCTCGACGACTCGATCATGTCAGCGCCGAGCATCAACGAGCCGATCCCCGGCGGCAACGTGCGCATCACGGGCGATTTCACGATCGAGGAAGCGCAGGACCTGGCCGCGATCATCTCCGCTGGCGAGATGCCCGCGAAGGTGCAGTTTCTCGACCAGCGTGTGGTTTCCTCGACGCTGGGGGAGGATTCGATCAGGTCCGGCTATCTCGCAGCCGTTGTGGGTCTAGCTCTGGTCGGGTGCTTCATGATCCTGGCCTACGGTGCTCAGGGCGTCTTCGCGGTGGCATCGCTAGCGATGAACATCGTGCTGATCTTTGCGTCTCTGACGCTACTCAACGCGACGCTGACGCTGCCCGGGATCGCGGGCATCATCCTCACCATCGGTATGGCGGTCGACGCCAACGTGCTGGTGTTCGAGCGCATACGGGAAGAACAGCGAAATGGCCGCTCGATCTGGACAGCCGTGCAGGCGGGCTATGAGCGCGCGCTGATCACCATCCTCGATTCCAACATCACGACGCTGTTTGCGGCAGGCATCCTCTACGCGCTCGGCTCCGGCCCGGTGAAAGGGTTTGCTGTCACGCTGGCGCTCGGCATCATCACCTCCGTGTTCACGGCTTTCATATTCACCCGCATGCTGACGGTCTTCTGGATGAAGATCGCCAAGCCCAAGCGGTTTGCGATCTAGCCAGGCGAGGACATGCACCCATGCTGATCAAATTCTGGCCTGCCGAAACCAAGATCCCCTTCATGCGCTACCGCTATGTTGGCGTGACGCTGTCGATCCTGATGATCATCGGATCCTTCTTCCTGCTGGCGACGCGCGGACTGAACCTCGGCGTCGACTTTGCCGGCGGATCGGTGATCGAACTGACCGAATCCGAGACCGTGACGGTGTCGGAAGTTCGCAGCAAGATCGGCAATGGCCTGACGGTCAACTCCGCCACCGACACAGACGGCACAAGGCGCATCGTGATCCGGTTCGGAGACCTCGATGAGTCCCTGCTCGGGCCTGAATTCGCGGCCTTGTCGCCCGAAGAGAAAGTTGAACGCGCCTCCTCTGCGTCGAACACCTTCGTCGTGAACGAGATCAAGAGCACGTTCAACCTGACCGACCAGGATATCCTGCGCAACGACTCCGTGGGCCCGAAAGTCTCCGGCGAACTGTTCCGTGAGGGGATGATCGCGCTCGGCGTCGCAACGGTCATGATGCTGCTCTACATCGCGTTCCGGTACAGCTGGTCTTACGCCATCGGCGGCGTTGCTGCGCTGGCGCATGACGCGATCGGCACGATGGGGCTCTTCGCGCTCCTGCAGATCGAGTTCGACCTGACGACCGTTGCGGCCCTGCTGACGATCATCGGTTACTCGATCAACGATTCGGTCGTTGTGTTCGACCGGATCCGCGAAGTGCGCCGAAAGTACAAGCAGATGCCATCGAATGAAGTCATCGACATCGCGACGAACCAGACCCTGTCGCGCACGTTCCTCACGGCCGGCACGACCCTGATTGCCATCCTGGCTATCACGATCTTTGGCGGGCCAGTGCTTCAGGGCATGAGCATCGCGATGATCTGGGGCATCTTCATCGGCACGTATTCGTCGATCTTCTTCGCTTCGGCCATCGTGATGGCGCTCGGCACCGACATCCGCAGGCCTGGCGTGCCGGACGACACGCCGGGTTTCCAGGGCGCGTCGTAAACGAAGTTTAGACGTTGAACCGGAAGAGCATAACGTCGCCGTCCTGGACGACGTATTCCTTGCCTTCCGAGCGCATCTTGCCGTTATCCTTCGCGCCGACTTCGCCGCCGAAAGCAACATAGTCGTCGAACGCGATCGTCTCGGCACGGATGAATCCTTTTTCGAAATCGCCGTGGATCACTCCGGCGGCCTTGGGCGCCGTCCAGCCTTTGCGGATCGTCCAGGCGCGGGTTTCTTTCGGGCCGGCGGTGAAGTAGGTCTGCAGGCCCAGAAGCTCATAGCCAGCGCGGATCAGGCGCGTCAGGCCCGGCTCTGTCAGACCGAGGGAGGCGAGGTATTCCTCGCGGTCCGAACCGTCGAGCAGTGCCAACTCGGATTCGATCTGGGCAGAGAAGACCACGCAGCCTGCGCCTTCGATCTTTGCGCGTTCTTCGACGAGCTTCGAATAGGCATTGCCGGTCGCCGAGCTTGCCTCGTCCACGTTCGCCACGAAGAGGACAGGCTTGGAGGTCAGCAGCTGCAACATCTGCCAGGCCTTCACATCATCGGCTGGCACCTTTGCCTTGCGTGCCGGGCGGCCTTCGGTCAGCTCAGCCAGCGCAAGATCGATCAGCGCGACCTGCGCCTTGGCTTCCTTGTCGCCGGACTTTGCTTTTTTCTCGACGCCGGCCTTGCGCTTCTCGAGGCTGTCGAGGTCGGCGAGCATCAGTTCGGTCTCGACAACTTCGAAGTCGGCGATCGGATCGACCTTGCCGCGCACGTGCGTGATGTCGTCGTTGTCGAAGCAGCGCAGCACATAGATGACGGCGTCCGTCTCGCGGATGTTGGCGAGGAACTTGTTGCCGAGGCCTTCGCCCTGGCTCGCGCCTTCGACAAGGCCGGCAATGTCCACGAAGTTCATTCGGGCTGGAATGATCTCCTTGGAGCCCGCAACTTTGGCCAAAGCATCAAGCCGAGCCTCCGGCACGGCGACTTCGCCTACGTTCGGCTCGATCGTGCAGAACGGATAGTTTGCGGCCTGTGCGGCGGCCGTCTGGGTCAACGCGTTGAAGAGGGTGGACTTGCCGACGTTAGGAAGACCCACGATTCCACATTTGAAGCCCATGGCGCCTTGCACTCCGGATTAGCTGAACCGGCGCATTAGCCCCTTTTGCCGCCCGAAAACAGGCACAAAAATCGCTTCGCAGCTTAAATGGCTGGCTTGGCCGTGCCGCGGGGGTATTCTCCCGTGGTTAACCGTATCAGAAGGGTACACGCCCCATGAGTTATGACGTCTTCCTGGTGTCCGCGATCGAGGACCGGGACACCGCCAAACTGGTGGCGCGGCGCCTGCGCGCGCTCAAATTCCGCGTCTGGCTGGACCAGAAGCAGGAAGACGAGACCTTCGACGCGAAGGACGCGCGCGATGCGATGAACTCGCAGACGATGCTGGTGCTGTGGTCGGCCAATGCCGTGAAGAGCGACTGGGTGCGGGCGGCCGCGGCGGTGGGAAATTCCCGCGCGGGCACGCTCGCCGAAGCCGCGCTCGACAAGACCATTCCCTATGAACCTTTCCGCACGCACAAGCGGTATGCGCTTGATGGCATGACGTCGCGCAAGTCGCCCCCCGCCTTTGCGGACCTGATCGATGAACTTGGCCGCCGCCAGGGCCGCAGCGACCTGCGAGAATGGAACGCGTTCGGCGCGCAGGACGAGGACAAGCGCCTCGACTGGCTCGCCGCCCACCCGAATGACCCGCTGGCGCTGGACGCCAAGAAGAAGCGCGAGAAGGATCTCGGCATCAAGCCCGCGCCTGCGCGCGAAGCCATCGGCGCCGCAGCGCTCGCCGCCGCCTCGTTGCGCGGTACGACCTCCGCGCCGCCGCCGGCGAGCACGCTATCGCCGCAGCGCACAAATGGTGCGGTGCCGCTCGCCTCGGACGGCGCCATCGCCTCGGCCAACCTTGCTGGGGAAGCGCTTGGCTTCGGCACGATGATGGCCGTCAGCCTTGCGATTGGCGCGATGCTGATCCTTGCCTGGGCCTTCCGCTCGCAGCCCGCTGCGACGGCGCCAGGCATGATGCCCGCGATCGCCAATGCCAGCCTGGCGCCCGCAGCTTGCCCGGCCGGCACCGTGCCGCGCTCGATGCTCCGTGTACTGGAGCCCGGCCCGATCATTGACGATACGCGACCACCGCTCGAGCCGGGTCCGATCATCGACGATACGACGGAACAACCGGGCTGAGGCGCGCCTCGCTGATAAAGAAAAAAGCCGCCGGGCGAACCGGCGGCTTTTTTGTTCCCTCACGGAGCGTCAGTCGCTCTATTTGAGGACGCGTTCGATCTCGCGGGCTGCGGCTTCGAACTGGTCGACGCCGGTCTGGTTTGCCATCACGCGCCGAGCTGCCTCAGTCGCTGCATCGGCAGCAGCGCGCCGCACTTCGCTGGCCGCTTCGGCTTCTGCGCGCGCGATGCGGGCGGCGGCCTGCGCTTCGCGGCGGGCAATTTTTTCAGCGAGATCTTTCTTTGCTTCATCGAGAAACGCTTTTGCTTCGACCTTTGCCTGCTCGATGATGGCTTCGGCTTCCTTGTCAGCATCCTGCTGGCGGCGTTCAGCCAGGGCAAGGGCTTCTGCCGCCTGTTCACTCAGGTTGGCTGCCTGCTCCAGTTCGGCCTTGATGGCGTCCACGCGGGCATCCAGACCGCCGAGTATGGCCTTGAACGCGCCCATGCGGCCTGCAATGAGCAGGAACACGACCATGGCGAGGAAGGCCGTATGGGTGACCGGATCCTTGAGGGCATAAAGGAGACCGGCAACGAAGGCGCCAGAGCCGTCGCTTTCCGGTGCTGCGGCAGCTGCGGGCACCAAGAGCGCCGACAGAAGAAGAAGCGAGGACATTTTCTTCATCGGATCACTCCAGCGCCTTGGCGACAGCCTTGCCGAGTTCGGCCTTTGTGGCCTTGACGCCGAACTTGCCGATCATCGCCTCGGCGGCGTCCACGGCAATCGCTTCGACGTTCTTCATGGCGTCAGACCGCAGGCGCTTGATTCGCGTTTCAGCAGCTTCCAGCTTCTTGCTGACGTCAGCGTCGACACGGGCTGTCTCCGAAGCAAGTTCGGCTTCGGACTTGACGCGCGCCTTCTCTGCTGTTTCCCGCGCTTTCGAACGGGCTTCCGCCAGGCGCAGCTCAAGCGCCTTGCGGGCTTCGACCGCCTGGTTGTTAAGCCGGGCGGCTTCATCGAGGCCAAACGCAATACGGTTGGCGCGTTTCTCGATAGTGTCCGAAAGCTTGGGAAGTATGTAGCGTGAAAGCGCTACATACAGGGCCATGAAAAGGATCGCCAACCAGAAGAGCTGGGACGGCATATGCCACGTTTCGAAGGGCGGAAATGCCGCGCCTGCGTCTGCGTCGCCTGCAGTCTCAGCAAGGAAAGCGAAGATCATGTTGTTACTCCGGCCCGGTTGGTCGCCCTAGTACTGGATGATCAGGCGACGAACAGGATCAGGATGGCGATCAGCACCGAGAAGATGCCAAGTGCTTCTGCCAGGGCCATACCGATGAAGAGGTTACCGGTCTGCTGCGGTGCTGCCGACGGGTTGCGCATGGCAGCGTCAAGGAAGCTGGCGAAGATGTTGCCCACGCCGAGCGCGGAACCGATCATGCCGAGCGTAGCGAGGCCAGCGCCGACATATCTCAGGCCTTCGGTGATGTTGCCTTCCATGAAGGGTCTCCTTTGAAAAAGTTGATCAGGGTGATTGATGGCCCGTGAACCTTGTTCGCCGGGCTCCGTCAAGCAGTTTGATGCGGGATATCGTGACGCAGCCTGACCGGCCGCCTCAGTGATCCCCCGCATGCAGTGCGTCGTTGAGGTAAACGCAGGTAAGGATTGCGAAAACATAGGCTTGAAGGCCTGCGACAAGGAATTCCAGCGCGTTGAGGGCGACCCCCATGCCGAAGGCCAGGAGCGCGACGGGAAGGTAGATCGTGCCGGCGCCAACCAGCGCAACCGCAAAGCCGGCGAAAAGCTTCAGCATGATGTGCCCAGCCAACATGTTCGCAAACAGGCGCAAGGCAAGCGTCAGGGGCCGCGCGAGGAAAGAGATGATCTCGATCGGTGTCAGGATGATGTAGATGTACCAAGGTGCGCCCGAGGGGGCGAACAGCTTGAAGAAGCCCAGCCCGTTCTTGAGCAGACCCACCACCACGACCGTCACGATCACGCTCATGGCCAGGGCGCCGGTCACGATGATGTGGCTGGTCGTCGTGAACGCATACGGCACCATGCCGATGAGGTTTGCGAACAGGATGAAGAAGAACAACGTGAAAACGAAGGGGAAGAACTTCAGTCCTTCCTCGCCGGACGAGCTGCGCACCATGTCGGCAATGAACCCGAAGCCCATCTCGGCGGCCGACTGGAGCCGGGAAGGCACAAGTTCGCCGCGGCGCGCTGCGATGCCGAAGAAAGCGATAACCAGGACCACGCCCAGCAGCATGAAGCCGGACGCATTGGTGAATGAGATATCGAAGCCGCCGAGCCGGAGATCGATCCACTTCTGGACTTTGAACTGGCTGATGGGATCAAGCGCAAGGGCCGGAGAGAATATCATGCGTCTTTCGTTTCGTCGTCTGGGGCGCTGATGCCCTGTGAATTCTTGAGCGCGCGGGCATTCAGCTCGCGGTAGGCTCTCATTATTGAGCGGATTGCTGCTGCAAACCCGAACCCGATCATCACCAGAAGGCCCCAAGGGTGCGTGCCCGCCCACTGGTCGATCCAGTAGCCGAGAAAGCCTCCTACGAACACACTCGCGACAAACTCAATTCCGAACCGCAGCGCATACGCGCCTGCCGAGACAGTACTATCGTCGGATGCCTGCTTGCGCTTCTTCGCCGTTTCCCGGGCCTCGCGATCAGCCAGTGCCTTTGCGATCCGGTCGCTCAGGTCATCAGGCTGCTCGCTGGACATGGGCTTGGCGCTCCCTGCACGCGATTCCGATCCGATGGAGGTACCCTCCCAGATTGCGGCGCAAGCTATGAGGGTGGCCTTGGCAAGTCAACGGGGCGTTTGAAATGTTAGAGCTCTGTATTATATAGAAAATATAGAGCGCCGCCTGCGCTACTCCGCCGCAACAAGCCGCTCTGCTGCAGCAAGGTCCACGGAAACCAGTTTCGACACGCCTTTTTCGCGCATCGTGACCCCGAAAAGCCGGTCCATCCGGCTCATTGTCACTGGATTATGGGTGATCACGACGAATCGGGTGTCGGTTCGCTGGCGCATCTCGTTCAACATGTTGCAGAACCGGTCGACGTTGGCGTCATCAAGGGGGGCATCGACTTCGTCGAGCACGCAAATCGGGGCGGGGCGCGACAGGAACACGGCGAAGATCAGCGCCGATGCCGTCAGGGCCTGTTCGCCTCCGGACATGAGCGCGAGTGTGCCGAGCTTCTTGCCGGGGGGCTGCGCGAAGATTTCGAGGCCTGCTTGCAGAGGGTCCTCGGCATCCACCAGTCGCAATTCGGCCTGCCCGCCGGCAAAGAGCGCGACGAAGAGCGCCTTAAAGTGCATGTTTACCGCATCAAACGCCTCGATAAGACGTTGACGTCCTTCGACGTTCAGCGCCTCGACGCCTTCGCGCAGCTTGGCGATGGCGGCGGCCAGGTCATCGCGTTCGGCAATCTGGGTGCCGAGGCGGGATTCGAGCTCTTCCGCTTCTTCCTCGGCATTCATGTTCACGCCGCCGAGCTGATCACGCTCGCGGCGCAGACCATCGAGACGCGATTCAGCTTCGCGGGGCGTGAAGGCGCCGAGGGTGTCTTCGTCGAGACCGGCTTCCGCAATCGCGAGCAGGCCTTCAGGCGTGCGCTGGAAGGCGTTGCGGGCGTGCTCGACGCTTTCGGTCAGCTTGGCTTCGGCATTTTCGAGTTTCACTTTCCAGGCCGCCAGCTGCTCGCGGGCTTCCGCCGCAGCGGTCGCGGCCTTGCGGGCAGCGGCATCGGCTTCGCGGATCGCGGCTTCCTTGCGGGCGAGCGCATCGGCGGCGGCCTGGCGTTCAGTCTCGAGCGTCTCAGTCTCGGCGGCAAGACCGTCGATTTCGGCGCGCAAGGCTTCCGGCCGTTCACGCGAGGTCTGGACGGTCGCGGCTACGTCTGCGCGCCGCTCGGTCACCTGCGCGAGGCGTTCGTCCGCAGAGGCAAGGCGTGTGGTCCATGCCTCAACGTCGCGGGCCAAGGCAGCGCGGCGAGCCACAGCTTGTTCGTGGCCCCGCAACAGGTCGGCGAGCTGGCCTCGCGCTTCCGTTTCTGCCGCGCGGGCCGCTGTCAGCGTTTCCCGGGCGTTCGTCATCGCCGCTTCAAGCGCGGTGTCTTCGTCAGCCCCGCCGCCGGGTGTTGCGAGGGCGAGCATCTCGGCGATGGCCGAAAGATCGGCTTCCGCACGGGCGAGAGCGTCGGTGCCTGCTTCACGCTTCAACTGCGTGCGTTCGTTGGCCTGCGTCGCTTCAATCGCAGCGGCGCGGGCATCGGTGAGGGAGCGCTGGGCCGGGGCGATGAACTGGCGCAGGTGGCGGAGGTTTTCTTCTGCCGAAAGGCGGGCCTTGCGGGCAGCTTCAAGGTTGGCGGCGAGTTCGTCTGATTCGGATTGGCGGGCGATCAGCTCTGCCTGGGCTGCTTCCACGCGTGCCTTCTGTTCCAGACGTGTGGCTGCGCTGACGGGAGCATCTGGCGTGCGAATGAAACCATCCCAGCGCCAGAGGTGTCCTTCGCGGGAGACGAGCCGCTGGCCGGGCTTGAGGCTGGTGAACAGACGCGCACCCTCCGACGGCGATACGAGACCGCACTGCGAGAGCCGCGGCGCCAGTTCGCCCGGCGCCTCGACGAATTTCGTCAAAGGCTCTACGCCGTCCGGAAGTGCCTGCGAGATCGATCCAGCGCCGCTCCAAAAAAGGGCCGCAGTGCGATCTGTCGAAGCTTCGATATCGTCGCCCAGCGCGGCCGCAACGGCGCGCTCGTAGCCTTCAAGCGTGCGCAGGCGATCCAGCACAGGCGGCGCCGCGGAGGGATCCGAGCGGCGCATCAGGCGTGCGAGACCGGCAATCTCTGCTTCGAGCGCGCGCACGGCATGGTTGGCTGCATTGAACGGCGGCTCAGCTTCGCCTTCGGACACGCGGGCGCGGGCCAGATCGGATTCGGCCAACTCCACGGCGCGTTCCGCGTCGCCCAATGCGATCTCGGCTTCGGCTTCGGCATTCTTGGCCTGGCGCAGGTGAAGCAGGTTTATGCCCGCATCTTCGAGGCCGGTCATCTCGGCGCGCAGGCGCGCAATCTCTGTGGTCAGGTGTTCCTTGCGGCGGGACTGTGCGGCGGCGCTCTCTTCCGCGGCCCGGCGGCGGGCGCGCAGTTCGGAGAGACGCTGCTGGGCGTCGTCCGCGGCGCGCTCGGCATCCGCGAGATGGGTCCGGGCTGTTTCAAGTGCAGCGCGGGCGTCCGCATCACGGCGGGCCGAGAGCGCTGCATCCTCCTGCGGCAGGGAGGCGAGCTCTTCCTGGGCTTGCGCAAGGGCTGCGGCGGCTTCCTCGCGCGCCGTCGACTCGCGGTTGAAGTCGATCGACAGGCGTAGCGATTCGGCCTCGAGCCGGGCATGCGACTCGGCGGCTATGCGCCGCTCGGTTTCGAGTTTCGCCAGCGTGATGCGGGCCTGGCCAAGCCGCGCGGCGGCGTCCATTTCTGTTTCGCGCAGCGGCGCAAGGCCGTCTCCCGCTTCAATCCTCTCCTTCTCGCGCACCGCATCTTCGCGGGAGAGGTCTTCCACCTGGCGCTTCAGCGTATCCAGCTGCGCGCGCGCGGTTTCAGCGGAGAGGCGCGCCTCTACCCAGCGCAGGTGCGCAACGAGGGCCTCAAGCGCCTGGATTTCTTCGGTCAGTTTGCGGTAACGGCGCGCCTTGGAAGCTTGCCGCTTGAGGCTGCCGAGTTGGCGTTCGACCTCGGCCGAGACTTCAGCGAGACGCTGGAGGTTGGCTTCGGCGCCGTCGAGCTTCAGCTCGGCCTCGTGGCGGCGGCTGTTGAGACCGGCGATCCCGGCGGCTTCCTCGAGGATCCGGCGCCGGTTCTGTGGCTTGGAGCCGATCAATTCCGAAATTTGTCCTTGCCGGACGAGGGCGGGGGAGTTCGCGCCGGTGGACGCGTCGGCGAACAGCAGCTGGATATCCTTGCCGCGCACGGTGCGCCCGTTGATGCGATAGCTGGAGCCCGCGCCGCGCCGCAGCTTTCGTTCGATCTCAAGCTGGTCTGCGCCGTTGAACTCCGGCGGGGCTGTCCGCTTGGAATTGTCGAGCACCAGGATGACCTCGGCCGTCTCCCGCGCCGGGCGGCCGTCAGCGCCGTTGAAGATCAGGTCGTCCATCTCGCCGCCGCGCATGGCCTTGGCAGAGTTGGCGCCCATCGCCCAGCGCAGGGCTTCCAGCAGGTTTGACTTGCCGCATCCGTTCGGGCCGACGATGCCGGTCAGGCCCGGCTCGATCGGCACAGTTTGCGGGTCTACGAACGACTTGAAGCCGGCAATGCGAAGCTCAGTGATCTGCATGCCGGCGCCTCATCGTTACTGAACGCCCTTCTCGGCGAGCAGGGCGTCAATCTGCTTCGAGAATCCTTCAACGGTACGGTAGTCGCCCTCGAAATTCCGAACCTTGCCATCGAGAATGAACGTCGGCGTGCCATTGACGCCGAACTGTTCGGCCGACTGGTACACGGCGGCCAGCTGGTCGCGGTACTCCGGGTTCGCAAGGCAGGCATCGAACTCTTCGTCGGTTTCGATCCCGTGGCGTTTGGCGACGGTTTTCAGCATGCCGCCGAGCGCGCCGACATTGGCAGCTTGAACAATGCCTTCCTGATTCTCGAATAGGTCATCCAGCACGTCAAAATACTTGTCTTCGCCGGCGCAGAGCGCAACCACATAGGCGGCCACATCGGCCTGGCCGTGAATCGGGAACTCGCGGAACACGAATTTCACCTTGCCCGTCGACACATATTTCTCTTCGAGAGCCGGAAAGACTTCTTCGTGGAAATACTTGCACGCCGGGCAGGTGGGTGAGGCGTACTCGATCAGGGTGATCGGCGCGTTGGGGTCGCCTTTGACATGGCCCAGCTCGCCCGAAACGGCAGCGGCAGGGGCGCCTGCGCCGGGCTTCGGGGTCGTGGAGCTGTCGCCTGTAGCTGCGCCGCAGGCAACGACTGCCAGTACGGGAAGAGCCATCAGGGCCAAACGCCGGGAAAGAGATGCCATGGTCATGAGCCTCGCGTTAAGGAATGAGTCGCACCGGTTGCCAAATAGTTAAGGAATCTGGCCCGGCTGTTTACGGATCTGCCGATAGCACAGCCTTGCCCAGAGCAACAATTGCGGCGCGCAGGCGCGGATTTTCGATGCGGTTGGCTTCGGTTTCCAAAGCTTGCGCCTCATCCGGGGTCAGAGGGCGGGCTTTCGGGCGATAGGCGACGGTTTCGGCGCCGCGCTGGATGGGTCCCTGTACGATGCGGATAGCCGAGATGTCGCCGCCGGCGGCGACGGATACTCGTTGGCGGATTGTCTCCGACTGGTGCTGAACCAGCGGCGCCGCTTGCGGAATGACCCGCAGGGTGAGCACGCGGCCGTCCTTGGAGGCGCTGATCTTTTCGGGGTGGGAGAACTTGTAGATCTGCTCGCCCGCAATCTCCCGCCAGCGCGCTTGCAACAGCTTGAGCGGCGGCAACTTGCCGGCCCCGGATTTGCGGCCGACCCGGTCAGCCGAGATCGCGACTGCCTTCATCGGCGGACGAAGCGCGCGGGCCCGCGTGTAGCGCAGCTTGACGAGCGCGCGCGCCTCTTCCAGCGGATCGAGGGTTGATCTTGTGACCATGATCGCAAATCTGCACGGCTTCTGAGGCAAGGAAAAGGCATGCGCGCGAAAAGTGATCAGCCGCTTGCCGGTATCGTCCCGAAGCTGCTCGCATGGTTCGACCGGTCCGCGCGCACGTTGCCCTGGCGCACTGCGCCTGGCGTGGGGCGCGATCCCTACCGCGTCTGGCTGTCTGAAATCATGCTGCAACAGACGACTGTGCCGCACGCAGCGCCGTACTTTGCTGCATTTACGACGCGCTGGCCGACAGTCGAGGCGCTTGCGGCGGCGCGGGACGACGACGTGATGCAGGCCTGGGCGGGACTCGGCTACTATGCGCGCGCCCGCAACCTGCTGAAATGCGCACGAGAGGTCGCCGCGCGGGGAGGTTTTCCTGAGACGGAAGCTGGGCTGAGGACGCTCCCGGGGATCGGCCCCTATACGGCAGGTGCCATTGCGGCGCTGGCCTTTGGGGAGAGGACGCCCGCGGTCGACGGAAATGCGGAGCGGGTGTTTGCGCGGCTTCTGGCGATCAAGGAAGACTGGGCGGCCGCGAAGAAACGTATCGCCTTGCTCGCGCGCGATCTTGTGCCGGAAGATCGTCCCGGCGCGTTTGCCGAAGCGCTGATGGATCTTGGCGCGACCATTTGCACGCCCCGGAAACCCAACTGCGCAATCTGTCCGGTGGCAGCGTATTGCCGGGCGTTCGATGAAGGGGAGGCCGAGAGTTACCCGATCAAGCCCGAGAAGATTGCGCGGCCTGAGCGGTTTGGCATTGTCTATGTTCTGCGCCGTGGCGGGTACATCTGGGTTGTCCGGCGGCCGCCTTCGGGGCTGCTTGGCGGGATGCTGGCTCTGCCTTCTTCGGAGTGGAGCGAAACCCGGCAGGACGCAGCCGCGCCGGTGGACGCTGAATGGGAAGTGCTGGGCGAAGTGCGTCACGTGTTCACGCATTTCAGCCTCAAGCTTGACGTATGGTTCGCCGAAACGCCGGACACGGATTTGCCAGAAGGCTTCTGGACTTCCGAGGACGAGATTGACGGATTGCCTACCGTTTTTGCAAAGGCGGCGGCGCTTGCCGGCCTCAGCGCGCGGCGAAAACGTTGATCTGGACGAAGGCGGCCATGTTGATGGCAACGGTCATCCAGAACAGTGTACGGAAGGTTTTCTTCTGCGTCTTGTGACGGAACACTTCCTGCGCGACGATGGCGCCTGGCCAGCCTCCGACGAGGCCGATGAGCAACAGGATCGTTTCAGAGACGCGCCACTGTTTCTGGCTCGCTGCGGCCTTGTCGAGCCCGTAGCCCGAGAAGCAGGCGACGCTGGCGACCCCGTAGATGATGAACCAGTTCGACGAAATCGGCTGTACGGTCGAGATGGCAACCACGATGAACAGAAATGCTGCGATGACCAGAAAACGCGGTCCGCGCTGCAGGAATTGCGAGAGAACGGTGGGGCGGGCTTTCGGAACGGCAACGTAAGCTACGCGCTTCGCCTTAGGGCGCCCGTCCTTGCTCATGTCGAGGTCGAATTCGTAGTCGCCGCCGACTTCGATATGGCGGCCTTCCTTGGCAAAGGCGCTGGCATGCACGAACACGTCCTGTCCGCCGCCGTCAGGGGCAATGAACCCAAAACCGCGCTCGTCATTCCAGCTGATCAGGCGTCCACGCGAGCGCGCGGCGGCAGGGGGCGCTATCGCCTTCATGACGTCTCTTCGCGTGCGACCGAGGCGGCGAGAGAAGCCGACAGGAACCGGTCAATGTCGCCATCAAGGACGCCGCTTGTGTCGGAGGTCTCAACGTCGGTACGCAGGTCTTTCACCATCTGATAAGGCTGCAGCACATAGGAACGAATCTGGTGGCCAAATCCGATGGCGCTCTTGTCTGCATACTGCGCGTCTGCAACGGATTTTCGCTTTTGAAGTTCAATCTCGTAGAGCTTCGAGCGTAGCATCTTCCAGGCTTCGTCACGGTTCTGGTGTTGCGAACGGCCGTTCTGGCAGGACACGACCGTGTTGGTCGGAATGTGAGTCAGTCGCACGGCGGAGTCCGTCTTGTTGATGTGCTGACCGCCGGCGCCGGAAGCTCGGTAGGTGTCGGTCCGCACATCGGACGGGTTGATCTCGATCTCGATCTTGTCATCGATTACGGGTGTGACACCTACGGACGAAAACGATGTGTGGCGCCGCGCTGACGAATCATAGGGCGAGATTCGCACGAGGCGGTGGACGCCGGTTTCCGACTTGAGCCAGCCATATGCGTTCTCGCCCTTGATCTGGATCGTCGCGGACTTGATGCCGGCTTCCTCGCCTTCGCGCTCGTCGAGTTCCTCGACCGTGTAGCCGTGCTTCTCCGCCCAGCGCACATACATGCGGCGAAGGATCGAGGCCCAGTCCTGGCTTTCCGTACCGCCTTCGCCGGCATTGATTTGCACGTAGCAGTCGTTGGCGTCGGCTTCGCCTGAGAGCAGCGCGGCGAGTTCAGCCTTCTGCGCCTGGTCGGCTGAGAGGGCGAGCGACGATTGCAAATCGGCCAGCAGGCCCGCGTCGCCCTCTGCGAGTTCCATGAACTCCGGTGCGTCGGCAATTTCCTTTTCCAACGACTGAACAATGGCGATGCCGTCCGCCAGTTTCTGGCGCTCGCGCATCAACTTCTGCGCTTCCGCCGGATCATTCCAGAAGTCAGGGCGCTCCGAGAGGGCGGTCAGTTCGTCGAGGCGCTTTGTGGCTGTATCCCAGTCAAAGACGCCTCCGTAGCAAGGCGGCGGACTGGCGGATCTGTTCAATCAGGGATCGGATTTCGGCGGACACGGGCGCGCCTCCTTCAGGTAAACGTTTGATGGGTCTGGACGCGCTATAGACGTGCCCGAAGGCACGGTCAAAGCAAGGATCGCTGGAGCGGCTGCGTCAGAATATTCCGTCAAGGTTCTCGTCTGCGGTGTCGGCCGGGTCGGTGCCGTCGGGCATCGTGCCCGCCGTCTGGGTGCCATCGCCGCAGGAACCTGAGATTGACAGGCAGTCTTCCTGGCCAGTGAACACGTTCAAGCCGGGTTCGGTGCCGGGACGGAATGCCTCGTCGATCACGCCGGGGCCGCCGCCGGGAGACGGCGCGCCGGTGCGGGCGTCGACTTTCACAAGACGCACGCCGGGCGGAATCCGGAACGGCGTGGCCGGATTTTTCTCGAGCGCGACTTCCATGAACTCCGTGAAGATCGGCACCGCAACCGAGCCACCGGCTTCGCCTTCGCCCAAAGAGCGGTTGTCATCAAAGCCGATGCGCACGCCCACCACAAGGTCCGGCGAGAAGCCGACGAAGATGGCGTCGCGGTAGTCGTCGGTCGTGCCGGTCTTGCCGGCAACGGGCTTGCCGATGCGCAGCGCGCGGCGGCCGGTTCCGCGTTCGACAACGCCTTCCATCATGTGCGTGACCTGATAGGCCACAATCGGATCGAGCACCTGGTCCCGCGTATCGGCGAGCACCGGAGGTTCTTCGCCGTCCCAGTCGGCTGCCTGGCACCCGTCGCAGGCGCGCTGGTCATTGCGGTAAAGTGTACGGCCGTAACGGTCCTGAACCCGGTCAAGAAGGGTAGGAGTCACCATCTTGCCGCCGTTCACAAAAGCCGCATAGCCGCGTACGAGATTGATCAATTCGGTGTCGCCGGAGCCAAGTGACATGGCTGCGTAGGGCGGCAGCTTTTCATAGATGCCGACGCGTTCTGCAAGGTCCGATACCGACTGCATGCCGATATCCTGCGCTACCCTGGCGGTAACCTGGTTCAGCGACTTCTCGAGCGCCACGCGCAGGGTCACCATCCCGTAGGACTGGCCGGCTGTGTAGTTCTTTGGCGCCCAGTATTTCTTGGTCGAGACGTCATACGATACGAACGGCGCATCCAGCATCCGGCTCGCCGGCGTGTAGCCCTTCTCGAGCGCGGCCGCATAGACGAACGGTTTGAAGCTGGAGCCCGGCTGGCGCTTGGCCTGGGTCACGCGGTTGAAGCTCGACTTGAAGAAGGAATATCCGCCCTGCATCGCCAGCACGCGGCCGGTATGCGGGTCGATGGCGATCAATGCGCCGTCGACTTCGGGTACCTGGCGCAGTGTCGCGTTGCCGACCGGAACCATCACCGGCTCGATCGGGGCAGCCGCTTCTTCATTGCCTTCGGCAGACGCGGGTGCCGCTTCGCCCTTTTGTTCCTGGCGTTTGAACTCGGCCAGAATGACGTGGCCGACCTGCAGGCCGGCTTTGCCTTTCTCCGGCTTGAACGTCTGGGCCCATTTGATTTCGTCCGAGGGCATCTTGATCGTGGCGCCGTCGGTAAGCAGCAATTCGGCGGAACTGGAGCCGACCTTGGTCACCAGCGCGGCTTCCCAGGTCCCGTTGCCGCCTGGCAGTTTTACAGCCTTGAGGGCTTCCGCCGCCGCGTCATCCACCGGAAGCGTCGTGATCGGCCCGCGCCAGCCGTGGCGCCGGTCGTAGGCGATGAGGCCGTTCTGAAGCGCGGCCTGCGCCGCGAGCTGAAGGCGTGTGTCAATGGTGGAGCGGATCGAAAGACCGCCCTGTTCGAGCGTGTCTTCGCCATAGGTCTTGATCAGGTCCCGGCGCAGTTCCTGCACGAAATAGGTCGTCGCCACGAATTCCGGGCCGCGCAGCCGGCGAACCGTCGAAAGGGGCCTCGCGAGGGCTTCGTCCATCTGCTCGCGCGTGATGTAGCCGTCCTCGCGCATCCGCTCGAGGACGTAGTTTCGGCGCTGGAGCAGGCGCTCGGGGTTCGAATAGGGGTTCACCCGGCCCGGGAATTTCGGCAGCGAGGCGAGCGTGGCCGCTTCGGCCAGATCGAGTTCGGTCAGGGATTTGTTGAAATAGTTCAGCGAGGCCGAGGCAACACCATAGGACTGGCCGCCGAGATAGATCTCGTTGAGGTAGAGCTCCAGGATCTGGCCCTTGGTAAACTCTTTTTCGATACGCTGGGCGACGATCGCTTCCTTCGCCTTGCGCTCGATATTCTGGTCCTTGGTCAGCAGCATGTTCTTGGCGACCTGCTGCGTGATGGTCGAGCCACCCTGCATGCCGCCGCTGCCGGTGATCTTGTTCTTGGCCGTATTAACCGCGCCGCGCGTGATGCCGGCATAGTCGAGGCCCTCATGCGTGAAGAAGTTCTTGTCCTCGGCAGCCACGAAAGCCTGCACGACATGCTCCGGGATCGATTCGTACGGCACGAACACCCGGTGCTGGTCGGCAAACTCGGCAATCAGCGTTCCGTCGCCGGCATGCACCCGTGAGGTGATCGGCGGTTCGTACTGCTTGAGCTTGGAGATCGACGGTACGTCGCGGCCGAGGGCAGCGAAATAGGCCCAGACCGCAATCAGGGCGATCACGCCCAGCACGAAGAGCGCAATCGCACCCCGGCGGGCCCATTTCAGGGGCCCGGAATACTTCTGCAGGGTCGCGCGGAAAGTCGGAGGAGGAGCGTCAGTCATCAACTGTACCTGTGCGGTGATTCGACTGCCATAAGCCACATTTGCCCATGTTCAGGGGTGTGCGGAGGAGTTCGCACGCGTTTCCGGCGATACTATGGCGCGCCGCGGCCCCGCAAAAGGGGCCGATGTCAGATGTCCTGACGTTCTACCTCAAGGTCTTCGAGCGAAATCTCGGGAAGGGGGCGCTTTTCCGGTTTGGGCGTCGTCAACCCATCCTTGAGCTTGGTGGCAATCTGGTCGCGCTCGGAACGGGGGGGGTAATTGTCGAGTGCCTTCTGCCAGGCAGCGCGGGCATCGTCCTTGCGGTCTAGGTGCCAGTAGATGTCGCCCAGGTGGTGCTCGATTTCCCAGTGGCTCTTGGGTGCCAGCTCGTCCCGGGCGCTTTCGATCAGGCCCTTGGCACGCTCCAGATCGCCCAGCTTGTAGAGCGACCAGCCGAAGGAATCGGCAATGTACGGGTCGGAATCTGCCAGCAGCAGGGCACGGGCAAGAACTTTGTAGCCCTCCTCGTACTTGTCGGTCCGCGTGATCAGGAAATAGCCCAGCGAGTTGAGCGTGTAGGGGTCGTTCGGCCGGGCGAGACGTTCGGACCGCAGGATTACAAGTGCGTCATTGATCAGGCCCGCTTGGCCGAGTGCATCCGCCAGCACCATCCGGCGCTCATGGGTATCGTCCAACGCCCGTGCATCGCGGGCATGGTCCGCGGCCTTCATCACATCGCCGAAGTGGAGATAGACCGAACTTGCGGCGCCGTGCGCTGCGGCCTGTTCGGCGGCGTTCTCGGCAAGGCTCAGGAGCTCTGGGACCAGATCGTAAGCCGCTGTCTTGTCGTCGAGCAGGGCACGCAACTGGAGGGCGCCGTAAAGCGTCGAAAGGCGGTCGGCGTCGTCGCTGATATCGAGGGCGGCGTCGATGGCATCGCGCGCGCCAGGCTCATCACCGTTCATCAAAAGCGCCTGCGCCGCTGAAATCTGCAGCGAAGGCGAAGCTTCCGGCGCCGTCCGGGCCACATGCGCCGCGCCGGCATAGAGGGCTTCGGAGTAGAGCGCGTCGATGACGCCGCTGCGTACGTTCTCATTCTCAGGGTCGATCAACAGGATCACGAGATCAAATGCGGCGCGCTTGTCATCGAACCCATCGATGTTGCCGCCCATCATAACGGTCTGGATGTAGCGCTGCTGCTGCATCGAATAGGAGACGTCTGACAGCGCCAGCGCAAAGCCGGTCTGCACGGTCAGGGGCTTGTTCTCGAGGTTCTTGCCGGTCTCAAGGCTGTCGATAGCCGCGGCGTAGCTGGTGGCCTGTTCCGGCTCTGCGTCCGCGAGCTTCTGGTAGACCAGCTTCGATTCCTCGATCCGCCCCATCCGCTGAAGCAGCAATGCATGGCGAACGATGACCGTGCTGACATGCGCAAAGACGATGCCCTGCGGGTCAAATTCGTGTTCCGGCGCCTCGATGATGGTCGGCGTCAGGGCGTCATAAACGGCGAGGGCTTCTTCGTTCCGGCCGGCTGCTTCCAGCATGGCCGCGAGCGAAAGGTCGGCTGTAATTCCGGGCATGCCGCCGGCGACTTCGCGGTGGCGGTTGATGGCACCTTCCAGATCGCCTTCGAGCGCGGTCAGCCAGGAGTCGATCCAGAGATAGAAGCCCGGTTGCTCGAAATCGTCAGCGGCGTCGCCCGTCAGGCCGAGATAGGCGCGGGCGCCGGCCATGTCGCCGGCTGCCGCCCGGTCGATCGCCAGATAGGCATTGAGGAACCGGTCATCGCCGCGCTCATCCTCGGTCTCCGCCGCGAGCAGGGTCAGGTACCCTGCCGTATCCCCGGCTTTCAGCGCCTCCACCGGTGTTGCGTAGATCACCCGAAGGCCATTCGGTTGGCGGATCGACGTGGCGAGCGCCGCGGACGACAAGGCTGGTCCTGCAGTTTCTGCGGCCAACTCTGAGGGAGCAGCTTTGCTCGACGGCAGACTTGTACAGGCTGAGGTGCCAAGCAGAAAAGCGAGGGCGATCAGGGACGGCTTCAGGGGCATAGGCGCGGGAGCTCCACCTTGCAGGAAGCGTGAGTGAAGCAGGCCCTCGGGGCAAGAGCAAGGCGTAGGCGGCTGTGAATGCGCAGGCGCGGGGCTCACGCCTGCGTTACACTCACATGTTTGGGTAGGCCGGTCCGCCGCCACCTTCGGGCACTGTCCAGTTGATGTTCTGGTTCGGGTCCTTGATGTCGCACGTCTTGCAGTGGATGCAGTTCTGCGAGTTGATCTGGAACTTCAGGTCCGCACCGGAGCCCACCCACTCATACACGCCTGCCGGGCAGTACCGCGCCGAAGGGCCTGCATAGACATCGTGCTCGGACGATTTCTGCAGCGCCATGTTTGCGACGATCAGATGCACAGGCTGATCTTCACCGTGATAGGTATTGGTGAACGATACGTTGGTCAGCTTGTCGAAGCTGATGACGCCATCGGGCTTCGGATACTCGATGGGCTTGAAGTCCTTGGCGGGTTTCAGGGACTCTGCGTCCGTCTTGGTGTGATGGAGTGTCGGGAGGAATCCGAAGCCGAACAGGACCCGCATCCACATGTCCGGTACGCCGATCATGGCGCCCATCAGGGTGCCGAATTTCGACATCAACGGTTTCATGTTGCGCACGGGGGAAAGGTCCTTCCAGACCCACGAGGTGCGCACGGCGTCCGGATAGCTCTCGAGCACGTCGCTCTGTCGGCCGGCCTTGATCGCATCGAAGGCTGCTTCGGCCGCGAGCATGCCGGTCTTCATTGCGTTGTGCGTGCCCTTGATGCGCGGCAGGTTTACGAATCCGGCCGAGCAACCGATCAGCGCGCCGCCCGGGAAGGACAGGTTCGGGATGGACTGGATACCGCCGGAGGTAATGGCGCGTGCGCCATAGGCAACCCGCTTGCCGCCCTTCAGGTAGCGGACGACATCAGGGTGATGCTTGTAGCGCTGGAACTCGCTGTAGGGTGCGAGGTAGGGATTCTTGTAGTTGAGGTGGACAACGTAGCCGACCGAGACGAAGGCCTCGCCATTGTCGCGGAAGTGATAGAGGAATCCGCCGCCATCCCCGTTCTTGCCCATGACCGGCCAGCCGAACGTGTGCTGCACAAGGCCTTCCTGGAAAATCTCCTCCGGCACGGACCAGACTTCCTTCAGGCCGATGCCAAACTTCTGCGGATCGCTGTCAGCACAAAGGTCGTACTTCGCCATCAGCTGCTTGGTCAGCGAGCCGCGTGCGCCTTCGGCGAACAGCACGTACTTGCCGAACAGTTCCATGCCCGGCTGGTAGTCCGGACCCGGCTTGCCTTCCTTGTCGATGCCCATGACGCCGGCAACGATGCCGCGCACCGCGCCCTTGTCATCATAGACGACTTCCGAGGCGGCAAAGCCCGGGAACACTTCGACTCCAACCTTCTCAGCTTCGGCGCCGAGCCAGCGGCAGACGTTCGCCAGTGAGCCGATGAAGCAACCATGATTGCTCATGAGAGGCGGGAAGGGCGCCCAGCCGACTTCGGCCGAGCCGTTCTCGCCGAGCAGCTTGTAGCTGTCGGTCTTCACCTCGGTTGTCAGAGGGCGATCTGCGCGGGTGCGCCAGTCTGGCAGCAGTTCGTCCAGTGCCTTGGGGTCAAGCACGAGGCCCGACAGGATGTGCGCGCCGATCTCGCCGCCTTTTTCGATGACCACGACCGACAGCTCGTGGCCCGCTTCGGTGGCCAGTTGCTTGAACCGGATGGCGGCGGACAGGCCCGCGGGGCCGCCGCCGACGATCACCAGGTCAAACTCCATCGACTCGCGTTCGGGGGCATCGGCCATCGGTCAGCTCCTTGTTTGCGCTTTGCGCCTTATCTCTATCCGGGTAAGCACTTACAGCCTGTTTCCTCAAGGTCCAGCCCGTCCGCAATGCCAACCCCTGCGTCAAGAGAGCCAATTTCTGCGCTCACCGAATGGTGGGCCGACATGGGCGTGAGCGTGGATACCGCACTTGTGGACGCGCTGCTCAAGTCCGCGCCCCGTCCGGAGAAGGCGGAACGGGCAGCTGAACCGGCCGCTCCCGTACAGGTCCGGCGCGGCTCCAAAACCGTTTCGGACTGGGCGAACGAGGCCCGGGCCGCTGCGAAATCTGCGAAGACGCTCGACGCCCTCGCTGACGCCATCCGGGCGTTTGACGGCAGTCCGTTGAAGGCCGCCTGCGAACAGGCGGTCGTCTTTGACGGTGTTCCAGGTTCCAGCCTGATGGTGATCGGGGAGGGCCCAGGCGCCGAAGAGGACCGGCGCGGATTGCCTTTCGTCGGCAAGGCCGGCCAGCTGCTCGACAAGATGCTCGCCGCCATCGGCCGCTCGCGCACCGAGAATACCTTCATCACCAACGTCAATTACTGGCGTCCCCAGGGCAACCGGAATCCGGAAGCGGACGAACTCGCTGTCTGCCGCCCCTTCGTCGACCGGATGATCGAACTGGTGCAGCCGAAACTGATCATCGCGGCGGGCGGCGTGCCTGCCGTGTCGCTGCTCGCCAGCAAGGACGGCATAATGAAGCTGCGCGGCAACGAATACGCGTATTCGACACCGGACGGCTTCAAGGCGCCGATGATCCCGATCCTGCATCCCGCCTATCTGCTCCGCCGTCCGCAGGACAAGAGCCGGGCATGGCGAGATCTGATGCTGATCGAGAAACGGCTGACTGAACTGTCGTAGTCAGTCCTCCAGCGCATTTTCGGCTTTTTCGTCCACCAGCCCGCGCTCTTCTTTCTTTTGGCGAGTGAAGTCCCCGCCAAGGTCGCCGCGCTCGTCCGCGCCGATGACCTCCCGGGCGATCGGGAAGACGTCGTCTTCCTCTTCCTTGACATGATGCTCGTAGCGCTCCTTCAGCGTGCTGAACCGGGCCATCCAGCCGGGTGCGCCGAAGTCCATATCGTTCAGACCCTGGATCAGGTCGTCGAGTTCCTTGTGCTCCGCGACGGAGTGGCGCCCTTCGGACTGGCTATCGGATTCGGCAATCAGCTTGCTGTAGAAGGCGAGTTCTTCGGCAGCGGCGTGCGCGCCGGCGTCATAGTAGAACGTTTTCCACAGCTTGCGGCGCTCTCCGGAATCGCCTTGGGTCGCGGCCAGCTTCTTCAGCAAGTCCCGGTGTTTGTCATGGTCGGATTTCAGCGCGTCATAAATCGTCGGCATGGCAGTCGCTCCTGTGATTATCTCGGGATGCAACGTCTGAGCATGCCTTCCGTTCCCCGTATCCGCGCCGCCTGAGCATCGCCCCAGATGCCCGCGCCGCTCTCTGTCATCTTGCCCACACTGAACGCGGCGGCCGACTTGCCCTTGGCGCTTGAGAGCTTGCTGCCGGGTCTCGAAGCCGGTCTCATCCGCGAGGTGATCATCGCCGACGGTGGGTCGACCGATGCCACACGCGCGATCGCCGGATCGACGGGTGCCACAGTCATTGATAGCGCTCCCGGCCGGGGCCAGCAGCTGCGCGCTGGTGCCGAGGCTGCGCGCGGTGAGTGGCTGCTGTTCCTGCATGCCGACACCGCGCTGTCGCGCGACTGGCCCGAACGCGTGGGCGCCCACATCGACACCCGGCCTGGCATGGCGGCAGCGTTCCGGCTGAAGTATCGCTCCGACGCGTCTGAAGCCCGCTGGCTCGAGGCGCGCGCCAACCGCCGCGCCCGCTGGCTCGGCCTGCCGTACGGCGATCAAGGCTTGTTGATCTCGCGCGCGCTCTACACCGAAGTCGGCGGCTATCAGGATGTGCCGTTGATGGAAGACGTGATGATCGTGCGCGCGATCTCGAAGAAGCGTCTGGTCATCCTCGATGCCGAGGCGCGCACGTCTGCGGCAAAATACGAACGCGATGGCTGGCGCAAGCGGGCATGGTCAAATGCCTGGCTATTGTCTCGCTTCCTGATGGGCGCGAGACCTGAAACGCTGTCGAAACTTTATCGTTAATTCTCTTCTGACCACCAGGCAGGGTCGGCGAATTTCTCCGCATAGTCCGTGATCAGAAATTCCCGCAACCCGGCAAGGTCCGTCACCGTGCACGAATAGGCATCGGTCCGCACCATGCCGAACTGGTCGTCGCGCGCCTTGTCGAGGTCGCTGCAGGACGGCATCGCAATCTCGTAGCGCGGCGCGCCATCAACCGACGCACTGGTCGGCCGGGCGACGATGTAGCTCCAGGCGGTGTCGTCTCCGTCACCTAGTTCTGCCTCGCCGAGATAGACCGGTACGCCGGCTGCTTCGGTCAGCGCTTCGAAACGAAGGTGGAGATCTTCTTCGCCTTCTTCTTCGGAGGGGATGACGTAGCCATCACCCGAAGGGTAACCAATCTTGCAGGGTGGCTCGTCGGGTGTGCAGAATGCAACGGGGCCCCGCGCCAGCATCACGCCGGTTTTGATGCGCGGTTCGGCGGACATGAAGCAGCCGCTCAGCACTGACAGGGCCAGAAGCGGGATCACGTAGACGTGCGGCTTCATAACAGCTTGAATTCCTTGCGTTTCTCTAAGGCGTCAGACAGTCTCGTCCTTCTTTCCGGCAAATCAAGGGCCTTGCGTACATGCGACCTGCGACCCTCCTCGTTTTCGCAAAGCCGCCGCGCATTGGCCTGTCGAAGACACGCCTCGCGAAAGGCATGGGACCGACTGCAGCGCGCCGGATCGCGAGCTTTACGCTCTCCCGAACACTGAGGGCCGCAGACGCCAGCGGATGCCGGGTGATCGTTTATGTGTCGCCGGACAGCCAGGCTTGCAACGCGCGGGGCTCCTTCAAGGGCTTCGAGCTAAAACCGCAGGGACCCGGCGACCTGACCCGTCGCCTAGGCCGGGGCCTCAGGGAAGCGCCGCCTGGCCCGGTCATGTTCATCGGCGCCGATACGCCGGACTTAAGTCCCGCACGCCTGAAGCAGGCGGTCTCGGCTTTGAGACGCAACGACGTCGTCTTCGGTCCCGCGCGCGATGGCGGGTTCTGGCTGTTCGGGCTGCACAAGGGACCGCAGACCAAGGCGCCGTTCGAAGGCGTCCGCTGGTCCGGCCCGCACGCGATGGAGGACGTCTGGAGCCGCCTGCCACCGCGCAGCCGTATCGGGCTGCTGGACCAGCTGATCGACATCGACGAGATCGCCGATTGGAAACAGTGGACCCGGCGGAAGCGCTGAATTCCCCAAAAGGCTCGCATGAAGTTCTTGCTTTGTTCTTTTTCCTGTGGCTTCTCTCAAGCCATGAGAACCGGACAGAAACTGAAGCGGACAGGACGTGTCACGCTGATTGAAGCGGCTGAGGCCGCCGAGCGGTTCGAACATCGCGGGCGAGGCGCCATCTCGAACCAGACGGGGCGTTTCGAGCGTCAGATCCACAACCTGTTCGATGATGGCTGGGGCACCATCGAAGATGACGCGGCGCCGCTGGAGACCATCCTGATGGACGACACGGCCAAGACGATCATCACGTTCAACAATTCGCCCGACATCAGCTTTGACCGGACGGTCAATCCCTACCGGGGCTGCGAGCATGGCTGCATCTATTGTTTCGCCCGGCCGACCCATGCCTGGGCGGGACTGTCTGCGGGTCTCGATTTCGAGAGCCGGCTGTTCCGCAAGGCAAATGCGCCTGAACTGCTGATAAAGGAATTGTCGCGGCCCTCCTATGTTCCAAAGCCGATCGCCCTCGGCATGAATACCGATGCCTACCAGCCGGTGGAACGTGAGCAGCGCCTGACGCGGCGGCTTCTCGAAATCCTCTCCGCCCACAACCATCCCGTCACCCTGCTGACCAAGTCGGCGCTCATCCAGCGCGACATCGATATCCTGGCGCCGATGGCCGAGAAGGGGATTGCCCGCGTTGGCGTGTCGATCACGACGCTGGACCGCAAACTCGCCCGCAAGATGGAGCCGCGCGCTGCGACGCCGGAGCGGCGGCTGGAGACGGTGCGGGCGCTGTCGCAGGCCGGCATCCCGGTGCTTGTGATGACGGCGCCGATCATCCCGGGACTGAACGATCACGAGATCGAGGCGCTGCTGGACGCTTCCGCCGCGCATGGCGCAGCGGGCGCGGGATATGTCGTCCTGAGGTTGCCTTATGAAATAAAGGATCTCTTCCACGAGTGGCTGGCCCAGCACGTGCCGGACCGGGCGGCGCGGGTGATAAACCTCACGCGCGAGATGCGCGGCGGCAAGGATTATGACGCTGAATGGTTCCAGCGCGGACGAGGCCGCGGACCGATGGCGAACCTGATTTCACAGCGGTTCCAGAAGGCCGCGTTGCGCAACGGGCTCAGCAGCCAGAGGCCGGCATTGCGCACCGATCTCTTCCGTCCGCGCGAGTCCATTGGCGGCCAGTTCCTGCTTGAACTGTAGATGCGGCAGCAGGCGCGCCGCGCTTGCGGTAACCTTTCGTTCGCTTTTCCGTAACGCCGTAGTAACCGGCACAACTCAGAGATTCCAGGGCACGTAGATTTCAGCGGGGCCCCCGGAATGACCATCCAGAAGAACACGATCGCGCAAGGTGACTGTATCGAGCTCCTGTCGCGGATTCCCGACAAGTCGGTCGATCTCGTGTTTGCGGACCCGCCATACAACCTCCAGCTCGGCGGCGGGCTGACCCGCCCGGACCAGTCGGTCGTCGACGGTGTTGACGACGAGTGGGACAAGTTCGCCAGCTTTGACGATTATGATCTGTTTACGCATCAATGGCTCGCCGAGTGCCAGCGCGTCCTGAAGGATGACGGCGCCATCTGGGTCATCGGCTCCTACCACAACATCTTCCGTGTCGGGACGGTGCTTCAGGACCAGGGCTTCTGGATCCAGAACGACGTCATCTGGCTGAAGACCAATCCGATGCCGAACTTCAAGGGCACCCGTTTCCAGAACGCCCACGAAACGCTGATCTGGGCCGGCAAGACGCGCGATGCACGCGTCACGTTCAACTATGACGCCCTCAAGACCTTCAACGAAGACAAGCAGATGCGCTCCGACTGGATCATCCCGCTGTGCACGGGCGGCGAACGCCTGAAGGATGAGGCGGGCCGCAAGGCACACCCCACCCAGAAGCCGGAATCGCTGCTCCACCGCGTGCTGCTTGCCTCGACCAATCCGGGCGACCTGGTGCTCGATCCCTTCTCGGGCACCGGCACGACTGCCGCCGCCGCCAAGCGTCTCGGCCGGAACTATATCGGCCTTGAGCGCGAAGAAGCCTATGTGCGTCTGTCGCGCGCGCGGCTGAAATCCATCGAGCCGATGGACATGGAGACCCTCGAAACCGAGCGCAGCAAGAAGTCGCTCGCCCGCGTGCCGTTCGGCGCCCTCATCGACACGGGATGGCTGAAACCCGGCGACCGCCTGTTCAGCCCGCAGCGCCGCCACCAGGCCCGCATCCGTGTGGATGGCTCGCTGACCACCGGCGCGATGTCCGGCTCAATCCACCGTCTCGGCGCGCATGTTCAGCAAGCGCCCGCCTGCAATGGCTGGACCTACTGGCACTACGAAACCGACAAGCGCGACCTTGCGCCGATCGATCTCCTGCGTCGCCGCTACCGCGATGAAATGGGTCTCAACTAGGCGCTACGAATAGGCGGTCAGCACTTCGTCGATCGCCTTTTCAAGGTCTTTCAGCGTCGCCACATGACTCATCTGTGCACAGAAGGGTTCATAGCGCGGAATGACGCTATCGCCTGTGCCCCAGAGCGCGCGCCCTTCCGGGTTCAGCCAGATGACCCGCTTCGCGCGGCCCGCGAAGTCGCGGAACAGGTCGAGGCGCGGGTCGCCATAGTTTGAACGGCCATCGCCCAGAATGATAATGGTCGTGCGCCGGTCGATCTTGTTCTCGTGCTCCATCTTGAAATCCGAGAAGGCCTGGCCATAGCTGGTCGAGCCGAGGCCGATCTCGCGCAGGATCTTCTTGATCGCCGCGTCGAACTCCATCGTCTCCAGAATGTCGTCCACAGACTTCAGCCGGTAGGAAAACGCGAAGGCGTGGAGGTCAGGTATCGCTTCCTTCATCGAGAACAGAAGCAGCAACAGGAAGCGCACATACAGCGCGACCGATCCGGACACGTCGCAGATCACGATGATCTTTGGCCGGTCCTTCTTCTTCTGCCGCCAGATCACGTTGAACGGGATGCCGTCGACGCCGGCATTGGCGCGCATCGTGCGGCGTACGTCGAGCAGGCCGCGCTGCGTGCGCTTGCGCCGGCGCGAGTGTTTTACGGCGAGCCGCTTGGCGACTTTTGCCACCAGCTGTTTCATCCGCGCCATGTCGTTCGCCTCGATCGCGGACAGGCGCTTCGTGGCGGCGACTTCATCGCGGAACTTTTCGGTCTCGGCCGCGCCGAAGATCTGGAAGGCGCGCTCGGCCCGCTCCCGCGCCGTCATTGTCAGGGTACGGCGGACGTCGATCAGGCGCTGCGCTTCGGCGTCGGCATCCGGCGTGCGACCCTGCAGCGCTTCGAGCAAACGCGCCTGCAGCTGTTCGCCCCCCATCGCGCGCACCATCGATTGTGCGAAATAGGCGACCTGCGTTGAGAATCGGATGTCGTTGAGCCCGGCTTGTTCTGCGGCCCGCTCAATCGCCGTCGCAAGGGCCTGTTCGTTGCCTTGCTGCGTCAGCTGGGACAGGCGTTCGGCGGCGTCCTTCGGATCTTCGGTGGGCTCGCCGTCATTCTCGGTGCCGGCGCTTTGCACGGCGGATCCCGCTGGCGCGGAAGAGAAATAAAGCTCGAACAGACGGTCATGGATCTGCTTTTCGGATTCCGATTTCGCCAGCACGCAGGCCAGCGAATCCTTCATCAGCGCCCGGTCGTCATAGCCGATCATCGCCACTGTGCGCGCGGCGTCCAGCGCTTCGCCGGTGGAAACCCGTACATCGGCGGATCTCAGCGCACGGATGAAGTTGGAAATCTGCTTTTCCATGGCGGGCAGCGCCCTCAGCCCATATCCGGATAGCCCGATGCCAGACGCCCGCGCGCATCCGGCCCGGTCGCCTCGCGCACCATCTTGCCGATGGCGGGCGAAACGGCGGCAATGTCGCTCTCATGCTTCAGCAGCACGTTCAGCGTGTCGCGAACAAAGGCCTCGTCCAGCGTGCTCGCATGCAGCAGCAGCAGTGTGCGCGCCCAGTCCACGGTCTCGGCGATGGAGGGGCGTTTCTTGATGTCGGTCTCGCGAACCGATTGCACGAACCGCACCAGTTGGTTCAGCAGCGTGTCGGAAATCCCGTCCACCCGTGCACGGACGATCCGCTGCTCGCGCTCATGATCGGGGAAGCCGATGTGCAGGTGCAGGCAGCGCCGCTTGAGTGCATCGCCAAGCTCACGCACGTTGTTGGAGGTCAGAATCACGAGGGGCGGCACGTTCGCCTTGATCGTGCCGATCTCGGGCACCGTCACTTGGTAGTCCGACAGCACTTCCAGCAGGAATGCCTCGAACGCCTCGTCCGACTTGTCGATCTCGTCGATCAGCAACACAGAGCCCCTGTCCTGTTGCATGGCATGGAGCAGGGGGCGCGCTTCCAGGAATTGCGGTGAGAAGAACAGGTCCTCGAAGCCGGACAGCTTGCTCAGCGAATCTTTCAGCGTTTCGGCGCCGCCGAGCAGCTCGTTGAGCTTCTCTTTCAGTATCTGCGTATAGAGGAGTTGCTTGCCATACTTCCACTCGTACAGCGCCTTGCCCTCATCGAGGCCTTCATAGCACTGCAGGCGGATCAGCGGCAGGTTCAGCCATTTCGACAACGAGGCCGCGAGGTCGGTCTTGCCGACGCCGGCCGGGCCTTCGATCAGGATCGGCTTGCGCAGCCCGTGGGCGAGGAAAACCGCCGTGGAAATCTGCGAGATCGAAATATAGCCGACCGTGTCCAGCCCTGCGGTGATTGCCTCGATCGAGGTCATCGGCTCGTAGCCGGTTTTCTTGTCTTTAGCCATGAAACGAGGGGTAGGGCGCACCCGGCTGAGAGGCAAGGCGTGACGCGGCGATAGGGCAGCGCTAGGAGGCATGCACCATGCCCATCGCCCGGATTCTCTTCACGATGCCGTTGCCGGAACCGTTTGACTACACGGTGCCGGAGGGCATGGATCTGGTGCCGGGGGCCTACGTTGCGGCGCCGGTCGGCCCCTATGACCGGCTGGGCATGGTCGTCGAAGTGCTGCCCGACCAGCCGGGCACGAACCGCAAGCTGAAGGCGGTTACCGCCGTCTACGACGTGCCGCCAATGGCCGCGCCGATGCGGGAGTTCCTGACCTGGGCCTCGCGCTACACGGTCAGCCATCCGGGCACGATCCTGTCGATGGCGCTGCGTGCGCGGGAAGCCCTCGTGCCGTCGCCGGTCGAGCTTCGCTACCAGCTGGCAGGTCCGCCGGAAGGTCGCCTCACGCCTGCACGGGCGAAGGTGCTGGAGCAGGCCGCCGCACTCGGCAGTGTCTCGTCCAGTGAGCTTGCGGCCGCGGCAGGCGTCTCGTCGAGTGTCGTCAAAGGCCTGGTGGGCATGGGCGCTCTGGAGGAGATAGAAGAACAGGTCGACCTGCCGTTCCTCACGCCCAATCCCGATCTGCCCGGCGCCGTACTGACGGGCGAACAAGCCTCCGCTGCCGAAGAACTGCGCGAAGGCCTGCGCAAGGGCGGCTTCTCGGCGTACCTGCTCGACGGCGTTACCGGCTCAGGCAAGACGGAAGTGTACTTCGAGGCCATCGCCGAAGTGCTGCGCTCGGACCCCGAGGCGCAAATCCTTGTTCTGCTTCCGGAAATCGCCCTCACACAGGCCATTCTCACCCGGTTCGAGCAGCGCTTCGGCGCCGCGCCGGCGCCCTGGCATTCCGGGCTGAATCCGAAGGAGCGTCGCCGCACCATGCGCGAAGTGTTGCATGGCCGCGCCCGGATCGTCATCGGCGCGCGTTCGGCGCTGTTCCTGCCATTTCGCAGACTGAAGCTCATCATTGTCGATGAGGAACATGACGGCAGCTACAAGCAGGAAGACGGCGTGACCTATCACGCCCGCGACCTTGCGGTGATGCGCGCCAAGCTGGAGGAGGGCGCCGTGGTGCTCGCCTCGGCGACGCCCGCACTGGAGACGGTCGTCAACGCGGAAGCCGGGCGGTACATCCGCCTCCGCCTCGCCGCGCGGCCGGGTACGGCGCGCCTGCCGGAGATCGAATTGATCGACCTCAGGAAGGCGCCGCCGGAAAAGGGAAAATGGCTGTCGCCGTTGCTCGCGCTCAGCCTGGCGGAGACGCTGGCGGCGGGGGAGCAGTCGCTGCTCTTCCTCAACCGGCGGGGTTATGCGCCGCTGGTGATCTGCAAGGCGTGCGGGGAGAAGCTCAAGTCCCCCGGGACCGAGAACTGGCTGACCGAGCACCGCTATTCGGGCCGCCTCGTCTGCCACCTCACCGGATATTCCATCCCGAAACCTGCGACCTGCCCGAAATGCGGCGCCGCTGATTCGCTGATGGGGGTCGGCCCGGGGGTCGAGCGGGTGGCGGAAGAGGTCCGGGTCCTGCTGCCAAACGCCCGGATCGAGATTTTCTCGTCTGACACCGCCCAGGGCGGCGAGGCGACGCGGGGGATTGTGGATCGTATGGCGGCCAGCGAGATTGATGTGCTGATCGGCACCCAGATCGTCGCCAAAGGGCACAATTTTCCAAATCTCACGCTGGTGGGGGTGGTTGATGCCGATAGCGGCCTCAAGGGCGGGGACCTCAGGGCAGGAGAGCGCACATACCAGCTCCTGAGCCAAGTCGCCGGCCGCGCCGGGCGGGCCGAGCGGCCGGGGAAGGCATACGTTCAGACCTACACGCCGGACAACCCGGCCATGCTGGCGCTGGCGGCGAATGACCGCGATGGTTACCTCGCGATCGAACGGGAAGTCCGGTCGGAACTGGGCCTGCCGCCGTTCGGACGGCTTGCCGCGATCGTGCTGTCCGCCCCGTCGGCAGAGCTTGTAGACAAGGCCGCGCTGGAGATTGCCGCAGCGGCCCCGAATTCAGAAGGCATCGAACTGTTTGGACCTGCACCCGCCCCGATAACGGTCCTGCGGGGGCGTCACCGGAGGCGATTCCTTGTAAAGAGCCCGCGTTCGGTCGATCTTTCGGCATATATGACGGCTTGGGTGGGTCGTTTGAAGCTGCCATCGCAGGTGCGTCTGGCAGTCGATATCGACCCGTACTCCTTCCTGTAAACACTTGGGATTTTGGCGAAGTGCACAGCTTTGCCATTTCGCCGCAGCATCCGGCAGGGCGGCCATGTTGTCAGCACAGTTTTCTGGTGTTAAGCGCCGCGCAGTTCAGCACGCACGCCCGGGTTGTGGCCGCCTGCAATTGACATTTTTCGGGGCATTTCCGCCCTCCAACCGTGACGGATATCGACTTTGCCGGCATCGAGCGTGACGCAGACGAATGAAGCAGCGCAGCGCTACGCCAGCGCGCTGTTCGAACTGGCGCAGGACAAAGGCGCTCTGGCAGCCGTCTACAAGGACTTCCGCGCGTTCGCAGAAAGCGTGCGCACATCGAAAGACTTGACGACGCTGCTCAACTCGCCCGCCTTTGGGCGGGACGTCAAAGTGAAGGCGCTCGGCGAAGTGGCCAAGAAAGCCGGTTACTCGCCGATTTTCGGCAAGTTTCTCGGTGTGATGGCCACCAATGGCCGCGCGAAAGACATCCTTGGCGCCGAAGTCGCGTTCGATCAGATGTACGCCAACCAGCGTGGCATCAAGCGGGCTGTCGTCCGCACCGCCAAGGAAATGAGCGGCGCTGAACGGGCACGTATCGAATCACTGCTGGCCAAGCTGGTCGGGGGTGAAGTGGAACTTTCCAGCGAGGTTGACCCCTCGCTGATCGGCGGCATCCAGCTGCGCATCGGCTCCAAGCTTGTTGACGCCAGCGTTGCCGCCAAACTTAATCGCATGAACACCGCAATGAAGGGAGCATAAGAAGCTCGATGGATATTTCACCCGCAGAAATTTCGGGCATCCTGAAGTCGCAGATCGATAACTTCGGTGTTGATGCTGAAGTGTCGGATGTCGGCCAGGTTCTCTCGGTCGGCGACGGTATCGCCCGCGTTTATGGCCTCGACAGCGTTCAGGCCGGCGAGCTCGTCGAATTCGAAGGCGGCCTCAAGGGCATGGCCCTGAACCTCGAGACCGACAACGTCGGCGTCGTGATCTTCGGCGATGACCGCGGCATCAAGGAAGGCGCGACCGTGAAGCGCGCCGGCGAGATCGTGGCTGCTCCGGTCGGCAAGGGCCTCCTAGGCCGCGTCGTCAACGCGCTTGGTGAGCCGATCGACGGCAAGGGTGCGCTGAAAGACATCGCCAGCCGTCAGCGTTCGGACGTGAAAGCGCCCGGCATCATCCCGCGCAAATCCGTTCACGAGCCGATGATGACCGGCATCAAGGCCATCGACGGCATGATCCCGGTTGGCCGCGGCCAGCGCGAGCTGATCATCGGCGACCGCCAGACCGGCAAGACCGCTATCTGCATCGACACGATCCTGAACCAGAAAGCGACCAACGACGCAGCGAAGTCCGACAAGGACAAGCTGTTCTGCGTCTACGTCGCCATCGGCCAGAAGCGCTCGACCGTGGCCCAGGTGGTCAAGGTGCTCGAAGAGCGCGGCGCGCTGGACTACACGATCATCGTGGCCGCCACCGCATCCGAGCCGGCACCGCTGCAATACCTCGCTCCGTTCACCGGTTGCACCATGGGCGAATGGTTCCGCGACAACGGCATGCACGCCCTCATCATCTATGATGACCTATCCAAACAGGCCGTTGCTTATCGCCAGATGTCGCTTCTGCTGCGCCGTCCGCCGGGCCGCGAAGCCTATCCGGGCGACGTGTTCTACCTCCACTCGCGCCTCCTCGAGCGCGCAGCCAAGCTGAACTCGGACAATGGTTCGGGCTCGCTGACCGCGCTGCCGATCATCGAAACGCAGGCCAACGACGTGTCGGCCTACATCCCGACCAACGTGATTTCGATCACCGATGGCCAGATCTTCCTTGAAACCGACCTCTTCAACTCGGGTATCCGCCCGGCCGTGAACGTTGGTCTCTCGGTGTCGCGCGTGGGCTCTGCCGCCCAGACGAAAGCGATGAAGAAAGTCGCCGGCTCGATGAAGGGTGAACTCGCCCAGTACCGCGAGATGGCCGCCTTCGCGAAGTTCGGCTCGGACCTGGACGCCGCCACGCAGCGCCTGCTCAACCGCGGCGCCCGCCTGACGGAACTTCTCAAGCAGCCGCAATACTCACCGCTGCTGATGGAAGAGCAGGTCTTCATCATTTACGCCGGTACGCGCGGCTACCTCGACAAGGTCGAGCTGAAAAGCGTTACCCGCTACGAGAAAGAACTCCTCGCCCACCTGCGTGGTTCGAAGAAAGACCTTCTCGCCAAGCTGCGTGACAAGAAAGAACTGACCGAAGAGATCGAAGGCGAAATCAAGTCGACCCTCGAAGCCTTTACCTCGAAGTTCGTCTGAGCCCATCCCGTTCGCGCCGCCTAAGGAATAAAGGCCCCTCATGCCCAGCCTGAAGGATCTCAAGAACCGGATCGTCAGCGTGAAATCCACGCAGAAGATCACCAAGGCGATGCAGCTCGTTGCGGCGGCAAAGTTGAAGCGTGCGCAGGATGCGGCCACGGCGGCCCGTCCGTATGCGGAGCGTATGGCAGCGGTTCTGGCCAACCTCGCGGCTTCGGCCGGCGGCGGCGGCCCGAAGCTTCTCGCCGGCACCGGCAAGAGCGACGTCCACCTGGTCGTCGTGATGACGGCCGAGCGAGGCCTTGCCGGGGGATTCAACTCGTATGTCGTGAAACTGGCCCGCCAGAAGATCACGGCGCTTCAGGCTGAAGGCAAGACCGTGAAGGTCCTGACCATCGGCAAGAAGGGCAGGGAACAGCTCGCCCGTGATCTCGGCAGCCTGCTGATCGGCCATGTCAACCTTTCGGACATCAAGGGCAACGACTTCGCCGAGTCCGCCATATCGGTCGGCCTGATGCTCACCAAGAGCTACGAGGCGGGCGACTTCGATGTGGCAACGCTTGTCTACTCGCAGTTCAAGAACGTCCTTACCCAGGTGCCCACCGCGCAGCAGCTGATCCCCGCGAAAGCGCCAGAAGGCGCGCCGAAAATCGACCTCGGCGGCGCCATGTACACCTATGAGCCGGATGAGGCTGCGCTACTTGAAGCGTTGCTGCCGCGCTATATCAATACCCAGATACTGTCCGCGTTGCTGGAAAGCTCGGCCGGCGAGCAAGCCAGCCGCATGACCGCCATGGACAACGCTACCCGCAATGCCAAGGACCTGATCAAGGCCCTGAACCTCAAATACAACCGGGCTCGCCAGGCACAGATTACCAAGGAGCTGATCGAGATCATCTCCGGTGCCGAAGCCCTCTAGACCTTAAACCACAAGACTTCATCTCCCGAGGAGATTTCAAGATGAGCATCCCCGCCAACGCAAAAGGCCGCATTTCGCAGGTCATCGGCGCCGTCGTCGACGTCGAGTTCGACGGCGTCCTGCCCGCCATTCTCAACGCGCTTGAGACCGACAACAACGGCGCCCGCCTTGTTCTCGAAGTCGCTCAGCACCTCGGCGAGAACACGGTCCGCACGATCGCGATGGACTCGACCGAAGGCCTCGTGCGTGGTCAGGCGGTTGCCGACCTTGGCCAGCCGATCATGGTTCCGGTGGGCCCTGCCACGCTCGGCCGCATCATGAACGTCATCGGCGAGCCGATCGATGAGCGCGGCCCGGTGAGCCGCGAACTGATGCGCCCGATCCACGCGCCCGCTCCGGACTTCGTCGACCAGGCTACGGAATCGGAAGTGCTCGTGACCGGCATCAAGGTCATTGACCTGATCTGCCCCTACGCCAAAGGCGGCAAGATCGGCCTGTTCGGCGGCGCCGGCGTGGGCAAGACCGTTCTGATCATGGAACTCGTGAACAACATCGCGAAACTCTTCGGCGGCTACTCGGTGTTTGCCGGCGTCGGCGAGCGCACGCGCGAGGGTAACGACCTTTACCACGAGATGATCGAATCGAAGGTTATCAACCTCGAAGGCGAAAGCCGCATGTCGCTTGTGTACGGACAGATGAACGAGCCGCCGGGCGCCCGCGCCCGCGTCGCTCTGACTGGTCTCGCACAGGCCGAATACTTCCGCGATGTCGAAGGCAAGGACGTATTGTTCTTCGTCGACAACATCTTCCGCTTCACCCAGGCCGGCTCCGAAGTGTCCGCACTTCTCGGCCGTATCCCTTCGGCAGTGGGTTACCAGCCGACGCTCGCGACCGACATGGGCGCGCTGCAAGAGCGCATCACCTCGACCAACAAGGGCTCGATCACTTCGGTGCAGGCCGTGTACGTTCCGGCAGACGACCTGACCGACCCTGCGCCTGCCACCTCGTTTGCTCACCTTGACGCCACGACGGTTCTAAATCGCGCGATCTCGGAAAAAGGCATCTACCCGGCCGTGGATCCGCTGGACTCGACCAGCCGTATTCTTGACCCGCTGGTCGTCGGCGAAGAACACTACAACGTTGCGCGCAGCGTGCAGTCGATCCTGCAGAAGTACAAGGAACTTCAGGACATCATCGCCATCCTCGGCATGGACGAGCTGTCGGAAGAGGACAAACTGACCGTGGCGCGCGCCCGAAAAGTGGAACGCTTCCTGTCGCAGCCGTTCGACGTGGCGCAGGTGTTCACCGGTTCGCCGGGCGTACAGGTGAAACTCGAAGACACGATCAAGGGCTTTAAGGGCCTGATCAGCGGCGAGTTCGACCACCTGCCGGAGCCGGCCTTCTACATGGTCGGCAACATCGACGAGGCGAAAGCCAAGGCTGCCAAGATGATGGCGGACGCGTCCTAAGCGCACTGCCTGAGGGAAACTGAACGATGGCCGACAAGCTGCACTTCTCGCTCGTCTCGCCCTCCCGGGAGTTGTTCTCGGGTGAGGTCGATCACGTGATCGCTCCGGGTACGGAAGGCGAGTTCGGGGTGCTGGCGCACCACGCGCCGTTCATGACGACACTGAAGAACGGTATTGTTCGCGTGCTCGAAGGCGACGCCGTGAAAATGCGCATCTATGTGCGCGGCGGTTTTGCCGATGTGACGCCCGCCGGCCTGACAATCCTCGCTGAAGAAGCGCGCAACCTGACAGATGCGAAAGCGGAAGACGTTGACGCGGAAATCGAAGCGGCGCGTCTCAAGCTACTCGCACTCGACTCCGGCGACACCAAGCAGTTCGCACTGCAGGAACAGATCGCCTATCTCGAAGGCATCCGGGCTGCACTCGCGAACTGAACGGTCTCAGGCCGCCTAAGCTGGTGGTCTGAAATTTTCCAAATATCGTTTCGCGAGCCCGGTCTCAGGCGAATACGGCGATCGTTTGCCGGCCGATCATGACGGGTTCGCCCGCTGTGTTCCACATCGACATCGCCTGGCTTGAATAGCCATTGCGCGCCGTCTGTGCCGTGTGGCGGGCGAGAAACCAGCGCGCGTCGGTCTCGATGGTTTCGGTGAGGAACTCCGCCATCCAGGTCATCGAGCTGATGCGGCCGGGCGCGGTGAACATCGACATGGCGGCCGGCGGCGGCGCATCGGCGAGCGCGAGCAGGGCGACCGCGTCATTCAGCGTTGCCGGATCCTTGTGGCGCATCCAGATCGAAATGTCCGCTTCGGCGGCGCCGCTCATCGGCGGGTTGCCGCCGGCGAGGAGGATATCGAAGTTCTGCGCGAAGGTCGGGCCTTGCCCTTCCTTGCGGAAGTAATTCGGCGCCGTCGCCGGCGGCGGAACCTCCGGGGGCGGAAGATGCGCGAAGTCGAGCGCAGACGTGCGCGCCGCGCCGAAGGTGATGATCGCCTCGGCCAGTACGCCGTCCTCGCCCGTCATGCGGACAGACGTGAAGACCGTATTTTTGCCTTGGCGCAGAACTTCCGGCTTGCAGACGGCCGTGCCGTTCACCGGTCCCACGAACGCAACCTGCACGGCGCGAACGGGCAGCCCGCCGCTGAGCGGAATGGCGGCCTCGAGGCAGAGCGCGGCGGTGAGCCCGCCATAGGCGGTGCGGCCTTGCATCCAGTTTTCCGGGATCGCTGTGGCGCGGGCCGGAGCGTCCGCGGGCGAGACCGAGGCGAGCAATTGGGTGAAGTTCATGGCGCAGCTCCTGGGAGGGATGAGGCAGTCCTACCCGGTTCCGAAAAGGAACCCAAGTGGTAACCTTGCGTCACATGAAAACGCCCCGGCGGTGAAGCCGGGGCGAATGTCGTGTGTGGCGCTGAAGCGAAGGCTTAGTGCTGGCTTTCCGGCGTCGTGACGCGCAGGCCGTCGAGGGCATCGGTCACCTTGATCTGGCAGGAGAGGCGCGAGTTCGGTTTCACGTTCTCGGCAAAGTCGAGCATCGACTTTTCCATTTCCTGCTGCTCGCCGGCCTGGGCCAGGAAAGCCGGGTCGACATACACGTGGCAGGTTGCGCAGGCGCAGGCGCCGCCGCAGTCTGCATCGATGCCGGGCACCGAATTGTTGACCGCGACTTCCATGACCGACATGCCGTTCTTGGCTTCGAGCGTGCGCTCGGTGCCGTCATGAGAAACAAAAGTGATCTTTGCCATGTGTAGTTTCCGTCTCCTTCAGGCGGCCGCTTGAGCCGCTATATCCTTCATAGGGGTTGATGTATCGATAAGGACAGCGGGCGCAAGCTTCGCCCCTGACATGATGAGCTTTTTCGAGGCCAGGAATTCCGGCGGGCTGTTGACGGCATCGACTGCAATCAGCGTTCCGTTCTTCAGATAAAACACCGCGAACTTTCGTGAGTCCGGGTCACCCCGGATCACATGCGTGTCGTAACCCTGGCTGAGGCCTGCAATCTGCAGCTTGAGATCATACTGGTCCGACCAGAACCACGGACAGTCTTCTGCCGGTCGGGGCAGGCCGAGGATCGCCGCTGCGGCGAGCTTGCCCTGCTCAATGGCGTTGTGAACACTCTCGAGGCGGCCAGACCGGCCAAAGTGGACGAGCGGACGGCTGGCGCAGTCACCGGCCGCGAAGACGTGCGGGTCCGAGGTGCGGGCGTCGCGGTCGACGAGGATGCCGTTGGAGCAGGCAATGCCAGCGTCTTTCGCAAGTTCTTCGTTCGGTAGGATCCCGATGCCAGAGAGTACGATGTCGGCGGGCAATCGGGTGCCATCTGCGAGAATGGCGGCGCTGACTTCGCCATCGACACCGTCGAGGTGGGACAGCTGGGCGCCCGTGAGAATTTTGACGCCCTGGCGGGCGTGTTCGCCGGCGTAGAATTCGCTGAGGACTGGGCTGGTGACGCGCGCAAGGACGCGCGGCGCCGTCTCGATGACGGTCACCTCAAGACCCATCTGGCGGGCGACAGCAGCGGCCTCGAGGCCGATATAGCCTGCACCGATGATGACGATGCGGCGGCCGGCGACCATCTTGGGGCTGAGGCGCTCGACATCGGCGAGGGTGCGCAGGTCGTGCACGCCGCCCAGATCCGCGCCGCGCACCGGCAGCGGCCTGGGGCGCGATCCGGTGGCCAGGATCAGGTAGTCATAGGGCAGGTGACCGCCATGGCCGAGCTGGACCTGCCGGCTCGCGCGGTCGATCTTCGGGACGTGAGTGCCCAGTAACAGCTCGATATTCTGGTCTTCGTACCAAGCGGAAGGCTTGAAATAGAGGCGCTCTTCCTCGACCTCGCCCTTCATGTAGCCTTTGGACAGAGGCGGGCGCTGATAGGGCAATGCGGCTTCGTCGCCCACCAGTGTCAAAGCGCCAGGGAATCCGCCCTGGCGGAGCGACTGCAAAGCCTGCGCGGCGGCTTGACCGCCGGCGACGATGACGATGCGCTGTCCCTCTCCAGCCGGCATTCGGGGCCCTACTCTCATTCGTGACGGATGCGTCACTTTTTATCTATTCGGTTGCGTGCGCGGCTGCAAGCATCGCTAAACGGGGCACACCGTCACAGGTTTACGCGCGTTGCGTCAACCAGCCAGACCGCTAGGGTGCCACCCCAGATGCGGATTCTCGAACTGGCCTCGGACGGAGACACGCGCGCCCTTGGTGCGCGGCTCGCGCTGTTGTTGCGGCGGGGGGATGTGATCGCGGTTCATGGGGATCTGGGTGCGGGGAAGACGACGCTGGCGCGGGGGTTGATCCAGTCTTTTCTGGGGCATGAGGAAGAGGTGCCGAGCCCGACTTACACGCTGGTTCAGATGTATGAGGGGCCGGACTTTCCCGTCTGGCACTTCGATCTCTACCGCCTTGAAAACGCGGATGATGTCCACGAGCTCGGCTGGGACGAAACACAAGACGGGGTTGCGTTGATCGAATGGCCGGACCGTGCGGGTGCGCACCTTCCGGCCAACCGGTTGGATGTATTCCTTGAAATCTCTGGGGATGGGCGCCGGGCGAGGCTGGAACCCGGCGGCGAAGGCTGGCAGGAACGGCTGGATGAACGCTTTGCCTGACCTCCGGACTGCCGAGACTGATGCCTTCCTGACGTCGGCCGGCGAGGGCTGGGAGACGGCGCGGCGCCAGTCGTTGGGGCAGGATGCGTCGACGCGGCGGTATGTCCGGCTGTTTCGCGGGGATGGTACGACGGCGCTGCTGATGGATGCGCCGCGGGTCGAGAGCGATCCCTGTCCGCCGGACGCGGACGCGGCGACGCGGGCGCGGATGGGCTGGAATGCGATGACCCGTTTGGCCGCATCGCGTGTCGAAGCGTTCGCTTTGATTTCTCATCATTTGCGCAATCTTTCTCTCCGGGCGCCGAAAGTTTATCACTTTGACGCACGTTTCGGGTTTGCGTTGATCGAGGACTTCGGGGACGGGCGCGAATTTGCGCGACTGATCGAGCGCGGCGCGGAAGACGAAACGCGGCTCTACAAAGCGGCGGCCGAGCGGCTCGCCACCGTCCACAAAGCGTCCATACCGAAGTTGCTGTCTGTGGACGGTGTCACCTGGCCCATCCTCGAATTTGATTCTGTGGCGCTGGGGGCGAATGCCGATCTTTATGCGGACTGGCTCCCGGCGGAAATCGGAGGCAAGGCACTGGAGGGCGCTCAGCGGGCGCGCTGGGAGGCCGAGCGCGATGCACTGATCCAGCAGGCGATGTCTTTCCCGCGCGCGTTCACGCTGCGCGATTATCATGCGGAGAACCTGCTGTGGCTGCCTGACGGTGATGTCGGGTTGCTGGACTTCCAGGACGCGGTGGTCGGCTGGGACGCCTGGGACCTTGCCATGCTGACGCAGGATGCCCGGCGAAAAGTTTCCGAGGAGGCCGCCGAGGCGGCGATCTCGATGTTCCTGACGCTCACCGGGCAATCGCGTGCGCCATTCGATGAGCGGCTGGCGGTGATCGGCGCGCTGAACGCGCTGCGGATTGCCGGCGTATTCTCGCGCCTTCAGCACCGGGACGGCAAGCCGCGCTACGGCGACTTCCAGCCGCGGCAATTGCAGCTTCTTGCACGCAACCTGTCGCACCCGTCGCTCGCCGGCATGGCGGCATTCGTGCGCGACACCACGCCGTTTGTGTTCGAGGGCCTTCGATGAGTGTTTCGGTGCCTCACACGGCGATGGTGCTGGCCGCCGGGCTGGGCACGCGGATGCGGCCCCTGACCGATGCGACGCCCAAGCCGCTGCTGAAGGTGCGCGGCAAGGCCCTGATCGACCGGTTGCTGGATCCTCTCGCCGAAGCGGGCGTGAAGCGCATCGTTGTCAATGTGCACTACCTGGCCGATCAGGTGGAAGCGCACGTGAAGGCGCGCACAGATGTCGAGGTGATCATTTCGGACGAGCGCGGCGAAGTGCTCGAGACCGGCGGCGGTCTTGCCAAGGCGCGGCCATTGCTGGGCGATGATCCCATCTATGTTCTGAACACCGATGCCTTCTGGGGGCCGGAATCTCCGGCGCCGTTCCTGGAGCTGGCCGAAGCATTTGATCCGGCGGCTGAGGATGAGCGGCTGCTGATCGCCGCGACCGACCGGGCGCTGGGCTTTGATGGCGCGGGTGACTTTTTTCTTGAGGCGGGTAACCGGCTGATCCGGCGCGGCACCGCGCCTTCAGCCCCGTGGGCTTACGCCGGTGTGCGGATCATGAAGCCGCAGCTGTATGACAGCGTTGCCGTGGAGCGTTTCTCGGCGCTGAAGATCTGGGACGGCCTCATTCCGAACGGCCGGCTTGCAGGCCACACGCTGGACAGGTTCTGGCTGCATGTGGGTGATCCGAAGGCGCTAGCGGACGCAGAGATGTGGGTCGCCTGCCATGGCGGCTGATATCCGGCCATTCGGGAAGGACGCCCCCAGGGTCTGGACCATCCCTCCCGGTACGGACTTCCTTGGCTCACTGGCGCGCGTCCTGGCGGATACCTTCAAGCTGCGGGAACGCGCAGACGCGCTGGCTGATGCCATCATCTATGTACCCAACCGCCGCTCTGCACGTGCGCTGACGCTGGCGCTTTTCGATACGCTGGGCGGCGCAGGTACGCTGCTGCCCCCGGATATCCGCACCCTGGGCGATCTTGAATCCGACGAGCCGCCACCGGTCTCGGAAACCGCGCTGGCGGGTTTGCCGCCGGCGCTTTCGCCGGCCGTGCGGCTCGGCGTGCTGGCGAAGCTTGCGGCCATTTTCTACGCGCGCGAATATGGCCACACGTTGCCGCCCGCTTCGGCGCTCGCCTCGGCGCGGGAATTGTCGAGACTGCTGGAGCAGGCGTCGATGGGCGAGGCGCCGGTGGACTGGTCGCAACTGGCCGGGCTGGTGAAAGAGGCCGATCTGGCGGTGCACTGGAAGGACTCGACCGAGTTCCTGTCGATCATCACCGAGATGTGGCCGCAATGGCTGCGCGAGAACAATGCCGGCGATCCTTTCGAGCGCCGGCAGCAAGCCGCGGAAGCGCTGGTGGCCTCCTGGGACGCGAAGCCGCCAACCGCGCCGGTGATCATAGCGGGTTCGACCGGGGCGACGCCGTCCGGACGCCTGTTGATGCAGGCCGTGACGCGATTGCCGAACGGGTTGGTGGTGTTGCCCGGTCTCGATACGGACCTGAGTGAAAAGTCGCTGACGGCCGTTTCGGCCGCGCCGAGCCACCCGCAGTTTGCCTTGGTGCGTACACTGAAGACCCTCGGGATTTCATTGGGCGATATAGCAGAATGGCCGGCTGCTCCGGGGGAGGTGCGATCGCCTTCACGGCGGAGGCTGGTCTACGAAGCGCTCGCGCCGGCGGACGATACGGCGGACTGGCGGGAGACGCTGGAGGAACTGGCAGGAATAGATGCCACGACGCCGGCGGCCTTTGTGTGCGCGGCGCTGCAGGGCCTGTCGGTGGTCGAATTGCCCAATGAGGCGGCGGAGGCCGAGGCGGCCGCTCTGCTTCTGCGCGGCGTGCTGGAAGAGCCGGGAGCGAGGGGCGCGCTGGTGACGCCGGATGCCGGACTGGCGCGGCGCGTGGGCGCGCTGCTGGAGCGGTGGGGCATATCGGTTCCGCCCTCGGCCGGCCAGCCACTTGGGCGCACGCTGGCGGGCAGCCTTATATCGCTCTGCGCGCGCTGGGCCGTGGACCCCGCCGATCCGGTGACGCTGTCTGCCGTGCTGAAGCATGCGTTCGTGCGCAACCGGGACCTCGGCAACCTGGTGGACCTGCATTTCCTGCGGGGCCCCCGCCGGTGGACATCGCTGCTTGATCTGGCGGAATTGATTGAACAGCACGATCCGGAAGACCGGCACCGGGCTTTTTCAGCGGAAGATCACACGCAGGGCGCGGCGTTCATCCTTGAACTGTCGGATATTGTCGCGGCGTCGGGCGCGGACTTTTCGGAGTCCGGCGCGGTGAATGTCGCCGTGGCCGCCGAGCGGATTGCGGCGCTGGCGGGCGCGATCAGCGAAACCCCGCTGCCCTGGGCGGGGGAGGACGGGGCGGGCGCGTCCAAGCTGCTTGAGCGCATCCGCGACATGGGAACGTTCTTGGGCGACGTGACGCCGCGCGAGATGGCAGACCTGGTCGAGACGGAATGCGCGAGCCTGACGGTCAGTCTCGGTGAGCCGGAACACTCCCGCCTCAGCATCTGGGGGCCGCTTGAGGCGCGTCTTCAGTCTGCGGATCTTGTCGTGCTGGCCGGGCTCAACGAGGATGTCTGGCCAGCAAAGACGCCGCCAGATGCTTTCCTGCCGCGCCGGTTTCGCACCGAGCTCGGGATGGCCGATCCGGATGAGCGGCTGGGGCTGTCGGCGCATGATTTTGCGCAGCTTGCCTGCGCGCCGCGTGTGGCGATGCTGTATTCGGCGCGGCGCGAGGATGCACCGGCGGTGGCGTCGCGCTGGGTGTGGCGATTGAGAACTTTGGCGCAGGGCGCGCTGTTCGAGGCGGCGCCGAAGGTGCTTTTGGGCGCGTACGGAGCATTGCCGGGCTGGGTCCGCGCGGTACAGTCCGAGGGCATTGGCACGCAGACGGCGGCGTTCAGCGCCGAGCCGAGACCGACGCGGCGGCCAGCTGCCTGGCCGAGGCGGATGTCAGTGACGCGGATCGACCGGTTGCAGCGCGATCCGTACTCGATCTGGGCGGAGGATATCCTGGGGCTGCGCGTGATTGATCCGATGAACGGGCCGATGCAGCCGAACCTGAAGGGCACGGCGGTGCACAGGGCGATTGAATTGCTGGAGGAAGGCGGCGCTGAAAAATCTGCGGCGCATCTTGCGCGGCTGCTGGAGCGGGAGTTGCGCGAGACGGGCGAAGCGGAGGCGGACTGGCTGAGCCGTGAGGCGATCTGGGAGGATGTCGCGAACTGGTTTCTGGGCTGGCGAGCCGCGCGCGATGTGTCCGGCGGCCTGGCGCTGGAGGCGAAGGGGGAGCTGCCCTACGAGATCGGGGGGGAGAAGTTTGTGTTGTCGGCGCAGGCGGACCGGATCGAGATCGGCGCGACGGGTGAGATCACTATTGTTGATTTCAAGACGGGCAGCGCGCCGTCCGACAAGATGATCCGTACAGGGTTCGATCAGCAGATGCCGTTGCAGGCGTTGATCGCCAGCAAGGGCGGATTCGAGAAAGTGCGCGCGGCGCCGGTGGCGGGGCTGGAATATGTCGAGTTCAAGGGCAAGCCGAAGGCGCGCTCGATTGGTCCCGGCAAGGAAGGCGACCTGACGCCGGCGGCGATGGCGGCGAGGGCTGAAGAGGGCATGCAGAGGTTGATTGCGGACTACCGGGCGGCGGGGGCGGTGTTTGCCTCGGCGCCGCGCGTGCAGTTCGTGAAGTATGATTACGGATACAACCTGCTTGCGCGCCGGGCCGAGTGGACCAGCGACACCTCGGACGGGGAGGGCGGCGATGAGTGATGTGTCACACGTTGACGCGCTGAAGGCGGCGACTGAGGCGCAGGCGGTGGCGGCCAATCCCGGCGCGTCCGCCTATGCCACGGCGAATGCGGGCAGCGGCAAGACCAAAGTGCTGATCGACCGTGTGGCGCGTCTGCTGTTGCGGCGGCCGGATGGGCGGCCGGGGGCGAACCCGGATTCCATTCTGTGCATCACGTACACGCGCGCCGCCGCAAGCGAGATGCTGACGCGGCTGTTCGAGACGCTCGGCAAGTGGGCCGTGATGGAGGACGAGCCGTTGCGGCTCGCGCTGTCGCGGCTGGAGGAAGCTCAGCCTGCGGATTATACGCTGGATCAGCTCAAGGCGGCGCGGGCGCTGTTTGCGCGCGCGCTCGAGACGCCGGGCGGCCTGCGGATCGAGACGATCCATGCCTTCTGTGCCCGGATCCTGAGGCGGTTCCCGCTGGAAGCGGGTGTGATGCCGGGGTTCACGGAGCTGGAGGAAGACGATGCCCGGGAGATCTGGCAGGCGGCGAAACAGTCGGCGATCCTGAAGGCGGCGGGTGAAGACCGGTCGCTGCTGGCCTTGCTGGCGCGCGAGGCGGGACGGGACGGGGCGAGCAGCGCGCTGGATGCGCTGAAAGGATCGGGGCGGGCGCTCCGCAGGTTTGCGGCGGACTGCGGGGATGATCGGGACGCGATGGCGCGGGCGCTGCGCGAGGTGATCCAGCCGCCGGATGCGTCGCCGGACGCGCTGGTGGCGCAGGCGATGGGCGCGAACTTTCCGGCGGGCGACGTCCGCCGCGCGATTGCCGCGCTGGGTGGCGGGAAGGTCACCGACCTGAAGCTGGCGGAGCAGTTGCAGGGCGTACTGGCGAGCAGGAATGCGACAGAGGCGTTCGAACTCTATACGTCGATCTTTCTGACGGCAGCGGGGGAGCCGCGCAAGAAAAGTCCGTTCACGAAGGGTGTGGCGGACGCCGCGCCGATTGTCGCGGAACTGTTTGCCATCGGTGACAATCCCGGAAGCGAGACGCGGCGGATCGAGGCTTTGACGGGGGATCTGCGGCGCGCGGAAGCGTTTGCGCGCACCTCGGCGCTTCTGAAGCTCGGCTTGCCGGCGCTGGCAGCGTATGAGGCCGAGAAGGCCCGGCGGGGGGCGCTGGACTTTGACGACCTGATCGAACGCACGCGGGACCTGATGGCGTCGGAAGGCTTGTCGAGCTGGGTGCTGTACAAGCTGGATGGTGGGCTGAGCCATGTGCTGCTCGACGAGGCGCAGGATACGAGCCCGGCGCAATGGGAGTTGATCCGTGCGCTGACACAGGAGTTCACGGCGGGAGAGGGGCGCGAGCGGCTGCAGGATCCGCGGACCATTTTCATGGTGGGCGACGAGAAGCAGTCGATCTACTCGTTTCAGGGCGCCGATCCTTCGCGGTTCATGGAAGAGACGCAGGCGCTGACCTTGCGCGACCCGAAGGTGGCGCAGGCCGACATGCGGATGTCGTTCCGATCCAGCCCGGAAATCCTGACCTTTGTGGATATAGTTTGGAATGCGGCGCCGCCGATAGATGTTCCGTTTGCGGACGCGCGGCCGTTGACGGCCGGCAAGATTGTCCACACGGCGCGGCGCTGGAACGAGCCGGGACGGGTGGAGCTTTGGCCGGTGATGCCGCGGGATGCGGATCCGGAGACGGACGCCTGGGCAAGGCCGCTTGATGCGCTTGTAATGACGTCACCGAAAGTGAAGCTGGCGCGGGTGATCGCGAAGTCGGTCAAACAGATGGTCACTGGTGGCGCTTCGGTGTGGGAACAGGGCGTGCAGCGTTCGGCGCGGCCGGGGGATGTGCTGATCCTGGTGCGCGAGCGACGCGGCGGCCTGTTCGAGGCCGTGATCAATGCGCTAAAAAGCGCGGGTGTGCCGGTGGCGGGCGCCGACCGTCTTCAGCTGGCGGACTATATCGGCGTGCAGGATTGCCTGAACCTGATGCGGTTCGCGGTGCTGCCCGCGCGCGACCTTGCGCTCGCCGAGATCCTGCGCGGCCCGTTTTGCGGCCTCGTTGATGATGACCGGTTCCTGTTTGCACTCGCGGCCGGGCGCAAAAAGGGCGAGACGCTCTGGTCACGCGTTCTGGCGAGCGAGGACCCGGAGGTAAGCAAGGTTCGCGGCTTCCTTCAGTCGCTGATCGACCAGGCCGGATTTGCGCCGTTCGAGTTTCTTTCGACGGTGCTGGACCAGCCGGATGCTGCTGGCCTGACGGGTTGGGCAAAGCTGAATGCGCGGCTCGGCACGCCGGCGCGCGATCCGGTCGAGGCCTTGCTGGCGCGGGCGCTGGCGCATGATGCGGCCGGGCCGTCATCGCTTCAGCTGTTCGTGGCGTCGCTTGAATCGACTCCCGTGGAGATCAAACGGGATCTGGCGGAGGCGGGTCCGGAAGTCCGGGTCATGACGGTGCACGGGGCGAAAGGGCTGCAGGCGCCCATCGTGATCCTGCCGGACACAACATCGAAACCGAAACTGACAAGCGATGCGATCCTGTCCGTGGACGGAGCGCTGATCTGGTCGCCGCGCAAGGATTGCGACATAGAGCCTTCGGCGCGGGCGAGGCTGATTGCGGAAGCCAAAGCGCATGAGGAACACAGGCGGCTTTTGTATGTGGCGCTGACACGCGCGCAGGACCGCCTGCTGGTCGCCGGATACTGGTATGGCTCCGATGGCGACGCCGCCAAGGGGTATCATGACGATTCCTGGTATGCGCTCTGCCGCAATGCGATGGAGCAATTGCCTGCGCGCCCTCTGGAAGATGGCATACTTGAGTATGGTGCCGCAGCGCGCGGGATGGGGCCGGACCATACCGCCGAAGTACTCCCGGCTCCCCTCCCGGATTGGGCGCGGGAGGCGCCTTCACCGGATGTCGTGACGCGGCGCGTGACGGCCCCGACCAGTCTGTTGGGACCAAAGACCCGGGTCGTGGCGCCGTTCGATCCGAAGCGCGAGGCGCGCCTGAAGCGCGGACGCCTGATCCACAGCCTGCTGCATTACCTCCCAGAGTTGCCGGTTGTGGCGCGGCATGCGGCCGGCGCAGCGTTCCTGGCCCGCGAGCCGGAACTCAAGACGGCGCAGAAAGCGGAAATGCTGCGCGCGGCCGAAGCGATTCTGAATGATACGGCGCTTTCCGAGCTGTTCCAGCCGGGGGGCAGGGCTGAAGCGGCGGTCATCGGGACGTCACCGAAATTGCCAGGTGATCTGGTCATCAACGGCCGGGTGGACCGTCTGGTGGTCACGCCGTCGCGGGTTCTGGTGATCGATTTCAAGACGGATCAGCCCGCACCGGACGACGTTTCAGAGGTTTCGGAGAGCTATATCACGCAGATGGCGGCCTATGCCGCCGTTCTGGAATCGGCCTTTCCGGGTCGGGAAGTGGTGGCCGTGCTGTGCTGGACCGACGGCCCCAAAATGATGCGCATCCCGCCGGAGATGCTGTCAGATTCCCTCAACAATGCCTTGAGCGTGGTTTGACAGGGGAATAGAGTCCCTATGTATCAGGCTCCCAATTCGGGCCGCAGAAGGAGCCGGGACGATGTCTGGTATGGATGTAAGCGATGACGAATTCGATGTGCTGCTCGGCGCATCCGATATTCCCGTAGTCGTCGATTTCTGGGCCGAATGGTGCGGCCCCTGCAAGCAGATGGCCCCGCATATCGAAGCCGTGGCTGCCGAACTCGACGGCAAGGTGAAAATCGTCAAACTGAACGTAGATGATTTCCCGCTTGTCGGCGCCAAGTACGGCGTGCGCGGCCTGCCGACGATGCTGTTGTTCAAGCAGGGCAAGGTAGCGGCCACGCATAACGGCGCAATGAACCGTCAGGCGCTCGCCAACTGGATCAGCCAGTCAATTTGACCGGCGCCTTGTCGCCCGTCAGGGCGATGAAGACATCTTCGAGATCGGGTGATTTGGTCGAGAGATCAGCGATGCTGATACCGGCGGCGCGGGCCTTTTCAAGCAGGCGGCCAATGCCGGTTTCAGCGGTCTTGAAGGTGATGGCCAGTGTGCCGTCCGGTCTCAGCTTCGGATCATGCATGGCGAGTTCGGGCGGGATAACCGTAATCGGCTCGCGCGGGGTGATGATCAGTGTCTTGTAGTCGAGCCGCGACAGCAGCTTGGCGGTCGGCTCGCACGCGACGATGGCGCCCTTGTCGACGATAGCGATCGTATCGCAGAGCTCTTCGGCTTCTTCGAGGTAGTGTGTGGTCAGGATGATCGTCGTGCCTTTGTCGTGGAGCTCGCGCACATAATCCCACATCAGGCGGCGCAGTTCGACGTCAACGCCTGCTGTAGGCTCATCGAGGATGAGCACGGGAGGATTATGGACGAGCGCCTTGGCGACCATCAGGCGGCGCTTCATGCCGCCGGAGAGCTGGCGGACATAAGCGTCCTTCTTGTCGCCGAGACCGAGCGCAGTGAGGATCTCGACGGATCTGCGCTCCGCTTTCGGAACTCCGTAGAAGCCCGCCATCAGTTCCAGCATCTCGAAGGGCGTGAAGAAGGGGTCAGCGACGACTTCCTGGTTCACAACGCCGATGGCGGCGCGGCTCTGGCGGGGATGCTCGTCGATATCGAGGTCCCAGATCCGGGCGGTGCCGGAGGTTTTCTTTACGAGACCGGCGAGGATATTGATGAAGGTCGATTTTCCGGCTCCGTTGGGGCCCAGAAGACCAAAAATCGAGCCGGTGGGTATCTCCAGCGAGATGCCGTTCAGCGCGAGCTTTTCCGGCATCTTGCCGTTGCCAGCGTAAGTTTTCCGCAGATCGCGGACCTGGATGGCAAATTCTGGTGTTGGCATGGCGGTCTTTCGTCGCGGCATTCGGCACACCTTGCAAGGCGGCAGCCCAGACTCTAGTTAGGGATCAGGTTGTGCAGGGGCAAGGCGCCCCTCGCGTCAGGTCTCTGGAGTCCACAAGATGCCCCGCAAGCGTGATGTGTTCACTCCGCCAGAAATCTCGATGGTCACGAGCCACAAGGTCTCGTGCAATGGCGGCGGCGGCGCGCTAGGTCATCCCAAGGTCTGGTACGAGATGGGCGACGAAGACTTCGTGGAGTGCAAATACTGCGACCGCCGCTTCGTGCTGATCGGCGGGCGCGAAGACCCGTCGCGTCCGAAGTAAGCCTCAACCCCGGAAGTCAGGCCAAGCCGATGCATGTCCTGATTTCAGGTGGAGGTATCGGGGGGCTGACAGCCGCGCTGGCGTTCCAGAAACTGGGTCACCAGGTGACCGTCTTCGAGCAGGCCCAGGTGCTTGAAGAAGTCGGTGCCGGGCTGCAGGTGAGCCCCAACGGCATGCGCGTGTTCGAGGCGCTCGGGGTTACTGCGCGCGTCGAGAAGGATGCGTTCCGGCCGAGGTCCCAAGAGCTGCGGTTTGGCAAGGGCGGAGGCCGCATCCTGACAGTTCCTTTGCGGGAGGCCTCGTATGCGCGGTGGGGCGGGGAGTATCTGCATGTCCACCGCGCGGATCTGGTTGAGGCGCTTGGCGGCGCCCTACGGGACCGGCAGGCCGGCGCTGTGCAGCTGGGCTGCCGGGTTGTGTCCTATTCGCAGGATGAGGCGCAGGTGTTTGCGCACCTCGACACGGGGGAGACGATCAGCGGCGACCTGCTCGTGGGCGCAGACGGGATTCATTCGGCCATCCGTACACAGATGAGCGGGCCGGACACGCCGCGCTATACCGGGCACGTCGCTTGGCGGGCCGTCGTGCCGGTCTCGGAGCTCGGCGAACATGCGCCGCCGGAATCGGCCTGCGTATGGGTCGGCTCAAGGCGGCATGCGGTGACTTACCGGCTGCGGCGCGGCAGTCTAGCGAACCTTGTGGCTGTGGTCGAAACCAAAAAGGCGCCTGCGGAATCCTGGACCGCGACGGGCGACCGGGCCCAGGCGCTCAAGGATTTCAAGCGGTGGTCGCCGGTGATCCGCGCGATCCTTGAGAAAGCCGTGACGCTGAACCGGTGGGCGCTGTACGACCGGATGCCCCTGGAGACCTGGTCAGACGGGCGCGTAGTGCTGCTGGGCGACGCCTGCCACCCGATGCTGCCGTTTCTGGCGCAGGGGGCCGTTATGGCCATCGAGGACGCGTACGTGCTCGCCCGGCTGGTGACGAAGACAGAGACACTTGGCGCGGCGTTGGGCGCCTATGAGGTCCTCCGGAAGCCTCGCACGTCCCGTGTGCAGGCCGGCGCCCGGCGCAATGCGTCGCTGTTCCATCGCGGGGACCCGATCAGCCAGCTGGCGACCTATGGTCCGATCTGGCTCGCGGGGCAGCTGATTCCGGTGTTTGCACATGGTCAATACGATTGGATTTACTCTCACGATGTGACGGAGATGCCGGACACTGCGGCCTGAAGAGCCGCGCAAAGAATACAAGGGAGACCGCACATGCTTTCAGTCCTCGATCTATTCCGGATCGGCATCGGCCCGTCGAGTTCCCACACGGTCGGCCCGATCCGGATTGCCGGGCGGTTCCTTCAGGAACTTGAGCAGCTGGGCGTCCTCGGCGCTGTTGAACGGATAGATGTAGAGCTGCAGGGCTCGCTGGCGCTGACTGGAGCGGGACATGCAACGCCCAAGGCCGTGATGCTGGGCCTCCTGGGGCTCGATCCCGAAGCGCTCGATCCGGAGGATGCGGACAACAAGGTTGCTGCACTGGAAGCGCGCGGAATGCTGGCGCTGCCCGGTGGGCGCAGCATACCTTTTGGTGCGGCGCGCGACATCCGCTTTGCGTACGAGGTACTGCCCAAGCTGCACCCGAACGGGATGCGTCTGCGCGCGTATGATGGCGCCGGGGACGTGCTCGCAGACGCCACATGGTATTCGACGGGCGGCGGGTTCATCGCGTCCCAGCGCCAGCTGGAACGTCCGGTTCGGGACGATATCGTGCCCACCGGTCCTGCCGTTCCGCATCCTTTCATCTCGGCGGCCGAACTCCTCGACATCTGTTACGCGACGGGTCTGCCCATCGATGCAGTGATCATGGCAAACGAAAGCGCGATGCGTCCCGCTGGCGAGACGAACGCAGCGTTGGACCGGATCGCGACCGTGATGATGGCGTGCATCGACCGGGGCCTGTCGCGCACCGGAATTCTTCCCGGTAGCCTCAAGGTGAGGCGGCGCGCGCCCGAGATCTGGCAGAAACTGACCAGCGGCCCGCCGTCAAACGAGCGCGAACAGCTGTTTGACTGGCTGAATGTCTACGCGATGGCAGTGAACGAGGAGAATGCGGCCGGCGGGCAGGTGGTGACAGCGCCGACCAATGGCGCGGCCGGCATCATTCCTTCGGTGATCCGTCACTATTGCTGGGACGCCGAGGACCGGTTCGTCCGGGTCCGGAAGTTCTTGCTGACGGCTGGGGGCGTGGGCTTGCTGTACAAGCAGCGCGCTTCAATCTCCGGCGCCGAGATGGGCTGTCAGGGCGAAGTCGGCGTAGCGTGCTCGATGGCAGCGGCGGGGCTTGCGGCGGTGTGGGGCGGGACACCGCAACAGGTGGCAAATGCGGCCGAGATCGGCATGGAGCACAATCTGGGGCTGACCTGCGACCCTGTCGGCGGCCTCGTGCAGATTCCCTGTATCGAGCGCAATGCCATCGGGTCGGTGAAGGCGGCGAATGCCGCCCGTCTGGCGCTTCACTCCCTGGAGCAGACGAAGGTTTCGCTGGACCAGGTGATCGAAACGATGCGCCAGACGGGCATCGACATGTCGTCGAAGTACAAGGAGACGAGTCAGGGCGGCCTGGCCGTCAACGTTGTCGAGTGTTGAGCGCTTAGTCAGACGAGAGGGCGCGCAGGACTTTTGCCATCGATTCGAGTTTCGGCACGGAATTCGTCCGGTCGATCAGCGTGTGGCAACGGGCGCGGGCTTCGGTGACCGGATCGCGTTTGTCAGGTGTGCCGGCTTCAGCGTCCTGGAACAATTCCGCGATCGGGACGCGCAGCACACGGGCGACGCTGGCGAGCATGCCTGCGCTCAGGCGGTTGGTACCGGTCTCGTATTTCTGCAGTTGCTGGTGGCTGATCCCAAGTTCCTGGCCCAACTCGGAGAGGGTGAAATTCTGGGCTGTTCGAAGTTCACGGATCTTCTCGCCGACCATCTGGTCAATGCGCGTTGGGGAGCGGGAACCGGCAATTCGAGCTTCTTCGACCATTTTTCTACCTTTTGGCTATTTTTTTGTGTCCCTCCGCAGAAACCGGAAGGCAATCGAACCGGTATGCCAAAAATTCTTATACGGAAGCGTCCGTAATGTCGCGCAGATTACAGAAGGTGGACGTAAAGCGACAGGGCGAGTGTCACTAGTAGTCCTTTTTCCAACGTACCGACACCCGAGAATCCCCAGTGGAACTGGTCTCCGAAGAGATCGAAACCTGGGGCCGGGGCTGCCATTCGACTTCCACCGAATTTCCGGCAGCGCCTTGCGTTGTCACCTCGAGGTAGACATCTGGCGCGAGGTATTGGCCGACACCAAGCTCTGCATTTCCGGCATTGTCCACCCCGAAGCGCAGCCGGTCAACACCCAACCCCGCCTGGATCACGCCGATGGGATTGATACCGGTATCTTGACCGGCGAGGCGCGCGATGGACGTCGCGAGTTCAGCGGCCTCGAGAGCTGAGAGGTCCACGGACGAACGGCCGAACAACATCCGTGAAAGGATTTCATCTTCCGGCAGCGAGGGCGCACTGCTCAGCTCGATGGTGGGCTTCGACGGCGATCCGCCGACGTCTGCGCGTACGGAAAAGCCATCGACTTCGCGTGTGGCAGACACGGCTAGTCGCGCGGTATCTATCGGCCCGTCGAAGGTGATCTGTCCGGTTTCAAACTCGAAAGGCCGCTGGGCGAGTTCAAGCGAGCCGCGCGCAAGCGTAGCACGGCCGTTGAGCAGAAGGCTGTCGGGTTTTCCGGTTACATCCAGGTTGACGCCCCAGTCGCTGTCGAGCCCGCGGCCACGCACAATGATCCCGCGAGGCGCGGAGACCTTCAGCGCGAGACGGATTGGTTTCCTCAGCAGTATGTCCCGTTGCGCGTCCGGATCGTCCGTCGTCCAGCGCACATTCAGGGTGCGGATGGATGTGTCCGAAAAATTGTCAATGTTGAAGCGGGCATCGTTCACGGCAAGATTTCCGCTGAGGACGCGGTCGACTGCGCCCTCGGTCAGTTTCGCGTTGCCGGTGATCCGGGCCTGGTCCCCGAGCCGGTCGTAGATCAGTATACGGTTCAGGTCGACGTCAATGCCGGTTTCTTTTTCGGCGAGGCGGCCGTCAAAGGTAAGGGTTCCGCCGCCTGTGCCTGCGCCTGAACCCACGAGGGTCAGGATGCGCTTGTCGTATTTGATCTGCAGATCGAGATCATTCAGTCTGAGCCCAGTCGCGCCGTACTCATAGATGCCGCCGGTGATATCCGAATTTGCCTCGATGAGCGGTTCCGAGAGCGTTCCTGACAGGCGTGTGCGGCTGGTGAGCTTGCCGCCGATGTCGTGGCCATACGCCAGTGCGATCAGCCGGAGCGCTTTGAGATCGCCGTTTACATCGAGCAATGCCTCAATCGCCCGCTCCTGATTGAGACGGACCATGCCGGCGGGTGATGCGGTGACTGGCAAGCGTCCCGCCGCGTTGGCCTTGAGATCAGGGCCGTAAGTCGACTGCGCCGTGAAGGTCAGTGCGCGGCGATCAAGACGTCCGTTCAAATCGAAGTCCAGCGAGGTCGATACGCCGGAAACGGCGCTGACGGCAGACAGGCTGAGGACACCTTCGGGATTCTCTCCGAACAGGCGCCCGTTTGCACGGCCGGAGATGACGGCGTCTACCGCGGGATAGCCGAGCGCGACGAGCACCGGCGCAATCGACAGGTTCTCCATCGCGAGCGCACTGCTGGTCGTTTCATTGCCGGCGCGGAGACGCGCCTTGAGGCTGCCGCCAAGCAGAGAGATATCCGCATCCACGGTGGGGGAGGGGCCCAGCGACCATTCCACGTCATCGCGCGTGGCAATGGCGATCCCGAGCAGGTCGCCCGTAAGCGACAAGGTGCCGGATGCCGGGCCATCTGCCATCGCAACGAGGCCGGAGAAGTCCATATCGCTGCTCGCGCCTGGCAGCGCATCGACGAGGCGGCCTTCAAACCGGTATCCGGCCGGTGTGGTCGTGACCGTGCCGATGACTTCGTCGATCTCAAGGCGCTCGGAGAGGCGGATGTTGCGCGCTTCGAACTCGGCGCCCACCGCGAACGGGTCGCCGCCCGTGCGCCCGCCTGTACCCTTAAGCTTCAGCGAACCGAACGTGATGCCTGCGATTTCAAACGTGTCGGCCTCGGCGTCGATATCCGCTTCAATCTCGCCGCCATCCTGCAGGGAAGCAGAGCCGGAGAATTCGACGCTGCCGAGACGTCCGTCGATGTCTTTGAACCGCGTGGTCTTGCCGGTGCGGTCCAGCAAGAAAGAAACAACAGACGCCTGCCCATCTGACCGTCCGGTTAATGTGACGGGTCCGGAAATGTCGCCATCGTCCAGCCGGAGTTCGGCTTGGGCAGCGAGATTGGATACGCTCCGGCCACTGACGACTGCACTGCCGTTTTCTGACGTTGCGGTCAGCAACAGGTTCCCCGACCGGCGCTTCAGTTGCGCGGTCACGGCCCCAAGGTCCACCTGATTGCCGGATACATAAAGGGATTGAAGCTGCTGGAAAACGAACTTCAGATCTGGGCTCTGCGGCCCGTAGATCCGGCCGGTGACTTGTCCCTCTGCGCCTGGCAGGCGCACATCGAGCCGGCGGATGAGGCCGGCTTCCGGCGTGATGGCGAACATGCCGCGCATCGTGCCGCGGCCTTCGACCAGCGGTTTGAGTTGGTTGATGCTGGTGGTGAGGCCCGAGAGGTTAAGGTTCAGGCCGAGTTCGAAATCGCGGAGTTGACCCTTCGCCTGCACGAACCCGGCAGCATTTCCGCCAATACCGCCGGGAAGAGCGCCTATGGATTGCGTGATCTTGCCAGAGACGTTGAGCGAGTTGTCCGCAAAGCTCGCTTCCCCCAAAAGCTGGGCGGTGCCGGATTTGTGCGTGAGTTCAACCGCATCGACGAGCAGGCGGCGAGTCCCGATATCATAATTTCCGTTGCCGGAAATGTGGACCTCTTCACCGAGAATTTCGGCGATTTCGGAATTGCCGGAAAACGGTTGGCCGACCGTGACATCGCCGATGAAAGGAATGCGGCCGTCTTCAAGGCTGGCGGTCACCGGACCGGCCAGCCACTCGAACGGAAGGTCCGCTTCCGGTTTCACTTCAAGGCGCGTATCGCCAGAATACTGATAGCCTGCGTCCTGCTTCTCCAGGGTTCCGTTGAGCGCGACAAGACGCGGGGCATTCCAGTACGGCGCGAGGGATGTGAGGCGAGCGGTCAGCCGGGCAGGCTCGGCCAGTTCCAGGCGGTTGGCTCTTGCCTTGCCCGAGAGGTTCACGTTGCCAGTGGCGATGCGGCTGTCGATCGTGAAGGAAACGAGCGCCTTTTCGAAGGCGGCGGTGACATCCGCTTCCGCGCGAGGGCCGAGGAAGGCAGCGAGTTTTTCGGAGATCGGCAAGGCGCCGGCATCCATCCGTACACTGGCATCGAGCGCGCCGTTCTCCAGCTTGCCCGAAAGGAAGACCTTGTCGCTTCCGTCGACCGTCAGACGCGCTTCGCCGCGGCCGTCGTTCAGGTCTCCGGCGGCGGTGGCCGCTACGACCGCCGAGGACCCTTGGGGAAGCCGAAGCAAATGCGCAAACACGCCGCCGGCGGGCGCAGTCGCGTCGATGATGACGTCGAACGCGGAATTCTCGTCGCGGAGGATTTTCGCTTCGATACGGTCCCCCGCGCCTTCGAGCGGCGAGATATCGAGCTGGGCATCAATCGACCCGTTGCGCGCGTTGAGGAAGCGGGCCGAAATGGCGGACGCCGACGCGGGGCCTGCAACGCCTTCGGCCAGTACCAGCCGGTCAATCGTTGCCTGTCCCAGACGCACTTCCCATGGGTCGCTGTCGGCTTTCGGCTGTTCGGCGCGCTCGGGCCGGCGCAGGACGTTGATTTCCGACACCGATAGCTGCGACAGATCGACGGTACGCGACAGGAGCGCCATGGGCGACCAGGAGAGGTCTACCGAGTCCGCCGAGAACCAGACGCCTGACGCGTCACGAATTTCAATCGAACCTACCGACAGCGAGGACAGGGGGTCGCCTTCAAGCTTCCGGACACTGAGGCGGCCGTATCCGGCAACGTCACGGCCATCGATCTGGGAGATGACAAAATCCCGGCCGGCGTCCGTCGTAATCCAGTACCGCGCAAAGGCCAGCAGGATAGCCAGAGCAAGTACCAGCGTCACCACCGCAGACGAAACCGGGCGGCGCCGCAGAAGCGCGAAGGGATTGAAGCGGTCCGGCATCAGAAAGCCTGGCCGATCGAGATGTATACCTGCACCGGCGAGTCGCCGTCCCGGCGGTCAAGCGGCGTCGCGATATCCAGGCGGATCGGGCCGAAACCCGGATAGTAGCGCACGCCAAGTCCTACCGACGCGGCTGCATCCGAAAACACCGACCCCGGATCATCGCTCGCGGCGCCGAGATCGGTGAACAGCGCGTAACCGAAACGCTCAGTTGCCCGCCAGCGCAGTTCGGCAGAGGCCGAGAACAGGTTGCGGCCGCCTACCAGATCGCCAAATGCGTTTCTTGGAGAAAGGCTCTGGTAGTCGTATCCGCGGACCGTGCCGCCGCCGCCCGCAAAGAACAGCCTGTCAGGCGGCACGTCGTCCGAGCCGATGAAGGCGCCGTACTCGGCGCGGAAGGCCGCAACGAGATCGTCCGCAATCGCCCTGTAAGTCGCGCCGGAAAGCTGAAGGCGGGTATAGCCCGGCGTGTCATCGCCGATCGAGATTCCGGTGTCCGCGGCGGCGAAAAAGCGGAAGCCCGATTGTGGATCCAGTGGATCGCCGACATCAGTGTAGTTTGCGGACACGGGGAAGGAGAGAGTGAACTGGTCACGCTCGATGCCGCCAACGATGCGGGCGCGCTCGTCGACCGTGCGTGTCGCGTCGAGGGCGGTGCCGATTGATATGGTCAGCTCGCGGGAGAGGGGCTGGGCAAGCGCCGCGCCGACGCGCGCGCCCAGAAGGTCATAGGCATCTGTTTGCTCAGCGCGGACGCCGGCTTCGAGAGAAAGCGTGCGGCCATACTTGCCGATGTTGGGGCGCTCGTAGGTGGTTGTCAGATCCTGGCCGAGTGTCGCGACTTTTGTGCTTACGCGCAGCCGGTCGGCGCGGCCGGTCAGGTTGCGGCGCTCCCAATAGGCATCGACACCGACGCCTTCGGTGGTCGAGGCCGTGACACCGGCGCTGACCGTGCGCGGCTTTCCTTCCACCAGGGTCGTTGAAACGGTATGCAACCCATCCGGGCCCGGCGTTTCGGAAATTGTCACGCCGATACCTTCATACAGGCCAGTGGCACGCAGGCGCGTGCGCAGCTGATCGATGATGGCGGGCGTATAGAGGTCCCCGTTGGACCAGGTCTTCAGCGTACGCACGGTTTTCGAACTGCGCGCATCAGCGTCCGTGATTTCAAGCGCACCCAGAGACACGCGGGGGCCGGGCACAAGGAGGAAGGTCAGCTCGACATTGGCCTCTTCGCGCGAGGCCAGCACGTCGATGCCTTCGCTGCGGGCAAACGCATAACCTTGCCGGCGGAGCAGCAGCACGAGCGCATCGTCGAGCCGCTCGATACTCTGTGTGCGGGCAACCGCGCCTACGGGCAGCTTGCCCAGTTCGGTCTCGAGGCTACGGGCCACCTCAGGCACCATCGCATCACGGCCGCTGAAGTCGCGTGACAGGATCGTGAACAGCGGGCCCGGATCGGCAACGAGCACGCTGGCGTCGCTTGTTGCATCGATCCGGGAAGGCGCAATGTCGGCGGCGAGATAGCCTTCGGATGACATCAGGTCGCGGAGGAGGGCGGCCGAACTGTTCATCCGGTTGCGCGCCTCCAGGACGCTGCGAGGGGCAGGTTCGGCAACACGCACGAGATCATTGGCACGGGCCGTCAGGGCGGGGGGCATGCCCTCGACTGTCGCGCGAGGCGTCGTTTCGGCTTCCTGGGAGACCACATCCCGAAGGCCTGGGATCAACGCACAAGCAGACGTCGCCGCCAGCAGACAGACCCCGGCCAAAGGCCGGGTTATCGTCCAAGCGTTGGCCGGTTTCGCCACTTTCATCGTTTGTCTCAGCTTTCTGCCGGGGCAGTATTGCAAGTATTGGCCCATTCATATTGGTGAAACCATAACGTTCACTTGATAGGTGAAAGCTAAACATTGGCCTTCTCGGGCCTATTTGCCTCTCACGGTTTCGTGACCCTATATGGCCGGAAACACGGCGGGAGTCGGCGAGATGATGTACCTATTGGTCCTGGGAGGCCTTGTTCTGCTGCTGATCGGCGGTGAAGCGCTGGTCCGCGGGTCGGTCAGCGTGGCCCGGAAACTCAATATTTCCGAATTGGTAATCGGCCTGACGCTGGTCGGTTTCGGCACATCCTTCCCGGAACTCGTCACCAGCCTTCAGGCGGTCGACAAGGGCGCCGTCGGGATCGCCATCGGCAACGTTGTCGGCTCGAACATTGCCAACATCTTCCTCGTGCTGGCGCTTGCCGCGATCATCTCGCCGGTCCTGGTGCATCCGAATGCGCTCGCGCGTGACGGAACTTTCATGATCGCCGTCACCGGCGTGCTTTGCGCCTTGCTCTGGTTCGACCAGTTCAACCGCCTTTCCGGGATCCTGCTACTCGCGCTGCTGATCGCTTACCTCGCCTATTCGCTGATTGCCGACCAGCGGCGCCAAAGCGCGGCCGCTGAACTGCATAAGGCCGAAGGCGAGTCCGTCGAGGCGCACTATGGTTTGGGCGCCGGCCTCGCGATCGCGGTCGCAGGATTGGCCGGCGTCGTAATCGGAGCCAACCTGCTCGTCACCGGCGCCACCTCGCTGGCCCGGTCCATCGGCATCAGTGAAACCGTCATTGGCCTGACGATCGTCGCGGTCGGCACAAGCCTGCCCGAACTCGCAACCTCGATCGTGGCGGCCTACCGCAAGCGCGGAGACGTGGCGCTGGGCAACATCATCGGCTCGAACATTTTCAACATTCTCGGCATTCTCGGCATCACCTCGCTGGTCAGCCCGTTCACGATCCGGGGTGATATCACGGCCGATGCCCTGGCAGGCGCCGAGCCGGTCAGCATCATTTCGTTCGTGGACGTCGGCGCGCTGGTGCTGTCAGCGGGCCTGCTGATGCTGTTCGCAATGACCGGCCGCAAGATTGCGCGCTGGGAAGGCGCGGTTCTCCTCCTCGGCTACATCCTCTACATGGGCCTGACTTTTGACCTCATTCCAACAGTGAACCTGATCCCCAATGTCTGACGAAACGATCTACCAGGGCCTCGGCCAGCTTGGCCGGGAAAGCGCCATCCCGGCCAGCCCCGAAGCCGCGGTGCTGGAGCGTGTGGTGAACCCGCACGAGGACACGCTGTACCTCACGCGCTTTGTGGCGCCGGAGTTTACCTCGCTTTGCCCGGTGACCGGCCAGCCGGATTTCGCGCATCTCGTAATTGACTATGCGCCGGGTCACTGGCTGGTGGAGTCGAAAAGCCTGAAGCTCTACCTGACGAGTTTCCGCAACCACGGCGCCTTCCACGAGGACTGCACGGTATCGATCGGCAAACGGATCTTTGACTTCACCCAGGCGCGCTGGCTGCGCATCTCCGGCTACTGGTATCCGCGCGGCGGCATTCCGATCGACGTCTTCTGGCAGTCCGGCGCGGTTCCAGACGGCCTGTATGTTCCCGACACCGGCGTCGCGCCATACCGCGGGCGGGGCTGATCAGGGGCTCGTCCAGCGCTTGATGCGGGGGCCGATTTCGGCGCGCACGCGCTCTGGCGTCGCTGCCTTGGCCGTTCCAAGGTGGACGAAACCCGCAATTCGCTCGCGCGCTTCAAGTCCGAGCAAAGCGCCGGCCTCGGCGTCGTAAGCGGCCCACTCCGTCAGCCACACACCCGCCCAACCGCTGGCATTGGCGGCCACCAGCAGATTGTAGCAGAGTGCTCCCGCTGACAACTCCTGTTCCCAGACCGGAGTGCGGCCATCTTCAACCGGGCTTGAGATAACGGCGACCACCACGGGTGCCCGCAGCATCGATTTTTCGGCGTCCTCGATCTGCGCTTCAGGTGCCGCACGACCCTTCAGGATCGCGGCAAGAGCAGCGCCGAACTTGCCGCGGGCATCACCCTCAAGCACCACGAACCGCCAAGGCCCGAGCTTGCGGTGATCCGGGACCCTCGCAGCGACCAGCAGCAGCTCGTCGAGTTCGGCCGGATCGGGCCCGGGCGCCCCTAGGACCAGCTTGTTGGCGGATTTGCGCAGCGCGAGCAACGCGCGGGCGTCGGCGCTGGGGCGGGCGCCGGCGAGGGGGGCGTCACGGAGGGGCGGCGGCGGAAAGCGTTTGGTCATGGCTGTCTGGCTTAATGCGGGCAGGGCCGGAGGAGAAGCGTCCAAAATGGCGCGTCCGGGCCAGACCAATTGAATTCCGCGCCAATTGACGCCATTTACGCGCCAGATGCCTTTCAGGAGCCCGGCATGATCGACAATCCAGACATCGGCGCTCCGGCTCCCGCATGGAAACGGCTCCGCTTTGAAGCGACCGCCGCCGCTGCGGAAGAGCCGTCGCTGTCGAGCTATCTCAACGCCGCGATCCTCAACCACGCGACCCTCGGCCACGCCCTGTCGTATCATCTCGCCGAAAAACTTGCGAGCCCGGCGATGGCGACGCAGCAGGTTCGCCACGTCATTTCGGGCATCTACGAAGGCGCGCCGGAACTGGTCGGATTGGCCGAAACCGACATGCAGGCCGTGCTGGAGCGCGATCCCGCCGCACGGGGCATGTTGCAGCCTTTCCTGTTCTTCAAGGGTTACCTCGCGCTCCAGACCCACCGCATCGCACATCAGCTATGGCGCCTCGGCCGCGAGACGCTGGCCTTCCATTTCCAGAGCCGCGCGTCGGAACTGTTTGACGTAGATATTCACCCCGCGGCTCGCATCGGGCGGGGCGTTATGCTCGACCATGCCTCCGGGATAACCATTGGCGAGACGGCAGTCGTCGGGGATGGCTGTTCGCTGCTTCACGGCGTGACGCTCGGCGGGACCGGCAAGGAAGTCGGCGACCGGCACCCGAAGATCGGCCGCGGCGTGCTGCTGTCCGTGGGCGCCAAGATCCTTGGCAACATCACCGTCGGCGACGAAGCCAAGGTGGCGGCCGGCAGTGTGGTTCTCAAGGACGTGCCGGGTTATTGCACGGTCGCCGGAGTGCCCGCGAAGGTCGTTGCGGGCCCGACGTGCTGCCAGCCGGCGCAGACCATGGACCAGGGCCTTCCGGACACCGCTGAAACTTAGGACGGCTACCTTGCAGCGCAGCACTTTGCTCAGGCGCGCAAAGCGTCTAGTCTTGCCGCGTATTGATTTGGTTCAGGAAATCCCATGATAAACAAAGAAGAAACCCTGCGCCTTGAGGCTTATCTCAAGGAGAAGCTGAATCCCGGCCTGCGCCTTCTTTCGCGCGACAAGCTGAACGATTCCCTGGAAGTCTACCTCGGCGCCGAGTTCCTGGCCGTCGTCTACAAGGACGAGGAAGAGGGCGAGACCTCGTACCAGTTCATGATGACGGTCCTTAAGGAAGACATCATGGGCGGCTGAGCCATCAGCCTGCCTCGCGGTACGCCGCGCGCTCCAACCGGTCATTGATGGCTTCGCCGAGCCCCGTTGCAGGGACCGGCGAAACCGCAATCCGTTCGAACTGCGTGTCGAGGCTGCGCAACATCTCGAACAGGTTGGCAGCGGCTTCGACGAGGTCGCCGGAGGTCGACAGGCTGAGGTCTCCGGGCACGAAAGGTCCGAAGGCGAGGAAGCCTTCGCCGTCTTCACGCGCCATCGCATTCAAGCGAAGACGCGCTCTGGGGGAATAATGGGATTTCATCTGGCCGGGCGCATTGATGCCGGCATGGCCGCTATAGGGCCGCACGCTGCGGCCAAGCTTTGCAGAGATGGTTTCCGTCGCAACACCGCCCGGCCGAAGCAGGACCGGTTCGCCGTCCTGAAAGCCGAGGATCGTGGATTCCATCCCGACATCGCAGGGGCCGCCGTCGAGGATCAGGCTGATGCGCTCGCCCAGATCTTCTGCGACATGCTCGGCGCGAGTGGGGCTGACATGGCCGGAACGGTTGGCTGAAGGCGCCACAAGCGGGCGCCCGAACACTTCGATCAGGGCCGCCGCCGCACGGTGTTTGGGCCAGCGCACAGCTAGGGTTTCCAGCCCGGCGCGGGCAAGTTCGGACACGCGGCCACTGGACTTGGCTGGAAGGACGAGGGTCAGCGGGCCCGGCCAGAATGCTTCGGCGCAGGTGCGCGCCAGCGGCGAGAACTCGGCTTCGCGTTCCGCCATTTCCCAGGACGAGATATGCGCGATCAGCGGGTTGAACCGGGGCCGCCCCTTGGCCTCGTAAAGCCGGGCGACCGCCTCAGGGTTGGCGGCATCAGCGGCGAGGCCGTAGACCGTCTCGGTCGGGATCGCGACGAGGCCGCCTTCGCTGAGGATCTCGGCGGCAAGGGCAATCGTTTCCGGAAGGATAGGGACAATCGGCGCGGTCATGGCGCGGCCATACCACCCCTGAGCGGCGATACAAACGTTGCCTTTACGGTGTTCGTGTTGCGCGGCCCGAGATCGATACAGTCACCTCATCCGCCACATACTGGGCGCCAGCATCCGATGCCTGGCCCATATCCAGCGCTTTGCGGGAGAAGGTCGCGGAGCCTTCAAGGCGGGCTTCGTCCCCATCGATATCGAGGGAGAAGGTCAGTGGCACGCTCACGGGCTCGCCTTTCAAGGTCAGGGTCGCGGTGGCTTGATAGCCACCGGGAGCTTGCTTGAAGTCATCAAGCTCAACGGTCGCCTGCGGAAACTGGGATGCGTTGAACCATTCGCGGGCCTTCAGGCTGTCATCGTAAAGCTTCTTGCCCGTCTTGGCCGTGCGGGTATCGACGGAAACCTGCACCTGCGAGGTTTCAAGCGCTTCGGGATAGAACGCCACATCTGCGGTCCAGGCCTCGAACACGCCTTCGAATTCCTTGCCCTCGTGCAGGCCCGAGAAAGCGATCTCTGACTTTTCGTAGTCGACAATCCAGTTCGCCTGGACGCCGGCCCCTGACGAGCCCGAAGGCGGAGGACTGGGGTTTGCAGGTCCAGAGCCAAGCAATGCGAAAGCCGCTATGGCCGCAAACAGCGCCGCGCTGCCACCGAAGGCGAACAGGAAGCCTTTAGGCGGCAGGGCCGGCGGGTTCGACTTGCCAAACAGGCCGGGGATCATTTTCTTGAGCACCCCATCTTCGGCACCGATCTCGTGCTTCACCGCGCCGGCGACATGCAGCACCAGAAGCGCGATGATCACCCAGGCGCCCTTGCTGTGAAAGAACTCGACGAATTCGTAGAGGTCCTTGCTGATCAGCCCTTCGGTGAAGGGCAGGTGGGGCCAGCTGACCACGCCATAAAGCACCGTCGCGACCTGGAAGGGCGACACAGACACCATGAGCCAGCCGCCGAGCGGGATGGCGATCATCAAGACATAAAAGGCAATGTGGACGGCATGCGAGGCCGTCTTTTCAATCTTGGGCATGCCCTCAGGCAAGAGCGGTGGCGGGTTGGCAAATCGCCAGGCGAGCCGGGCGAGTGCCAGGAACAGGATCGTGATGCCGATCGACTTGTGAAGTTGGAAGCGCGCCTCATTGTCTTCCATGTTCCAGCCCAGCCAGATCATGAACAACAGCAGCGCCGCCATTGCCCAATGAAGGGCAATGGCGACGCCAGTGTATCGTGAGGACGTTTCAGTATTCATTGGTTACGGGGCAACCACTTCACCAAACTCGGCTTCAATGATCACTTCGACTTCATCTCCGATGTTGGGAATGTAGGCGCCCATGCCAAAGTCTGACCGCTTGAGCGTTGTCTTCGCGGAGAAGCCAATCTTATCCTGATCCGGCGCCCAGGGCATTTGGGCGACGCCGTTATAGGTCACGTCCAGCGTCACGGGTTTGGTGACGCTCAGAAAGGTCAGGTCGCCGGTCACGGTGCCGGTCGTCGGGCTGGCCTGGGTCGCGCTCGTGGACTTGAAGCTGATCTGCGGATGAGCGTCGGCGTTGAACCATTGGGCGTTCTTCGCAAGGTCCTCGTTCCAGCTCGCGAACGGGCTGTCGGCATGGCCGGCCTTGTAGTCACCCGGATAATCCGTCTCGACCGAAAGCGGATCGATCGTTACTTCGACAGAGTTTGCGGCAATGTCGGCCGGATTGAAGTTGAGGGTTGCGTCGAACGACGTGAAGCGCGCGGTGTACTTCGACAGTCCGAAATGGTTCACGCGCCAGGTGATCGAGGCATGCGTGGGATCGATCTTGTAGGTGGCAGCCTTGCCATACGCGACTTCAGCGGCAGGAGCGGCTTCGGTCGTTGCGGTTTCTGCAGCGGGAGCGGCAGTTTCTGGCGATGCTGCCGGCTCGGATGCCGGGGTGCAAGCGGCGAGAACGAGTGCGCTCGCGGAAATCAGGAAAAGTCTCATTGTCTTCGTCTCCAAAATGCCCAACGGGTCGCCCAATCAACTAGCGCAGACTTTTCGCTCCTGCATCCATTAAGCTATCACCTGCACAGCATAACTCCTATCCGAGACACGAAATTCCGATGCCCTACGACGCCCCTATTAATGAAATAGAGTTCTCTCTCAAGGAGTTAGCCGGAATCGGTCAACTGGCGGGACTGCCAGGTCTTGAGGCGTATGACGCTGGTATCGTCCGCCCGATCCTTGAGGAGGCCGCCAAACTTGCCAGCGAAGTGCTGGCGCCTCTGAACCCTACAGGTGATTCGCAAGGAGCACGGCTGGGCGATGAAGGGGTGATCGCACCAGACGGCTTCAAGGCGGCCTACGACGCCTTTCGCAAAGGCGGCTGGATGGGCCTTGCAGCGCCGGAAGAGTGGGGCGGACAGGGCCTGCCGCGCGCGCTCGCCCTCGGGGTGATGGAGATGTTCCACTCGGCGAACATGGCGTTCGGCCTTTGCCCGATGCTGAGCTACGGCGCCGTTGAAGCCTTGCTCGCCCATGGAACGGACGGGCAGAAGAAGACCTACCTGCCGAAACTCGTCGCTGGTGATTGGACCGGGACAATGAACCTGACCGAGCCTCAGGCCGGCAGTGATGTCGGTGCGCTCACGACCAAGGCGGCCCCGAACGCGGATGGCAGCTACGCCATCACCGGGCAGAAAATCTACATCACCTGGGGCGATCACGACCTCGCCGAGAACATCATTCACATGGTCCTCGCCCGCCTGCCAGGCGCGCCGAAAGGATCGAAGGGGATCTCTCTGTTCCTTGTTCCCAAGTTTCTGGTGCACGCCGATGGATCCCTGGGCGCTCGAAATTCCGTGCGCTGCATCGGGCTGGAGAAGAAGATCGGCATCCATGCGAGCCCGACTTGCGTCATGGAGTATGCAGGCGCGACCGGTTGGCTGATCGGGGAAGCCAACAAGGGCCTGGCCTGCATGTTCACGATGATGAATTCGGCGCGCTTGAATGTCGGGCTAGAAGGCGTCGGCGTCGGGGAGGCGGCCTACCAAGCGGCCTTCAGCTACGCGAAGGACCGCAGGCAGGGTGCCGCTGAAGGCGTGTCCGGCCCGGCACCCATTCTGCATCACGCGGATGTACGCCGTACACTGATCACCATGCGCGCCCGCGTCGCGGCTGCGCGGGCCATCTGTTACGCCTGCGGGGTCTCGGCAGACCTCGCGCATGCCTCCGGCGTCCCGTCGGTTCGCGCCGCCGCCAAGGCCCGGGAAGACCTGCTGACGCCTATCGCCAAGGCATGGAGCACCGACATGGGCGTCGATGTCGCCAGTCTCGGCGTGCAGGTGCATGGCGGAATGGGCTTCATGAACGACACGCTCGCCGCGCAGCTCTACCGCGATGCCCGGATAGCGCCGATTTACGAGGGCACCAACGGCATCCAGGCTATCGATCTCGTCGGGCGGAAGATCACCGCCAATGGCGGCGCCTCGATGCGCGCCATGCTGACCGAGATTGACGAAACCGTGCGGCTCGCGCGCTCCACCAACGACCCGCAATTCGTTCAGTTGGCGGAGCGTCTCTGGGCCGCTTCCAAGGCGCTAGCGGAAACGACGGACTGGATGCTCGCACGCATGAAAGCCGAAGAGCAAGATAAGGCGCTCGCTGGGGCAACTGCCTATCTCGCGCTCGCCGGCGACGTGATCGGCGGCCATTTCCTCGCGCGTGCGGCACTTGCGGCGCGGCAGAAGGATCCGGACTTTCGGGCCCGGCAGATGGCGCTGGCAGGCTTCTTCGCCGAGACCTCGCTCGCCTCCGCGCCTGGCCGCGTACCCGGTATAACTGAAGGCGGCGACCGGTTCCTCGACAACAGCCGCGCACTCTTTGGAATCGATTAGACCATGGCCGCCTGGACCAAAACCTATGACGGCGTAGAGCCCGTCCGCATCAACAAGTGGCTGGCGCTGGAAGGCGTCTGTTCGCGCCGTGAAGCGGATGCCCTGATCGAAAAGGGGCTGGTTGAGCTCGACGGGAAGCCGGTCACGGAGCTCGGCGAACGGATCGTCCCGGGACAGACGATCAAGCTGAATTCCAAGGCGGCGCAAAAGCTCGACAACCAGCTCTCGATCGTCTTGAACAAACCCGTCGGCTACGTGTCCGGAACGCCGGAACCCGGCGAGACGCCTGCCATCCGCCTGATCACCAAGGCCACGCTGAAAGGTGAAGCGCACGCGATCCCGGGACGCAACAACAAGATGGCGCCTCTTGGCCGGCTCGACAAAGACTCGCGCGGCCTTCTGATCCTATCGGAAGACGGCGTGCTGGCGAAAGCCGTCATCGGGCCGCTCAGCGAAGTCGACAAGGAGTATGTGGTCAAGGTGCTCGGCGAAATCACGCCGGAGAAACTGGCACTCCTCCGGCATGGCCTCGAACTCGACGGCCGCAAGCTTCGCCCCGCCAAAGTCAATGCCGAAGGCAAGGACACGCTCCGCTTCGTTCTGTCCGAAGGCCGCAACCGCCAGATCCGGCGGATGTGTTCGCTCGTCCACCTCCGGGTGGCGGATTTGCAGCGCATCCGCGTCGGCCCGGTCGAACTCGGCAACCTGCCGGAGGGCAAATGGCGCCCGCTCAGCCACAAGGAACGCGCGGCCCTGATCGCCGCCAGCGTCGGCAAGGCGGCAGAGGCCAAGTCGGCGAAGAAGGCACCCGCGCCGGGGCCGAAGGCGCGTAAGTCATCTGGCGAAAAGTCCAAGGAAGTGGCCTCGGAACTGGCCCCGAAAGTACCCTACCGCACCCGCAACTATGGCCTGACCGGGGAGGGCTTCCGGCGCACCAAGCTGCCGCCGCGGCCCCGTAACCCGATCAAATAGCATTCCCCTGCGTGACGGCTCGACGTGCCCTCTTGCCGGGGTATCGTCCCGGCATGGATGGATTTGAATACGTACCGACCAGCCGTTTCGGGCTGGATTATCCCTTCGGGGACGTCACGCCGGGCCTCGCCGAGACGATTGCCGTTGCGCCGGGGATCGAATGGGTGCGCATGCCGCTGCCCTTCTCGCTGAAGTTCATCAATCTCTGGCTCATCGATGATGGCGACAGCTGGACCATAGTCGACACGGGCCTCCCGCTGCCGGAGACGAAGTCCGCCTGGCGCCAGCTGCTCGATGCCCGCGTCACGCCGCAGAAGCCGCTGAAACGCGTCATCATTACCCACATGCACCCGGACCATGTCGGCAGCGCCGGCTGGCTATGCCACAAATACGGCGCCGAACTCTGGATGAGCCGTCTGGAATACATCACCTGCCGGATGCTGGTGGCCGATACCGGCCGCCAGGCGCCGCCGGTGGCCATCGAATTCTACCGCCAGTCCGGCTGGGGCGAAGCGGCCCTAGAGAACTACAAGTCGCGCTTCGGCGGATTCGGCCGGGGCGTGAGCCTGATGCCGGATGCCTACCACCGCCTGTCAGACGGAGACACGTTCGAGATGGCCGGCGCCACCTGGCAGGTCATAGTGGGCGCAGGCCATTCGCCCGAACACGCCTGCCTCTACTGCCCGGAGCGCAACATCCTGATCTCCGGCGACCAGATCCTGCCGCGCATCTCGTCCAACGTATCGGTCCACCCGACGGAACCCGAAGCTGATCCGCTGGCAGAATGGCTCGACAGTTGCCGCAAGCTCCTCACCGCGCTCCCGGAAGATTGCCTGGTCCTGCCAGCTCACAACGAGCCCTTCACCGGTGCCCACAAGCGCCTGCAGCACCTGATCGACGGCCACGAAACGGCGCTCACCCGCCTGCGGCGGCGCCTCGAGAAGGGTCCTGCTAACGTGCTGGACACGTTTGTCTCGGTATTCGGCCGGGCGATCGAGGGCGACGAACTTAGCATGGCCACGGGTGAGGCGCTCGCACACCTGAATTACCTCAAACACCGGGGCGAACTGGCCGTTGCCCGCTCCGAAAGCGGCGTGGCGCTTTACAACCTCGCCCATGTCGCCCAACCCGGCGAATAGCAGTCTGACCCGGTATTTCGCCTTCGCAGAGCATTACCTTTTCGTCTAAGACTGGCCCCGAAGCGGATTCTTGAGGTCGTGATGCCGAGCGAAATCGACGCCCAGACCCAACCGGCGCCGCCAGCGTCCACCTGGGAAAAGGTCAAGCGGGAGCTTAAGGAGTGGGGCGCCACGCTGGCCATCGTCGCGCCGGCATTCCTGCTGTTCACGGGCCTCCTGTACGAGCAGCGCGTGATTCCCTCCGAAAGCATGGTGCCGACGCTGGAAGTCGGCGACCGCGTCGCCGTTGCCAAGTTTGCCTATGGATACGGGCGCTATTCTCTCCCGCTCAGCCTCGGCCGCTACCTGCCACTCGGCGAAGGCCGGTTTTTCCCCAGCACGCCGGAGCGCGGCGAAGTGGTGGTTTTCGAACATACCCATTCCGACCGGGTCATGATCAAGCGCATTGTCGGCCTGCCCGGCGACACGGTGCAGATCCTAGGCGAGACGTTGATCATCAACGGTCAGCCGGTGGAGTCCGAATTGGTCCGCGAAGTGCGCTATGCGCCTGACAAGGAAGTGGTGATAGAACAGGTTCAGGAATGGACCGAAACGATCGGCGACCGGACCTGGACCACCCACAGGGGCCTTCGCGGCCGCCCGGTCTCGGACACCTTGCTCTTCGTCGTGCCGGAGGATCATCTGTTCCTGATCGGCGACAACCGCAACAATTCCTACGACAGCCGCGAACTCTCCGGCCATTGCCCGCCCATCAATGGCGTGGTCGACCGTGCAGGCTGCCCGCTGCGGGGCGATCCGGATGACGCCTCGATCGGTTTTGTCCCAACGGATCACCTGATCGGGCGCGCAGATACCGTGCTGCTGACCTTCCATCGCTGCCAATTGCAGGACGGCGAGGAGTGCAAGAAACGCGTCTGGCGCGGACTCTAGTTTAACCCGCCGCTCCGTTGGCTTCGCGCTTGCCCGGACCGGGCAACGCCGTTAGTCGGAAGCTGCGGGCGAGGAGCCTTGCTTGAACCACTCGGGGGAAGGACGATGCCAGACACGACATCGGCCGGGTCGCGGCGCGGACCCATCATTATCTCCCGGCATGGCCGACCTGCGCTGGATCGCCGGGCCGGGCCAAAGCTCGGCTGGCGTGAGTATGTCGGCTGGTGGGATCGGTATGAAGCGGGCCCACTCGCCGACGGCCAGAAAGCGCCTCAAGCCCTGATGGACCTCGTCGCGGACGCCGATGTGGTGTTTGCATCCGGACGGCTGCGGGCCCAGCAAACCGCTGGTATCGCTTTGCCGCACAAGAGCGCCGCGCATGATCCCGTGTTCAATGAGGCAACGCTGCCGCCGCCAAAGTTCGCCGGTGTAAAGGCCCTGCCGAAAACCTGGAACGTGCTGGCGCGTACCGCTTGGCTGGCCGGCCACAGCCTTGGCGGCGAAAACTCGAAAGAGGCGCGCCTGCGGGCCAAGATCGCGGCGCTGCGGCTGCATGAGGCCTCCGCGCAGGGAAAGGTCTATCTGGCCGCCCATGGCTGGTTCAACCGGATGCTCCGCCCGGAACTCCGCCAGCTTGGCTGGGTCTGCGTGGAAGACGGCGGAGACCGTTACTGGAGCTACCGCGTCTACACGTATCGCGGGGGATAATCCGGCCGGTGGCCGGTATTTCGGTTGTCGGTCCCTGCCGGGGGCTCTAGAACTTTCAAAAAGCGGCGGGAGCAGGATGCCAGATATGGCTGAGACCAAGATCAAACCGGTCGATAAGATGACCTTCGAGGAAGCGCTCGCGGAACTCGAGGGCATCGTGCGGCAGCTCGAAACGGGCGACGTCGAACTGGAAAAATCCATCGCGATCTATGAGCGCGGCGCAGCGCTGAAGGCGCATTGCGAAGGGCGCCTGAAATCTGCGGAACTGAAGGTCGAGCAGATCGTGCAAGGCAGCAACGGCCCGGCCACCGAACCTGCAGCATTCGACTGAGAGTTCGAACAGGCAATGGCGGACGTTACCGGGTTCGAGCAAAGGCTGAAGGAAGTGGCAGACCGGGTGACGGTTGCGCTCGATCAGCTTATTCCGCCGGCCAGCGGCCCTGAAGCCAACCTGATGCGCGCCATGCGCCACGCGGCCCTCGCCAATGGCAAAAGGATGCGGCCCTTCTTCGTGCTCGAAACCGGCGCGATGTTCGGCGCCTCCGAAAAAAGCCTGTTGCGCACTGCGGCGGCGCTCGAGTGCGTCCACTGTTATTCGCTCGTCCACGACGACCTGCCGTGCATGGACGATGACGATTTCCGGCGCGGCCAACCCACCGTCCATAAGGCCTTCGACGAGGCGACGGCCGTTCTTGCGGGCGACGCCCTGCTGACGCTGGCGTTCAAGATCCTGGCCTCGAATGAAACCCATGACGATCCGGCCATCCGGGTCATGTTGATCGAGCGTCTTGCCGACGCCTCAGGCGCCCGCGGCATGGTGGGCGGCCAGATGATCGACATGCTGGAGCTCGACAGTCCCCGGGACCTCAACACGATCACCCGGATGCAGCGCCTGAAGACGGGCGCCCTGATCTCCTACGCCATGGAAGCCGCCGCGATCATCGGTCATGCGCGGGAAGCCGAGCGCAACGCCTTGGCCGGCTTTGCCAATGACCTCGGCCTCGCCTACCAGATTGCCGACGATATTCTGGACGCGGAAGGCGACGAAGAGGTCGCCGGCAAGCCGCTGCGGACTGATCATGTTGCTGGAAAAGCCAATTTCGTGACCCTCCTGGGGGTTGATGGGGCCCGCCAACGGGTCCGTTTGCTGGCGGCCCAGGCCAAGGAACATCTGGGAATTTTCCGTGACAAGGCCGCTATACTGCTCCATTCCGTGGACTATGTATTGAATAGGCCACGTTGAAACAGCTGCGCTGACATCAAGAAAAGACAACGCGAGATGACAGAAATTCGTCCCAACCGGCTGCTCGATGCCATCAATTCCCCGGCGGACCTGAAGGGCCGTTCGCGCGCCGAAATCAAGCAGATCGCCGACGAAGTCCGCGAGGAAGTCATCGATGTCGTGGCGGTGACCGGCGGCCACCTTGGCTCGGGCCTGGGCGTGGTCGAACTGACGGTGGCGATCCATTCGGTCTTCAATACGCCGGATGACAAGCTCGTCTGGGATGTTGGTCACCAGTGCTATCCCCACAAGATTCTCACCGGCCGCCGCGACCGGATGCGCACCTTGCGGCAGGGCGGCGGCCTTTCCGGCTTCACCAAGCGTTCCGAGAGCGAATACGACCCGTTCGGCGCTGCCCACGCCTCAACCTCGATTTCCGCAGGCCTCGGCTTTGCAAAGGCCCGCGACCTTCAAGGCCGTAAGAACAACGTGGTCTGCGTCATCGGTGACGGGTCGATGTCGGCCGGCATGGCCTACGAAGCGATGAACAACGCGGGCGCTGACAAGTCGCGCCTGATCGTCATCCTCAACGACAACGACATGTCGATTGCGCCGCCGGTCGGCGCCATGAGCCACTATTTCTCGCGCCTTGTCTCTTCGCGCCCTTATCGCGGGCTTCGCCGTTTCGCGAAGAAGGTTGTTGCGCCGATGGGCCTCGAGTCCCCAGCCCGCCGCGCCGAGGAATACCTGCGCGGATTCGCCATGGGCGGGACGATGTTCGAGGAGATGGGCTTCTACTATATCGGCCCGGTCGACGGGCACGATCTCGATACGCTGCTGCCGATCCTTGAAAACGTCCGCGATATCGAGGACGGCCCGATCCTGCTTCACGTTGTGACGCAAAAAGGGAAGGGCTACGCACCGGCCGAAAATTCCGCCGACAAGTATCACGGCGTCTCGAAATTCTCGGTTGTCACGGGCGAGCAGGCCAAGGGCGCCGCCGGCCCGCCGACCTATCAGAAAGTGTTCGGCCAGACGCTCGCCAAGCTTGGCGCAACCGATGACAAGATCTGCGCCATCACGGCCGCTATGCCGTCCGGTACCTCGACGGACATCTTCGGCGCGAAGTTCCCGGACCGCCATTTCGATGTCGGCATCGCCGAGCAACACGCCGTCACGTTCGCGGCAGGTCTCGCAGCCGATGGCATGAAGCCCTTCTGCGCGATCTACTCGACCTTCCTGCAGCGCGGCTATGACCAGGTCGTCCACGATGTGGCGATCCAGAAACTGCCCGTGCGCTTTGCGCTCGACCGTGCCGGCCTCGTCGGCGCTGACGGTGCAACCCATGCCGGCAGTTTCGACATCGGCTATCTCGGCGCGTTGCCCGGCTTTGTCTGCATGGCACCGGGTGATGAAGCCGATCTTGCCCGGATGGTGAAGACCGCGCTCGAGATCGACGACGGCCCAAGCTCCATCCGCTATCCGCGCGGCGAGGGCATCGGCATCGAAATCCCGTCCGACCTGAAAGCCCTCGAGATCGGCAAGGGTCGGATCGTCCGCGAAGGAACCACCGTCGCGATCCTGTCTTTCGGCGCGCGCCTGCAGGAGTCTCTGAAGGCAGCCGAAATGCTCTCCGCGCAAGGGCTCAGCACCACCGTTGCAGACGCCCGCTTCTCGCGGCCGCTGGACGCCGAACTGGTCGAGCGTCTGGCCAAGGAACACGAGGTCCTGATCACGATCGAAGAAGGCGCCAAAGGCGGCTTCGGCAGTTTCGTGCTCGAACACCTGGCCAATGCCGGCGCCTTGGACACCGGCCTCAAGATCCGCATCATGACCCTGCCGGATGTTTTCCAGGACCAGGATTCGCCGTTCGCCATGTACGAGACGGCCGGCCTCAACGCCCGCCACATCGCCGCCCGCGCCATTGAGGCCCTCGGGCGAGGTGACATTTCGGCAATCGAGAGAACCGCCCGCGCCTGAACGCCCGCCGCCACAAATTGACCTCAGTTCAGCCCTGTCGCCGCTTGGCTTGCCACGCTAAGCAAAGCGCTGCGCATCCTTCTTTCAGCGCGACTCAACGCTTTTCACCGGAGAAAACCGATGCTTCGTCCCCTCCTGTTTGCCGTGGTTTCCGCGCTCGTGCTCGGCGCCTGCGCTTCATCGACTTCCTCGGGCCCGGCCAAGCCCGAAGCGACCGAGACCTCGGTCGTCGTCTCGACCTTCAATCTTGGCCTCCAGACCGCGGACGAACTCGTCGCCGCCGGAAACACGCCGACCGCCATCCAGCGGCTCATGCAGCTTGTTGGTGACACCAGCCTGTCGCCCCAGCAGCGCTCCGAAGTGCTCCACAGACTCGGCCAACTCAGCATCTCGCCGACGGGATATGACGCAGAAGGCGCAGTCGACTATTTCAACGAAGTGCTGAGAGACTTCGCAACGACCGCCGCAGCGAAACAGTCCGCCGCCGCCTTGCCGGCCGCCGAAGCCGCCGTTGCCGTCCACCTCGCCACTGTAGAATCGGTTGACTCAACCCGGTCCGACAAGTTCCTCGCGCTGTTCAACCTTGGCCGTCATCAGGACGCCATCGACCTGATGGTCGCCAATGACATCCTGCCGGGCAACGAGGAGCTGCTGGCGATGTACCAGATCGGCTATCTCTGCGACGACTCCAACCTCACCGGCCGCGCCTATTCGGTCTCTGACCGCGACGGCACCCTCCGCAGCCTCCGCTTCTGCGACTTCGGTAAGTAAGGCTCCGACCTGCGCGGGGAGCGCCGCGTAATCCAGACCGGCCCCCTGCGGCCGCAGGCTATCACTTGCCCGGCAAGCGGAGGTCTGCGGCCGATTTGCTTGGCGCAAGAGCGGCGATCCCTGCCAAATTTGGCCCGCGGCCCCTTCAAAGGGCCCTCCAGACATGGTTTGCTGGCTGCAACCAAACAATCTGGAGGAAAATGACCATGGCCGAAGGCGCGAGTTCGAACTGGCCCGTGATGTCGATTGCGGCGGCCAATGCAGCGCTCGCAGGGCCGGGCTCCCCGGTCGAGCTGGAGGATGCCGTGATCCGCGGCGTTCCAATGAAGGTCTACAAGAACGCACCGCCCACCATCCCCTTCATCCTAGAAGCGGCCGCCGCCCAGTTCGCCGACCGGACCTACATCGTCTACGAAAACGAACGCGTCACCTTCCGCGCCCTGCATCTGGCCTCGCGGACGCTGGCTAAGGCGCTGGTGTCGGATTTCGGCATCGTGAAGGGCGACCGCGTCGCGGTCATCATGCGCAACTATCCCGAATGGCCGCTCGGCTTTTACGCTGCTCTAAGCGCCGGCGCGATCACGACACCGATGAATTCCTGGTGGACCGCCGAAGAGCTGGAGTACGGACTGTCGTTCGTCGGCGTCAAAGCCGCGATCGTCGACGCCCAGATTTACGAGCGCATCCGGGGCATGCTCGAACGTCTGCCCGACTTGAAGCACATCCTGATTGCCCGCGAGTCCGTAGAAGAAATTGCCGATCCGCGCGTCGCCTCCCTGAATGACATTGTGGGTCATCCGAATTCCTGGGCCGACCTGCCTGACGTTGGTCCTTCCGGCGTCGAACTCGGCCCCGATGACGATGCGACGATCATGTATACGTCCGGCACCACAGGAAAGCCGAAGGGCGCTCTCGCCACGCACCGCGCCGTCATCTCCAACATGTTCAATTCGACCACGTGCCAGGCCCGCATGTACCTGCGTAAAGGCGAGCCCATCCCCGCGCCGGACCCGGAAGCCATGCGCGGCACGCTGCTTGCTGTGCCCTTCTTCCACGCGACCGGATCCTTCGCGATCCTGATCCCCTCCGCCCTGCGCGGCGACAAGATCGTGTCGATGTACAAATGGGACGCGGGCCAGGCGCTGCCGATCATCGAAGCGGAAAAGATAACGTCCGTAGGCGGCGTACCCGCGATCGCCTGGCAGCTGCTGGAACATCCGGACCGCGACAAGTATGATCTCTCGAGCATTCAGGTCATTTCCTATGGCGGTGCGCCGTCGGCGCCGGAACTCGTCTCGACGATCAAGAAGCGCTTTCCGGAAGCGGCCCCCGGCAATGGCTGGGGAATGACGGAGACCTGCGCGACGGCCACTCTGAACATCGGCGAAGACTATGTGAACCGCCCCTCCAGCGCCGGCGCGCCTCCGGGCGCAGTCGAGATCAAGATCTGCGACCCTGAGGGCAGGGATGTTCCGCAGGGCGTGGTGGGCGAACTCTGGTGCAAGAGCCCATCGAATTGCCGGCTCTACTGGAACCGCCCGGACGCCACCGCCGAAACCTTCCGCAATGGCTGGGTGGTCACCGGCGACCTTGCGCGCATTGACGAGGAAGGCTTCCTCTACCTGGTCGACCGCGCCAAGGACATGCTGATCCGCGGCGGCGAGAATATCTACTGTATCGAAGTCGAGAACGCCCTCTATGATCACCCTGCCGTGATGGACGCCGCAGTCGTCGGCATCCAGCACAAGATCCTTGGCGAGGAAGTCGGCGCCATCGTGCAGCTGAAGCCGGGCAAGAGCGCCTCCGAAGCAGAACTGCGCGCGCACGTCGCCGGGCAGCTGGCGGCGTTCAAGGTGCCGGTTGAAATCCAGTTCCTGAACGAGCCTCTGCCGCGCAACGCAAACGGCAAGATCGTGAAGTCGGAACTGCGCCAGCGCTTTAAAGCGAGAGCCTGATCGCATGACCATTACGAAAAGGCGCATCGGCGACCGGGATGTCCATCCCGTGGGCCTCGGTTGCATGAACATCACGCACGCGTATGGGCCGCCGATTGATGAGACCGAGGCTAAGGCCCTGCTGTTGCGGGCCCTGGACCTGGGTTGCGATTTTCTCGACACGGCCACGATTTACGGCCTCGGCCGCAGCGAGGAACTGATCGGCGAGGCGCTGGGCCACCGGCGCAAGGAATACTTCCTCGCCAGCAAGTGCGTGCTGGGTTTTCAGGATGGCCAGCGCGTGCTCGATGCCCGGCCGGAAGCGATCAAGGCTGCCTGCGAGGCCAGCCTGAAACGTCTGCGCACGGACGTCATCGATCTCTACTACCTTCACCGGCCCGATCCGAAGGTGCCGATCGAAGACTCCGCCGGTGCGCTGGCTGACCTTGTGAAGGACGGCAAGATCCGTTTTATCGGCCTGTCCGAGATGGGGGAGGCGCAGTTGCGCCGCGCCCATGCGGTGCATCCCGTCGCCGCCATGCAATCGGAATACTCGCTCTGGGTTCGCAATCCTGAGATTGCCGTGCTCGACGCCTGCCGGGAACTTGGCACCGTCCTCGTCGCCTTCTCGCCGGTCGGCCGGGGCTTTCTCGCCGATCCGCCTGCCGACCCGGCGACCTTCCACGATATCGACATGCGCCGCTTCATGTTCCCGCGCTTCTCGCCGGAATTCTATCCGAAGAATCTCGCTTTGCTGGACGAGGCCCGCGCCGTCGCCCGCGAGGCCGGCTGCACGGTCGCGCAACTCGCGCTCGCCTGGACGCTGGCGAAGGGCGACCACGTCATCCCGATCCCCGGCACCACGAAGCGCGCCCACCTCGAAGACAATCACGCGGCGGCGTCGGCAACGCTCACCGCCGCGCAGGTCGCTCGCCTCGACTCGCACTTCGCGCCCGAACGCGCCGCCGGCCCTCGCTACAACCCGGTCGGACAGGCAAGCGTGACCACCGAAATGTACGACTTCGAAAAGCAGGCCCATGGCGGATAAGCCGCCGGTTGCGCTGGAGAACCGGGGCGAGGGCGAAGACGGGCGGCGCTACTCGCCCTCCGCGGCGCGCAACCGCGAACCGATCCGCGATGTTCTGGCGCCGCTGATAACGGCGCCCGCCCGCGTGCTTGAGATCGCTTCCGGGACGGGCGAGCACGGTGCTTTCCTGACGTCGGCACTGCCACACCTCAGGTGGACCTATTCGGATATCGACTCCGACAGTCTCGCCAGCCAGCGTGCATGGCAGAAGGCCGACATCACCGGCCGCCTGACAGGGCCGCTTTGCATTGATGCGTCAACGGGCGAATGGGGCGAGGCGGAAGGCCTCGCCCAATGGGACGTAGTCTTCTCTGCCAACATGGTGCACATCGCGCCGTGGCCAGCCGCAGAAGGCTTGATCCGCGGGGCGGGGCGGTTGCTCAGGCCCGGTGGCCTGCTGATCCTCTATGGACCGTTCGCCCGCTCAGGGGGCATCGCGCCGTCGAATGCTGCGTTCGACGAAAGCCTGAAGTCCCGCAACCCCGACTGGGGCGTGCGCGATCTTGACGTTGATATCTCGCCGCGGGCCCGTGCCGCGGGCCTGGAGCTCACCGCAGTCACCGAAATGCCCGCCAACAACCTGACAGTCGTCTTCCTGCGCAGCTAAGACTTCGGCTCCCATACTTCCGTATCGTGGTCAGGATGCTGGTTGTTGGTGCGGCTGATCTGCGTCGCTTCTTCCGGCATCTCGTCTTCCGTCGCGCCAAAATGCTGGAGACCCGGCAATTGGTCCATCTGCGGCAGGCGGCCTTCCATCCCCAGCTGGAAGTTCAGCGGAATGGAGGCGGGCTCATCGAAGGCGCCGATGCTCATCGAGATGTGCTGGCTGTCGTGGTGGCGATAGTAGAGCGGCGTGCCGCAGTCACGGCAATAGCCCCGGCAGACCTTTTCCGAACTGTGGAACTCGGCCGGTATGCCGCGCATCACCTGAAAGTCCTTGAGCGGAACACCCACAAGCGCCGCGAAGAAGTTGCCGGTCGCCTTCTGGCACATGCGGCAATGGCAGACGTGCGAATTGTCCAGCAGGCCGGCGGCGAGAAACCGGACACGCCCACACTGGCAACCCCCGCTGCGCGCCTGCACCATGGGCCTATTCCTTGCCGCCCCCGAACCGCTCGGTCCACTCCGCCACTTGCGTGTCCTCGATCTTCTGGAAAAGCACGTCCGGAGGCGTGATCGGAGCGCCGCGCGGGATGGCGTCCAGCAAGGAGGTGTCATTCCAGTCCGGCCAGCGGCGATTACCCTCCGGAATGCCGAGCGCATCGAGTACCTTCTTAGAGGCATCCGGGATGATCGGCTGAGCGATGATCGCGAAGACAGCAGCGAGGTTGATCCCAGCCCGCACACCGACAGCTGCGCCGTCCACATCCGACTTGTACTTCACCCAAGGCTCGGCCTTGGTGAGATACTCGTTACCGGCCGCCCACAGTGCCCGCGTCTCCGCTGCCGCCTTGCGGAACTCCATCGCCTCATAATATTCGTCAATCGCCTTGAGACGCATAGAAAGCTCATTCGCCATCCAGGCCTCCGCCTCGCCGGGCTCGCCGGCTTCCGGCACCTTGCCATCAAACTTCGAGGCACAATACTTGGTGATCCGGTTGACGAAGTTGCCCAGCACGTTCGCCAGGTCAGAGTTCACCGAGGCCTGGAAGCCCTCCCACGTGAACGCCGCATCTGAGCCTTCCGGCGCGTTCGCAATCAGGTACCAGCGCCAATAGTCCGCCGGCAGAAGGCTCAGCGCCGTATCCATGAACACGCCGCGCTTCTGGCTCGTCGAGAACTTGCCGCCATACCAGGTGACCCAGTTGAACGCCTTCAGCTTGTCGACGGTCTTCCACGGCTCGCCGGACCCCAGCATCGTCACCGGGAAGCTCACCGTGTGGAACGCCACATTGTCCTTGCCCATGAATTGAACATACTCAGTCTGGTCCGCGCCCTTGTCGCGCTTCCAGAGCTTCTCCCAATCCTTGCCGTTCGCTTCCGCCCATTCCTGCGTCGCGGAAATGTACCCGATCGGCGCATCGAACCAGACATAGAATACCTTGTTCTCGAAGCCCGGCCGCGGTGATCCGTCTGCGGACGTTACCTTCACGCCCCAGCTGAGGTCGCGCGTGATGGAGCGCGCGATCAGGCCCTCGTCCAGCCACTTGTTGGCAATCGACACCGCCAGCGACGGCCAGGCCTTGCCCTTCTCGTTCACCCAGGCGCGGATCGTGTCCTGCATGCCGGTCTGCTGCAGGTACAGATGCTCCGTGTCCCGCACTTCGATGTTCCGGCTGCCGGTAACCGCCGAGTACGGATTGATCAGGTCCACCGGGTCCAGCAACCGCCCGCAATTGTCGCACTGGTCGCCGCGCGCTTTCTCAAACCCGCAATGCGGACACGTGCCCTCCACATACCGGTCCGGCAGGAAGCGCCCGTCGTCCACCGCATAAACCTGTTTCGAGGTCTGCGCCTCGATCAGCCCGTTCTTCTCCAGCTGTTGCGCGAAATGCTGCGTCAGCTTGTGGTTCGCCGGCCGCGACGTCCGGCCGAACCAGTCATACGACAGAAGGAAGCCTTCGCCCGCCTTGCGCTGGATCTCGTACTGCTCGTCGCAATACTGCTGCACCGTCTGACCCGCCGCCTGCGCCGCCAGCTCGGCCGGCGTCCCGTGTTCGTCGGTCGCGCAGATGTAAGTCACGTCGTGACCCTTCAGGCGCATCACGCGGGCATACACGTCCGCCGGCAGCATCGACCCGGCCAGGTTGCCGAGGTGCTTTACCCCGTTGATGTAGGGCAGGGCAGACGTGATGAGAATGCGCCGGGTTTGGTTCATGGGACGCCTCTTAACCTTTCGGATCAGGGAAGTGCGCCTTTTAGCGCCCCGTGCAACAAAGGAAAGCGCTACACGCGGCCCCAATAGGTTACCCGGCGCAACAGGACTTCCATTGGCCCGCGCGGCGCAAGGCTGCGCCAGATACCCGTAAACAAAAGGGATCCGATCGCCACCAGGGCTGCCACGAGGATCGCCTCGGCCGCCCCCATGGTCCCGAAGCGGTCCAGCCCATAGGCCGAGAAGATCAACGACAGAATAACCGACTGGAGCAGGTACGCCGTCAGCGACGCGGAGCCGGCCCGCGCGAAGAACCGCCGGATTGGGCCTGCGACGCCGCCGGATACCGCTGCAATCAGCCCAACATAACCGAGCGCAGAAAAGGCCGAGAAGGCCATGATCACGCCGCTGCCAAGAATGTAGGTGCTGTCCACCGATGAAGACGCCTGCAGCAGGACCCAGGCGCCGAGCGCGCTGCCCGCAATCCCGATCGGCAGGAACACGCGGCGCGACAGTCGCCAGATCGGCGCCATCGGCTGGTCGATGACGCCCGCCTTCACGGCCGCCAGGCCGAAACAGAAAAACCCGAACACCGAGATGCCTTGCTGGACTATCACACTCGGCAGGACGAACGGCAGAAGTTCGAGCCGGTACAGCGCGGCGTCCCAGAAGCTGCCTTCGCCGAACGCTGCGAACGCATCGGCGTCCATCTCGTCATAGCCCGCCCCGGCCATGGCCTCCGGCGCGTAGGTCTCACCAGCCCAGATCATCCCTGCAAAGGCAAACAGCAGCAGGGTATTCAGCGCGATCAAGGCGATCCCGGTACGGACAAGTACTTTGACCGAAGCGCCCCGCAGCACGAACAGCAGGCATCCCAACAGGCCATAGCTGAGCAGGATGTCGCCGATCCAGAAGAAGATGAAATGCAGGATGCCGAGCACGATCAGCGCGGTCATCCTGCGAAAATAGCGCGGTGCAAAATCCTTCCCCGCCCGCTCGGCGGCCATTAACTGATAGGCGAGGCCCGCACCGAACATCATCGAGAACAACGGATAGGATTTCATCAGGAACAGCAGGCTGACGAGGCTGTAGGCCGCATGATCCGCGACCGTATCGAGCCCGCCATTGTGAAACCCGCTGGTAAACGGCTGGGCAAACCCGATCACGTTGACTACTGCGATGCCGAACAGGGCGAACGCCCTGAGCAGGTCAGGCATCAGGGCACGGTCTGCCATGCTGGGCCTCCCCGGAAGTAGAATGAGGCGAGTGTTGGCGAGATTGAGGCTGCTGGCAAGGCAAACCGCCTCCTGCGCTTGCGCCAAGAGGGCGATTCCGGTATCCGCAAACCCGTGCCGGCATAGCTCAGCTGGTAGAGCACCTGATTTGTAATCAGGGGGTCACGGGTTCGAGTCCTGTTGCCGGCACCACAATTTGATACTTAGTACGTTGTATCAAATCGGAGTTCCGGAGACGGCACCGCCCCTCGAGTACAAAACGAGGTACAAAGCAGCGCGATGCGGATAGTCTTGAAACACATCAGGTTGCTGCCAAACGGCAAGTTCCAATACCGGCGAGTTTGGCCCCAGGATGTGCGTGAAGCGCTTCCGGAATTGGGCCGGGAACTCAAGCGGACATTTGACGTAAATCTCGGCCGCGAAGGGGCGATCCTTAAGGCGGTAACTCTGGACCGTCAGTTCGATGGAACAGCGCGCTCGGTGCGAGACAATCGCGGGGAGCGACCTTCATGGGAAGTGATGCAGGGTGTCCGACAGTGGTACGAAGAGAACAAGAGGGACCTTGCGGCCGTCATTTTGGAGGGCGTTGCCTATGAGGCGCATGGCGGAGAAATTCTGATCGAGGAGACGGCGGCTGATCTGGAGATCGAGCGCATTATCGAGCAGGCCGCCAAGAAGACCGGCCGAGATAATCGCGGACACCCGTCGAAGCTTTCGCTGGAAGAAAGACTGAAGATCGAAATCTTGAGCAGCGGTCACCTAAAGGCGCCGCCACTCAACGTGAGCGAAGCGTTTCGGCTCTACACTGAGAAGAATAAGGCGGGCCGAGTGGATCGGTCGGCAAAAACTGCCGTTGACCAGTTTCTCGAGTTCGCTGGAGACATCGAGATCGGCGCCATCCGCGGCCCGCAGGTCATGGACTGGCTTGATCAATTGGTGAACCAACGGGGGCAGGGCTATGAGACCGTCAAAAAACGTCTCGGTGCGATGAAGGCTATCGTCAACTTTGCCCGTAGGCGCGGTTCATTTGAAGGACCAAATCCATTCGTGGGCCATAAGGCTCCAGAACACGCAGTTGCCACACTCGACCGGTTGCCCTTTCACAAAGTGCATCTCGACGCGATCGACCGGTATCTCGACGCCGGCGCCGTTAGGGATGAAACCCGATGGGTGATCGCGTTGTTGAAGCTGACGGGCTGCCGACCTAGCGAGATTGGCGGACTGCGCGCCGAGGACCTGTCGCTCGAAACAGAAGTCCCATACGCCATGGTGCGCTGGGGCGACGATCGGCGTCTCAAGACCTTAGATAGTGAGCGGAGGGTGCCGCTGATTGGCGCGGCGCTCGAAGCTGCGCGGCGCGCCCGGGCTCGACGAAAAACAGGTTGGCTCTTCCCCTCTTTGGCTCCGGGCTCGTCGAAACTCAATGATAATCAGGCCATCTCTGCACGCATCAACGCAGTGATCAGGCGGGCTGGCGTGGCATCTTCGCCAAGACTTGTCTGTTACAGCTTTCGTCACACGGTGGCGGCGGCGTTGGATCAGACCCCGGGCATCGCGCATGCCGTTCGTGAGCGTGTTCTAGGGAGAAGGCGCGCTCAATATGGAGCGCGAGAGCTTCCTATAAATGAAACGCTGTTGGCGATGACGCAAGCGCTCGTGCGTCTCGGAGACACAGACGAAGTTATGTACGAACCTGGGATGCTGATAGTCGCTGATTAGATTCAACTGCGACCTTGGGGGCTGCGAGTTACATCCTAACACGGAACATCAGTAATACTCTCTGATGTAACCAAACGCACGCTCGAACAAGTCCGCATCCTGATGGAGTTTATACCGGAAGAGTGTTTGGCGCAGCGCCTGCTTAACTTCTCGCTCGCCTGCGAACGTCGCTTGCCAACCCTCGAAGCGCACGGCGCGGACAATTTCATCGATATCGTCGACTGCACGTTTGACCCTTCCCGCGATCGATCACTTCTTCTTCCGGCGTTTCGCGCTCGACTCTGACGACGTCTTTCGCGAGCGCTAAGAGCTCCTTGAGAAAGTCGATGGACAACAAGAGGCCTTGTTGATGACGGTTCTTAAGCTCTTCGAGCCTTTCAGCTAGCGCCCGAAACTCGGGATTGCCTGAGTGCTTCCTTAGGCGCCCTGAAAGTTTGACCGCGATCTCTTTCGCCTTCTTTTCAGGATCGGGATTAGCCAAAACTGCTTCAAGAAGTTCTGCGTCTAGAACGAGTGTATCAAGATCATCTCGCACTGCGTCGACATGAACATTGGCGTGGATCAGTTCTATCGTCTTGGCACCAAGGGTATGCCAAAGGAGACGACCGGTTCCAGTCGATGGCTTCAGGGATTCGTATACCTGCGCGAGCCAGCGAAAATCGACCTCATGCGGGGTGAGGACCTGATCGGGCGACAAGGCCTCCCAAATGCGAGCAAGTACGCTGAAGTCAGCAGCAAACGCATCGCGTCGCTCATTGTTAGGAATGCATTCCTGCGCTGCGATTAGCCCTTCGTATCCTTTTAGTGTTCGATCCACCCCAGCAAAATAAGCTAGGCATTTCTGCTGCGCGCTTGGCAGCGCGTTGATCAGCTCGGCAATGTTAGAGACCGCCTTCTGCACACCTTCTTCGTCGAACTTGAGCGCTTGCGCGACATCGTCGAAGATGCCGAGGTAGTCGACGATTAACCCGTGAGTTTTTTGCTCACCATACGGACGGTTGGTTCGGCAGATTGCCTGAAGCAAAGTATGATCGCGCAGCGGCTTGTCGAGATACATAGTTTGCAAGATTGGTGCGTCGAAGCCAGTCAACAGTTTCGATGTCACGATGATGATCTTTAGCGGGTCCCGCGGATCCCGGAAGCGGTCGAGCAGTTTCTCCTCGGCATCCCGATCACGCTTGAAGGCAGCATACTCTGGCTCGCCGCTGTTGACTGAGATCACCACGTCCGAAACCTCGGGCGGCAGCTGGCGGTCGAACTCCTGCTTGTAGAGAAGGCAGCTCTCTCGGTCGAATGTCACCACCTGAGCGCCGAAGCCGTTCGGAGCCACCTTTTCTTGAAAGTGCTTTGCGATGTCGCCGCAGATCGCGCGGATGCGTTCGGGCGCCTTCACCAGGATCGACATCTTGGCTGCCGCCTTGCCCAGCCGATCCCGGTCTTCGTCGGTCAGGCCCTGCGTGAGTTCGGCATAGGCTTCCTCTATGGCCTTCTGGTCGATGTGTAGGTCCACCAGCCGCGGCTCGAAATGCAGCTCCTTGGTCGCGCCGTCGCGGATCGAGTCGTTCAGGCCGTAACGGCTCATGTAGCCGCCTTCGTCGGTATCGGCGCCGAAGGCATAGAAGGTGTTCTTGTCCGCCCGGTTGATTGGCGTGCCGGTCAGGCCGAACAGGAACGCATTCGGCAGCGCCTCGCGCATCTTGCGGCCGAGATCGCCTTCCTGCGTGCGGTGCGCCTCGTCCACCAGCACGATGATGTTGTCGCGGTCGTTCAGCACGCCGCCGGCCTCGGCGAACTTGTGGATCGTGGTGATCACCACCTTCCGCGCGTCCTTGACCAGCAGTTCGGCCAGTTCCTTGCGGCTTTCCGTGCGCACCATGTTGGCCATGTCGGCGGCATAGAAGGTGCCGGAGATCTGGCTATCCAGATCGATCCGGTCCACCACGATCAGCACCGTGGGGTTCTTCAGCACCGGGTGAAGCCGCAGCTTTCGCGCGGCGAACAGCATCAAGAGCGATTTGCCCGACCCTTGGAAATGCCAGATCAGCCCCTTGCGCGGCTGGCCCGCCACGACCCGCGCGACGATCTTGTTGACGCCGTCCACCTGCTGATAGCGGGCGATGATCTTGATGCGGTGTTTGCCCTTCTGTGTGGCGAACGCCGTGAAGCTGTCGAGCATGTCGAGCACCATCGCCGGGCGCAGCATCGAGCAGGCGGCTTTTTCAACCTCGCTCAGCGATTGCTTGGCGTCGCCGTCGCGCCAGGGGCCCCACATGTCGACCGGCATCCGGACAGAGCCATAGCGGAACTCCTTGCCCTCGGTCGCCACGGAAAAGACGTTGGGCACGAACAGCTCCGGCACGTTCTTCTCGTAATCGTCATGCACCTGCAAGGCGGCGTCGAGCCAGCTTTGGCTGGACCGCACAGGCGTCTTGGCCTCGATCAGGACCAGCGGAATGCCGTTGACCAGCAGCACCAGATCGGCGCGCTTTTCGGTCTTGCCCGCCCTGATGGTGAACTGCTGGGTGACGACAAAGCTGTTCTTTTCGATATCGTCGAAATCGATCAGGCGGATGGTGACGTGTTCGCCATTCGCGCCAAAGGGCATGGAGCGTTCGCCCAGCAGCCACGCGGCAAATTCCTCGTTCGCCTTCACCAGCCCGTCCGACCGCGCGCTCATGACGATGGCGCGCAGACGGTAGAGCACGTCATCGGTCCGGCCAGGGTTGGCGGCGATGTCGGGGTTCAGGCGGATCAGTGCGTCGCGCAGATGGGGTTCTACCATCACCTCTTGCGGTTGGCGGGGAAGGTCGGTGGGGGCGACGTAACGCCAGCCGAGGCCCGCGATCTTGCCGCCCGTGCGGGCGAAGCCGTTTGAGAGTTGCGCCGGGCGGGCCGAGGCCGCGCCCGCGAGAAGGTCGCGCAGATGGGCTTCGACGGTATTGGCTTCGGTGAAGGTCATGCGTTGACCGCTTCGTCTTGCGTCAAATCGAACAACCTCGCGCGATCAAGCATCGCGGAAGCCAGCCGTGCCTGCGCCCCTTCGAGTTGCGCATCAATTGCCCTGGCCGTTGAAATCACAGCCTCCTGTTCGACCAAATCCAGTCTCGGCACGCGGAACGGCGCAAGATGCTGCCAGAACAGGTGCTTGATCTTGCTACCTTCGCACATCCGAACAGCATGGTTCTGAAAGCGGGAGCTTTGCAGGACGCGGAAAACGAACTCGGGCTGGAAATCCGCCGAGAAACCTTGAAAGCGCCCAATACGCTGATTCAGGAAGGAGCGATCACCCGCCCGAGCAAGACAAACACGGCCCATAAAGCCTTCTTCCAGCGACTGGGCGGTCAAATTGATGACGACATCGCCAGAGTCTACAACAAAGGCCGCCGCTTCGGCCTCAAACCGCGCAGGAAGGCACACGGTCGCGCCGTCGTCCCACTTGAAGTAACCGTTCATGCCGAGGTTGCCCGGTCGCAGCAGCCTAGGTCCTTGGCGCTGGTATTCATCACCGGGGAACGGCCGCCCGTTTTGCATCTCGCAGATTTCGCTAAGCGGCACCGACGGTCTGTCCGAGATGCGCGCAAAGTGATCAATGGTGGATTGACGTAGTACCCTCGCAACATCAACCAAGTGCCGAAGGGCTTCAGCTGTGGCCTCTGTGCCCATCAGAAGATCGACCAACCGTGCCTGCTCCTGGATCGGCGGCAGCAGGAACTCTTCTGCGGCGAGCGCCTTCCAGTTGATCGTGGGCGACAGCGACCCGACCGAGATGCTCAAAGCCCGTTCCATGAACAGATCGCTCTGCATGAAGAAGGGCAGAAACTCGGGCAGCACTGTTCCGGACTTGGCGCGCAGCACCATGGCATGCGCCGAACAGATACCCTCGAAATCCGCCACCGCCACCTTGCGCTGATAGACCCGGCGCTTGCCAAAGATGATGTCGCCCGGCTGGAACCGCAGCTTGGTCGATTCCACATCGGTGGGTTCGCCCCAGCGCGGGATGCGCAAGCTGTCGGGATCGAGGTGTTCCAGCCCGACATAGCGTTCCACACCGGCCTCGGCGGGGTTGTCCACGCGATCGTTGATCTGCGTGGCGATCTGGTCGAACCGCACGCGCGTCCAACCCGCCTTGGAAATCGGCCGCTCAAGCATCGGCATCCTCCGCAGGCGTCAGGCCATCGAGCATGTCCACCAGCGCGTCCATGCCCGTCCAGAAGTCGCGCCCGTCCTCATCAAACACAGCCCAGGTTGCCGCCAGCGTAGCACCACCCGCAACCGCCGCCTTAGTTCGCTTTACATAGCGGGCAATCGACAGGTTGCCGTCCGCCGTCAGCACATCGACCACATCCGCCACTGCGGCAAAGCCGGGCTCATCCGCAAAGGCGTGATAGGCCGACAGGATGCGCGCCTGATGTTCGGGGCGCAGGAAGCTTTGCGCCCGTTCGCGCGCAATCTCGGTCACCGCGTCGATGAACAGGATGCGCCCTTTGCGCGCCTGGGGCTTCTGCGAACGGCAGATCACCACGCAGGCTTCCATCGGTGAGTTGTAGAACAGCCCCGGCCCGAGCCCGAGCACGCATTCGACCCGGTCGGATTCGACCAGCCTGCGCCGCATCTCGGCCTCTTCATTGCGGAACAGCACGCCATGCGGAAACAGGATCGCGCAACGGCCGGTTTTCGGGTGCATCGACGACAGGATGTGCTGGAAGAAGGCGTAATCCGCGCGCCCCTGCGGCGGGGTGCCAAGGAAGTTGCGCCCCCAGGCATCCTGCTCCCACGCGCCGCGGTTCCATTTTTTGATGGAATAGGGCGGGTTGGCGAGGACCACGTCGAAGGTCCGCAGCCGGTCGCCCTGCACGAAGGCCGGCGTGGCCAGTGTGTTGCCGCTGGCGATGTGGAAATCGTCCACGCCATGGATGACCAGGTTCATCCGCGCGATGGCGGCGGTGATGGTGATCAGCTCCTGCCCGAAAAGGCCGGTGGTGCGGATGTCGCCCCCGCGCCGCTTCACCTCGGCCAGGCACGAGATCAACATGCCGCCGGTGCCGCAGGTCGGGTCATAGATGCTCTCGCCCGGCTGGGGCTCCAGCATCTGCGCCATCAGATGCACGAGGGTGCGGTTGGTGTAGAACTCCTGCGCGGTGTGGCCGCTGTCGTCGGCGAACTTCTTGATCAGGTATTCATAGCCGTTGCCAAGCTCGTCCTCGGGCACGGCGGCAAGGGTCAGGTTGTGCTTGGAGAAATGCTCGATCAGGTTTTTCAGTGTGCTGTCGGGCATCTGGGCCTTGTCGGTCCAGTTAGCATTGCCGAAGACACCCTGCAGACGCTCGGGATTGGCAGTCTCGATTGCAAGGAAGGCAGACAGCAACGCCCGACCCAAATCGCGAGATGCGGCGCGCACGTCGTTCCAGTGTGCGCCTTCCGGGATCAAGAAGCGGTCACTCGCGGTTGCGGTCGCGTAGTCTTCGTCGCCGGTTTCATCTAGGGCGTCCTGGTAATCCCCATCCCAGACGTCGGACAGACGTTTGAAGAACAACAGCGGAAAGATGTACTGCTTGTAGTCGCTGGCATCGATGAGGCCGCGCAACAAGGTGGCCGCGCCCCAGAGATAGCTCTCGAGTTCGCGTTGGGTCAGCCCGCTCATTGCAGCCACCCCCCTTCGACCAGCACCTTGCGCAGGTGATCCTCAGTTGCCCGGGCGTCGGCCAGCGCAGTCTTGAACGCCGCGACGGCCTCAGGCAGCGGCGGGATGTCCTGGCCGATGGGCGGCAGGACGTAGCGCGAGATGTTAAGCGTCCAGCCTTCCTTCTTGATCTCGCCCAGCGTCGCCACCTTGGCGCGATCCTCGACATCGTCGAAGGCGCGGTACCAGGCGACGATCTGATCGCTGTGCTCCTGATCGAGGAAGTTCTGCGCCCGTCCTTTGCGGAACAGGCTGGAGGCGTCGATTATAAGCACCTTATTCTTGTGGGCTTCGGGCTTCTTGCGGCGCAGGATGACGACACATCCGGCCAGCTGCGTGCCGTAGAACAGGTTTGGCGCAAGGCCGATCACCGCCTCGACCATGTCCTTTTCCAGCAGGGCCTGCCGGATCGAGCCTTCTGCCGACTTCCGGAACAGCGCGCCCTGCGGCAGGACGACCGCCATGCGGCTGTTCCCGGTCGGCGCCATTGAGGCGAGCATGTGCTGTACGAAGGCGTAATCGCCATAGCTTTCGGGCGGGACCCCAAACTTTGCGCGGCCCCAAGGATCGGCCTCCCAAAGGTCACGCCCCCATTCTTTAAGTGAAAACGGTGGGTTCGCGATGACGCAGTCGAAAGTAGCGAGGCCGCCGGTGCTGGAGTCCGTGAAGGCGGGATTCCGCAACGTATCCTCGCGGGCCACCTGGAAATCCTCGATCCCATGGAGAACGAGATTCATCCGGGCAATCGCGGCGGTGGTCAGGTTTTTCTCCTGGCCGTAGATCTTGCCGTAGAAGGTGCGCGGATCGCCCCCCTTGCGCATCACATGCTCGATCGCGCCCAGCAACATGCCGCCGGTCCCGCAAGCTGGGTCATAGATGCTTTCGTGTTCTTGGGGATCTAGGATCTCGACCATCATACGCACCACGCTACGCGGTGTGTAGAACTCTCCCGCTTTGTTCCTTCGAGTTACGTCGGCGAATTTTCCAACCAGGTACTCATACGCGTCTCCGAGCACGTCAGTCGTGACCGCTGAATTGCCGAGATTGATTTCCGAGAAGCCCTCTATGAGGTCCTTTAGGAGCTCGTCTGCGAACTTTTCCTTGTTTCCCCAGTCCGCTGACCCGAAGACCCTGAAAAGCGTATCTGGGTTTGCGCGTTCAATCTCCTGCATTGCTTTTTGCAGCGCCGCACCAACGTTGTTTGCTATTTCTCGGATATCGTTCCAGTGGCAGCCTGCGGGCAGCACAAACCGGTGGACCTCGGGAAACAGGGATGGCTCCGCGTCGCCGTATATGCTTACCGCTTCGGCGGATTCCTCGTCCCAGACATCAGAAATGCGCTTGAAGAAGAGCAGGGGCAGAATGTAGCCCTTCCAGTCTGTGCGATCTACGGCGGATCCGCGCAACGTGTTGGCCGCGTCCCACAGCGCCGACTTGAGTTCGCCATTCGCCGCGTTAGTCATCGAATAAAAGTCCCCACAAAGCGACAAGCGAGCGCCGAAACACGACTGCGACTTCAAGTTGCAGTTGGATAGCTTTAGTCAATGATTCTGGAATCTCCAAAGGTGCGCAGAGATGCGACAATGCAGACGCCGCTCAGACGACGCGCACGACGTAGTATCGCGGAACGCAGAAGTGCAATGGCATGTTACTGAATCCAAGTGGGCCAAGTTTGCCCGCTTGTCGCTTCGCGGCGGAAACTAGGCAGGAACGGGAATTCCTTAACTGGCTTATAAGGTGACCCCCGAGGCGCCCC
>LNFC01000007.1 GCA_001464545.1 Acidobacteria bacterium Ga0077551
TGGTCAGCAGCGTCAGCGCCAGCAGCAGGAAGGCGCAAAGTCCGGCCAGCATGGCTGCGACAACCGCGGTTGGGGCCCTCACAAAGCTCATCTCTCATTCCTCCGGAAGGGCGTAAGCGTAGACATCAAGGCGAACCTGGAGAACGGGCGCCTCGCGGCTTTCGCCGTCGCGGCTGCTGCCCGAGGCGAGCTGGAAATTGGCTTCGCGGACGAACAGGCGCGGATTGGAGTTGTCGAGGGCGAACAGCGTGTCGTCGAGCTGGTGCTGCGTGGCGAGGGCAATCACGCGAACGCCAGCCTCGCGCAGGCTTCCGGCGCCGCGTGCATCGAGCGGTTGGATGCTCTTGAGATCGGCTCCCGCATCGCCGAGCATGCGCCGAACCATGGCCTGAACGCTCGCCGCGGCCTGCGCATCGGTCGAAGCGGGCAGCGCGAGCGCGATGGTGCGCACGTTGGCGGCTGGATCTGTCGATGCCGCTTTCATGACATCAGCCGAAGCCGCGATGCCGCGCCACTTGGCAAGGTCGGCTTCGCCCTTGCGGATGTCTTCCTGCTTGGTGGTGATCATGTCGGCGACAGGGGCCGCCACGGCGAGGCCAGCGATGGCCAACGCGCCCGCGAACAGTCCGGCGGCGATCAGTTGCTGGCGCTGGCGGGGAAGGCCGTAGAAGTTCATCCGTTGTCCTCCGATTCAAAATCGGGCGCAGCCGGTGGTTCTGCGGCGGCCGGCGGCGCGGCGATGATATCGGCTTCGAGCAGGAGCTCGATGCGGAAACGGTCCGCATTCAGACGATCATCCCGCATCATCGAGGAGACGACCCGGGCGCCGGTAACGCCGGGAATGGATTCCAGTTTCGAGACGAGACCGTCTGAGGAGCGGGAGAGGCCGACGAGCGAAATCTGCTTGCCGTCATACGCGAGGCCTTCAAGCCAGGAATCTTCAGGAAGCGCGGTTGCAATCTCGTCCAGCAAGGTTGTGAAACGTACCGGGCTCGCCGAACGCTGCTCGATCATGCGGATCGCATCGACGCGCGCGATGGCCTGGCGCTGCAGGTCGAGGACCGAAGCGGCCTCTGCGCGGATGGCGGTGGTTTCGCGCTCGAGCGCGCCGAGTTTCCGGTCCATGGCGAGCAGGCCCAGCGTGCCGGTCAGCACCGCAAGCGCCAGGGCGCCGAGCGCCAGGCCGCGGTTGAGCTGGGGCAGGAAAGCATCGCTGCGCGCCCGCTGGTTTTCCGGTAGAAGGTTGAAACCAATGGGTTTTCCGTCATCGCCGACGACGTCGACACCGGCGAGATCTATCCGGTTGGCGGCGGCTAGCGCGACCAAGTCCGCGATCACACTGCGCTTGACGAGGGCCTGCTCGGCCAGCAACTGCCCGCCTTCTTCAGCGCCGGGGACAATCCGGCAATCATCGTGAACTTCGTCGAGTTCGAAGGGTGTATCTGCAGCGATCTGGAGGCGCAGCGCATTGCGCAGATGTTGTTCGGACGTGGCGGGCAGGCGGCGCTGACGCAGGAAGGCCTCATCGGGCGACAGCAGCGCCAACACATCTCCAGAGCGAACTTTCGAACGGGCGCTCCCGCTATCGGCGAGTGAGCCGACAGGTAGTCCGTTGTCAGAGTATACGGTGAAGCTGTCGCCTTCGCGGCGGACGATCACCCAATTCCGGTTTGGTACGAAAGCTGCCTTCAGCCAATCCGGCGTCATTCCGGCGAGGGTTGAACCCCACCAGCGCATGAATTCGCGAGGCGTCATCGCCGAACCGGCGGACGCGCGATCGCTGCCGAGGGATGATCCCTGGTCGATAGGCATTGGTCCTGTCCCCGTTCCCCGCCGGTCTGTCCCGAGACCGGATGAGGTACACTTCTATAGTCGATGCAAAACCAAAGGAGTCAATTGAAGGCCTTTGCGGACGGCATCCTTCTATGATGTTATGCAAGTGGCACACCACATGCTTGCCGGGGGACAGGCAGCGTGAGCTGAGTTTGTGTGGGGACACGGCAGGCATGAAGATGCAAGCGAAAGCGAGTGCGGCCAAAGGATCGAATGGCCGCAAGGATATCTGGCTGGTTCTCGGTGAACGGCTGGTCGCGAAACGCCATATCAATGAAGCGAAACTTGCCCGCGCACTCTCCTCGGTGGAGAAAACCGGAGAGCCGCTGCCGTCCGTCCTGATCAAGCTCGGGCTCTGTTCCGAGGAAGCGGTTGCGGCGACGCTCGCGGAAGTGCTCGGCCTCTCGCATGCCAAACTCGCTGGTACGCCGCGGATTCCGGCGGACCTTGCCGGGCTGCGCCCGCGCTTCCTGCTCGATTCCAATGTCGTGCCGCTGGCGGTGGAAGGCGGCGAGGTCGTGCTCGCCATGGCAGACCCGCTGGATGACGAAGCCGCGAATGCCGTTGGCTATAAAACAGGTCTTTCCGTCCGCCGCGCGGTCGCCACGCGGTCGGATGTCCGGGCTTGGCTTTCGGCAATCCGCCCCGGAAACGACGCCGCAGGAGCGGACGAGCCGACTGTCTCAGTTTCGGACAATGACCTTGAGCGCCTGATTGACCTGGCCCGCGGCGCGCCGGTCATCCGGTGGGTTGAAGACGTACTGGCCATGGCCGTGGAAGCGCGCGCGTCGGACATTCATATAGAGCCGGAGCGTGACCACGTGCGGGTCCGCATGCGCCTCGACGGCGCCATGTCGCCCGTCAACCTGCCGGTCGAAGGCTCGCCCGAGGCAGTCGTCTCGCGCATCAAGATCCTCGCCAAGCTCAACATTGCCGAGCGCCGGCTGCCCCAGGACGGCCGTATCCGCACCGCCGTGCGCGGGCGCGATATCGACCTGCGCGTCGCGACCATGCCCAGCCTGCACGGCGAGACCGTTACCCTGCGCCTGCTCGACCAGACGGCCGCCCACCTCGACATGCCGGCTCTCGGCCTCTCCGATCATGCCCGGGAGCGCCTGGTCACGGCGTTTGCCAAACCGAACGGCATCACGCTGGTCACCGGCCCGACCGGCAGCGGCAAGACGACGACGCTATATGCAGGCCTGCGCCATCTGATGAACCCGCAGGTCAAGTTCATGTCGGTTGAAGACCCGGTCGAGTACGAGATCCCCGGCGTCTCGCAGATCCAGGTAAAGCCTGAGATCGGGATGACCTTCGCCCGCGCCCTGCGCTCTGTGCTGCGCCACAACCCGAACGTGCTGATGATCGGCGAGATCCGCGACCTTGAATCGGCGTCGATCGCTGTCGAAGCGGCGCTGACGGGCCACATGGTGCTATCCACGATCCACACCAACAATGCGCCTGCAACGGTAACCCGCCTGCTGGAAATGGGCATCGAGGACTATCTCGTCGCGAGCACCGTGAACGCGATTTCGGCGCAACGCCTGGTTCGGCTGCTGTGCAATGCCTGCAAACGCCCGGAGGCGCCGCCGCTGGCGATGCAGACCCGCCTCGGAACTTTGCTGGCGCCGGGCGCCGACACTCATTGGTGTGCTGCCGCTGGCTGCGAAGAGTGCCGGGGCACTGGCTACCGAGGCCGGATGAGCCTCGCCGAAGTGATGCCGATGTCACCGGCGATAGAAGCTGCGATCCTCGAGAAAGCGCCCGAAAGCCGTCAGCGTGCGATTGCCCGCAGCGAAGGCATGCTGACGCTCTTTGAAGAGGGCGTGCGGGCCGCCGCAGCGGGCAAGACCTCGTTGACCGAGGTGTTCTCGGTCATCGGGATGGACGCGGCCTGATGGCACGGTTTCGCTACCGCGCGTTCCAGGCAGATGGCCGTGTCGTCAGCGACGTGGTCAGTGCGATATCGGAATCCGAGGCCGTTCGTGACCTGATGGGTCAGGGCTTGACGCCGTTCGAGATGACCGATGCGGGTTCGACCGCCGCGGCGAGACAAGGTAAGCCAGCCGGCAAGCAGCCGCCGCAAGTTCTGGCTGGATTCTGCCGCAACCTCGCTTCGATGCTCGCTGGCGGACTGCCGCTCGACGAGGCCCTGAAACTCCTCGCCGATGATCCGGAAGACAAACGTGTTTCGCGCCTGTCGAACGAATTGCGCAGCGGTGTTCTCAACGGCCAGTCTCTCGCGGATGCAATGGCGGGTCTGCGCACGCCTCCTGCGGACTATGTCATCGGTCTGATCCGTGCGGGCGAAGAGGGCGGCTCCACGGTACCGGTCCTCAACCGGCTGGCAGACTCCATCGACAACGAATTGCGCCTGACGGAAGCAGTGCGCGGGGCGCTGATTTATCCCGCAATCCTGCTGCTCACCGCAATCATCTCCATCTGCATCATCCTGCTCGTGGTTGCGCCAGCTCTCGAGCCGGTGCTGGAAACATCCGGCAATGAAACCCCGGCCGCGGCCGCCTGGCTGATGGCGGCCTCGCACGGATTGCGAGACACCTGGCCCTTGCTGACCATCTCGCCCCTCGTGATATGGCTGCTCGCCATGAGCTGGTCGCGGACCCCGGCCGGTCGCGGCTCGATGAGCGCGCTCGCCATGCGCCTCCCGGTCATCGGCCTTCTGATCCGGGACATGGAATCGGCGCGTTGCCTCACGTCTCTCTCTGCGCTTCTCGAAAACGGTGTCAGCCTTGTGCCGGCAATGGAAATTGCCGGGCAGGGCGCGCGCAATCCGCTCGTGCGCAAAGCCCTGGACAGGATTGCAGATGAGGTGCGCGTCGGCGTCCGCCTCTCCGATGCCATCGCGAATGACGGCTTCCTGCCGATGACGGCCTCCCAGCTTGCCGCGGTCGGCGAGCGCTCCGGCGACATGGCGAGCCAACTTGCGCAGGCCTCATCCATCCTTGAAAGCCGCAGCCGGCGCCGGATCGCGACCTTGACCACGCTTGCGGGCCCGGTGATGACCCTGGCGCTGGGCGTGCTGATCGGCGGCATTGTCCTGACGCTGCTCAGTGCGATCATGAGCGTCAACGATCTGGCGGTGTGATCATGCCGCGCCCGCGCATTCCCGGTCAGGCCGGCTTCTCCCTTCTGGAACTGCTCGTCGCGCTGACGATCCTGGCGCTGGCCATGACCGTCGTATCGATCTCCGCCTCGCGCCGCAGCCCGTCCTTTGAGATCCAGCGCCTGTCGGGTGAAGCGGTCAGCCTGCTGCGTGAAGCGCGGCTCGCGGCCCAGTCCTCGGGCAGGGCGGTCCGGATCGTGTTCGACGCCGACGCGCGACAACTGAAGCGCGCGGGGACCGAGCCGATCACCATTCCGGAAGGCGTCAATGTAGACTTGGTATCTTCGGCTTCAGCAGGCCCATCGGCGATTATCTTTTTCCCGGATGGCTCTTCCTCGGGCGGCGAATTCACCCTCGAAGGCGCGGGCCGCAGGGAAAGAGTCACGGTCGACTGGCTGACCTCGCGCATCGAGCGGCAGGAACCGCGATGAGCCAGCGCGGCTTCACCCTGATGGAAACACTGGTTGCGCTGGTGATCTTCAGCCTCGCCTGCATGGCCCTGCTGGAGCTTTATTCTGGGTCAGCCCGCGCAAAAGCCGCGCACGACTCGATGATCGAGCGCACCGCCCGGGCCGAGGCACTGTTGCTGGAGATCGATCTGGCGCGCACGTTCGAGGCGTCCCGCAGCGGCGCCGATCCGGATGGCACGATCTGGGAAGTGACGATGGTGCCGGTCGCCGCCGAGCTCGTGCGCGTCGACATAAAGGTCACCGACCGGGCCGGTCGCCTCGCGCACCTGCAGACGATGCGCCTTCCGGCGGAACTGAGCATCGAGACAGCGCCATGACCCGGCGGCGGTCCTCTGAAGCGGGCTTCAGTCTCCTGGAAATGCTGGTGGGGCTTACCCTGCTCGCCTTGATCTCGGTCGCCGTGACCCAATCGGTCCGCACCGGCCTTCGGCTCTGGCAAGCCGCAGAAGCCAATGACAGCGAAGCCGAGTGGCAGCAGACCGAGTGGCTCATCGAGCGCTGGCTGTCGCGCGCCCTTTCGCCGAAGGGATATGACCTCGATTCCAGGGTGATCTTCGAGGCGCGCCCAGACGGTGTCAGCTTTGTTGTGGACGGCCAGGTCGGCCGCAAGCCGGCGGGCTATTCCCGGCTCGGTCTTCTCGCGAAACCCAACCCGGTCTGCCCGGGCCGGTCGGATTTTGTCCTCACCTGGGAGGATGTGACCATGGCGTCGAATTTCGCCCCGGCGGCAGCAGACGAGCGTGTTCTGTTCGAATGCGCCGATACCATTTCGTTCGATTATGGCGGGCTCGCGGTTCCGGCCCCTGAGCAACTTCAGCCCGAATCATTTGCTTCGGACGGCGAGCTGCCCCGCATCATTCAGATCCGGCTGGTGGCGGGCGGTAAGCCTCGGGTTGTCTCAGCGCGGCTTCTGTATGCCCGGTAATTAAGCACAAATACGTAGTCGCCACTGGAACTACTGCTGAATCCGCGAGCAGTTGCGCCTCGAACTCCCGCATTACTTGAATCGCCGCAGGAAATACAACTTTTCGCCTCAATTGAGGTGGACGCAGCGTAATATCTGCCATATATGAACGAGCGTGCTCGGATCGGGACAATCCGTGCACGGCCTATTTTTCATATAACGTCACTTTTTGGGAGGGGGACGTGTTGGGTGGACTTACCAGGCTGGCCGTTGGGCTGGCTGCATGCGCAATAGGCGCATTCGCGAGCAACTTTGAGGCTCAGGCACAACTTCCGGTTTGCGGCAGGACGGTAAAGGCTGACGTTGTCGCCTTCGACCAGCCGTTGATGTTCAACCGGCTTGGCGCACAGAACGTCAACGGCATGATCTATGCCCTGCGCTCTGACGTCATCGACCGCTCCACGGGCAAGCCCGAGGCGGCAGGCGGAACCCTGACGCCGGGCAATGTCGGGCTGCGGCCTGACAAGCGCCCGCGCCCGATTGTCCTGCGCGTCCGCTCCGGCGACTGCCTGGAGGTCAATTTCACAAACCTTCTGAGCTCGCAGGCGAACCCCAACAACGCCATGCCGAGCATCATGACGATCAACGACCAGGTCGCTGAACGCCGTGCCGGCTTTACACCGCTCGGAATGAGCGCGCTGGATTCGGCGGGCGACACATCGTCGTATGTCGGCAAGGGTCCCAACACGCTCGCGGACGTTGGTCAGTCCAGGACATACCGCTTTTATGCAGACTCCGAGGGCTCCCACCTCGTGCTGTCGCATGCTGTGAGCTTTGGCGGCGAAGGAACCGGCGGGAACCTGGCGAACGGTCTGTTCGGCGTAGTTCAGGTCGAACCAGTGGAGGCAAACTTCTACCGAAGCCAGGTAACCGAGGAGGACATGCGTCTTGCTTCAATCGGCACGACGCCTGGTGGCCATCCGATCATCAACTATGAGGCGCGCTATCCGAACCGCGCGCCGTGGACGCATGAAGGCAAGGGTGGCAAGCCAATCCTTAACATGCTGGACGTTTCGGGATCGAGCATCAAGCTGGTTGCAAGCGATGTGACCGCGATCATCTCCGGGCCGAACCCGGATGGCTCGTTCCCGGCTTCGACCTATCCGCTTGAAGCGCGCGGCGCCACCAATCCGGCGTTGCCCAACCGGCTTGAGCCCTTCCGCGAGTTCATCGCGCTGTTCAACGACGAGACCGTTTCCAAGCAGGCTTTCCCCTTCTGGTATGAAGACCCGGTATTCTCTCACACGCTGCACGGCGTGGGCGACCACTTCATGATCAACCAGGGCGCTGCGGGAGCCGGCTCCGAAGTTATCGCTAACCGTCTTGGCGTTGGTCCGGCACATGACTGCCTGTCCTGTGCCTATGAGGAATTCTTTCTGACATCTTTCGCCATGGGCGACCCGGCTATGCTGGTTGATGTGCCGGCCAATGCGGGCCTCGAATTCTGCTCGCCGCAGCCTGGCGATCCCTTCTGCGAGCGCGATCCCAGCATCCGCGCGTCTTATGCCAAATATCCGGATGATCCGGCCAACGTCACGCACTCCTACGTCGGCGATTTCGTGAAGTTCCGGAACCTGCATGCAGGCCCGAAAGAGCATCACATCTTCCATCTTCATAACCACCAGTGGTTGGCAAACCCGGACGACGACAACTCGAACTACATGGACGCGCAAGGCATTGGCCCTGGTGGTTCGTACACGTATGAAATCGCGTTCGGTGGGTCGGGCAACCGCAACAAGTCTGCGGGCGATGCCATCTTTCACTGCCACTATTACCCGCACTTTGCGCAAGGCATGTGGGCTCTCTGGCGCAACCACGACACGTTCGAAGCCGGCACGCAGCTCGATGTTGCAACCGGTTCTGACGGCTTCCACCGCGATGCCTTTGCGCTCGAGCGCGGCAAGCCAGCGGTTGGTGCGCGCGCCCTTCCGGACGGTGAAATTCTCGCCGGGACTCCGATTCCGGCGCTTGTGCCACTGCCAGGCAAACCGCTCGCGCCGATGCCGGGCCGCGTTTATGTCGCGTCGGTGGACAAGAACAGTGATGGCCAGCCGGAATCGAGCCAGGCCGTCATCGACCGTGCGGATACCGATCCGTCTCTCATCGACGTTCGCCCCGTTCTCGCGTCACTAAACCCGGCTGACCCCGACAACCAGCTGAACCCGACCGGACTGAAAAACCCCGGCTTTCCGTTCTGGATTGGCGGCATGGAAGGCGCAGTCGGTCAGCGGGCTCCGTCACCTCCGCTCGACATGGCGCCGAATCCGGCCAATCCGGGATCGGGTGGCTGGGACGGCGGTCTGCCGCGCCACTTCCTGGATGGCTACGCCGTCGGCGGCATTTCCGAAGACCACCAGACGCGGTTCTCGTTCGAGAAACATATTGAGAAGGCTAAGGCTCAGTTCATCAGCGAGTATGGAAGTGATGTCGAGCGAGCGGCGATGTCGTTCCACGCAACGCGCTTCCATCCGACTTTCCGCCAACTGCCGGATGGAACGGTCCTGCCGGCCTCCTATCGCACCAACGGCGCATTGCCACAGCCCGGCTCGCCCTTCTTTGAGCCATGCATGGATGATGAAGGCGACGTGTTCAACACAGGCGTTGCAGGACAGTTCTTCTCTGCCGCCGGCAATGGCCTTGCCAACACCTTCACGGCTGCCTTCGGCGCGGACAATCCACGCGTCTATAAGGGCGCGAACATCCAGCTCGATGTCGTCTTCAACAAGCTCGGCGATCACTATCCGCAGCAGCGTATCATCACGCTCTGGGAAGACGTTGCCCCGACGCTTGCCAAGACCCGTGCCCCCGAGCCGTTCGTTTTCCGTCTGAACTCGTACGATTGTGCGATGTACTACCAGACCAACCTCGTGCCTGAATTCTACATGGTCGACGACTACCAGGTGACCACGCCGACCGACATCATCGGTCAGCATATCCACCTGCCGAAATGGGACCTCGTTGCGGCTGATGGCGCCGCCAACGGCTGGAACTATGAAGACGGTGTTTTCGGGGCTGAAACGGTCCGTAACCGGATTGAGGCAATCAACCGCTACACCCTTGAAGAAGGTACCGGCGACGCGTTGTTGACGCCGGCTGCGCACCCCTTCTTCGGGGCTGGTCCGAACGGCAAGTATCTCGGCGCCCGCACGATGATCCAGCGCTGGTTCGTTGACCCGCTGCATAACATTGAGGGCCGTGACCGCGGTCTGGGCGTGACGTTCACGCACGACCACTTCGGTCCGTCCACCCACCAGCAGGTCGGGCTTTACGCCACATTGCTCGTGAACCCCGCCGGCTCGGTCTGGAAGCACAATGAGACCGGCGAGCAGATGTATACGCGCGCTGATGGCGGCCCGACTTCATGGCAAGCCATGATCCTCGCGGGCGACATCGACGGCGACGGCAAGGACGACTCCTACCGCGAGTTCTATCTCGCTGCGCAGGACTTCGCGCACGCCTATAATGCGGGTGCGTGGACAGGCGTCGACGCGGCGGGCGAGCCTGCGCCGCCAACGGAAGACTCCTTCCGTTACTCACTCAATCCGTCGGTGCGCCAGTCTGCGCCTTTCCCGGATACTGTGCGGCTTTACTCAATCTGCCCAGGCGGCGTTCCGCGGCCTTGTCCGGAAGCGGTCTCTGCAGCCGACATCGGCACCTTCGTCATCAACTACCGCAACGAACCGCTCGGTTACCGTGTATATGATCCGAACAAGGTCGGACCGGATGGCAAGAAGGGTTCTCAGGCCGACGGCCTCGCCGGTGACCTGTCTTACGCGCTGCAGACGCGCACGGACCGCAAAATCCCGCAGCTCAACACCCCGCTGGGATCGACGCCTTATCCGGCGCTGACGAAGGACATCCGCAACGGTGACCCCTTCACGCCGGTCCTCCGCTCGAACGCAGGTGACATCGTCCGTATCAAGATTATGGCCGGTGCGCATGAACACGAACACACAGCGACCGTGAATGGCGTGAAGTGGCTCAACGGCGGCGCTGGATTCGGAACAGCTGACGAGTCCGGCTGGCGCAGCGCCCTGCAGGTGGGCCTGTCAGAAAAGGCCTCGTTTGCGACATCGATCTTCGGTGACGTGGACCAGGCGGTGAACCAGACCGATCACCTCTATTCATGGGACCGTTCGCAGGAAGGGCTCTGGACCGGAACATGGGGCGTGCTGCGTACCTATGAGCAGAGCCGGACTGACCTTGCATCGCTGCCGAACAACCCGCGCGGCGTGCCTATCACGATCACTAACCGTTCGCAGTTCAACGGCGTCTGCCCGAAAACGGCACCCATTCGCGCCTATGACCTCTCGGCAGTCTCGGTTAACAGCGTGATCAAGTCACCGCTCACGACTTCGATCATTCCGTCGGACACCTCTGCGTTCATGCACGTGGGCGGCCCGCTCGATCCGAACGGCGGCACCCTGCGGTATAACAGCCGCGCTACGCAGCTATCGAACGGCGAACGGGGGCCGCTGCACGATCCGACGGCACTGGTCTATGTCCCGACGGCGGATCTTCGCACCAACATCGTCACGCCGGCGGACTCAGCTGCTTGTTCGGCCCGCCTGGGCGGCGTGCGCAATCCGCTCTGTCCGGCGCGGCTTCCGAACACCTACAAGTTCGAGCCGGTCAGCGTGCGTGCTGCAGCCGGTGAGTGTATCGAAGTCACGGTTCGCAACCGCTTGCCCGAAATGGTGCCGGACCTCGCGAGCTATGTGATGCAACACTACACAGTCATCCGTGACCGCTGGGATCCGCGTGGGTACACCACATTCAATAACAACCTGATCCGGGCGTCGAGCCATGTCGGCTTCAACACCCAAAAGGTTGAGTATGATGTGTCGCGTGACGACGGCATGAACGTCGGCCTGAACCCGGTCCAGACCGTTGCCCCTGGCAGCGTACGGACCTACCGGTTCTATGCCGGCGACCTGGAACTCGGCCCCCGCTCTGCTTCGGGTGATGGCAAGTCAGGTGCCTTCGGCGCCCTTGCAGGCAACTCGTTCCCGCTTATCGCGACCCCCGTGGAGTACGGCGCAATGCCGATCTTCCCGGCGGACACGATCAAGCAAGGCCAGAAAGGCCTGCTGGGCGTGATGACCATCCTGCCCGCAGGATCGACCTTCGCGCTTGATGCCGGCACGACGGCCCAGGCAACGGTCACGGTGCCAGGGGGCCGCGTCTTCCGCGACTTCTCGATGGTCTTCCAGAAATCCGTCAACATGCGCTACCGCGATGGTACGCCGGTGGAGAACATCTCGGGCGAAGGCCCGGGTGTGCCGGAAGACGCGCATGATGCAGGCGGGGCTGCGATTAACTTTGCCGCCGAGCCACTGTGGTTCCGGTTCGGCTTCCCTGCCGGCGCTGACTGGGGCTATGGCGACACTGGCGGCGGCGCACCCGAGCCGGAAGAGCCTGATCCGTTCGGTGCGGAGCCAGGCGTACTTCCGGCACCAACCGGTCCAGGCCTTGCGTCGATTTCCAATGCCTTCCGTGCGTATTCCAACATCATGACGGGTGGCAACGATCCGCAAACGCCGGTCTACAAGGCACGTCCCGGACAGGAGATGCGGTTCCGCATCGCCATTCCGGCTGGCTACGCCCGTAACACGACCCTGACCATCCTCGGCCATAACTGGAGTGAGGAACCCTTCAGGTCCGTGAACGGCCCTTCCGATGTGATGGGCGCGCACTGGTCGCATCGTTTCCGGACGACGACGGACAATATCGTCACGGGTAACAGCTGGAACATCCTGACCAAAGCAGGCGGCACGATGTCGGTGCCGGGTGACTATCTCTACCGCGATGTGGCATCCTTCGGGAACCTGAACGGACTTTGGGGTGTCGTCAGGGTCGAAGAACCGGCCCCTACGCCTTGATCTGATGCTGTCCGGGTGGGCACGATACTTGCTCACCCGGATTCCCATACATTGGAACAGCCGGGTACCAGGAAATGACGCCATTCTGGAAATCGAACAGAGTTCGCGAACTGGCCCCGATCATCGCGATCTCGGCCGGCGTGGTCCTGTTTGTCGCCTTCCTGTTCTTTCGCTCAGATTCCTCTGTCGTCACCGGCGAATCGGTTACCCGCGAAGGCTTGAAAATCGACTTTTCGATCACGTCCGTGATCGAACCGGACAAACCGCTCAAAGCCGGCGAGATTGCCAAAGTCAGCCTTAAATTTACGGACTCCACGACCGGCAAGCCCGTCACCGGCCTGCTTCCGGCGGCCTGGATCGATCCACTTCGGGACGGCACGAAATCCGAACCGGAGGCCTGCAAGCGCTCGGCCGCGACCTATCTCAGCGGTTTCGTCGGAATCCGGCCGATGATTGACCTCAACAGTTACTATATTGTTGTGCTTAACGCCGACCCGTCGATCGCCGTCATCGACCCGATTATCGGCGTGCGCGGTATTACCAAGCTGCTGACGCAGGTCCTCCTGCCGGGTCCCCCGGAAGACTGGGCCCGGTCAGCAGATGAAAAGCAGGTCTATGTGGCCATGTCATCGGTCAACGCGGTCAGCTTTGTTGACCTCGACACGTTCCGAATTGGAAAGACGGTCAAGGTTGGAGAGCGGCCCTCGCGGATAATGGTTCAGCCGGACGGTCGTTACGCCTGGGTCGGAACGACCGGCGCCAAACCCGGCGTTACCGTTGTCGATACCGAAAAGCAGGAAGTCAAAGCCCACATCGAAACGGGCAAGGGACATCATGAACTCGTGGTGACGTCGGACAACCGGTTTGCGCTGGTCAGCAACCGCGATGACCGCACTGTCAGTTTGATCAATGTGCGCCAACTGAAGAAGACCAAGGACTTCGAGCTGAAAGGTATTCCAATATCGCTTGCCTACTCCGCGCTTTCGCAAGCTGCGTATGTGGCCGATGGCGAAACCGGCGAAGTGCTGGTGCTGGACCCGGCATCCGGCAAGGTACGCGCCACAATCCCGCTAGAGCCTGGACTTGGCCCGATGCGGATCACGCCTGACGGTCGATACGGATTTGTCGTGAACCCCGCGAAGGACGCCGTCTTTGTCTTCGATACTGCCAACAATACCCAGGTTCACAGGATTGATATCAAGGGTGAGCCCTTCCAGATCGTGTTTTCGCGCGCTTATGGGTTCGTCCGTAGCCTGTCGAACAACACTGTCTCGATGATCCGCCTCGCCGATATCGGCGGCACCGGCCAAGTTACGGTATCGCACTTTGAAGCGGGTGACCGGCCCCCGAAGGATTCGCCTTTTCTTCTGCCTTCAGACCTCTTCGCGACGGCCGTGACCGAAGCTTCGACCATCGTTGTAAGCCCCGGCGACGCTAACGTTTTCTACTATATGGAAGGCATGAACGCCCCGATGGGCAGCTTCGGCAACTATGGTCACCGGCCGCTCTCGGCGATCGTCGCCGACCGAACCATCAAGGAAGCGGCGCCTGGCGAATACATTTCGACGGTCAAGATTCCATCCGACGGAAACTACCAGATGATCCTTACGCTTGATTCGCCGCAGCTCATCGAATGCTTTGACTTTGCCGCAGCCATAAACCCGAATCTGGCAAGGGACGAGCTCCCGCTGCGCATTGCCTATGAAACGCGCGGCGGTACACTGACCCCGACCGGGCAGGAAGCGAAAATCCGCTTTACTTTGAATGATACGGCGAAAAACGGTGCCCCGTACTCCGGAGATGACGTCACGGTACTGACGTTCCGCGCACCTGGTCAGGATCGCACGGAGCATAAGGTGAAGTCCCTCGGCGACGGCAAATTTGAGTTTGCGTTCACGCCGAACAACTCCGGCGCCTATTACATCTACCCCTCGGTGCGCAGCCAGGGACTAGACTACTCCAAGCTCGCCTTCATCACGATTATTGTCCAGGATCCACCGAGCGGGGGAGGTGTCCAGTGACGCGGGACATCGAATACACCCGCACCAGGTTCTTCAGCGGTTGCGCCATAGCGGCGATGCTCCTTTTGGCGGCTTGCGGCAACGGGAAGGCGACCGGTGAGCACGAACATGCCGAAGGCCACGTCCATAAGGAGTCGGCCGGCGTTCCTGCGTCCGGGGCTGAGCAACAGGCCCTGGTCGTGCTGAGCGATGCGCCAATGCTCGATCAGGCCGGCGCCGCGCGGCAGCTGAAATCGGATGTGATCGGTTCACGGATCGTCGTTGTCGATTTCATTTTCACCAGCTGCCAGACGATCTGCCCGGTTACTACAGCCCTGCTGGCACAGGCAAAGCGCGACCTTGCCGACATTCCTGCTGAAGAACTCGTGTTTGTTTCCCTCAGCGTCGATTCCCGCGTAGACACGCCGGAACGCCTCGCTGCCTTTGCGGCTGCTCACAATGCCGACTGGACATTTCTGACGGGAGAAAAGCCTGTAATGGATGAGGCGCTGACCTGGCTCAACGCTTACGCAACCAATCCCGAGAACCACGCAGCCATGATTCTGATAGGGGATGCCTCCGCCGAAGAATTCTCGCGTATCTACGGCATGCCGGATCCGGAATTTGTGGAAAGCCGTGTCCGCGAACTTGTCGCGGCGCGCGAAACGCAAACCACCCAGCATAGCCACTGAGGAATTCAAAAATGCCAGTGCATCCTTTCCGCTCCCTGTCCGTCATCGCATTTGCTGGACTTTTCGGGGCCGTTTCCGGACCCGCCGCGCTCGCACACGGCGCCGGCCACAAGCCGGGCGACAAGGTGGTGACGCGCGACATTTCCGCCTCTGATACCGAAGACAAGGCCCGCGAGTATTTCACAGACACCGTCCTGATCAGCCATACCGGCGAGAAGCTGAAATTCTATTCGGATATTCTCGCAGGGCGCACAGTCGTCATCAGCTTCATGTTCACGACTTGCGAAGATGCGTGTCCATTGATCAATGCTTCCCTCCAGCGGGTGCAGGAGCGTCTCAAAGACCGGATGGGCAAGGACATCTTCTTTGTTTCGATCACCGTTGATCCAAAAGTCGATACCGCAGCAGTGATGGCAGATTATCGCAAGCAGTTCAAAGCGGGTCCCGGATGGCTTTATGTTACTGGCACCGAAAAGAATATCGAGGTGGTCGGCAACAAAATGGGGCAGGTGTTCGAAAAGGAAGCCCACCTTACGGCGCTTCTCGTCGGCAATACCAAGACGGCCCGCTGGCGCAAAATACCGGCAAATCTCAGCGATACCGTGATCGCCGCACAGGTCAAAGACATTGCCGACGGCATTCACGATTAAGGCTCTTTCGCTCCTTGCGCTCATGCTTTGCACGCTGGCGCTGCCGGCCTGCGCAGACTTGACCGCTTCTGAGGAACGCGGACGTGCCATATACTTCGGCGAAAAGGGCTCCGCTCTCGACTCGGCAGAAGTCCAGATCGGCGACCTTTCGACAAAGCTCCCGGCACGGACATTTCCCTGTGCCTCCTGCCATGGCCGCACCGGTGCCGGAAAAGCCGAGCGCGGGGCACAACCCAGCCAGATCAGCCGCGATGCGCTGACGCGCCCCTACACCGTAAAAGAGGCAACTGGGCGAAAGCGCCCGCCCTATACCTCCTCCTCCTTCCGAAATGCCGTCCGCGCCGGCAAGGATTCCGGCGGCAATGCCCTATCGGAGGCGATGCCGCGCTTTGATCTGACCGACAAACAGCTCGCTGACGTCTGGGCTTTTCTGGCCGTGGTGGCGGAAGCCAGTGATCCGGGTATCACGGACGATGCGCTCACCGTCGGGATCGTACTGGACCCGGCCAACCCGGCCAGTCAGGCGCAGCAGAAACTGCTCGGCGTACTGGCCGGCGACATCGACAAGCTCGGCGGCGTGCACGGACGAAAGCTCACTTTGCGCATTGTGTCGCCGAAGAACGCCGGTGCGGAGACCGCCAACGTGTTTGCACTCGTCTTCCCGCAAAGCGTTCCGCCTGCCGGCTTTGACAGTACCGTGCCAGTCATTTCCGTATTGCCGGCTTCTGCACCATCGGCCGGCGCATTTGCGCTCGTGGCCAGCGAAGCAGACCAGGCTTCTGCCCTGAAGCGGTTCGCGACTGAGGAGTGGGGCGTCGTCAGCGTGAAGGACGGCTGCGCCGCGAAGAAGGGCGAAACGGTCCTGCTTGGCTCCGCAAAATGCCTCGACAAGGCAACGGCCGCCAAAAGGGTGCTCCTCACCCAGACGGTGTTCTCCAGCATTCCGCCGGCCAGCCGAAAGGTTCTGCCTGCCGAAACTTACGTCGCCTTTGCCGCGCCGCTAAGCCGTGTGGCGCGCAATGCCCAGTCGGCTTTTGCCCAGACGCGCGCCCGCGCCAGGAACGATAAGTCTTCCATCCTTGCGGAAGCCGATGCCTATTCGGCTGCAGCTTTGCTGATCGAAGCGCTCATGCGCACGGGCAGGGATGTTTCGCGCGAAGGTGTTATCGATACCCTGGAGGCGGTGCGCAGCTTCGAGGGCGGCATGACGCCGCCTTTGACCTTCGGCCCCAACAGGCATGTTGGTTCCCGCGGCGCCGAAATTGTCCGCTATGACGCCCTTGCGGGCACATTTGCGCTTTCGGGAATTTGGACAGACCCGGACATCCGCTAGCCGAAGACCAGAATATTCGCCTCACATGCGATTACTTGATGCTATTAAGGTTAAATATGTACTTGATAGACGTCTGATGGTTGACGCAAAATCACACTTGGCGTTTAACTTGCATATAGATGTGTGGGGACGCATCAGCCATTGCAATCAGGCGCAAGCTGATGTCCTCCATGACGAGGACGCACATTATGGTGGGACTAAAATCAATCGCGCGCGCAGCTGCTTCAGTTGCCGCGCTCAGCTGGATCGGCCTAGCGGCGTCCGCTCAGGAACTGGTGTACACGCCGGTCAACCCGTCCTTTGGCGGTGACAGCTTCAACTCGGCGCATCTACTTGGCATTGCGAATGCCCAGAACGATTACAAGGATCCTGAAAGCACGACCGGCGGCAATACGCAGGTCGATCAGTTCCTGCGCCAGTTGCAGAGCCGCCTGCTGTCTTCACTCGCGGCGCAGGTCAATGACGCAATATTCGGTGAGAACCCGCAGGATAGCGGGACGATAACCTTCGGCGATCAGACGATCACCTTCGTGCGCCTGCTCGACTCCGTCGCACTTACGATCACCGATTCGACAACCGGCGCAGTGACGGAGATCTCCATCCCTCTCCTCGGCCAGACGAGTCAGGGCGACCCGGCTGGGCAGATCGCCCTTCTTCTGGGTGGAAGCGGCGGCGACCTTTCTGCGCCTGCGTCGGACTCGCAAAGCGAAGGCGGATCGTTGGACGACCTCAGCGGGCTGATCACCGGCGAAGGTGATCTGGTTCCGGGGGGTGGTTGACATGTTGCGCGCTCTCAAACGCCTGGTGCTTGGCGCTTCCCTCCTTCCACTGATGGTCGGCGCATGCGCCACCACTCATGATGATCATCCCGGCTTTATCCAGCAGCCGGCGGTTTCCGAAGTTCGTACCGAAACGCAGTCTCGACTTCGCGCGCTTCCTGCGCCTGTCGAAAAGGCGGCGGTCGCAGTATACTCCTTTGAAGATCAGACCGGTCAGTTCAAACCGTCCGAAGGCGTACAAACGCTTTCGCGCGCGGTAACCCAAGGCTCGACATCGGTTCTTCTCAAGGCCCTCCAGGACGCTGGAGATCGCAGCTGGTTCACGGTGATTGAACGCGAAAATCTCGACAACCTCCTGAAAGAACGCCAGATTATCCGTGAGATGCGCAAGCAGTATCTTGGCGAAGAAGATCTCAATGAAGCGGCCCTTCCGCCGCTGCTCTTTGCAGGCATCATTCTCGAAGGCGGCATAATTGGCTATGACACCAACACACTGACCGGCGGTGCAGGCGCACGCTTCCTCGGTATCGGCGCGAAAACGGACTACCGCGAAGACAAGGTCACCGTTTACCTGCGCGCCGTCAGCGTGAAATCGGGCGAGGTAATCACGTCCGTCGTCGCCTCGAAGAAAATCGCATCCATCGGCGTTGCGGCCAACGCGTTCCGGTATGTCAGCTTCAAGGAACTCCTCGAAGTCGACACCGGTATCACGACCAACGAGCCGGACCTCCTCGCATTGCGCCAGGCAACGGAGAAGGCGGTTGAGCTCCTGATCATGGAAGGCGCCGCGCTGGGCGTCTGGCAGTTCCAGGACCAGCTCGCCGGGGCAGCGCTCCTCGAACAGTATGTAGCCGAGCGCGACGGTTTTATTCCGGATCCGGATATCAGCTTTGCCCAACAGGATCAGGCTGCGCCGGTCCGCAAGTCTGCAGCGGTCAGGAGCGAGGCGCGCGCCGCAGAATCCGAGCGTGAAGACAAACCAGCCATCGATGAAGTGAAGGTCAGCGAGGCTGCTCCTCCGGCTGAGAATACTGGGGTCGATGCTCCGCAGGCGGCGTTTCCCGTTGCCGCAGTAAGTGAAGCTTCCCTTCAGCTTGTACCGGCGTCCTATTCTGTATCTTATGAGTTGAATCAGGTTGCGCAGAGCGAATTGCAGCGGTTCTCTTGGACTGACTATGAAATGTTGCGCGTCATGAAAATGGCTTCAGCCGACTACACCATGGCACGCCAATAAAAGAAGGGTGCCTTGCGCGCCAGTCATACCAGCCCCGGGGACACGGGCTGGAACTATCTTGGGGGCTCTGCCTGTCGGCAGGCCGGGACGCATTACAGGAGAAGTATCAACATGCGTATTAAACTTATGGCCGGCGCGGCAATGGCTCTCGTGATGGCGAGTCCTGCATTCGCCAACTCGTCCAATGTGACGCAGAACAATACGAACCAGTCGGCGATCGTTGATCAGACAGGCGGCGATGCCGGTAGTTCCGATATCGACCAGACGGGCGACGATAACTCCGCTCTGGTGTTGCAGTCGGATACCGCGACCTCGGGCTTGGGCGCCGCACGCAATTCGAGCGATATCGAGCAGAACGGCGACGAGAATATTGCGAATGTTGAGCAAATCAACACCGGTGCGGGATCGAACGCTGTGAACTCTTCCAGCATCGTGCAGACCGGCGACGGAGCGTCGGCCTTTGTCATTCAAGAGGGCACCGGCAACTCGTCCGGGGTGAACCAGACCGCTACAGCAGAAGAGACCGCCGATATCAAGCAAAGCGGCGCAGACAACTCGTCGGTCGTTGACCAGATGGGCGTTGGCGGCTCAGTTACCGTCGATCAAGGCTATACCGCTGGTACGTCTAACAGCAGCATGGCCGACGTCGAACAGACCGGTACCGACGGCGTCGTGTCCGTGATTCAATCGGGCGACGACCAGGACGCCTCTGTCACGCAGGGCGGCGCAAACAACACTGCTGAAATCGAACAAAGCGGCCAGAACAACATCGCAGATGCCAACCAGTCGGGCGTCGGCTCGCTCGTGCAGATCACCCAGATCGGTTCGTCCAACGGGAACATGGCCTTTATCAGCCAGCTCGGCAGCAATTCAACATTCATCGGCAACCAGTCCGGCTCTGAAAACGTTGTCGGCGACGCCGCAGATTTCGTTCAGTCTGCCAATGGCTCGGCTGTCGAGATCGAACAGACAGGCACGGGCAACACGCTCGATGGTTCGCAGGCCGGTTCGGCCAACCAGATAGGCATCAGCCAGCTTAGCGCTGACAACAAGGCATCGGTCGGCCAGTCAGGGACTGAAAACATCCTTGCGCTGAATCAGGTCGGTTTCACAAACGAAGCCGGTGACGAGAACCTCTCCACCATCACGCAGGGCGGCCTGAACAACGAAACCTTCGTCGAGCAGACCGGCGCCGGCAACGAGGTGCTGATCACCCAGACCGGCAATGCCGGCCTGATCGATGTCCTGCAGACCGGCGCGGGCAGCTATGCTGAGATCAGCCAGTCGGGCGGCTCGGGCAACGATGCACTGGTGACCCAGTCCTCTAATGACTCCGTGTCGTTCATCACGCAGGTCGGTAACAACAACTACGCGTCCATCAACCAGTAAGCGGGCCCTTTGGCCTTCCTCAGGGAGAGGATTATGAAAAGATACCTTGTTCTTGCTGCGTCAATGTCCGTCCTCGGATTTGCCTCGGCCCACGCCCAGACCTTTCCGTCGACTTCGTTCGACAACTCGGCGCGCATTACCCAGACGGGTAACCTCAACGAAGCTGAAATCGACCAGGCCGCTGGTGGCACCATCAACGGCCAGGGCCGGGCCGAGATTATCCAGACGAGCAACCGCAATGATGCCTCGATTACGCAGACCTCTGCAACGAGCCCATTCGGTGCGGGTTTCGCAAACACGGCTCTGATCGATCAGCGCCGCGCCCGCGGCGATGCCTCCATCGACCAGATCCATGACTACCTCGTCACCCGCAACAACAACGCTCTGATCGTCCAGATTACGCCGGATGCAACGGCATCGATCCAGCAGCGCGGGGACCGCAACACCGGCACTATCCGTCAACTGGCTGGATCTGCAGTACCCGTCGCAAGCATAGACCAGAACGGCCGCATCAATACTGCGATCGTTGAACAGCGCGGATCGAACGGTGTTGTGGAAGTTGTCCAGGGTACTTTCCAGGCCGGCCCAGGTACCTCACCTGTAACCTTCAACAGCCGAGTGGACATCGACAATGACGGCGCCAATGCTGACATCTTCGTCTCGCAGATTGGCTTCAATCATGATGCCCGAGTGATTGAAGACGGTGCAAATGGCGTGATCACCATCACGATGGAAGGTGCGTCCAACGCAGCTACGGTCACCCAGGAATCGCGCGACGGTCTGGTTGAAATCGAGGCCACCGGCTCTGCAAACATCGCCGAAGTGACCCAGGCTTCGTCCGATGAGGGCAGCATTGCCCGGGTTATCCAGTCCGGTAACTTTGCCATCTCCGAAATCGAGCAGCTGGACGATGCGACCAGCGGCGGATTTAACATTGCCGAAGTCAACCAGACCGGCCTTGCAACCGGCTCGGGTAACATCCTGTCGACGATCCTTCAGAATGGCGGAACCAACCTGGCCTTCGTTGACCAGGCCAGCGCTTATGCTCAGTCTGACATCGTTCAGACGGGCACCGGCCATCTGGCAAACGTCGCGCAGTAGTCGCCAGATGAAGCCGTATCGCTTCATGCAAGTGGGGGCGGCCTTGATGGTCGCCCTCATTTTTGTCGGATCCGCTGGCGCGCAGGTGTCCGGTGAAGATGCATTGCTTGGCAGTCTCGACCTCAGATCCTCGCTGAGCAGCAGCGATCTCTATTCCGGGGGGGGCTCTGCAAGCTCGGAAGAAGCGGGCGAGGAGAATTCGGCCCTCATCCGACAGACCGGGCAAAGCAATATCGTTGAGGTCACGCAGACAGGCTCCGCCTACGGAGCGTGGGCCCGTGTCGCGCAGTTTGGCGCAGACAACACAGTCGATGTCACCCAATGCGCCTGCGGCAACGTCGTCGACGTGATCCAGGACGGCAGCGAAAATCTTTCTGAAATCAGCCAGACCGGCGCGGGGAACGTGTTTGTCCACCGGCAATATGGCGACGCCCTCGGCCTTTCGGTGTCGCAGTATGGCGGCGCGCAGATATCCATCACGCAGACAGGACCCTGACATGCGTGCAGGATGGGCCAGTCCGAAACATGCGGCTGTCCTGCTGACGCTCTCTGCATTGGCATCTTTGGCCCACGCCGAAGCGGACCGTTCCGCCGCCATCAATCAGGTCACAAAAAGCCGCACCTTGGCCGAGCGCAGCAGCGCCGCCTTTGACCAGCTGTCCACCGTCGAAACCGGCCGCAGCCGCGTCGACCAGATCGATCCGGCACTTGCTGCTGCCGAAGCGCCGGGTAGCGACCAGCTGTCTGCTGGCGAACCGGCCGCGCCGGACACCGCCTGCACCCTCTCGCCGGAGCAGCAATCCATCGTCACCAGTCTCGAAGCGCAGGGAAGGTTACCGGCCGGAGACTGCGAAATGGTCGCCTGGTTTGCCCAGCCGGGGGACAAGGGGGAGGGCGAAGATCGCCAGTCCCTCGCGGAAGCCGTCATCGCCGGCGCGCCGGAAATGCTGGGCCGGGAGTCGGAAGCCGGCCGTCTCGCCCCGCTTGAGCTCGAAAAGCGCCAGGCCGAGGCTGCCGCTGCGGCGGCAGTCGCGCTAACCATCCTCACCCCCGCGGTGCCCGTTCCGCCCGGCAAATAGCCGCTCCCGGAAACCTTTTGTGAACCATGCAGGCTCCAATGATGACCATTCGGGTGTATGCCCGAACTTGCCGTCATCCAGAGGAACTTCCGCGCATGTCCGCCGCCCCCGTTTCGATTGCCCGCCTCATCGCCCGCGAACTGAATGTCGAGGAAAAACAAGTCTCTGCGGCAATCGATCTGATCGGGGAGGGTGCGACGGTCCCGTTCATCGCGCGCTACCGGAAGGAACGCACCGGCGGTCTCGACGACACCCAGCTGCGCCACCTCGCCGCGCGCCTCACCTATCTTACAGACCTCAATGCCCGCCGCGACACGGTCCTCAAGTCCATCCGCGAGCAGGGCAAGCTCACCCCGGCGCTCGAAAAGCAGATCAACGCCGCCGAAACCAAGGTCGCGCTTGAGGACCTCTACGCGCCGTTCAAGCAGAAGCGCCGCACCAAGGCGACCATCGCCCGCGAAGCCGGCCTCGCGCCGCTGGCGGAACAACTGCTCGCCAATCCTAACCTCAATCCGGCGGAGATCGCCGCGAAGTTCATCTCGAAAACCAAGGGCGTTGCTTCCGCTGACGAGGCGCTTGAAGGCGCCCGCCATATCGTCGTCGAGACCCTGGCTGAGACGCCGGAAATCGTCGGCGCCGTGCGCGAGAAGATGTGGGCCGAAGGCAAGGTCCGCTCCAGCGTCGCCAAGGGCAAGGCTGAAGAGGGCGCCAAGTTCTCCGACTATTTCGATTTCGACCAACCGATCGAGCAGCTTCCGTCCCACCGCCTCCTCGCACTGCTGCGGGGCGAGAAGGAAGGCGTTCTGAAGCTCGGCCTGGATATTCCGCATGCGGAGAAATCAATTCATCCGGCCGTCGCTACCGTGATGGCGAAAGGCGGCATTTCCCGCAAGGGTCGCCCCGCCGATGCCTGGCTCGCCGAGACGGCAGAGATCGCCTGGAAAACCCGCCTTGCCCCGGCCTGTACGAATGACCTCTTCGCGCGCGTCAAGGAACGCGCGGACGACGAAGCGATCAGCGTCTTCTCGAAGAACGTCAAAGCCCTGCTGCTCGCCGCGCCGGCCGGCCCGAAAACCGTCATGGGTATCGATCCCGGTATTCGCACGGGCTGCAAGATCGCCGTGGTCGACGCCACTGGCAAGGTGCTCGACACCGACACGATCTACCCGCACGAGCCGAGGCGCGACTGGGCAGGGGCCCTGATGACGCTCGCCAAACTCGCCAAGAAGCACAAGGTGCAGCTCGTCAGCGTCGGCAACGGCACCGCCAGCCGCGAGACGGACAAACTCGTCGCCGAGCTTGAAAGCAAGATGCCGGATCTGGGCCTCACCCGGGTGATGGTCTCCGAAGCCGGTGCATCGGTCTACTCCGCGTCCGAACTTGCTGCCAAAGAGTTCCCGGACATGGACGTCTCCATCCGCGGCGCCGTCTCCATCGCTCGCCGCCTGCAAGATCCGTTGGCGGAGCTTGTGAAGATTGAGCCGAAAGCCATCGGCGTCGGCCAGTACCAGCATGACGTTGATCAGTCTGCGCTGTCGCATTCGCTCACTGCCGTCGTGGAAGACTGCGTGAACGCGGTCGGCGTCGACGTGAACACGGCCTCCGCGCCGCTGCTCGCCCGCGTCTCCGGTCTCAACGAAACGCTCGCCTCGAACATCGTCGCTTTCCGCAACGAGAACGGCGCGTTCAAGTCGCGCGCCGCGCTGAAGAAAGTGCCGCGCATGGGCCCGAAAGCGTTCGAACAATCTGCGGGGTTCCTTCGCATCCGAGATGCGAAGAACCCGCTTGATGGCTCCAGCGTCCACCCCGAAGCCTACCAGGTCGTCGAGCGCATCTCGGAGAAGACCGGGCGCGACGTGAAAAGCCTCGTCGGCGACAAGGCTTTCCTCTCGAAGCTCAAACCACGCGACTTTGCCGACGCCACCTTCGGCGAGCCGACCGTCGCCGACATCCTGAAGGAACTGGAAAAGCCGGGCCGCGATCCGCGCCCGGAATTCAAGACAGCAACCTTCAAGGACGGCATCGAGAAAATCTCTGACCTGAAACCCGGCATGTCCCTTGAAGGTGTCGTCACCAACGTCACGGCCTTCGGCGCATTCGTCGATATCGGCGTCCACCAGGACGGCCTCGTCCACATCTCGGAGCTCTCGGACACGTTCGTCAAGGATCCGCACACGGTCGTTCGCGCCGGGCAGGTGGTCCGCGTGCGGGTGAAGGAAGTCGACGCCGCCCGCAAACGCATCGCTCTCAGCATGAAATCAGAAGCCGGCGCCGAGCCGCGCGGCTATGCTGGCGGGCGCCGCTAGGAAGGTACGGCGGTGCTGACGGTCTCCGGCGTTCCGGCGCCGCGTCCCCCGACGCGCATCATCCGCGTGGCCGCCATCGACCATTTGCGATGGAAGATCAGCAGGTAGCTGACATAGGTCAGCGCGCCCACCGACATTTTCAACCCGAGTCTCAGCCAGGGATCGAAGTCCTGCGTCTGGTATTCGATCAGCATAACGGCCCCCGCCATCACGACGCAGCCGATATAGGCCGGAAGCACTGACATCAGCAGGCTTATCGGTTTCGTGTGCATGTCCTTGACGAGAATCGGCACCGTCAGGGCCATGCGAACAGCCTCGGTTATCAGCAGGGACATGATGACAGCCTCGGCGGAATACTGCGAAAGGGCGAGCGCCGCTGCGGTGAGGATGATCAGGTCGATCAGGGAGAAGGTGATCAGCAGGTTCAGCCTTTTCACGGCGATGAAGGCTGCGTTGCGGAAATAGGTGAACGGTGCAAACAGGCCGACGAGGCAGAGGATCAGCAACATGTCCGCCGTCGGAGCATACTCGGCGCTCAGCGTAACGGCCACGACATCCCGGCTGGTCAGCGCAAGGCCGGCAAAGATCGGCAACACGATCAGCGCCGACATCTGCGACAGGCGGCGGTACAGCATGTCGCGGTCGCCCTTGGTCTGGGTACCCTCTGACAGCAGGACGACCCAGAGCGAGCTGATCGGCGCAACGAAGGTGCCGTAGATGATGTCCACGAACCTGCTGGCAATGCGCATGAACCCGACGGCTGCCGCGCCGAAACTGAACGCAACAATCAGGTCGAGCACCCGCATGTAGGACGAGGCGATGCCCTGTCCCGCGAAGATCTTGCCAGCTTCCCTGAGGAATCCGCCCGCCAGCGGCGCCGAGAAATGCAGGCCCGGCCACCAGCGCACGCGCCAGGCCATGATAATCGCCGATACGGTTACCTGGGTGCCGCGCTGCGCCACCAGCGCCCACTCGGCAAAGGGGCTGAACACCACGAGCAGGGCCGCCGCGCCGCCAGCCACCGCGCCAATGATGCCGCGGATCGCGCCGCCCTTGAAATCATGGTCTCGCAGCATGATGGCGTTCGGCGGAATCGACAGCGGTACCGCCAGCAGGGTGAGCGCCAGCGCAGGCATCAAGTAGGTCAGGCTCGGCTCATTGTTCGCCGCTGCCAGCCAGCTGCCGGCAAAGGCGCAGACGATGATGACGCAGACCGTCACGCCCATCGTGGCCCAGAAGATCGTGTCCATTTCCGGCTTGGAATAGGCGCGGCGCAGGACGGCCGTGTCGAGGCAGGCCGATCGGGCCTGGAAATTGAAATAGTCGACAATGATCACGCCGAGCGCGAACAGCCCGAATACGGCAGCGTCTAGCCGGTAGGTCAAAAAAATGAACACCACCATGGTGATCCCGCTGGTGGCGAGATTGTTCGCGATATTCCACAGCATCGACGAGCCGAACGCCCGCTCCAGACGTGTCTGGTGCCGTTCGGACGCCTGGTCGGTGGCGGAAAGATCGCTGCGCGGGTCAGTCATGAAGGTGGTTTGGGCCGTCTGTCGGTCGAATGGCAAGGGCGGCGGTGCGCCGAAGCTGCATTTCAATTGTCATGGCGGCTGAAATTGAACGCGTCGGAACATTGCCGAGTTTCGTCGCCGGCCGCCTGGTAGCTGAGGCAGTAGTATTTTGCGCGCGCGCCATCCTTGAAGGTCGGCTTGCCATGCCAGCCGACCTGATCTCGCCCCCCGCTCCAGAGGTGCAGCATGAGCCGGCCGGGCGCTTGCGGAATCGGCATGTCGGCAGGTGTTGCGGTGTACGCCAGCCGGTCATCGACGTACCAGCGGATCTCGTCAGGCTCCCATTCGAACGCATATAGGTGGACTTCCTTGCTCGCGTCGAAACCCAGAGGAATGTAGATGCCGCCAAGTTGCTGGCCATTGGTAAAATAGTTTGCGTGCAGCCGGGTGAGGTCCTTGCCGAGAAACTCGATATCGATCTCGTCATGGGGGTCACCGAACTGCTGATGCGTATGCGTAAACATTGCAGACACCGTGCCGGAACCGGGCGCTGCCTGCATGACGACCTCATACCGGCCGAAATGGTGAAAACCGCGCCGCTGGTACTCCGCGCCGGCAATTTTCTTGTAGGCCGTCCTCTGACGCCGCACTTCCAGCTCGATCCGGTCCTGCTTGAAGTGAATGAGATCCGCTTTCCAGGCCGGATGGTCGGAATTCGGGTAATAGAAGTCGGATTTGTACCACTCGGCCTCATCACGCGGGCCGCCAAAATGGTGCACGAAGGAGCCGGCGAGCTTACGGTCCGGCAGATTGCTCACGTTTTTCGGCAGCCTGGCGGCGTCCTCCCACGGCGGGGTCATAAGCGCCGCCAGACCTGCAAGAACCACTACAGCAATGAGCGCGAAGACACTGATCCGCCAGACCTCGAAGGTCCGCACTTTTCCACTTCGGGCCATGCGAATTGTCTCAAGTGCGGGTGAGCCGCGCAGCCAGGCGGCCGGGGCAGATGACCGGAGGCGGGGCCTGGCAAACCAAGCCCCGCGCTCCTATTTTGCGCCGACGGATAGCAGCACTGCCGGAACGGTTTTCACGATGATCCAGACATCGCCCCAGAAGGTGCGGGTCTGCACATACTTGGTGTCGAGCTGGATGCGTTCGGCATAAGTCGTGTTACTGCGGCCGCTGGTCTGCCACAGGCCGGTAAGGCCGGGGCGGACGCTGGCATAGTGGACGAAACCTTCGCCATACTTGGGGCGCTCGTAGAGCGGGATCGGGCGCGGGCCGACGACCGACATGTCACCGCGGATGATGTTCAGCAACTGCGGCAGCTCGTCGATCGAGGTGGCGCGGATGAACTTGCCCAGCGGCGTGATGCGCGGGTCATTGGTCAGCTTCTGCGTGAGCTCCCATTCCTGGCGGGCTTCTGCGCTGCTTTCCAGCACAGCCTGAAGTTTCTTGTCGGCGTCAGGCACCATGGTGCGCAGCTTGAAACACTGGAAGGGCTCGCCCTTGTAACCCCAGCGCGGCTGGGAATAGAGCGCCTTCTGGCCGTCCTGAAGACGGATCAACAGGGCCACCAGGATCAGCAGGGGGGCCAGGAACAGCAGTCCCAGCGATGCCGCCACGATGTCGAAAATACGTTTCGCGCTGAAGTCCCCGCCCTTCGGCGAGCCTTCGTTTGCGTCATCCGAGTACGCATCGTCTGGCAGACTTCCTGTCTGCTCGCCGAACCGGAATTCCATTGAGTTCCCCTTCAAGTCTACTTGGCCGCGTTCAGTTCAAGCTTTGGAGGCGCCCCCACGGCAGCCGGCTCAAAGCCTTCCCTTGTTCTGAACTTGGCAATTGCAATCTGTATACCACTGCTGCGCTTGCGAATTAAGCGAAAATTAAAACTTTCATCTGTGAGGAGAAGTATTCGTTAAATATTGCGGCAGGTAACCGGCACAGGTGCTCCCCTACTGTGCAGAATAGGCACACCTGCAGCAGCCTCGGCATTCCCCCCCGAGATTATACCTACTCAGCGAGGCTTCTGCCGCATGTGAAAGAGGCGCCGCAGGGACCTGCAGCGCCTCGATACATATTGCCTCAGGGGGGGGATCAGAAGATCCGTTCGCCGATCCGCAGGGTATCACCCGGCTTGACGACCGTGCCAGGGGTCAGATCGTAGGGAATCTCGCGGTCGGAATCGATGCTCTTGATGTACACGACCCGCTTGTTCGCGCGGTAGGTGAACCCGCCGGCGGCGGCCACCGCGTTCTGGACGGTCAGACCGTTCGTGTAGGGATATTCGCCGGGTGTGCCGACTTCGCCCAGAATGTAGAATGGGCGGTAGTTGATCACTTCAACGCTGACGCGCGGGTCAAGGATGTAGCCCGCCGCCAAGGTCTCGGTGATCGAGGTTTCGAGCTGGGCCGTCGACAGGCCGACAGCCTTTTTCTGGCCGATCAGCGGCAGCGAGATCGAGCCCGTACCATCGACTTCGAACTCGCCGGAAAGGTCCGGATGGCCGAACACGGTGACGCGGAGGCGGTCGCTGGAGCCCAGCTGATAAGCCGAAGCCACTTGGGTAAGGGCGTCGGGCGTCGCTTCGCGGGCGCCCGCGGTCTGGCCGCCGGTCGAGCCGCAAGCGGCGAGCAACAACGTCAGGGCAGAAAGGAAAAGGACGTAGAATGGACGAAGCGCGATCATGGCTGCGAATGTCTCCCGGGGTTTTTTGCGGCGTAGCCTGTCAAGGCGACGAATAAATGACTCAGGTGCTCAGGAAAGCAACATCCGTGCCGATCAGGCGGGCGGCCGTCAGGCGCCCCGTCAGGAAGGCGCCGGTGTCCAGCCCGATCCTGCGATCGTCATAGTGAACGGCGTCCATCGGCGTGTGCCCGTGGACGATCATCTGTGCGAACGGCGCCGTATCCTCAAGGAATTCTTCGCGGATCCACAGCATGTCGCGGTTGGACTGTTCCTCAAGGCTCACGCCTGGCCGCAGCCCGGCGTGCACGAACAGGTAGTCGCCCGCCGTGTAATAGGACTTCAGCGACTGCAGGAAGTTCAGATGTTCTGCTGGCAGCCGGACCCGGAATTCGTTCCACACCCGTGTCCAGGCGTCGCGCGCAGCGGCCATCTCTTCGTGTGAGTTGAGGCTGGCGCGCTGGTTCGGCGGCGCCAGACCGTAGGAATAAAGCGTCTCGGCGCCGCCATAGCGCGCCCATTGGCTGCCGAACGAGGCTTCCTGAAGGAAGCGCAGCAACGCCTCTTCATGGTTACCGAGCAAGTAGATCGGGTCGAACTTGTCGAGCGCGCCGCTGGCGAACAACTCGATCACATCCCGGGATTTGAGTCCGCGGTCGATGTAGTCGCCAAGGAACACGATCTGGGCCTTGATGCCCTCCGGCAGTTTCGCGGCATCCTCTTCGATCAGGACCAGCAACTGGTCGAGCAGGTCCCGGCGGCCATGGATGTCGCCAACGGCGTAGATGCAAACGGCTTCGGGCGCCGAGGTCACGCGGCTGACGGGCACGTGCGGCGCTTCATGACCGGCTCTGCTGCCAGGGTCTTCGGGTTCGCGGTCAGGCCCACGGCCAAGACCGCGCTGAATCCGCTCACGCAGCGCGTTGGCCGTCCGGCCGAAAAAGCCGAGCCGTTCACGCGCGGCCGACAACATACTGTTGCTCGAGCTGGCCATGGTTAGCGTCCTAAACATCGATAATAGTAGGCAATTTACGGGCCAAAACCAATACGGAAGATCCGCAGGGTTAACCTTTCGGCCGCGTTGCCTCCCGCAGGTAACCAAACGCCCAGCTCATGTGCATGGTTCCGGCGGCGAGTCCGGCGTACAATCCGCACAGGGACTTGTGTTTCAGCGCCACCAGCCCCGAGGCGAGAGCGAGGATCGCTACATATCCCAGCGGGAGAATGATCGCCGGCCAATACACCAGCGACGCGACCAGCCCGAGTGCCGAGCCGAGCAGCGCAAGGATTGGCACAGTCTGGCGCAGCTTCAGGCGCGAGCCATGCTTGCGCACATTCTTCGCGCGGCCGCGGCCATATCCCTCGTACTGTTTCCACAGCCTGCGGACATTGCCGCGCGGGATGTACTGAATGCGGATCCCGGCATCGAGGTAAACGCGCCCGCCCGCCTTGCCGAGGCGGACATCATATTCTGCGTCTTCGTTATGGGAGAAGCTCTCGTCATAGCCGCCGATGCGGCGATACCAGGAAAGGTCAAATCCGGCATGGTGGCCATGGTCCACCCAGCCCGAAGCCTTGCCGCCCCGGTGCGCCGCGCCGCCGGAACCGAGCGGAGTATCGACGATCCAGGCATTGGCCTTCTCGAAGCAGGTCTCGCCGACAGCGTCCATCGGAATCACGAGCGAGGCCGCGCCGGTGTCGACGAGGGACTGGGCCACATCCAGAATGAAGTTCTCGGGGTAAATCGAGTGCGCATCGCACCGCACGAGGATCGTGGCGGCCACCGGCGCCCCGGCCGCCGCCAGGTTCAGCGCCGCCGCCTGCAACCTTTTCGGGTTGTGCAGCACGCTTAGGTTGGGAAATTCCGTCCGCAGGCGCTCGACGATCGCCACCGTGTCATCCGAGCTGCCGCCATCCGCCACAAGCATCGGCACCTGGCGCAGCGCCTGCGATCCCGCCATCAGCGAGCGGATACAGGTTTCGATATGCCGCGCCTCGTTGAGGGCAGGGATGACTGCCAGAATCGCCGCCGGCTGGACCGCTGCGGGCCGGCCGGCGTTGGAAAGGGGGGCGGTCTGGGTCATGTCGAGCATCAGTCTATCGGGCTCCGGAAGCTACCGGGCCATTCAGCAATAATTGTTCCAGAACGAGATTGACCCGCCTCGGCCCGGTCCTGCTGGGCTTTCGCAGATTAACCCACGCTGAATTCTTCCCATACCCTAGGGGACGGGCTTGCCGGATGTCGCGGACCACATACTGTGACAAATGACCAGATCCCCGGGAGGAACGAACATGATCGGTGTTGTCGCGAAGCTGAAGATCCAGGACGGCAAGCAGGCCGAGTTCGAACAGGTCGCCAAGGACCTGATGGCCAAAGTGAAGGCCAACGAGCCGGGCTGCCTCACCTACCAGCTCTACAAGACCAAGGGCTCGACCACCGAGTACATCTTCATGGAACAGTACGCCTCGCAGGACGCCCTCAAGGCGCACGGCCAGACCGAGTATTTCAAGGCGGCTGGACCCAAGCTCGGCGCGGTGCTCGGCGGCGCGCCTGAGATCGCCTATTACGACATCGTCGAATAGTCGGAGCGGCGGCCATGGATCTCTCGCTTTCGCCGTCTGACCTGAAGTTCCAGAAAGAAGTGCGCGACTGGATCGCGGCCAATTTCGATAAGGACCTGCGCGCCCGCATGGCGCTGTCGAAGAATGGCTATGTCGACAAGGCGAGCCAGGTCGCCTGGCAGAAAAAGCTCGCCTCGAAAGGCTGGATCGCGCCGAACTGGCCGAAGGAATATGGCGGCCCGGGCCTCTCCACCACCGAGCGCTACATCCTGCATTCCGAACTCTCGGGCGCCGGCACGCCGAACGTCGCCCCCTTCGGCGTCTCGATGGTCGCCCCCGTGATCATGGCCTTCGGCAATGACGAACAGAAGAAGAAGCACCTCCCGCCGATCCTGGCCTCCGATCTCTGGTGGTGCCAGGGCTATTCCGAACCCGGCGCCGGCTCCGATCTCGCGGGTCTCCAGATGAGCGCCGTGCGCGACGGCGACGACTACATCCTCAACGGTTCCAAGATCTGGACCACGCTCGCCCAGTGGGCCGACATGATCTTCTGCCTCGTGCGCACCTCGAAAGAGGGCAAGCCGCAGGAAGGCATCTCCTTCATCGTCTTTCCGATGTCGCTGCCCGGCATTACCGTGCGCGCCCTGCCAACGCTCGACGGCCCCGCCGAGGGCCAGCACGAAATCAACCAGGTCTTCTTCGAGAACGTCCGTGTAAAGATCAGCGACGCCCTGATCGGCAAGGAGAACTCGGGCTGGACCTACGCCAAGTACCTGCTCGAGTTCGAGCGCGGCAACGCCTACGCCCCCGGCCTGCGCCATATGCTCAACAAGACCCGCAAGGTCGCCTCGAAAGAGTATGACGGCAACGAGCCGGTGATCCGCAATCCGGACTTCGCCCGCAAGCTCGCCCTCCTCGAAATGCGCATCGACACCCTCGATGCCACCGAGCGCCGCGTCCTCTCCTCGCTCTCGGCCGGACAGAACGTAGGCCCCGAAAGCTCGATGCTGAAATGTGCAGGCTCCGAGGCCCAGCAGGCGATCACCGAACTCACGCTTGAAGCGGTCGGCCTCCTCGCCAACCCTTTCGTTCAGGACACGGTCGCCCTCGCGGAGCCCGGATCGAACGTCGAGTCGCCCACGCCCGAATACGCCCTGACCGCCGCGCCGAGCTACTTCAACTACCGCAAGACCTCGATCTATGCGGGTTCGAACGAGATCCAGCGCAACATCATGGCGAAGGCCGTACTCGGCCTCTGAGGCCAATGACCGAAACACCATAGGATTGCATCGATGACGACAGTTACTGCCGCCGCGCCCAACCTGCTGACGCGTGTTTCGTTTGGCATCGGAGGCGCCGCGGAAGGCGTCAAGAACAACGGGTTCGAGTATGTGCTGCTGTTCTTTTATTCCAACATCCTTGGGGTAGATGCCGGGCTGGTCGCCATGGCGCTCCTGATCGCCCTGGTCGTCGATGCTTTTTCGGATCCGATCGTCGGCTATTGGTCAGACAACATGCGCACCCGGCTCGGGCGCCGGCACCCCTTCATGTACGGGGCGCTGATCCCGATTGCGGTCACCTACTATTTCACCTGGAACCCGCCAGCGGGAATGACCGGCAATGACCTGTTTCTCTGGCTGGTGGCACTGACCATTCTCGTCCGTTTGTCCTTTACCTTCTTTGATGTGCCCGGAACGGCGCTGGCGGCCGAGTTGACGCAGGAATACGATGCGCGCACGTCGCTCCTGTCCCTGCGCACCTTCTTCGGCTGGTTTGGCGGGTTGACGATCCAGATACTTCTCTTCCGCTTCCTGCTCGTGCCTACGGAAGAAATTGAAATCGGCGTGTTCAATGTCGATGGATGGAATACCTACGGCCTCGTGGCTTCAGTCTGCATTTTCATCTGCGCGTTGATCTGTACAGTCGGCACACACAACCACATCCCCCACCTCAAGGCTCCGCCAGCCGCCCGCAAGATCACGCTCGCCACGGTCTTCAAGGAAATCTTCGAGACGGTTTCAAATCCTTCTTTCCGGGCGCTTTTCCTGGCCACGCTTTGCGGCCTCATCGCCTCGGGCATCTCGGCCACGCTCAACCAGTACATCAATACGATCTTCTGGGGCTTCACCAACGCCCAGATCGCCGCCATCACCGCCGCCGTTTACATCTCGGCCATCCTCGCCCTGATCATCGCGCCGATCGTCGGCAAGACCTTCGGCAAGAAGCGCGGCGCCATCGTGATCGGCGCACTCGCCTTCACCATCGCGCCGATGCCGGTCTTCCTGCGCCTTCTCGGCCTCCTGCCGCCAAACGGTTCGGAAGCGCTTTTCAACATCATCTTCTTCATCACCATCTTCGACCTGGCCCTGATCATCGCCACCCAGATGCTGATGGCCTCCATGGTCGCCGACATCGTCGAGGACAGCGAGTTGCAGACCGGCCGCCGCTCCGAAGGGATCTTCTTTGCCGGTATCAGCTTCATCCGGAAGCTCTCGCAGGGGGTAGGCGTCATGACGGCCTCTGCAGTGCTCTGGGTTTCCGGGTTTTCCACCGGTGGCGGCGGGGCAGGGGCCAGCGAGGAATCGATCCGGGCCCTCGGTTTCGGTTACGGCGTGTCGGTACTTGCGGCCTGGACGCTGATGCTCATCTGCGTCAGTTTCTACAAGATCAGCCGGGAATCACATGGCGAAAACCTGCGACTTCTGCGCGAGCGGGACGCGGCCGCAGCGGCCTCAGACGCCCCCTGACTGAAATGTCATGAAGGTACGAATTGCGCCGCATTTCGCGCCGCAATAGAGCCATGTTCATGACCGATCCACGCACCATGACCAAACACGTTTCCAAACTCCTCGCTTTCCTCAGCGTGGCCGTGCTGATGCTGCTCACCGTGGCGCTAGCCCCGATGTTCTCGCAGGCCGAGCGCGACCCCGGCGATGCCATCCCCGCGGCCGTGACACTGCCCGCCGAATCGCCCCCGCTGGCCGAGGTGCAGGCCGTGGTTCCCCGGTCGCAGGAGCAGATCTACCTCAGCTTCGCCCCGCTGGTGAAAGACGCCTCTCCCGCCGTGGTCAACGTCTACACCGCCAAGACCGTCAAGAGCCGCGCCTCCACCATGGAACAGTTGCTCTACGGCGTGCCCGCCCAGGGCAGCAGCGTCCAGAACTCGCTCGGCTCGGGCGTCATCGTCGCCGCCGAAGGCATCGTCGTCACCAACAACCACGTCATCCAGGGCGCCGACAGCTTCCGCGTCGTTCTCAGTGACCGGCGCGAATACCCGGCAGAGCTCCTGCTCGCCGATGAGCGCACCGATCTTGCAGTGTTGAAGATCGATACCGGCACCGAACGGCTTCCGACCCTCGACTACGCCGACACCCGCGCCGTGCAGGTGGGCGATCTCGTGCTCGCCATCGGCAACCCCTTCGGCGTCGGCCAGACCGTCACCAACGGCATCATCTCCGCCACCGCCCGCACAGACGTCGGCGTCTCCGACTACTCGTTCTTCCTGCAGACCGACGCGGCCGTGAACCCCGGCAACTCCGGCGGCGCCCTGATCAACACCAAGGGCGAGCTCGTCGGCGTCAACACGGCCATCTTTTCTCGCACCGGCGGCTCGGTCGGCATCGGATTCGCGATCCCGTCCGAAATGGTCAAGCGCGTCGTCGACGCAGCGGTCAATGGCGGTACCTTCGTGCGCCCCTGGCTCGGTCTCGCCGCCCAGTCTGTCAGCTTCGACATCGCCAAGACGCAAGGCCTCACCCGCCCTATCGGCGTCATCGTCACGGAAGTCTTCCCGGACGGCCCCGCCGCCAAGGCGGGCCTGCGCCGGGGTGATCTCGTGACCGCTATCGATGGCCGCGAAGTGTTCGACGAAAAAGGCCTCAAATTCCTCGCCGCCGTCCGCAATCCGGGCGAACAGGCGCAGCTCACGGTCCTGCGCGCCGGCAATTCGCAAACGATCAAAGTGCAGGTCGAGCCGCCGCCGGGTGCCACCGAAGCAGACGTCGTGCTGCTCGCCGACGGCTCCATCTTCAACGGCGCCCGCGTCATCGAACTCTCGCCGCGCCTCGCCGAGGAAAACGGCCTCGACCCGTTCTCCAAGGGTTCGGGCATCTACGTCCACTCGGTCACCCGCGGCACCATCTCGCGCAACTATTTCAAGCCGGGCGACATCATCCGCACCGTGAACGGCAAGACGACCAAGACCGTCAAGGACCTCGAAGGCGTCCTCGCCAAAGGCGGCCGCACCTGGGAAATCGAAATCGAACGCAACGGCCGCACCGTGAAGGGCACCGTTCGGACCTGAGGCTAAACCCCAATCACAACCTGAGAACCCCTCGCCGCGCGCGGCGAGGGCTTTGGGCGGGGCCTTACTTCGATCAAAACCCAAAGACCGCACCGGCCCGAGGCCTCTGAGGCTGCACGTGCATCACTTCGCGTGCAGCACCACCGGCAGTTCCTCGTACCCGCGCACGAAATTCGAATGCACGCGCTTCGGCGGCCCGACCACTTCGATATGCTCAAACCGCTTCAGGATCTCTTCCCACAGGATGCGCAGCTGCATCTCGGCGACGCGGTTGCCCATGCAGCGATGGATGCCGAAGCCGAATGAAATGTGCCGGCGCGCATTCGTCCGGTCGATCAGGAACTCGTCGGCGCGCTCGATCACCTCTTCATCCCGGTTGCCGGACACGTACCACATCACCACCTTGTCGCCCTTGCGGATCAGCTTGCCGCCAAACTCGATATCCTCCAGCGCAATCCGGCGCATGTGCGGCAGCGGCGTTTGATAACGAATGATCTCGGAGACCATGTTGGTGATCAGGCTCGGATCGGCCTTCAGTTTCGCATACTCGGCCGGGAACTGGTTCAGATAATACACGCCGCCGGAAATCGAGTTCCTCGTCGTGTCGTTGCCGCCCACGATCAGCAGCATCAGGTTGCCCATCAGCTCCATCGGGTTGTTGATCATGTCCTTCGTGTCCGGGTTGTGCGCGAGCAGCGAGATGAAATCCATCTTCTGCGGCGCTGCGGCCCGCTCCACCCAGAGGCGCGAGAAATACTGCACGCACTCGGTCAGGTGCTTCATCCGCCATTCCATGTCGGCGCCGACAATCCCGGCGGCGTCTGTCGTGGTCGCCACATCCGACCAGAACGGCAGCTTGTGCCGGTCCTCGAACGGAAAGTCGAACAGCGTCGCCAGCATCTGCGTCGTCAGCTCGATCGACACCTTGTCCACCCAGTTGAACCGTGTCCCAACCGGAAGGCTGTCGAGGATGTTGATCACGCGCGAGCGGATCAGACCTTCAAGTTCGGCCAGCTGCATCGGCGCCACCGCCGGCTGCGCCGCCTTGCGCTGGATGTCATGGATCGGCGGGTCCATCGCGATGAACATCGGAGGATAGATGCCGTCGCTCGGATCGCCGATCCCGATGCTCGGGCTGGAGGAGAAAACCTTGTGGTTGGTATCAACGGCGACGATGTCGTTATACTTGGTGATCGACCAGTAAGGCCCGACAAGGCTATCCGGGCAGTAATGAACCGGCGCCTCTTTCCTCAGCCTGCGGAAGTATTCCCAATGCAGGTCCCGCTCGAACAGTTCCGCCTTCGAGACGTCGAACGTCTCCAGCGGCAAGGTCCACGGATCCGGAATGCCGGCGCTCGCGCCGTGCCAGGTGTCAGCCATCGATCTTCCTCCACGGGCCATCTGTGCGGCCTCGGGAAAATCATACTCCGAAGATGGCCGCTCGGGAACGCCTCAGGCCGCGCCAATCGTTGTGCGGTGCAGCAGCCGGTCATGCCCGGCATAGCCGCCAGTCGCCATGTGCAGCGTGCACCGGTTGTCCCACATCACCAGCATCTCCGGCGACCATTTGTGCCGGTACTGGAATTCCGGCCGCGTCTGCCAGCGATAGATTTCGGACACGAGGTCCCAGCCTTCAGCCTGGTCCATGCCCTCGATGCCGACGATGTAGCCCGCCGTGCCGAACAGGCATGCCCGCCCTGTTTCGGGGTGTTTGTGGATGATCGGATGGGTCTGCGTCGCCTGCGCCTCATCCGACGGGCGGATGTCCATGCTCCGGCCCTTGTCGCCAGCGCCGTAGAAGCCAGTCGGGGCATAGGCATTCTTCGCCGAGTGAATCGCGCTCTTGCCTTCGATCCTTTTGCGAAGATCGGCCGGCATCTGTTCAAGCGCGAGATACTGGTTCGTGAACAGCGTGTCGCCGCCAACCGGCGGAATTGTCTTGCCATAAAGACACGTGCCTTGCGGCGGCTTCGCCTGAAAGCTCCAGTCCGAATGCCAGCTCTCGGCAAAGATCGGGGAGGTCTCGTCGGCCATGCGCTTCACCGCAATGATATGCGGATGGCCGGGAATTGGCGCGATGAACGGGTCTTCGCCAAACGGGCCGAAATTCAGCGTGTAGGCTTCCAGCTGATCGTCCGTCAGTTTTTGGTCCGGAAAGGCCAGCACTTGATGTTCCAGCCAGGCGGCGCGAACTGCAGCAAGAATGTCCTTTGTCATCGGTTTCGACAGGTCCAAGCCGCGCACGGCCGCGCCGCAGGCCTGGCCCGAAGGCGTGATGTCCAGCTTCATGATTTCCTCCCGGTATTGGCCGTATTTTTTCGCAGCTTACCACAATGGCCGCGCTCGCCTAGAAAGCCCTGATGACGGACCTGTTCGACTCCGCTGGCCTCTCCGACGGCGCGCCCCGGCCGCTGGCAGACCGGCTGCGCCCGCAAACGCTGGCCGACGTGGTGGGGCAGGACCACCTGATCGGGCCGGACGGCACGCTGTCGCGGATGCTGGTTGCGAAACGGCTTTCCTCGATCATCCTTTGGGGGCCGCCGGGAACCGGCAAGACAACCATTGCCCGCCTGCTCGCCGAAGGCACGGGCCTCGAGTTCGAGGCGATCAGTGCGATCTTCTCAGGCGTGAAGGAATTGCGCGCGGCGTTCGAGCGCGCCGAATCGCGCCGCAAGATGGGTAAAGGCACGCTGCTCTTCGTCGACGAAATCCACCGTTTCAACCGGGCCCAGCAGGACGGTTTCCTGCCCTTCGTCGAAAGCGGCGTGGTGACGCTGATTGGCGCGACGACCGAGAATCCGAGCTTCGAGCTGAACGGCGCGCTCCTGTCGCGTTGCCAGGTTCTGGTACTGAAACGCCTCGATGAAGCGGCCCTGGGACTACTGCTGCAACGCGCCGAAAACATGGAACAGCGCCGCCTGCCAGTGACCAAGGAAGCGCGCGCAATGATCCTGTCGATGGCGGACGGGGATGGCCGTTACCTGCTGAACCTCGCCGAACAGGCCTTCTCGATGATGGGCGAGCCGGGGCTGCTGTCGCCGGACGACCTCGGAAAGTCCCTCTCGAAGCGCGCGGCGGCCTATGACAAGGACCGCGAGGAACACTACAACCTCATCTCCGCCCTGCACAAATCCGTACGCGGATCAGATCCGGATGCGGCGCTCTACTGGTTCGCGCGGATGCTCGAAGGCGGCGAAGACCCGCTCTTCCTGGCGCGGCGCCTCATCCGGATGGCGAGCGAGGACATCGGCCTCGCCGACCCGACCGCCCTGATGGTCGCCGGCGAAGCAGCGCGCACCTATGAGCGGCTCGGCTCGCCGGAAGGCGAACTCGCGCTGGCGCACTGCGTGATCCATCTCGCCACCGCGCCGAAATCCAATGCGGCCTATGTCGCCTACAAGGCCGCAAGACGTGCCGCGGCCGAGACCGGCAGCCTCATGCCGCCAAAACACATCCTCAATGCGCCGACCTCGATGATGAAGGATCAGGGTTACGGATCGGGCTACAAATATGATCACGATACGGAAGAAGGCTTCTCCGGTCAGGACTATTTCCCCGATAGCATGAAACGCCCGGTCTTCTATGATCCCAAGGGCGAAGGCCGCGAAGCGCCGATTGCGGAGCGGCTCCGCCGCCTTGCGGAACTTCGCGCGGGCACTAAGAAGCCGAAATGACCCGTAACCGCGCCGTTCCCGATATTTCGCCTGAAGATACCGCATTCGTCCGTGCCATCGTCGTGCATGAGGACAATTCGCTGATCGCGTTCAACAAGCCCGCCGGGTTGGCCGTGCAGGCGGGCAGCGGCGTCGCGCGGTCGCTGGATGACTTGATGGCGGCCTTTGCGAAATCTAACGGCAAGCGCCCGCGCCTCGTGCACCGGCTGGATCAGGGCACGTCCGGCGTGATCGTGGCGGCGAAAACGCAGCCGGTAGCAGCCAAACTGTCCGAAGCATTCGCCGGGCGGGATGTGCAGAAGACTTATCTGGCGCTTGTGAAGGGGCGTTTGCCTTCGGCTGAAACCGGCGTGGCCGATGCTTCGCTGGTAAAGGTGGAGGAAAGCGGAAAATCGCGGATGATCATCGCGCGGCCAGACCGGAAGGGCGCGCAGGCCGCGCGCACGGGATGGCGCGTAATGGCGCGCCAGGGTGAGTTCGGACTGATGCAGATGGCGCCCGAAACCGGGCGGATGCACCAGATCCGCGTGCACCTGCTGTCACTCGGCTGCCCGATCCTCGGCGACGCGCTTTACGGCGAAGGGCAGGCAACAGCGCCACGTTTGATGCTGCATGCTGCGAAACTGGATCTTCCGCACCCGGAAGGTGGGCGGCTCGTGATCGAGGCGCCCTTGCCGGAGGATTTTCGCCGCGCGGCCGAAGCCGCCGGGCTTCAGGCGGGCTTGTAGTAGCTGCGGAACCAGTCGACGAAAGCCGGGATGCCGACACGGTAGTCCGTGTTCGGCGTATAGCCGGTAAGCGCTTTCAGCAGGCGCACGTCGGCGAAGGTCTGCTTCACGTCGCCGGGCTGCATGCCGAGCATGTTCTTGACGGCGGTCTTGCCGATCGCCTTCTCGATGGTCTCGATATAGTCCATCAGGCGGATCGGCGTGGCATTGCCGATATTGACGAGACGGTAAGGGGCGACCGGCGAGAGCGAGTCGCCGCGGATCATGTGGCTGCCCATCTGGGGAGGGCAATCCATCAGCCGGCGGATCGATTCCACCAAGTCGTCGATATAGGTGAAGTCGCGCAGCAGGTCGCCATTGTTGAACACGTCGATCGGCTGGCCCTTGAAGATCCTGTCCGTGAACAGGAAGAAGGCCATGTCCGGCCGGCCCCACGGGCCATACACGCTGAAGAAGCGCAGCGCCGTGGTCGGCACGCCGTAGAGATGGGCATGGCTGTGGCCGATCAGTTCAGCGGCCAGCTTGGTCGCCGCGTAGATCGTCAGCGGGTAGGGCGCCGAATCGCGCTCCTCGAAGGGAAACTTCTGGTTCGCTCCGTAGGCGGAGCTGGTCGAGGCGAGGATGAGGTGGCGCGCCTTGTAGCGGCGGGCGAGGTCGATGATATTGAACGAGCCAACGATGTTGGCGTCGATATACTCGCGCGGATGATCGAGGCTGTAGCGCACGCCGGCCTGCGCGGCGAAGTGGAGGATGATGTCCGGCTGCACCCGGTCGAACACGCGCTCCATCATCGCGGCATCTTCCACGCCGTAGCGGGCGAGACGGAAGTTCGGGAAGGCGGCCAGGCGCGCGGCGCGGTCTTCCTTCAGCTTCACGTCATAATAGGCCGTGAAGGAATCGATGCCGGTGACCGAATGGCCTTCGCGCAGCAATCTCAGCGCAATTTCGCTTCCGATGAAACCGGCCGCCCCGGTAACGATGATGTTCATGTGCTTCTGCAGAACCTTTTCACAGGGGCGGGCTAGACGATCCGCTGCGCCTTCACAAGCGCCGGGGCTGCAACAGAAGACGAAGAATTGCGGCCTTCGTCAATGAAACGGCCCGCCGGAGCAAGCCGGCGGGCCGCATCTAGGTCATCGGGCAGCGCCTAGCGCTCGCGGATGCGCGGGCCCATTGCCATAGCCTGGCCGGAGTTGACGGCGTCGGCCACGGCCAGTTCCTCGATCAGGATCTGCGTGCGCTCGTCACCAACCACTGCGCTGAGGACAGCGGCGGCGCGGGCCGTTTCGGCGGACACGCCGAACAGGCTTTCCAGCGCCTCGAAGCCGGACTTGCGGTGCGGGTAATAGGCGAGCACGGGCATCGCGGCGGTGTCCATCCCGGCCAGTTCCTGCGCCTTGGTGATGGCCGTCATGATGCCGCCGATCTCGTCGACGAGGCCGATCTTCCGGGCCTCCTCGCCGCTCCAGACGCGGCCGCGGGCGATTTCGTGCACTTCATCATAGGTCATGCCGCGGCCTTCGCCGACGAGGCCGACGAAACGGTCATAGCCGCGTTTCAGCATTGCGCGGATTTCCGCTTCCTGGCCCTGATTGAACGGCCCGACGCCGTAGGCATTGGCGAAATCGCCGCCGACGGTGACGGTGTCGAAGGTGACGCCGATCTTGTTGAACGTGCCGTCGAGGGCAAACTTGCCGCCGAAGATGCCGATCGAGCCGGTGATCGTGCCGCGGTTGGCGATGATCGAGTCGGCGCCGGTCGAGACATAATAGCCACCCGATGCGGCCAGCGAACCCATCGAGACGACGACCGGCTTGCCTTTTTCCTTGGCGCGTTCAACCGCGCGCCAGATCTGGTCCGACGCAGTCGGCGAGCCTCCGGGGCTGTCGACGCGGAAGACGATCGCCTTGACGTTTTCGTTGTCGGCCGCGTCGAGGATGGCGCGGGCAATCACGTCGGAAGCAAAGCCCGGGGTCTCCGAGAAGGGCGAGTCGGAGCCGCCGCCGCCGGTGACGACCGCGCCTTCGCCGCCGACGATGGCGATCATGCCATCCTTGGCTTTCGCCTTCGAGGCGGGGGCCGTGTAGTAGAAGAGATCAACCAGTTCCGAATTTTCACCGGCGCGTTCCAGCGCAGCTTCTTCGGCGTCTTCCGGCCAGCCGAGCTTGTCGATGAGCTTGGCTTCAAGTGCGGCTTCCGCCGATTTCGGGCCGCTCTCGAGGATGGCCTTCAGGGCGGGCACTTCCATGCTGCGGTCTGCGGCAATGTCCGTGAGCGCCGTATTCCAGAGCGACGTGGCGAGCGCCGTCATCGCTTCGCGGTGAGGCTCCGTGTACGCCGTTTCGTTGTAGGAGTTCGGCGCGTTCTTGTATTCATACAGCGCATAGATCTGCGGCGTGAGGCCGATCTTTTCGAACAGGCCTTTCAGGAACTCGGTCTCGAACGAGACACCGTTGATCATGAAGTCAGAGCCGGGCTGCATCCAGATTTCTTCGGCCGCCGTGATCGAATGATAGGCAGACGGACCACCGAGGCCGAGCATGCCCTGCGTATGGGCTACCACGAACTTGCCGGAGTCGCGGAAGCTTTTCAGCGAGGTGCGCAGCTCTTCAGCGCGCGAGGTGCCGATGCCGGTGAACGAGCCGCGGAGGTAAATGCCTTTCACCGACTTGTCGGTCTCGGCGGCCTTCAGCTTGATCAGAAGATCCGTGAACCCCGGAACGCCGGAGAAGGCAGCAAGCCCGCCGAGCGGGGCCTGATCCGGCAGGCCGGCATTCAGGTCCAGCGACAGGACCACATTGTCCGGCCGCACGGGCTGCGAGCTGGCGGCGCCAAGGATAAGGAACATAAGCATGGCAAATCCGACGATCACAAACAGGATCATCGCGACGAAAGCACCTGCCATCGACAGGAAGAAGGTTCTCATGACCGGGGCAATTCCTCTGCTGGTTCTGGAGTCGGGAATATCTCGATTTTCGATATTGTTGATAATCGATAAAAAGTAAAGGGCTGGTGTGTGAACATATCTGGATTCGTGCCGACCCGAGGCAATAGCAACAGGTTCAGGAGTCGCTCCACAGGCGAGGCGCGTTTCGGGAGTTGCCAGCAACACAAAGAGTAGCTATTTCGCGCGCTCCACAGTTGGGGTGTCGCCAAGTGGTAAGGCAGCGGTTTTTGGTACCGCCACCCTAGGTTCGAATCCTAGCACCCCAGCCAATCACCGAAAAATCGGCCTCTCAACTTATTCGGGCAGCGTCATCTTGCTGACATCTGTCGCGTTTATGCCCCCCATTGACACCGCTACTGCGCAGCGCTGATTGCGTTCGTGACGTGCCCGGTTATTTTCTAAACGAATCGTAAAGCGCGATTGATCCGTAATTAGAGGATTGTTAGCGTTGAGGTTCGTCGCTAAGGGCTTGCGCGGTTGGCCGCAGAAGTTGGCCGAACGGGAACAGAGAATATAGAGAGAGCGAAAAACGCTCCAGAAAAGACAGGGGATGTGATGGGGCTACTCCATCCACTTCCACTTCCAATTCCAACTCCCGGCTCGTTTGTGTTTGAGCCGAAGATCATCGGGACGCCCTCGCAAGCAGGTGCGCCCAAGACCCAGGAATTTACGCGCCGGCTGAGCGCGACCGTTTGGAGAGTGAGAGGCAAACCTCATGAAGAAAATTCTGTCACCCGCGCGCAGTGTGATTGCTGCAGCATTGATTGCGGGCCTGGCCATTCCGGCCCACGCCCAGCTTCGCGAGGCCCTGACGACGGGCGAGCAAGCGACCCGTAAGGCTGAGCAGGTCCAGGACCAGATCAACCAGCTGGACGATGACCGTTCGGAAATGGTGCGCGAGTATCGCACGCTTCTGCAGCGCCGCGACGCCGCAGAACTTTTCGCCAAGCAACAGGAATTGGTCGTCCAGAGCCAGCGCGAGGAAATCGCGTCGCTCACCGAACAGCTCGGCTCGATCGACGACATCACGGCCCAGACGGTGCCGATGCTGCTCGGCATGGTCGAAGACCTGAAAATGTTTGTCGCCGCCGACCTTCCGTTCAAGGCTGATGAGCGCAAGACGCGCCTCGAGACGCTTGATGCGGTGATGAAGCAGCCGAACGTTTCGACCGCTGAGCAATACCGCCTGATCATGGAAGCCTACTCTGCCGAGATGGAGTATGGCCGCACGATCGACACCTGGCAGGAAGAGATCACAATCGACGGCAACCCGACGACCGTTGATATGTTCCTCTATGGCCGCGTCGCCCTGGTTTACATGACGCCGGCCGGCAAGGTCGCCCGTTATGACCGCGCCACGGGTGAGTGGCAGCCGCTGCCCAGCAGCTACGCCGCCGACATCAAGCGTGCCGTCCGCGTCGCCCAGGGCAAGGCCCAGCAGGTCGTCCTGTTCGCCCCCGTCCAGAAGTTCACGGTCCAGTAATCGGCCAGTTGATCAGATACGAAGGTCATAGAGTTATGAAAACATTCAAATCTTCACTCAAGGCACTGGGCGCTGCGGTTCTTCTCGGATCGGTTGCCCTGGTTGCTGCTGCGCCGGCTTCGGCCCAGTCCCTCAGTGACGTCCTGGCGAAAGTCCGCCAGGACGCGAACCAGATGTCGGCCGAGGATCAGGCCCGCCTGAAACAGTTCCAGGCTGACCGCGCCAGCCAGGCCGCCAGCATGGAATCCGCCCGCGGCGTTCTGAACGCAGCCGAAGGCAAGGCCCGCGCCCTCAGCGCGGAGTTCGACGCCAACGAAGCCCAGCTCGGTGCTCTCGAAGCCCAGGTTTCGACCCTCGCCGGCGACTTCCAGGAAATGCTTGGCCAGTTCCGCTCTGCAGCCGGCGCCACGATGCCGGAAATCGCAAACTCGGTCGCCAACTTCGACTATAAAGACCGCGTTGCCGGCATCGCAGAGATCGCCGAAGCCCGCGTTCTCCCGAACCGCGCCCAGCTCGAGCGTCTTCCAAAAGCCATGCTTCAGGAAATGATCGCGCAGTCCGAAGTCAAAACCTTCACGGCCACCGTGAACGGCATTGGCCCGGAAGGCTCGAACGCTGAAGCCGAACTCGTCCGTATCGGTGTGTTCACTGCAGCGACCGTTGACGGCCGCAAGTTCGTCGAAGTCCGCAAGGGCGAAGGCAGCGACACGTTCCTCCAGGTCTTCGCAAGCCAGCCCTCGGGCAACTTTGCTTCGGCCATGGGCGCCGTCGTGAACGCCAGCGAAGGCCAAGTCGTCAAGGCTCCGGTCGATCCGTCCAAAGGCAACCTGTTCGGCATCCTCGGTGAACTCCCGACCATGGGTGACCGTCTTAACCACGGCGGTGTCGTCGGCTACGTGATCATCGCGCTGGCCTTCGTCGGCATCCTGCTCGGCCTCTACAAGATGTTCACGCTCTTCACCCAGGGCGCTGCGATGCGCGGTTCGGCGAAAACCCGCCAGGCTGGCACCAGCAACCCGCTCGCCCGCGTGTTCGAAGTCTACGAGAGCAACCGCAACCGGGACATCGAAACGCTCGAGCTCAAGCTCGACGAGCAGATCCTCAAGGAATCGCCGAAGATCGAATGGGGCCTCGACATCATCAAGGTGCTCGCTTCGGTCGCTCCGCTCCTCGGACTCCTCGGCACGGTGGTCGGCATGATCATCACCTTCACCGCGATCACGATCTACGGTGCAGGCGATCCGAAACTCATGGCTGACGGTATCTCGACCGCGCTCGTGACGACGGTGCAAGGCCTTGTCGCCGCTATCCCGCTGGTTCTCATCCACGCTGTCGTCGCTTCGATGGCTCGCGGAAACCAGCAGATCCTCGACGAACAAGCCGCTGGCATCATCGCCGAAAAAATGGAGTCGCTGCACGGGGGCCGGGCATAAGCCCGCCCCTTAACAGCCCTGGAGGAGTACCCCATGCTGGGTCTTGATGCTCTACAGGCCTTTCTGGATCGCGGCGGCCCTGTGTTGCTGATCATCATGGCAGCCACATTCTTCATGTGGGCCCTGATTCTGGAACGGTTTTTCTACTTCCGTTTTGCCCATAACCAGATTGCTGCAGAAGCTGTTGCAGAGTGGCGTGCGCGCTCCGACAAGAAGTCCAAGCTCGCCCACTGGGTGCGTGACAAGCTTGTGTCGGAAGTTCGCCAGAAGGCCGAAGAAAACGTCCAGCTGACCAAAGCCATGGTCGCGCTGGCCCCGCTTCTCGGCCTGCTCGGTACCGTGACGGGCATGGTGTCGGTGTTCGACATCATGGCCATCACAGCGGGCGCAGATGCGAAGGCCATGTCGGCCGGCGTATCGCGGGCCACGATTCCCACGATGGCGGGCATGGTGGCTTCCCTTTCCGGCGTTCTGATCACGTCGGGCATGGACCGCAAGGTGAGCCGCTCGGTGCAGCAGGTCGAAGACCAGATGGAGATCAGCTGATGCGCGGACGTGGTACCAGACAGGCTGAGTCAGCCGAAATCGACCTCACGCCGATGCTCGACGTGGTGTTCATCCTGCTCATCTTCTTCATCGTGACATCGACCTTTGCCCGCGAAGAGGCGATCGGCCTTGAGCCGCCGCCCCCACCGGCACCGGACCAGCTTAACCAGCCCCAGGTTCCGGCGATCCTGATCTACGTGGACGAGAGCAACCTGATCACCGTCAATGGCCGTCTGGCCGATATCAGCTCGGTGCGTGCGAATATTGAGCGTGTCATCGCAGAAACGCCCAATAGTTCTGTCATCATTCAGGCGCATCCCAAGGCGAAGAGCGGCGTGATCGTGAAAATCCGGGACGAGGCATACAATGCCGGGTTCCGCGAACGCGTGAACATCGTCATCTCGCAAACGTCGTAGGCAGGAGTACACATGGCACGCAAACAACGCGCAACGGTGGCCAGCGGCGGGGACGAGATCAACCTCACCCCGATGCTGGATGTGGTTTTCATCCTGCTGATCTTCTTCATCGTGACCGCCCAGTTCATCAAGGAACCCGGCGTTCCCGTCATCCGTCCGGATGTCGATAACCAGGCCCAGGCCAAGCCGCTCGCGATCCTGATCGCGATCACGGAGAACGACGAGGTCTTCATCGCCAAGAAGGAAGTCCCGATGGTCGAGGTGGGCTTCACGTTGAAGGAACTTCGCCTCGACAACCCCCGCGGAGAGGTTGTGGTTCAAGCAGACGTGAACTCGTCGGCTGAAACCATGGTTGAAGTCATGGAAGCCATCAACAAGGTTGACGGGTCTACGGTCATCAACATCTCGGCGAAAACCAACTAGGGAGAGGTTCCATGTTCAACAGTCCCCTCGGGCGTTTTCTGATCAGTTTCGCGATTGCGGCGCCGATCGCGATCTTGATCTTCCTGTTCATGAGCATGCTGATCGCGGTCAACGAAATCTCTCTGGAAGCGAAAGAAACCCGGGTCCTCTCGGCGATCACGCCCCAGGCGAACGATTCCGATGTACGCACCCGTCAGCGGGCCAAGCCGCAGCGGATAGACGCTGCTGCCAAGCCGCCGCCGCCGCCGAAACAGTCGGCCACCAAGTCCAGCATCAACCTGCCGACTCCGAAAATCGAAGGCGGCGTTCCTCAGGACCTCGACCTCGGCCGGATGAAATCGCTCGCGATCGATCCGGTGGCCGTCTCGGACCGGGATGCCCAGCCGATCCGCCCGCCGACGCCATCCTATCCTCAGCGCGCTCAGGAACGCGGTCTGTCGGGCAGCTGCGATGTGCGCTTTGACGTGGATACCCGCGGCAAGCCCTACAACATTGCGGCAACCTGCACGGACTCGGTCTTCAAGTCCGAAGCCGAACGCGCCGTATCGCGGGTGGAGTTTGCGCCGAAGATCGTGCGCGGCAAGGCCGTCGAACGCCGGAATGTCGTCTACCCGCTGGAATTCAACATCGAGTAGTAATATATTGAAGGCAGGGCAGTGGCGATCCGTTCCGCTGCCCGCCTTCCACTTCCGCCCAAAACGGCGCCAGACCGTGGGCCAGCATGGCTAGTGAGAGATTGCCGCTGCGAGGCGGTCAGGAGAGACAATTATGCGACTGAAAGTTTTCCTCAAAGGCGCAATCACGGCAGGTGTGCTCGGGTTCTTGGGTGCAGGCGCCGCGCTTGCCCAGGGCAGCTGCACCGAGACCCAGTTCAGTTCGAAAACGGGCCAGCTGTATCTTGAAGCCGAGCAGGCAGCCATCACCAACAAGGATTTCGACACCGCGCTCGCGAAGCTGAACCAGCTGCGCGGCATGCCGCTGAACTGCTACGAAGAAAGCGCGATCATCCGCATTTCGGCGTACATCAAGATCGAGAAGGGCGACCGTCAGGGCGCCATCAAGGATCTGCTGGATGCGATCAACAAGGGTTATGTCCCGCCGGCAGATGTCGCCCAGACCTATTACAACATTGCGCAGATCTACCTGCAGCTCGAGGACACGAAGTCGGCCCTCGACTATATGAAGAAATGGCAGACCGCTGGCGGAAAGCCGGATCGCGGCCAGAAATGGCAGCTGGCGGTGCTTTATCAGCGCGTCAACAATTTCAAGGAAGCGATCCGCTACGCCGAAGAAGTGCGCCGCGAAGATGGCGCGAAGTTCGACCAGCAGCTCTATGACCTGCTCGTATTCCTTTACAACGATGCCGGCGAGAAGTCGAAACTCGCGGAAGTCCTGGAAGTGCTCGTCGAGCGCAAGCCTGAAGAACGCAAATACTGGGATGCCATCGCCGGCAACTACTTTGCCGACAACGAACTGCACAAGGCGTTTGAAGTTCAAAAGGCCATGTATCTTGCTGGCCTTCTGAAGACCGAAGACGAACTGATGCGGATCGTGAACTTCTATAACCAGCTCAACGCGCCCTATCACGCTGCCCGCGTCCTCGAGAAGGAAATGAACGCCGGCCGCATCAAGAAGACGACCGAGAAGGTGTCGCTCCTCGCTGACTTCTACCAGGTCGCGCGCGAGCATGAAAAAGCGATCCCGGTGATCCGCCAGGCTGCCGAAATGGGCGGTGCAGGTGCCATGTACGAACGTCTTGGCGCGTCGTACAGCGAGCTGCAGAAGTGGAAAGAGACGGAAGACGCGCTGCAGAAGGCGCTCAGCATTGGCGGCCTCAAGGACAGGGGCACTGTCTGGGTCCGTATCGGCCAGTCGCGCTTCGAGCGCGGCGACCGGGCGGGCGCCAAGGAGGCGTTCCGCCAGGCAGGCAACGCAGGCGGCCGCGGTTGGCTCGATTTCATGCAGTCGGAAGAGGACACGAAGGACGCGCTTGTCTGTTTCGAAGTTCAGGCCGCCGTGCTGAACGTCGTCAACGAGGACAAGATCTGCAAGAAGCTACAGGGTCTCGGCGAGAACATCCCGGAAGGCTGCAAGACGGTCGGCGAACGCCTGAAGGCGGGCCGCGCCAAGTTTGAAGCTACGCCGCAATGCCGGAACGCCGCGCCGGTCTGATCGGTTAGCCTCAGCCCACAAATCAAAGCCCCGGACCTTCGGTCCGGGGCTTTCTGATTCCGGGGATGGGCAAGATGGGCTGAGGCGCTGTGATCCGCCCTTTTACGCGGCACGGCGCAAACAAAAAACGCCGGCGGGTGAGGCCGGCGTTCTGAAGGTTCGGGCTAGGGGGCCGGATCAGCTCGGCTGCGAGGATATGCCGAAAGCGGCCGGGCTCGGCGATGAGGCGGTCATCGTCTTGGCTTCGGTGGCGGCGACCGGGCCGGTCTCGCGCAGCGGATCGTCCGCATGCTTCACCTGGCCTTCGAACACGGCGTTGGGCTGGATCTGCAGCGAGGAATGGACGATGTCGCCCTTCACATGCGCGCCGGTTTCCAGCTCGACCTTGCGGGCCCGGATGGAGCCGCGGATCTTTCCCTTGACCTTGACGACTTCGGCTTTGACTTCGCCGGTGATCTGGCCGGACGCGCCGATCGTGATGTCGGTAGCGGAAACGTCGCCATCGACGATGCCGTCAATCTGGAGGGAGCCCTCGGAGATGACGGAGCCGTTGATCTTCATGTCGGCGCAGATGATGGAAGCGGCACGGGCAGCGGTTTTCGTCGCTGCGCCACGGATGGCATCCTGGGCCGGCGCCACTTTCGGCGCTTCGACCGGGGTGTGATCCGGGGTTTTGCTATTCTTTGTGAACATGTCGGCCTGCTTTCAGGAATTTACTGGGGTCATACGGTTTACCATTGTACCACACTTCATAGTGAAGGTGATCGCCGGTACTGCGTCCGGTCGAGCCCATACGCCCGACAAGGTCGCCAATCTTGATTGTATCACCTTTGGACACGGTGATCGACCTCAAGTGTCCGTAACGCGACTTGAAACCATGACCATGATCGACTTCGACAAGCAGTCCATAGCCTGAGCGGGCGCCGGCATAGCTGACGGTGCCGGGGCCGGTCGTAACAATCGGGGCGTCGCGGTAGGCGGCAAGGTCAACGCCCATGTGCGGGGACGGACGCTTGGTGAAGGGATCGACGCGGATGCCATAGGGGCTGGTATAGCGGAACGGAACGGATACCGGCTCGCCGAGCGGCAGGCTGTCGACGACCTTCTCGTAATACTTCATTTCGGCGATCCGGGCGCGGGCCTGGAAGATACGGGTCATGAAGTCCTGATCCCCGATCGACCAGTCCGAGGCAGAAGAGGTCAGCGACCCCATCGAGATTTCCGGGCCGCCGACATTGCTGCTGGCGAGGATGTTGTCAGTGCCGACGGCGGTCAGCATCAGGACGCCGCGGGCGCGTTCGGCCCGCTCGGCGGCATGGTCTTCCATCAGGTCGAACAGGCGGTAGATGTCCTGTTCGATGGCTTTTGGGGTTCCGCGGGCGGCGGGAACGCTCAGCCCGCCGGTCATCAGGTATTCGTCACGGGACTGCCGGCGGTCTGCTTCTTCGATGGAGGCCTCGACCAGGAGGGAGGCGCCGTCACCTTCGAGGGCGGACAGTTTCTGCCCATCATCCTCGCGCATGTCGTTCAGGAGTTCTTCAAGCGCTTTCTGCTTCTTCTCGAGGTCTGCGGTCTCCTTGGAGCGCTCTTCCAGAAGGGTGCGCTGGAGCGATTCGCGGGCGCGCAGGTCCTGGACCCAGCGCTCATACTTGGCGAGTTCCTTGCCTTCGCCGCCGGCGAGGGTGGTCTCGCCGCCCCCGAACACAAAACTGGCCGTGGCGAAAACCGTCCAGCCGGCGAGAGCGGTAGCGCCCGCAGCCATGATAGCCTGTTGCCAAGGGGATACGGAAATATATCGGACTGTACCGCCGCTGCGGTGGTAGATCTGGCGTTCCGGGAATGCGCGATCGAACGTCGCCTTGAGGTTCGCACTCAACTTCGCCATGCAAGCAACCTGTAAGCTGGAAACTTCTTATGAAGCTGCAAAAACTTCTGCAGCCGGCTTCCCATTCCCCACTGCATACATACCCAATTCGACCCGGGGTGAAACCCCCGATAGCCATATATTTCGGCAATGTTCGCAGTTGAGCGTAAACTTCTCATTAACTCGATGAAAGTTTCGGCAATCATTGACGATTTTCGGACAGCCGAGGACTATTCTGCCAGTGCGGCCAGCACTTCCTCTGCATGCCCCTTGACCTTCACTTTAGGCCATACACGGACGATCTTGCCGTCCGGCCCGATCAGGAAGGTGCGCCGCGCCATGCCCATATAGGTCCGGCCGTACATCGATTTCTCCTCCCATGTGCCATAGGAATCGGACACCTCGCCGGCCTCGTCCGTCCCGAGCAAAACCGTCAGGTTGTGTTTCGCGGCGAATTTCTCGTGTTTGGCGAGCGTGTCGCGCGAGATGCCGAGCACCGTCGCGCCGGCTTTCCGGAACGCGTCCGCATGGGCCGAGAAGTCGAGGGCCTCCTGGGTGCAGCCCGGTGTGTCATCCTTGGGGTAGAAGTAGAGCACAAGGTGGCCGCCCGCGAAGTCCTTCAGGCGCTTCGGTCCGCCCGTCGTCTGGACGCTGAAGGCAGGGGCCTTGGTGCCGGGTTTCAGATCAGCGCTCATGCTTTGCTCCTATGGTCTGGGCCTGTTCACGCAATTATAGTTTCTATGTGCCAATGGACCTGCGGCAACACCGGTATTTTTGAGGAGCCAGCGATTGGTCCGCCAGACCGCGTCCGTCATTGTCATGGAGATACTCGGCGCCCTCGTCCTGGTGCTGATGGCGGCCGCCGCGTTGCTCCTCCTGCGCCTGTCAAGCGGCCCCCTCGATCTCAGCCCGTTTCGCGATGATGTCGAGCACGCGTTGACCGATGCACGCGACGGGCGCGTCGTCTCGATCGGCGCCCTGCAGCTCGAATGGTCGCCAGAATCGAAACGCGTCCAGATCACCGCGCAGGACGTGAGCCTGCTGGACGATGACGGCAGTGAGGCGGCCGAGGCGGCCAATTCCGAGATCGTGCTGTCGGCCTCGGCGCTGCTGCTTGGACACGTCGAGGTATTGCGCCTCAACCTGCGCGACGGCTGGATCGGGCTCGATCATCAGGGCGGCAATCTCTGGACGCTCGGCGGCGATCCGTTGCCGGAAATCAAGGCGCGGGCCCTGCCGACCACGCCGCAAGGCTGGATGGACTATGCCAACACGGTGCTGCCGGAATGGCTCGCGGCGCTGACGGAAACTGGCGAGACGCTGACTTTCGAATCGATCAGCTTTGACGGCTTCGAATTGCGCGTGCGCTCGGCCGATCTCGCCCTGCTCGGCACGGTGCAGCACACGACCGGAAATCTGACCCGCGCGGAGGATGGCCTCAGCCTCAACCTCTCCGGCAGCGGCCTCGGCGATGGCCTTCCCGGCGGCATAGCCATCCGTATGCAGACGAGTGAGCGCGGCACGCGGATGCTGGCCGAGCTGGGCGTCGCAGACTGGCCGCTGGGCGAACTCCTCCGCCGCACAGGTCTCGGCGCGGAGGGCTCGCAGGGGCTCGATTCCAATTTCGAGGTCGCAGTCGGTTTCACGCAGAGTGCCGGCATCGAGGAGGTCCGGCTGAACGCCCGCAGCGGGGCTGGCACCCTCAAGATCCGCGACTGGTCGGAGCCGGTGAAGGACCTGCGCATCTCGGCCGCCTATGGCCGCCCGGATGACAAGCTCGCACTGACGCTGGAGTCGACCGGCACCGGCGTGTTCAAGGGACGCGCCGAGCTGGAACTGGAAAAAGCCCTGACGGGCAAGGGCTTCCGCCCGTTCCGCCTGACAAGCCCGGCGCTGACCGCTAATCTGGTGCCGTTCCTCGAAGCGCCGCTCGACTTTGCGAGCGTGTCGGCGGCGGGTGAAGTCGATCTGAATGCGATCGCTGTGCGCAAGGCGACGGCGAAATTCGTGACCGGCGGCGCGGCGTTCGAACTTGCCGGCGACCTTGCGATGACGCCGGACTGGAAAGAGGGCGACGCACTGGTCATCGGAACCCTGGACGCGGGCGTGCCGGGCGCCCTGCCGCTGCAAACCGTGCTGGCGCTCTGGCCGGTAACGCTCGGCGAGGGTGCGCGCGATTTCGGCAAGGAGCGGGTCCTGGCCGGAACGGCGCGCGGTGCCAAGGGGCGCATAACGCTCCAGCGCGACAGCTTCGCGGAAGGCCACCTGCGCGACACCGATCTCGAAGTCACCTTCGCAGTGGACGGCGCGCAGGTGAAATTTCTCGACGATCTGCCAGCGGTTGAGAATGCCAGCGGCACCGGCCGGCTGACCGGCAACAGTTTCAAGGTCGTGCTCGACAAGGCCGAGTATGGGGGCTGGGTGGTCAGCGAAGGGTTGGTCGACTTTCCGGCCTTCAATCCGCGCGGCAAGGAGTTCCGCGTGTTCGCAAAGGGACGCGGCCCGGCGCGCAATATCGTCCGTACACTGGCAGAATCGCGGCTGGAGTTTGATCTGGATCCGGCGCGGGTCTCCGGCGATGCGGAAATGACCTACGAGATGTTCCGCCCGGCGCGCGATGACGTGGCCTACGAGGACATGCGTTTCACCGGTTTCGGCACCGTCCGCAATGGCGGCCTCAAGGGCGCGGCGTTCGGGTTCGATTTGACCGGCGGCGCACTGAAGGTGAACCTCGACCAGAACGGCATCGTCATGACCGGACAGGCCAGCCTCGGCCCCTCTCCGGTGAATTTCGTCTGGAAGGACAGTTTCGCGGACGACGGCAAGCCGGCGGACCTGACGGCGACGGGCGTCATGACGGCAGACTTCCTCAACGGATTCGGCCTGCTGGGGCGCGCCTACATGACCGGTGAGGCGCCCATTGACGTGAAAGCGACGCTCGAAGGCGCCGATCTGGAGACCGCCATCGTGCAGGCCGACTTCAAGGACGCCCGGCTGGATATCGCGGAGATCGGCTGGCTGAAGCCGCGCGGCGGCGCCTCGGACGCCACCATCAACTACGCCCGGGCCGGCGAGAACATGACGTCCAAGGTCAAGTTCACGGCAGACGGCGCAGCGCTCGACGGCGACTTCACGCTGCGCGCGTCCGATTCGCGGCTCGTCTCCGCTGACCTGCGCCGCGCCTTCTTCCGGAACGTGGCGGACGTGAACGGCAAGATGAGCCGGGGCGCAGCGGACCAGATCATCCTGACACTGGGCGGCAAGCATCTCGACATTTCCGGCCTGATGCCGGGGCTCGGTGGGCTTAGCGGCGAAGAGGGCAAGGCGGGCTCGCCGATGACCCTGACGGCGGCGGTGGACCGGTTGACGCTTCGGCCCGGGCTGGACCTGCGCAGCGCCGAGCTGGTGCTGATGACCAACCGGACCGGTCTCGAAACAGTGACCGCAAACGGAATCGCAGGCGATGGCGCCCCGCTGGTCGCCTCGATCGATGCAAGCGGCAGCGGTCCTGCCCGCCTCAGCGTCACCTCCGGCGACGCAGGCTTCCTCGCGAGCGCGTTCCTGAACACGGATTTCATCTCGGGCGGCACGGTTGAGATCAACGGCACGCTCGAGCAGGCGGCGACGCCGGCCAACCTGATGGTGAAGATATCGGATGCGCGGATGAGCGACGCGCCGTTCCTGACGCAGATCCTCTCGCTCGCCTCGCTGCGCGGCCTCGCCGATACGCTCGGCGGCGACGGCGTGATGTTCAGCCGGATCGACTTACCGCTGAAGATTTCCGGCGGGCGCTACATCATCAACGGCGCCAAGGCGCAGGGGCCGGCGCTGGGCCTGACAGCGAGCGGCTTCATCGATTCCAGGACGACCGATATCGAGATCGACGGCGTGCTGGTGCCGAGCTTCGGCATGAACTCCGCCCTCGGAGGAATTCCGATCCTGGGCGACCTCGTCGTCGGCCGCGACGGGGAGGGCGTGTTCTCGCTCACCTACGGCGTGCGCGGCAAGCTCGACAAGGCAAACGTCTCGGTCAACCCGCTCTCGGCGCTGGCGCCGGGCGTCATCCGCCGCATCTTCGAAAACCCCTCCGACACGAAAATCCCGGAAGCCAAACCCCGCGCCCCGGACGCGCCGCTTCCGAAGGAACTGCCTCCGATCAAGGACGAGACGTTCTAAGGCGCCCCAATCATCCGCTCATCCCCGCGCAGGCGGGGATCGGGTCAGGGACATGCCGATTGGGACCCCCGCCTGCGCGGGGGTGAGCGGGTGTCGGGAAGCGAGTTTACCCCGCCTTGATCAGCGCATGCCGCTTCTTGCCGGCCGAAATCTTGATCGCCCCATCTTTCAGATCGGCGGACGAGACTTTCGCATTCGGATCGGTCACCGCTTCATCGTTGACGCGGATGGCGCCCTGTTCGATCAGACGCCGCGCTTCACCGTTAGACTTGGAAAGTCCGGCCGCCGTGCAGGCCGCTGCGACCAGCATGCCGGCATCAAGCTCCGCCTGCGGAACAAGTGCCGTCGGCAGGGAGTCGGATGACGCACCCGCGCTGAACACGGCCTTTGCGGCAGCCTCCGCTTCCTTCGCCGCCGCTTCCCCGTGCAGCAAGGTCGTCGCGGCATTGGCGAGCGCGATCTTCGCGTCATTGATCTCCGAGCCCTGCAGCGCTTCCAGCTTGACAATTTTGTCGAGCGGCAATTCCGTGAACAGCCGCAGGAACCGTCCGACATCCGCATCTTCGGTGTTGCGCCAGAATTGCCAAAATTCGTAGGGGCTCTTGCGATCCGCGTTCAGCCAGACCGCTCCATCGGCCGTCTTGCCCATCTTGGCGCCCGACGCGGTCGTGATCAGTGGACAGGTGAGACCGAAAGCCGATCCACCCACCACCTTGTGGACGAGGTCGACGCCGCCGACGATGTTGCCCCACTGGTCCGAGCCGCCAAACTGAACGCGGCAGTTCCGTGAACGGAAGAGTTCGAGGAAGTCGTAGGACTGCATCAGCAGGTAGTTGAACTCGAGGAAAGTGTAGGGTTGCTCGGACTCGAGACGGCGAGCGACCGTCTCCTGCTTGATCATCGTATTGATGGTGAAGTGCGTGCCGATTTCCCGCAGGAGGTCGATGTAGCCGAGCTTGCCCAGCCAATCGTCATTGTTGACCATGACAGCGTCGGTCGGGCCATCGCCGAATTTCAGGTACTTCGCATAGGCCGATTTGATCCCCTCGATGTTGGAGGCGATCTGCGCGTCGGTCAGGATCGGACGCGACTTGTCCTTGTCGGTCGGGTCGCCCACCTTGGTTGTGCCGCCGCCGATGAGCACGATGGGTTTGCCGCCACACTTCTGGAAGTGCCGCAGCATCATGATCGTCACCATGTTGCCGACATGCAGGCTGGTCGCCGTTGCGTCATAGCCGACATAGGCCACCGGAACCCCTGACATGCAGTAGCTGTCAAGCTCGGCCGGGTGGGTGGCCTGCTTGATGAAGCCGCGCCAGCTGAGCTCGCGCAGGAATTCCGACTTGTATTCGCTCATGTTCTTGTGTCTCCGTTGAGCAGACGCGCGCCTAACACGGAAAGGTCTGGGCTTGAACACGGCTACGGAAAAAACAACGCCCCCTACCACCCCCGTCTGGGTCGCCGGCTTCATGTCCGGCACCTCGCTGGACGCCGTGGACGCCGCCATGATCCTGACGGACGGGGAGAAGGTCACCGACTTTGGCCCGGCGGTAGAGCGCAAGTATTCGGCGCAGGAGCGCGCGGTCCTGCAGGCCGCGACCGACGCGGCCAGGGCCTGGAACTGGATAGGGCCGATCCCGGAAGCGCCCTTCCGGGCCGCTCTCGAAGTGATCACGCGCACGCATTACGAGGCCTGGATGCTGCTGACCTCGCCCGCCCGGGCGCCGGTCCCGCTGCTGGCCGGCGTCCACGGGCAGACCGTGCTGCACCGGCGCGCGACCCCCGGCCAGAAGGGCGCGACGCTGCAGCTGGTGGACCCCTTCAGCCTGCGCAAGACGATGGGCGTGCCGCTGGTGTGTGACTTCCGCTCGGCCGATGTCGAGGCCGGCGGCCAGGGCGCGCCGCTGGCGCCGGCCTATCACGGCGCCCTGATGACCCGGCTCGGCGGCGAAGCGGCGGTCGTGCTGAACCTCGGCGGCGTGGCCAACATCACTGCGCGTCTCGCCGATGGCACGCTGATCGCCTGCGACACCGGCCCGGCCAACGGGCCCATTGACGAATGGGTGGAACGCCACGGCAAGGGCACGCACGATGCCGGCGGCAAGCTCGCACTCGCCGGCAAGGTGGATACCGCCCGATTGGCGCGGCTGATGAGCCATTCCTGGTTCTTGGAAAAGCTGCCCAAATCGCTCGACCGGTATGACTTCAATGCCGGGATGGCCGAGGGCTTGTCGCTCGAAGACGGCGCCGCGACCCTGACGGCGTTTTCGGCCGCAGCCGTCGCCGCCGGCATTGATCAGCTCCCCGAAAAACCGGCACGCGTGATCGCCTGCGGCGGCGGCCGGCACAATCCAGCGCTGATGGCCGCCCTGCGCGGCGCCTTGCCCTGCAAGCTGATGTCAGCCGAAGAAGCAGGCTGGCGCGGCGATTCGATCGAGGCGGAAGCGTTCGCTTACCTCGCCGCGCGCCGGATGCGGGAGTTGCCCCTCAGCTGGCCGATGACGACCGGCGTACCCAAGCCGCTAACCGGCGGGCAGATCTTCCTCTAGCTGCGGGCAAGGCCCGTGAGGCTGTCGCCCTCAAGCCGGTAGATCGTCCACTCGTCCATCGGCTTTGCGCCGAGGGAGAGGTAGAAATCGATCGACGGTTTGTTCCAGTCGAGCACCGACCATTCGAGCCGGCCGCAGCCGCGCTCGACGGCGATTTCGGCGAGCCGTTTCAGAAGCGCCTTGCCGTAGCCTTTTCCGCGCTGGGCCGGGTCCACGAACAGGTCTTCCAGATAGAGGCCCGGTTTGGCGAGAAAAGTTGAGAAGTTATGGAAGAAGAGTGCGAAGCCTTGCGGTCCCTTTCGATCTTCGATCAGCAACACTTCGGCATAGGGTCGTACGCCAAAGAGGCTGCCGCGAAGCGACTCTGCATCCGCAACGCATACATCTGACAGCTTTTCATATTCCGCGAGCGCGCGGATGAACCGGAGAATCGTTTCCGTATCCCGCTCATCCGCGAACCTGATCTCTGCCATGCCCGCCAGTCCTATTCTTCGAAGTCGTCTTCGTCCTCGACCACGTCCGCATCGACGCCTTCTTCAGCCTCGAGGCGCAGCTTGTTCTCGGCTTCATCAAGGCGGCGGACCAGGTATTCCTCGCAGACGCCGAGCAGTTCTTCGCGCTTGTCGACGTAGAAGTGGTTGGCGCCCTTGATCTTGGCGCGCTCGACCTTGTGGCCCTTCTGCACGCGGACCTTCGACAGCGCCCGTTCGACATCTTCCGGCGTCGCGATGGAATCGGCGTCGCCCGCCACGATCAGGCCTGAGGCCGGGCAGGGGGCGAGGAAGGACAGGTCGTAATGGTTGGCCGGCGGGGAGATGGCGAGGAAACCATCGATTTCCGGGCGGCGCATCAGCAGCTGCAGCGTGATCCAGGCCCCGAACGAATAGCCGGCGCACCAGACCAGGCGCGGGCTTTCCGAGAGGTTTTCGACATAGTCGAGCACATAAGCGGCGTCTTCGAGTTCGCCGATGCCCTGGTCATAAACGCCCTGCGAGCGGCCGACGCCCCGGGAATTGTAGCGCAGGACGCCGAAACCATGCCGTTCGAACAGCTGATAAAGCATGATCGTGACCGGATCCTGCATCGTTCCGCCCGCTTTTGGGTGCGGATGAAGGATCAGCGCGATCGGCGCGCCCGGATATGGGGGCTCGGTGTAACGCGCTTCGATCCGCCCTTGCGGGCCCGGAATGATGATTTCTGCCATCTGATCCTCGGCTGTTTTCAGGTGAAGCGGGCGAGATAGGCCAAATCGGCCGCGAAATGCAAATTTTTCTGCAGGGTGCGGCCTCGGCCGGAAAAGCCTATATAAGAAGCCATGATCTATGCCGACTATAACGCAACCGCCCCGATGCGGCCGGAAGCCCGGGACGCTGTGCTGGCGGCGCTGGCGCTGGGCGCGGCGAATCCGTCGTCGGTGCACCAGTCCGGGCGGGCGGCGCGTGCCGTGGTGGAGAAGGCCCGGGGCCAGATCGGCGCGGCCATCGGTTCACGGACCGCGGACATCCTGTTTACCAGCGGCGGCACTGAATCACTGGCGCTGGCCATCCAGGGCGCCGTCCTGGCGCTGGACGACAAGGCGACGCTGATCGTCTCCGCCATCGAGCATGAGGCGGCCAGCAAGGCCGCTGCCTATGCCGGTGTGCCGGTGGAGACGGCCTATGTGGGCGCGGACGGACGGGTTGACCTCGCAGATCTCGGCGCCCGGCTGGCAGCCTGGGACGCGGGGCTGAAGGGCACGCCCATCCTGGTGCTGATGCTGGCGAACAACGAGACAGGCATCCTTCAGCCCGTGTCTGAAGCGGCAGCGCTCGTGCGCGGGGCCGGTGGTTTGACCGTGTGTGACGCGGTGCAGGCCTTCGGCAAGGTTCAGGTGAATGCCGCGCTGCTAGGCGCTGATTATATCGCGCTCTCGGCGCACAAGATCGGCGGCCCGCAGGGTGTGGGCGCGCTCTGGCACCGCGCAGGCGCGCCGCTGAAAGCGCTGCAATATGGCGGCGGGCAGGAGCGGGGACTGCGGTCAGGCACGGAAAACGTCGCGGGCATCGCCGGATTTGGCGCCGCGGCCGAGGCAGCCGTGCGCGACCTGCCGAAGTACGCCGCGTTGGCAAAGCCCCGCGACGCGATGGAAGCCCGCCTCAAAGCCGAGGGCGGCGTGACGGTCATCGGCGAGGGCTCGCCCCGTCTTGCCGGCACCTCGAATTTCGCCCGCCCGGGTTTCCGGGCGGAAACCCAGGTGATGGCGCTTGATCTCGCGGGCGTGTGCGTTTCGGCGGGCTCGGCCTGCTCGTCGGGCAAGGTGAAGAGATCGCTTGTGCTGCTCGCGATGGGCGCCGATGACGCCCTTGCGGAATCGGCCATTCGCACCAGCTTCGGCTGGGACACCAAACCGGAAGACTTCGAGCGCGTCGGGGACGCCTGGCTCGAGGCCGCCCGGAGAACTGTACTGAAGGAAACTGTGTGATGACCCAGATCAAAAGCCATGTGCTCCGGATTGTTGTGCTGTCGGGCCTGCTCGCACTTTCGGGCTGCGTGATCCTCGATGATGTCTATGATGAAGCCGCGCGCAGTGCCTGCGAGGACGAAATCGATGGAAAAGCGCGGGTCGATTGTTACGACAGGGCCGACGAAGCCCGGCGTGAAAGAGACAGGAACCGAGAGTGATGGATTGCTGCGGCGGCATGGATGAACACGACGAGACCTGCACCGAGGTGAAGGTGAAAGAGGGCATCGACGCGGGCACGGTCGCGGCGGCGAAGCGGCTTGAGTCCGAGAATTATTCGGCAGGCTTTGTCACCGACATCGAGATGGAGTTTGCGCCGAAGGGGCTTTCGGAAAGCACGGTGCGGTTCATCTCGGCCAAGAAGGGCGAGCCGGAATGGCTGCTGGAATGGCGCCTCGATGCCTATCGCCGGTGGCTGACGATGGAAGAGCCGGTCTGGGCGCGGGTGAACTATCCGAAGATCGACTATCAGGCCTTCTATTACTACGCCGCGCCGAAGAACGCGGCGAAGTACAAGTCCATTGACGAAGTGCCGAAGGAAATTCTCGACACCTACGCCAAGCTGGGTATCCCGCTGCGCGAAGCGGAAGTGCTGCTCGGCGTCGAAGGCGCGGCTGAGACGGCCGCCACGGCGCGCGAGAAGCCGCGCATTGCGGTGGACGCCGTGTTCGATTCCGTTTCGGTCGCGACCACGTTCCGCGAGGAGCTGAAAAAGGCCGGCGTGATCTTCATGTCGATCTCAGAGGCCGTGCACGAGTACCCCGATCTGGTCCGCAAGTATCTCGGCACGGTTGTTCCGGCGACGGACAATTACTTTGCAACGCTGAACACGGCCGTCTTCTCGGACGGCACGTTCGTCTATGTGCCGAAGGGCGTGCGCTGCCCGATGGAGCTGTCGACCTATTTCCGCATGAACGCGGAAAGCACCGGCCAGTTCGAACGTACACTGATCATTGCCGACGAGGGCGCCTACGTCTCCTACCTCGAAGGCTGCACCGCGCCGATGCGCGACGAGAACCAGCTGCATGCGGCGGTGGTCGAACTGGTGGCGCTGGATGATGCCGAGATCAAGTATTCGACCGTGCAGAACTGGTGGCCGGGCGATGAGGACGGCAAGGGCGGCATCTACAACTTCGTGACCAAGCGCGGCGATTGCCGGGGCGCGCGCTCCAAGATTTCCTGGACGCAGGTGGAGACCGGGTCGGCGATCACCTGGAAATATCCGTCCTGCGTGCTGCGCGGGGATGACAGCGTCGGCGAGTTCTACTCCATCGCGGTGACCAATGGCCGCCAGCAGGCCGATACCGGCACCAAGATGATCCATCTCGGCAAACGCACGAAGAGCCGGATCATCTCGAAAGGCATCTCGGCCGGCAAGTCCGACAACACCTATCGCGGCCTCGTCTCGATCCACAAGAAAGCCGAAGGCGCGCGCAATTTCACGCAGTGCGACAGCCTGCTGATCGGCGACAAATGCGGCGCGCATACCGTGCCCTACATCGAGAACCGCCGCGCCGATGCGCAGCTGGAACACGAGGCGACAACGACGAAACTCTCGGAAGACCAGCTCTTCTACGTCCGCCAGCGCGGCATCGGCGAGGAGCAGGCCGTCGCCCTGCTCGTCAACGGCTTCGTGCGCGACGTGCTGCAGGAATTGCCGATGGAGTTCGCCGTCGAGGCGCAGAAGCTTTTGGAAGTCAGCCTGGAAGGCAGTGTGGGATAATGATGAAATCGGGAATTGCGGGACTTGCCTTCGTGATGGCCGCCGCGTGTACGCCGGCAGCCGAGGTTGCTCCGGCTGCGGATGAAACAGTGGTTGCGGCAACCGAGGCGGCCACGCCGACCTGCGCGGAGGCCGAGGCGGCGACCGGCACGATGATTCCGAAAATTGACCTCTGCAAGATCGAGCTCGGCGCCGGCGAGCCGGCCGTGTTCGTGTCGTCCGATCCGATGACGGAAGGCGAAGGCACCCTGCGCGTTGAACTCATGGCCGCAGACGGCACGTCGCTGCAGCTGATCGATGAGACCGCCACGAGCGCCTACACCTATCCCTATGTCGAGGATATCGACGGCGACGGCGCGGTCGACATCATGGTGCCCCTGCTGACCGGCAACGTGAACACGAGCTACGCGGTCTGGCTGAAAGGCGCCGATGGCCTGTTCTTCCGCGCGGGCGAACTGGGCGGTGTCAGTATCGGACACACGCCGGAAGGCCTGATTGCCGCTTCGGGACGCTCCAGCGCCTCGGAATGGGAAACCGGCTATTTCCGGGTTTCCAACGGCGCCCTCGAAGAGATCGCCGCCGTGGTTAACCGCGCAGACCCGGAGCCGGGCGAGCCGACCCTGACTGTGCCAGCCTGCGAGGTTATCAGGGTCGCCGAAGGCGTGGACCCGGCGCCTTTCTGCCAGTCCGTGCCCGCCATCCCGGGCTGATCCGGCCCGGAACTTGCTGCCTTTCCTCCCGAAGCGGCCGATGCGAGCCGTTCGGAGGAAGCCATGTTGAAAGAACTCGCCGCCCTGGCCGTGATCTGCGTTGCCGTATTTCTGGCGCCGCTGATGGCTGTGGCCGCCTGAAATTCGGGGAAACCTGTATTGCGCCTGCGGCAAACTCCGCTTTGTGCTTTCAAATCCTCCCGGGGCGCCCTAAATCCCCGGCATGTTGAAGATTGAAAACCTGACTGCCACCGTCGGCGAAGGCGAGGATGCGAAAACCATCCTCAACGGCCTGTCGCTGGCTGTTCCCACCGGCGAAGTCCACGCGATCATGGGCCCGAACGGCGCGGGCAAATCCACGCTCTCGTATGTGCTGACGGGCCGCGAAGGCTACGCCGTCACCGGGGGCAGCGCGACGCTGAACGGCGCGGACATTCTGGCGCTGGAGCCGGAAGCGCGCGCCGCCGCCGGCCTGTTCCTGTCCTTCCAGTACCCGGTCGAGATCCCCGGCGTGCCGGTGATGACGTTCGTGCGCACCGCAATGAACGCGCAGCGCAAGGCGCGCGGCGAGACGGAGATTTCCGCGCCGGACTTCATCAAGAAGTCCCGCGAGATTGCCAAGGTGCTCAGCCTTGATCCCGAGATGCTGAAACGTCCGGTGAATGTCGGCTTTTCCGGCGGCGAGAAGAAGCGGCTCGAGATCTACCAGATGATGATGCTGGAGCCGCGCTTCATGGTGCTCGACGAGACCGATTCCGGGCTCGACATCGATGCGCTGCGTACGGTCGCCGAGGGCGTCAACGCCCTGCGCGCGCCGGACCGGGGCATGCTGGTGATCACGCACTACCAGCGCCTGCTGGACTATATCAAACCGGACAAGGTGCACGTGCTCGCCAAGGGCCGCATCATCAAGACAGGCGGGCCGGAGCTCGCGCACCGGCTTGAGGCCGAAGGCTATGACGGCGTGCTGGCGGAGGCAGTGTGAGCACCGCCCTCAAAGACTTGATCCGTAATCCGACGATTGCCGAACTGGAACTCGTCGCGCGCTTTGCGGCGCTGAAGGCAGATGCGCGGCGCGAGCGGCTGTTCGAGGCGTTTGCGCAGACGGGCCTGCCGGGGCGGCGCATCGAAGGCTGGCGCTGGACGGATTTCAAGGCGGCGGTGACGTCTCTGGACGCGCTGAAGGCTGCGCCGGTGCGCGATCCTCTGGCGCAGGCAGGTGTGGCGACTCTGCGCTTCACGCCCGCCGGCTATACGGCGCCGGCCACGCTGCCTGCCGGATTGAAGCTGCTGGCGAAGGACGATGTGCAGGCGATGGGCGGCGCGGAGGAGGCACCCCTCGGCGCGCTCGCCGCCGCGCTGTCGGGCGGCAAGACGCCGGGCACGCTGCTGGTGGATGTCAGCGCGGGCGCGCCGGTGCACCTGCACATGGTGTTTGAAGGCCCGGGCGCGATCAACTCGGCACGGATCGTCTTCCTGCTTCGTCCGGGGGCGGAGCTTCATGTCTCGGAAAGCCATCTCGGCGGCGCGGCGCTTTCAACCGCCCTGGTCGAGTTCACGCTGAACAAGGGCGCGCGCCTCCATCGTACGGTCTACCAGATCGGCGGCGCGGGCGAGGCCCAGGCAGTGACAGCAATCATCGAGCAGGATGCGGGCGCGGAAAGCGTCCTGACGACCCTGGCGTTTGGCGCGAAAGTGGCGCGTCTCGAGACGCGACTGGTTCACCGCGAGACCGGTTCAAAAGCCACGATCAATGCCGCTTATCTTGCGGGCGCAGGCTTGCAGGCAGATATCACCACGCATGTGCGCCACGGTGCGCCGTCCTGCGTGACGCGCCAGCTGACCAAGGGCGCCGTTCTGGATGGCGGCCGCGGCGTGTTCCAGGGCAAGTTCCATGTGCCGCGCACGTCCGGCCAGCAGACCGACGCGTCGATGCAGCACAACGCGCTGCTGCTGGAAGAGGGCGCGGAAGTCTTCGCCAAGCCGGAACTTGAAATCCTCGCCGATGATGTCCAGTGCGCGCACGGAAACACGTCCGGCGCACTGGATGCGGCGCAGCTGTTCTATCTGCGCCAGCGCGGCATTCCGCTGACGCAGGCACGGGCGATGCTGACCGAGGCCTTCATTGCGCAGGCGCTCGAAGGCGCGGGCGATCTCGAAGACGCGCTGCGCGCCGAGGCGCAGGCCTGGCTGAACCATGCCGCGTAAGCTCGACTTTCCCGCCATTCGTGCCGAATTCCCGATCCTGTCACGGCAGGTGAACGGGCATCCGCTTGTCTATCTCGACAATGCGGCCAGTGCGCAAAAGCCGGACGCCGTGATCGACGCGATGGCGAACCAGATGCGCACGGCCTATGCCAACGTGCACCGGGGCCTGCATACCCTGGCGAACGAGACGACCGAGGCGTACGAGGCCGCGCGCGAGAGCGTGCGCGCTTTCCTGAATGCGCCGTCCACGGACAATGTGATCTTCACCAAGGGCTCGACTGAGGGCATCAACCTCGTCGCCGCCGCGCTCGGCGCGCGGATCCAGCCGGGCGACGAGATCGTGCTGTCGATCATGGAGCACCATTCCAATATCGTGCCCTGGCATTTCCTGCGCGAACGCCACGGCGCCGTGCTGCGCTGGGCGGGGCTCACCGAAGATGGCTCGCTCGACATGGACGCGATGCGCGCTGCCATCGGGCCGAAGACGAAGATGGTCGCCATCACCCACATGAGCAACGTGCTGGGCACGGTGACGGATGTGGCGGCGATCACAAAACTCGCCCATGCGGCGGGCGCCGAAATCCTCATCGATGGCAGCCAGGCGGCAGTTCACCTGAAGGTCGATGTGCAGGCGCTCGGCTGCGACTGGTACGTGATGACCGGCCACAAGCTCTATGGCCCCACGGGCATCGGCGCGCTCTACGGCACCACAGAAGCGCTCGCCAAAGCTCGGCCCTACCAGGGCGGCGGCGAGATGATCGAAGTCGTCGAGACCGACCGGATCACCTACAACACCGCGCCGCACAAGTTCGAAGCCGGCACACCGCCGATCCTCGAGGCCATCGGCCTCGGCGCCGCGCTGCGCTGGATGGGGCAGTTCGAGCCCGCCGAAGTGGCCGCCCACGAACATGCGCTCTACACCCGCGCCCGCGAGGCTTTGCGGGGCATCAACGGCCTGAAAGTGCACGGCGAATCGCCGGGCAAAGGAGCGGTCCTGTCCTTCAGCCTCGAAGGCGCCCACCCGCACGACCTGGCCCAGATTCTCGACCGTTACGGGGTCGCGATCCGCGCGGGCCACCACTGCGCGCAGCCTTTGATGCAGCATCTGGGCGTTTCGGCCACTGCACGGGCGAGTTTCGCCCTATATAACACGGTAGCGGAGGTCGATGCCTTCGCCGAAGCGCTCGCCAAGGCGCGGAAAATGCTGGTATAGGAAGCCACATGGCAGACGATATGGCATCCCGGGACACGATGAACGCGGCGGAAACGCCCGAAGCATCGGCGATTCCCCAGGCAGAACTCGACCGGATGACGGACGAGCTGATTGCCGCGTTCAAGACCGTGTTCGACCCTGAAATCCCCGTGGACGTCTATGAGCTCGGTCTGATCTACAAGGTCGACATCGATGATGACCGCAAGGTCGATATCGAGATGACGCTGACCGCCCCCGGCTGCCCGGTCGCCGGCGACATGCCGGGCTGGATCGAGAACGCCGCCAAGACGGTGGAAGGCGTGGCCGATGTCGAGGTGCGCCTGACGTTCGACCCGCCCTGGACGCCCGCGCGGATGTCCGACGAAGCGCGCCTCGCCCTGAACATGCTCTGATTGAAGGAAAGGGGTTCCGGCCCCATCTATAGCCCATGGCCAGACGACCCCGACCGAAACCCGTGAAACTCTCCGATTCCGCCGCCTTGCGTGTGCGCGAGATCATGGATGAGCGCGGCCTTGGCTACCTGCGGGTCGGCGTGAAGAATGGCGGCTGCGCGGGCATGGAGTACGTCATGGACTATGCCGCCGCGCCGGCTCCGCTGGACGAAGTGGTCGAGGATAACGGCGTCACCATCGTGATCGATGCGAAGGCCGTGTTGTTCCTGCTCGGCAGCGAACTCGATTACGAGGTCACCCCGCTGCACGAGAAGTTCGTGTTCCGCAATCCGAACCAGACCGACGCCTGCGGCTGCGGCGAGAGCGTCACCATCGTGCCCGCCACGGCGGAATGATCGTTCGAAGCTTCGCGCCGATCGCGGCGCCGGATGCGCATACCCTGATCCTTGGAAGCATGCCCGGCATCGCCTCGCTGGAGGCCGGCCAGTATTATGCGCATCCCCGCAATGCGTTCTGGCCGATCATGGGCGCGCTGTATGGCGCGGGGCCGGACCTGCCGTATGCGGAGCGTGTGTCGGCGCTGAAAGCGAGCGGCGTTGCCATATGGGACGTGCTGCAATCATGTGTCCGGGAAGGCAGCCTTGACGCTGACATCCGCAGTGAAGTTCCAAATGATTTCGCCGGCTTCTTCGCAGCGCATCCGGCGATCCGCCGCATTGGCCTCAATGGCGGCAAGGCAGCGGCGACCTTCCGCAAGTATGCGGCACGTTGCCTGCCGGTGGGCGCACGCGTTCAGGCGTTGCCATCGACCAGCCCCGCCCATGCGGCGCGCGGGATCGAAGAAAAGTGTACAATCTGGCGGGTAGCGCTTCTTTCTTGAACCCCTCTCCCGCTGGCGGGAGAGGAGGGGCCCGCGCCCAAAGGGCGTGGGAGGGGAGGGGCTTCAAGCCTTCTCGAACGCAGCCAGATTGTCCGCCGTCGGTTTCGCTTCCATGCCGTTCGGCGGATCGGGGATCAGCGTGGCGCGGCGCACGGGCTGGCCGGTGGCTTCTGCGACCAGCTCGGCCGTCCGCGCCTCTACGGCTTCGGTCAGGCGCGCAATGAACTCTTCCTTCGGCAGGCCGGGCGGGATCGGGTCGAGGAATTCGATCACGGCGGTGCCGGCGCGCTTCGGTTTTTCCTGCTGCTGCCAGAAGACGCCGATATTCGTTGCGACCGGCACGACAGGCACGCCCATCGCCTCGGCCATATGCCATACGCCGGATTTATAGCGGAAATGGTAGCCGATCGGGGCGAGGTGACCTTCCGGGTAGATCAGCACGCGGCGGCCATCTTCCTTTGCCTTCTCCATGCCGTTGGCGAGGGAGGAGGCCTTCTTCTCGCCGCCGCCGCAGGTGTCGATGACGATCGCGCCGAGCTTCTTGAGGATGCCCGAGACGAGGGGGAAGCGTTCAAGGTGATCGCCGGTCACAAAGGCGAGGTTGGGCACTTCCGGATAGACAAGGAAACCGTCGCCCCAGCTCTGGTGTTTCGCCGCAACGACAAACGCGCCCGCCGGCAGCCGGTCACGTCCGCGCACCTTCTTGCGGATGCCCGCGATCAGGCGCAGCGCAAGGTTCATGGAGCGCGTATAGCTCTTGATTATGGCCCGCACCGGCCCGTGTCCCGGCCAGGCGAGGAACGGAAGAGACGCAAGGATGTAGAATACCGAGAGCGCGTAATAGGCGATCTGGAAGAGAGTACCGCGCATGTAAGGATGCTCCGTAGACGAAGGATCAGGCAGATTTCAGCACGGCCAGCACGGCGCGGGCGAGCGCCGGAGCATGCTGCAACAGGGGGCCGGGCAGGCGGTTGTAGATCTTGTTCTGGCCCGCCTGCATCACGACGCCGAGGGCCATGGCCGCCTTGAGCGCCGGGTCACCCTTGGGGATTGTTCCGGCCGCCATCAGCCCACTGATGATCCGCTCGGTAACCGAAACCGGATCGTCCTCGCGGCGTTTGTCATAGGGAAGGTAGCGGTTCATCGAAACAAGATGGAAGGAGAACAGGAGGAAATCCTCATCCGCCAGCTTGCAATAGGCGGTGACAGCGGCATTCACTTTCACATCGAGGCTGCCAGTTCCTGTCAGCGCTTCCGCGATCAACTGCGACAGCCGGTTGTGCGTCGCCTGGAACAGCGACAGGGCCAGTTCGTCCTTGCCCTTATAGTGGCGATACAGCGCGCCTTCCGACACGCCGGCCTTGTCGGCGATCTCGCGCGTCGTGGCCGCGTCCACGCCTTCGTGGATGAACAGCTTCAGCGCGGCACGCTCGATCTTCGGCTTGGCGTTGCGCACGCGCGGCTTCTTGTCAGGCTGCGGGGGCAGGGCGGCGGATTTGGCCATGCGGAAAGTCTCCGGTTTGCAGAGATCGATATAGCAGGCGGGCAGGCAGTTTGCAAGTGATCATTCGCTCACTAATGGGGTGAGTTCATGAATCCCGCGTAAACTATTGCAGGCTTGCGCAACCAAACCCGCCCCCTCCCGAAACAAAATCCCCAGTCGCCTCAAGCGCTCGAAAGTTTCCTCCGGAAAACTTGTCCGACACCCCTCCCGGCGGGGTTATACTCCGCATATCCCCACACCGTAGGTCGGATAGAGGCCAAAGGCCGAAATCCGACACCCCCGAGAGCCAGCGATAAACAAACGATACGAAGTGATAAAAAATGAGAATCAATGAGAGAGAATCGACACGCGGTATACAAAGCCTGCAACAGCATGAGCCCATCTGGCGAGCGCGGAAGACGACTTGCGCCTACAGGAAACGCGGCTTCGGAAAAATAAAACCCATCCCCGTCAAGCCGTTCTGAAATCCTCCCCCGAACCTTGCGCAACACCTCCGCCCACGGATCTATCAAAAATCCACGGCCAAACGCAAACCGGGCGCACCGCCTGGGAGCGCCCGGAAAGCGTGTTCGATTGTGAATGGCCGCCTAGGCGAGCACGTCGATCCGGTAGCTTTCGATCACGGTGTTGGCGAGCAGCTTCTCGCACATTTCCTTGACGCGCTTTTCAGCGTCCGCCTTGGCGAGACCGTCCTCGAGTTCAAGCTCGATCACCTTGCCGACGCGCGCGGCTTCGACTTCGCCATAGCCCATGCGGGCCAGCGTGTCGGCGACCGCCTTGCCTTGCGGGTCCAGCACGCCGGCTTTCAGGGAGACGTGGACAACGGCTTTCATTTGCTGCCTCCGGTGAAGCTGACGACATTGTCAGTGTCGCCCGATTCCTTGATGATCCCAAGACGGCGCGCAACTTCGGCATAGGCTTCCGTCACGCCGCCGAGATCGCGGCGGAAACGGTCCTTGTCCAGCTTCTCGCCGGTCTTGTAGTCCCACAGACGGCAGCTGTCCGGGCTGATCTCGTCGGCCAGCAGGATGCGCGGCATGTCGTGATCGTTCTCGAAATACCGGCCGAACTCGATCTTGAAGTCGACCAGGCGGATACCGGCGCCGGCGAACAGGCCGGACATGTAATCGTTCACGCGCAGGGCGAGGGCGATGATGTCGTCATACTCCTGGGGCGTCGCCCAGCCGAAGGCGGCGATGTGTTCTTCGGAAACCATCGGGTCATGCAAGGCGTCGCTCTTGTAGTAGAACTCGACAAGCGGGCGCGGCAGTTGCTGGCCCTCGGGCATGCCGAGGCGGGTTGACAGGGAGCCGGCAGCGATGTTGCGCACGACAACCTCGAGCGGGATGATCTCGACCTTTCGGATCAGCTGCTCGCGCATGTTGAGGCGGCGGATGAAGTGGGTCGGAATGCCGATGGCGCTCAGCTGGGTCATGATGAACTCGCTGATGCGGTTGTTCAGCACGCCCTTGCCGTCGAGCACGGCTTTCTTCTGGGCATCGAAGGCCGTTGTGTCGTCCTTGAAGTACTGGATCAGCGTGCCGGGTTCCGGCCCCTCATAGAGGATTTTCGCTTTTCCCTCATAGACGATGCGCCGTTTGCTCATCTTGATCCGGCCCTTCCTGTAGTCCGTAGGGAAGCCCGGACCGGCGGAATCACCGGCGCGCACCCCTGAAGGCGCGACTGTTACGCCAAGTCGCAGGCAGAAACAATTATTGCGAACATGCCACCCGCGCACCTATATGGCCCTCAAACCTCTTACACCGGCCGCAGAAAAGGGTACTTCCATGAGCTCATTCGATGATCGTGAACGCGCTGAGGAAGCCCGCTATGCCATGGATCAGCAGTCCCAGATGCGCGTCACCGCCCGCCGCAACAAGCTTCTCGGCCTCTGGGCGGCTGGTTTGATGGGTGTCTCCGGAGCCGAGGCCGAAGCCTACGCCAAGAGCGTTGTGGTCGCCGATCTGGAAGAAGCCGGCGACGGCGACGTCATCCGGAAGATTCTGGCTGATCTTTCGGCCGCAGGCGTCACCCGCACCGAAGCCCAGGTCAAGGAAGAACTGGCCCGGCTGCTGCCCGTCGCCCGCGAGGAAATCGCGCGCGACAGCAAAGGCTGAAGCGCGGCTCAGCGCGCGCCGGTTGAGCCTGCGCCGCCGCCGCCAGAGCGGTAGTTGTCGCTGCACTTGGGCGTGTCATGCCCCAGCGGCGTGAATGACACGCAGTTGAACTGCGCCCCGGCGCCGTCCCGGAACAGCCGTTTGCCGTGCCAGCCTTCCATTCTGGGCTTGCCGGTCCAGGCGCTGAACATCACCTTGCCCGGGGCGAGCGGCACGCCGGGATCGCCGGCTTCGGTAGCATAGATCGGTACGCCTTCGACAAACCAGGTCACGCCATCAGGGCGCCATTCGAAGGCGTAGAGATGCGGTTTGCTGGCAGCGTCGAAGGGCAGGTCGAACGTTGCCGGTTTTATGCTCTTGCCGTTCTTGAAATAGTTGAAGTGGATCTTGGTCGTGTCCGACCCGAGAAACTCGATGTCGATCTCGTCGTGCGGGTCGCCGAACCAGGGCCCTGTATAGGTGAAGAAGGCGGTCACGAGGCCGGAGCCTCGCGCGGGCTGCATGATCGTTTCATAGCGGCCATACTGGAACTTGCCGCTCGATTGCATTTCAGCGGCCGTGTAGGGCTCCCCGCTGCGCACTTCGCGCCGCACTTCCAGGAAGGCGCCGCCATTCCGGCTGGCAATGTTTTCCGGCACCCAGTCGCCGCCATAGAAGCTGTCGGCATTGCCGTGGTTGGATGCGCTGAAGACATGGTCCTGCAGCGGCGTATTCAGGCGGGTGAAGAAGCCGCTGCGATTGGGCTTTACCGGTTCTGACCAGGGGCGGACACCGGCCGTGGTGGGAGCGGGTTCTCCCGGGCGAACCCAAGGGTAAAAGTCCGGCTCTGCCTTAACCATGGCAGGTGCGATGTCAGCGGCTGCGATGATCGCTGGTTCAGTTTTGGGATGGGACGTTTGCGGCAGTGTGGCCGGGCGTAGCAACAAGAACGAGACCACCAGGATGGCGAGCCAGCTTGCGGCAACAAGCGTATCCGCACCCGGGTCCGGGCGGCGCCAGGCGGCGGCATTATGCTGAACGTCATGGGACAAGCGAAAGGCCTCGAATTAACCCTTCGCTAACCAGCAAATTTTGCGCCAGCCTATTTAACTTATGCTGATGTACCGCCGTCTGGCGCCGGGGCCGTCAGGGCCGACCGGTTGCGCATCATGAACAGGGGTACCGAGCCGATGGGCGTGACAGCCCAGTCCAGCGGCTGGTCATGGGGTTCGGCGGGCACGCGGTCGATCTGCTGGGCGGCGTAGGCGATGGCGCACGCAAAGGCGCGGCCTTTCGAACGCAGCACCGAAAGTGCCTGGTCGTAGTGCCCGCGGCCATAGCCGAGACGGTTACCCTGCGTGTCGAAGGCGAGAAGAGGCGTGAGGACGAGAGTAGGCGTGGCTTCCGGCGCGTCTTCGGGCGGCTCGGACAGGCCAAAGCCCCGCCGCTCCAATGGTTCGCCCGGCGACCAGAGGCGCCAGCTGATGCCGCTGGGCGTCATGCGCGGCAGGCAGGTTTCGGCGCCGGCGCGGGACAGGCGCTCCAGCAGGGGCATGGGGTCGAGTTCTTCGTTGATCGGCACATACGCCGAGACGACCTGTCCGTAGCGCTCCAGCAGCTTCATCGGAAAGATCGCGGCGAGCTTTTCAGCTGCGTCCGGATCGCGTGCGGCCGCTTCGGCGCGCAGCGTGCGCATGCGGTGGCGCAGGTTCGTCTTGTCGTCTTCGATGCTCATGGGGCCTTCTAGCGAGGCTTCAAGGCGCCGTCACCGAAGAAGGGACACAAGAACCGCAATCGCCGCCGGGCACATTTCACTCCCATCGACCTAGAGACTAGGTGGGTGTCAGGTGAGCCCGGGCCACGGCCCGAACCAGAGTGCCAACTCCCTGATGGAAAGTAAGGTCGCTGGAGATCAGTCCCTGCGCGCGTCGCAGCCCTTGTGAACCCTCAATGTAGGGGGCGAGCGGCCGGATGGGAAGGGGGCTTGTTCCAATCGGGCTTCAGAGGGGCACGTCGAAAGCATAGATGAGCGTCCGCTGCATTTTCGAAAAATTGTTGTCGGACACAATCCAGAGGCGCAGTTCGCCGGTTTCCAGCACCCGGGCGGCAAGGCCCTCGAAATTGTCGGTCATCACCGGGCGCGACAAGGTCAGCTGATCCGCCTCGTCAGGCCCCCAGACGAGCACCGAGCGCGCGCCGCGAAGGGGGTCGAAAGCACGGTAAA
>LNFC01000008.1 GCA_001464545.1 Acidobacteria bacterium Ga0077551
GATGCGGGCGCCATCCGCAGCCTCGTCACGCAAAGCCAGGACGCTGTCGGCGCGCTGCAGGCCGCGCAGGCTGGCAACGAGCTCAGCGCGATGACCAACCAGCAGCTGATGCAGATCGAGGCGATGCTCGCCGCCCAGCACCGCGCCGAAGCGCTGGAGGAAGCCCGCAAGCTTGCGGAAGCCGAGCGCGGCCGCGCGCGCCTGCAAACATTCCTCGGCACCGGAGAATAACGCCCATGGAAGAGATGGATGTCATCGACCGGTTCCTCGAAACCTTTATCCGCTACATCGATAGCGGATTCGGGCTCCTGCAGGGCGATGTCGCCTACCTCACTTCGACACTGATCGTCATCGACATCACGCTCGCGGGCCTCTTCTGGGCGCTGTCGCAGAACGCCGATGTGATCGCAGGGCTGATCAAGAAAGTCCTCTATGTCGGCTTCTTTGCGTTCCTGCTCGGCAATTTCGCCGGGCTCTCCCAGATCATCTTCGACAGTTTCGCCGGGCTGGGCCTCAAAGCGGGATCCAGCCTGATCACGGCCGAAGACCTGATGCGGCCCGGCTATATCGCGGGCGTCGGATACGGCGCCGCGCTGCCGCTGCTTGAAGAGGCCGGCGAGATGATGGGGCCCATCGCCTTCTTCGAGAACTTCATCCTGATCGCCGTGCTGCTGATTGCCTGGGCGGTGATCCTGATCGCGTTCTTTGTTCTCGCGGTGCAGCTCTTCGTCTCGATCCTTGAGTTCAAGCTGAC
>LNFC01000009.1 GCA_001464545.1 Acidobacteria bacterium Ga0077551
ATCACCGAGGCGTTCGCCGGAACAGACGATGTCACGCTTGCCGAAGTCATGGGCACCGTGCTCGCGGCGACCGTCTTCCTCTGGATGGGCGTGTTCGGCCCCGGCATGGCTTCGGGCCTGATCACCGGCGCCCCGCAGCTGGGCGCGGGCTCGGCTATTGGCGCGGCGGCAGGTGTCGCGGCCGGAACGGTCGCCGCAGGTCTCGGTGCCAGGGGCGCGCTGGGCGCCGCCGCAGGCGGCGCGGCAAGCGCCGTCAAAGCTGGCGCCTCGATGGCGGGCGGCGCCCGCACGGCGTTCGATCTTGGATCAACCGCTTCCGGAAAGTCCGACGCTGCTGGCTTTGCCGCTGGAATTGGCGGCGTCGCCCAGGCGGCTGGGGACACGGTGCGCCGCGCGGCCTCCGGCCCAGCCAGCGCTGTGCGCGATGCTTACCGGCGCGGCGCCCGCGGCACGTTCGAAAGCACCGGCGGCTCAAGCTCATCCACTGCCGAGAGCCCATCCGCCTCATCGCCCGAGAAGAGCCCTGGCTGGGCGCGCGGCATGCGCGCCTCCCAAAGGCTCGGCGAAGCCCGCCAGCTCGCCATGCACAGCCTGCGCGACGGCGATCGCGGCTCTTCGGGCGCCGCCCCCTCTCTGAAAGACAAGGACGAGTAACCCCATGCGCTTCAAACGCCCAACCGCTCACTATGGCACGTCGCCCTATCCCGAGACGCCCTACCAGAAAGCCGGACAGGTCTGGGATGAGCGCATTGGCTCGGCCCGGGTCCAGGCGAAGAACTGGCGGCTGATGGCACTCGGGTGCCTTACGCTCTCGTTCGCCACATCCGGCGCGCTGATCTGGCGGAGCCTGCAGTCGACGGTGACGCCCTATGTCGTCGAAGTTGACGAGACCGGCGCGGCGAAGGCCATCGGGCCAGCCACCGAGACCTACACGCCGTCTGACGCGCAGATCGCGCATCATCTCGCCGGGTTCATCACCTTTGTGCGCAGCCTGTCGATCGATCCGGTGGTTGTCCGGGGGAACTGGCTCAAAGCCTACACCTTCGCCGGACCGGCAGCCGCCACCACGCTCTCAGAGTATGCCCGCGAGAATGATCCGTTTGCGGCGATCGGCCGGCGCTCACGCACGGTCGATGTCGTCAGCATCGTCCGTGTCAGCGAAGAAAGCTTCCAGGGCCGCTGGATCGAGAAAACCTATGAGGGCGGCGCGCTCACCGGCGCGAAGCGGTTCACGGGTGTTTTCACGATCACGGTCCAGCCGCCGAAAGATGCCGAGACCCTGCGCGCCAACCCCCTCGGCCTTTATGTCCGCTCGCTCAGCTGGAGCGAAGACCTTGTCACAGGAGAAAGACAATGACCCGGTTCCTGCTTGCCTCATCGGCTACCGCCCTGCTCGCGGCCTGCGCCACGCCGCTGCCACCAGAGCCGGTCATCGATACCGGCACCTTTATCGCGGCTATCCCACTGGCAGAGCCAAAGCCCGAACGAGTGGAGATTGTCGAAACGGCCATCGCGCTTCCCCTGCCAGGCCAGCTCAAGCCTCTTGACCCAGAGCCCGGCAAGAAAAGTCCGCAAACACCTGCAGCCGCCATCAAGGAAGGCCGCGCCGGCGCGGTGGTCGAGCCCTCCTCCGACGGCTTCGTCAATGCCGTCCAGATCTATCCTTATACGGAAGGTGCGCTCTACCGCCTCTATGCCAGCCCAGGCCAGGTCACGGATGTTGCGCTTCAGCCGGGAGAAAGCCTCGTGTCGGTCTCGGCGGGGGACACGGTGCGCTGGGTCGTCGGGGACACCGCGTCCGGTTCCGGCAGCGCGGCCCGTGCGCATATCCTGGTCAAGCCTGTTGCGACGGGCCTGCGCACCAACCTGATGATCGCGACCGACCGACGGACCTATCACCTCGAACTGGAATCGACCGCATCGACGTACATGGCAGCGCTCTCCTGGCGCTATCCGCAGGATGAGCTGGCGGGCCTCACGGCCCGCAACACGAGCGCTGCCGCAGAGGACGCCGTCTCGATCGAACGCGGCCTCAGCCTCGAGACCCTGAACTTCGACTACCGCGTCACGGGCGATACGCCGGACTGGAAACCCGTCCGTGTGTTCGATGACGGGCGCCAGGTGTTCATCCAGATGCCGGCAGCAATTTCTGCTTCCGAGATGCCGCCGCTCTTTGTCCTGTCATCCGAAGGAGAGGCCGAACTCGTCAACTACCGGGTCCGCGGGGCCTACTACATCGTCGACCGGCTGTTTGGCGCCGCCGAGCTGCGCCACGGGACAAGGCCCCAGACAGTCGTGCGGATTTCGAAAGTAAGCGCGGCGCAGAAGTCCCGCTGGTTCGGAGGTTGAGCCGATGACCGAACCTCCCCCATTCAAGGAAGCAGCAAAGCAACTGCAGATCCGCTCGGCGCCGAAGCCCGCCACACGGATCAACCGCAAACTCCTGATGGCCGGTGCAGGCCTCGGCGCGCTTGGCCTCTTTGCGGCAACCTCGATTGCGCTCGCGCCGCCGCGTCCTGCAAAGCCGGTCCAGCAGGAAGAGCTGGTCATGGCCGGCAAACGCAAGCCCGACGGGTTCTCGGCGCTACCGGCAGACTATACGGCGCTTGCGGATGTGCCGGTGCTAGGGGCGCCGCTCTCCGGCGATCTCGGCTCGACCATTCTCGCCGCCGAGCAGGCTTACGGCATCGAAACAGAGTTCCAGACCGAGTACCGCACGGATTTTCGCACGCGTCCGGAAGACGAAGCTGTCCGCACCGCGCGGCTTGAAGCCGCTGCTCAAGCTGAAGAGGCTGCCCGCGCGCCACTCCTGTTCCGCCTTGGCGGGGCCGGTGCGCCGCCAACTTCAGCGCAGCCTACTCCGGAGCCTGGTTTCGACCTGTCTTCGCAGCTCCTCGCTCTCACACGGCAATCCCCGAACGCCGCATCAAGCAACGAGCCAGACCCGAACCTCCAGTCTCGCAAGGCCGCGTTTTCCCGTGAGCCGGCCTCAAGCCCGGTCTACAATCCGGACCGGGTGCAGGACCCGCTTTCGCCATACCAGCTGATGGCAGGCTCTCTGATCCCGGCGAGCCTTGTCACCGGCATCAACTCGGACCTTCCCGGCACGGTGATCGCGCAGGTCACGCAGAACGTCTACGACACCGTGCGCGGCCAGCACCTCCTGATCCCGCAGGGCAGCCGCCTGATCGGCCGCTATCAGTCGGAGGTCTCGTTCGGCCAGGACCGCGCACTCGTCGTCTGGGACCGGATCCTGATGCCCGATGGCAGCTCGATCACGATTTCTGAGCCGGGGAGCGACGCCTCCGGCTACGCCGGCCTGAAAGACAGGACCGATCAACATTGGGATAAGGTGTTCGCGGCCGCCGGTCTCGCGACCCTGCTCGGCATCGGCGCTGAACTCGGGCCAGGCGACGACGGCGACATCGAACGTGCGATCCGTCGCGGAACAACCGACACGATCAACGAAGCGGGCCAGCGGGCCGTTGATCGAAGCCTCAGCGTCCAGCCTTCGATCACCATCCGTCCCGGCTGGCCAGTCCGTGTCATCGTCACCAAGGATCTCGTCCTTCGCCCCTTTCAGGAGGCGGCCCCATGAACCTCCGCCTTGCAAAACTCGCCGACCGCACGCCGGTGAGGCTCACCCTCGCACTTGATCCGGAGACAGCGGCCGCGCTGCAAGATTATGCCGCAGTCTACCAAGAAGCTTATGGCGAAGCAGAGCGTAGCGAAACGCTCGCCGCCGCCATGATCGAGATGTTCCTGGCGTCAGATGCCGGGTTCAGACGGGCCCGGAAGGCCCTGCCCACCAATGCCAGCAAAGGAGACTGACCCATGGCACAGATCGGCGCATTTACCCTGAAGGACGGAGCCTGGACCGGGACCATCCGTACCATGACCATCAACGTGAAGGCACAGCTTGTCCCCAACAGGGAAAAGGGAAAGAGCAAGGACACGCCTGATTTCCGGCTATACGCCGGCGGCGCAGAGCTCGGCGCCGCCTGGCGTCAGGACTCGAAGGATGGCGAAACCCCATACCTCGCCGTAAAATTCGATGATCCGAGCTTTGCCCAGCCGATGCGCGCAGCCTTCTTCGAAAACGAAAAGGAAGGCACCGGCGTCCTCGTTTGGAACCGTCCGAAACAATAGAGATGCGCAGCAGCCGAGTCGTCTGCCTCGCCACAGGATCACAGATCGAAAGCATCGCGCGGAGGTCTTAAATGCGCCTTCCCGGACGGCGCCTTGACCGGGAACTGTGAGTTGGGAAGCGATGCTGCCAGCACGCCAACAGTACAAGGAGTAAAGTCAAATGATGAGAAGCAGGCTCCACGACGCCGATTTTGTTGAGGAGACAAACTGGCTGACACCGAAACAGTGCTCAGAATTGACAGGATGGTCCCTGGCAGGGTTGGAAAAGCGTCGCGCACGCGGACAATGGCCACCCTATTCCATTCGCGCGGGGCGCCCCCGGTATCCGGGCGACTACATCCGGAAAAATTTCGCAGAGGCTGTCGTATCCAATACGGTTCAAGCAGCAACTTTGAGCGAAAAGCTCTAGCTAAGCTTTGTTCATTTAAATGCTCCTCGGGAGTTGGAACCTCTAATGGCCGATCTCCCTGCATCAAGAATCAAAAGCAAAATCCCTAAGAGCTTACCAGGGAGGCAATGCGCGCACCGCCGCTCGGCAAAGCATCCTAGTTTACCATCCGTTTCTGCGCTCCGCGAGGTCGATCAGACGGGTCCTGACAGGTACTATCAGGACCATGACACTCCGTCCGGCGGGCTCATCGCTCGCTCCAGCGCGCACTGCGTGCGCGAAGATCTCCTCTTCTTGGAGGTCATTGCCATTGAAATAGGTGCTGGCAGGCACGCGGCGCGTGTCGCGCGCTTCAGTGCACCGCTCGAACAGGAGACCCAGTACGTCCGAGTCCGCGCCAACTTCCTTGGCAGGGACCAGGGTCGAGGGCCAGTTCCTGGATTTCCGGTACCAGATCCGGCCCTTTGGGCCGTAGCAAATCAGGATTGAATAGAGTGGATCGGTGTCAACGAAACGAAGCGCTGTCGCTGTACGACTGGTTCGGAATTCAGCCGCAAGCTCGCCGATCGAACGAAATGATGGTCGATCATACGATTTAACCCTGGGCTCGAACATATATCTCGGCATGAGCAGTCCGGCAGAATAACTATCGGCCTGCCGCTCTTTCCCTGAGCCGGTATCCCGGGTCGAGCCAATCACGTCTTTCGAGCAATGCAGGTTCTGGTTCTTGTGGCATTGCCAGTGGCCAATTTCATGTCCGAGCGAGAAGCGCGCGCGTTCGGGCCCGCCCCGATCATCAATTGTGATGATCGCCCTGTCGCGGATGCCCATGATCTGCGCTTCGCACCCGTCCAGAGGACGGTACCGGACCCTCGCCTTCAGCAGCCAGGCCAACGCCTCCAGATCAATCTGCTCGGGCGAGGTAATGCCGTAGCGTTGCATAAGGAGTTCAGGACGCAGAAAGACCGTCACTTTTCGCTTTCATCGCCCAAGTCTATATTGAGCTCCTCAAGCAGCTCCAAAACATCTTCAAGCTGCGCCAGGGCATCCCTGTCCGAGAGCTCCGACCCGTCCGCATTTCTGGCCGCGATCGTCAGTTCGCTCAGTTCTGATTGGACCCGGTGCAGGAATGCACGCGCCTCGTCTGGGGCTTGAGGCCGGCTACGAGCCTCTCGCTTTCGTCGATCTTCCAGGAACTCAACCCTGGCTTTCCTGAACTCAACAAAGCCTGCCCGCCCTTTCGCCGCAATCAAGGCACGCTCAAACACGGATAGGCCATCGCCAGACTTGAAACCGAGAGATTCCAGTTCTTGTTGAACCTCCGCATTGGTCATGCCGACAATGTCGTCGAGCACAGCGTCGTCCAGACGGTCGAGCTCGTCGCGCTTTTTAGATTCGGTCATGATCCTCTCCGACCTTCGAATTCACTTATCTTGCGGCGAATCCTTCGCCTGATGGTGGCGAGCTGGTCCTTTGAGACACCTGTCTGCACGCAAAGCTCTTCACCTGACAGCCCTTCAAACACGCCCAGCAAAACCAGCTGGGTCTCGTCATCGTCGAATTGCTCATACAACCAGGCATGAAATGCCGCGTCATGCTCGTCCCGGCAGATAGTGTCTTCAACACCCGCCCGGCCATCGCTAACCGTATCGGCGAACAAGCCGAGATCCGCCGGCGTCTCAGCATACCCTGCGTCTTCACGGCGGGCGCGCTTTCGCACTTCTGAACTTGCAATACTCTTCATGACACCGCCAAGAAAAGCGACAATGTCAACATCCGGAGGCCTCTGGCGATCTCCACAAAGCACTCTTGTCAGGGCCTCCTGCAGGAGATCCTCAGGGCTGAGACGCGCACGCGCCGCAAAGTACCTCGAAATTAGGAGCAGGCGGTCACCCTGATGGCGACTGACCTCCTCAATCTCGTCTTTGCAGTCTTCTGCGGACCGCTTTCGTGCAGCGTCAGCGGCGCTCATGCTCCAGCTCCAGCTCATAGTATACCCATACTCATCTATGCGCGCCGCAACCCTGCATTCGGACAACTTTGAAAACTGTCCGAATTCAGCCGTGCGGCGAGCCTTTGTTTACGTGGGCACTGACGTTGCCCGGTGCAACAAAGGAAATCCAATCATGACCTCCCAGAACCCTGAATATTTCGACCTGGAAACGGCTGCTCGCTGCGGCCAGCCGGTGACGGCCGACCGCTACTTCAAGATCCGCATCGACGACCGGTCCTATAATGTGGACGATCCCAAACTGACCGGAAGCCAGCTCCTGAGGCTCAGCGGCAAACGGCCGATCGACGAACATCTTGTCTTTCTGAAGCTTGCCAATGGTGGGTTCGAGGAAATTCGCCTCGATGAAACCGTTGACCTGACACAGCCCGGCGTTGAGCGGTTCTTGACGTTCGACAGCAGCGCTTCCTATCGCTTGGTCATCGATGGTGAGCGCATCGAATGGGGCGCTCAGCTGATTACGGGCCTCAAGCTGAAGCAAATCGCCGGGGTTGACCCTGACAAATATGCACTCTGGCGTGAAGTGCGCGGAAGCGAAGATATTGAACTGGCGAATGAAGACATCATTGATCTCAGTGAACCTGGGCTCGAGCGCTTCTTCACGGTCATTGCCCAAACCACTGCCGGAGACGCAGGCCCCGCCCTTCCCCAAGCCGATCAGCGCTATCTTTCCGAACAGGGCTACCGGTACGAGCTCGCACACGAAGCGGGACAAACGGCAATCATCCTCAAGGCCGTCGACCTCCCGAAGGGGCGCTATGATGTGGAACTGGCTGACATTCTGATCATGCTTCCGCCCGGCTATCCGGATGCCCCTCCTGACATGTTCTATTGTCTGCCCTGGCTTCGGCTTGTCGCACGCGGCGCCTACCCCAATTGCGCTGATGTTCCGCTCTCCTTTCAGGGGCAGACCTGGCAAAGGTGGTCGCGCCATAACAATGAATGGCGCGCTGGCAAGGACGGCATCTGGACCATGCTGAAGCGCGTTGAACATGCACTGGCGGAGGCGGCCTAATGCTGCGGGATATCATCATACCCAACCGCCTTGGCACGGCTATCCGGCGCGCGGCCTTCAATTCCGGCCAGGAGGCCGGCGCGTGGCTGCTTTTCAGGCGTGCGGTGATTGGTGAAGATCCATGGACAAAGAAGCCGCGCGAGCGGCTCATTCTCAGCGATGTCCTTCCGTTCGAGGGTGAAGACATCGCGTCAGCATCGCCAACGCATCTGACGGTTCGGACGTCTTCATTCGTCCGGACACTGAAGTACGCAAATGACAACGGGTACACTGTGGGCTTCCTTCACGGCCACCCTTGCGGTACCGCCGCCTTCTCGGTCCGCGATGACGAGAACGAACTCGCCCTGTTCAACGCGGCCCGCAACAGAAACGGGCCGGACGCCTGCCTGGTAAGCGTTCTGGCGATTTCTGATGGACGCCTGTTGGCGCGCATCTGGCAAGGTTCAACCGATCCCGATCCATCCCGTCTCCTGGAAACGGGACAACGCATTGCCCTCTGGTCTGATCATACCGATAAGGCCAGCCCGGATCTTGACCGGCAAGCGAGAGTCTTCGGCGAGACGTTCAATGCGACGCTTCGGAACCTCTCATGCCTTGTTGTCGGCGCGGGGGGCACGGGCTCTCCTCTCGCCGTTATGCTGGCTCGATCAGGCATGGGCCGGATTGCCGTCGTTGATCACGACGTGGTCGAGAGCACCAATCTGCACAGGCTATATGGGGCAACGCAGAGAGATATTGGTAGGCACAAGGCCGAGGTGCTGGCGGCCCACATCAACGAATTTGGGCTTCCCACCAAGGCAATGCCCCTTGTCCGTAACTTACTGGACCCGGAATGCAGGGATGCGCTCAAGTCGGCAGATGTCGTTTTTTGCGCGACGGACGATCACGCCTCGCGGATGCTGCTCAACCGGTTCTCCGTATTCTATGAAATCCCGGTCTTTGACATCGGGCTCGCCGTTGCCGGCGATAAGGGGAACCGCAGGCGCGACATGACCGGACGCGTAACCCGCCTTCACTCCGGAGCGCCCTGTCTGCTCTGCAGAGGCATCATTGACCCTGTCCGTGCGCGCGAAGACGAGTTGAGAAAACGGGCTCCGGACCAATACGCCGATCAGCGGCGCGAAGGTTATATTCTCGGCGGCGGAGAGCCCGAGCCAGCCTTCATCGGCATGACCACGTCCGTTGCTTGCCTCGCCATGGACGAATTTGCTCAGGCCGTCAGCGAATTTCGGGGACCGGATGGTCATGCCCTCCAGAGACTTCGCCGCTTTCACATTCCTGAGGACCGGCGAACCGGAGGGCGCAGCAATAACGACTGTCCGATCTGCGGACAAACCGACTACTGGGGACGCGGCGACGTGGTTCCTTTCCTTGATCGTATCGGCTGAACGATGATCCAGTCCGCGCTCAGATTTGTTCTCGAACGAGCAGGTATTGTTCGACGGTCCCGCTACCGGCTGCGTTATTCACAGACGCAGCCGGACCTGGAGACACTTAATGCCAAAACGATCGTCATCGTAGGTACCCCCGGCATGCCGAAATGGGCTGTCTTCCGTTGTCCGGGAACCTGTTCAACCGTCTATCGACTGCCCCTCAGCGCTGCGCACACCCCACATTGGAGTATCTCAGTGGACTGGCTGGGAAGACCGTCGTGTTCGCCTTCCATCAATCAGAAGTCGGCATGTCACGCACATTTCTGGATCCAGTCCGGGACGGTGCAGCAGTGTCGGGATAGTCGCTGCGCCACCTCACCCGCTCGCTGACAAAATATCGCTGCGAGAACCAATACATGGCTACAGATCAAATTTGCAGCACTCCCGGAGGCGAATTGAGCGGAGCTTCATCTGCATAGAATGCACCATCCAATGTAAGTTACTAAAACGGTTGCGAACCGGACGAAGCCTCGCTATCCCAACCCAACTACAACTCAGACGGTGGCCCAATGGTGGCTTGGCGTGTGAGGGGTTAGCAAGCGGCGGCCTTCAAAGCCACTTAATGCTTTGTATTTATAGGGGTCTTGCGTTGGGCCCGCGCCGAGGACAGATCTGGTTTGGGACCAGAGGGTCGGAGGTTCGAATCCTCTCGCTCCGACCAAAGTTTCAAATCGGGCTTGAGAGTCGATACAGGTCATGGAAGCGCGGATCTACAAACCGGCAAAAAGCGCCATGCAATCAGGGCGCGGCAACACGAAAGACTGGGTGCTCGAGTTTGTCACCCCGGACGCCAAACGCCGCGTGGACCCGCTCATGGGCTGGACCGGCATCGATGACATGTCCGGCCAGGTCCGCCTCCACTTCGAAACCCGCGAACAGGCGATCGCCTATGCCGAACGCGAAGGCCTGACCTTCAGCGTCGAGGAAGCGCGCGAAAGAAAGCGCCTGATCAAATCCTACTCGGAAAACTTCTCGGCCTCGCGCAAACAGCCGTGGACACACTGAAGGCGCCCGCGCTACTCCGGGCCCAAGACTCCGTAGCTCAGCTGGATAGAGCGCTCGCCTTCTAAGCGAGTGGTCGCAGGTTCAAATCCTGCCGGGGTCGCCACTCCCCCTAGAACTTGAAGCCCCCAGAGACCAATCGGTCATACCGCCCCTGTGTCATCGGCACGTAGGCCGCCTCTTCGGGATCGAACATCCAGAGCGGCTCGTTCACCTTGTCCGGATCGAACCCGTCGGCCACCAGCTCCACCTTTCGGTACTTGAACGTGCCTGTTGTCTCCGCTTCCGGCTGTACACGGATGAAAATCGGCACAGCGTAGCTCGGCAGCTTTGCCGCGAGGGACTTGTACAGACCCGCAATGTCCACCTCGCCCTCGGTCGTGATCGCCGCCATCCCGGCCTTACCGTCCGTGCCCGGAATGGCCACGCCATAGACGTTCGCCGTCTTGATGCCGCCCACGCGCGACAAGGCCTCGCCCACTTCGTTGGTCGAGACGTTCTCCCCCTTCCACCGGTACGTGTCGCCGATCCGGTCTACGAAGTAGATGTAACCGTCCTTGTCCTTCCGCAGGAGGTCGCCCGTGCGGAACCACAGGTCGCCCTTCGTGAACACGTCGCGCAGCAGCTTCTTCTCGGTCGCCTTCTGGTCGTTATAGCCTTCGAACCGCTGGCGCACGTCGTCGCCGATCAGCCCCAGCGCCTCACCCGCCTCGTCCACAGCCGCCGGAATGCACAACCCGTCCGGCCCGCGCACCGGCTGCTCCGTCTCGATGTCGAACTTCACGAAGGCAATGTTGGCAAACTGCGATTTCAGCCAGCCCGGAATGCGCCCCACCGCGCCCACCTTGCCGTCAAAGTTCAGGAAGCTGACATTGCCCTCGGTCGAGCCATAGAACTCGCACAGGTGCGGAATGTTGAACCGGTCAAGGAAAGCCTGCCACACTTCCGGGCGCAGGCCGTTGCCAAACCCCGTCCGTATACGGTGCGCCCGCTCCTTCGGGTGCGGCGGCGAGTTCAGGAGGTACCGGCACAGCTCGCCGATATACACGATCGCCGTCGCCTGCTCGTTGACCGCGTCATCCCAGAACGCGCTCGCTGAAAACTTGCGCCGCACGATCGCCGTCGCCCCGGTCATCAGCGCCTGGCCGATGCCGCACAATCCGCCCGTGCCATGGTACAGCGGCAGCGTGATGTAGATCTTGTCCTTCGGCGTGATCCGGCACGGCGCAACGAAGCTGCGCATCATGCCCTGCGTGCGCGCCTGCGTCAGACGCGCCGCCTTCGGCAGGCCCGTCGTGCCGGACGTATAGACATAAAGGCACAGGTCCTTGCCCAGCATCCCCTTGCGCACCGAGCGGTCGGGCCTCTTCTCCGAAAACGCCTCCAGCGCCCCGCCGAGATCGGCGCCGAACTTGCCGCCCAGCGACCAGACCGGCGGCGAACCGGAGATCAGCCCCATCGCCGCCCGGATCGGCGCGTCCTGGTCAGACCCGGTGACGATGAGCTTGGCCTGCGCAATGTTCACACAGTGCGCCAGCCCCTCGCCTTCGAGGTTGTGATTGATCAGTGCCGTGACGAGCCCGGCCTTCGCAAAGCCCGCCCAGGCCGCCACGTATTCCGGCCGGTTCTCCATATAGAGCGCCACGCAGTCCCCCGGCTTCAGCCCCTGCGCCATCGCCCAGTTGGCAAACCGGCTCGCCAGCGCGTCGAACTCGCCATAGGTGGTCGACTTGCCCTCGAACCGGAACGCAATGTTGCCCCGGTGCGCGTCCACGGCCCGCTCGAAATCATCGGCCACCAGGAAGTCGGAGTCCGGCGAAATGTCGCCTGTCCATTTCTTCAGAAGCTGCGCATCCTGAAAAAACTTGAACTCGCGCGTAAGAATGGCAACAGGATTCATGGTCGGCGCCTCCGGCCTTGGATGTCGTTGAAAACCTGGAAATCTGGATGCTCCAAGACAAGGGGGTTTCGCGCGCCTTGTCAAAGAAAACCGGCGTGATCACGCGATTGCTTTACCCCGCGTGACGGCATATTGCTGCGCCGCACAACAAGAAAGAGGAGCCGCACATGGCGACCGATCCCGTAGGCGACCTGCTGACCCTGCTCGACATAGAGCGCCTGGAACTGGACCTTTTCCGCGGCCAGAGCCCGGACGAGGAGGAAAGCCAGCGCGTCTTCGGCGGCCAGGTTATCGCCCAGGCCCTCGTCGCCGGCTACCGCACCGTGCCGGACGACCGCACCTGCCACTCCCTCCACGCCTATTTCATCCGCCCGGGCGACCCGAAAGTACCTATCATCTACCAGGTCGACCATTCCCGCGATGGCGGCAGCTTCACCACCCGCCGCGTCGTCGCCGTCCAGCACGGCAAGCAGATATTCAACCTCGCCGCCAGCTTCCACGTCGCCGAGGAAGCCTGGCAACACCAGCACGAGATGCCGAAAGTGATCGGCCCGGACGAAGTCGAAGACCGCAGCGAATGGCGCAAGCGCTTTGCCGAAAAACTGCCCGAGCGCCACCGCGGCCATTTCCTCCGCCCCCGCCCCATCGACATGCGCGAGATCGCTCCCCTGCACCCGACCCGGCCCGCTATCGCCAGCGACAGCCATGACCTCTGGTTCCGCGTCGCCCGCCCCATCGACGAGGCGCCCTGGCTGCACCACTGCCTCCTCGCCTACGCCTCCGACATGGCCCTCCTCGGAACCGGCAACCGCCCGCACGGCGTCTCCTGGATGACCGGCGAGCTGATGTCGGCCAGCCTCGACCATGCGATGTGGTTCCACGCCCCGCTGAAGTTCGATGACTGGCACCTCTACTCGATGGACAGCCCCTATGCTGGCGGCGGGCGCAGCTTCAACCGCGGCAAGGTCTTCGACGCAGCCGGCAACCTCGTCGCCTCCGTCGCCCAGGAAGGCCTGATGCGCAAGGTCGTCCGCAAACCGAAGGACTGACTTCCTCACGAGCCCCAGGAGAGACCAACCTCTCCACTTACCTACCCTCAGTTTGTCGTCATCCCGGGATTTGCAAAGCAAATGCCCGGGACCCGGACTGTCGTGCGCGAAGACGATGACAAACCGTCACGGGCTGAGAAAAATTCGCCATCCCCTGTGCATTGATTGCATACGGATGACGCATGATTTCGAGGATGGGCGAGCCCGGTAACCCGGACTTGCGCCTACAAAAACCACCCCGCCTGAAAAGCAAAATCCAGTCCCCTAAAGCCCTTGTAAAACACCCGGCATTTGCTTCCGCCACACATCCGCACACGGAGTTATACTCTGTAGATGGTCTTACCGGATACTTTCAAAACAAAGCAAACCCCGCAGATACCTGCGGAAAACCTTGCCCTAGGTCACCGACCCATACTCCGCCCCGGCCGCGCCGAACCAGTCGCGCCAGAACGCCTTCACCTCGCCGAGCGGCAGTGCATATTCCTGACGCGGCACGATCCGCGCGACCACTTCGACGCCCTCCAGCCCGGCCCGCATGTCCGCGAGCGATGACTCCTCCCAGACATCGGCGTCCGCGCCGCTCTTGTACATCGAGAAGCCCGGCGAATGCTGCATCAGGTCGGACACGAGGATCAGCCGGCGCACCGGCACATGGCCCTGGAAATCGGGCCGGTCGGCCAGCGTGTACATCGCCTCCATCAGCGGCGAGCTTGGCGCCACCGTATCGCGCAGCGACTCGTCGGCCTGCAGCATCAGCGGTGCGTGGAACTTGCGCTCCCAGGCCGCCGCGATCATCTTCGGGTTCTGGAAGATCGGATTGGATTCCGCCGCGCTCCCCGGCGAGCAGCCGGTGAACACCTGCACCGGATCATAAGGCGACGCCGAGTTCGGCACGACCAGCGTCAGACGCCCGTGCCGCGGCAGGCTGCGCGCCTCCCCGTCCAGCAGCGTGCGGACCCATTCGAGGTCCGTCGCGTTGAACGGATCGGACTGGTCGACCAGCACGATCGTGTGCACCGGATCCTCGCGGTCCAGCCGGCAGCCCGTCTCCTCGTCGGTGGAGGGCGGCTGATGGATGGCGGCGGCGGCAAACAGTCCGAATACGGAGGTCAGCATCAGCGCAATAGCGCTGCGCCAGAACCAGGGGCCTTTTTCTCTGCGGCGCGGCATGGTCTATCCCGTCCTTTTCGCTTCGCCGGAGGCTTTCGCCTCCCGCACCCGGCCGATTTCTTCGGCCACTTTCTTCTCGATCGACGACAAGCCCTGCTGCACCTGCTGGATATGCGTCTCCAGCCATTCGCGTGTCAGGTTCAGCGCCGTGATATTCTGGTCGATCACCTTGATCGCCGCATTCGCCTGCGCGCGTTCCTTCGCATAGTCGAAGGGCGGCAGTTGCGGCGTAATGATCTCGTCGAAATAGGCCGGGCAAGCCGCCTGCTCGCCCAGCTTGTCGCGCAGGCTGTTGCGCGTGCGCCGGTGCGCCTGGCGGTAGGCGACCTTCAGGCCGCGCTCCTGGTCCGCCGCCTTCGCCGCAATCGAGACGGCAATATCGCGCCGCGATTCCAGAAGGTTCATCGCCTTCTCGATTTCCCGTTTCGCCATCGCATGGCGCGACAGCTGCGTCTCGAACCACATCCGGCTCGTCGAGAAGTATCCGGAAAGATCCCCGCGCAAATCCTCGCGGAGTTGCTGGCGGTGCTCATACGCCTTGCGCTCCTTGCGCCACACCCGGCCATAGCCCGGATAGGGATCGGAAATCCGGTCATAGCCCTCGTAGACCGCGAGCGCAAAAACCGTCAGCCCAAGGATCAGCAGCGCCAGCGCCACGAAGCTCTCGAAGCCGATGATGTTCGGGAACATGTCGCGCACGACCAGTCCCGGCGGGATCTGGAACATCGAGAACTCGGCCAGCGTGCCCGCCGCTTCGGCGGCCATCAGCCCCTCCTCCACCGCGTCGCGGAAGTGCGCCACGAAGAAGTTGAGGAAGATGCCGGCGAGAATGCAGACGCCGGCAATCACTCCGCCCGCCACCTTCGCCGGCATGGCCGGATGGTTGAGATAGCGCAGGCCGAAGAAGCCCGCCGTTACGCCGAACAATACGTTGACCGCCGAAACGCCGAACGCGACCAGCAAGCCGCCCAACAGGCCGGCGCTCTGCGCATCCTTGAACAGCAGGGCATTGAACGCGCCTTCCACCAGCATGATGAAGACGAGGATGGCAATCGCCTGTTCCACGTTCTTCTTGATGTCCGGGGTGCGCTGACCAATGCCCGCGCCGTGGCGTTCCTTGAAGGATTGCAGCTCGATGATCGCGGCCGAATGGCGCTCCTTCGCGTCATTGGAGTCGTCGGTCTCGTAATGGCGGAACTCGTGCTCCTCCGCCTTGATCGCTTCGCGCAGCTGGTCGGGATGAATGTCGGCCGGCGCGGTGTCGTGGATATAGTTGCGCACCCCGGCAGCGGTCGTCGACATCCAGGTCGTCAGGCCCCGGCGCACTTCCTCGGCGCGCTCGGCGATCAGTTGTTCGCGCTCGCTCCACTGGTCCTGGGTCATCGCTTCAGACGAAGGCAACGCATCCTCTGCGTCCCGCCGGGCGTCCTTGCGGGTCATGCCCCGGCTGAGGCCCAGCTCGCCCTTGGCGCGCTTGCCTTTCAGTCCGTGGTCTGACAATTCGTTTCGACCCTCAAGCGGCTTGATCTGCTTCGGGCATCCGATGTCCGTGCCCCAGCGCACAGTCTTCTTCATCCTGTCTGTCCTTGTACCGTTATCCGAAAGCCTCCCATCAGGCCTGATGCGAAGCGTGGGCGCCGAGACTTGACAGAGTCTGAACGTGGAAGGCTCCTTCCAAAATGGTAATGTTCGTTAACTGAGCAATTTGTAATGCGCTGCGGACACGCGCAATCCGAACGAATTCATGGACTTAGGTTGCGGCTGTATCCACGAGGACACAGCGGGCGCAATTCTTGCGCGGTAAGGCTTTGCTAAGGCCTGTGTTCAAACGGGGGGCAAAGCGCCCGGATCAGGCGCATTCGCGCAGCAGCTCCAGAAGCGCGCCGCCGGACTGGTAGGCCGCGAAGATATCGCCGCTCGGCAGGTAACCGAAGGGGATCGCCACCCGCTTCGACTCCGCCTCGAAACCCGCCTTCCAGGTGCTCGTCGTCTCGGCGCCCGACAGTGCAATCCCGCGCATCTTGGCAAACACACCGTCCGTGAGGAACGCATCATCGCTGAGCGAATAGCGCATCTCGTCCCGGAACGTGTCCCAATGGATGGTGGAACCGACGGCCCAGGCCGCCTCGACATCGCGGACGAAATTGCGCACGAACTCCACATCGCCGGGACTCTTCTGCGTAACCGTCTCATAGAACCGCGACGGCCCGACCCGCCGGGCAATCTGGCGCAGCGCCTCCAGGGAGACCCGCGCGCCCGCAGGATTCTTCAGCGCCTGGACGAGGATCGGCCCGAACCATTGCGGGCGAAACTCCAACAGGATGTCCCGGTTGAACACGCAGTTCACATAAGCAGAATAACTCACCCGTGGCGAGGCCGCCGCCAGCCGGTAGCCCACCGGGCAGGCCGATCCGACCGAGACCAGCACCACGTTCTCCAGCTTCGCTTCATCGAGGAACTGCCCGAGCAGCGCCGCCTGTTCTTCTACCGCGCTGACCCGGTCCGACGCGCCGAAACCCGGCCGGCGAATCGCGAAAGTGCCAAACCCCGCTTCCGCAGCGTCAACGCAGAACCCCCAGGCCGGACAGTTGGCGTATTCCAGGGAATGCAGGAAAATCAGCGGCCTGAGATGATCGGCGCCAAACTGCATGTATTCCAGCCGCCGCTTCGACGGCCCGACCCGCGCCGACTGCCACACCCGCAGCACACGCTTCTTGTCGCCGACTTCGTCGAGCGCATTTCCGCGCGGAGTATCCGCCGGCGCAGGAGAGAGAATCGAGACATTAGTCATGCTTGATCAGCGAAGTTACTAAACCGCTGACGAGTTTTGGCAACCAGTGTGCAGGAAGCGCTGCAAAGTTGGTTTTGGGCGCGTCAGGCGCGGTCTTCAATCAGCTGCAGAAGGGCGCCCGAATTCTGGTAGAGCGCAAACAGGCTTCCGCTAGGCAGGATGGCCGTGGGGATCTCCAGCTCGGCAGACTTTGCCTCGAAACTGGCTCGCCATTCAGCCTGCGTATCGGCGCCGATGACCGCAATGCCGGGAAAACCTGCAAGGGCGCCCGGTGTCAGCGATGGATCCGGCTCCAGATTGCGCAACTCGCGCCGGAAAGTCTCGGGCTTCAACGCGCAGACACAGGCCCAGGCCTCGGCAAGGTCCCGCGTCTGGCTGTGGATGAATTGGGTATCACTCTCCACCTTCAGGAAATTCTCGTACAGCGACAGATGACCGGAGCGGCGCCCGAAATGCGATATCGCTGTCAGCGCCAGACGTGCGCCCGCATCTGTCTGCACGGTCTGTATGAGCAGATCGCGAATCCAGGGCTCGATGCTGCCAAAGCTCGGCGCGGCATAGGCGGGCCGCGCCAGCAGCGTGAACGCGATTCGTTCGCTCGCCTGAGCCAGCCTCAACCCCGCCCGGCGGGCCGTGCCTTCAGCGATCAGCACGGCGTTCTCGAACTCAGCTTCTTCCAGGAAATCCGACAGCAGCCGGACTTCCTCGGCAATCGTGGAGACCGGGCTCGTCTCGCCAAATCCCGGGCGGCGCACAGAGACGACGCTGAATCCCATGTCCGCCGCATCAACGCAGAGCCCCCAGGGCGGCGCCATCGGATAGTCGACCGAATGCAGCCAGATCAGCGGACGCAGCCCCGGCTGCCCGAATTGCATGAACTGGACATGCTTGCCGAGGCCGCCAAGATAGGCGGTCTGCCAGACACGCAGGATTCGCTTGCGGCGGCCCACCTTGTCCAGCTGGTTCGCATACGGATCGACCGCTGCGCCGAGCCCCGAATCCTCGGGTGGCTTTCCAAGTCTCGTTATCGACTTAGCCATGCGCAGTTCCCAAGCAAGCAAGTTCGTCAGATTGTAGCATGCTTGCCGATTCGTGACGAGCACGGCAAGCAGACAGACAGCTGGGTGTGGTAACGATTGCGTGCCGGTTTTGCAGTTTTGCACAATCGTGCGTCAATCGGAACGGTAAAACGCCCCGAAGCGGCGGCCAAGTTTGGCTTGCATACCGTTGCGGTAAAGGCGCAGCCTGCTGCTGCACAAGAAACCAGACATATGGAGTGAAACGCGATGCCCGATCCGAATATCCTCAAGCGCCTGCATCCAGAGTTCGAGCCGCTGTTTGCGCAGTTTGCCGCGGTGCCGGAAACGCCGCCGACAATTCCCGAGACACGCGCGATGTACCGGATGCTGCAACCCACCGCGCCGCAGCTGAAAGTCGGCGAAATCCGGGACGCGACCTTCCCCGGCCCTGCAGGTCCGGTGAAAGTGCGCCACTACATCCCCGAGGGCAAAGGTCCCTTCCCGGTGATCGTGCACTTCCATGGCGGCGGCTTCATCATGGGCGACCTCGAGACGCATGATGCGCAATGCCGCCTGCTATGCCGCGAGAGCGGCTGTATCGTAACGGCGGTCGACTATCGTCTGGGCCCGGAACATCCCTATCCCGCCGGGCATGAAGACAGCTTTGCCGCCCTGCGCTGGGCCGGCTCCAACGCCACCCTTTTCGGCGGCGACGCCAGCCGTCTCGGCGTTGCGGGCGACAGCGCCGGCGGCCACCTCGCGCTTTATTGCGCCCTTCGCGCCAAGCGCAGCGGCGGCCCGTCGATCAAGGCCCTGCTCGCCATCGTTCCCGGCGTCGTGATGGGCCCTCCGCTGACGGACGACATCAAGGCCGGGCGCGAGACGCGCAACAACAGCCTGCTCGGCACCGAAGGCATGGACAATTTCGTCGCCGCCTATTTCCAGGATCCTTCAGACGCCAGCGACCCGGCGCTGAATTTCCTCGGCGCGGATGTTTCCGGCCTGCCGCCCTCGATCATCGCGCCTGCCGAGATCGACGTGTTGCATGACGAAGGCGTGGAGATGGCGAAACACCTCGAAGCCGCCGGCGTGCCGACCCAGCTGATGGTCGCCGAAGGCATGGTGCACATCTATTTCTCGGTCACGGAAGTGTTCCCCTCCGCGAAGCCCTGGGCGGTGAAGGCGGCGCAGGCAATGGGGAAACTGATGCGGGCCTAGGCCCGCTTCACTCCCCCGCAGGCGCCACCACAACCGGAACGTCCGTGAACGGCTTGATGCCGAAGTGCGGATAGATCTCGCTCGGGAAGTAGACGGTGTCGCCTTTCGAAACGAGCCGGATGGTCTTGATCGCCTTCAGGTCCTCCACCGGATTGCCGGGCACGAGGAAGAAGTCCGCCTTCTTGCCGGGCTCGATCGAGCCGAGTTCGGCGCCGAGGCCCATATAGTCGGCGGCCTCGAAGGTGGCCCGGGCGAGGATTTCGGGCGCCGTAAATCCGGCCTTCTGGTAGAGTTCCAGTTCGCGGTGCAGCGTCAGCGCGCCGCCTAGGTCGGTGCCGAAGACGATGAAGATGCCGCGATCCTTCATGCGTTTGATCGTGCCGGACATCTGGTCGAAGGCGCCCTTATAGGCGGCGTCTTCTTCCGGGCTGCCGATGGCGGACCAGGCGGCCTTCGCCGCGCGCTGCACAGCGACGGGCATGTTGTCGACATAATCCGCCATGCCGGCCTGCAGCTCGCCATTGCGCGACAGCAGCAGCGCCTCATGGATCGCAAAGGTCGGGTCGATGGCGACGCCGTTGTGCGCCATAAGGTCCAGCGTATGGGCGACCTGCTCGCTATTGAGGTCAACCTTCGGCAGGCGTTGCAGCGCGGTGAGGCGCAGCAGGGTGCGGGTGTCTTCTTCCGGCGCCAGCACCCAGCCGAGCATCAGCTGGTTGATATGCGTGATCTCGTCATAGCCGGCTTCGATCATCGTGTTCGCATTGGTGAAGGCGGGCACGTGACCGGAGACGCGCAGGCCGCGTTCCCTGGCGCGCTCGACCATGGCCGGCACCCAGTCGGGGGTCATCGAGTTGTAGATCTTGATCTGCCGGAAATCGCCCTGGTCGGCGTACCAGTCGACAGCGGCGAGGGCCTCTTCCTCGGTGCTGACGAGAATGCCGTTGTTAGAGCTGAACGGGCTCTTGCCTTCAATGAAACCGGAGCGGACGACGCGGGGGCCGGCGAGCGTGCCGGCGTCGATCTTGGTGATCAGTTCACTGAGCACCGCGTTGTCATTGCCCATGTCGCGGACGAGCGTGACGCCGGCGGCGATGTTCTTCAGTGCGTCGTCTTCGCCGACATGGCCGTGCATTTCGGCGAGGCCGGGGATCAGCGAGCCGCCCTGCCCATCCACCACATAGGCGCCGGCGGTATCCGCCGCGCCCGCCGTGACGGCCTTGATCAAACCGTTCTCGACGATGACGGTCGACGGCGCGGTCATCGCCTTTGCTTTCGGATCAAAGACGCGGACATTGGTGATCGCCAGCGGCGCGTCGTACCGGTGCGCGGTCTCGGCCTGGATCGTCTCGAGGCGCTGCGTGGACAGACGCGTCGCCATGTCCTTCAGCTGGTCGTCGGCGTCTTCATAGCCTTCGCGCACGATGACGAAGCGGGGCGACATCAGGGCAAAAAGATCGCCTCCCGCATCGAGCAGGAAATAGCTGGGGTCCGTATCATTGCCGACGAGGGCATAGGCAAAGGCGTCCACCGGGCCGCCTGCGCCGTCGAGGCGGACGGTTTCCAGCAGGCTCATCGACAGGGCGCCGGCGGGCCAGGCCGGCAAGGAGAGGTCTGCGTCCGCCAGCAGCGCCTTGGCATAGACCGCCAGCGTATACGGCGAGGCATTCTGCGGTACGTAGATCGTCGGCTCTGTCATCGCGGCGGTGGATGAGCCGGTCGTGTCGGTCCAGCTGGCGACGCCGTTCTCGAGCGCGAAGGTCTCGTGGATCTCGTTACCGAACGTGGTTGCGCCGTCGATGGTCCAGCTGACCGGCAGGCCGTCCGCGCCGAGCTTGATCGTCTCGGCCAGGGTGGGCCCGCGGCCATTGTTGCGGTATTCGTAGTCGACCTTGACGGTGTCGCCTGTCGTGGTCGCGACAAGCTGGCCGAGCGTCTTGTCGAACAGGCGGACGGAGAAGGTCTCGGTGGTCGCTTGCGGCTCTGCCAGCGGCGCCTTCGCCTCATGCGCGCAGGCGCCCAGTACGAAGAGCGCCGCGAGCGCCATGGAGCCAAACCGGTTGATCATGTCGAATACCTTCCCGCCCGGGCCGCTCGTGCAGCGGCCTTGTTGCGGGCATTGGTTGCATATTGCTGCTGGGCTGGGAAGTTAAGGCCGCGACTCATCCTGAGCGAAGTCGAAGGATGGGCCGCATTGTTTGACGAACTTTTTCCTAAAGCGGAATGTTGTCGTGCTTCTTCCAGGGGTTGGTGAGCTTCTTGTTCTTCAGCGTGCGGAGGGCTTTTGACACGCGGCGGCGGGTGTTGTGGGGCATGATGATGTCATCGATGTAGCCCTTCTTCGCGGCCACATAGGGGTTCGCGAAGTTCTCTTCGTATTCCTTGGTGCGGGCGGCGAGTTTTTCGGGGTCGCCCGCTTCCTTGCGGAAGATGATCTCGACGGCGCCCTTGGCGCCCATCACGGCGATCTCGGCGGTCGGCCAGGCGTAATTCACGTCGCCGCGCAGGTGTTTGGAACTCATCACGTCATAGGCGCCGCCATAGGCCTTCCGTGTAATGACGGTGACTTTCGGCACAGTGGCTTCGGCATAAGCAAAGAGGAGCTTGGCGCCGTGCTTGATCAGGCCGCCATACTCCTGCTTGGTGCCGGGCATGAAGCCGGGCACGTCCACGAAGGTAACGATCGGAATATTGAAGCAGTCGCAGAAGCGCACGAAGCGCGCGGCCTTGCGGGAGGCGTCGATGTCGAGAACGCCGGCCAGTGTCATCGGCTGATTGGCGACGACGCCGACGGTGGAGCCTTCGATCCGGCCGAAACCGCAAATGATGTTGCCGCCGAATTGCGGGCTGACCTCGAAGAAGTCGCCCTCATCGAGCACCTTGGTGATCAGCTCCTTCATGTCATACGGCGTGTTCGGGTTCGGCGGGATGAGCGTGTCGAGACTCATCTCCTGGCGGTCGAACACGTCGTGCATCGGACGCACGGGCGGCTGTTCGCGATTCGAGGCGGGCAGGAAATCGATCAGGCGGCGCATCTGGATGAGCGCTTCGATGTCATTCTCGAAGGCGCCGTCGACGACGCCGGATTTTTTCGCGTGCACCGAGGCGCCGCCGAGCGTCTCGTGGGTCACTTCCTCGTTGGTCACGGTCTTCACGACATCCGGACCCGTCACGTACATGTAGGAGGTATCCTTCACCATGAAGATGAAGTCGGTCATCGCGGGCGAGTAGACATCGCCGCCGGCGCAGGGGCCCATGATGACGGAGATCTGCGGGATGACGCCGGAGGAGAGCACGTTCTCCATGAAGATGTCCGCATACCCCGCAAGCGAATCGACGCCTTCCTGGATGCGCGCGCCGCCGGCATCGAACAGGCCGATAACGGGTGCCCCGTTCTGCACGGCCATCTTCTGGACCTTCACGATCTTGGCCGCGTGCGCGAGGCTGAGCGATCCGCCAAAAACGGTGAAGTCTTTCGAGAAGACGTAGACGAGGCGGCCGTTGATTGTGCCCTGGCCGGTGACGACACCGTCGCCGGGGATCTTCTGGTTCTGCATGTCGAAGTCCGAGCAGCGATGCTCGACGAACATGTCGTATTCCTCGAAGCTGCCCTCATCGAGGAGTACGGCGACGCGCTCGCGGGCGGTCAGCTTGCCCTTGGCGTGCTGGCTGTCGATGCGGGCCTGCCCGCCGCCCATCCGCGCCTGGTCGCGTTTCGCTTCCAGTGCCTCGATCAGTTTGTTCATGCCCCGGCGCTCCTCAGGAAATCTGTTCAAAATCTGCCGGGAAGACTGATACCCCCTCGGGCGGGGATGGCAAGCTGGGGCGCCGCGACAGTTGAGCTTGCCGCAGCGGAAAAGAAGCGCCCCGGATGTCCGGTCCGGGGCGCGGTTGCAGGGATGGAGCTTACTCCGGGCTACCAGCCGCGGCTGTAGCCTTTGCTTTTGTAGGGGTACGGGATGCCCTCGACGCTGACGACGCTGCCGCGGCGGATTTCGCACGAGACGCGGGTTTCCACATCGCGGCGGCGGCCTTCGAATTCGACCTCGTCGAGGGTGACGAAGAAGCCGCGAGGGCCGATCTGGCGGACATAGAGGTCGTCGTCGATTTCGACATCGCGGTAGCCTAGCTGGCGGGCTTCGTAGCGGACGGCCTGGCGGCAGGCCTGGACGGCGTCGCGTGAGAGTTCACGCACCTCCCAGTCGGTCTGGCCGTACTGGTTGAGACCGCGGCGATAGCCGCCGCCGCGGTGGTAGTCGTCATAGCCCGAGCCGATGGCGAGCGTCAGCGTCGTGTCGCTGCCGAGCAGGGTTTCGATCTTGGCAACGCTGCGCGTGTCGGCGGCGGCCGGGAGGGTGAAGAGCGCCGGCGCGGCAAGCGCAACGACGGCGGCTCCAAGGGACTTGATGGGTTTCATCATGGGACCAGATTTGCACACCCCTGCGAAACCGGGGCTGAAGCGCGCGTTCATCCCCGGTTTCGCTCCGGTTCAACTCCGCTCGGCGACCCGGATCCCTGAAAATTAGTGAGCGCTCGTTCGCAATGCCGTATTTTCGCCACATTTAAGTGTGAGTGAATGTTTGTTCGCAAATATGGAGACCGAACATGACCGCCCGCCTGATGACCCCCTTCTGCTTTGCCTCGCTGCTCGCCGCCGCGCTGATCGCTGAAGGCGCGCTGGCCCCGTACATTGCCGCTGACACCGATCGGGTGCAGCCGGCCGCCGGCGAAGCGGCCACCTATGCGGATATCTACCGGCTGGAACTGCTGCACGACGAAGCTTGATCGGCGCTCTGGCCTGCCTGCCCTCCCTTGGGGGTAGGCGGCGGCCACCCCGTCAGAGAAGCGAAATGCCTCTGAGCGTGATCTTCTCGTCGATGATGAAGGAGCGGAAGTCTGTCAGGGCCTGTGACCATTGATAGGCTTCATCGAGGCCGAAGCTGTTGTCATCGTCGAGATGAACGCGAACGACCGTGCAGATCACGGGGCCGAGATCTTCGCTGTTGTCGATGGTCATCGTGCCGCCGTAGCGATTGAGGTTGAAGCGATTGGCAGCTTCCAGCAGGGCCGTGCGATCGCTGGTCTCCGCGAGGGGGAGACAGGCTTTCAGGGCCACTTCCTCACAGCGCTGGGAGTCGAGTATATCCACCACGCAGCGGCGCAGCCCTGCCACGAAGCCGAGGCCCTGCAACTCCGCCGACAGCATGGGCTGGCCGTAAAGGATTGCGGAGCGCGTTTTTTTGACACCCACCGATTCCAGGGCGGCGCGGACCGAGGCGACACTCGCAGGCTCGGCGGCGGCGGCGCCGGACAGGGCCGCCAGCACCAGCAAGGGCGCTGCAAGCCGGCCGAAAGAAACATGCATGGGAAGGACCTGACGGAAACTCTGGAGCTGTTGCAACGATAGGGTTTACACGCTGACCGGCAAGCGCCCAGCCGCAGCGTGCAGGAACCTTTCAGACGTCCGCTCGTTTACGCTTCATTAGGGGGGAATGATGCATGCGTGCGCGCATATTGGACACTTCAAATTCAACGTTGGAAACGCGGGCGCCGAAGGCGATGCAGACCCTTAAAATCGAGATGGCCTTTGCCGGCGCCGCGCTGTTTGCGCTGGGCGCATTCTTTGGCACGCGCCCTTCCGGCGCAGAGGCAAGCACCGCGGAATCCGCGCCGGTCCGGGCGTTCACTGAAGCGGACTATGCCGTTTTCGACCGCGGCTTCATGCTCGACAATGAGCCGTGCACCGTCGGCCTCGAGCGGCAGAATATCTGCTTCTCGCCCTCGCCGCTCGAAGCCCGCATCCATACCGGCGCCGTCGTCCCGCTGGATGTGCCGCTTGTGGCAGCTGAATTCCGCGTGATCGTCGAGACCGACCTCAAGGACCCTGCCCTGCGCACGGTGCGGTTCGGACAGACGCTGGCCCTGGTCGACCCTGAAACGCGCGTGGTCGTTGACCTGATGCGACTGGCGCCTTCCGCGAGCTAAGGCTTGGCGCGGCAGCGGCTCCGGCGTAAGCGGGGCGGATGACCGATCCACGACCCAAACGTTTCTACAAGATCGCCGCCGCTGAACGCCTTGGCGACGGCTGGACCGTGGCGCTCGACGGGCGCACGATCAAGACGCCCGAACGCGCGGCCCTTGCCTTCCCTACCCGCGGCCTCGCCGAGGTCATCGCGGCCGAATGGGACGCGCAGGAAGAGCATATCGACCTTCTCAACCTGCACCTGACACGCCTCGCGAACGTCGCCATAGACCGGACACCGGACGCGCGCGACGGGATGGCCGACGAGCTGGCCCGCTTCTGCGAGACGGACCTGATCTGCCACATTGCGGAGGAACCGGAGGAGCTGATCGCGCTGGAGGAAGGTCACTGGGCGCCCGTGCGCGACTGGGCGGCGGACACGCTGGGCGTGATCCTCGTGACGACCGAAGGCGTGCGCGCGACGCCGCAGCCCGATGCCTCGCTGGAAGCGGCGCGGGACTATGCCCTGAGCCTTGATGATTTCCGGCTGACCGGAGTGGTCTATGCCGCCGCGCTGTATGGCTCGGCGCTGCTGGCGATGGCGGTGTGCGAAGGTGTTCTGCCGGCGGAAGAAGCGTTCGAGATGTCGAAGCTGGACGAGGCCTGGCAAGCCTCGCGCTGGGGCGAGGACGAAGAGGCCGCCGCCGCGACCGAAGCGAAACGCGAGGAAGCGCGCGCGATCGGGCGCTGGTTCCGAGGGCTTGCGGGCTAACAAGCGCGTTGGCGGCTTGACGCCGCGACAGCGTTGGCAGGCCCCGCTTCGGTGTTATCCTCCCCCCAAAGACCAGACGCAGACGGGAGGAAGTTTGCCATGGCGGACGATATGCGTTTCGTTCTGGAAGTGCCCGGCCAGGCACACCAGCCAGTCTCGCCGCAGCGGACAGCCTCGGCCAAGACCCGCGACTGGCCGGCAGGCACCACGATCATCTCCGCCGACAGCCATATGCTGGAGACCGATTGCTGGATCGACCGGTTTCCGGCGCACCTGAAGGACAAGGCGCCGCGGATGGAATTCCGCGACGGCGGCTGGCACTTCACGATTGGCGGCAAACCGATGATGCGCCCGCATGACATCGTGCCGCTGTGCGAGGCGATGGAATGCCATCCCGGCCTGACGAATATCGACGCGCGACTGAAAGATCTGGATACGGAAGGTGTCGACAAGGAGCTGATTTTCCCGCAGCGCCTGTTCGGCCTCTACATGATGACCGACATGGAAATGCGCGCGGAGATATTCAGCGCGTACAACGAGTCGATTGCCGAGCAGTGTGCGAAGGGCCAGGGGCGGCTGTTTGCGGTGATGGTGCCCAACTACTGGGACATGAGCGAGGCGCGCGCTTCGGTGCAGCGCTGCAAGGAGTTGGGCGCGCGGTGCCTGATGGTGCCGATCAATCCGCGCAAGGACCTCGATGGCAACCCGATCCTCTACAATGATCCGAAGATGGACACGCTGTGGGAAGCGATTGCCGATAGTGGCATTCCGCTGTGCTTCCACATCGGCGAGAACATTCCGACCGCCGCACCTGGCGCGACGGGCACGTTCGTCCTGACACAGATGGGCGGCTTCCGGCAGAACTGGGGCATGCTGACCTTCGCCGGCGTGTTCGACCGGTTCCCGGGACTGAAGGTCGTGTTTGTCGAGGCGGGTATCTCGTGGGTGGCGAGCATGATCCATGACGCCGACATGATCTACACGCACTTCCCGACGCAGGTTCAGCCGAAGCTGAAGCATCCGCCGAGCTGGTACTGGCACAATCACTGCTACGCGACGTTCATGACCGACCCGGCGGGCCTTGAGCTGCTGCACCGCATCGGCGCTGACCGGGTCATGTGGTCGTCCGACTATCCGCACCAGGAGAGCACGTTCGGCTATACGCGCGGCGCGATCCAGGCCGTGTTCGATGCGACGAGCGTGGAGAATGCACAGCTGATCCTCGGAAAGACGGCGGAGCAGCTGTTCCGGATGTGTTGAGGGATCTCAGGCGGGAGCGAACGCCGCGAGGCTTTCTGTCAGCGTACGGAATTCGTGGTGCACTTCGTCGGCGCCGGCATCCTGCAGTTCATCCGCGCGGCCGAAGCCCCAGCTGACGCCGAGCGAGCGCACGCCGGCGGCGCGGCCCATGGCGATGTCATGGATGGCATCGCCGATCATCAGGGACTGGACGGGCGCGCAGCCGAGGGCGCGCATGGATTGCTCGACCATGAAGGGGTGCGGCTTGCCGGGACCGTCATCGGCGCACCAGACCGTGTCAAAGTATGACTTGATATCGTGCTTGGCGAAGAGGCCGTCGAGGCCGCGATGCGTCTTGCCGGTGGCGATGGCCAGCAGCCAACCGTCCTGTTTCAGCTGGTCCAGAACTTCGAGGGCGCCATCATACATCGGCTCGTGCAAGGCGGGATCGGCGCGCAGGCGCGTGAAAGTGTGGCGGTAGGCATCGACGAGGAATTCGAGACGCGCGGCGCCCAGGTCAGGCGGGGCGAGCTGAGCTATGCCGGCGGCGAGGCTCAGGCCGACGATGCGGCGCGTGGAGTCATAGTCCGGAGGCGGAAGACCTGTGTCGCGGAACGCGGCCTCCATGCAGGCCTGGATGACCGCGCGGGAGTCGACGAGCGTGCCGTCCACATCCCAGATGGCGAGGCGCAGGCCGTTTGACGTCTGGGGCATCAGATGAAAGGCGCCAGCGGATCCTTGCCCGCTTCCTGTTCGAGGAAGCCGAGCGTCGCGAAGGTTTCGACCATGTGCGGCGGCAGCGGCGCAATGATCGTCGTCGGCTTGCCGCGCTCGCGCGGAATGACCAGCGCGCGGGCGTGCAGGTGCATGCCTTCGGCGAGGCCCTGCGGGACTTCGCGGCGGGACTGGTACTTGTAGTCGCCGAGGATCGAGGTGTTCATCTCCAGCATGTGGAAGCGCAGCTGGTGCATGCGGCCGGTTTCCGGGCGCATTGCGACCCAGGCCGCCTTGCCGCCGGCCTGCGAGATGACGGTATAATCCGTGATCGCGTGGCGGGCGCCTTCGACGCCCTGCGCAGAGCGGATCATCCGCTCGCGGTCTACATCGCGCCGCTTCGAAGTCGATTTCGGATCGTAAGGACGGTAGCCAGAGGGTTCGTCCGCATCCGGAATACCCTTGATCATCCAGCAGCGGATCTGGCCCATCGGCGGATTGGGCACACCGACCGTGACCGCCCAGTAGACCTTGTCCATCTCGCGGCCCTTGAACATGTCCGCGAGCTGATGGGCCGCGCGCGGGTGCTTGGCGATCAGGAGGACGCCGGAGGTTTCCTTGTCGAGCCGGTGGACGAGGACGGGGCGGTGCTCCTCTTCGCCGTAGACGCCCATCAGCAGGCCGTCGATATGGCGGCCCTGCCCCGAGCCGCCCTGCACGGCGATGCCGGCGGGCTTGTTCAGGGCCATCATGTCATCATCTTCGTAGATGATGATCGACTTCAGGAATTCCTTGTCCTCGGCGCTTGCCCGGGCAGCGTGGTGGGCCTTCGGCGCCATCGTCTCGGTGCTGAAGATCGGCAGGCGGACTTCATGGCCCGCCTCAAGGCGCGTGCTCGCCTTGGCGCGCGCGCCGTTGACGCGGATCTGGCCCGTGCGCAGCATCTTCTCGATCTGGCCCTGCGTCAGCTGGGCACGGCGCTTGATCCAGCGATCAAGGCGCGCGCCGGCTTCCTGATGGGAGACGGTTTCGGTGATGATCTGGCCGCTCATGCGAAGGCCCGCCTTGCAATCCAGAGGCCGAGGCCGAGCGCAGCAACGCTGAGAATGACCGACAGCGCGGCATAGGCGAGCGCTTTGCCGGCCTCTCCGCTGCGGAGCATGTTCATGGTTTCCAGCGAAAAGGCCGAGAAAGTGGTGAAGCCGCCGAGGACGCCGGTGGCGAGGAAAAGGCGCAGGTCGTTGCCGCCTTCCGCGCCCTTGTAAGCGAACCAGCCGGCAGCGAGCCCCATGGCGAAGCCGCCGAGGAGGTTCACCGAAAAGGTGGCCCAGGGCCAGTTGGCCGGAAGATGGCGCACGCTGAGAAGACCGGCGCCGTGGCGCAGGGATGCGCCGATGGCCCCGCCTGCGGCGACGAGAAGAAAGCTGTTCATGGCGGGCGTTTACACGCGGGAACGGCCCTGCGCCAGCGGGGATTGCTTTCAGGCTTAACGTGTCAGGGCGTGAGCGATCCGGGAGGCGTGTAATGAACGACCGCCCCCGGTCCGAGCGGCCAGCCGAAGGTCGCCCAGGCGCCAGTCATCGCGATGCCGGCGACCATGAAACAGAGCGCATAAGGCAGCATCAGGGCCAGCAGTGACCCCACCCCCATGCCTGGATCCCATCTGCGGGCAAAGGCCAGGATCAGCGGGAAATAGGACATCAGCGGCGTCATGATATTGGTATAGCTGTCGCCCATCCGGTAGGCGGCCGTAGTCATTTCCGGCGAAATGCCGAGCAGCATGAACATGGGCACGACGACCGGGGCAAGCGCGCTCCACTTGGCGCTGGCTGAGCCGATGAAGAGGTCAAGAAAAGACGACAGGCCTTGCACGCTGACAAGCAGGGCGGCAGGTGGAAGATCCAGCGCCTGCAGCGCTTTAGCGCCGGAAATGGCCGCAATTGGGCCAAGGCGGGACCAGTTGAACATCGCCACAAAATGCGCCGCGAAGAATGCGAAGACGAGATACGGCGCCAGCGAGCGCACCCCGTCTGCCATCATCGCGACGACATCCTTGTCGGATTTGACCGTGCCCGAGGCGAGACCGAAGGCAACGCCCGCGAACAGGAACAGGAGCGCAAAGGCAGCAATCAGCGCACCGTAGAACGGCTGCAGCTGAGCTGGCCCGACGGCCGTCTCGTCGATCAACGGCGTATAGCCCGGCGTCAACGACAAGGCAGCAAACAAGGCGACGACGACCAGCGCCACAACACCCGCAGCGGCCAGCCCGCGCTTTTCGGCGGGCGTCACTTCCGACTTGGCAAGTTCGGCGCGGATTTCATTGTCCGGAGATCCAAGCCATGGGCCGAGCCGGGGTTCCACGATCCTGTCCGTGACGAACCAGATGATCGGTGTAAAGACAATCACGATAGCAAGAATGAACCACCAGTTTCCGAGCGGATTCATGGTCCATTCAGGATCAACAATACGGGCAGCTTCCTGCGTAAAACCGAACAGCAGCACATCGAGCTGTCCGGGCGATATATTGCCCGCAAACCCTCCCGAGACGGCGGCGAATGCAGCCGCCAGCCCGACAAGCGGATGGCGCCCCACGGCTGCATAGAGCAAAGCGCACAACGGGATAAACACAACATAGGCGGCATCCGAGGCGTGATGCGACGTCATGCCAATCACCGAGACGATCGGGGTCAACAGCCATCTGGGCGCATCGCGCAGGCTGGCCCGGATGAGCGCGCTGAAAAGCCCAGCCCGCTCGGCAACCGCTGCGCCGTACATGACTACCAACGCCAGCCCGAGAGGCGCAAAGCCGGTCAGAGTGCGCGGCATCTCGACCAGCAATCGCGCAATGTTCTCCTCCGTGAAGAGACTTTGAGCCTTGTAGGTCAGGACGCCGTCCTGGAGTTCGCCAAAGGAAGGAGCCGTCGTGCCAGAATAGGCGAGCGAAGCCTGCCAGCCTGACGCGGCACCGATCGCCGACAAGATCATCAGCAGGCCGATCAGCCAGACAAAGATCATGACTGGGTCCGGCAACTTGTTTCCCAGACGCTCGACCAGCCCGAGAAAGCCGCGATCGCGGCGCGGGACAGTTTTTTCAGGCTCGCTCATGAACAGACCTTCGATGACATTTACTTGCCTCTTTTGCGTCCTCAGCCGCACCAACATCAACCTGCTTAGGCAGGCCAGGAAAACTGCCCTTGGCGACAAAGCGGCCGGGAGGGAACGTAGCTTGCGCGCCGCCCCACGCAACGGCCGCCGGGCTTCAGACGGGAACAATTGCCAAGGATGACTGCCACTTGCGCAGACTCGCATTACGGATAAAATTTGTTGCCTACGCGGGTGTAGCTCAATGGTAGAGCAGCAGCTTCCCAAGCTGACGACGGGGGTTCGATTCCCCTCACCCGCTCCAGTCGCGTGCTTGCGCATTCTGCAAAGCGAATATATCCGATCTCGCTCTGCAATGATTCCCGCGTAAAAATTAAACACCAGCAGCCCAGAAACCCCCGGTTTTACGCTGCTTTTTGAACTCACCGCCTGACAAAGGAAAATGAAATGGCCCTGAAACCGAAAACCGCAACGAAAGCTTCCGCCGCCAAAGCACCGGCCAAAAAGGCCCCCGCAAAGGCAAAAGCGCCCGTGAAAGCTGCAGCGAAAGCGCCTGCAAAAGCTGCTCCGAAAGCCGCTGCAAAGAAAGCTGCGCCGGACGTGATGACGATCAAGCACCTCGCCGCTGAGCTTTCGGAAGCCCACCAGATGCCGAAAAAGCAGGCCGAATCGGTGGTCAGCGACTTCATCGACCGGATGGGCGGCTACCTGAAAAAGGGCAAGAAACTGCGCATTTCCGGCCTCGGCATCCTGCAGGTTCGCGCCCGCCCCGCCCGCAAGGGCCGCAACCCTGCCACCGGCGAAGCGATCAAGATCAAGGCTTCGAAGAAAGTGGCTTTCCGTCCGTCGAAAGACCTGAAAGACCGCGTTCTGTAAGCTAAAGCTTCACAACGTTTCAGAACGCCCGGCCGCGATAAACTCGCCGCCGGGCGTTTTTTGTTGGAGGCGCGATGCTCATAATCGAGGGCGTTGGTCCGCCAACCTGCACGATTCAGGGCGTTTTCGTTTCATTCCCCTCATCCGGCAGCCGCGTTCGGAACGTTTGCGCCGGTGGCCCGTTCTCTGTGCTCACCTTCTGAAAAGTGTGCGCCCATGCCAGCAACGTCCTTTCCCGTACGGCCCAATCTTGCCCGCATCGAACAAGTGCCGGTGCTACCAATTGTGTCGGCGCGCCTGTCGCCGCGCGTGGAGCCGGATACGCTCCGGCTGGCGCTGGTGGGCGGCTACGCGCCGCGCCGTTGCGGGATTGCCACGTTCACCACCGACATTGCGGAGACGTTGCAGGCGTTCCGTCCGGGGCTCGGTCTCGATGTATATGTGATCGACGATCCCGCACAGTCGATGCAGTACGGCCGTGCAACCGGCGTGATCTCGGCGAACGATCCTGCCTCGTACCGCGCCGCAGCAGAGCAGATCAACGACAGCGGCGTGGACGCCGTCTGGATACAGCACGAGTTCGGAATTTTTGGCGGCGAGAGCGGCGAGATGATCTGCAACTTTGCTGATCAGATTGCAGCGCCGCTCGTGCTCACGTTCCACACGGTTCTCGCAGAACCGTCCGCCGTGCAGCGCGGGATCATGCTGCGTCTGATCGCGCGTGCCACGCGCATCATGGTGATGTCCAGACACTCCCGCGACATCCTATCGCGCGTTTATGGAGCGCCTTCGACGGTGATCGACGTGATCGAGCACGGTGCACCCGACCGGCCGTTTGGACGGCAGGCGACCTTCAAGCAACGCTTTGGCCTGGAAGGGCGGACGGTACTGATGACGTTCGGATTGCTCGGCCCCGGCAAAGGGCTGGAGCATGCCATTGAAGCCCTCCCCGGCATCGTGCGCGATCATCCGGATGTGGTTTACAGAATTGTCGGCGCGACCCATCCGAACCTCGTCGCCCGTGACGGCGAAGCCTACCGCGAAGGCCTGATGGCCCTGGCGGAGCGCCTCGGTGTGGACGTGCACATTCAGTGGGACAATCGTTTCCTCGATCTGCCGGACTTGCTCGACCAGCTGGAAGCTTGCGACATTTACCTGACGCCGTATCCGAACTTGCAACAATCCACCTCCGGCACGCTCAGCTACGCCGTTGCGCTCGGCAAGGCCGTCGTCTCAACACCGTATGTGCATGCCAAGGAACTGCTCGCCGACGGCAACGGCGTTCTGATTGTCCCCGGCTCACCGGCGGCCGTGACCGAAGGTGTGAACCGGCTGCTGGATCAGCGCAGTGAGCTCAAGGCGCTGCAGCAGCGTGCCTACGAGCGCGGGCGCGCGACGATTTGGTCGCGCTTCGCCGACGCTACGGCCTCCATGCTGTCACGCGCGGTGACGCCGGCGCCGGCAATCCGTTCGCCGGTGCGGGCACCGGACCTCGGCGCCATGTTCGCGATGAGTGACGATACCGGCATGTTGCAGCATGCCATCGGCGTGGTGCCCCACCGCGCGCACGGCTATTGCGTCGATGACAATGCACGGGCGCTGATGGTGACGACACGCGCATCGCGGCATGATCCTTCCGTTTCCCGGGCGCGCCGGATCTATGCGGCCTTCGTGCAAGACGCCTGGAACCCGGACACGAGGAGATTCCGCAATTTCATGTCCTTTTCGCGCCAGTGGCTCGAAACAGAAGGGTCTGAAGACTCCAATGGCCGAGCCTTGTGGAGCCTCGGCTGCACGATACGCATGTGCCAGGAGCAGGACATCCGTACGTGGGCGGAAGGTATGTATGACTGCGCAGCGATCCATATGATGGCGCTGGGAAGCCCGCGTGCTAAGGCCTTCACCATGCTGGCAGCCGCTGAAAACCTAGCGGGCCGGCCCGGGCACGGCGTATCTCTCGACCTTATCGAAGCGGGCGCTGAGCGGCTGAGCGCCCTTCTCGCCACGGCGACAAAGGACTGGCGCTGGTTCGAACCTGTTCTGGCCTATGACAACGCGCGCCTCTGCCAGGCGATGATCGAGGCTGGCGGTATCCTGGGCCGCCGCAATCTGGTGGAAAAAGGGCTGGACACGTTGTCCTGGCTATCGGCTCGGCAATTGTCCGCCAACGGAAATTTCCGTCCGGTCGGTTCCGAGAGTTTCGGGCGCGTGCAGGAGCAATGGCCATTTGACCAGCAGCCGCTGGAAGCCTGGGCGGCCATTGATGCGGCCGCCGCAGCATACCGCGCGACGCGCAACCCGGCCTGGTTCGAATATGCGCAAACTGCGTGGCGCTGGTTCCTGGGCGACAATGATCGCGGTGCCATCATCGCTGATCTTGATACGGGCAGATGCTGGGACGGGCTGACCCCGCGCGGGGTCAACCGCAACAGCGGCGCTGAATCAATCCTTGCATTCCAGCTGGCTTACCATTCCATGCGTACGTTCGTGTCACCGATCTCTCGCCGCGACACTGGAGCCTGATTTGAAATCCAATCCCGTCCTGCATCCTAACCCGATCAGGATATTCGACACGCGCCTGAAGGCCGACCCTTCGCGGGTGGTGCTGCGGCCGTTTCATCTCGGTTGGCAGGCGCAAAACGCGCCGGGTGGCCGCGCCATGAAACTGGTGGAGGATATCGACGCGTTGTCGCCTGAGGATACGCGGGCAGAATACCGGCGTGTGCTGAAGGATTTCAAGGCGCGTCACTGGCAGACGGAAAAGATGTTCTCCGACCGTTTCGAGGAAGTAGTCACCTCCTTGGAACTCACGGCGGGCAACTACTCGGAGACCAAGCGCAAACTGATCGGCGCCTATTTCTGCCACGAATACACCTATGCCGCCGCCGCGCTGATGAACCCCTCGATTGTACCGCATCCGGATCAATCTGGCGTGATCGACGGACATTGCCGCTTCGTGATGAGCCTGCGCGCCGTGGGCGAAGGGCATATCAGCACGATTGCCTTCCGGGAAGGCATCGCCAATCCGGACGGCAGCTTCTCACTCTGGCCGGACGGGCCGTTCGCGACGTCGGCAGAACTTGATGATGCGACCCTGACGGATGAAATGGGCGGTGTCATCGTTCACCGCCACTGCGACAGCACACTTTCCAACACGGTCATCTTTCCGATCACCGAGCAGCAACGCAACGGTCTGGAAGACCTGCGCCTCGTACGTCTTGATCATGGCGGCGGAGATTTCGAATGGGTTGGCACGTATACGGCCTATTCGGGCTCGTCGATCCGGTCCGAGCTGCTGCGGACGCGGGACTTCTTCACTTTTGACCTCGAGCCGATCCGCGGGGAAGCCGGGCGCAACAAGGGCATGGCCCTGTTCCCGGAACGCATAAACGGCCTTTACACGATGATCGGCCGGCAGGACGGCAAGAACCTTTTCCTGCTGCAATCCGACACGCTCTCGGAGTGGAATCGCGAGGGCACGCTCCTGATGGAGCCCAAGTATCCCTGGGAGTTCATCCAGATCGGCAATTGCGGCAGCCCTATCCGGACGAACGAAGGCTGGCTGCTGCTGACGCACGGCGTAGGCGCAATGCGCAAGTACGCGTTGGGCTGCGCGCTGCTGGACCTGGACGACCCGTCAAAGGTGATCGCCCGTTCGCGCGAGCCGATCCTGACGGCAGAGAATGCGGACCGGTCGGGCTACGTGCCCAATGTGGTCTATACCTGCGGCGCGCTGCGCACCGGAGACCATCTGTTGATCCCCTATGGTATCTCCGACAGCGCCATCGGCTTCGCCACGGCGCGCATCGACGACCTGCTGAACATGATGAAGTCTGGCGCCTAGGCGCTCCAGTTTCCGGCGGCCACGGCCTGCCGGGCCAGCGTGACGGCGCCGATCATCCCGGCGTCGTCTCCGAGCGCCGGGCGCTGGATCAGCGTCTCGATATCCGCATCGGAGAGTTCGAGATATCCGTTCAGCAATATCGCAAAGGCGGCGCGGATTTTCGGCATCAAGCCTTCGGCGAGCATGACCCCGCCCCCGAGCAGGATGCGCTCCGGCCGTGCGGTGAGGGTCAGCGCAAGACATGCCTGCGCCAGGTAGAAGGCCTCGATGTCCCAGGCCGGATGGTTTCTGGGGAGCAGCGTGGGATCGCCGTAGCGGCGCGTGAGCGCAGTCGCGTTCGCGAGCCCTTCGAGGCAGGCGCCATGGAAGGGACACACGCCTTCGAAGGCGTGATCGTCAGGATGGCGTTCCACACGGATGTGCCCGAACTCCGGATGCGCCGGTTTTGACAGAAAGCCGCCCGGACCGAAGAGGCCGGCACCGATGCCTGTGCCGATGGTGACGTAGGCGGCGGAACGCATGCCCTTGGCCGCGCCAAGTTCGCGCTCGGCCGCCAGGGCGCCGTTGACATCCGTATCCAGAACAACCGGCGCGCCGAGACCGGCGAAGAAGCGCTGCGTCAGGCGCGTGCGCGACCAGCCGGGCTTAGGCGTGGAAAGCAGCGTGCCATAGTCCGGAGAGGCGGGATCGACATCGACGGGCCCGAAGCTCGCGATGCCGAGGCAGGCGAGCTTTGCGCCGCGCGCCGTCAGCATCTCCCGGAAGAAGCCGAGGCAGGCGCCGATGGTTTCTTCCGGCGTGGTCACAGGAATGCGGCGCGTTTCAAGGATATGGCCTGTGGCATCCGCGAGAGTGCATTTGAAGGTCGTGCCGCCGGCATCGATTCCGCCGAGCAGGCGGATCGGAATCTGGGGCGCTGGGGTGTGCGACATGGTTACCGCTTTCTTGTCCGTCAGCATGGCCAGACCTCCCGTTTGCGCGATCTCATTCGTTCCACGGGCGGATTGCGAAAGCTTTACAAGAACCTGTGCAAATAGCCGGTCCCGTGAAGCATGAAGCAACAGCTTGCGTTGCGGCGGGGTTGTGGGCAATCCGTAGGAATCGCGAACGGGTGGGAGCGGGATGACAAAGTTTCAGGCGCTGCACGGACGGGCCAGCTCGCTGGTGCTCGAGGTTGTGCCGGGCGGCGCGCCGCTCTGGCGCTACTGGGGCCTGCGTCTGCCGGAAGAGGCCTTGCCCGAGGCGGCTCTGGCGGCGACGCGGCCGCTGCCGACGTTTGCACTGGACAAGGATGTGGCGCTCAGCGTTTTCCCGCTGCTCGGCGAGGGCTGGTTCGCGCAGAGCGCACTGCTGGCACACCGGACGGGCAAGGACTGGGCGCAGGCGGTGACGGCGGCAGACGTTAAGTGCGAGGGCGACGCACTGGTAGTTCGGCTCGCGGACTCGGCTTCTGCGCTGGAAGCGGTAGTCCGCCTTGCGCTTGATCCGGAGACGGATGTTCTGACGGTCTCGACGCAGTTGACCAATACAGGCACCGGCGCCTTGGACGTTCAATGGCTCGCCGCCGCGTCCCTGCCCTTGCCGCCGGATACGCGGCGCATGCATTTCTACAACGGCCGGCATCAAGCGGAGTTTGGACCGCAAGTACAGGAGCTGACGCGCAGTCTCTGGCGGCGGGAAAACCGGCGTGGGCTGACTTCGCATGATGCGCCGCCAACCGGATTTGCGGAAACGGCCGAGGGGCATGTCTATGCGGCGCACCTCGCCTGGTCCGGCAATTCCGTGCAGCAGGCCGAGTGGCTGGATGATGGCCGGTATCTCTGGCAATTCGGCGAGTGGCTGGCGCCCGGCGAAGTGCGCCTGGAGCCGGGCGAAACGCTGGAGACGCCTGAACTGATCGCGACCTTCTCGTCCGATGGCCGAAACGGCGCCATGCAGAACTTCCATGCCGCTATCCGTAAACGGATGACCTGGCCGGGCGGCAGGATGCGTCCGAGACCGGTGCAGATCAACACCTGGGAAGGCTTCTATTTCAATCACGACATGGCCGGCATGACCGCGGTGGCGGACGAGGCCGCGCGGCTCGGAATCGAGCGCTTCGTGCTGGATGACGGCTGGTTCGAAGGGCGCGGAAACGACAAGGCCGCGCTGGGCGACTGGACGCCGGACCGGAAGAAGTATCCGGACGGGCTTGGGCCGCTGGCCGCGCATGTGACCGGGCTCGGCATGGAATTCGGGCTCTGGGTCGAGCCGGAGATGATCAATCCGGACAGCGACCTCGCACGGGCCCATCCCGAATGGATCCTGACCGGCGTCGCGCGGCCGGCACTCACCGGGCGCAACCAGATGGTGCTGGACCTGACGCAGCCCGGCGTGACGGACTATCTTTACGGCGTGCTGGCGGGCCTGCTGAAGTCGCTGCCGATCTCTTACCTCAAGTGGGACCATAACCGGGAAATCGTGGCGGGTGGGCCGCGCGCGGTCTACCGTCGCCAGGTGCAGGCAACGTATGGATTGATGGCGCGATTGCGCGCGGATTTTCCGGAGGTCGAGATCGAGGCCTGCGCGGCCGGCGGCGGGCGGATCGATGCCGGAATCCTTCAGTACACGCACCGGTTCTGGACGAGCGATTCTCTCGACGCCGTTCAGCGCATCGCCATGCAGCGCGAATTCCTGCGCGTGTTCCCGCCTGAGGCGATGGGGTCGCACATCGGAACGGCGCCGGCGCACAGCACCCGGCGGCGCCAGTCGCTCGATTTCCGGGCCGGCGTAGCGCTGGCCGGGCATTTCGGCGTCGAGCTTGATCCGATGAAGCTGGACGCGAAGGACAAGGCGCGGCTGGCAGACTGGATTGCGGAGCACAAGGCGCTGCGGGACCGGCTGCATTCCGGGCGCGTGTGGCTTGGCGAGGCGGGCGACGGGGTCTTGTGGCAAGCACACGGCGACGCGCGTGACCTGATCCTGCTGCTCTACCGCGTCGAGCCGACCACGCAGCGGCACATGCCGCTGGTCCGGCTGCCCATGCTTGAGGATGGCGCCTACTCCGTCACGCGGCTCGACAGCACGCGGACGAACCATACGGCCCCTTTCATCGAGGCGATGAAAGACGGCGCTGAAGTATCCGGTGCCTGGCTGCGGCAATCGGGACTGACGATGCCCACGATCGCGGCGGAGACCGTTGCGATCTTCAGGCTTGTGGCGAAGTGAGGTTCAAACCGGCCAGGCGGCCACGCCGCCGAGACTGAGGCGCGGGCCGCCCAGCTTGTAAGCGGCAGTGTCCGAGGGGGCTCCCAGGGTTGTCAGGTCAACCGTGTTGGGGCCGTAATTGAACGCAAACTGCAGCCCGCCCGCGCGGCGCAGGCGGATATCCGGACCCGTACGGCGGACGGGAAGACCGGCTTCGGCGCACAAGGTTTCCAGGATATCGTTGAGCAGCTTCTCGTCCGGCCATGTTGCAAGGTAATGCGCATGGCCGTTGCTGATCCATGCCGGGCTGCCCGTGTCGAATGTGGCGCGCGCCATCGCAACGGTCTCAATAGTTTCAAGCCAGCGGCCAGAGGTGTGCATCATGCCGTCCGTTCGCACCTTCAGCGTTATGTGCGGCGCGAGGCTTTCGAACCGGATCATCCGCATCGGGAGGAGTTCCGGCAGCGGGCCAAGATCAGGACTTGGCGGAAGATGGCCCTCTTGCGTGCGGCAGCCGGTGAGCGCGGTTGCGAGGACGACCGCGCCGCTCGCCTTGAGGCGCTTGTCGATACCTTCCGGCAAGATCGAAGGGCTGGGCAGAACAACGAGTTTGTATCCCGCAAAATCCGCCGTAGCCGGAACAACATCCACATCCAGACCAAGTTTGCGCAGGCCCGTATAGAGCAGGCGGCAAAGGTCAATGGCGGCGCCCCGGCGGCCTTGCGGCTGGATTTCGTGGTGCCAGAGGCTCGGGTAATCGAGGACAAGCGCGACGTCGGCGCGCCCGCGCGCCATATCCCCGAGCGCGTCAATTTCAGAGGCGACCGCGCGCACCTCGTCCATCACCGGCTGCGGCGCGCGGTCCCAGCGCAGCAGGCCGGCATGGGTCTGCTCCTGTGCAAACGGCGCCTGGCGCCAGCGGAAATAGCTGACGAACCGGGCGCCGTGCGCGAAGGCTTCCCAGGTCCACAGGCGTACCATGCCGGGCGCGGGCGCAGCGTTATGGCGGGCCCAGTTCACCGGGCCGGGCTGCTGCTCCATGATCGCCCAGGCAGGCGCCGTGCCGCGGTAGACGTCATGATTGAACGCCGCAAAATCCGGATGCCCCTGACGCAGCCAGCGGGTCTTCTCCTCCGGCGTGAAGTGGCCTTCGCTGAGCAGGCCGATCGGATAGCTGTCCCAGGTCGCGATATCGAGGTGCTTGCCGATATCGTGGTGGTTGAGGCGGACAAAGTCCCCTATGAAATTGTGCGTGACCGGACGATCTGGACTGAGACGGCGGATGATCGCTTCCTGCCCGGCATGGAAGCTGACCATCTGGTCGCTGTTGAAGCGGCGAAAATCGAGGATGTGGGAGGGATTGGCTTCTGTGACCGCGGCGCCCGGCAGATCGACTTCCGCGAAACTGCGATACTCCTGCGACCAGAAGACCGTGCCCCAGGCAGCATTGAGCGCATCGACCGTGCCATAGCGGCCTTCCAGCCAGGCGCGGAACGCGGCCTGCGCATCCGGCGAGAAGCTCTCGTCGCTGCCATGGTGGCCAAATTCGTTGTCGGTCTGCCACATGGCAATCGCGGGATGCTCGCCATAGCGGCGGGCGAGCGCTTCGGTAATCCGCGCGCTCTCGCGGCGGTAAGTCTGCGAGGAAAAGCAGTAATGCCGGCGGGAGCCGAAGCGGCGCGGGTTGCCATGCTCGTCTTGCGGCAGGATGTCCGGATGCAGGTCCACGAGCCACTTGGGGGGCGTGGCAGTCGGCGTGCCGAGGATGATGCCCAGACCTTCCGCATGGAGCGTCTCGATGGCACGGTCCAGCCATGCCCAGGCGAAGCGGCCGGGCTCCGGCTCGATCCGGGACCAGGCGAACTCGCCGATCCGCACCAGGCTGAGCCCCAGTTCGCGCATCATCCGGGCGTCCTCGGCCCAGTCGGCCTCCGGCCAGTGTTCGGGATAGTAACAGACGCCCAGTTTCATGCCGCGAGAATCTCCATTCAAGGCTGCCTTTCTGGCACGGGCCGGGATGACTTGGAAAGAAAACGCTGCCAATCAGGCGGACGATGACAGGCGATATCTTCAATACCCCTCTTGAGGGCCGGGCGCGCGGCTTTTACCGGCGCGACCATGCCAAGGCTGACGGCCGGGCGCTGCGGATCTACGGTTATGCGCCGCATCTGGGCCTGCCGGGCGAGGAACTGCTGGCGTCCGCCAGCGATCAGAGCGAGGTCCGGCGCGACCCGATGCGGGGGACATATTCGCTCTACGCGCCACACCGGCAGACGCGCACCTTCAATCCCTCGGCCGCAGCCGATCCGCTGGCGCCGGCCGGCGGCGCAGTGACCGAGATTCCCTTTTCGGATTTCGAGCTGGCCATCTTCGACAACCGCTTCCCCAGCCTGAAACCGGGCGCGCCAGCCGGGGCGCTGACCGGGTGGGCGGAAGGTCCGGCCACGGGGCGGTGCGAAGTTGTCGTTTACACGAGCGCGGCAGAGGGCAGCCTGCACACGATCGGGCAAGACCGCCGCGTGCTGCTTCTCGAAGCCTTGATCGACCGGTACCAGGCGCTGCATGACGACGGCGCAGCCTATGTGATGCCGTTCGAGAACCGGGGCGAGCAGGTCGGCGTCACCCTGCCCCATCCGCACGGACAGATCTATTCGTTTCCCTTTGTGCCCGCCCCTCAGGCTGCGGCCGCTAAGGCGTTCGCCGCGGGATATGATCTGACGGCGGATCATGCTGGTTGGGGCGGACGGTTTGATGTGACATCAGCAGGCGGCGTGGCGGCGTTCTGCCCGCCATTCGCGCGCTTTCCCTATGAAACCTGGATCATGCCGACGCGGCGCTGCCCCGGGCCCTGGGCGATGACCGGCGAAGAGATCGAAGCATTGGCCACGCTGCTTGGAGATGTGCCGAGGCGGATGGACGCGCTGTTCGGGGCGCCGATGCCCTACATGATGAGCTTCCAGGCTGCGCCCGGCGGCGAGAGCGCGGGCTTTCAGTTCACGGTACAGTTCTATCCGATCCTGCGGGATGCCGGGCGCCTGAAATATCTGGCGAGCGTGGAGCAGTTCACCGGCGTGTTCACGGTGGACGTGGTGCCGGAAGCTGCGGCAGAAAGGTTGCGGGCGCCATGAGCGGAGAAACAATAGGCGTGCGGGTTCCGGGGCGCGTCAACCTCATCGGCGAGTGGATCGACTTCAGCGGCGGCACAGTGTTGCCGATGCCGATCCGGAGTGAAATCCGGCTGACCCGGACGCCGAATGGGACGGATACGGATTATATCCAGTCAGCCGAATTCAGCGACGAAGTGCAGGTCGGCATCCATGCCCCCGCCGCGCGGGACTGGACCGATGCCATTCGCGGCGCGCTGCAGGCCGCGCGGGTCATGGACTGGATCGAGGGCGGCCAGGATGTAACGGTCCGCAGCGATATCCCCGTGGGCCAAGGTCTTTCATCGTCCGCCGCAACCATCGTGGCGACACTGAAAGCCTGCAGGCCTGCGCACGCAAGCGATGACGTGGCGCTGGCCCAGGCAGCGCGGCGGGTGGAAAACGAATTCATGGGTGTGCCTTGCGGGATCATGGACCAGATGGCCGTGGCAGTTGGGCGGCGCGGACAGGTTCTGGCGCTGGATACGCGGGATTGCAGCTATGAACTTGTGCCGATCCCGGAGGATTGGGAGATCGTGGTGATCCAGTCCGGTGTGCGGCGGGAGCTTGCAGACGGCAGCTACAAGGCGCGGCAGATGGAGTGCCAGCAAGCGATGGACGCCCTCGGGACGGCGGATCTCTGCCAGGCTGACCCGGCGCAGTTTGCAGGGCTGGACGGCGCGGTGGCTAAGCGCGTGCGGCATGTCTGGAGCGAGGGCCAGCGCAGCCTTGCGGCAGTGGCCGCGCTGAAAGCGCGCGACCGGGCGGCCTTCGGCGCGCTGATGCAGGCGAGCCATGTTTCCCTGCGGGATGACATGGAAGTGTCGGTTCCGGTGATTGACCGGATTGTGGAAGACGCCGTTGCGCTGGGCGCGGCCGGCGCGCGCATCACAGGCGCCGGCTTTGGCGGCTGTGTTGTTGCCTTGGTCGCGCCGGAAAGCGTGCACACATGGTGGGCGGCGCTGAAGGCGCGCCACCCCCGGATCGAACGGGCCGACTGACCGGTGGAGGCAAGCCCGCTGATCCTGCGCGCGCATGATTGGGTGGTCGAGCTGGACCCCGCCCATGGCGGACAGATCGTCCGCGCGGATTGGCAGGGACTGCCCGCGTTAGCGCCCGGGCAAGCGGGGCGCGCCGCAGCCGATCAACACGGGGGTTGTTTTCCGCTGGTGCCCTTCTCCAACCGGATACGGGACGCAGCGTTCCGGTTCCTCGGCCGCGAGATACATCTTCCGCCTCCGGAGTATATGGAGCCGCATGCCTTGCATGGGACGGGATGGCGAACCTCCTGGTCCGCAGAAGCGTCCGGACCTGGAAACGCAAGGATGTGGTTTGAGCACCCACGCGGGCCGTGGCCCTGGCGTTACCGCGCCGAGCAGACGGTCAGCCTTGAAGCCGGCCAGTTGCACATCTCCTTGTCGATCCTCAATCTCGACAGTGAACCGATGCCGGCGGGTATCGGGCTGCACCCCTATTTCGTCAGGCCTCAAGGCTTGTGGCTGAACGCACACACTGGCGGACGGTGGGCAACGCTGACGGGAGAAACCGGCCTTCCGCACGCGCGAGACGCCGCGCCAGAAGACCTCGGCGCCCCTGGCCACGATCATTGCTTCTTCGGTTGGGACAGGCGGGCAGAATTTGGCGGCGCGGACGGGCTTGCCGTGTCGATCACCGCGTCACCCGCACTCGGAAACCTCGTGATCTACACGCCGCCGGACGAAGCGTATTTCTGCCTCGAGCCGGTCTCGCATGTGAACAATGCGGTCAACATGGATGCGCTTGCGCAGGCCGAGCAGATGGCGGTGCTTGCCCCCGGTGAACAGCTGCAAGGCGCCATGACGATTTCGGTCCGGCCAGCCTGATCCTTTCGAAGGATTGACTTTGGGTCAGGCGGCTTCGGGAGTTGGCCAGCCCCGGCTTTTCTGTCAGCTTGCATGGACCAGAGACGGCCGGTCTTTATCGGCACAGTCCGCGCAGCGGGATATTGAAGCGATGAACCTTGATCTGACAGCCCAGGATGTAGAGTTTCGCAATGAAGTAAGGGCTTTCCTCGACAAGAACCTCACACCGGATCTGGCAGCGGCCGGACGGCTTGCGACCAGCGTGTTCATCGAGCCCGAGTTCACTCTCCCCTGGCAGCGCATCTTGCATGCGCGTGGCTGGGTCGCGCCGCATTGGCCAAAAGAATATGGCGGCACCGGGTGGGATGAGATGCAGCGATACATCTTCGCGTCCGAATGCGCGCGGGCGGGCGCGCCGGGGCTGTCACCCATGGGGCTTGGCATGGTGGGGCCCTGCATCATCGGCTACGGCACGCCGGAGCAGAAGGCGCACTACCTGCCCCGAATCCTCTCGGGTGAAGACTACTGGTGCCAGGGATATTCCGAGCCCGGCTCAGGATCGGACCTCGCCTCGCTGCAGCTGAAAGCCGAGAGCGACAGCGACGATTACGTGCTCAACGGCACCAAGATCTGGACGACACACGCGCATCACGCGAACAAGATGTTCTGCCTTGTACGGACGGATCCGGCGGCCAAGCCGCAGATGGGCATCACCTTCCTGCTGCTGGACATGAAAACACCCGGCATCAAGGTCGATCCCATCATCACGCTGGCGGGCGAGCATGAACTCAACCAGGTGTTCTTCGACGACGTGCGTGTTCCGAAATCCGGACGGCTGGGCGCAGAGAATGATGGCTGGTCCGTGGCGAAGTACCTGCTCGAGTTCGAGCGCGGCGGCGGATCTTCGGCAGGACTGGAAGCCGTGCTGGCCCGCCTGCAGAAACATGTCCATTCCGATTCCAATTCCGACATGGCGCTGGTCCGTCGGATCGGCGAACTCTCTATGCGGCTTGAGGCGATCAAGACGACCGAGCAGCGTATCCTCTCGGATCTGACGAGCGGCCAGCCGCCGGGTCCGGCCGGGTCAATGCTGAAAATCCAGCGGACGGAACTCATGCAGGCCATCGACGAGGCGGGCGTCAGTTCGCTCGGCGCCCATGCCGCGCCCTATCAGCCGGACGCCTGGCAGCCCGGCGCGAACGCTCCGATCCTGGGCCCTGAAGCCCTCGTCACCGGTATGGCGCGGTATCTGAACAACCGTGCCGGCTCGATCTATGGCGGTTCGAACGAAGTCCAGCGCAACATCATGGCGAAAGCCGTCCTCGGGCTTTGAAACCTTCTGCGCCAGTTCATACGGGCCATCTGATGACAGGAACCAGGCGAGGACGAAGATCGGTGCACAAACGACTCGCCTGACAGGCGAGCGGCAGGCATTTTGCAACAGGGCGGTCAGACCTGCGTTCGGAGACCCTTGTCCATGTTGCGCCATCTCTTGCCTGCTGCCGCCCTTTTCGGCGCGGCCCTGATCACCGCCTGCGCCCAGACGGGCGCCGTTCCGGCCACCACACTGGCTGTACCGGCTGAACCGGAAGCCGGTTGGCGCCCTTTCTCGGCCGACAGCCCGTGGAACACGAAGATCCCCGCGGACGCCAGGATTGACCCGAAATCGGACGTTCTGGTCGCCGATGTCGGCGCCGCCGGTTCGTTTTATGTGAACATGCCGGAATGGTCGGTTCTGGTTAAGTATATCGATTCGTCGCAGGCGCCGAAGCTGCCGGTGCGCGCCCTTTATGAAGGCCGCTATGGTCCGGGCTTCGAGCCGGGAAAACGGGTGCCTCTGCCCGCCGACACGCTGCCTGAAGACGCCACGTCCGCGCAGCGATACTACGTCACGCTGGTGGACCCGGCGCGCAACCTCGCCTGGGATACACGCCAGCTTGGCCGCACCGAGGAAGGCGAATGGTTCGCCGGTTTCGGCGCCGCGGTTGATCTCTCCGGCACGGGCGTCGCCATGCCCTGGATGAAAGCCGAGCGCGCGGATCTTTCCGGCGGGGCTCGTCCTTCGGGCGCGCCGCTGATGGCCGGACTGCTCCGGGTTGATGAAGTCAAGGCTGGCCGCATCGACCATGCGCTCGCCTTCGCCTATCCGCTCGCGCAAACCGGCAAGTTCCTGCCGCCGGCAAGCATGGCGCTCGACGCGCCGGGCAAGGCCAGCGAACGCCCGATCGGCCTGCCCATGGGCGCCCGCATCCAGCTCGACCCTGCATTTGATATCGACAACACACTGCTTTCGCCCGGTGCCAAGACCGTTGCAAAAGCGCTTCAGGAGTACGGCGCCATTCTCGTCGATACGGCGGGCGCGACCGTGCTCTACGCCGAGAGCGGCCCTGAGCAGCTGGCAAAGTGGGAGGGCGTGCTTGCGCCCGGCGATCTCCAGTCTCTGTTCACGACCGATTTCATCGCCACGCACTTCCGCGTCATCGATACAGGCGAGCCCCTGCCGGGCGTTCCGCGCCCGGTAAAGTAGGCCGTCAGCTCGGCCGCGAGGTATCGTAGGGACTGTCGAGCGAGAAGGTCGGGATCACCGCGACCATCTCCTCGCCGTTCTCGCCAATCAGGTCATAAGTCCCGCTCATGATGCCGGACGGCGTCGCGAGCGGTGTGCCCGAGGAATAGTTGAAGCACTCGCCCGGCGCGAGGGTCGGCGTCTGCCCGACGACGCCGTCGCCGTCCACAGCCATCATCCGGCCTGCCATATCGACGATCCGCCAGTGGCGCCGCGCAATCGTCCACGTCCGGTCGCTCTCGTTCTCCACATCCACCGTGTACGACCACATGAAACGGCTGCGGCCGGGTTCAGACTCGTCATGCAGGAAGCGCGTGCGCACCCGGATGCGCACGCCGTCGGTGACCGCTTCATATTGCGGAGGCGGGGCGCGCCTGGCCATCCCTTGAGGCACCTTTTCGAATCTACACTGCGCTCAGGGCGCCGAGAAAGTCTGCCTCAAGATCATCCCCGTCCTCAAGCCCGACCGATACGCGCACCCAGCTGCGGTCGAGCCCCATGGCGGCCTGCTCCGCGTCCGACAACGCCCGGTGGGTGGTGGTCGAGGGATGGCAGGCGAGCGTCTTGGTATCCCCGAGATTGTTGCAGATATCGGCAATTTTCAGCCCGTTGAGGAAGCGGAAGGCTTCCGCCTGACCGCCCTTCAGCGACATCGCCAGCAGCGTTCCGCCGGACTTCATCTGCTTCTTATGTATTTCGTAATGCGGGTGATCCTTGCGGTGCGGATAGCGCACGGCAGCGACCGCCGGATGCGCGCCAATCGCATCCGCAAGCCGCGCGGCCGTCCGGCTCTGCGCCTCGACGCGGAGCTGCATGGTCTCAAGACCCTTCAGAACGACCCATGCGTTGAACGGCGAACAGGCGGGACCGACATGGCGCAGCCAGGGATCGTACACTTCGGACATGTACTTCTCAGTCGTCAGGATCGCGCCGGCAAGGACCCGGCCCTGCCCGTCCATGTGCTTCGTGGCGGAATACGCGATCACGTCCGCGCCGAGCTCCAGCGGGCGCTGGAGCACCGGCGTAGCAAACACGTTGTCGACCACGAGCAGGGCGCCGGCTTTCCTGCAAAGCTTGGCGACCGCTGCAATGTCGACGCCGTCCAGCAGCGGATTGGCCGGGCTCTCGATCAGCACCAGCTGGCAACCCTTGCCGATCTCGCGCTCCCAGGCCGCCATGTCGGCGCCGTCCACGAACACCGCTTCGATGCCAAATTTCGGCATCTGGTTGGCGAGAATCCAGCGGCACGAGCCGAACAGCGCGGTCGCGGCCACAACACGGTCCCCTGCCTTCAGCGGCGCGAGAATGGCCGATGAGATGGCGCCCATGCCGGAGCCGGTCACGCGGCAGGCCTCGGCGCCTTCGATCAGGCAGAGGCGCTGCTGCAGCATCTCGGCTGTCGGGCTGCCATAACGGGAATAGACGAAGCCTTCTTCCTTGCCGGCCATACGCGCCTCGGCCTGCTCAGCCGAATCGTAGGCGTAGCCGGAAGTCAGGAAAATCGCCTCGGAAATCTCGCCGAACTGAGAGCGCATCAGGCCGCCGCGCACCGCCTGTGTGGCGGGCTTCCAGCCTTTTGGGTCATCTCCGCCGGGTGCGTCAGCCATGTCAGCGCTCGTCCTTGTGTTTCCGGGAGACGGACTTATGCCTGATGACCCATGGGGTGCAAGTGATGGCGGATTCGGCGGGCGTCTTGCCCGACTTCGAAATAGAAGCGCTGGTGGCGAGCGGAGCGATCCGCAGCACGCTGGCGCTTGAGCCGGGACAGGTGCAGCCCGCCAGCCTCGACCTGCGCCTCGCCGAGGACGCCTACAGGCTGCGCGCCAGCTTCCTGCCCGGCAAGGACCGCGCCGTGGCCGACCTGCTGCAGGACCCCGGCATCCGGCTCCACCGCATCGACCTGACCGACAAGGGCGCCGTGCTGGAAACCGGCTGCGTCTATCTCGTGCCCCTGCAGGAATCGCTGCGCCTGCCGGCAGGCCTTGCGGCGCGGGCGAACCCCAAGAGCTCCACCGGCCGGATCGACGTCTTCACCCGGCTCGTCACCAATCGCGGGAAAGCCTTTGACGAAGTGCCGACCGCCTATTCCGGCCCGCTCTATCTCGAGGTCAGCCCCCGCACCTTCCCGATCATGGTGCGCCCCGGCGACCGCCTGGCGCAGCTGCGCTTCAAGCGGAAGAAGCCGGATACGCTGAAGGAAAAGGTTGTCTCGATCGATCTGGAACCACCCGCCGGCCAGCCCGCCGGCTACCGCGCCAAGCCGCACTCAGGCGTCGTTGATCTGCGCGGGATCGGCGCCCACGAAGTCAGCCAGTTCTGGGAGCCGGTGTATCCGAAGAACGGACGCATCGTCTTGAACCCGGAAGAATTCTACATCCTCGTCAGCCGCGAGACCGTGAAGGTCGCCCCCGATGAGGCCGCCGAAATGGCCCCGATTGCCCCCGAACTTGGCGAGTTCCGCGCCCACTATGCCGGATTTTTCGATCCCGGCTTCGGCATGAACAAGGACGGCAGCCGCGCGGTTCTGGAGGTGCGCTCGCGCGATGTGCCCTTCATTCTCGAGCACGGCCAACCCGTGGCGAAGCTCATCTATGAGCCGATGTCCGCGCGCCCGAAAGCGCTCTATGGCGGCCAGGGCTCGAACTATCAGGGCCAGGGGCTGAAGCTCTCCAAACATTTCGGATCCTGACCCGGAACCTCCGCCGCTCTCATGCGTTACAACGAAGACTGCCCGCACAAGCGGTCATCAGAGTCCCCTCGCTTCAGGCCCCAGAATACCGGTGCCTGCCCAGCTTGCGGGCCTTCTGGTCAAAGCAACTGAAGAGGACGACCCTATGAAAATTCGTATTCCTGCAGCCATCGCCGCCGCATTTGCCGTCTCGCAAGTCGCTGCCCCGTTCGCGTTTGCTGAAGCCCCCGCCGCCCAGTTCCGCAGCGTCGAAGCGCAGCCGTTTAGCAGCGCTGACCTGCAATCCTACGGCCTGTCCTCTGAAGATGCCGCAACGGTTGTGGCCTACCAGGAGCAGGGCTACACGGTCCAACTCGTGACCGCCGAAGAAGCTGAAGCCTACAACGCCGGCATGTCCACCAACAACGTGCTCGCCATCGTTGGCCTCGTCGTCATCGTGCTCGTGGTCGCTTCCGCGATCTGATCGATGTTGCGAACGGCAGCTGCGGCGCTGGCGTTCGGGGTCAGCGCTTGCGCCACCACCCCGAGCGCCAGCCCCGACGCTTTCGCGGAGCGAAGCGCCGCCAACAGCTTTGAATTCTTTGACCGGGCCGTCGATCCCCCGTCAACGCTCCTCTTGCCGGTCGAGCACGATCGCCAGACCAACGGCATCGCCTGCGGCGCGCATGCTCTGGCTAGTGTCACGAACTACTGGCTCGGCCCTGGCCATGTTTCCGGCACCGATATCTTCGCCGCCACGCCGCCCGCTGACATGCAGACCGGCTATTCCATGGCCGAGATCCTGAAGCTGGCGGGCGAGCAAGGCTTGCTGGCCAGCGCAGTGCGTTTGCAGCCGGACGGCATCCTGCGCGAACTCGAAGCGGGCCGCCCCGTCCTCGTCCCGGTGCGCGTGCCCTCCGTCTTCGTGCAGGGCTGGCAGCTGCCCGGCGCCAATATTCCCGTGCTCGGATTTCCCGCCGCGCTCGTCATCTCACGCAGCGCGCAGCTTTCGGAAATGACCGGTCAGGGGATGCTCAACCACTATGTCCTCGTCGCCGGCTACGATGGTGACACGTTCGTGATCCTCGAGCCGGTCATGGGTCTGCGCACCATCAGCGCCGAACGGCTGGACCGCTACCGCGAGGCCTTCGGCAACGCGGCAATCGTCTTTAGCCCTACCCCCAGCGCCACCTGACACCGAATACAATTTCGCCGGCTTGCGCCGGCGAAATCTCAGGTTTGGGTCCTACACAGGCGGGACAGGCGGCGGCGGAATGCCGGCATCGTCCTCATGAACATCGATGATCCCTTTGCCGACATGGCTGCGGCTGCGGCTGTAGGCGAAGTAGACCGCGAGGCCCAAGGTCGCCCATCCTGCAAACAGGATCAACGTTCTGAGGTCGAGGTTGACGAAAAGATATAAGCAGCCGAGCACCGCCAGCGGCGCGACGATGAAAACGAAAGGCGTTCGGAACGGCCGCTTGCGGTCCGGATCCCTCACGCGCAGCATCATTACAGCAACCGCCACCATCGCAAAGGCAAAGAGTGTTCCCGAGTTCGAAACGTTAGCCAGCGCGCCGACCGGAAAGAACGCGGCGAACGCCGCTACAAAAACACCGGTCATGATGGTGATTACGTAGGGTGTGTTGAACTTCGGGTGGATGCGGGAGAACACGTTCGGCAGAAGGCCGTCGCGGCTCATCACGAAGAAGATGCGGGTCTGGCCGAACATCATCATCAAGATGACCGATGGCAGGGCGAGACCGGCGGCGAGGCCGAGCAGGTTGCCGATTTGCGGCCAGCCGATTTCGCGCAGCGTCCAGGCCAACGCTTCTTTCGAGCAAACCACCGCGTCATCACCGATCGCATTGCAGGCCGCAGTCAGTTCCGCACTGCCCGGTGCCAGCCCGCGACCCGCTTCGTCCATCAGCGGCTGTGCGCCGACACCGCCTACCACGCCGGAAGCGACGAGCAGGTAGAAGATGGTGCAGATCGCGAGTGAACCGATGAGGCCGATCGGCACGTTGCGTTGCGGGTTCTTGGTTTCTTCAGCCGCAGTGGAGACCGCATCGAACCCGACATAAGCGAAGAAGATCGACGCCGCCGCCGCCGAGATGCCGGCAAAGCCGAGCGGGGCGAAAGGCTCGAAATTCTGCATGTTCATCGCCGGGATTGCGAGAACGATGAAGGCAGTCAGCGCCGTGATCTTGATGACGACGAGGATCGAGTTGACGAAAGCGCTTTCGGTCGTGCCGAGCACGAGCAGGCCTGTCACCAGCAGCGCGATGATCATGGCGGGAAGGTTGATAATGCCGCCCTGGCTTGGCCCGAGGGTGTAAGCGTCAGGTAAGTTTATCCCCGCCATGTTTTCTATGAGGCCGACGAAGTAGCCCGACCAACCGACCGACACGGCGCCGGCGGCAACCGCGTATTCGAGCACCAGCGCCCAGCCGACCATCCAGGCGAGCAGCTCGCCCATAACGGCATAAGTGTAGGTGTAGGCAGAGCCCGACACCGGGACCATCGAGGCGAGCTCGGCGTAGCAGAGCGCCGCGACGGCGCAGACCACGGCGGCGATTATGAAGGAGATCATCATGCCCGGGCCGGCCTTCTGGGCCGCTTCCGCGGTAAGCACGAAAATGCCGGTGCCGATGATGCCCCCGATACCCAGCATCGTGAGCTGGAATGCCCCCAGCGTCCGCGTCAGCGATTTCTTTTCAGCCGTCGCAAGAATCGCGTCGAGCGATTTTACCCGATCAAAGATCATAAGTTTCAATCCTGATTGTTGGCGTTCGTGCCGTGCGCGTCGCCTCGGCCCCCCGATGGCCGGAGCCTTAGCCAAACACCTGCCTCGTTCAAGGCAAAATGCGCTGTATCAGGCGCTGGAGAGCGTCAGAATGAAAATCCGGGCAGCGAATCAAAAGCCTTCTTCAGCGCTTCGCCCCAGCCGTTCGATATGGTCTGGTAGTACGGGTCTTCGCCCTCGATCCGCTTGGACATCCCGAGACGCAGGGCGTCCCGGTCAATGACCTGCAGATCCAGCGGCAGGCCGACCGAGAGGTTGGCTTTCACCGTGGAGTCGAAAGAAACAAGCAGCAGTTTCGCCGCGTCTTCGAAGCTCATCGCCTTGTTGTAGGCCCGTACGAGGATGGGCCGGCCATACTTCGTCTCGCCGATCTGGAAGAAGGGCGTGTCTTCGCTCGCCTCGATGAAATTCCCTTCCGGGTAGATCATGAACAGGCGCGGCTCCATGCCCTTCACCTGCCCGCCCAGGATGATTGTCGAGTTGAACGCCGAGTCCGCCTTTTGCCCGGTGGCCGAGTTGGAATGGATCACGTCCCGCAGCGTTTCGCCCACATAGCGCGCGATCTGGAACATCGTCGGCATCTCGAGGATCGACGGCCGGCGCTCGGACGGCGCCTTGGTGCGCTCCTCGAGGATGCTGACCACTGACTGCGTGGTCGCCAGGTTTCCCGCCGTCATCAGCACAAGCGCCCGCTCCCCCGGCACCTGCCAGGTGAACAGCTTGCGAAAGCGCGAGACATTGTCGACCCCGGCATTGGTCCGGGTATCGGACATGAAAACGAGGCCGCGATTGAGCTTTAGACCGACACAGTAAGTCATGGGGCGAAGAACCGAGAGGCGGGTTTCTTATTGTTGTTGCACCTGTATCGACACATCGAGCGATTCGCTCGCGGCGCCGAACCGCATGCCAGAAACGGGTGCGGCCTCCCGGTAGTCAAGTCCTGTCGCTACGCGAACGTAGCGGCTATCCGGAGAAATAGCATTCGAGATATCGAAACCAACCCAGCCGATGCTGTCGACATGGACCTCGGCCCAGGCATGGCCGGCATCCTGCTGGATCCGGTCGTTCATCATCAGGTAGCCGCCGGCATAGCGCGCCGGATAGCCGAGCAGCCGGGCCGCCGCGATGAATACGTGCGCATGGTCCTGGCAGACGCCGTGCCCCTTCTCGAGTGCGTCTTCGGCCTTGGTGTCGGCGTCCGTCCAGCCGGGTTCATACCGGATGGCGCCGCGCACCTGCTCCGCGATGGCATGCAGGCGCGCAAGATCGCCGTGCGAGCCGTCGGGCGCCGCCTTCGCCAGCTTGCGCAGCAGCGGACCCGGCCGTGTCAGCGGGGTGGACCGCTTGAACAGCCAGAGCGGCGTGAACCCGCGGTGCTGGCCGATCACACCCGCCCGGTCCTCAACGTCGACTTCACCTTCGCTCGCGATTGTCAGCGCCTTGGCGCCGGGATCGAGACTGATCAGCTGGACCCAGTTGGCATTGTGGTCTTCGTATTCCGCCTCGATCCGGCCGCCTTCGATGACGTGCTTCCACCGCAGCACCGTCTGGCCGACGCGCGACTTGGGCGTCTGGCGTAGCTGCAACAGGCCATACGACACGGGGCTCGTATAGCTGTAGTTCGAGGCATGGTTGATTTTCAGACGCATCGATCTTTCCTCATCTGTTGAATCGGAAGTCTTCCTCGACGAGGGCGGCGAGGGCGTTGTTGGACTGGATGAACTTGGTCAGGAATTCGTGCAGGCCGCGCTCCATCACCTGGTCGATGGTCAGCTCCTCCAGCTCGTCGCGCAGGCTCAGGGCGTAGTCGAGGCTCGGCCGCCGCACGCCGTAATCCGTGCACAGATGACCCAGGTTGCCGGCAATCTTGCGCAGGCAGTAGAGCAGCGAGCGCGGCATGCGCCGGTCAAGGATGAGGAAGTCGGCGATCGTCAGCGGACGCGTCTCCCCGCCATATAGCCACCGGAACGAGCGCTCGGCCGACGCCGCGCGCAGGATCGTCTCCCACTGGACGTTATCCAGCGTCGTGCCAACCAGCTGCACTGAGGGCAGCAGGACATAATATTTCACATCGAGGATCCGGGCGATATTGTCGGACCGCTCGACGAACGTGCCCACGCGCGCGAAATTGTAGATGTCGTTGCGCAGCATCGTGCCGACCGTTGCGCCCCGCACCAAGGCGCTCTGGTTGCGGATAAGGGTCAGCACATCCGGCAGGTCCGTCTCGCGGACCGGGCGCGCCAGCGCCGCCTTCAGCGTCATCCAGGTCTCGTTGACCGCTTCCCACACTTCCCGCGTCAGCGCCGTGCGCACCAGTCGCGCATTGTTGCGGGCGGCTTCAGTCACCGAAATCACGCTGGAGCGGTTGGCCGGATCACGCAGCAGGAAATTGATCACGCTCGGCCCGTCGAACTTGCCGCCAGCGTCGAGGAAAGCTTTACGCGCCGAAGCCGTGTCGATGATCGAGGCCCACTCGTCCTCGGCATGGTCGGAACGCGTCAGCGCGATACGGAATCCCGCATCCGCCAGACGCGCGGTGTTCTCCGCGCGCTCGAGATAGCGGTACATCCAGAACAGGCCGCCTGCGGTTTTGCCCAGCATCGCGCCTAGTCCTCCAGAACCCAGGTGTCTTTGGTGCCGCCGCCCTGGCTCGAATTGACGACGAGGGACCCCTTCTTCAGCGCCACGCGCGTCAGCCCGCCCGGCGTAATCTCGATCCCGTCCGGCGACATCAGCACGAAGGGGCGCAGGTCTACATGCCGCGGCGCAAGACCGGCGCGCGTCAGGATCGGCACCGTCGAGAGCGCAAGGGTCGGCTGCGCGATGTAGTTGGAGGGCTTCGCCGCGAGCTTCGCGCGGAACGCTTCCAGCTCCTTCTTAGAGGCCGCAGGCCCGACCAGCATGCCGTAGCCGCCGGAGCCATGCACTTCCTTGACGACCAGTTCGGCGAGATGCTCGAGCACGTAGGCAAGCGAGGATGGCTCCGAACAGCGCCAGGTCGGCACGTTCTTCAGGATTGGTTTCTCGCCGGTGTAGAACTGCACGATGTCCGGCATGTAGGAGTAGATCGCCTTGTCATCGGCGATGCCGGTCCCGGGCGCGTTGGCAATCGTGATGCCGCCGGAGCGGTAGATATCCAGGATGCCCGGTACACCCAGGAACGAGTCCGGGCGGAAGTTCAGTGGGTCGAGATAGTCATCATCGACGCGGCGGTAGAGCACATCGATCGGCGTATAGCCGAGCGTCGTGCGCATCGCGATCCGGCCGTCGACCACGCGCAGGTCATGCCCCTCGACCAGCTCCGCGCCCATCTGGTCGGCAAGAAACGCATGCTCGTAATACGCCGAGTTGTGGATGCCGGGTGTCAGCACCGCCACGACGGGCTTGCCCTTGCAGGCGGGCGGCGCGCAGGCCGACAGCGACCGGCGCAGCATCTTGGGATAGTCCGAGACCGGCCGTACACGGATCTTCGTGAACAGCTCCGGAAACATCTGCAACATCGTTTCCCGGTTCTCCAGCATGTACGAGACACCGGACGGCGTGCGGGCATTGTCCTCCAGCACGAAGAACTCGTTCTCGCTGGTGCGCACGAGGTCCACCCCGACGATATGGGTAAAGACCCCGCCGGGCGGCGAGACACCCAGCATCTTCGGCAGGAAAGCGTCGTTGTTCTCGATCAGCGCCGCCGGCACGCGGCCCGCCCGCAGGATTTCCTGGCGGTGATAGATGTCGTGCAGGAAGGCGTTGATCGCGCGGACACGCTGCTCGATGCCCTTGGTGAGACGTGCCCATTCCTTGGCCGAGATGATGCGCGGCACGATGTCGAACGGGATCAGCCGCTCGTCGGCGTCCGCCGCGCCATAGACGTTGAAGGTGATCCCGGTGCGCCGGAAGAAGCTTTCCGCCTCACGGGCCTTGCGCCGCAACCGCTCGGGCGGCTCGCCCGCAAACCAGTCACCATACCGGGCGTAAGGCGCGCGAGGCCGCTCGCCGCCCCCATCCATCTCATTGAAAAACGTCGGAGTTTCTCCCATGCGGGCCACCTTACCGGGGATTCACGGCTGCTCAACGGCCTTCGCCTGCGAGGCACAGTCGGGGCGACCCTGCCCCATCACCGGGCAAACCACCAGAAAGTGTGCCCGAAAATGTGGCAACACCTTAAGGCGCGACCGGAACGAGCGGCCAGAAGATCGGAATCACGAAGGCGGCCACCCCCACAAAGATCCAGTTGAGCGGCGATCCGAACCGCACGAAATCCATGAACTTGTACCCGCCCGCGCGGTAGACCAGCGTGTTGGTCTGGTAACCGATGGGCGTCGCGAAGCTGGCGCTGGCGGCGAACATCACGGCCACAACGAAGGGGCGCGGATCAATCCCGATGGCTTCGGCAAGACCGATGGCGAGGGGCGTGATCAGGATCGCCGCTGCGTTGTTGCTCATCACCTCCGTCACGATGGACGTGAACGCGTAGACAATGACCAGCAAAACCAACGGCCCGAAGCCTGACGAAACCATTCCGAGGAAACCAACCACAAGATCGGCCGTCCCGGTCTTCTCCAGCGCGATGCCGAGCGCCAGCATGCCGAAGATCAGCATCAGGATATCCCACTGGATCGACTGATACGCCTCCTGGTGATCGAGGCACCCGAACGCCACGACCGCCGTGGCGGCGATCAGGGCGAGACCGGCGATGGGCATCAGTTCGAACGCGGCAAGCCCCATCACGAGCAGTACAGCGCCGACGGCAATCGGGGCCTTGTCGCGGCGGATGGCGCGCTCGGTGCTTTCCGTGAGGTTGTTGAGCACGCCGTCCTCGAACATCTGGCGCATCCCGCTGGGCGGGCCTTCGATCAGCACCGTGTCGCCGATCTCGAAGCGCAGCTCGTCAATCTGGCGTGCCATGTTCTCGCCGCGGCGATGGATGGCGAGAACGTAGACGCCATAAAGGCGGGCAAGACCAAGCCCCGCCAGACGGCGGCCGACGAGGCGCGACTGCGGTCCGATCACGCCTTCCATCACCACCGTTTCGGTCGTCTGCACCGGCTCGAACGAGGCCGGCGCATTCGCCTGCGCCCCCAGCGCCACATTGCCCGCTTCCTTGAGCGTCAGCATCTCGGACACCGGCGAACGCAGCACCATACGGTCGCCCGCCTGCAGCACGATGGCCTTCAGGTTGTTGCGAAGCGACAGGCCTTCGCGGAACACGTCGATGACCGTGAAGCCCTTCTCCACCGTGAAGCCCGTCTCGGCGACGGTCTTGCCGATCAGGTCGGAATTCAGCGGGATCAGGATCTGCGCGACGAACCGGCGCTCCTTCTGGTCCGGCAGCATCGAGGACAGCGACTCGCGGTTCGGCAGAAGGAACGGGCCAAGGATCGCGGTGTAGAGAATCCCGACGCCGGCGAACATCAGCCCTGCCAGCGTGATCTCGAACATCCCGAACGCCGCCATGCCCTGCTGCTGCGCCACGCCGTCCACGATGATGTTGGTGGACGTGCCGATCAGCGTCGTCGTCCCGCCAAAAATCGCCGCGAAGGAAAGAGGAATAAGCAGCTTCGAAGGCGAAACATTGATCGCCCGTGCGAGACGGATTGCGACCGGAATGAGAATGATCACCACAGGCGTATTGTTGATAAAGGCCGAAAGCAGCACCACGCCGAGCATCAGCGCAATCACCGCCAGCGTCGGCGAACCCTGCTGCGCAAGTGTCGCCACCTTTCGCCCGACCCAGTCGATCACGCCGGTACGTTCCAGCGCCGCCGAGAGCACGAACATCGCCCCCACCGTAATGGGTGCCGCATTCGAGAAGACAGACAGGGTATCGCCGACGGTCAGGATACCCGTCAGCATCAGCGCGCCCATGGCCAGCAAGGCCACCACATCCGACGGAACTTTCTCGCGCACGAACCCGAAGAACACGAAAACGACAAGCACCAGCACGAAGCCGATCTGGAAGGCCGAGCTTTCAAGGATCGGTGCGAGCATGAGGGGTCCGGCTGCCGTTGACGCAGCCGCCACAGAACCCCGAACCGCGCCGCAGTGCAACTGGTTCAGACTTCTGCGATATGCGGCGGCGTATAAGCAAAGGAGTCCGGATGCAGCCGCAAGATGAGGAATGTCAGTTGCGCCTCTCCCCTGACCTGCAGCGGATGACAGATTTCGTGCGGGCGAACACGCGCCTGATGGACGTGCCCGGCCTGAGTCTGACCCAATCCGGCGTGCCCCGTACCATGCAGCTTTGGCTGGCCGACGAGATCACGCCGATCTGGACGGCGACCGAAGCGGGCCTCGCATCAACCGGCATCGATCCCCCCTTCTGGGCCTTCCCCTGGGCAGGCGGTCAGGCCGTCGCCCGCCTCGTGCTCGATAGGCCTGAGATCGTGCGCGGCCAACGCGTGCTTGATATCGCATCCGGCAGCGGCCTGATCGCCATCGCCGCCGCCAGCGCGGGCGCCGCACATGTCCTCGCGAACGACATAGACCCGCTTTGCGAAGCCGCCCTCGCGCTGAACACGCACGCAAATGGCGTGACCGCCCAATGGCTCGGCGGAAACCTTCTGGACCACGCCGTCCCGGACGTGGACGTCATCCTCGCCGGCGACATCTTTTACCAGAAACAGATGGCCGACCAGTTTCTCGCCTGGCTCGGCAAAGCCGTTGAGCAAGGCATCAACGTCTACGCCGGAGATCCCGGCCGGGCCTATGCGCCGGACGGCCGCGCGCCCCTCGCCGAATACGACATCGACACCACCTTCGACCTCGAAGGCGTCGCCTCGCGGCGCGCGCGCGTCTGGAAACTCTGAGCCAGCGCGTTACGCCGCGCCGAAGATCACTCTTCGTCGACCTCGGCGCCCATGCAGCGCCGAACCAGCGTCCCGCTGGCCTCGCCGCTGTCGGAAAAATCGACGTTCCACGCGTCCGCGCAAACCCCGTCCATCACCGCGCGAGTGCAATAGGCATTCGCCTCGTCACAACTGAACCCCTGCGAGACGAGGTCCTGCATGATCTCCGCGGCCGGCAGGCCGCCCGCGTAACGCGCTGCAACCGAACGCGAGAAGCCGGTATTGTCGCCGTCGCCGCTGGTCTTGCCCTTCTCCGAAAGGTCGAGCGCAGGTTTTGCGCCTTCCGTCAGGGCTTCCCCGGCCGCGCAAGCTGCCAGGACCAAAGAAACCAAGGCTATTCCGATCCGTCTCATCACAAAGTCCCCTCCAGTCAGCCTGGAGACTGTGCCTTGCGGCGTCGCGCGATGTCCAGAGCCTGTCGCAGGACAGAAGACTCGGCGGCTGGATGGCTGGAGCGGGTACACGGGATCGAACCGAGATAGCTAGCTTGGAAGGCTAGTGCATTACCATTATGCTATACCCGCCCGGCTGGGCCACGTTGCGCAGGCGGCGCTGGCGGGGTGGTGGAGGGAGCTGGATTCGAACCAGCGTACGCTAGGCGACCAGATTTACAGTCTGGCGGATTTAACCACTCTCCCATCCCTCCACGGGACCCGCGCCAACGCCGTTTGACGCCGCCGCGCCAGCGCTTCAAAAGGGCTTTTCCAAACCCCGATCCACGCCGGAAGCGGCCTTATAAGGATGAACCTCATGGCGCGCAACCATGCAAAACGGCCCGGCAACCGGCCCCCAGGCCCTCCGGGCGCACGGCCCGGCCCCGCCAATTTCGCCCGTCCCGAGCGCGAAAAGGAAGGCGGGCCCGTCTGGCTGTGGGGCACGCATGCCGTGCTGGCCGCCCTCGCCAACCCTGACCGGCAGTTCCTGCAATTCGTCGCCACGGAGAACGCGGCGGAGCGCCTGCCGAAGCTGCCTCTCTCACCGCAGATCATCACCGGCAAGGAACTCGACCAGCGCCTGCCGCCCGGCGCGGTGCACCAGGGCATCGCCATCAAGGCCGAGCCGCTGGAGGCCGTCGCCCTCGAAGACCTGATCGCCGAAGGCGCCACGCGCATCGCGGTGCTCGACCAGGTCTCCGATCCGCACAATCTCGGGGCGGTCTTTCGTTCCGCTGCAGCCTTCGGATTTACCGGCCTCGTCCTGCAGACCCGGCATGCGCCGCCGATTTCCGGCGTCGTGGCGAAGAGCGCCGCCGGCGCCGTCGAAACGGTCAACGAAGTGCGCACCGTCAATATCGCGCGGGCACTGGAACAGCTGGGTGAAGCCGGCTTCCACACCGTCGGCCTCGCCGGCGAAAGCACGCGGCCGCTCGACCTGGCGGTGAAAGGCGCGGCGAAAGTCGCCATCGTCCTGGGCGCCGAAGGCTCCGGACTGCGCCCAGCCGTTGCAAACGCCTGCGCGGAACTGGCTCGCATCCCCATCGCGGCAGCGATGGAGAGCCTCAACGTGTCAAATGCTGCCGCAATTGCCTTCTATGAGGCGAGCCGCGGCAGTTTTCCCGCCGCCTGAACGTCTGCTAGACTGATCGCTACTACCGGGGAGACCAACCATGCTGCGCATCCTGTCCGTCCTGATTGTCATCGTGGGCCTTGTCGTTGCCGGATTTGGCGGCGCGGCGCTGCTGGAACGCTACGCGCCGCAGGAAGAACTCGCCGCAGCATCCGCGCCCGTTGAAGAGATCAGCGCCGCCTCGGCGCCTGCCGAAGAACCCGCCTTCGAAGTCGCTGCCGCCGAAGCCCCTATCAACGAAGTCGCCCCTCCACCGGAAGCGAGCGCCAAGAGTGTCCCCGAAGCCGGCGAACCCGCGATTTCGGAAGAAGAATCGCAGTTCAACTTCCAGACCGAAATGGAGCCCTCCCCGATGGCGCGCTCCGCCGCGCCCGAGGCGAGCGAGAGCTTCGAAGCGATGCCGGAAATCTCGGCAATGTCCGCCCCCGCATCCGCAGGGCCTTCGTTTGAAGACACGCTCAGAACCGTCCCCGTCGCCCACGAGACACCGCGCTCGGCCGAGTACAAACGCGCCTTCGATGTCACCTTCGCCATCGATGCCACCGGCGACACGACCGCCGCCGATGCCCTGCCCGGCCGTGGCGTGATCGAGGAAAGCGAAGCGAAAGTCTCCGAGCGCGTGGAAGTCCGCGTCTCCGGCGCCGCCTTCAATATCGTCGCCGCTTCGCCGCCGGTGCAAACACTTTCTCCGATGACGGAGAATACCTGGCGCTGGTCGGTGACCCCTCTGACAGCGGGTGACCATGATCTCGTGTTCGAAGTCTTCGCCATCGATTCCGACGCGGTCACCCCGCTGCGCACCTTCCAGGACACGGTTACTGTGAAGGTCTCTGGCCTCAACCGCGCCATCGCATTTGCGGATCAGGCAAACCCCCTGTTCGTCCTCCTCGGCGGCCTCGGCTCAGCCCTCGCCGGCCTCTTCGCCGCCTTCCGCTTCTTCGGGAACAAGTAGGCACCCACGCGCTTTCGTGTAAAAGATTGTCCCGAGAAGCGCGCAGACAGCGCTCACGGGGGATCGCATGGGCATCAAGGTTTTCAGCGCCGGATTCGGCCGCACCGGCACACTGTCCCTCAAGCTCGCGCTCGAAGAGCTCGGCTTCGGGCCATGTCACCACATGAAGGAAGTCCTGGAGAACGGCCCGGTTCAGGTCCCGCTCTGGCACGCCGCCGCAGATGGCCACGCCGACTTCGCCGCCATCTACAAAGGCTACAATTCTGCGGTCGACTGGCCCACGGCGGCCTTCTGGCGCGAACTCGCCGCCGCCAATCCGGACGCCAAGGTCATCCTCTCAACCCGTTCTGCCGAAAGCTGGTACAGCAGCTTCTCCGAAACCATTCTCGCCAGCCTGCTGGCGAAGGAAAGCTGGCCGCCGCCAGCCGTTCCCTGGCTCAGCATGGTCGTCAAGGTCGTCATCAACCGCAGCCTCGGCGGGCGCACCGACAAGGAAGGCGTAATCGCCGCCTTCCACGCACAGGAAGCAGCCGTCAAAGCCGAAATCCCGGCAAGCCGCCTCCTGGTCCACACCGCCAAGGATGGCTGGGAGCCGCTCTGCGCCTTCCTCGGTGTGCCGGTCCCGGAGACGCCTTACCCCCGCACCAACAGCAAGGAAGAGTTCTTCCAGCTGATGAAGGGCGCGGACAAGATCTGATCCGCCTGCGGATCAATAGCTCTTTGGCAGGCCCAGCACGCGTTCGGCGATGAAGTTCAGGATCATCTCGCGGCTGACCGGCGCAATCCGCGCCAGCATCGCCTCGCGCATCATCCGCTCCACATGATACTCGCGCGCGTAGCCCATGCCGCCATGCGTCAGCACGGCCGTCTCGCACGCCGTGAAGCCGGCTTCCGTGCCGAGATACTTCGCTGCGTTGGCTTCGGCGCCGCATTCCTGCCCGGCGTCATAGAGGGCTGCCGCCTTGTAGGCGAGCAGCTCCGCCGCCGAAAGCTCCGCCCACGAACGAGCCAGCGGATGCTGGATGCCCTGGTTCTGGCCGATGGGCCGGCCGAACACGACGCGCTCGTTCGCGTAGCGTGCCGCGCGCTCCAGCGCCGAGAATCCAAGCCCGACGGACTCGACCGCAAACAGCACGCGCTCCGGGTTCAACCCTTGCAGCAGGTATTTGAAGCCTGCGCCTTCCTCGCCGATCAGATGTTCTTTCGGCACTTCCAGCCCGTCGATGAAGAGCGTGTTGCACTCGACCGCCTTGCGGCCCATTTTCGGGATCGGGTTGGCCTCGATCTTCTTGCGGTCGAGGTCTGTATAGAACAGCGACAGGCCGAGGTGCGGCTTGGCGCACTGGTCCTTCGGCGTGGTGCGCGCGATGATCAGGATCTTGTCCGCACGCTGAGCACCTGTCGTCCAGATCTTGCGGCCGTGGATTACATAGCCCTTGTTGGTGCGCTCGGCTTTCGTCTCAAGGCTCGACGTATCGAGGCCGGAGTTCGGCTCGGTCACGGCGAAACACATCTTCTCCTGCCCGGAGATGATCTTCGGCAGGTTCTCTCGCTTCTGTTCCTCAGTGCCGAACTTCTCCAGCGGCTTCGGCCCGAAGATATTGAGGTGGATCGCCGACGCGCCGGAATAGCCCGCCCCGGTGCGCGTCACCGTCTGCATCATCAGCGCCGCTTCGGTCAGGCCGAGTCCCGCGCCGCCATATTCTTCCGGGAACGCGATGCCGAGCCAGCCGCCCTTCGCCATCGCCTGGCAGAACTCTTCCGGCCAGTCACCCGTCTCGTCCGTCTTCAGCCAGTAGGCATCATCGAACGGCTCCAGCGTCTTCGCCACCGCATCGCGAATGGCGGCCTGGTCCTCGGTCATCGGCTGGATCACATGCATGCCTGTAACTCCCTTTGGCGCCGAGACTTAAGGCGGCCCTCCCCGCTCGTCCAGCGTCAGGGCGTCGCGGCCGGCCTTCCCCGGGGGCGGCGTCACGGCAGGAGCGCGACGGCGTCGATCTCGATCTTCCAGGATGGGTCGACCAGCCGGGAGACGAACACGGCGGTCGAGGCGGGCCGATGCTCACCGAGGTACTTTGCGCGCGCCTGTCGCACGCAGTCGGTGCCATCATCTTCTTCAGTCAGGAAGGTGGTCAGCTTAACGATGCTGGACGGCAAAGCGCCCAGCGACGCGAGAATTGCCGTGATGTTGGCGTAAACCTGGTCCGCCTGCCCGGCCAATGTGTCGGCGACCGTCCCGTCCAACGCGACCGGCACCTGCCCGGACAGGAAGACCATGCGCTGGCCCGCCGGCACCTCGACGGCGTGGGTGTATCGCCCCAAGGGCGCTGCAACAGAGTCGGGATTGTGAAATACAAGGTTCATGTGTTCGCTCCAAAGCATCAGTGGGCGGAGGATCGTGTAGCAGGTCCAACGAACGGCCTCCGGGGCGAAAAGGCCTCGATCAGATCGCTGCGTTTGCTCTCAAGGATGAGGTCGGCCAGAAGGCGTGCCGTGACCGGCGCCAGAAGGATGCCGTTGCGGTAATGCCCCGCCGCCACGAACAGGCCCGGCGTGATCGTCTCGCCGATGAACGGCGCCTGATCCGGCGTGCCGGGCCGCACGCCCGCCCAGCTTTCCGCCACCGGCGCATCCGAAAGTCCCGGACACAGCCGCACGCCTTCCAGACGCAGCGCCTCGATGACCTCCGCCTCCGGCGCGTCGATCACCCGGTCCGGCTCGACCGTTGCCCCGATCACCACCTGCCCGCCGCGCGGCACCAGATAGACATGCCCCGCGCGCACCACGCGCTTCGGCGCCCCCGCGCCCGCCACCACCGACAGCATCTGACCGCCATGGCAGTCGATATCGTCCAGCGCCGTATCCCAGTTCACGAGGCTGAACAGCGCGCCCTGCTCCTCCACCTTGATGACCGCCGTCTCCCAGCCCGCCGCCACAAGAACGCCGTCATGGCCCTCAAGCGTGAGTTTCCCGCCGGCCGATTTCAGCGGCGCCGCCCCCTCGACGAACGTTACCTTCGAACTCGCCCGCAGCGCTGCCAGCAAGGCCGTCACCGTCTGCCGGTTGTGCACCCGGAAATCGCTCGCCAGCTCCAGCCCGCCGAGGACCTCCGGATTGAGCGTTGGCTCCATCGCGAGAATCTCCGCCGCCGCGAGCGCCGTGTGCCCCACTCCTGCCGTTGACAAGACTGCCGCGATCCGGCGCAGCCGCTCCGCTTCGCCTGCGTCCAGAGCCGCCGCCAACGACGGCGTCCGGTCAAACCCCACATCGATACCCGACCGCGCCGCAAGCTCGTCCGCAAACGCCGGCCACAGCGCCGCACTCGCCAGGCAAAGTTCAAACAATCGCGGATGCACGCCGGGCTCCGCCGCTGCCTCGAACGCCGGCGCCAGCATCCCCGCCGCCGCCCAGCTCGCGCCCCGCCCGGGTGGCCGCACGTCATAGATCGTCACGCGCGCGCCGCGCCGCATGGCCAGTTCATACGCAGCAGACAGGCCGATGATGCCCGCGCCGATGACGGCGATGCGTGGACGGGATGAGAAAAATGCCATTCCTGAAATGCCTTTGGCCGGGTATAGAAGCCCGGCGGGCGACATTCAACGGCGCGCGTCAGCCTCAGTTCAGGCCGCGAAAGGCCGCCCAGAACGAATTGAACGCATGGGCGAGGTCATGCTGCTGGAAGACGATCTGTTTCAGCCGCTCGCCGCCAGGACCAAGGACGGTACGAACCATAAGGTCAAGGTCGAACGCGTCGCCGCGAAAGCCGGATTCATGCATGCTGACAAAGGAATCGATCGCCGCGGACAGGCGGACATCCTCGTCCTCGCTGTTCAGTTCGACGTCCAGAACGAAGTCCGTCATCGCGCGCCTCCATCAGTTACCAACAAGTTGACAGACAATCCCGCCTAACAGAAACGTTTTCGCAGGTGCAACATATTTTTGCGACTGCGGTTCGCCTGCCAGGCGAGCCCGTAATGCAAGAACCGGGCTAGAGTTTCGGAACACGGTCACAACGGTCGCAGCTGCGATTGGTTCCTATTTGCATGCAACTGTGATTGGGATGGTGAAAAGCATACAAGGATCCTCTCATGTTCAGACTTTCCCTTGCGGCAACCTCAATGGCCCTGCTCGCCGCCTGCGGCCAACCTGTCCAGCAGACCCCGGCGCCAGAAGCTGCCGCGCCCCCCGCCGCCGCTGCGCCGGCGGAAGGCCAGGTGCTGAATATCTACTCCGCCCGCCACTATGATTCGGACAAGGCGCTCTACGCCAAGTTCGAAGCAGACACCGGCATCAAGGTAAACGTGCGCGAATCCGGCGCGCCGGAACTTCTGGAAACGATGAAGGCCGAAGGCGAAGCGAGCCCGGCAGACGTGATCATCATGGCCGATGCCGGCGCACTCTACCGCTTCCAGTCCGAAGGATTCACCCAAGCTGTGCGCTCGGATGCGCTCGAGGCAGCCATTCCGGCACAGCTGCGCGAGAAGGACGGCCACTGGTTCGGCCTCGCCAAACGCGCGCGGGTCATCGTTTACGATCCCCAGCTGTTGCCCGCTGAAGAGGTCGACACCTATGCCGACCTCGCCGAGGACCGCCTGAAGGGTGAGCTTTGCGTCCGCTCAAGCACCAACATCTATAACCTGTCCCTGCTCGGCGAGTTCATCAGCCGCAATGGCAGCGAAGCCGCCGAGGCCTGGGCCAAGGGCGTTGCCAGCAATTTCGCCCGGCCGCCGGAAGGCGGCGATACAGCCCAGATCGAGGCCGTTGCCGCAGGCCAGTGCGCCGCCGCGATCGTCAATCACTACTACTGGGTGCGCCTTGCCACCGGTACCACGGAAGAACGAATGACCGCGGCCAAGACATCGGTCTCCTTCCCGGACCAGAATGAAACCGGCACGCACATCAACATCACCGGCGCGGCTGTCTCCTCCACGTCCCGCTCGCCTGAGCTGGCGGTCAGGTTCATCGAATACCTGGCAACCCCCGAAGGCCAGACGATGTTGACGTCGGAAACGAAGGAATATCCCATCGTGGCAGGTGCTCCGAACCCGGAAGGTCTCGAAATCCTGCCCGGCTTCAAGCAGAGCGACTTCCCGCTCACCGAACTTGGACCCAACCAGGCAGAAGCCCAGGCGATCTTTGACCGCGCAGGATGGAACTGAAGACGCCAGCTCTCTCAGCGCCGGCGCTTCGCCAGATCCCGGTCCTGATGGCCGGGCTCGTCATTGCCCTGCCGGTTGCCATCGTCCTCGTCACCGGCCTCGCCGAGGGCGGCGGCGCAGCATGGGATCACATCCGTGACACGCTCCTGCTGCGCTACCTGACCGGGACGCTGGCGGTCCTCACGCTGACAGCGATCCTCTGCCTGCTGATGGCTGTGCCTGCCGCCTGGCTGGTCACCATGTTCCGCTTTCCGGGCCGGGGTCTGTTCGAATGGTTGCTCGTGCTGCCGCTGGCCGCGCCCGGCTATGTGCTCGCCTATGCCTGGAGCGATCTCGCAGGTGTCGGCGGGCCGCTGCAGTCTGCGCTGCGAGATGCCACAGGCTGGTCGGCGCGTGACTACTGGTTCCCCGATATCAGCTCCCTGCCGGGCCTGTCTTTCGTGCTCGCCTGCACCCTCTACCCCTATGTGTATCTCACGGCGCGCGCGGCGTTCATCTCGCAGTCTGTCTGCACGATGGAGGCGGCAAGAAGCCTCGGCGCCAGCGCGGGCCGGACCTTCTGGTCGGTCGCCTTGCCCGCGGCCCGTCCTGCCATCGCCGCCGGGCTGGCGCTCGCCCTGATGGAGGCCGCAGCAGATTACGGAGCGGCCGAGTTCCTGGGCGTGCCGACGCTGACCTTTGGAATCGTGCGTGCCTGGAAAAGTTTCGGCGAACCTGCCGCCGCCGCGCGCCTCGCCTTCGTCCTGCTCGCCCTCATCCTCACCTTCGTGATTGTCGAGCGCCACTTGCGGGGGCGCGCCGGCACGCAGCAGAGCTCGATCCGCTGGCGCCAGATACCGCGCGCGATGCTCTCCGGCCCGGCCGCAATTGGCGCCGCGACATTCTGCGCCAGTCTTTTCGCGCTGGCGTTTGCATTGCCCGTTGGCCGCCTCGTCTGGCGCAGCCTCGAAGCCGGCGCGCGCAGCACGCGGGTATGGGACGCTCTCGGCAATTCTGTACTCCTGGCCAGCGCCGGAGCAGCACTCGCATTCATCCTTGCCCTGATCATTGCCCTGTCGATCCGCGCCAAGGGGCCACTCGCCACATTTGCCCGCATCGCCGCGTCTTCGGGATATGCGATTCCGGGCGCCGTACTCGCCCTTGGCGCCCTGGCCGTCATCGCCGCGCTGCCCGTCACCCTGTCCGGCATCACGGCGCTCGCCGCCCTTGCCTGGGTCTATGCTGTCCGCTTCACGGCGGCCGGAACCGAGCCGATGGCCGCCGCGCTCGCCCGCGCGCCCGTCTCCATCGGACAGGCCGCGCAGAGCCTCGGCGCCTCACCCTTCCGCCGCACGTTCGCCGTGGACCTGCCGGTGGCCATGTCCGGCGCTGCGGCCGCCGCGCTCGTCCTGTTCGTGGAAGCCCTCAAGGAGCTGCCCGCGACCCTGATGCTTCGCCCCTTCAACTGGGACACACTCTCCGTGCGCGCCTATGCCTATGCCAGCGATGAGCGCCTGGCGTCGGCGGCGCTGCCGGCCCTGCTGATCACGCTGGCCGGCTTGCTGCCGGTCATCCTTCTTTCCTGGCAAATTTCCCGCGCCCGCCCGGGAGGCGCCGCATGAGCGAACGCCTCGAAGCCCACTCGGTCACCCGCCGCTACGGCGCCCGCGCCGTCGTTGATAACGTCACGTTGTCACTGGCGCCGGGCGAGATCACGGCCCTGCTCGGAGGCTCCGGCGCGGGCAAGTCCACCCTGCTGCGGCTCCTCGCGGGGCTTGAGCCGGTCGATGCCGGCGAAGTGCGCCTCGGCGCGCGCATCCTGTCCGCACCCGGACGAACCATCGCGCCGGAACAACGCCGCATCGGTCTCATCTTCCAGGACTTTGCGCTGTTCCCGCATCTCACTGCGGCGCGCAATGTCGGCTTCGGCCTGAAACATCTGCCGCGCGACCAGGCCGCCGCAACCGTTGACCGCTGGATCGGCCTTCTGGGCCTCACGGACCGCGCCGGCGCCTATCCGCATGAACTCTCCGGCGGCGAACAGCAGCGCGTGGCGATTGCGCGTGCCCTCGCGCCTGAGCCCGCCGCCATCCTGATGGACGAGCCCTTCTCGGGTCTCGATCCCGCGCTCAGCGGCAGCGTGCGGGAGGCCGCGCTGGCGGCCGTCCGCGCCGCCGGCATCCCCGCACTGATGGTGACACATGATCCGGCCGAAGCGCTCGAGAGCGCTGACCAGATTGCCATTCTCTCGGGCGGCCGCCTGCTCCAGTCCGGCACGGCGGAAGACGTATACCGGCGTCCCACCAGCCTCGCCGCAGCCCGCGCGCTCGGCGCCGTCAATGTCTTTCCCCGCGCGAGCCTGCCGGCGTCCTGGCAGGCGGCGCTGCCACAAACCGGCGAGTCGATCGGGTTTCGCCCGGAAGGCGTGCGGGTCGATCCCTCATCGCAAACGCGCTTCACGGTTACCAGCCGGCGCTTGATGGGCCCGCTTGTGAGGTTAACGCTGGACGGCCATGGCCTTGAGCTCAATGCCCTCGCCGCGCCTGAATCAGCCCCGCCCCGGGGCACTGAAGTCGGCGTCAGTCTTGACCCTGCACTGACGTTCACATTCGCGTCAGGCGAAACCTGACAATTCAGTAACCGGTGCCCCGGAGCCTCGCTTTCGCCGGTTTTAGGTTCTAGACTCTATAGCGTTCAATGGAGACTTTCTGGATGGCCGCAAAACTGTTCCGGGCCGCTGCCGCTGTCGCCGTTTCGGCGATGCTCGCGCTCGGCGCATCCGCGCAAGGCCTGATCCGCGACGCCGAAATCGAGGAAACGCTGCGCGAATGGACAGACCCCATCCTCGAAGTCGCCGGCCTCGTGCCGGCTGATGTCGAACTCTACATCATCAATGATGCGTCGCTGAACGCGTTCGTGGCCAACGGACAGCGTATCCACCTGCATACCGGGCTGATCATCGAGGCCGAGAATGCGGCGCAGATCAAAGGTGTCATCGGCCACGAAACCTGCCACATCGCCTGCGGCCATACGGTTGCGCGCATGCGCGCCGCGTCAGTCGCGATGCGCCCGGCCCTCGTCTCCATCGGCCTCGGCATCCTCGCCATCGCCGCCGGAGAGCCCGGCGCCGGCGCCGCCCTTATCGGCAGCTCCGGCCAGTTCGCCGCCCTCAACTTCTACATCCACACCCGCTCCGAAGAAGCCGCCGCCGACGCAGCCGCGGTAAAGTATCTGGCTGCGCTGGGTCAGTCGCCGGCGGGGATTGTCGAATTTTTCGAGAATTTCCGGTACCAGGAAGTGCTGTCGGATGCGCGCCGCTATCCTTACTTTCGGGCGCACCCGCTGGCGTCGGACCGCATCCGCACCACGCGTGAGCTGGCCGAGGCGACAGGCCTGATGGACACTCCGCCTACGGAGCGTGAGCAGCGCCAGTACGAAATGATGCGCGCCAAGCTCGTCGGCTTCCTCGACACGCCGCTGAAGGTGCGCCGCGATTATCCGGCGACCGACAAGAGCGCGCCGGCCCGCTATGCTCGCGCCATTTCCGGCTTCCGCGCGTCCGATATCCAGACGGCACTGACAGAGATCGATTCCCTGCTCGCCGAAGAACCGGACAATCCTTATTTCAACGAGCTGAAAGGACAGATCCTGTTCGAGAGCGGTCGCGCGGCGGACTCTGTCGAGCCCCACAAGCGCTCGCTCGAACTGCTGCCAGGCCAGCCGCTGTTCCTGATCAACTATGCCCGATCACTGAACGCGCGCAATGCCGACGGAGACACCGCCGCCGCAGAGACGGCGCTGCGCGACGCGCTCGTTGCCGAGCCGGACAACGCTTTCGCCTGGGCGCAGCTCGCCATCACGCTGGAACACCAGGACCGCCGCGCCGAAGCCCAGCTCGCCACCGCGGAGTCGGCCTACTGGGTCGGCGACATTGTGCGCGCCAACGCCTTCGCCAAACGCGCTGCCCAGACGCTCGACAAGTCCACGATCACCTATCGCCGCGCCGACGACATCATGCTGATCACCGACCCCAACAATCCCGACAACCGCGAGTTCTACGAGCGCTATGGCCGCAAGCCTCGCCTGTCGCTTGAATCCTCGCAACGCCCGATGCCTTTTGGGGATTTTTCGGCTGCCGGCCGCCCATAACACCTGCGTGAGCATGGGTGGACTGAGGCGCGCGCTCGCCTATAGTCCGGCCGAATTCATTCACAGGACCGACGCCTCATGACGCCCCTCCTCCGAAACCCCTCGCTCCTGCTCGCGGCGACGGCGCTCGCCCTGCTGCCGGCCTGCGCGCAGCCCGGCGCCGGGGGCGCCAGCAAATCCGAGCTCGAAAAGATCGTCCGCGAATACATCCTCGAAAATCCTGAAATCATCGAGGAAGCGCTGATCGCGCTGTCCGAGAAAGAGAAGATTGCCCAGGCCGCTGCCGCGCAGGCCGCCATCGCAGCCAACGCAAGCGAGCTCTATGCCAAGGCCAGCGACTATTCGATCGGACCGGCCGACGCCAAGGTCACGGTGGTCGAGTTCTTCGACTACCGTTGCGGCTATTGCAAACGGTCGGTCGACTGGGTGCGCGCGCTGCCGGAAGAGTATGACGGCGAAGTCCGCGTCGTGTTCAAGGAACTGCCGATCTTCGGCGGCATCAGCGAAACCGCCGCCCTCGCCGCCCTCGCGGCCGGCAAGCAGGGCAAGTATCTCGAAATGCACGTCGCCTTGATGAACCTCAAATCCAACGACGACCTGACCGAAGCCAGCATCGACGCCCTCGCCGCCGAAGCCGGCATCAATGTCGCGAAGATGCGCGCCGACATGAAATCGCCCGCCGTCGAAAAGCAGCTGGCCGAAATGAAAGCCCTCGGCGACGCCCTCGCCGTCGGCGGCACCCCGGGCTTCTTCATCGGCGAACAACACATCGAAGGCGCCAACACGGCCGCGATCGAAGCGGCCATCAGGGATGCGCTGAAGAGCTAGAGTTTGTACTCGAATTGTACGTCGTGTTTTGGGCCCTAAACGACCGGTCAGGACCATTCCTGCGGCAGAAGCCTGAACCCATGACTTTGCATCGCTAGAGGAAAGCCTTCTCACTGCAGGCCCCCAGCCAAACAGCCTCCGGGTTTGCAGGCACGGTTCAAAGCGTTACGGAACGCCGGATTCTTTACACTTCGGACTGGACATGTAAAGAAAATCGCTTTTCGTTTACATCACATGACCCATCCGAACGCCCCTTCCGCCTATAGGTTGCCAGAACTGCCTCCACCGGTCGATCTTGAGACGGTGGAGGTGCTGAAGGCATTGGCCCGTGCAAATCGTGCGCTTGCAGAACTCAAAGGCGCAGCACAATCGATCCCCAATCAGGGCATCCTGATCAACACGCTCGCATTGCAGGAAGCTAAGGCCAGCTCCGAAATCGAGAACATTGTCACGACACAGGACGAACTCTTCCAGATCGAAGTTTTCCCGGAAGGCCCGGGCTCGCCGGCAGCCAAGGAAGTGGCACTCTACCGCGACGCGCTTAAACTCGGCCTAAACGATATGCGTAGCCATAGCGGTCTCATCACGAACCGCGCCGTCATCGCCATGTTCCGCCTGCTCAAAGGGCGCAGCGATGGCTTCCGCACACTGCCAGGCACTGAACTGCGCAATGACCGGACGGGCGAAACCGTTTACGTGCCGCCTGGCCCCGAAGAGATTGAGCGCCTGATGGCGGCGCTGGAGCATTTCATCAACGATGATGAAGCAAGCTACCTCGATCCGCTGATCAAAATGGCGATTCTGCACCACCAGTTCGAGAGCATTCACCCCTTCCCGGATGGCAACGGCCGCATCGGGCGCATACTGAACGTGCTATACCTCACGCGCACCGGCCTGCTTGAGATTCCAATACTCTATCTAAGTCGTCACATTACGCGCACGAAGAATGATTATTATCGCTTACTGCAGGCCGTGCGCGACTCCGGTGGCGCCCCGGAACATTGGCAGGCTTGGACTCTCTATATTCTAGAAGCCGTTGCCGAGACCTCTCGCACGACGTTGCAACTCGTCGTCGGGCTGCGCGGCCTTATGGCCGACTACAAGCAACGCCTGCGCCGCGAACTGCCAAAAATCTATAGTCAGGATCTCCTGAATAATCTTTTCCGCCATCCTTACACGCGCATCGAATATGTCATGACCGACCTGCATGTCAGCCGCCCCACAGCGACCAAGTATCTCGAGCAGCTGGCCGAAAAGGGCCTTGTCACCAAGCATCCTGCGGGCCGGAACAACTATTATATCAACGGCCCGCTCGTGGCGTTGTTTCTTTCTGTGTCAGAGGGCGGATGATATGAGGACGGAAAACAATGACTACGCGGGACTGGTCAAAAAAATCGGTAGTGGCCCAGTTCGTCGAAACACAAATTGATCGCTGGAAAAGTTGATTCTTGCGCATTGCGATCACTTCTACGTCGGCACTGCATCAATGACCGATATCGGCGAGTTCGAGCCTTAGAGTGGGCGGCATGCCGGTTGACCGCCCTTGAGCGACCAAGCCGTTTGGCCATATGGTATGCCTTGGCATTCCCCCAGAACGGATGGCAATGGCCCATGCCCGAACCACCAAATGCTTTAAGCTTCGGACGGCCGAGTCTCTATCGCGACCGCTGGCTCAATTGGGTGAGCGATCCCGTAATTGAGAAGACTGGCATGACATTTGATCGTACGCCGTCGGGCCCGATCATCGCGCCAATAGGCAAGTTCCGCGTCTGCGCCTACCACATCGACTTCGATGAGCGCCCGACTTGTTGGCTCGATGTCGAGACACTCGCAGAAGCGCTCTACATCTGCGAGAGCATCGGCGAAGCCTCTAGAGGCCGGAACGTGGACTTCGCAGTGGCCTACGACGAAATCGGCGAAAACTTGCCTATCCGGTCTGTATGATCAAAAGCAATTATTGACCGAAATGGCGCTACCGGCGACTTGACCCCCGGCCTTTTGGTCGCCGTTCAAACCCAGGTGCCGTGGAAGCCGAGTGGCCAGGCGCGGTCGCCGCGCCAGATGCAGACCGGGCCGTCGCTGACCCGGACGGCATCGAAAACGCAGATGTCGGTGGTGGCGGTCTTGAGGTTCAGCACGGGGCCGATGAGCCAGCTGTCGGCTTCGTCCTGCTTGCCCGGCTTCGGGACGAATAGGAACTCCTCGACCATGCGCGACGCCCCGAAATCGAACGTGTCGGTGGTCCCGGTTTCCCAGTCGTGGACGCTGACGGCCGAAAGGCCGGGCCGGGTCGCGGGCTGACCTGTCATCAGCGCCGTGAGGCGGCGAGGCAGGCCATGCCGGCGAGGGTCAACCTGCGGGAAGTCGCCGTCGAGGCCTGTCTCGATCAACCGGGCATCCCCCGATGGCGGGATGACGATCTGCGTGAGGTCGCTCTGGAACCGCGCCTCGCGGCCTTTCCAGTCACCGCGGATTTCGTCGACGCCGCCGCCGACACCCAGCACCGGCTCCTTGTAGAGGGCGGCGTCTATGCGGATCGTGCCGTCCGCGTCCTCCCAGGCAGCGCCCGTATGATAGAAGGCGCGCGCCGGCCCCTGCGCCCAACGGCGGTTGGAGAAGTCGTTCTTGTCGACGATCAGGAACTGGAAGCCTTCCTCGGGACGCCATTCAAACCCGTTCACCACCGGGGGCCGGAACGCTTCGTTGACCCAGGGCTGGACGAGGATGATGAGGTGGCGATCCGTCATCGCCCAGTCGTGGATATAGGCCGCCTTGCCGATATTCAGTAGGCCGAAGGACTTCAGGCTGCCATCCGCGGCAATGCGGTAGACACCGACATTCCGGCCGTTGATCGCGAGGTTCCAGACCGTACCATCCGGCTCCCGCTTGGGATGGGCGAGGAACGGCATACCCGCCAGGTCATCGCGCCAATCCTTTACGCCGTGGGTTTCAAGCGTTGCTGCATCCAGGGCGATGGCGGAGCCGCCTTCCCAGAGGGCGTAGAGTTTGCCGTCGATGACGATCACGGACGTGTTGGCCGCATTCACGTCATCGGCGCTGGTCACCGGAAAGTCCGGGTGTCCCACCGTACCGAAGCCCGGCGCCATGAACTTGCCTTGGGCCTGCTCGATCCCGCGCTTGTTGGTTTGCACGAAGCGGCCGGAATGCACGGCCTTGCCGTCCGCGACCGCGATGCGCTGGATCATGCCGTCGCCGTCGAACCAATGGCTGGCGAAATCGTCCTTGCCATAGCGGAACTGCGCCGGCCCGTTGCGGTAGAGGCAGCCCTCAAGACCCTTCGGCACCTTGCCAAAGACAAGCCGCATCGGTGCGGGATCGAACCCGCCCGCCGGCGCGGAGGTGTAGCCGAGGTGCCAGTCCGGCATCGCCGGCGTGCCGGCAAAGGCGGGAGACAGGCCAAGACCGAAAACGGCGGTACCGGCAGCGCTGGTTGTCAGGAAGTGGCGGCGGGAAAAGGTCATGTCGGGCTCCTCAAATCGAAATCGGATCAGGCTCAGTTGACCGAAATGACCTGGACAGCGCCGTCTTCGGTCACTTCGAACCGGGCGTCGTCCCACTTGGCGGGTCCAAACCGGCCCATTGCATTGTTCGAGAACGCAAAGGGCTCGGTCGGCATGCCGAATGGGTTGCTGTTCATCTCGCCGTCGCCGTTCACGTCGTGATAGAGCTTGATTCCGTATTCGCCGGGGGCCAGCCCCTCGACGGTCACACTGACGGTGGCGGCGTTGACCACCACGTCGGCCCCGGACACAGCTTTGCCGCCCTCATATCCAGCCGCGTCAAAGACGCCGAGGCGGATCGCGCCGGTCTGTTTCTGGATGTTCTCGAGGGTCACGGTCAGGGGGCCGGCCAGGGCAGTTGGGGCCAGAACGGTCAGGCAAAGGGCGGCGGCGATCAGGGATTTGCGGGTCATTTCAGTCTCCGTTGTTGGGGTCAGCGGCCGTTTGCCTGCTGCGAGACTGAAGATGGCAAGGTCCGCGGCCGCCCGCAGCCGCATCTTCACGAACGGGCCTGTTTCCTTCGTGAAATGGAGCCAATGTCATTCGCGAAGCGCCAATGACAACGCCTTTTCATCCGGCGAAGCACCGGCGGGCGAACCCTTGCAAGGGCATCAACCGTGCGAAAACAAGGTCCAGCCCGGGTAGCCGCGTTTTCGGCGATCTAGTCGTCGTCCCCGACACCCCCGCGAAGGGCTTTGACCTCGCCGCGCTTCTTCTTGGACGTGATCCGGCGGCGGACGCTGCCGGCGGTGGGTTTGGTCTTGATGCGCCGCTTCGGGGCGACGGAGGCCTTGAGGATCATCTCGGCGAGCCGCGCGCGGGCGGCCTGCCGGTTCTGAAGCTGGCTGCGGTGTTCGCTGGCCTCCAGCATCAGCCGGCCGTCTGCCGTGATCCGGCTGGCATAGAGCTTCTGGAACCGTTCCTTGATGGCGGCCGGCAGTGACGAGGCGCCCACCTGCCAGGTCAGCTGCACCGCGGATGACACCTTGTTCACGTTCTGCCCGCCAGGGCCGGACGACCGCACGAACGCCTCGCTGATCTCCCAGGCCGGGAGGGTCAGGGTGCCGGAAATGCGCAGATCGCCAAACTCGCTCATCGGGGAAACCTGAAGGACCTGTTCAGCCAAAGTTCAGACGCGGGGGCAGACATTCGGCCCCAAGAAACCGGTGTTTGCGCGCTTAGTCCAGCTTGCGTGCCGGCGCCAGGTAAAGTCGATCCCGAAAGGCCCGTGTTACCATGACCCTTCTCAAGACCTTCACCCGCTTCATGGCCGCCGCTACGGCGGCAAGCTTCATCCTGGCGCCTGTGGCGCATGCAGACCGGGATGACCGGCGCGGCAAGGACCGCGGCGGCTGGGACCGGTACGATGATGATGATGATCACCGCCGTTACCGTAAGAGCGACTACCGCGACCATCGCCGCGACGACTGGCGTGACGACCGGCGCGACTATCGCCGCGAGCACTACCGCGACGATTACCGCCGCCATAAACCGGTCGTCGTCTACAGGCCGTCCTACAACTACTATCCCCGCAGCTCGGTGACCGTGACCTACGGCCACTCTTATGGACCGTACTACTATTCCGGCTACCGGCCGCGCTACGATGTCGGCCATTACTACAGCTACGGGCCGCGCCGCACGGTCTACATCAACGATTACAGCCATTACGGCCTCTACGATCCGCCGCGCGGCTATCACTGGGTGCGCGACAATGACCGGGGCGATGCCATCCTGGCCTCGGTTGCGACCGGCGCCATCCTCGGCCTCGTGATCGGCGCCATTGCCACGGACTGACCGCTCAAGCCTCCTTCGACGCCTTTTGAGGCTAACTCGCGCCCGGGCTGCCCTGCAAAGGCACCCGGGTGTATTTTTATGCAAATGCCATAATCCATGCAGCGTTCACCGCGATGTTAACTTCACATTGGCGCAAATCATGCTTAGGTCCGGACTGCACCGGATGGTCCGGAGCAAAGGCCGTGCATACCGCACGCGTGAAAGGAGGTGATCCATGTCGAGTGAGAAACCAGGTGAGGCCATTGGGTCTGTGTCCTATGGTGTCTGGCTGGAGCAGCCTCTGACCAGCGCCTAGAGATTCGAAGGGCCGCTGAAACGCCGCCCGGACCTGATTGCCCCATGGGCTCACGGAAGCCGCTCCTTGATCGGGGCGGCTTCTTTGATTCCGGTTTGATTCTGGCGGCCTGTTGACGAGGCTTTTGCGCCGGGCGGTTTTTCCGCTAAGGCAGCGCCAGCAAGAAGGAGCGGCCCCATGAGCATCGTCACCCACAAGGCCTCCGGCTGGTCGATTGGCGCCGGCAAGCCGCTCGCCGTGCTCGCCGGCCTGAACGTGCTGGAGGACGAGGGTCTCGCATTCGAGGTTGCAACCGAACTCAAGCGTATCTGTTCCAGTCTCGGTTTGCCTTACGTTTTCAAAGCAAGTTTCGACAAGGCGAACCGATCTTCTATCAAGTCCTATCGCGGTCCCGGCATGGACGGCCTGAAGATCCTGGCGAAGGTGAAATCGAAACTGGGCGTACCCATTGTCACCGACCTGCACGAGGTGGCCCAGGCCGAACCGGTTGCCGAAGTCGCCGACATCCTCCAGCTCCCCGCCTTCCTCGTGCGCCAGACCGATCTGGTGGTCGCGGTCGCAGAGGCCGCGGCGAAACACGGCGCGCTGATCCAGGCCAAGAAGGCCCAGTTCATGGCGCCGTGGGACGCGAAGAACATCCTCACCAAGATCGCGGAAGTCGCGCCGGATGTCGGCGTCATCCTGTGCGAGCGCGGCGTGAGCTTTGGCTACAACAACCTGATCGTCGACATGCTGGCGATCCCCGAGATGAAGAAACTGGGCGTGCCGGTCACCATCGATGCGACCCACGCGGTGCAGCTGCCGGGCGCTGACCCGCGCACGGGCGGGGCCTCCACCGGCGGGCGGCGTGACGGCGTGGCTATCATCGCGAAGTCGGCTGTCGCCGCAGGCGCGGACGGCGTGTTCCTCGAATTCCACACCGACCCGGACAAGGCTCTGTGCGATGCGCCGAGCTGCCTCGCGCTGTCGGGCGCGGAAGAGTTGCTGAAAACCCTCAAAGCCCTGCATGAGGCGGTCAACTGAAAATCATCCTCCTCAACAAGCCCTTCAACGTGCTTTCTCAGTTCACGGATGAAGGCAGCGGCAAGCGCACGCTGAAGGAGTTCGTGCCGGTGCCGGATGTCTATCCGGCCGGCCGTCTCGACTATGATTCCGAAGGCCTCGTCGTGCTGACCGACAGCGGCCCGCTGCAGGCGCGTATCAGCGACCCGAAGCACAGCCTCGCAAAGACCTACTGGGCGCAGGTGGAAGGCATTCCGGACGAGGCGGCCCTTAACGCGCTCGCGACCGGTGTGGAACTGAAGGACGGGATGACCCGCCCGGCCAAGGTCCGCGCGCTGCCGGAGCCGGACAATATCTGGCCGCGAGACCCGCCGATCCGCTTCCGCAAGTCGGTGGCGGACAGCTGGATCGAACTGAAGATCACCGAGGGACGTAACCGCCAGGTGCGCCGCATGACGGCCGCCGTGGGCCACCCCACGCTGCGCCTGATCCGCGTCCAGGTCGGTGAATGGACCCTTGAAGGCCTCGCCCCCGGCGAAATCCGTTTCGCCAAGGGCTGACGCGCGTCAGCGCACCCAGGCTCCCGGCGCGTTCGTGCGGTAACCGAGCGCGGTGTAAGCCGCGTCGATCAGGCTCTGCCCGCGATCGTTGACCAGCAGGCCATTGCCCATCTGGTTCATCGTGTAGCTGAAGGCGAGGCCGCATTCCGGATCGGCAAAGCCGATGGAGCCGCCGGCGCCGACATGGCCGAACGCCTTCTCGCCGATGACCGCGCTGGTGCCCGGGCCGAAGCCGCCGGCCCGGTTGTCCATCGATTTCATGAAGCCGGAGGCAAAGCGCGTCGGGATCAGAAGGGTCGCGTCGCGCTGCGTTGCGGTCGACACCATGCTCATCGCGGCGAGCCGGTCGGACGAGACCAGCTTGCCGGAATTCGTCGCAAGCTCCGTGTACCACGCCACCTGCCCGCGCGCGTTCGACAGCCCGCCGCCGCCGCCGATCTCGGCGGCCTGGCTCTTGCGGTCGTTGAAGTCCCAGCCGCCGCTGTTCATGAAACTCTTGTGCTGGATCGAGTCCGGTTCGGTCATCAGCTTGATCGCAAACTCCGAGGGCTGATCACCTGGCTTCGGCGCATATTGCCGGATCGGGGCAATGTGCACCTTCTCGCTTTCCGGCAGGCCGATCCAGAATTTCGCGCCGGTCTTCTCCGCCACTTCCTCGCGGAAGAAGGTGCCGAGCGACTTGCCGGAAACGCGGCGCACCAGCTCGCCGACCGTCCAGCCGAAATTGATCATGTGATAGCCGTTGCGCGTGCCCACTTCCCAGAAGGCTTCCTCGTCCGCCATCCGGCCCACCATGTAGTTCCAGTCCGAATAGCCGCCCGGCTTCACCGGTTCGCGCAGCGTCGGCAGCGCGCTCTCATGGTTCAGCATCATCTGGACGGTGGTCTTCTCTTTCCCGTTCCTGGCGAACTCGGGCCAGTACTCCTTCACCAGCGCCGCGGGGTTCAGCTGGCCCCGGTCGATCAGGATGTGCGCGCACAGCGCCACGGCCGCCTTGGTGCACGAGAAGACGATGGAGATCGTGTCTTCCTGCCAGGGATCGTTCGTCTCCGGGTTCGCCATGCCGCCCCAGAGGTCCACGGCCGTCTGGCCGTTCACCGAAAGGCAGACGCTCGCGCCCACTTCGCCCCGCTCGGCGAGATTGCGCTCAAGCTCTTCCTTCACCTTCGCGAATTTCGGATCGCACTTGCCGTGAACTGCCATGATGTTCCCTCCCGGATTGGTCTTCGGGGCGACAATAGGCGCCGGCCCCGAAACGCAAAAGGGCTGCCGCACGGGCAGCCCTTCCGGGTAGTTGGAAAAATCGAAGGCCTTAAGCCGCCGGCTCCTCGGTTGCGTCCTTGGTCGCCTTCTTTTTCTTCGCGGGTTCCGCGAGGTACTTGAAGGTGAGCTCGTCCTTCTTGTCGTCGAGGCCGATCTTGACGAGGCCGCCCTTCATGAGCTTGCCGAAGAGGAGCTCCTCCGCCATCGGCTTCTTGACGAATTCCTGGATCGTCCGCGACAGCGGGCGCGCACCCATGTCGGGATCGAAGCCGCGTTTGGCGAGCCAGTCGCGCGCCGCCTTCGACACCTCGATGGCGACATTCCGATCTTCCAGCTGGACTTCCAGCTGGAGGATGAACTTTTCGACGACACGGTCGATGATCTCCGGCGTCAGGCCGCCGAAAGCGATCGTCGCGTCGAGACGGTTGCGGAATTCCGGCGTGAACAGGCGCTTCAGCGCCTCGCCCGACTCCTCGTCCTTCTTGCCGCGGCCGAAGCCGATGGAGTTCTTCGCTGCGTCCGACGCACCGGCGTTGGTCGTCATGATCAGGATCACGTTCCGGAAGTCGACCTTGCGGCCGTTGGCATCCGTCAGCGCGCCATTGTCCATCACCTGCAGCAGGATGTTGAACAGGTCCGGGTGGGCCTTCTCGATCTCGTCGAGCAGCAGCACGCAGTGCGGATGCTGGTCCACACCGTCCGTGAGCAGACCACCTTCATCATACCCGACATAGCCCGGAGGCGCGCCGATCAGACGGCTGACGGTATGGCGCTCCATGTATTCCGACATGTCGAAGCGCAGCATCTCGACGCCCATGATGGAGGCGAGCTGCTTGGCGACTTCGGTCTTGCCCACGCCGGTCGGGCCGGTGAACAGGTAGGAGCCGATCGGCTTGTTCGGCTCGCGCAGGCCAGCGCGGGCGAGCTTGATGGTGGCCGACAGCGCGACGATGGCTTCGTCCTGGCCGAACACGACGCGCTTCAGGTCGCCTTCGAGCGATTTCAGCGAAGCGGCATCGTCCGAGGTCACCTGCTTGGGCGGAATGCGCGCGATCTTGGCGACGACCGCTTCGATGTCGCGGATGCCGACCTGTTTCTTGCGCTTCGGCGCGGGCAGCAGCCACTGGGCGGCCCCGGCTTCGTCGATCACGTCGATCGCCTTGTCCGGCAGCTTGCGGTCCGTGATGTACCGGTCCGACAGTTCCACCGCCGCCTTGATGGCGTCGTTCGTGTACTTGAGCCCGTGGAAATCCTCGAACTTCGATTTCAGACCCGTGAGGATCTTGATCGTGTCGGGCACGGTCGGCTCCACCACATCGATCTTGCGGAACCGGCGCGACAGCGCGCGGTCCTTCTCGAAGTGCTGCTTGTATTCCTTGAAGGTGGTCGAGCCCATGCAGCGCAGGCCGCCGGACTGGAGCGCGGGCTTCAGGAGGTTCGACGCATCCATCGCGCCGCCGCTGGTCGCGCCGGCGCCGATGATCGTGTGGATCTCGTCGATGAACAGGATCGCTTTTTCCTGCTGCTCGAGTTCCTTCATCACTGACTTGAGGCGCTCCTCGAAGTCGCCGCGATAGCGCGTACCGGCCAGCAGGGCGCCCATGTCGAGCGACCAGATGATGGCGTCGTCCAGGATTTCCGGCGCTTCGCCGTCCACGATGCGTTTGGCGAGGCCTTCAGCGATGGCGGTCTTTCCGACGCCGGGGTCGCCGACGAGGATCGGGTTATTCTTGTTGCGGCGGCACAGCACCTCGATGCAGCGGTTCACTTCCATGTCGCGGCCGATCAGCGGGTCGATCTTGCCGGCCCGGGCGCGCGCATTGAGGTTCACGCAATAGGTGTCGAGCGCTTCATGGCCCTGCTTCACAGGTTCTTCCTCGGAGGATTCGGCGCCGCGCGGCGTGGACGGCCGCGACATGCCGGGTTGCTTCGCCACACCGTGCGAGATGTAGTTGACCGCGTCATAACGCGTCATGTCCTGCTCCTGCAGGAAGTAGGCGGCATGGCTTTCGCGCTCGGAAAAGATCGACACGAGCACGTTGGCGCCGGTCACTTCCTCGCGGCCCGAGCTTTCGACATGCAGGATCGCGCGCTGCACGACGCGCTGGAACGCGGCCGTCGGCTGCACGCGGCCATCGCTGCCGTCGACGATGAGGCTCGAAAGCTCCTCATCGATATAACGCGTCAGGTCGGTGCGCAGCTCTTCGATATTGACCTTGCAGGCGCCCATCACATCGCGCGCATGCTCGTCCTCGGTGAGGGCCAGCAGCAGGTGCTCGAGCGTGGCGTACTCGTGGTCGCGTTCGGACGCGAGCGAGAGGGCCTTTTCAAGAGCGGTTTCGAGTGAGGTGGAGAGACGGGGCAAGGTGTGAGCCTTTTCGAAGGTCGTGTTACTAGGAGGCGTTGGTATTCATATGGGTAGTCTAGTCCTCTTTCTCCATGACGCACTGGAGAGGATGTTCATGACGCCGGGCAAGGTCCAGCACCTGGGCTACCTTGGTCTCGGCAACCTCGTATGTATAGACCCCGCACAGCCCGACGCCCTTTTGATGCACATGCAGCATGATCCGGGTCGCTTGCTCGCGCGAACGGTTGAAAAAACGCTCAAGCACGAACACGACGAATTCCATTGGCGTGTAATCATCGTTCAGGAGGAGCACGCGGTAGAGCGAAGGCTTCTTGGTCTTGATGCGGGTTTCCGTGGCCAGGTCGAAACCCGTGCCGCCGTCTTCGCCCGGCGCGCCGCCGCCCGGGGCGCCCGGCGCCGGCGGGCCCGCCATACGGACCGGGTCAAACACGCTGCTCATGGGTGACAAGATATACCTTCCTGCACGAGATTGAAGATGCAATTGGCGTCTGAACACAGCTATGCCCGCTTTCAAGGCGTCAGCAGGGCAGCGGAAAACGCGTCCAGCCGTTTGCGGTTGGCGCCAAGATCGGAATATCCGACGCGTGACCTAGAGTAAGCCGCGAAGGTGGATTTCTCAGGCTGCCCGGCCACCGGCAAGACTACGACATCGACATCATCCTTGAACCGCATGATCGCCGAGGTCGCGACAAAGTTCAGCCGCATGGTCGCGGCGTCCTGTGAGCCGAGCTGCCATTCGCGGCGCTCGCCGATCAGGCGAAGCGCGCGCATGTAGAGTTCGCTGGGCCGCGCGTCATAGATCGGCGCGGCACCGTCCGCCTCGGCGGACGCGGCAAAGCCCGGCGGCGCGAGCAGCGCGGTGTTCGGGCTGCCGGGGCGTACAAGCGTCTTGAAGTTGGTGAAGTCCGGCATCGAGGCAATCCTGTCTCTGGTCAGTGCGCGCGCAAACCGGCGCGGCGGGCGAAGGCGATATTGACGCGGCTCTCCGGCCGCAGCGCGAGACGTTCCAGAACAAGCGCCCGCGCGAGCGGCGTGACCTTACCGCGGATTGCGGCGTCGGTCAGCGTCCAGTCGATCACGTCGCGCTGCGCATGGCTGCCACCGAACGTGCCCGCTATCTGGCGTGCCCACAGCAAGGGATCAATGGCTGCCTCGAAGTCTGCGCTGTCATAGGCCAGCAGGCCGTCGATAATCGGCGCGCCGGTATCGCGCATCCAGCGGTTCATCTCGCTGCGCTCGCTGCCGGATCGCGCGATCTTCAACAGGTCCGTCGCCTCGCTGCGGCGACCGGCGCCGATATAAGCGAGCGCGGCGTGCACATCGTTGAAGGGATAGCATTTTCCGTCCGCGTGCTGGGTCCAGGTATCGGCCAGCTCGTCCCACCGGTCGCCCACGTCGATGCCGAGAATCTGCAGCCGCCAGAGCAGCGCCGAGGCATCCACCAGGTTCTGCGCCACAGTGCTCGCCTCGCCGCGCACCTCTTCGTCGTAGAGCGCCAGCGCGGCATCAGGCTCGCCCAGTTCGAGATGGCAGAGCGCGAGGTGCCACCAGTTGTGGACCTTCAGGAAATTGTCCGGCTGCGCCCAGTGCGCCCGGCGTTTCAGAATGAAGTCGCGGCCCTCGGCGGCCCGGCCCTGCATTTCCAGCACATGCGCCACGGCATGGTGCGCCCAGCTGTCATCGGGGTCGGCTTCCAGCGCCTTCATCCCGGCGGCCTCGGCGCGGTGGTAGTCGCCCATCTCTTCAAGGCCGAAGGCGAGCATGCCCAAAAGGTGCGAGCGTCCCGGCACGCCGTCCCAGGCCGGCAGCGCCCGCGAAATCCGGTCGCGCAGGTTGCGTGCATTGGCGGTGAGGAAGTCCACCTGGTGGCCGGCCAGCAGGCCGATCAGGTCGCACGGGTAGGCCGCGTTGTGCAGGTCGAGCGCCCTTGCCGCGAGGGTCCATTCGGTCAGTGACGCGGTCTGCAGCGCCTCGAGATGGCTTTCCTCGCGCGGGCCCTTCGGCATGCCGGCCAGGTCTTCCACCATCCGCCGCGCCAGCGCCGTGGCCTGCGGCTCCGTCGACATCGCGTAGATCCAGGCCTTGGCGATCAACGCCATCGAGAAATCCGGAGAGTCGGCTAGCGCTTCCCGGAGCGGCTCCACCGGATCGCCGCAGAAATGCGCAAACCGGCTGATCGCGAGGTCAAAAAGCTCCGCCGCCCGGGGCGAAGCCCCCGTCAGTTCTCCCCCTTGCCGGTCGCGAATCGTCATCGCCTGGCTCCCGCCCGCGTCGCCAGATTGCATTGTGTGACCATGGGGCCCGAGTCGCAAGCGGCGCGCAGGGCCCATCGCAACGAAAAAGGGCTGGACAAAAAAGGTCCAGCCCTGAAACTCTACGCGTACACTCTACTGCCGGCCGGGTCCGAAAACCCTGCCAGGTGCCGAGATTACTTAGCGAAGGAAGCCATATACGGTTTCGCGGCATTGCGCCATGCGCTGACGCAAAGCTCGGTCTGGGCCGACATTTCCGTCGTGAGGGCCGAGAACATCGATTTCGCGAACGCCGACTGGAGCTCGAACATCTCGCGCGGGTCGCGGACGTTGGCGAGGGTCTGGCCCAGCTCGACGCTCTGTTCCATGGCCTGGGTCATGAACGTCATGTTGCGGGTGCCGATCTCGCGCAGCACTTCGGTCGAGGCGACCGCGCTGTCGGTGAGGGCTTTGACGCCGCCTTCAGCCATGCCGGTGAACTTGCCGGCAAAATCGGTCATCTGGTCCATGCCAGCTTCGATTTGCTTGGTGGTTGCGGTGTTGGGGCGGGCTTCCGCTTTGGCGCGGGCCGTCGATGCAGTGGTCTTGGCCATGGGAGGAATCCTTCTTCTTGTAAGGTGTGCTCTGGATAACACACTCGCCTCGCAGATGCAATAAATATTGTGCGCTGCAACATTAAGCATTTGGCGTTCGAATTGCATGCAACCCGGGCCGGTTACAAAACTGTCAGCGGACAGGCTGCGTTAAGGTGTGGTCAACTGGTTTGTCCGATTCTAGTGTTTGCTCGGGTCGTCCGGGGTTTTGCGTATTTGGAGGTTGCCATTCATGGCGCTGCTCAACCTTTCCTTGGCTCGTCTCGCGGCCCTGTCGGTTGCCGTTGGGTCAACCTCCTTGCTGGTTGCCCAGACTGCCACGGCTGAAAAGTACGCGGCGCTGGTCATGGACGCCGACACCAACGAAATCCTGCACTCCCGCAACGCCGACGACGCCCGCTATCCGGCTTCGCTCACGAAGGTGATGACCCTTTACCTTCTGTTTGACGCGATCAATGCCGGCGAAGTCAGCCTGACCGACAAGATGACGGTTTCCCGCAACGCCGCGGCCCAACCGCCCTCGAACCTCAAGCTGAAGGCCGGATCCAAGATCAAGGTCGAGGATGCCATCCTCGCCCTGGTCACGAAGTCCGCCAACGACGTAGCCGTCGTCGTCGCCGAGCATCTCGGCGGTACCGAGAAGAAGTTCGCGGTGCAGATGACCGAGAAGGCACGCGACCTCGGCCTGAACGACACGACCTTCAAGAACGCCTCGGGCCTGCCGAACACCGCGCAGGTGACCACGGCGTATGATCTCGCCCTGCTCGCCGACGCCCTGCTCGAGCAGCATGGCCAGTACTACCACTATTTCGAGAACGAGAAGTTCTCCTGGGGCCGGATGGTTTACAGGAACCATAACGACCTCATCGGCGACGTGGACGGCGTGGACGGCATCAAGACCGGCTATACCCGCGCCTCCGGCTTCAACCTGATGACCTCCGCCGAACGCGATGGCCACCGCGTCATCGCCGTCATGCTGGGCGGCGCCACCGCCAAGTCGCGCAACGCGCATGTGGAAGACCTCGTCGAAGCCGCCTTCGCCGCGCTCGGCGGCCCGGCTGACCCGACCTCGCCGCAGCTGCGCGGCACCACCACCTTCGCCTCCGTCCAGACCCCGGTGAACCCGAACGGCGCCGCAGAGCCGATGCTGAATGGCAAGCCGTTCAGCGCGTACAAGGCCGAGCCGATCAACCTGGCGCTCGCCGAAACCACCGAAGAGTCCATCACCGAAGACATGATCATCGTCGAAGGGGACGCCGCCGAGGATCTCGCCTCGGTCCAGCCCTCGCCGGCCCTGCCCGCCCCGGGCGCCAGCTTCTCGGTCAGCGAGTACGAAGCCCGACAGACGGCGAATGCTGCCAGGGCTGCCGGCGTGACGGTCTCGGAATATGAGGCGCGCCAGAAAGAACGGGCCGCCAACGCTGCCCGGGTGGCCGAGTATACACTCCGCCAGACGCGCCGCTGACCTTCCCGCCGCGCCCGGGGACTTGCCGAAGCCGCCCGGCTCCCGCACAACGCCGCTCGCTGTCCTGACCTGGCCCGGGAGCCGTTGAACCGTGAGCGCAAATTCAGACCTGACCCTCGCCCGAAGCGTGATCCGCCTCGAACGCGACGCGCTCGACAAGCTGGAGGCCTCGCTCGGCAATTCGCTCGTGGAAGCGGTAGAGCGGATCCTGTCGACCGACCGGCATGTTGTCGTCGCCGGCGTCGGCAAGTCCGGACACATCGGCCAGAAGATCGCCGCGAGCCTTGCGTCCACCGGCACGCCCGCTTTCTTCATCCATCCGACCGAAGCCAGCCACGGCGATCTCGGCATGCTGATCCCCGGCTCGGTCCTGATCGCGATTTCCTATTCCGGCGAAAGCCGCGAGATGGTCGACCTCTTGCGCTACTGCAAAGGCAACGAGATCCCGGTCATCGCGATGACGCGCGACGGCGGCTCCACGCTCGGCCGCTTCGCCGACATCCTGCTCGAACTCCCGGTCGTCACCGAAGCCTGCCCGAACGGTCTGGCGCCGACCTCCTCCACCACCATGGCCCTCGCGCTCGGCGACGCCCTCACCATTGTGCTGATGGCCCGGCGCGGTTTCTCGCGCGAGGATTTCGGCTTCCGCCACCCGGGCGGCAAGCTCGGCCGCTCACTCCAGACCGCTGGCGATTATGTCCGTGAACGGAAGGAACAGATGCCGCTCATCTCGGCGGGCGCGACCTTTGACGCCGTCGTCTACGCGGTCTCCGAAGGCCGCAAGGGCTGCGCGGGCGTCACGGGTCCAGACGGCGCGCTGATCGGCATGGTCACTGACGGCGACCTGCGCCGCGCCATGATGGCCGGCAAGACCAGCGCAGCCGCAGGCGACGTGATGACGAAATCCCCGCGCACTATCGATCCCGAAGAGCGCATGCAGGTTGTGATCAAGCAGCTCAGCGAGAACCGGATCTCGAACGCCTTCGTTGTCGGCGAGTCCGGCAAACCGCTCGGCCTCGTCGACATGAAGGACCTTCTGGCGGAAGGCTACCTTTAAGCTTACTTCACCAGCTCGAACAAAACGCTGACGCTGGCCGTCACGCCCACTTCGCCCGCAGCGATCGGCGTCGGTGCGCCGGCGTCCATCGCCATCTCGGCGCGCTGCATCATGACCGGCTGGGGTGAATACTCATAGCCTTCGCTGATCGACACGATCCGCGCGACCTTGAGGCCAGCGGCTTTCGCATACAGCTCGGCCTTCGCGACCGCGTCCTTCATCGCCTGGGTGCGCGCGTCATTCTTGATCTGCTTGTCATCCTCGATGGCGAACGAGACGCCCGAGAACGTGTTGCCGCCAGCCTTCACCAGGCTGTCGATGGTAGCGCCGAGCGTGTCGAGATTGCGCACGCGGGCGGTGATGTTGTTGGTGGCCACATAGCCGCCGAGTTTCTGCTCGCCGCGCACGCTGCCATCGCGTTGTTTGACTTCGATATAATCGTATCGCGGATAGAGGCTGAGACCGGACGTCTGCATGTCCTTCTTGGCAATGCCGGCCTTCTCGAGCGCCGAGAACACGCCGTTCATCGCGGCGGCCTGGGCGGTCATCGCCTCGCTGGCGGTGGCGCGCTCTTCGGTGACACCGGCCGTGATATAGGCAATGTCCGGCGCCTTGTTGATCTTGGACTCGGCGTTGATCTGCAGGGTCGTTTCAGGCTGGATCGAGTTAGGGTGAACAGTCATGGCGGCGGGGCTCGCAAGCAGGGGCGTGGCAGCGGACGCAAACGGCATCTGGGCGCAGGCGACCGGTGCGGCGGCAAGGAACAGGGCGGCGATGGCCAGTGAGGGGCGGTTCATGGGGGGCTCCGTTGTATTGTGATCAAAGCGGTACGCCTGTCTTCCCCGCCGAACAAGGCCGTTGCAAGGCGCACCTGCGGCGCCTAAACGTTCATCCCGGGGCCTGTAGCTCAGTTGGTTAGAGCGGACCGCTCATAACGGTTTGGTCAGAGGTTCAAGTCCTCTCGGGCCCACCACCTTTCCCGTTTGATCGTTCACAGGGCTCGCAGCTGCGCGCCAGGCAACCAAACATTTGTCACTATTGTGTCGCGACTGTTGCGTATGGGTGTTTCCCGCAAAGGATTACAGTTTCTCCATGACAACGGGGTTTGCGACGGCTGCGATCAGTGGCACTAAACGGAAGAATCGTCCCGGCGATTCAGTATAGGGGAGTTGAGGCCGTGAAATCCAAGGACGCCGCAAGGCGCGCGATGGCTCTCACACTTTCCTTCGATGTGGCCATGGCTGGCCTCGCGATGACGCTTGCGCATCTCGTCATGCTCTATTCCGATCCGGGCGTCACCGTTCTCCCGGTCAAGGCGTGGACCCTCGCCACCACCAGCTTCATGCTCGCCGCCGCCGCCGGCTTCGTCATCGGCGGCGTGCACCGCCAGGTCTGGCGCCACATGGGCGCGCCGGACGCCGTGCGCCTTGTCCAGGGCATCGCGCTCGCCGTCTTCCTCTACCTGCCGGTCATGGTCGCGCTGAATGGCCGGCTGATCGATCCCTTGCCGGTGCTGCTCGTCGCGACTGCTCTGTGGACCGCCGCCGCCTTTGCCGGCCGCATGATTGCCCGCTACCGCTCCACCAACGCCCCGTTCCAGATTTTCCAGCGCATCCCGCGCCAGAGCCAGCCTGTTCTCCTCGTAGGAGACCCCTCCAGCTGGATCGACGTCCTGCGCCGCCTTGAATCCTCCGGCAAAGGAACAACCCTGCGCGTGCTCGGACTGATCGATGTGAACGGCAATGAGCCCGGCCGCGCCGTTCGGGGCCTGCCGATCATGGGGAGCCTCAAGGAGCTCGGAAACGTCATAAACGTGCTCGCGCTGCGCTATGGCAGCGCGCCATGGATCGCCGTCACTGGCCCCGCCCGCGACCGCGCCACGATGGGCGACATTCTCGAGATCGCCTCCACCCACGGCGCCCACATCATGGCGCTCGGCCATGACGCCGCCGCCCAGACGCTGGAGCCCGTCCGCCCGGCCGACCTGCTCGCCCGGCCCGAACGCGAGCTGGACCTGCGCCCGGTCCACGAACTCCTCTCCGGCGCAAATGTGCTGGTCACCGGCGGCGGCGGCTCGATCGGCTCGGAACTTGCCCGCCAGGTCGCGCGCCAGTCGCCCGCCGCCCTCGCCATCGTCGAGTCCTCGGAATTCAATCTCTACCAGATCGACCATCACCTGCGCGCGCTGCACCCCGGCCTGCCCCTTGCCTCCCACCTCGGTGATGTGCGCGACACTGCCCGCCTTGCCGCCATTTTCGCCGAATCCAAGCCCGAGATCGTCATCCACGCCGCCGCGCTGAAGCACGTGCCGCTGATGGAAGAGAATATCTGCGAAGCGATCCTCACCAATGTCGGCGGCGCCGTCGCCGTCGCGCGTGCGGCCGCCGCCTCCGGCGCCAGCCGATTTGTCTTCATCTCGACCGACAAGGCTGTCGCCCCCGACAATGTGATGGGCGCCACGAAGCGGCTCGCCGAACTCGCGATCAGCCGGATCATTTCCGAAGCCCGCATGGGCGGCGCCATGGTGCGCTTCGGCAATGTGCTCGGCTCGTCCGGCTCAGTCGTGCCACTGTTCGAGCGCCAGATCGCCGCCGGCGGTCCCGTCACACTGACCGACCCGGAAGCCACCCGGTACTTCATGACCATCGAGGAGGCGACCGCGCTCGTCCTCCAGGCCGCGGCGCTCCAACAGGAAACGCAGCATGCGGAGCTGTTCGTGCTCGACATGGGTGAGCCGATCGCGATCCGCCAACTCGCAGAAACGATGATCCGCCTGAAGGGCAAGGTCCCCGGCGTCGATATCGAGATCACCACAATGGGCATGCGCAAGGGCGAGAAGCGGCACGAAGCCCTGACCTATGACCACGAGGCGTTGGAGCCGACTGCCGTCGAAGGCGTCAACCGCGTCACCAGCCAGACGCCCGCGGGCGAGTTGCTCGACAAGCAGGTCAATGCGCTGATCGAAGCGGCCCGCCGCCACGACACATCCGAGGCGCTGCGCCTGCTCGGCGTTCTGGTGCCGGAATACGGCGCCGAGCGCCCGAAAGACGAACAGCGTCGCCCGGCCTGACATCCGCTCTAGCCACGAAAAGGACCCGGAGCTCTGCCCCGGGCCCAATCAGTCTTCATCGAACCCGTTTTCAGAACTGCGTGCTGAGCGTCAGCTTCGCCGTCAGCGGGGCTGAAAGGGTGATGTTGTTGTCATTGTGCGCGCTTACCGCATACAGCTCGCCCGTGAGGTTTTCCAGATTCAGTTGCACGGACAGGTCGTCCGTAAGCTGATAATAGGCGGCAGCGTCCAGGCGCGTGAAGGCCGGAAGCACGACCGCATTGGAAATCGTGGCGAACCGGTCATCCTGCCATACGACGCCCAGCCCGAGGTCGAGCCGGTCCGTCGTGAGAACCTTGCTCCAGAGACTGGCGCTCTGTTCGGGCACGAGCGGTACGTCGCGGCCCGCCGGCGCTGCGCTCGTGGTCTGGGTAATCTCGGCCGACTGCCAGGCATAGGCGGCCGCAACATCCCAGCCCTCCATGATTTCGCCTTGCAGGGCGAGTTCCAGCCCCTCACTGCGCTGTCTGCCCGTCAGAACGGACTGACCAGCGACCGGCCCCGGCGCGATTGTGTTGGTGCGGTCAAGCCGGAACAGCGCTGCCGTCAGCAGCAGCTCCCGGGACGGCTGCCACTTGACGCCCACTTCCGTGTTTTCGAACTCTTCAGGATCAAAATCCGCGAGCGCCGGCGTGAGGTTTCCGAACTGCTCGCCAGACTGCGGCAGGTAGGACTGGGCCCAGCTGGCATACATCGCGAGGTCATTCACCGGCTCGTACACAACACCGAAGCGCGGCGAGACGAATTCATCCGTACGCGCCGCATCTGCGCCGATCCGGTTGTCGAACTCAAAATCGAAGCGGTCAAATCGCACGCCGGCAATCACCTGCAGCTGCTCTGTCAGCTTGATCTGGTCCTGCGCATAGACGGCAAGCAGGTTCAGGTCGTTCAGATTGTCCCGCGACACACGCCCGAACACGGCAGACGCATTGCGCCCGCGGTCGGCCACGGACACGGTCAGGCGCTCCAGCCCGCCAGCCGCCGGGAATTGCCCTTCGACACGCAGGTTCACGCTCTTCTGCTGACCCGCTTCCAAACCGAGGAGCAGCGTGTGCTCGAGGCCGGCAAGCTCGCCCTTCCAGATCAAGTCTGCCTGCGCAATCAGGTTCTCCCGCGTGGTCAGCGCATTGTACGCCGCCAGCTGGACCGTGCCGTTCGAAGCATTCACGGCGCTCGCCGCGAAGATGTTCTGGTAGAACTTGTCATAGTCGCCATAGAGAACCGTCGTGCGCAGCTCCAGCGTATCCGAGAATTCATGCTCAAGAACCGCCGTCAGCGAGTTGACGGTCACTTCACTCGGGCTGAGATCCGGGTTGCCGTAGAACGCTTTCTCCGAAGCCTCGAAAGGCCGGCCGTTGATGGACGGCACCCCGCGGTCAGTTACGCGCTCATCCACAAAACGCTCCGCCGACAGACGAGCCGTGGTTTCGGCGCCCAATGCAAACGCCGCGCTGGGCGCGAGGCCGTAGCGTTCGGACGAAACCTCTTCGCGGTAACTGCCTGCCTGCTCGTAGAGCGCATTGATCCGTGCATCTATTCCGTCCGCGAGCGCGCCGCCCAGATCGCCGCTGGCCCGCGCATACCCGAAGGAGCCCATTCCGAGAGTGAGGGCGCGGGCGCGCTCGCCGTCTGCCTGTTTCGAGACCCGGTTGATGACCCCGCCGCCGGTGCCGCGTCCAAAGACCAGCCCCGACGGCCCCTTCAGCACTTCGATCCGGTCGGTGTTGTAGACATCCCGGAAGTACTGGAGGTCATCGCGCACGCCGTCGACGAAGAAGTCCGCCGTGGTGGTGTTCCCCCGCAACACCGGCGCATCCCGGTGGCCTTCGCCTTGCGCCACTGTCACGCCCGGCACAAACCGCAGCGCCTCCCCGACGCCGGTCATCGCCTGATCGCGCATCAGGTCACCGGTAATCACAGTCACCGCCTGGGCGATCTCAACGATCGGCGTATCGGTCTTGGTGGCGCCGCGGGACTCGTCCTGCGCATAGCCGGTTTTCGTACCGTAGACGTAGACCGTCTCCTGCCGCTTCGGCGCCTCAGGCTTTTCTTCTGCAAAGGCGTTCGAGCCGGAAAAGCCGAGCGAGAGCGCCGCCGCGCAACCCAGCAAGCGAACACCAAAGCTTTGCGCGCCGGCAGAACTGCAGCGATTTGGAGTGATCATGTGAGGCCTGCCCTTGAATGCGAATGTTTCTCATTCGCCCGCTAGCAGGGCCACCCCCCCGAGTGCAACTCACTCGCATTTACAAGCAGGCACTTTTCGCCTTCAGGCCAAAAAGTGTCGCTTTCAGGCCACAACAATTGGCTTGAAGGTCCCGTAAATCATCGTGCCCATGTCAGCCCCCCCCCACGGAGGCCGGGCTGTATGCGGCCATCCGGGGGTCCGCCATGATCTTCTCCCAGTTGGCATCATGCGCCGCCTGGTCCTTCCAGATGAGCCAGGAGAACCCGGTGTCCTCCCCCGGCTTCTTCAGCACGGCGGTGTGGAACGAGTTCACCTTGCCCTCCGGCACGTCATCACTCCAGGCATCGACCACCGAGGCCGTGCCATACGCGATGAACTGCTCCGCTATCTGCTTCGCCGCCGCCTGTTGATGTCGACAGGCACGCCGCCTGGCGAAGACCGGGCATGACAGGCCGCGCCTGACTGCCTCTATTGTGAAGAGTAGCGCTTCGCTGAGCCTGCATGCGCGCGCAGACTGAATGGTCGTGCCTGCAAACACTAATTGATGTTCAGCAGTCCTCGCCAGGACAGGCAACGCCGACGATGGCGCCATCCGGGGCAACGGTGACGATCCGCGGGGCGCGGGACGCTTCGAGCCCCAGTGATGCCTCGAAATCTGAAATGCCCTTATAGACCGGGAGGACATGGCGGCGCCGCGCCGCTTCAGGCACCTCGGCCCTCAGCTTGCCCGAAGCAAACGCCCTGCCGAGCTGCGGCGCCTTGCCCTTGAAAACGAGCACGAGCCAGTCGTCGCCGTACTCACCAGATGCCTCTTCCATCCGTGCAAGGACCGTCCGGAGCGCTTCGCCATCTTCCCACTCCGCAATGAAGACGAGGCGTGTGCCGTCTGGCGACAGGTCGCCGGGCAGGCGGAGCGAGCGGCCATCCAGCGTGACGCCCTCATACGCGGGCAATCGTGCAGGCCCTTCTGAGACCGCAATACCGGTTGCGACCAGAACAGGCGCAGGCGACGGTGCACTTGAAGGCGCAGCGCGTTCTGACATGACGGGCGTCTGCAAAAGCGCTGCAACTTCGCGAGGCTTTTCAGGAAGAGAGGTGATGGCCGGAGACTGGGCTGGAAGATTCTCAAGGATCTGAACTGTGTCCTCGCTTGCGGCGCCGCTTGCCTGCCAGATCACCTCGCCCGCCGCGTTGACGACAAGTGCTGTAACGCCCGGGCCCAACCTGAGGCTGGCCTGCAGGTCGCCGACGTCCTGGAAAATCGGAACCATGGACGCTCTGATCTCCGGGTCCGAGACTTGCGCCCGCAAACGGCCGGCTGCCATGGACCGGCCAATCCCGCGCTGATTGCCCATCAGCACCACGAAGATCGTAGGCGTAACATCGTCGATCTGCGCGGCCACCTGACGCCAGCTTTCAACATCCTGCGTCTCAGCATTTTCACGCGAGAACACAATCAGTGTCGCCGCTCCTGTCAGGTCGGCCGGGATGGAAATTTCCCGTCCGTCCAGGAAGTAGCCGGTTAGATCAGGCACAACACGCGGCCCGACCTGTGCTGCCGCATTTCCGGCCAACGCGGACGTAATCAGGAAAGCCAGCAAGATCAGAGTTCTGGACAAGGGCGGCCTCACAAAAGCACGCGGCGGATTCTCGCGGCGAGGAAGTCCAGCAGCAGAACCGTCAGGAATATGACCAGAAGCAGCGTCGCCACCCGGTCATACTGGAACATGTCGAAACGGCCCTTGAGTTCCTGGCCGATGCCCCCCGCCCCCACGAGACCGATGACGGTCGCCATCCTGACGTTCCGGTCAAGGATATACAGGGTAAGCGCCGTAAAGCTCGGCAGGACTTGCGGAAGGACCGCGAGCCGAAGGACAGCCAGCGGCCCGGCGCCGGTGACCGCGATGGCCTCCTGAGGCCGAACGTCGGCACTTTCGATATCTTCGGCGAAGAACTTTGCGAGAAACCCGATGCTGTGGAGCGCCAGGGCGACAATGCCCGGTATGGCGCCGAAGCCGAATGCGAGCACAAGGAACAAGGCGCTGATAAGCTCAGGCACCGACCTCAGGAACGAGACGAACGTCCGGGCCGCCGCGTAGATGGCCAGGTGGGGGGCATAGTTGCGGGCGCAAAGGACGGACAAGGGAAGACTCGCGACGACCGCGAACAGCGTCGCCCATATCGCGATTTCAACGGTCTCGAGCATCTTGAGCAGAACGAGAAAAAGGTAGCCGAGTGGTTCGACAAGGACCTGGGTCTCGATCTGGCGTGTGACGATTTCGAGCGTGCCGGGATCAAGAGACGTCTGGTCCGTCGCCGTCGTCTCGAGGTGCGCGAAGGGCCGGGCAAGGCGCGCTTCCAGATCATCGACATACTCGACCGGTGTGCGCTCGTCGAACACCGGCGGGAACATGCCGCCCGACAGGCCGGAAATTCCTTCGCCGATGCTCGAACTCTCCTTCAGCCCTGCGGACGCCATGAAGAAGGCTCCGACATCACTGAACAGGCGCCCGAGATCGAGACGCTGCGCCGAGTAGCCGAGACAGCAAACCGCCAGGGCGCACAGAACAAGGATGCGGAAATCGAACGGCGGCTTCAGATGCCAGGCATCCGGCTTGCGGCCCTGCAGGATTTCCGGTTCTGACATCATCGCTCCTGCCGTGGTTCGGATACATCAGACCCACCATCCGAATCCCGCGTCGCGCTTGCGAAAAGCGCAGCAGCGGTTTCCGCGGTCAGCTCCGCTGGGGAGCCGTCAAATACGAGGCGCCCAGCTTTCAACCCGATGATCCGGTCGGCAAACTGGCAGGCGAGATCGGTCTGGTGCAGGCTGCACAGGATGCCAGCGCCGTGAGCCGCAACCGCCGCGCGCATCAGGGAGAGAATGCCGCTCGCCGTCTGCGGATCGAGGTTCGCAACCGGTTCGTCAGCAAGCAAGAGCTGGGGCCGCCCGATCAGGGCCCGCGCGATTCCGACGCGCTGGCGCTGCCCGCCCGACAGCTCGCGCGCCTTGCGGTTGGCCTGGTTTTCCGTGAAGCCGACTTCCGCCAGAAGTTCGCAGGCACGCAGGCGTACGCCGCGTGGGTACGCCTGGAAAAGAAGACGCGGCCAGGCGAGATTCACTGCCGCGCCTGCCATCACATTCTGCGCCGCCGTCAGCCTGTCAGCGAGACCGAAATCCTGATGGACCATGCCGAGGCGCCGGCGAACACGGGCGAGGCTCGCCGGCGTCAACTCCGCCCCGGCGATCTCAATCCGGCCCGCGTCCAGGGGCACAAGACCGGCGATCGTCCTCAGGAGCGTGGTCTTGCCCGATCCCGATGAACCGAGGAGAACCGTCAATTGAGGCCTGTCGATAGAGAATGTCACGTTGTCGAGAGCGGGCGTGCCAGCGCCGAAACGCTTGGAGAGCCCGTCACAGACCAGCAACCTGCCGCGCGGCGAAATCGGCGTATCGCCGGTGTGGGTATCGGGCGCCTGTATGCGCGCGTCCGCTATCGGTGTCTTCAGGGCGCCTGCAATCACGGCCCGGATCAGTCCTGGACCTTGCCGGCCTTGCGGATCAGCGCGGCAGTGAAATCGTCATTGATGAACGCAATGCGTTCGGCAGCCGTATCGAGAGATGCCTCGTCGAAATCGGTAATGTAGCGATCGACCTGCTTGCCCCCATAGCCTCGGATTGCCTCACGCTTAACACCGGGCGTTTCATGCAGTTTTCCGAGCGCTGCGCGCAGCCGGGCCTTGAGAGCTGCGGACAATTTCGTACTGACCGCGAGAGGCGGGTTGGGTATCGGGGCGGACTTGGCAAGGACGCGGAACCTGGAGGCGTCAAGGCCGCCCTGGTTCACGGCGCGCTCGAACGAGATCAGGGAGGCGCCGGCTGCGTCGACCTGTCCGCTGCTCAGCGCCATCAGGGTCTGCGTGTGGCTCTCCGAGAGGCGGAGCGACCTGATGTCCGTCAACGGATCAATGCCGCCGTCCTTAAGAACGGCAAGCGGGTAGGCGAAGCTGCTGGCAGAATGGCTCGACCCGAGCGCGAGCCGGCGGCCGGAGAGTTGCGCGACGGATTTTATGCCGGAAGAGGCGAGTACAAACAGACCTGCATAATAGTGGGTCGACCCTGCCCGTTCTTCCATCCCGAGGAGTTCGGCGCAGCCCCGGTCCCGCGCCTCCAGGTACGAGACGGGTCCAAACCAGGCGATATCGGCGTGCCCGGCGCACATGCCTTCGATGACCGCCGAATAACTCTGCCCGACAGTTACTTCGAACTCGAGGCCGGTCACGCGCGTCAAGGCGTCGAACAGCGGCTTGAAGTCGGCCTTCGTGCCGTCTTCGGTCCCGCCGTCCGCAGGAATGAGGAGTACGCGCAAGGGCGCGGTCTCAACACGTTTCGCGTCCGCATACCCGGGCTGTCCGCCGGCGAAGCCAGCAAGAAGGAGGCAAAACCAAACACAAAAACGTTTCATAGCCACCGCCTCCGGAACCAGCGAATGAAGCCGGCTGAGCCAGCGAACTTCACCTCAGACAGGCCTAGGCGTTGCCCAGCCTTGTCCACGCAAGGGGTTAACAGGCCCGTATGACACCCCCATGACAAACTCAGCCCGGCCTTGCCAAAAAATGAAATGCACTCAATAATCTGACCTTCCATTTGCTCAGCAAAGACCCGGCGATGACAGAAAAAACCCGGCGCGCGCCGCCTCCCGTCAACAAGCGCACCGATACAGCGCCGGTGGAGAACGTTCTCGCACGGATCCGCATTCGTCAGGCGAGCTTCGGTCCAAGCACCCGTTCCATTGCCGGTTTTGTGCTCGAAAACCCAGGCCAGGTCGTCGGCATGTCCGTCACCGAGCTCGCCGAGGCGACCGGCGCCAGCGACGGAAGCGTCATCAACTTCTGCCGCCAGCTTGGCCTTTCCGGTTTCCAGCAGTTCAAGCTGAGCCTGGCACAGGAGACGGTAAAACCGGTCCAGTTCATTCACGAAGACCTTCAGCCGGGGGATGACCCGGCGGCGGTTTGCCGGAAGATGTTCTCGGCCGGGATCCAGGCCCTGCGCGATACGCTGTCTGTGCTTGACCCCGACGCGGTGGCCTCAGCCGTAAAGGCGATCAAGGCGGCGGAGCGTATCGAGATCTATGGCATAGGCTCGTCGGCGCCGATTGCGGAGGATGCGCAGTACCGGATGTTGCGCATCGGGCTGAACGTGAAAGTCGTCACCGACAGCCATATCCAGGCAATCAGCGCCTCGCTGACAGGCCCGAAAGTGGTCGTCCTGACGATCTCGCACTCCGGCGCGACACACGAGACACTCGCGTCGACTCGCCTTGCCAAGGAAGCCGGCGCAACGACCATCGTGGTGACCAATTTTGCTAATTCACCGATCCAGGCCTTTGCCGACATCAAGCTGTTCACGATGTCGCGCGAAACCAAATTCAGAACCGAGGCCATGACCAGCCGGATTGCCCAGCTCTGCGTGCTGGACGCGCTTGTCGCCGGGATTGCGCTGGATGATTACGAGCAGTCGGTCTCTGTTTTGCAGAAAACTTTCAACGTTCTAGCGCTCAAGCGATTCTGAACGTTTCAACGAGCCCCCGAAAGAACTGTTCGGGAGACGGCACCACAAGCAGCGCGTTCATACCCAGCGCTTCGGCGCCGGCAATATCCGTGGCCGGATTATCACCGATCATCACGAGCGAAGCAGGGTCCTGGTCCAGAATGGCGCATCCCTTGAGGAAAAGTCCGGCGGCCGGCTTTCCCACGATTTCGAGCTGCGACTCGGGTATCTTGATACAGGCTTGGATCGCCGCCAGCAGGGCGCCGGTTTCCGGCCTTATGGTCCCGCCCCTGCCCGGATGGGTCATGTCGGGGTTGGAGACGATCAGGCTGGCGCCGCTTCCGAGGGCGTTGATGATCTTTTCAAGCCGCAGGTAGCTGAACCGCGTGTCGCGCAGCAGAACGACAAGGTCCGGCGTCTCTGCGTCGAGGCAGACGCCCAGCCGGCGGGCCAGAAACCGCATGCGGGGATCAGACAGAAGCCATGTACGCCGCGAACCCGAAGCGGCGGCGCGACTCAAGGCTTCAACCCCGGCAAGGACAATTTGCTCTGCCTGCATCTCGATACCTGCTTTCGACAGGATGCGCAGGAAATCCCCGGGGGTATTCGACGAGTTGTTGGAGACGATCACGCTTCTCTGCCGGTTTGCCCTTAGAAAACGGACCGCCGACGGGACAAGCAGGTTATCGACCGCGCAACAACCATCCCAATCCAGCAGGAAACCGCGGGCGGCCGAAAGGGTGTCTGCTGCGGGCTGTATCGCCCGGCTCGTCAATGCCCTGCCCATCATCTCGATCCAGCCATTCCTATGATTGAATTTTTCTCAATCGAAATTGCCTTGGATGTAAATGGGGTTCATATAAAATTTATAGTTTCTTCATGCAAACGTCGCCTGCGTTAACTATTCGAACCGTGTGACCTGCTGCGCGATGCCCGGCAGGTCTTCAGCCGGGACGCCGATGAACGGCGTCTCTTTGGGGTTCGACAGGGGTTCAAACAATGAAGACACGTACCAGATTTTCACTTCGCGCAAGTCTCGGCGTCTTGCTGGCGTCATCGGCGCTGCCGCCATTCTATGCGCAAGCGCAGACCGAGGAAGATGATACACGCCGCCTCGAGGCTGTGCGCGTGGAAGGACAGATCGTCGACGTGATTGCAAGCCCGCTGGCGGTCGAATTCGCCCAGTTCGGCAACCAGGTGCAGCTGATCAGCGATGATGAAATCCTGACCGGCGGCTTCACGAACTTCGGCGAACTTGCTGCCGGCCTGATCCGCGGCGCTAATATCGGCTACTCGCCGGATGAAGGCGAGTTCACCATCCGCATCGATGGCGGCACCGACCGCGATACCCTGCTGCTCGTTGACGGCGTGCCCTATTTCGACCGCTCCTCCCCGAGCGAAGACCTCTGGCCTGCCACCGCGATCGATCCGCGGATCATTGAAAGCGTCGAAATCTACAGAGGCGGCCAGTCGCTCTACTTCGGCTCGAACGGCGGTCTCGGCGTTGTAAACGTCAAGCTCAAGGAACCGGACGGCACGACCAAGGGCCAGTTCGGTTTCTACGGCGGCTCATTCAAGACGCGCGAACTCTACGGCAACATGTCCTTCCCGCTCGATGAAGCCGGCAAGCACAGCGTCATGGTCTATGGCCGCTCCTACCATTCGGACGCACACGAACTGTTTGATGCCTCGGCTTACGGCGACAACATTCTCGCGCTCGGCGGCTACCAGCCTTTCCCATATGACTTCAACAGCCTGGGCGCAAAGTACCTCTGGCAGATCGACGCGACCCAGGAACTACGCCTCGGCGCTTCCCTGTCGACCATCGATTTCCATGACAGCTTCCCCAACAGCACCATCTACACACCGAACTTCACGGAATTCCCGATATATACGGCGAGCTACCAGAACGAATTCTCGGAAAACCTGAAATTCGAGATCGAAGGGCACTACCAACAGCCGCGCCTTCGCAACATCGAGTTCCGTCCCCAGATCTGCACCATCCCGCGGCTCACGGACCTGCCGGCGGCCATCGAAACGCAGGCCCGCAACCGCGGCATCACGAACTTCACGACTGCCGCCCAGTTCGAAACCTTTGCCGCCTCGATCGGCTTTCCGACCGGCTGTGTGACCAACCCCGGCACGATCAACGGCGCGGCCTCGCAGGCCCGCCAGGGCTGGCTGGTCAACCAGGTCCCGGGCAGCCCCTTCTTCGGTCAGCGCTACGGCACCGCCGAAAACCCCTTCCCGATCGGCGCGCCGATCGGAATCGTCAGCGAGACGGTGACCTCGTTCGGGAACGGAAACCCGGTCAAAGGCTTCGGCTCAACCGACAACCGGGTGTCCGGCTACAAGGACTGGGGCTTCAACACCCGGGCCACCTATACACTGAACGACTATGTCGAGGTTGTCGGCGGCGTCCAGTATACGGGGTACAAGGACTTTTCTGACGAGGCATTCGGTGTTCGCGACCAGACGCTGACCTCGATCGGCACCTACGGCGACCTGCGTCTCAGCCTGCCGGTCCTTGACGGATTGTCGTCATCACTTGCCGCCCGGCAGGATTTCAATGATCCGTTTGAAGACGAGTTTGTCTGGAAAGCCAGCGCGCGTCAGGATTTTGGTGCCGGCATCTATGGCCGCGTCGCAGGTGGCACGTCCTATTCTGCGCCGAAGATCGACGAGATCGGCGTCTACGGCGCCAATGCCCAGATCAACCCGGGCCTGGAAGCCCAGTCCGTGGAGGCCCTGAACGCCGGTATCGGCATTGATGGCGACATCCTTGGCGGCACCTACAACATCGAGCTTGGCTATTTCCAGACCGATATCCTCAACCAGTTCGGTGAACGCGCTATCGGCGCAGTGTGCACACAGTATGCCGCAGGCGGGCCCAACGCCCCGGCAAGCGGCGCGCTGGCGCTCGACACGATCAATGCCAACCGCCGCAGCATCGTGCCGCCAGACTCCTTCTGTGCGACTGCTGCGAACCTGGACCTCAACAGCGGCAATACCGTTGCCGTCAACCTGAACGCCGAGCAGGCCATCGAAGGCTTTACCGTCGATCTGTCGCTCGACCTCGACAAATGGGCGGCGGACGTCACCTTCACGGCGGCGGACTCGCTTGAGCCGAACCCGGTCTTTGGGCTCACGCAGATCCGCGAAGGCACCGGTCAGGTCCTGGCCGGCACTGTGGTCCCCGGCCCGGCGGGCAGCAGCGAGCTGCGCCAGTCCGGCGAGCGTCCGGAATGGTCACTGTCGGCGCTGATCACCTATGAGCCAACCGATCGCCTGGTGCTGGCGCTCAATCCGCGTATCCAGGGCCCGGAGTTCTCTTATGCCGGTGGCACCGCTGCCCGCCTCGTGGACGCCAACGGCGAGCGCTCGATCCCTGACCAGAATTTCGGCGAGTATTTCGTGGTCAACGGCTCGGTCCAGTACTTCCTCGGCGAGGACAACCAGCACCGGTTCCTGGTGCGCGGCGTCAACCTCCTCGACGAGGACTATTTCGAGCGGGGCTCGGCCGGCTCCTTCCAGTCGCTCAACCGGTCGGTCGTGCGCAACGAAACAGGTGTCAACAATGCCGGCAACTACACGACCTACGGCTGGAACGGCAAGCCGCGGTCCTTCTGGATCCAGTACGAGTACTCGTTCTAGACGATAACCAGTTGCGGGCGGCGCATCCTTCCGGCGCCGCCCGTTTTTTTCTCCCTTCGTCCGACAACCGCCAGCAGAAACAGGGGCCCACTCCCGATGCTAAATGATATCTCCCGTCGCCGGTTCATGCTGACCAGCAGCGCCCTCATCGGCCTTTCACTGCTCGACCAGAAGGCCCTTGCCGCCGCAAACGGAGGCTATTTCTCACTCGGCGTTGCGTCCGGCTCTCCGCGTCCGGACCAGGTCATCCTGTGGACGCGCCTGGCGCCTGATCCCCTGAATGGCGGCGGCATGGCGCCGGAGCCGGCGAAAGTTCGCGTGCGCCTCGCCCGTGACCCGGGACTCAAGGACATCGTGATCGACGAGACGGTCACCGCCACGGCGTCTGAGGCCCATTCGGTGCACTTTGCTGCACGCGGACTCGAGCCGGGCCGCGAATACTGGTACCAGTTCTCTTATGGCAGCGACGAGAGCCCAATAGGCCGTACACGGACCAGCGATCCGAAAGGCGAGAAGACGAAGATCGCGCTCGCCTACTGCCAGCACTATGAAGCCGGATACTACGCGGCCTACCGGGACATGGCCGAATGGCAGCCCGACTGCGTCCTGCATACCGGCGACTATATCTACGAAGGCGGGATCGGCACCCTGGGCGCCCAGATGCGGGACGTCGGTGGCGGCGAGCGCCGCCTTTTCGAGACGGTACGCCAGCACAACGGTCCCGAGATCGTCACGCTCTGGGATTACCGGAACCGTCACGCCCTCTACCGGTCAGACCCTGACCTTCAGTCGGCCCATGCAGCCGCGCCCTGGATCGTCGCGTTCGACGACCACGAGATTGACAACAACTGGGCCGGCAACATTCCCCAGGACCCTGAAAAACAGACCCAGACCGAATTCCTCGTCCGCAAGCTTGCGGCCCTGCAGGCCTATTACGAGCACATGCCGATCGAGAAGCCCCCGGTTATCGCGGGGCTCAATGCAAGCCTGCAGCTCTACGGCGCCTACCGGCTGGGACCGGCCCAGGTCCTCATGCTCGACACGCGCCAGTTCCGCTCCGACCAGCCCTGCGGGGACGGTCGCAAGGCCTATTGCGAGGACGCGCTCGCCCCGGATCGCACGATGCTCGGCAAGGAGCAGGAAAAGTGGCTGAAACGCACGCTGAAGCAGTCCGATGCGGCGTTCAACGTCCTCGCCACGCAGGTCTGGTTCACGCCCTACCGGTATACCGAAGCGCCCGAGGAAGCGGTCATGAACCTCGACAGCTGGGATGGCTACCCTGTGGCACGCCAAGCCTTTTCCGACCTGCTGGCGGACGGCGTCGCGAACCCTGTCTTCCTCACCGGGGACTGGCATACAGCCATGGCCTCCACGGTCTACCAGCGGCCATTTGATCCGGCGTCAAAGCGCATCGGCCATGAACTGGTCGGCGGTTCTATTTCGTCCGGCTGCCCCTGGGCGCGGGATATGGAGCAAGTCCGGGCGGCCAATCCGCACGTCGCCCACCTCAACGGCCGGCAGCGTGGATACCTCAGGACGACCTATACGTCCGACACCTGCAGTGCAGAGTTCAGGGTCGTCGAAGACGCCGGCCGCCGCAACTCAGCTGTCGTGACGGATATCGAACTGCGCACGAAGGATCTCTGATCCGCCCTCCCCCGATCCCATCGCCCGAAAGGCAAAGACCCATGAACCGGACCGCTATCTCAGCCAGCCTTCTCGCAATTGCCTGCTATACGGCGCCGGCCTCCGCCCACGAGCGTGCGGTCGAATTCCCGAACACGGCTGATGGCAGCATCGTGCTGGCTGCAGACCTGCACACGCACTCGGTTTTCTCGGATGGTCAGGTCTGGCCCTCGATCCGGGTCGAGGAGGCACACCGCGACGGCCTGGAAGTTCTCGCGATCACGGAACACCTTGAGCATCAGCCCAAGAAGGCCGATATTCCGCACCCGGATCGTAACCGGTCGTACGAAGTTGCGGTGGAATCGCTTGTCGCTCAGGGTTATGAAGGCCTGTTGGTGATCAACGGCGCCGAGATCACCCGCAGCCAGCCTCATGGGCATATCAATGCTATCTTCCTCGAAGATGCGAACGCGCTTCTCGTGGAGGATCCGCGCGCCGCAGTGGATGCGGCCAATGCCCAGGGCGGATTTGTCTTCCTCAATCACCCCAACTGGCTGCCGCAGGCTCCGGATGGCATTGCCCGCTTGAGCGAGTTTCATGAAGCACTCATTCGCGACGGTCGCCTGCACGGGATCGAAGTTGCGAATGGCACAATGGACGGGCATTCAGAGCATGCGCTTCAGATCGCGCTTGACAAGAACCTGACCGTGCTCGGCACCTCCGACATACACGGCCTCGTCGACTGGACGCACAATGCCGGGCATGGCGGGCATCGCCCGATGACACTCGTGCTGGCGCGGGACAAATCGGAAGCCTCGATGAAAGCCGCCCTGTTTGAAGGCAGGACTGTCGCCTGGCACAATGATGATCTCATGGGCAAAGCCGAAAATGTCGAGGCAGTTGTCAAAGCCTGCCTGAAGATCGAAGCCGGACATTACCCGGGCAAGGCAAGTGTCCTGCCTGTCAAGATCCGCAATACCTGCCCTGTCAATTTCACGCTGCGCAACACGAGCGAAGAAACCTTCCAGAATGTCGGTGACGTCTTTCGAGTGGAACGCGGCGGGGAAACAGAGCTTTCTGTAAGGACCGGCGAGGTCTTAAAGACCGTCGATCTCACCTTCGAGGTTCTCAATACCCAGGTCGGCTTCCGAAAGTCACTTGACCTCGAACTCTCTGCGCCGGTCCCGGCGCCGCCGCTCGAAGCATTCGTTCGCTGAAGTTTTTTGCTGCCGTTACCTGTATCTGGACAACCTGAGCCGGCACACAAACGGCATGAGTAGCGCTCAGTCGCTCAGGGCGAGCCTCATCCTGGATCGAAGCTATCGCAGCCGCCTTTGCAAGCTCGGCCTGATCTTGAGAAAGCCGAGATAGGCCTGCTCAAACGCCCAGAGCAGAAGAGGCAGGCGGGCCAGTTCGCCAAGCGGTCGCAACAAGGGTATGGCGCGCCACATTGCGGCAAAAGCGGCCGCGCCCGAGACGATCGGCTGCCCGCGTTCCTGCGCATGAAAGCGGGCCAGCAGCTGGGCCCGGTCAATCGGACAATCGGCCGTTTGCGTGCTGATGTCCTCAAAGCGAATGGCGCCGCGCCGGTCGAGACGGCGAAAGAGGGCAATCTCACGCCGGCACAACGGACATGCGCCATCAAACCAGACCGTGAGAACGGCCGGCGCGGCAGGCACTGCCCCCTCGCCATCAGGCTGGTCCCTTGTCTTTGGTTCATTCAGGGACATCAAGACAGCCTCTCGTTGCCTCGCAGCGTCCCGCTGAAGGTGCACACCGGTTTATACGCAGTCTCGATAGGGCCGGATCCCGCCTGATAGGCTGCGGCGTTCCAGCGCGGTCCTATGGTGCGACAGCGGTCTCGTCATCCGACAGGCCAGCGAGCACGTATGATGCGTATTGACGGGCAGCCTTTTGTGTTGCTCGTCCACGCAGCCGTGCAGGATGAGGCGGCGCGCGAGTATTCAGTCAAGGCGCCTTCCATCCGGGCCCGCGAGCCACAACCGACATGGACGATAAACCGAAGACGCCGAAAGCTGTGCAAAAGGAGCCTGCCTCCTCGAGAATACGGGCGCGTATCCAGAGCGCCCGGAAGCGGTTTCATGCCAATGACAACATATCGGCCTTCCTGCAGCCGGGCGAACTCGACGAGTTGCTGGCAGAGGTCGAGGCGAAGTTCAAAGGCGTGCTCGAAAGCCTCGTGATCGACACCGAAAGCGATCACAACACGCAGGACACCGCGCGCCGCGTGGCCAAGATGTACCTGACTGAGGTGTTCAGCGGCAGGTATGTCGAGGCGCCGCCTGTTACGGAGTTTCCGAACGCATCCTCCCTCAACGAACTGATGATCGTTGGCCCGATCAAGGTGCGCAGCGCCTGCAGCCACCACTTCTGCCCGATCATGGGCCGGCTGTGGATCGGGATCATGCCCAACGAACATTCCAACCTGATCGGCTTGTCGAAATATTCGCGCCTTGCGGAATGGGTGATGTCGCGCCCGCAGATCCAGGAAGAGGCCATCACGCAGATGGCCGAAGTCCTGATGAACAAGGTCCGCCCGGACGGTCTTGCTGTCGTCATGGAAGCCGATCACTTCTGCATGCACTGGCGCGGCGTGAAAGACGACGAGACCAAGATGATCAACAGCGTCATGCGCGGTTCCTTCCTCAAGGATCACATCCTGCGCAGCGAATTCCTCGCCCTCCTGAACAACAAGAAGTAAGGCCTCCCATGCTCGTTCGCTGCCTCTATGCAAGCCGCCCCCTCGAGCCGCTCAGCGGCGCGTTCGTGAACAGCATCCTTGAACAGTCGCGCAAGAACAATCCGGCGCTCGGTATCACGGGCCTCCTGTGCGTCTCCGAGGATCTCTTCATCCAGGTCATCGAGGGGGGCCGCGACGAAGTCTGCGACCTCTTCAACGCGATCGTGCGCGATCAGCGCCACCAGCAGGTGAGGCTGCTGATCTACGAAGAGATCGAGGTGCGCCAGTTCGGCAACTGGACCATGGCGCAGGTCAACATCACCAAGCTCAATCCGGCGATGCTGCTGAAATACTTCAAGCGCGCGGAGCTTGATCCCTTTGCCTCTTCCGGCAAGGCGACGCTGGCCCTTCTGTCCGATCTGATCGCGACCGGCGCCATCATCGGCCACCGGGACTGACCGGGCGGCGCGAGGCCAGCATCGCGCGTTCTGTGACGGCTACCTGACTTCGATCGCCTGCCGGTCAAGAATGATGCGGCCTCCGGGCGCTTCCATCACATAGCGGATTTCATACGCGCCAGGCTCTGCCGGCATCTCCAGTTCGTTGGCGGATTTTCCATCGGCGTAGAAATAGGACAGCTCGCCCGAGGTCGCGACATAGCCTTTCTTCACAAGGTCGATGTAGTCGCCGGAGCGCATCGGCCCCTCATACTCCACGATCAACTTTGCGTCCTTGCGAGCTGTCTCCGGCGCCGTCAGGTTGGCAACCGGCAGTGCAACGGCCAGCGGAGACGACGCCAGGACCTTCCGCCCGCCCGGCCCCTCGATCACGTAGCGAATCTCGTAGGCGCCAGCAGCGCCGGGAGCACTGAACTTCACCGGATTGCCACTTGCGGTATAGGCATAGGCAATCTCGCCGCTGGTCGTCGCATAGCCCGCCGGGACAACATCGATGTAGTCGCCCGGATTGCCCGGACCGGTCCATTCGATGCTGAGCGGCTCTGCGCCGGAGGCGGCCGACGGCGCAGTGAGCGTGGCGAAGGCCGCTGTAATCGTGAGCGGCTGGACCGCCTTGATGATCCGCGAGCCCGCAAGCTCAAGGACATAGCGAACATCATAGTCGCCCGGCGCGGTCAGGGCGCGCAACTTCTCCCCTTTGGCGGCCGCCGGGATGTAGATGTAATTCAGTTCCCCTGAAGTCTGCGTGTAACCCCGCGGCACGATGTCGATATAGTCGCCCCGATTGGCGGGGCCGGTGAACGACAGACCTATCTCCGCGCCTGCCATGACGGTCGCTGGCACCGTGAGCGTCACATCTGCGTCGATGGGCTCACCCTCATTGACCTCGATGGCTGGCGCCTCTGCAACAGCTTCGCCGTCCTGGGCCGCGCCGGGGGTCTCGGCCTTCTTCGCGCAGGCAGCCAATGCCAGCACGGCGACGGACACCAGCAGCCCTATGGTTTTTGCGGACATGATCTTTCTCCCCTCAAATGCGAGCCTGAAATGAAGCACAAATCCGCGCGGATTGCAGCGGCGAAGGTGCACATCGCTTGTTCAGAGCTTCCGGGATCGCCCGCCCGCGTCAAAATACGCATGGCTCCCGCGCGTCACCACGCAGTCTCCCGCGACCACCTCGCCCGCCTCGACATCCGGCAGGCCTTTCACTTCGGCGTACACGTTTCCGAAGTCCTGGTAGCAAGCCTCCAGCAGCGCCTCGAAACTGTCGATGACGAAATAGGTCTGCTGGAAATCGTCGATGATGTATTTCGTTCGCATCAGGCGCTTGAGATCAAAGCCGATGCGGTTCGGGCTCGCATCTTCCAGCGCGAACACCGTCTCCTGCGGGCTGGACAGGATACCCGCGCCATAGATGCGCAGACCGTCCGTCTCCTGAATAAGTCCGAACTCCACCGTATACCAATAAAGCCGCGCCAGGTTGTGCAGTTGGCCCAGCTTCATCGCCCGCTGGCCACCCTTGCCATAGGCCTGCATGAAGTCCGCAAATACCGGATTGGCCAGCAGCGGCACATGCCCGAAGATGTCGTGGAAAATGTCCGGTTCCTGCAGGTAGTCGAACTCCGCTTCCGGCCGGATGAACGCGCCCGCAGGGAAGCGCCGGTTGGCGAGATGCTCGAAGAAAATCTCGTCCGGCACGAGCTCCGCTACCGGCACGATCCGCCAGCTGGTCAGCTTTTCCAGGCGGTCCGATAGTCGCCCCATGTGCGGAATGCCGGAGGGCGAAAGTTCCAGCGCCGCCATCGCCTCGAGCGCCGCCGCGCAGGCCCGCCCCTTCGTCACTTCGCGCTGGCGTCTGAACAACCGGTCCCACCGGTCATGCTCGGCGGCGCTATAGGTGTCCCACGCCTGATCGATGGTGAAATCAGCCGCGCGCGGCGCGCCGGAAAAGCGATTCTTTGCAAAGGCGGTGTCCATGCGCGCCAGTATAGGCCGGATGGCAAATTAGTTCCAGATGTAACTAATTCACGCGACCGCGCGGCTGTCGACAATCTCTGTCAGCGTGACGCCCAGTTCGCCGTCCGCAACGACCAGCTTGCCGCGCGCAATCAGGCGTCCGGAGACGTAGATGTCCACCGGCTCGCCGGTCTGCTTTTCCATGGTCAACACTTCGCCGGGCGACAGGGCCATCAACTCTTCCATCGTCAGGCGCACTTCGCCGAGCACGACTTCAACGCGCACGGGCACGTCCATCAGCATCTTGTGGAAGGCAGGGTTTGTCGGTTCGGTCATTCCGGGCCTCGTCCAATCTCGGCAAACAGGTCGCCCTGCCCGCCGGCTATGCGCGCGGCGGCGCCGTCGATGAGGCTGCGCAGGCGCGCCTCGGTTGTCGCATGATACTGGGTGGAGGCAATGAGGCGCATTACCTCGGCTATCTCGTCCAGCGCCTGGGTCAGTTCGGCGGTCACGGCAGCCAGCCGTTCGCTTTCGCTCTCGGTTCTGACTTTTGCCACTTCCGCCAGTGTCTCGGCCCGCACCTGCGCGATCAGCCCGGCAATCTCATCGCCGGTGAAACTCACCCGCGCCGGATCAGCAGCAACCTCTTCCGGCTGCGGGCCGAAGTCGGCACGGAAATCGAAGGCGGAGACGGATTTCACGGCGCGCGCGGTCATTCGATGAGCTCGTCATCGCGGGACGCCTTGCCGGCATGGATCTCGCCCCGGCTGATCAGCTGGCGGGCAAGCTCCACGAGTTCGGCGCGGGCCGCTTCCACATCGCTGCGGCGGACGGGGCCAAGCGCGGTGATCTCTTCGCGCAGCAGGTCTCCGGCGCGGGATGTGACATTCGCGAAGAAGGCCGCAGCCGTAGTGTCCTTGGCGCCTTTGAGGGCGGTCACCAGAGCGGCGCGGTCGGCCGCGGCGAGCAGGGTCTGCATACCGCCGGCATCCAGCGTGGCGAGATCGTCAAACGTGAACATCAGCGAACGGACTTTTTCGCCCGAACCGGGCTCGGCCTTTTCAAGTGCGGCGAGGAACAGCGTTCCCGCGCGCGGATCAAGCCGGTCAAAGATGCGGGCGATGCGTTCGATGCCGGCCGTTGCCCCGTCCCGCGACAGCGCCGCGACGCGTCCCTTGAGGTGTTGTTCGAGGCCCGCCATCGCCGCCGGGTGCACTTCGCCGAGGTGCAGCAGGCGCTGCATCGCCTCGATCGAGAGCGACGGCGGCAGCACGCGCAGCAGCTTCGCGGCCGCGTCGCCGTTCAGCCGCGAAAGGATCAGCGCCACGACCTGCGCGCGCTCGTGGCGCAGCAGCGAGGCGAGCACCAGCGTGTCCAGCGCCGAAAGCTCCGCCCAGACACCGGCGCCGCTGGTCGCCTTCTGGGCCTGCGTGAAGCGGCGCAGCGCGTCACCGTCCGCGGACGGATCATCGGCCAGCCGGTCCATCGCCGCGCTCAGCGCTTCGGCTTCTTCCGGCCCCAGCTGCGCCCAGATCGGCGCAGCCTCGGGCCCGAGCGCGCGCATCAGGCGCGCCGAGCGGGCAAGGCCGGGCGCCAGCACATGGGAGGGTTTCGCCAGCGCGCTCATGCCGGATCATCCTTGGCATTCATCCAGCCGCGCACGACCGCCGCCGCGCGCGCCGGATCACGCCGGGCAATCTCGACAGCGGCATCAGGCGACGGCGCAGCCGCCACTGGCCGCACCGGGCGCGGCGCCTCACGCGGGCGCTCGGCAGGCAGGGGGGCAGGAAGGATCTGCGCGGCCGGCACCGGGATGGGCGCGGACTGCCCGGCCAGCACGGCCAACACGCCGCCGATCAGCACGAGCGCTGCAAGACCTGCCAGCTCGGCCCAGGCGGCAGCGTCCGGGCGTCCGGGAAGGCCTTCGGCGAAAGCGACGGTTTCGATGATGAGCTTGTCGCCGCGCTCGGGAATGATCCCGGCGGCAATCGGCGCGATGCGCTGGAGTTCGGGGAGACGCTCGGAGGCGCTTGCGTCGACGAGGAGAAGGACAGTGCGTCCGCCCTCGGCATTGTAGGTGACACTGAGGCGCGACATGCCGGGACCGGCGACCGGGGAAAGCACATCCGCCAGCGCGGCTTCGGCGGGGCTGGCGGAGACCGGCGCCCCTGGCCCGGTCAGCAAGGCGGCGCCGCGCCAGCACAGGAGGCCGAGCGCCAGCGCGCAGGCGAGCATCGCCAGCGGGCGGATCAGGCCTCTGGCCTGCGTTGCCGTGCTGCCTCCAAACGCCATCAAGCCCTCCGGGACCGGCCATAGGGCCGGCAGATTCCCGGAAGGCTAGAAGGCCCGCCTTAAGGCAGGTTTAACAAGGCGAACGCCGCGTTAACGGCGATATTGCTGGAGACGGGTTGTCCGCAGGCCTTTCGAGCCGTGGCGGGCGTAGAGACGCTCCCAGGCGTCATATTCCTCATCGGTGAGGTTGTAGCGTTCGCAGGCGCTTTCGCGGGTCAGGAGACCGCCCTGTACGGCGGCAACCACTTCGGCCTTGCGGCGGGTGACCCAGCGGGAAATGCCGGGCGACGGCAAATCGGCGAGGGTGAGGGTCTGGCCATCCGGTCCCTTGACGCTCATCGGGCGGGCATTCTGCATGTTCATGTTCAAAACCACTTCACGGTCCTATGCGTTTCACCCCGCTTCTGCAGGGGTATGAGACAGACCCTACACGAGGCGGTTTAAGCCCGGCCTTGACTTGAAAGATGAGTTTGGACGCCCCCGTTAGGGGGATGTTTGGAAACCTGTTCCGGGGCGGGACAATCCGGCGGAATGGGGCCAAAACCCGCCCGGATGGGGGTTTATGTGCCAGATTCTGGAGAGGTTTGCGCCAATCAGCGCAGATTCCCGCGAAGGCGGGGATCGGGATTGGCAGGGGCCTCGATAGAACCCCGCCTTGGCGGGGACAAGCGGATTTCCTAGGACAGCGTCTTCAGCAACTCCAGGCTGTTGTTTTCCCGGATCTGCGCGCAGTGGCGGCGCAGCATCGTCAGGAACATGTCGTCGCCGCGCTCCGTCTGCTTCACCAGCATGGCTGCAGCGAAGGCGACCGAGACGCCGTAGAAGGCGAACCAGCGATAGTGCGTATAGAGATCATCGAAGCTGTAGCTGGTGATGCCTTCGGCGTTCAGGCAATCATGATAGTGGCGCAGCAGGGCCTGCTCATGCTTCGGGCGGTCCTCACGGGTGAGGCCCGCGCCGATGAAGTAGGAGACGTCATTGGCGGGCGCGCCCTTGCCGGCGGTCTGCCAGTCGACGACGGCCAGCGGCTTCTTGGCGCCCGGCTTGCCGAACAGCATGTTGTCGAGCCGGTAGTCCGAATGCGTCAGCGCGAACGGGCCCTGATAGGCCTCGCCCCATTTCGGCAGGCTCGCGGCGTAGGCATCGCCCACCTCGATCAGGTCGGCATTGAGCTTTTCGGCGTAGCGATCCTTGAAGCCGCCCCAGAGGCCGGCCACCATTTCGGAGCTGAGGCCCGGCGGCGGCGCCTTGGCGGAGCCCTGCAACCAGTCATGCTCGTCCAGCACAGGGTCCTGCCAGTGCGAGGCGTGCAGCACGGCGGCCGCTTCCATGGCAAGGCGCGCGTCCTCGACGCCGCAGCCTTTCAGCTGGTCGCCCTGCTCGGAGGGCGACATGTCTTCCATGATCAGGGCGAATCGGTTGGTCTCCGGGTCATAGTCCGTGTACAGCGCGTTCGGCGTGATGCGGCCCGCCACTTTCGGGAATGTCCGGTAAAACATCACTTCGCGCTTGTAATGGTTCAGCAGCTTTGCCGTCATGATGCTGGCTTCACTGGCCGACGGGAACTTGCCAACGAGCGTCTTCGGCGCGTTTGCGCCCGCATGCGCGTAGTCAAATACAAAGCGCACGTTCTCGCCGATCTGGCCCGTGCCGATCGACTTGGCGGTGAAGCCGCGCACCTCGGCGTCAATGCCGATTTCGGCAAACAGCGTGTTGAACCAGTCCGCTTTCAGTTCGAGCGGATGGGTATCGAGTCCGGGACGGGTCATGGGGTAGCTTCTTCGGTTTCTGGTTTTGTGGCGAAGCGGCCGCCGGTGAGGCGGCGGAACTGGCCGAGGCGTTCCTCGGCGCGGCGCAGGCCCTTGTCGAGCGCCGCCATGGTGAGGGCAAAGTCGCCGCTGGTTTCCTTGCGCCAGGCGCGTTCGGCCTGCGCGATCACGATGCCGATAGCGATGCGCTTCAGGCTGGCGGGCGCGCCGGCGTCATTGTCGAGCCCGGCGGACGCGAGCGCCCAGGCGGCGCTGGCATGGCGATGATTTGGCAGGCGGACGAGATGATACAGCGAAGACTCGCGGAACTTGGTGATCTCGGTGATGCCCGCGCGGTAAGGCTCCATCGCCTCGAACCGCAGCATGATGACATCGAACAGGCGCTCGCGCGCCGAGGTCTCGTCCGGCACGCCCTCGGCCGACATCGCCTTGTCGAAATGCGCGTCCATCGCTTCGACGAGATCCTCGCGGGCCGCCACGCCGTGAAAATCCGAAAGCGTCAGCTTCGCTTTCGCGGCAATGTCCGCCAGCGGAATATCCGACCAGGCCCGCGTCGCGGCCAGGTCGAGGGCGGCTTTCAGCCCCTTCTCGATAATCTTTTCAGCAGCCGCCAAGGCGGGCCTCCCGGGGTTTCAGTCTGCCTCTTTTGACAGCTGCCGGTCGCGGGCGGCGGCAGCGCGCAGGGCGTCTCTAAGCAACCGCGGCATCCCACCCGTGTCCATGAGGATGTCAAGGGCCGCCTGGGTGGTGCCGCCGGGGGAAGTGACCGCGCGGCGCAGGGTTTCGGGATCGTCGCCGCTGGCCGCCATCAGCGCCGCGGCGCCTTCGATGGTGCGCCGGGCGAGGCGCTGGGCAAGCGCCCTGGGCAGGCCTTCGGACTCCCCCGCCTCTGCCATCGATTCCGCCAGCAGAAAGAGATAGGCCGGGCCACTGCCGGAGAGCGCGGTGACCGCGGACATCATCGACTCGTCGACCGGCCCATGCACCTCGCCGAGTGGGGCGAGCAATGCGGTGGCGGCGTCAAGGTCAGCCGCGGCGAGACCGGGCGCCGCCGAGAACACGGTGATCCCCTGCCCGATCGAGCCCGGCGTGTTCGGCATCGAGCGGATGATGCGGGAGGTCTCCAGCCGGCGCGAGAGCTGCGCGATGCGCACACCGGCCATGATCGACACGGCGAGCGTTTTGGAGCTGACGAAACCGCGCGCCATCTCCGCAATGCCCGCGAACTGCTGCGGCTTGACCGCGAGAACGAGGATGGCAGCAGGTGCGGGCGGCGGGTTCAGGATGATCTTGCCGTCTGCGGCCCAGGCCGAAATCTCTTCCGACGGGCGCGGCTCGATGACGGCGATCTTGCGTTTCGACTTTCCCTTCAGCCAGCCGCGCACGAGCGCTGCGCCCATCCGGCCGGCCCCGATCAGAACTAGGGACGGCGGGGCAACAGCCATCTATGCCTCAGGCTTCGCCGTGGGTTTCGAACATCACAGCGTCGATCGCTTCGCGCGGCGACTTGCCGGCCCAGACGAGGAAGTTGAAGGCGGGCATGAACCGGTCGGCGGCGCTGACAGCCGCCGCAATGACGGCGCGGATTTCGCCCTGGCTGACCTCGTCGCGGCCCTCCATCGGGAAGGTGTAGCGGTAGATGATCACGCCGTCGTCCGACCAGAAATCGAAGTGCCCAACCCAGAGACGCTCGTTGGCAAGCATCACCAGTTCGGCGATCGCGCTGCGCTTGGCGGCCATCGCTTTCACGTCGAGGGTCAGGGAGAAGTGGATCGCGGAAGGCTCAGGGCGGTAGGCGAACAGCGCGCCCATGTCGCCCCAGCGGGTTTCGGCAACGACCTGGAGGGTGCCTTCCTCGTCGCGCTCAAACGGCCAGTTGGCGGCTTCCAGGACCATTTCCACGATATCGAGCGGGTCGATGTCGAAGTCCTGGCTGTGTTCGAGTTCAAGGCTCATTCGGGCGCCTCCGCATCGGTTTCGTGGATTGGTGCCGGATTCGTGTGACAAATCCACAACCGAACAAACCGGGCCGTCTCAGGCTTGTCCATCGGCTTCAACAGTGGGCGTTCAGGATTTCGGGGAATTCGCCTGCGCCGCTTCGAGGGCGGCCAGCCGGGCTTCCAGCGTTTCCACACGGTCCAGCGCAGCGGTGGCGATGGCCTTCAGGGCTTCGACTTCGTCGCGGCCGGCAAGGTCCATGTCGGCGATCAAAGCCCGCACGCGGGCCTGCGCGGCGGTCTTGGCTTCCTCGCCTGCTGCGCGCGCGGCGCCGAGGGCGCCGGTCATCAGGCTGGCGATGTCATCGAGCAGTGGATTTGTGCCTGCCATGCAGTTACTCCTTCGCGCCGGGTGAGGCGGTGCCTAACAGATAGGCGCGCCGGCAGACAGGGAAAAGACGCCGCATGACCGAACTGCTGACGATGATAAGCGTTTACCTTGGCCAGGCCGTTATGACGTTCCCGGAATGGCGCCCGGCGCTCCTGTCCCTTGATTTCGGCTTCGTCGGTCTCGGCGAGTTCCACCTGCGCTGGTACGCGCTCGGCTACATCGCCGGCATTGGCGGGGCATGGTGGTATGGCTCGCAGCTGCTGAAGCGCGCCTCGCTGTGGAAGAGCGAGCCGCCGCTTTCCCAGGAAGGCCTTGATGACCTGATGTTCTGGATCATCATCGGCATCATCCTTGGCGGGCGGTTTGGCTACGTCCTGTTCTACATGGTGCCCTACCAGATGGACGTGCTGGCGGCGGACCCGTTGACGGTGCTGCGTATCTGGGACGGCGGCATGGCCTTCCATGGCGGCATCCTGGGCGTGGCACTGGTGCTCTGGTTCTTCGCGGCCAAGCGCGGCGTGCCGCTGCTGTCGGTCGGCGACATTGCCGGGGTCACCGCGCCGATCGGCATCGGACTCGTGCGGATCGCGAATTTTACCAATGCGGAACTCTACGGCCGCCCGACCGATGCCTCCATCGGCATGGTATTTCCAGAGGGCTATGTGCCGGGCTCGACCCCGCCCGCCT
>LNFC01000010.1 GCA_001464545.1 Acidobacteria bacterium Ga0077551
CTGAAGCGCCCGGGTCTCGTCGCGGGCCTATTCCTCCTGATGTACGGCGCGGGCCGGTCGATTGCCGAGAACTTCCGCGAGCCCGATTCTTTTGTCAGCGGACTGCCGGAATGGCTGACCATGGGCATGATCCTGTCGGTGCCGATGTGGCTCGGTGGGGCATGGTTAATCTGGAACGCCTTGAAACGGCAGGAAAAGCAAGTATAAGAAACTGTTAATAGGTAGTTTTACGGACTGATCGCGCGATCCTGGGGAGGGGTGCGACTGTGAGAGCAGAGAGCCTTTATAGGATGTCGGCGGCGTGTCTTTTCACGCACGAACTCGAATCTACCTTTGGCCAGTCCTGGAACCCCCTCTCCCTGAGCACAAGTTCATACGCCTCTTTCGACCAGCAAATTTTCTTGTGGGCCCATGTGCCGATTGTGATCGGGCTGCTGCTGCTCGCCGAGACGGGCAACCGAGCGGCCATCCGCTACGGCCTCTGCGTGTTCGCGGTCGTGCATGTCGGGCTGCACTGGTTCTACCGCAACCAGCCCGTCTATGATTTCAGTTCGGTTGCCTCCTGGGTGCTGATCCTGCTGGCGGGCATCTTCGGCGCCGCTTATCTGGTGCCCGCAAAGGCGCGGTAAGCGCAGTCCGGGATACACCTGAACCATGACGATTGAAGACCGGCTGGTGCGCCTGATCGAGACGGGCGGCCCGATCCCCCTGTCCACCTTCATGCAGATTGCCCTGCACGATCCGCAGGCCGGCTACTACGCCACGCGTCCCGGCATCGGGCGCGACTTCACGACCGCGCCGGAAACCAGCCAGATCTTCGGTGAGCTGATCGGTGTCTGGCTGGTGCATGAATGGCGGGCGCTGGGCGCGCCGGAGGCCTTCCAGCTGGCGGAGATTGGCCCGGGTCGCGGGCAGCTGATGCTGGACGCCTTGCGGGTGGCGGGCGCGGTAGGCGGCGAGGACTTCGTGCGCGCGATGAAGCTGGTCTTCGTCGAGCCGAGCCCTGTTCTGAAAGCGGCGCTGGGGGACCTGTTTGCGCCGGTGCAACCGCAATTTGCCGAGGCGCTGGCGAAGGTGCCGGACGGACCGGCGCTGATCATCGCCAACGAGTATCTCGACTGCCTTCCCGCGCGCCAGTTCCGCCGGGCGGGGAGTGACTGGCGCGAGTGCGTCGTTGGTCTCGCCGAAGGTGGCCGGCTGGCCTTCGGCCTTGCCGCCGACGAACCGCGCCCGCCGCAGGCTGCCGCGCTGGCGGGAGACGCCGTGGAGGTGCAGACGGGCCTGGACCTGGTTGTGGCCGATCTTGTGTCGCGCAAGGGACCTCTGCGGGCACTGTTCATTGATTATGGGCCCGACGACCGCGCGCCCGGAGACACGCTGCGCGCCTACCGCGAAGGCCGCCAGGTCGGGCCGCTCGAGGCGCCCGGGATGAGCGACCTGACGGTGGATGTGGATTTCGGGCGGCTCGCCCGGCTCGCGTCATCGGCGGGGCTGGATGTGGCAGGTCCCACACCGCAGGGCATGTTCCTGCTGGGCCTTGGCGCGCAGGCGCGGCTGAACCAGCTGGTTGCCGCCAATCCGGACGATGCCGAGCACGTGTTCGACGCGGCGCGCAAGCTGATCGACCCGAACGACATGGGCGCGCGCTTCAAGGCGATCTGCCTGTCGTCGAAAGGGCTGGCCGAACCGGCGGGTTTCTAGGACCATTGGCATTCCGGCCCGAATGCCCATCTTAAGGCGACCAGATCAAAGGACGCGTCCCATGGCAGCACTTTCCATTCTTGAACTCGGCCGCGTGCGCGAAGGCTTCACCCGCGGCGATGCGCTGAACGAGGCGCGGCGGCTGGCGCAGCATGCCGAGGCGCTGGGCTACAAGCGCTTCTGGGTAGCCGAGCATCACAACATGGCGGCCGTGACCACGGCAGCAACCTCGCTGGTGGTCTCCCACATCGCGGCCGGCACGAAGACGATCCGTGTCGGCGCCGGCGGCATCATGCTGCCGAACCATTCGCCTTATGTGATCGCCGAACAGTTCGGCACGCTGGAGGCGCTGTACCCCGGCCGGATCGATCTCGGCCTCGGGCGGGCGCCGGGCACTGACCAGAACACGTTGCGCGCGCTGCGTCGCGATCCGTCGGCGTCCGAACATTTCCAGCAGGACGTGCTGGAGCTTCAGGCCTGGCTCGGGCCCGTGCGGGAGGGCCAGCGGATTGAAGCCGTACCCGGATCAAATTCCAATGTGCCGCTGTGGATCCTCGGCTCCAGCCTCTACGGCGCGCAGATGGCGGCGGCGTATGGATTCCCGTTCGGCTTTGCCTCGCATTTTGCGCCGCAGATGCTGGACCAGGCATTGGCGATCTATCGCGGCAGCTTCCGGCCCTCCAAGCAGCAGCCGAAACCCTATGCGCTGGTCGGTGTGAACATCATCGCGGCCGAGACGGACGAAGAGGCGAAATACCTGGCGACGTCGCAGCAGATGTCGTTCGCCAATCTTGTGCGCGGTCAGCGCAAGCTGACCCAGCCGCCGATTGACGATATCGACGCCTACTGGACACCGGTCGAGCGCGCGCAGGCCTCCTCGATGCTGAATTTCAGCATCATCGGTAATGCAGACGCCGTCCATAAGGGGATCATCGCCCTGCTGGAACGTACGCAGGCAGACGAACTGATGGTCGTCTCGGACATGTACGATCAGGACAAGCGCCGCCGCTCATTCGAGATCATTGCAGGTGTTATGGCGAACCTGAAATCTGTCGCCCTTGCGGGCACGTGAGTCTGAACCGCAGGCCTTCATCCGCAGCCGGCTGGACAGAACGGCCGGAGTCGATTCTAACCGCATGCCGGAACAGACGCTGGAATGGTTCGTTCGCATGCCCAAAGCCTCGATCGGCCTGGTGGCCGCCGTCGTCCTGAGCCTTGTGCCGGCTGCTGCCCACGCCGGAGCCCTGCAGCGCGCGGCGCTGGCACAGTTCGCCTCGCCCCCGATCATTGCCGAAGTGCAAGTGTTGCGGCTGGACGCAACCCTTAGAAAAGCGATGGACACCGGGGATTTCGTCGGGCTCTCCGTGGCTGTGGTACACGACGGCGATGTCCGGTTCCTGCGCGCCTATGGCGAAACGGAAGCCGGCAGCGGCCAGCCGGTCGATCCGGATACGGTGTTCCGTATCGCATCCCTGTCCAAGGGCTTCGCCTCGAGCCTCGTGGGCCTTGCGGTCTCAGAGGACAAGCTTTCGTTCAGCGCGCCGGTCAGCGGATTTGCGCCGCAGCTGGCCTTGCCGCGCGGCGGGGAAAAATCGCTGACGCTCGCGGACATCCTCAGCCACCGGACCGGTCTGCCGCCCAATGCCTATGACAATCTGCTGGAGGCCGGCATTTTGCCGGAGGCCATCCTGCCGGAGTATCGCAAGGTCAAACCCACCTGCCCGGTGTCCGATTGCTACGCCTATCAGAACATCCCCTATGACCTCTCTGGCCGGGCGCTCGCATCGGCGTATGACGTGCCTTTTCCGGCCCTTGTGGAAGACCGGCTGTTCAAGCCGCTGGGCATGAAGACCGCGTCCTACGGTCTCGGCGGATTGACCCGGACCGACAACTGGGCGCGTCCGCACACCCGCAAACGCCAGGCCGATCTGTCCCTGCCCGCACACCCCTGGACGAAGATCGAGGTGAAACTGCCTTACTATGAAACGCCCGCCGCCGGCGGCGTGAACGCCTCGATCCGCGACATGGCGCAGTGGCTGAACGCGCAGCTTGGAAACGTGCCTGAGGTGCTGGCGCCCGAGGTGCTGGACCTGATCCACGCGCCGCAGGTCAGCACACCCACCGAGACACGCCGCATGCGTGAGGCGATGCCCGACCTGAAATCATCGCACTACGCGTATGGATGGCGCGTCTATGACTATGCGGGCCAGACGGTCGTCGCCCATGGCGGCACTGTTGACGGGTATGGCGCGCAGATCATGTTCGTGCCCGATCTCGATCTGGGCATTGTCGTGCTGTCCAACAGCCGCTCGAAGCGCCTGTGGAAAATTGCGCCGATGTTCCTCGACCTGATTCTCGGGCTGCCGCCAAAGGACTGGATGGACCTGGTGCCAGATGGCTCGGCGCTTTCGGCAGCAAGGTAGTCTGTGCGTTCACTCCGTTGATGCCTGGCCAGAAGGTTCAGTCTCCCGGAGTGTCTCTATCCCCCGCGGAATCGGCGGAGTCGCCGGGCTCGTCAGTGCGCGCATTGAGCCGGACGGTTGCCGCGCGTGCGGCGATTACGCGACGGGCCGGAATTCATCCGGGATCGGCAGAAACTCGCCGCCCGCGTCAGGATCCGTCGCCGTAGAGCCCCGCCAGCCTGAGGCCCGGCCAAGGCTTCGGCCAGACGACGGGATAGTCCGCCGCAAGGAGCCGGTCCCCATCCTTCAGACCATGGGTGACGCCGACCTGCGGTATGGCGCCCGGCCGGTCGAAATAGCGAACCTGGTCCCCGCAATATCGCAGCGACACCGCCCGTCGCCATCGGTCGCTGGCGTTGCCGCCGGCGCCGTGCACCGTTTTCACATGATGGATGATGACATCGCCCGGCTCGACATTGAACGAGATGATATCGAAGGCACCCGGCGCGCCTTCGATATCCAGACACCGTTTTTCCGGCGACGCGGCGAAAGATCACCGGCACACCTGTCTGTACACTGAAGGCCCGGAGCGCATCCCCGAGCGGCGCAGCCGGCAGGCTGAAGGGGGTGGCGTCTCCTGGCTGAGCAAGAGCGGGTGCCGCCAACAGGACCGCAGACAAAGAAAGGGCTACGGCGCCCGCGAAGCGGCGCCGAAAAGGTACTGGTTGGTTCACGTAATTCCTCCGGATGTCGGTTGACCCCAGGCAGCACTTCCGGCCGCCCTTGGCAGATCAACGATTGTCCCTCGCGGAGTGTCAGGTCAGCATTCTTTTCGGCTTTTCAGATCAGAGCGTATTTCTGATTTTGTTTCCTTTTTTGGATCCTCTGCATCAGAAAATAGTCCAGCTCCCCCCGTCACGGTTCGAATGCCGAACTGCAGCGGCTTTCCAGAAATTTGGCCGACAACTCATGCTGCGCCTGGGCGGCAGGCGGTGACCTCGGACCCGGCAGGTCCCGCCTTTGAATCGAGAGTTTGTCGTTACTTTGAACCGCTCCCCAAAGTGCGAGAGACCCGCCATCAGGCAGCGATTGCCAGCGGCCAGTGCCTCGACGGGCTGCTATGAGCAGTACCGGGCTTCCAAAGCACCATACTGACCAATTATGTAGGAAAGTTCATAAGCCAACGCCCCTTTTCAGCCCCGCTCAATTCATTGGGACGAACACCAATTGTCCGTACACGCGACCGTTAACACCTCTGACTCTAACCGATTTGACCTGATCCGGCTGCTGCTTGCCGCCGCGGTGTTCGCCTACCACGCAGTCTCCCTGAGGGCGATCGCACCCTTTGGTCCACTGGAGGGCGGTCTAGCCCAGCTTGCGGAAGTATCGATCCAGGGCTTCTTCATCGTCTCAGGCGCCCTCGTCGCAGGCTCTCTCGCGCGCGCGTCAAGCCTTTCGGATTATGCCGGCAAGCGCATCCGCCGGCTCTGGCCCGCTTATGCCGTGATCATTCTCATTCCGGCAGCGATCAGTTTTGCGCTGACGCAGGATTGGTATGGCGTCGCGTCCTATATCCTGGCGAACCTGTCTTTCCTGAACTTCCTCGAACCGAACCTTCCCGGCCTGTTTGGCGAGAACCGCTTCACAGAAGTGAACGGCGCTCTGTGGACCCTGAAAATAGAGGTGATGTTCTATCTCGTCCTGCCGTTGATCCTGTTCGTACTGACCCGGCTACGCGGGCTCTGGTGGCTCGGCATTGTCGTGTTGTATGCAATGGGCGAAGCTTGGGCCCTGGTCCTGCCCAAAGCCTTCTCCGGGAGCCCCGGCCCTGAGCTCGCCCGTCAGCTGCCGGGCCAGATGGCGTATTTCGCGATGGGTATAACGCTATGGAAAATGGAGCCGGTCCTGCGCCGCCGCTGGCTTGGCTGCGCAATCCCCGGCATGTTCCTGCTCGGGGCGTCTCTGCTTGACCCTGTTCTGGAGCCGCTGCGCGCACTTGGTCTCGCGGGTGTAATCGCAGGTGCCGCGTTTGCGCCTGGCCCGGCGCTCAGCCCCGCCCGTTTCGGCGACATTTCCTACGGTGTGTACATCACACATTTTCCGATCCTTCAGGCGATGGTTGCAGCCGGCCTTTACTCAACACTCGGCGCGCCGGGCTTCTTTGTCGCCGCCACGCTCCTTGTCATTGCCGCCAGTCTCGCCCTCTGGCATTTGGTCGAGAAGCCCGCATTGCGCCCCTCGAGTTACTACCGTCAGGTGGCATCGGAGGCGAAACGCAGAAGAGATTGAATGCCATGAGCGCCAGCAAATGTGCCGTCGTCAGCGTCTGCTCCGCGGGCGGCGCGCGAACAGGCCTTTGATAAACGATTTCATTGACGAAATAGCCCCTGAGTTTGCAGACGACCTCGCTCCCTGAATTTGAGGGAAATGATCAGGTCGCTCAGCGGATTCCGGCGAGTTCCGGGCGCCCGCGTTGCAGCCAACAACACCTGTTTAGAGCTTTGGCGCAGTGCCTGGCGCCGGCCCCTGCCTCAGTTCACGTGGCTATTGGCTTAGAGCCACAAGTCCGCGGGTCGGCCGGAACCGTCAAAGGACAATGCGCGTCTTCTCAGGTCCCCAAAGGAGACATACGAATTCACGGGCGGATTGGCTGGGATTGGCCCTATTCGGCCATTCGCGCGCACAGGGAAGCTGCCTATTGAGAGCGAGTTGACGATGGTCAGCAGGGGTTCATAGTAACCTTCAGGGCTACCGTACCCAGAATATACTGGTCCAGGTGCTTAAGCGATCATATGCGAAGACAATCTGCACGATTTCAGCAGGTGCGAGGTTCCGCGAATGCGACTTACTGCTTTGTTCATTGCAGCGTGGACGTCTTGTGGGCTCGAGGTTCAAGCGGAAATACATGAAGAGTTAGGTGCGCTTGAGTTGTTCGAGCGAGTCTGCCTGCAGGGTGCTCTCCACACCAGCAGGATGCAGCAGGAAATTCAGGA
>LNFC01000011.1 GCA_001464545.1 Acidobacteria bacterium Ga0077551
GTCAGCGTCGTCTTGCCATGGTCAACGTGGCCAATCGTGCCAATGTTGACGTGCGGCTTAGTACGCTCAAACTTTGCCTTGCCCATCGGGCCTCTCCTCTTTCCAGGTCAGCGCCCGGACGCACCGGACGAGGTTTAACCAAACTGTTGTCAGGCCACCTGCCTGCTAGCCGCGCCTCATACCCATGTCGCCCACGGGATTCAAGCGGGCTTGTGACACTCCTGTGGCCTTATTCGCAGCCCCTTGCCGCAAGGGGCGGCTGAGCCGATAACCCGCGCCAGACCCTTGAATCGACGCGGAGTGAGCCTGTGAGAGACGAACTGGAGCTTCATGCAGCGCGGCTCGCGGGCCAGACGCTGCGCCCCCTGGCGGCGGCGCGGGCGGGCGAGGCGCCGCTGGTGGCGGCGGGCTGGAAGGTCAGCCTGGCGCGGCATTACCTCGACACGGCCGCCGAAGCGGCGCTGCTGAAACATGGCGCGGCGACCGGGCTGGACGTGGCGGCGCAGCGGTTGTTCGGCGGCGGACTCGTCAATCCGTCCGAGGGGCGCCCTGCCCTGCACTGGGCGCTGCGGGCGCAGTCGCCACTTACGGGCGAGGCGGAAACCGTGCGGGCGGGTTTGCTGCCGGCGCTGGAATTTGCGGGCAAGGTTCGTTCCGGCGCGGTGCGCACGGCGGGGGGCGAGCGGTTCACGGCGGTGCTGCATATCGGCATCGGCGGATCGGATTTCGGGCCGCGGCTGATTGCGGACGCGTTCGAGGACCGGGCCGATCCGGCGATCAAGTTGAAGTTTGCGGCGAATGTCGACCCGTATGACCTCGACCGGGCGATGAACGGGCTGGATCCCAAATCGACGCTGGTGATCGGCGTGTCGAAATCCTTCGGCACCGAGGAGACACTTTATAACGTGGCGCGGGCGCGCACCTGGCTGGAGGGCGCGCTGGGGGATGCGGCGAGCCAGCACCTGGCGCTGGTGACGGCGAACCCGGCCAAGGCGAAGGCCTGGCTGGGCGGGCGGGAGGCGCACCTGTTCGACATGCCGCTGTCCGTGGGCGGACGGTTCTCGCTGTGGTCGGCGGCGTCGCTCGGCTGCATGATCTCGCTGGGGCCGGACGTCTTCCGGGAGATCCTGGCGGGCGCGGCGCAGATGGACGCGCATGCGCAGGGCTCGGCGCTGGCGGCGAACCTGCCGATGCGGCTGGCACTGCTGGATTACTGGAATGCCTCGGTGCGGGGCGAGCCGATGCGGGTGGTGCTGGCCTATGCCAACCGGCTCAGGATGCTGCCGACCTACCTGCAGCAGCTGGAGATGGAATCGAACGGCAAGTCCGTGGGGCCGACCGGCGCGACGGTGACGCCGCCGACGGCGCCGGCGGTGTGGGGCGGTGAAGGCTCGGTGGGGCAGCATTCGTATCACCAATGGCTGCATCAGGGCTCGCAGGCGGTGCCGTGCGAGTTCATCCTGGCGGCGGACCGCACGCGCGATCCGGAAGGGCTGGCGGCGCTGACCTCGCATGCGCTGGCGCAGGCGGAAGTGCTGGCCAACGGGCGCAGCCTCGCGGAAGTGGAGGCCGAGGAGCCGGGGCTGCCGGAGGGCGTGGCGCCGCAGAAGGTGCACGCGGGGGGGCGCGCTTCGACGCTGCTGTCGCATGACGGGTTCGGGCCGAGGGCGTTTGGTGCGCTGGTGGCCCTGTATGAGCACCGGACGTATTTTGCGGGGCACCTGTGGGGCCTCAATCCGTTCGACCAGTGGGGCGTGGAGCGCGGCAAGACGATGGCGGCGCGGCTGAAGCCGGCCCTCACGGCGCCGGACAAGGCGGACGATCCGGTAACGGCGGCGCTGATCCGGATGATCTCCTGAACGATGCCAATTGCGAAACTGCTCCGGGAACAGACGATCGGCGAGACGCGCTGGGTCGCGCTGGACGGTCGCGGCGAAGCGGCGGCGCTGTACCTGGATCGGGCCCATGAGGATGCGCGGCGGGCGGTGATCGGCGAGCGGCTGGGCGCGCACGTCCGCAAGCTGGATTCGGGCGCGGGCGGCGCGTTTGTTTCTCTGGGCGCGAAGGGCGAGGGCTTCCTGCGACTGAAGGCAGGCGAGACGTTTGCGGAAGGCGCGGCCGTGACCGTCGAGGTGGCCGCCGAGGCGCGGCGGGGCAAGCTGGCGCGGGTGCGATTGGCGGATGGCGCGGAGATGCCGGCGAGCGGGGTTGCGGGCTGGCGGGCGTCGCTGAATGGTGGTGCGGCGGCGGCGGTCGAGGACAGGGCGGCGGGCGATTCGGAAATTGGCGCGGCGTTCGATGAGGCGCTGTCGGCGTCGGCGGTGCTGCGCGGCGGCGGGCGGCTGCAGGCGGAGCGGACCGAGGCGCTGATCGCGGCGGATATCGATACGGCGGGACGCAATGCGCGCGGGGGAAAAGCGGCGGCGGCGCTGGCGATCAACCTGGAGGCGGCCGGCGCGCTGGCGCGGCAGATGCTGCTACGCGGCTGGGGCGGGCTGGCGGTGCTCGATTGCGTCGCGCCGGTGGACAAGGATGCGGGCGGGCGGATCCGGGCGGCGTTCCTAGAGGCGTTCCGGGAGATTTCGGGCCGGCAGGTGAAGGCGCTGGCGCCGTCACCGTTCGGGCTGATGGAGATTTCGGCGGACTGGCAGGTGACGCCGCTGGCCGAGCGGATGCAGGACGGGCCGCAGGCGATGGCGCTGGACGGATTGCGGCAGCTGGAGGCGGCGGCGCGGGCGCAGCGGATGGGGCGACTGAGCCTCGCCCTGCCCCCGCCAGCGCTGGCCTGGCTGGCACAGAGCGGGCTCGGCGCCGAGGCGCGGCTGGCGCAGAATTATGGGGCGCGGCTGGAGATTGTCACGGGACAGGCGGGCGCGGCGGAGGTAAAGCCCGGCGGATGAGCAAACCTGTCTCCCCTGAAGCGCGCCAGCCGAAATGCGCGCGCTGCCGCAAGCATCCGGTACTGGCGGACTATCGCCCCTTCTGTTCGAAACGCTGCGCCGACGCCGATCTCGGCAGCTGGCTGAACGGCAACTACGCGATTGCCGGCGGGCCGGTGGAGGACGCCGACGACGCGCCGGACCGCGCGGCGCCGCTGCCGGACGAGGACGATTGAGGCTTCGCTGAAATCGCCATGGACAAGGGCATAGACAAGCTTGGGGGCCTTCGTTAAGTAGCCGCTTCCCCAAATGGCCCGCCCGGGTAGCTCAGGGGTAGAGCAGCGGATTGAAAATCCGCGTGTCGGTGGTTCGATTCCGCCCCCGGGCACCATGCACCTCGCCGTCGACGTTCGTGGCGGCTGAGCAAAATACGTGAGAACAACGAGTTGCACTTGCCGCACGCCGATCAGCGCGCAGGATCCGGGCTGACCTTTACGAGGGTCTTGCCAAAATTGTTGCCCGCCAGCATGGCGCGGAATGCGGCCGGGGCCGAGCGCAGGCCCGGCGAAATATCCTCGCGGTAGTGAATGTGGCCGCTGCGCAGCCAGCCGGCCATTTCGGCGAGGAAGGTGTCCTGATGGCTGGCGACAAAGTCGCCAACGAAAAGCGGGTTCACGTTTACACCAAGCCGGGAGAATACCGGCGCGCCGGTTTGCCGCCAGGCGTCCATGATGTCGCCGTCCATGGCGCCGTATTGTGAAGCAAGTCCGCAAAGCGTGATGCGGGACTTCGGTTTCAGTAGCGGGAGGACAGCTTCGTAGACGGAGCCGCCGACATTCTCAAAATAGATGTCGGCGCCGTCCGGACAGGCTGCCCTTAGCTGTTCGCGAAAATCCGGCGCGAGATGTGAAACGCAGGCGTCGAAGCCCAGCTCGTCTTTCACGAAGGCGCACTTCTCGGCGCGCCCGGCGACGCCCACGACACGGCAGCCCCGCAGCCTGGCAAGCTGGCCCACGATCTGCCCGACGCCGCCCGACGCAGCGGAGACAATGACTGTCTCACCCGGTGACGGCTCGCATTGAAGATAGAGGCCGGCATAGGCGGTGAGGCCGAGCATGCCGAGAACCCCGAGCGCGGTCGAGACCGGTGCGGCTGCCGGATCGAGCTTACGGGGGAACATGTAGCCGAAGTTGGGGACACCCTCGCCCGTGACGCCGAAGGTCTGCCAGCCATTGGTGTTGAAGAGGTAGTCGCCCTCGCTGAACCCGGAGAGGCGGCTTTCCACGACTTGCGAGACCGTGCGGCCATGGCAGATGTCTCCGGGCGCCTCGACGCCGCGGCGCCGGCGGCCCCATTGGTAGGGGTCGAGCGACAGATAGATGGTGCGGGTGAGCATCTGTCCGGGGCCGGGTGTGGGCGCCGGTGTTTCGCGCCAGGCAAAGTCTTCCTCAACCGGCCAGCCGCCCGGCGGCGTGCGCGCCAGAACCCAGTGTGGATTGATCCGGTCCATGCCGATGCCTTGTTGCCTGCTTCCACCGACAAGAAGGGAGGCAGGTGCGGCATTGTCAATTCTGCAGCCAGTTGCTGCCGGCGTGAGAAGCGGGAACGCGCCACCCTGATCGGAGGCCGATGCTGATTTTGGGAAGTGGCTCCGTGAGCAGGACTCGAACCTGCGACCGGGCGATTAACAGTCGCCTGCTCTACCAACTGAGCTATCACGGAATAGCCGGAACGGGGGGAATAGCAGACCGCGCACCCCGTTCAAGTGCCTAAGTGCGGCGCCTTCACGATTTATGGGGGCGGCCGGATCGCCCTTCCCGCACAGAAAAAAGGCGGGAGCGTGAGCTCCCGCCAAAGGCGTTGGGTGATGGTGGGTGTCTCCAAGAAGACATGTACAAGGTCACCCGATATGGTTAATTCCGGGTTAACGGATCGCGGCAATCTGGAGCGCCGGTATTTACGGCTGCGGCCAGCGCGTTTGAATTTCAGGGAGGGCGATGGAGGCTCCACCCGGAATCGAACCGGGGTGCACGGATTTGCAATCCGCTGCGTCACCACTCCGCCATGGAGCCTCAGGCAACCGGAGCCGTCCCTAGCAAGGCTGGCGGGGGGAGACAATCGGCGGGCGCAGGCTAATTTCGCGGCGCGGCGAAGATTGCGTGCGCAGCGGGGCATGATACATGGCGCCAGACCCGGCTTCGCAGAGGGAAGTGACTCGCATGGATTTCGACCTCGCCCGTGAGATCATGGTGGACAGCCAGATCCGCCCGAACGATGTGACCGACCCGCGGATCGTCAGTGCGTTCTTGCGCACGCCGCGCGAAGTGTTCGTGCCGAACGCGCGCAAGGGCGTGGCCTATTCGGAGCTGGAGATCACCACCTCCCCCGGACGCGCGCTGTGGATTGCGCGCGATACGGCGAAGCTGATCAAGATGGCGGAGATCCAGCCGGCGGACGTGGTGCTCGTGGTGGGCGCCGGGGCCGGCTATGAGGCGGCGCTGATCAGCCACTTGGCCGATACCGTGATCGCGCTGGAGGAGACGGCGCAACTGGTAGATGCCATGTCGCAGCGGTTTGCCACGATCGGCGTGGACCGCGCCGCGCCGGTGGAAGGGCCGCTGGCGAAGGGACTTCCCGGGCAGGCGCCGTTTGACGTTATCTTTGTGGCCGGGATGATCGAACTGCTGCCGGACGCCTGGACGGAGCAGCTGCGGGACGGCGGGCGGCTGGTCGCCGTGGTGGCTGATGCGGGCGGCATGGGCCGGGGCAAGGTGTTCACGAAGGCGGGAAACACGGTGTCGGCGCGTGAGGGCTTTGACTGCTGCCCGCCGCGGTTCTCGGCGTTCGACCGGAAACCTAGTTTTAGCTTCTGACCTTTAGGTACTGTTCCCGAGGCTACTCTGCCGCAAGGTGAACCGTGTTCTCCTTTCGCCGGGCAGAACCTATATTGCTGGTGCAGACGAGGGAAATCGCAATGCGTGCCAACACACTGACACTCCTGATCGGGGTGAGCCTGTCGAGCCTGATGTTCAGCGCACCGGCCCAGGGCGAGACCCTTCCGGAAGCGGTTGCGGCGGCCTTCGCGACCAATCCCCAGCTTGAAATCGAGCGCTACCGGACGGATATCGCCCGCGCCAACCTCGATCTGGCGCGCTCGTCCGGCCGGCCGCAGGTGAACCTGTCGGCGAGCGGCGGCTACCAATCCATCGACACCAACGCCGCCTTCGCCTTCGGCCTGGGCGACCAGCCGCTGGCCAGTACGCAGCTGCAGGCGGTGCAGCCGATCTATACCGGCGGACGCATCAGCGCCGGCATCCGCCGCGCCGAGGCGGGAATCGATTCGGCGGACCGGACATTTGACGCCGCGCGCCAGGACCTGATCCTTGATGTCGTGACGGCCTATGTCGACGTGCGGCGCGACCGCGAGACGGTGGCGATTCGCAAGAACAATGTGGACGTGACCGGCGAGCAGGTGCGCGCGGCGGAAGACCGGTTCGAAGTTGGCGTCGTGACGCGGACCGACGTGGCGCAGGCGCAGGCCCGGCTGGAAGGGGCGCGCGCCGCCCTCGCCGGCGCGGAAGCGGCGTTGGAAGGCAGCTCGGCATTCTACCAGTTCCTGACGGGGCAGCCGCCGGGCGACCTGGCCGAGCCGCCGCCGTTCCCGCCCCTGCCGGCCAATGTCGAGGAAGCGTTTTCAGACGCGGTAGCAAACAATCCGTCGATCCTGGCGGCGCGGGAAGACCTGCGCGCGGCATCGGCCGGCGTGGACGAGGCCAGAGCGGCCGGGCGCGCGCAGATCAACCTCGTCGGCACGGCCGGCGTACAGGAAACCTATGGCGACACAGGCCAGCGCGACACCAGCGTGTCGGCGGTGGCACAGGGCCGGATTCCGCTGTTTTCAGGCGGGGCCATAAAGGCGCAGGTCAATTCGGCGAAGCTGCAGCGCGAACAGGCGCGGCGGCGGATCGATGCGTTCGAGACGCAGGTGCGGGCGCAGGTGGCGCAGTCCTGGTATGGCTATGATGCCTCGACGCGGGCCATCGAGGCCTCGCGCCGGCAGGTCGAGGCGGCCGAGATTGCCTATGAGGGCGCCAAGGAAGAACTGGCCGTGGGCGTGCGTACGACGCTGGACGTGCTGGACCAGGAACAGCAGTTGTTCGAGGCCCGGCTGGCGCTGGTCGGCGCGGAGCGGGATGCCTATGTGGCAGCCCACCAGCTGTTGCGGGCCATCGGCGGCCTGGACACCATCGGCTGAGTCTCTGGCCTTCCGGACGCTAACGCGTTAACTTTGTCAAAGGGTTGTTAACCGGATTCGGCCTACGCCTGAGTCCAGATCCGGGAAACGATTCCAGCAACGAGGGGCTAAGATGGCCAACGAAGCGCACAAAGAGCCAACGATGGAGGAGATCCTCGCATCGATCCGCAAGATCATATCGGATGACGAACCCGTGCCGGTTCGCACGCCCGGCACGCCGGCGGCAGCGACCCTTCGGGAAGTCGCGCCTGAGCCGGTCAACGATTACGAAGACATCGAGGACGCCACCGTCGGCGACATTCTGGACGACGGCGACCAGGCGATGTTCGAGGCGGAAGAGGAGCTGCCGCCTGCCCCTGCCCCGGTTTCGACCAAGCTGACCGGCCCGGAGTTCACGTTTGAAGAAATGCTGGGCTCGGCCCGGCAGGCCGCGGCCGAACCGGCCCCGCCGCCCGTGACGCCGATCACCCGCACCGCGCCTGCCCGCCCCTCTTTCCCCACCCCGGAGACGACCCCCATGCAAACCAGCGCCCGCTACGCCCAGACCGCCCTCACCGACGAGCACACGGCGGACGTTGCCGCCGGCGCGCTCGGCAAGCTGATCTCGAAGATGGAGATTGCCGGCGACAACACGATCGAAGGTCTCGTCAAGGAGATGCTGAAGCCGATGATCAAGGATTGGCTCGATGCCAACCTCGCAAACATCGTCGAAGAGAAGGTAGAGGCCGAAGTCCAGCGTATCGCCCGCATGGCGCGCTAGCCTCATTTCCCAAACTTGATATAGGGAACGGCGCGCCTTCACCGGCGCGCTTTTCTTTTGTGCCTTTACCGGACCCCAGCCAGACGATGCTTGACCAGAGATTTGACCCCGCCGAAGCCGAAGCCCGGATCTACCAGGCCTGGGAGGAAGCCGGCTGCTTCCGCCCTTCCGGGGATACCAGCGCGCAGGCCTATTCGATCGTGATCCCGCCGCCGAACGTCACCGGCGTGCTGCACATGGGCCATGCGCTCAACAATACGCTGCAGGATGTGCTGATCCGGTTCGAGCGGATGCGCGGCAAGAATGTGCTGTGGCAGCCGGGCACCGACCATGCCGGCATCGCGACGCAGATGGTGGTCGAGCGCCAGCTGGCGAAGGAAGGCAACAATCAGGACCGCCGCACGATGGGACGCGAGGCGTTCCTGAAGCGCGTCTGGGCGTGGAAGGAAGAATCGGGCGGCTCGATCAAGGGGCAGCTGAAGCGGCTGGGCGCCTCGTGCGACTGGTCGGTCGAGCGGTTCACAATGGACGAGGGCCTGTCGAAGGCCGTGACGAAAGTGTTCGTCGACCTGCACAAGAAGGGCCTGATTTACCGCGACAAGCGGCTGGTGAACTGGGACCCGCATTTCCAGACGGCAATTTCCGATCTGGAAGTGGAGACGCGCGAAGTGGCGGGCCATTACTGGCACCTGCGTTATCCGATGGCGGACGGCGTGACCTATGATCATCCGCTCAAGGATGAAGACGGCAACGTCACGTTCGAGACGCGCGACTATATCGTGGTCGCGACGTCGCGACCGGAGACGATGCTGGGCGATACCGGCGTGGCGGTGCATCCGGAGGATGCGCGATATTCGGGGCTCGTCGGCAAGGAGGTTGTGCTGCCGATCGTCGGGCGGCGGATTCCGATCGTGGCGGATGAATATGCGAACCCCGAGAAGGGTTCGGGCGCGGTGAAGATCACGCCGGCGCATGACTTCAACGACTTTGAAGTCGGCAAGCGCGCGGGGCATGCGCCGCTGAACATCCTGACGGCAGTTGCGGCCATCGTGGACGGCGCGGAAGCCGATGCAGCGAGTATTCCCGCTGAGCTGCGCGGGCTTGACCGGTTCAAGGCGCGCGAGGCGGTGGTTGCGGCGTTCGAGGCGGCGGGTCTGCTGGAGCGGATCGAGGACCTCAAGATAGAGCAGCCGTTCGGCGACCGGTCCGGCGTCGTTATCGAGCCGTGGATGACGGATCAGTGGTATGTCGATGCGGGCACGCTGGCCAAGCCGGCGCGCGCGGCGGTCGAGGACGGGCGCACGCGCTTCGTGCCGGAGAACTGGACGAAGACCTATTACAACTGGATGGACAATATCCAGCCGTGGTGTGTGAGCCGGCAGCTCTGGTGGGGGCACCGGATTCCGGCCTGGTATGGCCCCGCGATGACAACCGAGCCTGACGGCAATGGCGGGCACCAGGTTGCAGTCGATCATTCGGGAAACTCGCCGGGCAAGTTCTTCGTTGCTGCGACCGAAGCCGACGCAATTGCGCAAGCGGCAGCGTTCTATCGCCGTCCGGTAAAGACCGCGGCCGACCGCGATGCGGCGCGCAGCGCGATGCTGGCGGGCGATCATGAGACCGCGATTTATCTGTATCAGGACGAAGACGTTCTCGACACCTGGTTCTCCTCGGCGCTGTGGCCCTTCTCGACACAGGGCTGGCCGGAGAATACCGAGGCGCTGAAGACCTTCTATCCGACAGCGACGCTCGTGACGGCGTTCGACATCATCTTCTTCTGGGTCGCCCGGATGATGATGATGGGGCTCGAGTTCACCGGCGAAGCTCCGTTCAAGGATGTTTATATTCATGCCCTCGTTCTCGACGAGAAGGGGCAGAAGATGTCGAAGTCCAAGGGCAATGCCATGGACCCGCTGGAGCTCGTCGACGAGTTTGGCGCCGATGCGCTGCGCTTTGCGATGAGCCGGATGGCGGGACAGGGCCGCAACATCCGCCTGTCGAAGCAGGGGGTCGAGAGCAACCGGAACTTCACGACGAAACTATGGAACGCGACGCGCTTTGCCGAGATGAACGAATGCGGCGCGCCGGGCGAGTTTGATCCGTGCTCGGCGGAGCGGCCGGTGAACCAGTGGATCCTCAGCGAGCTGGCGGACTGTGTGGCCGAAGTGACCAGGGGGATCGAGGACTACCGGTTCAACGACGCCGCCGGCGCGCTTTACAAGTTCGTCTGGAACACAGTGTGCGACTGGTATCTGGAACTGATCAAGCCGCTGCTGATGGGCATGGATGACGCGGCGAAGGCGGAGACGCGCGCGGTGTGCGGCTATGTGCTCGACGAGTCGCTGAAGCTGCTGCATCCGTTCATGCCGTTCGTGACGGAAGAACTCTGGGAGCGACGCGCGCCGGGACGCGCGCACGATCAGGGCTTCCTGATGCTGCAGCAATGGCCTGCCATCACGGAGTTCGGCCATGCCGAAGCGAGCGCCGAGATCGAATGGCTGATCGAGATGATTACCGAGATCCGCTCGCTGCGGAATGATCTAGGCGTGCCGGCGGGCGCGAAGGTGCCGATGACGCTGTTGAACCCTTCCCCGGTGGACACGCAACGCCTGGCGCGGAATGACGAAGTGCTGCGCCGGATGGCACGGCTGGACGAGACGGCGACCGCGACATCGCAGCCGGCAGGCTCGGTGTCGACGCTGGTTGGATCGTCCGTGGCGGCGCTGCACATCGCGGACTTGATCGACAAGGTGGAAGCGCAGAAGCGTCTCGACAAGGAAATCACCACGCTCGACAAGGACATAGCAGCGACCGAGAAGAAACTCGGCAACGCAGACTTTGTCGCGCGGGCGCCGGAAGAGATTGTCGAGGAGAACCGGGACCGGCTCAAGGACTGGGCGCTGCGCCGGGAGAAGCTCAAATCGGCCCGGGCCGCGCTGGCCGGGATTGCCTGAACTTCCAAACGCCCGCCGCGGTACCGTTTGAGGCATGGATCGCCGCTGCTTGCGGCGATTAGGCGCTTTTCCGCAAGGAAATTGCGCGCTAGGCCCTTTTTTTCGGAACTCCGAATGGGAACGCGCTTCATGACCAAGATCTGGGACAAATCCCGCCTGCCCTCCCGCCATGTGACGGAAGGCCCCGAGCGGGCGCCGCACCGCAGCTATTACTACGCGATGGGTCTCTCCACGAAGGACATCAAGAAGCCGTTCGTCGGCGTGGCGTCCTGCTGGAATGAAGCGGCGCCGTGCAACACGGCGCTGATGCGCCAGGCACACGCGGCTTCGGTGGGGGTGAAGGAAGCGGATGGTACGCCGCGCGAGTTCTGCACGATTACCGTGACCGACGGGATCGCGATGGGCCATGAGGGCATGCGCTCGTCACTGGTCAGCCGCGAAGTGATTGCGGACTCGGTCGAGCTGACGATACGCGGTCATTCTTATGATGCGCTGGTCGGCGTGGCGGGCTGCGACAAGTCGCTGCCGGGGATGATGATGGCGATGCTGCGGCTTAACGTGCCGAGCGTGTTCATCTATGGCGGCTCAATCCTGCCGGGCCAGTTCGAAGGCAAGGATGTGACCGTGCTCGACGTGTTCGAGGCCGTCGGCGCGCATGCGGCGGGCTCAAGCGAAATGTCGAGTGCAAAGCTTGAGGCGCTCGAGAAGCTCGCCTGCCCCGGTGACGGCGCGTGTGGCGGGCAGTTTACGGCGAACACCATGGCGTGCGTGTCGGAAGCAATTGGCCTCGCGCTGCCGCTATCGTCGGCGCTGCCGGCGCCGTACCTGGAGCGGGACGCGTATTGCGTCGAGAGCGGCCGGGCCGTTATGCGGCTGATCGAGCAGAACCTCCGTCCACGGGATATCTGCACGCGGGAAGCGTTCGAGAATGCGGCGGTGGTCGTGGCGGCCTCGGGCGGCTCGACCAATGCCGCGCTGCACCTGCCCGCGATGGCGCATGAGTGCGGCGTGAAGTTCGATCTCAAGGACGTTGCCGCGATCTTCGCCAAGACGCCGTACATCGCGGACCTGAAACCGGGCGGCAATTACGTGGCCAAGGATTTCGGCGAGGCGGGCGGCGTGCCGATGCTGATGAAGACGCTGTATGAGGCGGGCCTCATCCACGGGCACTGCATGACGGTGACAGGCAAGACGGTAGCCGAGAACCTGAAGGACGTGGTGTTCAACAAGGACCAGAAGGTGATCCGCGAGGCGACCAATCCGATCTCGCCGAATGGCGGTGTGGTCGGTCTCTGGGGATCGCTGGCGCCGGACGGGGCGATCGTGAAAGTCGCGGGCCTCAAGGATCTGACGTTTTCCGGCCCGGCCCGTGTGTTCGATGGCGAGGAAGCCTGCTTCGCCGCGGTGCGCGACCGCAACTACAAGGAAGGCGAAGTGCTGGTCATCCGCTATGAGGGGCCGAAGGGCGGACCCGGCATGCGCGAGATGCTGTCGACGACGGCGGCGATCTATGGCCAGGGCATGGGCGACAAGGTGGCGCTGATCACCGATGGCCGCTTCTCCGGCGCAACGCGCGGGTTCTGCGTGGGCCATGTCGGACCGGAAGCGGCGGAAGGCGGACCTATCGGCCTGATCCGCGACGGCGACATCATCATCCTCGACGCCATCAAGGGCACCATCGACGTGCGGCTGACACCGGCCGAGATCGAAGACCGCAAGCGGGCGTGGAAGCCGCGGACGACGAAGTATGGCTCCGGCGCGCTGCAGAAATTCGCGAAACTGGTCGGCCCCGCGCATGAGGGCGCGGTGACACATTCCGGTTTCGACGGCGAACTGCACGTCTACGCCGACATTTGACCGGGCCCTTTCAGGAAGCCAGAGCACACCTTATGCTCAATGATCTGGGCAGGATCGGGAATCGGGCATGAGTGACAAGGATCAAAGCCCCGACGCGGGCGCGCCGCTGTCGCTGGGCGACCTGCCGCCGGAATTTGCCGGGTTCGACCGCATCTACGAACAGGAAATCCGGCCCAGCCTGATGGCGCGGGAGGCGGAGCGGGTCGCCGCAGCGCAGAAGGCGATCCAGACGCGCTGGATCGGCGGAGCGATCATTGCGGCGGGTGTGGGGATCGGCTTTGCGCTGCTGAAGCTGCCGGTGGTGGCGATCATCGTTGGCATCATCGGCTTTGGCGTGATCGGCTGGGGCAACATGGGCATCTCGCGGCTCGCGGGCGAGGCCAAGGCACTGATCGTGGAACCCATCGCGCGCCAGCTCGATCTGACATTCACGCCCGCGCCCGGCACATGCGAGTCGATCTACCGCCACAAGGATGTCGGCGTTGTGCCCGGCTGGGACCGGTCGAAGTTCGAGGACCTCGTCACCGGCAAGCGGGGCGCGGTGGACTTCGAACTGTTCGAGGCCCACCTCGAAGAGAAGCGCACGACCACCGACTCGAAAGGCCGCACACAGACGACCTGGGTGACGGTGTTCCAGGGCCAGTGCCTGCGGCTCGACTTTCACAAAACCTTCTATGGCCGCACGCTGGTGACGCGGGACATGGGGTTCTTCAACCGGTTTGGCGGCGGCAACGGCATGCAACGTGCGACGCTGGAAGACCCGACGTTCGAGAAGATTTTCGAGGTCTACACAACCGACCAGGTGGAAGGCCGGTACCTGCTGACGCCGGACCTGATGCAGAAGCTTGTCGATCTCGAGGAGGTTTTCCGGGGCGGCAAGCTGAAGGCAGCCTTTGATGGCGGCGAGATGCTGATCACCGTGCAGGGCGGCAACCTGTTCGAGCCGGGATCGATGTTCAAGCCGCTCGACAGCGCAGACCGGGTGCAGGAGCTGCTGAAGGATTTTGCGGCGGTGTTCGGGCTGATCGACGCCGTGACGGCCGGGCGGAGCAAGATGCCGCCGCCGGCGGCCTGATCCGAAGCCTGCAGGTTTCGGCACTGTTCATGGTGGCTTCCTGCGGTTGCCGAATAATTGCCGCAGTGATCGGAGAAACACGTATCCATGATGCGCTGCGCAATCTCATTCGGACTTCTGGCCATGGTGCTGGCGGGGCCTGCCCTTGCCAATGGCAAGGCTGATGTGGCCTCCTGCAAGGCGATGCAGGCGACGCTGGCTCCGCGCGAGGCGGAGATCAGTGAGTTGACCGAGCAGCGCGAGGCTGCGGCGCTGCGCGCTGAAGAGGCCGGCATTGCCTGGGAAGACGCCGAGATCCACCGGCTGGTTTCGGTCGCGCATGCCGCCACCGCCGACCGCGAACTTGCAGCGTATGATGCGGCAAAGAAGAAGTTCGCAAGAGACGAACTCGCGCTGCGAAGCGCCGTGCTACAGTTCAATACCGACGTCGCCGTCTACAACGCGCGCTGCTCCCCGAAGGAGTAGTGATCAGGGCGTGACGATCGGGAACGGCTCCGGCGCGGCCGGAGGATCGAGGACGCCGAGCAGGACCGCGGCGGCGGTTGGATCACCCGAGATGGTCAGCGCGCCCTTCATCACAAGGTCGGCCGGTTTCTGGCCCGCGAAGATCATGCCCAGGAAAGCCGCCTTCGGCATCGTGAGCGTCGCCGAGGCAGGCTGGCCGGTGCCCGGCTCGTGCACGAGCACGGAGTTGCGGATGCTGACCAGGCGGGACTCGCCGAGGTCCGGGAACACGAACGCGATGGTGACCGATTTTCCGTCCGCCAACTGAGGATCGACCCGTACGGCGAGCATGTCGAAGACCTGCTCGACGGAGATGGCGGAGACGACATCCGCCGAAAGCGTGGACATGCCCGACGCGCTGGGATCGACGCGCGCTTCGACGGCGCCGGTGAGGTACATGTTGCGCCAGAGCGAGCCTTCGGCCTGGTAGCCCATCTGCTCGAAGGCCTTGGCGAGGAGTTCGCGCGCCTCGGTGTTGGTGTCATCGGCGAAGACGAGGTGGCTGGCGACTTCGGCGGCCCAGCGATAGTCGGCTTCGTTGAACGCCTTCTGCGCGGTCCGCAGCGCCTTGCCCGCACCGCCCATGGCTTCGACATAGCGCACGGCGGCCTGTTCGGGTGGCCAAGGGTTCAGGTTGGCGGGGTTGGCGTCGTACCAGCCGAGGTAGCGCTGGTACACGGCCTTCGAATTGTGGGCCATCGTGCCGTAATAGCCGCGATTGTACCATTTGGAGGCGAGGCTGTCCGGCAGGGCGATGACTTCGGCGATCTCTTCGGCGGTGTAGCCCTTGTTCATCAGGCGGACGGACTGGTCGTGGAGGTATTTGTAGGCGTCCCGGTGCGTGGCCATGAAGGATGCCACGTTTTCCTGTCCCCAGCGCGGCCAGCCGTGGGAGACGAACATCACGTCGGTGCGGGCGCCGTAGAGGTGGATCGACTCGGTCAGATAGTCCGCCCACGCCTTTGAATCGCGCACGAGCGCGCCGCGCGGCGGAAGGATATTGTGCATCGTCGGGTTGGCATTCTCGGCGAGGCAGAGGGCTTTCAGGTGCGGAAGGTAGAAGTTCATCTCGGACGGAGCTTCGGTGCCGGGCGTGATCTGGAACTCGATCTCGATACCGTCGATGACGAGCTTCTGGCCGGTCTCGGTGATCGTCACGGTGGGCGCGATCAGGCTGAAGGAGCCGTTCGGCAAGCCGGTGCCGATACCGGCGCCGCCCTGCCCGGCCGGGCCGGGCGTCAGGCGGGTGCCAAACTGGTAGTTGGCGCGGCGGCTCATGGCGGGCCCGGCAATCAGGTTCTCGCTGACCGCGTGCTCCATGAACCCGTCTGGCGCGATGATCTGCACCTTGCCGGCGGCGACATCCGCGTCGGAGACAATGCCTTTGACCCCGCCGAAATGGTCACCGTGGCTGTGGGTGTAGATGACCGCGACGATGGGCTTGTCGCCGATATGCTCGTGCACCAGCGACATGGCGGCAGCGGCGGTCTCCGTGGCGGTGAGCGGATCAACGATGATGTAGCCGGTTTCGGTGGCAATGATGCTCATCACCGAAATGTCGAAACCGCGGACCTGCCAGAGGCCCGGCGTGACTTCGAACAGGCCGTGATTGTTCAGGAGGCCGAGGTGGCGCCAGAGGCTGGGGTTCATCGTGTCAGGCGCGGCGCCTTCGGCGAAATCATAGGCGCCGGCGTCGAAAACGACGCGTCCGTCCGCAGCGAGAATCCTGGTGTCTTTCAGGGTGGCGATGAAGCCCTGGCTCGCCAGTGCGTTCTCGCTCTCGTCCGACCAGGGAAGGCCGGCCGAGAAGGCCTGATTGGCGGAGACCGTGGCCGGGGTTGCGACACCCGCCGGCGCGGTGACCTGCTGCGCGCAGGCTTGAATGCCCAGACAGATGGCAATCGCCGCCAAGGCGGACCTGGATTTCAACATAGACGTCTCCCCGTTTGTGCCGGATTTTGTCAACCAGCTTACATTGGCGACCCTAGCGCGGAACGCGCGCCGCGCAACGGGACAATCGGCGGAATGCCGCAAGGGTATTTGGATTGCCCTCTGGACGCTCCGGCCATGGCCCGTCTATCTGCTTGCCATGATCACCGGCCCGACTTCCCACAGCTATATCTCGCAGCGCGTGCGCCTTCATTATGTCGATTGGGGCAATCCCGATGCGCCGCCCCTGATCCTGCTGCATGGCGGGCGGGATCATTGCCGCAGCTGGGACTGGGTGGCCGAGGAGCTGCGCAATGACTGGCATGTCATCGCGCCGGACCTGCGCGGTCACGGCGACAGCGGCTGGTCTGCTGATGGCGACTATTCGGTGCGCTCCTGCGTCTATGACCTCGCGCAACTGATCCACCAGAAGAAGCTGGCACCGCTGACGATCGTTGCTCACTCGTATGGCGGGAACATCTCGCTGCGCTATGCCGGCATCTATCCGGAAAACGTGCGCAAGGTGGTCGCCATCGAGGGGCTGGGGCCCTCGCCGCGCATGCTGAAGGAACGGATGGCCGAGCCGATTGCCAAGCGGATGCGCACATGGATCGACGCCAAGCGGGCCGCGGCTGGTCGCAGCCCGAAGAAGTACGCGACGCTGGAAGAAGCCTACGAGCGGATGAAGGAAGAGAACAAGTATCTCTCCGATGCGCAGGCCCGGCATCTGACGATCCATGGCATCAGCCAGAACGAGGACAGCACCTATTCCTGGAAGTTCGACAATCATTTCCGCGTGATGGTGCCTTACGACCTGCCGCAGGATGACGTGGACGCGCTATGGCGCGAGATCACCTGCCCGACGCTCCTGCTCTACGGCCAGAACAGCTGGGCCTCGAACCCGGAAACGGATGGGCGGATTGCGAACTTCAAAAATGCGCAGGTCAAGGTCTACGAGAATGCCGGCCACTGGCTGCATCACGACCAGTTCGACCGGTTCGTTGCCGAGCTGAAAGCGTTCCTCTAAGCGCCGCGCTGCGCTCAGGAGAAATGCAGTCGGCGATACTTGCCGCGGAAATAGAGCAGCGGGTCGCGGCGCGGATCGAAGGTGGCGCGCAGGACTTCGCCGACGAGGATGACGTGGTCGCCGCCGTCGTGCATCTGGTGGCGGCGGCATTCGAAGTTCGCGAGCGCGTTCGACAGGACGGGCGCATCATGCCGGCCGCGCTGCCAAGGCGTCTGGCGGAAGCGGTCTTCGCCGGGCACCGCGAACAAGGTGGAGGCGGGTTGCTGGCCGATGTGCAGAACATTGACGGCAAAATGCTCTGCCAGTTCGAGGGCTTTGAGGCTGCTTGACGTCTTGGCGATGCAGACGAGGAGCAGCGGCGGGTCGAGCGAGACGGAGGTGAAGGAGTTGGCCGTGAGGCCGACCGGATCGCCGCCGGCATCGAAGGCGGTCACCACCGTTACGCCTGTTGCGAAACAGCCGAGCGCGTCGCGCAGGGTGCGCGCGTCCGAACCGGAGCGGTATTCCGGCACGAAGCGCGGGATGCGGCGTTCGAGGAAGTCGAGCAAAGTCGCGCTGAACAGGTCGCCGCGGTCGGAGGCGACGAGGTGACCCGCCTCCCCGATTTCGGCGTATTCGGCGGCGGGTATCTGTTCGACAATTCGGCTTGCGGAGGCGGCGTCGGTGATATCGCTGAGGGCGCCGCGCACGAACAGGGCGGGTACGCGGATTTTCGGCGCGGCGGCCTTGAAGCGTCTTAGCGCATCTTCGAGATCGAACCGCTCGAGCATGCGCGGATCCCAGGCGCCCTTGGCGGTCTCGGAAGCGGCGCGAAGGGTGCCGGCGGCCTTCCGGATGTTCGTGAGGTCGAGGTCCGGCGGGGCGTCGGCGAGGATCAGGCCGGAGGCGAGATGTCCGCCGTCTTCGCCCACGGCCACGGCCGCGACCCATCCGCCGAGCGAGGCGCCGACGATGACCGGTCGGGAGGGCAGCTGGGCGAGGATGGCGCGAAGGTCTTCGACATAGGCGCCGAATTCGTAGCGGCCGTCGGCCGGCCACTCGCTTTCGCCGTGCCCGCGAAGGTCCAGGGCGATCACTTGCCGGCCTGCGCGCACCAGGGCGGCGGCCGCATCGTTCCAGATGTCCCGTGTCTGGCCGCCGCCGTGCACCAGCAGCACCAGCGGATCATCGGGGTCGCCGCGCAGGTCACCGCGGATGACGACGCCGCCGAACCCCTTGAACTGCGAGAGTGGCATTGGCGTTCCTTGAAATCCGGGCCTGAGAAGGCGAAAAGCCAAATCGGGCCATCAGGGTGATCTAGGGCCAGCCTCTAGCGCGAACATGCGGCAATTGCGAGACGGCTCGTCGCAGGGTTGGGCACCCGAGCCTCCCACATGGGGATTGTCGCTCAGGCGACGGCGAGCGACGGCTCTCCAAGATCCAGCGGGGCGACTTCCACCCGGTTGCGGCCGTTCTGCTTGGCGCGGTAAAGCGCCGTGTCCGCCCGCTCCAGGGCCGGCAGGATGTCGATGTCGGCAAAGCCGGGTTCGCTTATGCCGACGCTGATGGTGATCGAAAACCGGCCCGTCTTTCCGGAGAACTTCAAGTCGCTGACAGCCTCTCTGAGGCGGTTTGCCAGAATGGCGGCGCGCAAGGGTTCGGTTTCGGGCAGCACCATGGCGAATTCTTCGCCGCCGAGCCGGCCGAGCAGGTCTTCGTCCCGGATATTGGCGGTCAGACAGGCCACGAGCCGCGTCAGGACTTCGTCCCCGGCGGCGTGGCCATGCACGTCGTTCACACGCTTGAAGTGGTCGATGTCCAGCATCATCGCCGTGACTGGCTTGACATGCCGGCTGGCGCGCAGGACCTCGCGCTCGGCAAACCGGAAGAAGGCCCGGCGGTTGAGCGCCTTGGTGAGAGGATCGGTCATCGCCAGGTCGAAGAGATCACACTTGTCGTGCTCGGCCTCGATGAGGTCGCGCACGGCATAGCGCGCAGCGCTCCGTACACAGATGTCCTGGCTGACGATTGCGGCAAAACTCTCCAGCAGGGCCAGCCGGCCTTCACCAAAGTCATTCGGTTTGCTGTCGATCAGGCAGAGCGTGCCGAAACGCTTGCCGTCCGGGTCCCGGAGCGGCGCGCCAGCGAAGAAGACGATTTTCTGCTGGCCGGTGACGGCCGGATCATTGGCGAAGTAGGGATCTTCGCGCACATCCGGCACGGCAAAGGCTGATTCCGACAGGTTCGCTTGCGAACAAAAGGCCTGCAGAGCCTCGATTTCCGCCGGGCTTGCTCCGTGGGCTGACCGATACCAGTTGCGGTAGCGCTCATTCAGGGAGGCGACGACAATCGGCACGCCCAGGGCCATTGCCGTGGTTTGAGCGATCTGCGATGCCACGTGAACTTCCGAACCATTCAGGATTCGATAGCGCTGGAGAACCTCGCTCCGCTGCTGTTCGAACCTTAGGGGCGGATAGATCATGTTTTTCGTCTTCATCGTGGAACGATTTCAGACGCTCAGGAATAGTGTTATCCAGTTTAGCATTCGTTAGCGACGTTTTCCGCTAACGAATTCCCTGTTTTTATTGGACTTTTTTCCCGGCACAAGGTGGCCGGCACCAGAGAATCAGCGCGCCGCGACGAGGGTGCGCAGCTCGCGCCGAAGTATTTTTCCAATCGGAGATTTCGGCAATTCGTCGACAAAATGAATTGTCCGGGGGCGTTTGTAACCGGTCAGGTGCTGGGCGCAGTGGGCCTGCACATCCTGCACCGTCAGCCCATTCTCCCGTCGGACAACAAAGGCATGCAACTCTTCCTCGGAATTGGCGACCTTAATGCCGGCGCTCGCCGCTTCCAGGACGCCCGGGCAAGCGTTGAGGACTTCGTCGACTTCGTTGGGGAACACGTTGAAGCCGCCGACGAGGACCATGTCCTTGGCGCGGTCGACGATCTTGAGATAGCCGTCCTGGTCAATCGTGCCGATGTCGCCGGTGCGCATCCAGCCGTTGGCAAAGGCGGCGGCGGTTTCATCCGGGCGGTGCAGGTAGCCGGACATCAGCTGCGGTCCCTTGGCGACCACTTCGCCAACGTCTCCAGCATCCCCGAAACGTCCGTCTTCGAGCAGGATCCGGATCTCAGTGCCCGGCAAGGGCAAGCCGGCCGTACCCGGACGTTCACGCGCGTCAGGCGGATTGATTGTCAGCAGGGTCGTGGCTTCGGTCATTCCGTAGCCTTCGATGATCTGGGCCGATGTCATCTCGCGCCAGCGTTTGCCGATCAGCGGGTCGAGTGCAGCGGCGCCGGAAATGGTCAGCGAGAGCTTCGGCGGGTTCTGCTGGAACCAGGGCTCTTCCATCAATTTGGCGAACAGGGTGTTTACGCCCGGGAAAATGTCGGGACGGAATTTCTCGAAGCTCTTCTTCAGGTTCGATAGCGGGCGCGGGCTGGGCACCAGGACGATATGGACGCCGTGGCGCAGCGCTATGACCGAGGCAAAGAGGCCGAACACGTGATAGACCGGCAACGCGAGCAACATGGTCTGCCCCTGCAGCGTGGCAAGGCTGGGCGCCAGGGCGACGAACTGGTCAATGTTGGTGATCAGGCCCGCTTCAGTAAGGCGAACGCCCTTGGACGTGCCGGTGGTTCCGCCCGAGTACTGGTAGATGGAGTCCCTGCCCGCCGGCAGCTCTTCCGTGTACGCATGGACCGGGTTGGAGAACCTGGCGCCTTCGGAAATCGCCTTTCGAAGCGTGACATGCGCCGCCTTCAGCGGACGCTCAAGACGCTTGACCTTGCGAAGCAGGAAATCGAGACCCTTCCGCTTTACGGCCGGGAAGAAATCCGTCAGCGACAACGAGATGACATGCTTCACATCAGTGCCGGCCGTGGCCGCATCGATTGTGTCCGCAAAGATGATCGATCCGATGAGAACCTGCGCCTTGCAATCGCGCAGCTGGCGGCGCGTTTCGGACTCGGTGTAGAGCGGGTTGACGTTCGACAGGACGAGCCCTGCGCGCAGTACGCCCAGAAGACAGACAACGTAGCTGATGCAGTTTGGCGACTGGACCGCGACGACCGTGCCGGGCGCCAGCTTCAGCACTTCGCGGAAATAGCGCGCAAGATTGGCCGACTGGCGTTCGACGTCGGCGAAGGTCAGCGAGGTCGAGATGCCGTTGGGTAGCGCCGTCGTCAGAAACGGCTTGTTTGCATAGGCCAACGCGGCGTCCCGCACGATGGCTTCGAGCCGTTGCGGTTCATATTTCGCCATTGCGCCATGAAACTCCAGCGCTTCCGCGTTGTACGACAGCAGATGCGGTTGTGGCGTAGGCGGAGGATTGGAGGAGAGTTCACGGGCGAGCATGGTTGGATCCGGTTCTTTGTGAGAGCCTGCATCCTCTCACATTTTGGTTTGCGCCCCATTCAGCGTCCTGCGTGAACTCCGCGTAGTCCGGTAACTCCTTGTAAAGAGCTTCAGAAGCTGCCCGCCCCATTGTCAGAAAGACATTCGCAGCTGCTGCGAACCTGTTCTGTCTTCTGAAGGCCGCTGCGAGAACAGATAGCCCGCGAACGTCAAAGCAGTGCAAGCGACAACCAGGTGCAGCGGCTCAGAGGGACAGACAGATTCAAAATACGAACCCGGAAGCGGATCGGCGTTTCACGACTTCTGCGCTGTTCCGCGGCTTCCCCAACTGCCGGAACGCGCCTTTAGCTGCCTCGCTAACCAGCCCGCCGGCCGAGCCTCAAGGGCCCGTGAAGCGGATCGTGCCCGTTTCCAGTCCTGACAGCACTATCTCCCGGCCGCCGGACTTCATCATCCATTCCAGCCGGTGATCCCGGTACTGGCGTTTGAACAGGCCCGCCTTCACGGCCTGGTCGACTTGCGCCATGCCGCCGACGGAGGCTTCGGACTCCTTGCGGGTCTGCGCCACGCTGGCACGTGCATTCGCCCGCTCGAACCAGCGCGCAAGCCGTGATCCTGCCGCTGGCGCGATGCCGAAGCCGGCGGCGCCGTTCAGGTAAGGCACCACGCTCAGATCACCCCAGCCGAACTTCGCGCCGTTGAACCAGTCTGCATCGCCGAGTTGGGTTTCCAGCATCGCAAAGAACGCGCTCGCCTGGGTCCTGGCCTGGGCTTCCATGTGCGCCTTAAGCGGGCCGTCTGCACGCTTGAAGAAGTTCAGCTCCCCGAGGCCCCAGGTGATGGCTTCGAACTGGGTATCCATCACGTCTTCGATCATCCGCACCTTCGCTCTGTGCGCAGGTTCAGCGGGCAACATCGGCGGCGCAGGCCAGACGTCTTCGATGTATTCTAGGATGATCGTGCTGTCGAAAATGGCGGTGCCGCCGTGGATCAACGCCGGAACCTCGCCGCGTGGATTGGCGCTGGCAAAACCGCCGCCTGTTGCGCCGGTACCAATCCCCTCCGGCAAGCGCACGTCGAAGGGCACGGCCTTTTCACGCAGCGAAATCTTGACCTTCTGTGCGTAGGGTGAAAGCGGGTGTTCGTAGAGAAGCAGGTCTGACATCGTTCATCTCCCGTGCGGCGTTGGCAGAGCCACTTGGGTTTGAACTTGCCATGGGTTCGGCTGGAAACAAGCCAGCGCTGCGATTGACCTCGCGTCTTACCGTGCTTGCAAACCCGAAAGCCTACTGTCGGCAACGACATCGAAAGCGAGCGGGCCCGACTGACGCAGCGGGCGCGCTGTCCCGGCATCCGGCCAAGAAAAAAGGGCGGACCGCAAAGGTCCGCCCTCTTGTTTTCAGGCGAGGTCCCGGCCTGTCCGGCCGGGAGTAGCCTCTACCCTTCAGGCCAGATCAGTGCGGCCCAGGTTCATCACCTTAGTCCATGCGGCGACGAAGTCGCTGACGAACTTCGCGTGGCCGTCGCTCTGGCCATAGACCTCGGCGAGCGCCCGCAATTGCGAGTTCGAACCGAACACCAGGTCTGCGCGCGTGGCCGTCCACTTCACATGGCCGGTCTTGCGGTCGCGGCCTTCGAACGTGCCGTCCGCAGCCCGGGTCCAGGCCGTGCCCATGTCGAGCAGGTTGATAAAGAAGTCATTGGTCAGCGCTTCCGGACGACCGGTGAACACGCCATGCTTCACCTTGCCGGTGTTGGCATCGAGCACGCGCATGCCGCCCACAAGGACCGTCATCTCGGGCGCCGTCAACGACAGCAGTTGTGCCCGGTCAATCAGCAGTTCTTCGGCCGGTCTCTGGATCGCCTTGCGAACGTAGTTGCGGAAGCCGTCGGCGGTTGGCTCGAGAGGCGCGAACGAGTCGGCATCGGTCTGCGCCGCCGTCGCATCGGTACGGCCCGGCGTGAACGGAACCTTGATGTCCTGTCCGGCTTTCTTCGCTGCCGCTTCAATCGCCGCGTTGCCGCCCAGCACGATCAGGTCTGCGATCGATACCTTCTTGCTGCCTGCGCCGGCATTGAACTCTTTCTGGATGCCTTCGAGGGCCGCCAGAACTTTCGCGAGTTCAGCCGGTTGGTTGACTTCCCAATCCTTCTGAGGGGCAAGACGGATGCGCGCACCATTGGCGCCGCCCCGCTTGTCGCCCTGCCGGAACGTGGCCGCCGAGGCCCAGGCAGCGTTGACCAGCTGGGAAATCGACAAGCCGGAAGCGAGGATCTTGCTTTTGAGAGCCGCAATATCCGCGTCGCCGATCAGATCGTGATCGACTGCCGGGACCGGATCCTGCCAGATCAGATCTTCTGCCGGAACTTCCGGGCCGAGGTAGAGCGCTTTCGGCCCCATGTCGCGGTGCGTGAGCTTGAACCAGGCGCGCGCAAACGCGTCGGCAAACTCCTGCGGGTTCTCATGGAAGCGGCGCGAGATCTTCTCGTAGATCGGATCGAAGCGCAGCGACATGTCCGCCGTCGTCATCATCGGTGCATGCTTCTTCGACGGATCGTGCGCGTCCGGGATCATGTCCTCAGGCTTCACGTCCTTCGCACGCCACTGGTGAGCTCCGGCCGGGCTCTTGGTCAGTTCCCAGTCGTATCCGAACAGCACCTTGAAGTAGCCATTGTCCCAGGTCGTCGGGTTCGGCTTCCAGGCGCCTTCGATGCCGCTGGTGATCGTGTTGACGCCTTTGCCGTCACCGAGGCTGTTGATCCAGCCAAAGCCCATGGCCTCCATCGGAGCGCGCTCCGGCTCCGGGCCGACATGGGATTCAAGTCCCGCGCCGTGCGCCTTGCCGAAGGTGTGACCGCCGGCAACCAGCGCGACGGTTTCTTCGTCATTCATGGCCATGCGGGCGAAGGTCTCGCGAACATCACGGCCCGAAGCGACCGGATCCGGATTGCCGTCCGGCCCCTGCGGGTTCACGTAGATCAGGCCCATCTGGACAGCGCCGAGCGGGTTTTCGAGGTCGCGGTCGCCGCTATAGCGGCTGTTGGGCTTGTCGCTGGTGGCGAGCCATTCGGTTTCCGGGCCCCAGTAGACATCGTCTTCCGGTTCCCAGACGTCGGCGCGGCCGCCGCCAAATCCGAAGGTCTTGAAGCCCATGGATTCCAGCGCGACGTTGCCGGTCAGCACGAAAAGGTCTGCCCAGGAAATCTGGTTGCCGTATTTCTGCTTGATCGGCCACAGCAGGCGGCGTGCCTTGTCGAGGTTGCCGTTGTCCGGCCAGCTGTTGAGCGGGGCGAAGCGTTGCTGGCCCGTGCCGGCGCCGCCGCGGCCGTCGCCGACGCGGTAGGTACCAGCCGCGTGCCAGGCCATGCGGATGAAAAAGCCGCCGTAATGGCCCCAGTCTGCCGGCCACCAGTCCTGCGAATCGGTCATCAGGGCGTGCAGGTCTTTCTTCAGCGCCTGATAGTCGAGCTTCTGGAAGGCCTCGGCATAGTCGAACGCGGGCCCCATCGGATTGGACAGCGACGAGTTCTGGTGGAGGATCTTGAGGTTCAGCTGGTTCGGCCACCAGCCTGCGTTCGTCGGCGCCGCAGGGGTGGTGGCACTACCGTGCATCACCGGGCACTTGGTTTCCGTAGTCATGTTTTCTCCGGGGGTCGTGGGTTAACAGAATCTGTGGTCGCAGGCTGAAGCTTCGGCCGCTATAGATCAAATAGATTTTACGCGCCTAAGCTATAGGAACGCCCACTAGCAGCGGGTGCCGGCCTCTCAGACGGCTGCAGGCTTCCGCGTGAACACGGTTTGCGCCTGGCAGAATTCCAACACACCGTCTGGTCCGCCTTCCACGCCGATGCCGGATTGCTTGAAGCCGCCAAAGGCCGCGTGCGGGCTGAGGTGCTGGCTCTCGTTGATCCAGACCGTGCCCGCCTGCAGGCGGGTCGCGATGTCCTGCGCGCGGTCGATGTCACTCGACCAGATCGAAGCGCCGAGGCCATACTCGCTGTCATTGGCGCGGCCGATGACGTCGTCGAGATTGTCGAACTTGAGCAGCGGCAACACCGGGCCGAACTGTTCCTCCTGCACGATGCGGGCGGACTCGGGCGGATTGTCGAGGATGGTGATCGGCACGAAATAACCCGGCACCTTGGAGGCCTCGCCGCCGATCAGGAACTTGTAGCCATTGTCCTTGGCATCCTGGATCAGTTCCAGCACGCGCTTGTACTGGGCAGAGTTCTGGATCGGGCCGATCTGGGTGCCCTGCTCTGCGCCATCGCCGATCTTGACGGTCTTGGCGTACTCGACAATCGCCGCCTTGAGGGGCTCGTAGATGTCCTTGTGGATATACATCCGCTTGGTGGCGATGCAGATCTGCCCGGTATTGCGGAACGCCGCCCAGAACAGATCTTCCGCCACCTTCTTAACGTCCACATCCGGCATCACGATGGCCGGGTCGTTGCCGCCGAGTTCAAGCGTCACGCGCTTCAGCGAGCCGGCCGCGCTCTCCATCACTTTCTTGCCGGTCTGGGTCGAGCCGGTGAAGCTCACCTTGTCGACGCCCTTGTGCGCCGTCAGCCAGGGACCAAGACGGTCCGATCCGGACACCACGTTCAGCACACCGTCCGGCAACACGCCGCGCAGCAGCTCGCCGATGCGCAGCGTCGTCAGCGGCGTCGTGGGGGCCGGCTTCAGCACGACCGTGTTTCCTGCCAGCAAGGCCGGGCCCAGCTTGAACGCCGCCAGGATGACGGGGAAGTTCCACGGCACGATCGCGGCGACGACGCCGATCGGCCCGTAGCGCGTCACGGCATGCCGCTCGGCCGAGTCTTCCGAAACATGTTCCGGGATCTCGTGCTTGGAGGATTCCATCAGCCAGAAGGCGCCGCCACCGACATCGCCTTCGGCGTCGGGGTGCGGCTTGCCCTGCTCGCGCGTCAGCAGGCGCGAAAGCTCCGGAATGTTCTGCATGATGATGCCCGCCATCACGTTCAGCAGCTCGCGCCGCTTGGCGATGGGCGTGGCCTTCCAGGCCGGGAACGCCGCCCGGGCCGCTGCAACCGCTGTGTCCAGTTCCGCTTTCGAACAATCCGGCGCCTGCGCGAACACTTCGCCAGTCGCCGGATTTTCGACGCCGAAGGTTTCAGTGCCGGCAACTGCCTTGCCGTTGATGGTCATCGTGAACTTGTGGTCAGCCATTGCCGTGTCCTCCCGGTCTATCGCGACACTCAACGCCACACCGCGCAATTTCACAAGTCTGCGGACTTATTCCATTTGGTCACGATCCAACGCGCGCTGCACATCCTTGTAGAACTCCCGCCGCGCTTCCCACTCTCCGCCGCGCAGGCCGAGCGCCGATGTCCAGCTGGCATTGGAGGCGATCACAAGGTTGCGGTTCGGGTCGATGAAAATGCCCTGGCCGAAAATCCCGTCGGCCTGGTACGAGCCATCATCCCAGGTCCACCACTGGTATCCGTACCCTTCACCGGCCGAGTTGATGTCGGCCTGTTTTTGAGTCGCCGCAGCGATCCAGCCTTCCGGCAGGATGCTCTCGCCGCCCACCACGCCGCCGGCCAGCATGAACAGGCCGAACCGCGCAAAGTCACGCGTGGTCGCCTGGATACAGCACCCCGCAATCTCGTGCCCGTCCTGTCCGAGCAACCAGGTGGCATCCTGCTCCATCCCGAAGGGCGTCCAGATTTTCTCGGACAGATAGGCGTTCAGCGTCTTGCCCGTCGCCTCACTGACCAGAACGCCGATCAGGTTCGTCTCGCCGGTCGAGTAGTTCCACTGCTCTCCCGCCGGATGCGCCCGCGGCAGCCCGGCCATGTAGGCGGCGACCGTGCTGACGCCTTCGACAGGCGCCTGCAGATCAAACCGCGCCACATCCGACTCCGGATCCTCATAATCCTCGTTCCACGCCACACCGGACGTCATCGTCAGCAACTGCTCGATGGTCACAGAGTCATATTCCGAGCCCTTGAGGTCGGAGATGTATGTGCTGACGGGCTCATCGAGGCTCTTGATGTACCCATCCTTCATCGCCGCACCGACCAGCGTAGATGTCAGCGATTTGGCGACCGAGAAACTCGTCCACTTCCCAGACGCGCTGAAATCAAGGCCGTAGCGCTCAAGACGCACCTTTCCGTCGTGTACGATTATCAGAGACGCACTGCGCTGGCTCGCGAGGTAGGCATCGAGATCGAGGTCGAGATCGATCGGCTCGCCATCCGTCAGCGGATAAATGGTTTCGCCCGCCGCGATCGGACGCGATTCCACGATCATCGGCACGCGGTCGATCATCCGGAAACCGGCATCCCGCTGGGCTTGGCTCCAGAACAGGACATCCCGGCCAACCGGCGGGTGGGTAAGCAAGGCCCGCCAATCCGGCCCAATCAATATCCAGCCCGCCCCGAGCACCACCAGGAGCGCGGCCACCCCAATTCCCAAACGCCGAATCCAGACTGACATTTCATCCCCTCCCGTTTTTCCAGACCACTCCTATCCCGGCCCGCGCCGATCCGAAACCTGCCTTCCAAACGGCCCCATCCGTTGTTGCCCCAGCGTCAGCCATAACTCGTCTCCAAAACCCGCTTGTCGGAATTTTTGAAACATGTTCTAATTTTTCAAACATTCCACAAAAGGGACCTGAGGAAATGCCGGCCACCGAACTCTCGACTGTGCGCAAATCGATCCTTCCCAAGGGCGGCGACACTTGGCAGTCGATCGCAGCCCGCTGCCTCTCCGGCACACCGGAAGCCGAAGCCGTCTCCCAGTTGCAAAGCTGGAACCTGCACGTCTTCATGCGCGCCTCGGGCGCCGCAGGCAGCATGCGCGGCACGAACCCCATCCTGCCGAGCGATGTCATCTTCATCGAGCCGCCGCGCGCCTGATCGATGAGCGGCGCAAAGGTCAGCCATGTCCAGATTGCCGCCGCGCATGACGGCGAGGCCGAACTGGTCGTGACGCTGTCGTTCGAGAACGGCGGCCAGTCTCTGGTAGCGCTGGACGAGTTCGCCGCCCGCTCCTTGCTCGCGTCCTGCGCGGCTGACTCGGCGGACGGTTTGATCGGCGCCAGCTGGGAACAGGTCCGCGACGCCCTCGTTGCTTCATCCGGCAGGTATGCCGAAACTCAGAACACAGAACATTAGGGAGGAATTTGAAATGTACGATCTGGTGATCAGGAATGGCCGTGTGGTCGATGGCTCCGGCATGCCGGCCTACAATGCCGACATCGCGCTCAGCGGCAATCGCATCGCGAAAATCGGCCGCATCTCCGAGAAAGGCCGCAAGGAAATCGACGCAGAGGGTAAGGTCGTCTCGCCCGGCTTCATCGATCCGCACACGCACTTTGATGCGCAACTCCTCTGGGACGGCTACGCCAAGCCTGCGCTCTCACACGGCGTCACCACCATCGTGCCGGGCAACTGCTCGCTCTCCCTCGCGCCGCTGCGCGCCGAGTTCCGCACCAAGCTCGTCGGCATGTTCAACCAGATCGAAGAGATGCCGCTGAAAGCCTTCAAGGAAGGCGTTGTCTGGGACTGGGAAACCTTCTCCGAATATATCACGCGCATCCGCAAGGGCCTCGCCATCAACGTCGCCCCGCTCGTCGGCCACTCCGTCATCCGCCTCTGGGTGATGGGTGAAGCCGCCATGGAGCGCACCGCCACGCCGGAAGAGATCGCCGAAATGCAGGGCGTGCTGCGTGAATGCCTCGACGCCGGCGCCATCGGCCTCTCCACCAGCTATGTGGATATGGACGAAAAGCTCCAGCCAGTACCCAGCCGCTACGCGGACGCCGCCGAAGTCGAAGCCTTCGCCAGCGTGCTCGGCGAGTATGGCCGCATCCTCCAGATCGTCCCGGAATTCTACGACGCCGACCTCACCATCGCCCGTCTCGACCAGCTGGCTGAAATCTCCCTCAAGTACGGGATTCCAACCACGTTCTCGCCGCTCTTCGTCAACGCCGACAACGTCGACGCGGTCGACCGCGTCATGCGCCGCGTCGATGAGCAGTTCGCCCGCGGTGCGCGCGTCTGGCCGCAGGTGCAGACCCGCCCGATCGACATCAGCTTCTGCTTCGCTGTGCCGAGCCTCCTCTTCATCCGCCTGCCCGGCTGGTACCGCATCATGCGCTTCGGTACGCCGGACCAGATCGTCGCTGCCTTCAAGGATCCCGCGACCCGCGAGAAACTTGTCGCCGAGTCCGCCGTCTACAACGCCCTCTGGCCGAACCTCCGCCTGCGCCTGGTGCAGACCGAAGCGAACCAGAAATATGTCGGCATGACCGTCGGAGAAATCGCCGCCGCACGCGGCACCACGCCGATTGACGTGATGATCGACCTCTCCATCGAAGAGCATCTCGACGCCCACTTCCTCGCCGCCGACATGGGCCACAATTCCGACGAGCGCGTCGGCGCCCTGCTCAAGCACCCCCGCGTGCACATCGGCGCCAGCGACGGCGGCGCACACATCCTGTCCTTCTCGACCTACGGAGACACCGGCTTCCTGTTCGCGCACTATGTCCGTGAACTGAACGCCATGTCGATCGAGTCCGCCGTCAAGAAGATCACCTCCGAAACCGCCGCCATCTGGGGCATTCCGGACCGCGGCCTCCTGCAGCAGGGCTACATCGCCGACATCGTGATCTTCGATCCACAGACGATCAATCGCGGCGAAGAGAAGTACGTCCAGGACGTGCCCGGTGATGGCAGCCGCTATATCCGGGACGCCATGGGCGTCGACACGGTGATCGTCGGCGGCGGCGTCGCCTGGACGGCAGTCGCCGGCTACAATGCCGAGACGCGCGGCGAAATCCTCCCCGGCCAGGTGCAGGACACTCGTACGCTGGTGCCGGCATGAGCTGGCCTGGCGTCTCCCAGCGCCGGGTTGCCACGAACGGAATTTCCCTGAACATCGCCGAGGCGGGCAAAGGCCCCCTCGTCCTGTTGCTGCACGGATTTCCGGAGTCCTGGTATTCCTGGCGTCACCAGTTCGCGCCGCTCGCGGCGGCCGGCTACCACGTCGTCGCGCCCGACATGCGCGGCTATGGCAAGAGCGACAGGCCCGCGGAGATCGCGGCATACTGCCAGTCCGAAGTCGTCAAGGACATCATCGGCCTCGTTCCCGCCCTCGGCTATAAGACCGCCATTGTCATCGGCCATGACTGGGGCGCGCCCACCGCCTGGGCCACGGCTCTCAATCATCCGGATGTGGTAACTGCCGTGGGCGGACTGTCTGTCCCCTTCATGCCCCGCTCGCCCATCCAGCCGATGCCGATGCTGCGCGAGATGTTCAAGGGGCAGTTTTTCTACCAGCTCTATTTCCAGGAACCCGGCGTCGCCGAAGCCGAGTTCGAACGCGACATCCGCATGTGCCTGAAAAAGTTCCTTGTGCTCGGCGGCGGCGAGACGGACCTCGCCTCGCTTCCGGTGAAAGGCGAACACGACGACATGTTCTCGAACATGCCGGAACCGAAGACCCTCCCGAAATGGCTGACCGAGGCAGACCTCGATTTCTTTGTCGAAGAATTCTCCCGCTCCGGCCTGCGCGGCCCGCTGAACTATTACCGCAACCACGACCTCTACTGGGAACACACCAAGGACGCTCCGACCTCGATCCGGCAACCGGCCATGTACGTGGCCGGAACACATGACGGCGTCGTGATGATGGCGGCGGCCGGCATCGAGATGATGCCGCATTTCGTGACCGATCTGCGGATCAACAAGATGATCCCCGGCATCGGCCACTGGACCCAGCAGGAAGCACCCGAAGCGGTCAACGAACTCATCCTGGATTTCCTCAAGCAGATCAATTGAACGGCAACGCCCATGTCAAAAACCGAAACAGTCATCGTCATCGGCGCCGGCATCGGCGGCCTCTGCACGGCCCTGATGCTGGCCCCGAGCGGGCGCGCCATCACATTGCTCGAGCGGGACGGCCCGATCGAAAGCCAGGACCCGGACCAGCTTTTCCGCGACTGGCGCCGCACGGGCGTCGGCCATGTGCGCCAGAGCCACGCCTTCCTGGCGCGCCTGCGCACCATCATGAAGGCCGAGCATCCCCAGTTGCTGGAGCAGCTGAAAACCCTCGGCGTCCGAGAACTGACATTCGACAACATGCTGACCCCGCCGCAGCAGGCGCTCTACACGCCCCAGCCGCAGGACGAAGAACTGACCTTCATCACCAGCCGCCGCACGACGCTCGAGTTCGCCATGCGCCGCTATGTCGAAACGCTCGGTAACGTGACTATCCGGTCCGGCTTCCTGGTCCGCCGCCTCGTCACATCCAAGGCAGCGGACGGCGTCATCAATGTCACCGGCGTCACCGGCGAGCAGGACGGCGCCGAGACCACCCTAACTGCCGATGTGATCGTCGACACCACCGGCAAGAGCGGCTTCACCTTCGACCAGCTCGTCGAAGAAGGCGCCAATGTCCGCGAAGAGAAAGAAGACGCCGGCATCCTCTATTTCACCAAGCATTACCGCCTGAAGCCGGGCCAGCCGGAACCGGATCGCAACGAGCACCCGCCCGCGAGCGGCGACCTCGGCTACCTCAAGTACGGCGTCTTCCCGGGCGACAATGGCAACTTCTCCATCACCATCGCCCTGCCGGAAGTCGAACTCGAGCTGCGCAAGTCGATCCTCAATCCGGAAATCTTCCACCAGATCACCCTGAACCTGCCCGGGCTTCATCCGTGGACGAACAGCACGCGGTCCGAGCCGACCAGCAAGGTGTTCGGCATGGGCGACCTCGTCAGCCGCTGGCGCGATCTCGTCATCGACGGCAAGCCCGCCACGCGCGGCTACTTCGCCCTCGGCGACACGCTGATCCGCACCAACCCGCTCTATGGCCGGGGCTGTTCCTTCGCCGCTGTAGGCGCGCAGCAGCTGCGCAAGACGCTCGACGAGACCGCCGACCCAACCCAACGCGCCATCCTGCTCCACCAGCGCCTCGAAGCGGAGCTGCGCCCCTTCTATCTCACCCAGCGCCGCCAGGATCGCACCGCCATCAAGCGCGCCCGCGAAACGCTGACACCCGGCTTCAAGCCGAAGTTCAAGGCGAAACTGATGCAGAGCTTCGTCGACGACGGCATCCGCATCGCCGTGCGCTCCGATGTCCGCCTGCTGCGCGAAGCAATGCGCGGCTTCCACATGCTCGAGCATCCGGACAAGTGGCTCGGCAAGCCGAACAATCTCGCCACGGTCCTGTACTACTGGGCGCGCGGCAAGAAGCTCAACGCCGCCGCCTATCCGCCAAGTGCGGGACCGGAGCGTCAGGAAATGATGCAGGCCCTGAATCTCGACTACCGGGCTGACCTCATTGCGCCGCCCGAAGAAACCCGGCTCGCCGCATGACCGATGCGACCATCGCGAGCGATCTGGGCCGGCGCGAACAGGCGAAAGCCGACCGCCGCCTGAAGATCGTGCGCGCTGCGCGCGATCTCATCCGCGAGACGGGCGACACGAACCTATCCATGCGGATGATCGCGCAGCGCGCCGAAGTCAGCGTCGCGACGCCCTACAACCTGTTTGGCTCCAAACGCGCCGTTGTAATGGCCGTCCTCGAGGATGAGCGCGATTTCCTGCACCGTTTCATGGCGTTGAAAGTTGATAACGCCATTGACCGCATCTTCGAAGCCCACGCCCTCGGCGCCGGCTATTTCATTCAGGACCCGGACTTCTACCGGCCGCTCTGGAAAGCGCTTCTGGACACCAATGGCGAAGACAATACCGGTCTCGCCACGCCCGAGCGCCAGGAACAGACCCGCGCCGCCTGGCGCTGGCTGATCGTGCAGGCCCAGGACGAGGGCCTGCTGCAGGCCGCCATGCCGGCCGAAATCCTGGAACGGACGCTCTCGCATCTTGGCAACGGTATCATGCTCAGCTGGGCGATGGGCACGATGCCGACGCGCGAACTGCTGCCCACAGCCGCCCTCGGCTACGCCCTCATCCTCGCCTCGGCCGCCACGCCCAAAGGGCGCCCCCTCCTCGACAAGCAGATTTCCAGAAACCGCAAGCTGCTCGGCAAGCCCGGCGACATGTAGCCCGTCAGCCGGCGCCTGTCCCCACGAGCAGGCCCCGCGCTGTCAATCGCTCCCACGCCTCTTCCGCATCATCCACGATGTCGAACAGGCCAAGGTCGGCCGGGCTGATCATGCCGGTCTCGGCCAGCGCTTCGAAGTTGATGATCCGTGTCCAGAACGCCCGGTCATACAGCACGATCGGAATCGCAGGCGCTTTTCCCGTCTGCGAAATCGTCAACAGTTCGAAGAGTTCATCCAGCGTCCCGAAGCCGCCAGGGAAAATCACCAATGCGCGCGCCCGCATCGCGAAATGCATCTTTCGCATCGCGAAATAGTGAAACTTGAAACTGAGTTCCGGTGTGATGTAAGGGTTAGGCGCCTGCTCATGCGGGATAGCAATGTTCAGCCCGATGGACATCGCGCCCGCGTCCTGCGCGCCGCGGTTGGCCGCTTCCATGATCCCCGGACCGCCGCCGGTGACGATCACGTTGTCATGCCAGGGTTCGCGGTCCGCCAGCGCCCCGCCGCGCTCCGAGGCAATCCGCGCAAAAGTTCGCGCCGCGTTATAGGTCTTCGCTTGCCAGTCGCCGCCATCCTCAAGGATGCGCGCACTGCCGAACACCACGATCGTCGAGCGGATGCGGCGCGCGCGCATGTGCTCCTCCGCCTTCGCATACTCCATCATGAACCGCGCGCCGCGCATCGAGTCGCCGAGGATGAACTCCTGGTCCAGCGCCGCCAGTTGATAGCTTTCGTCTTTCGTCCGGTCGGTCATGCACTTTCAGTCCTGATGGAGGGCCACTTGTTGCCTAGCTAGTGGCGCGCGCGGCGGCCTGTGGCAACAACCAGTTGGAGCTGACGATATGCGATGTCGGTCTCGCCTCCGTAGTTTCACGGATGTCCTTTCTCCCGAGAAAAGCACAGGGTCCGGCTGCGGCGCTGCTTTCCAGCGTGCGCTCACACCAGAAAGGTTTTGCCCATGGCGGTTCGCGACATTTCTGTTTGCATTTCGTCGCTTGAGTCCGATTTTGCATTGCTCCATCAGGCTGCCGCTCTGTCTGAAGCCTGGGCAGCGCATCTGAGCTGCTGCGCCATCGGCATCCAGCCCGCGCCCGCCTATTCTGACGGGATGATCGGAACGATGGAAGTCGTCGCGGCGCAATTTCAGGCGGGTGAAGCTGAAATCCTCAAGTTCCGCAAAGACCTCCATATCCACATCAAGGAAAAACTGCCGGCCATTGAGCTTCGCGAAACGCGGGCCTTCGCGGCCGGTATCGCCGATGTGACTTCCGTGTATGCGCGGTATGCGGACATTCTGGTCACGCGCATGCCGGAGAAGTCCGATACGGTGCGCCATGGCGAGATCATTGAAGGCGGCCTCTTTGGCGGCGGGCGGCCCGTTCTGGTCTTGCCGAAGGACTGGAAGCCCGCGCCGTTGGGGGCTCGGGTCCTGTTTGCCTGGGACTCCAGCCGCGAGGCTTCGCGTGCCATTCATGATGCGCTGCCCCTGCTCGCGCCGGGCGCTGAAGTGTGCGTCACCACGGTCGATGCCCAGATCGGCTGGAAGAAACATGGCGAAGCGCCGGGCCTTGATATTGCGGCACATCTTGCCCGTCATGGACTGCGCGTCACGGTGCGCAATGAGGACAGTCTCGGCAAACCGGTGGGCCAGCGCCTTGCCGATAGTGCCAACGATTTCAATGCAGACATGATTGTCATGGGGGCCTACCGGCATTCCAAGCTCGCCCAGCGGCTGATTGGCGGGCCGAGCCATTTCCTGATTTCCGGATCTCCGCTACCTGTATTCCTGTCGCGTTGAGGAAGACCATGATCCAGCCTTTCAGACTGCATCCTGCTACGGCCCTGCTCTGCCTTGCCCTTCCGCTGGTAGCGCTTGGGGCTTGCTCAAATACGGGTGCATCGCCGGCATCTGAAGCCGCCTTGGCTTCGCCGACCTTGCCAGGTCAGGAAATTGCAACGCGCCTCTGCTCCGGCTGTCATGCGATCGGCCGGACGGATGAAAGTCCGCACCCGGACGCATTGCCCTTCCGCAAGATTTCGATTCGGTATCCGGTTCGGAATCTTGAGGAGGCTCTTGGGGAGGGGATTTTTGTGGGGCATCCGGATATGCCGCCATTCCAACTGGAGCCGGATGATATTGACGAGCTACTCGACTATATCGAGTCCATTCAGGATCCCGCGTAATCTCTGAGCGCGAAAACTGTTGCACAGGTTTGGCCTTGTCCCGCGCATTTCGCTTATAACGACTGGCAAATCGCCGCGCGAACCCGACTGGGTTCCAGCAGTGGTATAATGCCTGCATTTTCCGCGCCGACCGCCTCTCCCCGAAACACGCCGGCGCCCCGGCATCGCGTTGGGCTGTGCACAGTGTTGCGCAAGACGCGTTCAAAACGCCTCGAATGTCTCTCGCCTTGTGTCGTTTTCTTCTCAACGGCTCTCACCCGGCTCTCAAAGATTCTCATTCATTATCACTTCTTATCGCTCGCTCTCGCACCGCTCTCGCCTCTGGGCATCCATAGGGGTATGCGGATGAAGCGAATAATTTTGCCGGCCCTGATGCGCATCAGTGAGGAATCCGAAAAGCCACTGTAGGTTGTTCCACGTGGGCTTGGTCACTGAAAAGGATTCTCCGATGGCTGATCGACCACTGACGCTCACCGCCAGATCGCTCGACCTGAGAATGAGCGAAGTAAAGTCCGCCTGCGATGCGCTGCCGCCTGGCGCGCGGAAGTCGGTTTCGCTTCGGCGTTATCTCTCGGCAGAGCGCGCCAAGACTTCGGGCGATACAATAGAATGCAGCCGCCGTCTGGATGCTGCACTCCTGACACTCAAATAGTCCGCACACATGACAACCATGCACCTCTCCCTCCAAGGCGCGCTGAGTGGTTGTTATCTGCGTTGGGACTCCGGCGCGTGCAGCCACACTCTGCATAGGCTGTGATTGAGTGTTTATGGGCGGCAGCCCTGATTTCCCCCAATTGGGGCTGCCGCTTCCCCCGGGTTCAGGCGCCGGGCCGCGAGTGGGCCGACAGGTATCCTGAATCGAAGTCGGCAAGCCTGACGAGGCCGTCGCGGTCAAGGATCTCGACATTGCCGCTTCGGACATGCAGCAGCCGGGCGAGGCGCAGCTGTTTCAGAATCCGGTTCAGATGTTCGGCCGACAAGCCCAGCGCATCGGCGACGACATATTGCGAAAGCGGACATTCGTAGGCGTTCAGGAGGCCGGTGTCGCTGTCGCCCAGACGGACCGACAGTTCGAGGAAGAAATGCGCCGTGCGTTCGCGGGCGCTGCGGCGTCCGAGGCTGACAAGCCGTTCCTCGAGCATCGCATGGGCGCGGGCGTGGTCCCAGAACATGGCCCGTGCAAGCCCCGGCGCGAGCGCGAGGGCGCTGGAGAGGCGGTCGATACCGATTTCGGAAACTTCAGTATCGGTGATCGTCGACACATTGTGGCCGTGGAGAACGGCTTCGGAGGGAAATGCCTGTGCGGGCGGATACCCGATCAGATCGCCCGGGACGTATACGGACAGAATCTGGCGTGCCCCGGAGGGCAAGGACCGGTGGGCGCAGGCCCAACCCTTGTGCAGGATGAAGGCGCGTATCGAGGGCTGACCGCGGCTGACGAGTGCGGTGTTGCCGTCATAGGAGCGCTGCTGAACGATAAGCGTGGCGAGGATGCCGCGTTCCTCAGCCGAGAGGCGGCCGGCGGCGCGGCCTTCGGAAACCGTGCGAGTATGCGAGCCGTCCATTGCGCTGGCCTGTTCGACAGCGCGGTCATGGTCTTCCGGGCTGTCATCCCAAACGGCCGCGCTGCCGACCGGGCGGCGCACAGACAGCGGGCTCAGGCGCCGCGTGTTGTCCAACTCTTCAGTCATGGACCCCCCGTTTCGTTGGAGCTTACCGGCGACCCTGGATTACCTGGACCAGCACGATGATGATGGCGACGACGATCAGGATGTGGATGAAGCCGCCCAGCGTGTATGAGCTGACGAGGCCCAGAGCCCACAGGACGATCAGGACGATAGCAACGGTCCACAGCATGGCAGGCCTCCTTGGCAGATCGTGACAGGCGCCACTCGGGCGACTGCAGGGCGCGGTATCAACCGCGTCCTGCAATCGCCGTTGCGCATTCCCCGGCAGACAAGCCGGCGCCATCATGGCGCTGGCAAAGTCGAAATTATCGAGCCTGACGCATAATCTGCCGCGGCTGGAGCGGCGAGGGTCGGAATCTACTTACCGGCGACGGGTGCGGAGCCAGGCAGCGGGTCCAGGCCGGTGGAATGTCCGTATTTCCCGGGCATGGCTTTCTCCGCACATTCCCAGATTCTGTGTTAGAGATTCCCAGATGCGGCCGAATTGAAGGCGCCAATCATGCTAGAGCCGGAAGACCCGCCCCAGAAGAATGGGCATTTGCCGGTGCTGCGCGTTGCTGAAGGCGGCAACCGCACCGAAGAGGGGGCATATGTCCCCGTCGTAGCCATCGGCGCGTCTGCAGGCGGGCTGAAGGCTTTCATCCGGCTGCTCGAAGCTGTGCCGGATCAAGCGGGCATGGCCTTCGTGCTGATCCAGCACCTGTCGCCGGACCATGAAAGCCTGATGGCCGAGTTGCTGGGCGCGCGGACCCACATGATCGTTAGCCAAATTGAAGACAAGATGCGCATCGAGCGAGATTGCGTGTACGTGAACCCTCCGGGTCAGGACGTCTCGCTGATGGGCAACACGCTCTCGATCAGTGCCCATCCGTCTGAGCGGAATGCGCCTTTGCCCTTTGACCACTTCCTTACATCTCTTGCGCTGGAACGCAGCGGCCGGGCGATGTGTGTCATCCTGTCCGGAACCGGGCAAGATGGCAGCAAGGGCTTGAAGGCGGTGAAACGCGCAGGCGGCTTCGTGATTGCGCAGGATCCGCAAGACGCCGAAGCCGATGGCATGCCCCGAAGCGCAATCCAGACAGGCGATGTGGACGCCATTCTGACAACCGCGCAGATACCCTTCGCCCTGATGAACTGGAATGGGCTGTCCATGGATGAGCGCCAACCGGCGGCGCATGGGCAGGATGACCGTGTTCCGGACTGGCTGCACCAGGTGATCCAGATCATCTTTGAACGGACGGGCGCCGATTTCCGTCTCTACAAGCCGGGCACGCTGGTGCGCCGGATTGCGCGGCGCATGGCGCTGGCGACCGCCACGGCGGGAAACGGAACGGACTATCTGAAGCTACTGCTCTCGAGCCCGCAGGAATGCGAAGCCCTGGCGGCGGATCTCTTGATCAACGTGACGCGGTTCTTCCGGGATCCGCAGGTATTCGATTTTCTCGAAGCCAGCGTGATACCGGACCTCGTGCGCAATCACCGGCTAGACCGGCCGCTGCGCATCTGGGTCGCGGGATGCAGTTCGGGCGAAGAGGCCTGGTCACTCGCCATGCTGCTGCGAGAAGCGATTGAAGCCGACGGGCGTGGCATACGCCTGCAGATTCTCGCCTCGGACATTGACCCGGACGCCATCGCGACGGCGCGCGCAGGCATCTATGCGCCGTCGATCGCCGGCGATGTGTCTGCCGAACGGCTGGCGCGGTATTTCACGCCGGACGAACGGGGCTACCGGATCCGTGATGACCTGCGCGCACAGGCGGTGTTCACCGTGCAGAACCTGCTGAGCGATCCTCCGTTTGCGCGGCTCGACCTGATCTCCTGCCGGAACGTGCTGATCTATCTGGGACCGGAAGCGCAATCGAAGATCATTTCGCTGTTTCACTTCGCGCTGGTCGCCAACGGCATCCTTCTGCTGGGCACTTCCGAAACCGGCGGCGACGTCGGCGGGCGTTTCGAGATCGTGTCGAAACCCGCGCGCGTCTATCGTCACATCGGCCGGGCACGTTCGCGCGGAACGGACGATACAACCACACATTTCGGGCAGGACGCCGAGGGCAACCTTTTCGTGATGGACCTTGAACCTGCACCAGACCTGCGATTTGCGGATGTTTGCCGGCGGGTGGTTGCCCGGCACTATACGCCCGCATCGGTGCTGGTCACCCGGGACGGGACCTGCCTCCACTTCCTCGGTCCGGTCGATCTCTATCTGGATGTCCCGCAAGGGTCGGCATCGCTGGAAATCCTGCCGATGGTTCCGCTGTCGCACCGCGCCGTTCTGCGTGAGGCGATCATCCGCACCGGGACGGAAGAGCCGTTGATACAGATTTCCGGCCTGAAGACCTCAAAAGCGGGTAGCACGGCAGCGTTCAGCACCGATGTCCGGTTTGTGCCGGATGACGGCGATGAACTCGTGCTGATCACGTTCCAGCCCCGCGCGGAGCTGCCCGCTCCCTCTGAAGTTTCCAGCAGCGACAAAGGCAGACAAACCCTGCGGCTGGTCGAAGTGGCCGGGCTTCGCCAGGAACTGGACCATACGACCCGGCTGCTCGAACGCGCGATGGAGACCGAGCGCAAGATCCGGCGCGACTCGCTGCGGCTGAACGAAGAATATCAGTCCACGAACGAAGAGCTGGTGACCTCGAAGGAAGAGCTGCAATCGCTGAACGAGGAGCTGACGGTTCTCAACAGCCAGCTGCAGGAAGCGCTGGAGCGCCAGCGGACGACCTCGGACGACCTGAAGAACGTTCTCTACAGCACGAACGTGGCGACGCTCTTCCTTGACCGGCAGTTGTGCATCCGGTTTTTCACGCCGGCGACGAAGACCGTGTTTGGCGTGATCGCGTCGGACATCGGCCGGCCGCTGGCCGATCTGCGCTCGCTCGCGGTCGACACGCAGCTGATGGTCGAAGCCGAGGCCGTGCTGCAATCGGCCGAGATCATCGAGCGGGAAGTCTCGACACCGGCAGGCGCCTGGTTCCTGCGCCGCATCCTGCCCTATCGCAGCCATAGCGAAACGATTGAAGGCGTCGTCATCACCTATATCGATGTGCTGGAGCAGCACAAAGCGGTGGAGGCGCTGGAGGCGGCGATCCGGCAGGCGGAGCATGCGAGCATCGCGAAGACGCGCTTTCTCGCGACCGCCAGCCATGACCTGCGTCAGCCGCTGCAGACACTCACCTTCATCCACGGGCTGCTGGCGCGCGGCGCCGTCAAGCCCGAGGCCAAGCACCTGGTGGACCGGATCGAGCAGGCGGTGGGCGCAATGTCCGGCATGCTGAACACGATGCTGGACATCAACCAGATCGAAGCCGGCGTGATCACCTATGAGCTGGAAGACTTTCCAATTTCGGAAATCCTGTCCAGTCTGCATACCGAATATCTGTATCACGCGGAGGCGAAGTCTCTGGAGCTGCGGATGGTGCCTTCAAGTGCGATCATCCAGACTGATCGCCGCCTGCTGCTGCAGATGATCCGCAACCTCCTGAGCAATGCGATCCGCTATACCGATTCCGGCTGCGTGCTGATCGGCTGCCGGCGCCGCAAGGGCAGCCTTCGCATCGAGATCTGGGATACCGGGATCGGCATAGACGGCGAGGAGCTGCCGAACGTCTTCGGCGAGTATCACAAGATCAACAGCCGGGGCCGGTCACCGACCGAAGGCATGGGGCTCGGGCTGTCGATTGTCCAACGCCTCGCCGACATGCTCGGCCACCGGGTCTATGCCCGCTCGTCGCCGGGACACGGATCGATGTTCTCCATCGAGGTGCCCCTCGCCCCGGCCGTGAACGGCAAGGCGGATGACAGCCTGCAGGCGATGGATCCGGTCCTGCCGAAACGGGATGCGGCGCTGACGGCGAGCATATTGCTGGCCGAGGATGACCCCGACCTGCGCCAGCTGCTTCAGATCTTGTTGCAGCAGGACGGGCACACGGTCGCGGCGGCCGCGGATCTGGAATCGGCGCTGCAAGTGGCCGGCAAAGGCCGCAGCGCGCCCGAATTGCTGATCGCGGACTACAACCTGCCCAATGGGCAGAATGGTCTCGACCTGGCGCTGCAGCTGAAGCGGACCATCGCGCCGGACATGGAAGTGATCATCCTGACCGGGGACATCTCGACAGCGACACAGGTGCTGATCGCCAAGGAAGAGTTCCGGCAACTGAAGAAGCCCGTCAGCCCTGCAGAGCTTGAGGCCGAAATCCAGCTGGCCATTCAGCGCGTCCGGCTGGTGCCGCGGGTCGTTGTACCGAAAGCGGAAGTTACCGCAGGCCACGCCCAGGTCGTGATTGTCGATGATGACAGGAACTTCTGCGACTCCCTGACCGGCCTGTTGCAGGCGGACGGCCTCAAGGTGCGGTCTTTCTCGTCGGGCGAGGCTTTCCTCGCGACCCTCAGCACGCTGACGGCCGCAGACGAGCCAGTCTGCGTGCTGATTGACGCCTATCTTGGCGGCCTGAGCGGGTTTGACGTGCTCGACGCCCTACACCGGGCGAAATCGCTGGCGGCGTCCATAATGATCACCGGCAACAGCGATGTCCGCATGGCCGTAAAGGCGATGAAGGCAGGCGCACTCGACTTCATCGAGAAGCCGATCGATGTCGCAACGCTTCGGCTCGCCATCGACCAGGCGCTGGCTACCGGACGGGATTCTGCCGCCATTGTTGCGCGGCGCACAGCAGCGGCCGCACAATTGCAAAAGCTGACGGCGCGGGAGCGCGAAGTGCTCGACCGGATCCTCAGTGGTCAGCCGAACAAGAATATCGCCGCCGATCTGGGGATCAGCCAGCGCACGGTCGAGAGCCACCGCGCCTCCGTGATGATCAAGACCGGCTGCAAGACGCTACCGGCGCTCGTGAGACTGGCCGTCAGGGCGGCGTAACGCGCCGCCCCACCCGGATCAGTTCGGCATTGAAGTATCCGAAGACCGAAACCGCTAGCGGCGGCTCCAGAGGATGACGCCGATGACCATGGCCAGGCCTGCTGCGAGGCCGAGGCTGGCTTTCGGGCGGTCTTCGACGAAATCACGCATGAGTTTGACCGCTTTGGAAGATTCCTTTTCCGCTGCATGGGCAAAGTGACGGACGCCGTCTTTGGCGTCGTGGACGACGTCACCGGCATACTCGTTTAATCCGTGCGCTGTCTTTCTGGCGGCGACGGCTGTGTCGTGGAACGCGGTGACGGCGGCGTCACCCATGTTCTTGCCGGCTGCCGCGAAGGAATTCGTACGATTTTCGTGGGACATTATGGTTACTCCGGGAGGTTCACTTGACGGACGGGTTAGCCCGTCCTGCTTGACTATCATTGCGTCTACGCGGTCCGCAGTCTCGGAATGTACGGCTCGGCGTCATTTGAAAGCATGCCGTGCACTGAACTGCCCGGCGCTTTTGCGACGAGGGCGGCGACCTGCTGCATCAGGTCACCCATGGCATCCCGGGCACTCAGGCTTGTATCCGTGCTGTAGCTGGCCTGGTTCTCTGACAACAAGACCGTCAGACGAAAACGTGCCCGCGAAACCCGGCTTTTGACGGTTCCCGTCGCGCACCCACAGACCTTCGCTGCTTCGATGTAACTCATGCCGCCTGCACCGACCAGCAGAAGCGCTTCACGCTGATCGACAGGCAGCAGCGCGATCAGGTTACGGAGCGCGAGCAAGTCGAGTTCGTCGCCGCTTTCAGTCCCGCTCGCCGGCATCTCCGACATCGCATCATCCGCAAGCGGCAGCATCCGCCAGCTTCGGCGCTTGTAGGAAAAGAAAACGTTGCGGAGGATCGTGGTGCACCAGGCTTTCAGGTTTGTGCCCGGCTGAAAGCGGTCGCGGGCCATCCATGCATTCAGGAGCGTATCCTGAAGCAGGTCATCCGCAAGGCTGGCATTGCTGCACAGGCTGAGGGCGTAACGCCTCAACTGGGTCAGCTCCCGCACCAAGGCTTCCTGAAAATCCGTATCCGGAACTTCACGCGGAAGTGTTGGAAAACGATCCGAGAAGGGCGTGACGACCGGACGCGCCCTTGGTAGCAAGACCGCAACGTCGGACGCCCTCGCACCAGACACAGGCCGGTACTTTGGAACTATACGCACAGTAGATTCAATTGCGCTCATTGGGCTGGGCCCTCCAGATGGGCTGGTTCCTGCGCGGGCGATCCGCGGGGTTCGGGAACGAGCCATTCGTGTTCGTCTGAACACATGGGCAAATTGTATCGGGAATACTGATGCTGGTTAGCTTCGGGATATCCCTAGGCGAGCTGCTTACGTGAACTTCCGGAAAGATTGGAACCTTTGCTCCCCTTACGCGCTCATGCAGCACGTGCCGTGCTCCACAAAGGGGCGGCCTGGGAGAATTCACATGTCAAAGAAATTCGGAGCAGCCCTGTTTGGTGCGCTTCTGCTTGCATCGCCTGTCGCTTTCGCGGAACCCGCGCGCGATGAACTCATCCGCACCGAAGCACAAATCAGTGCGCTGAACACAGCTGACGCCTCAAGTGCGGCGCCCACCAATTTCCAGGAAGCGCAACTTCGCCTGAGCGAAGCACGTGAAGCGGAAGACAAGAACAAGGACGAAGTTTCCCTATGGCGCTCTGCCGAAGCTTCGCTTCAGGCCGACATCGTCCAGGAAAAGATCAAGCTGAACGCACTTGAGCGCACTGTCTCGGAAATCGAGACAGGTATCGCCACGCTGCGCCGCGAACTGAACTCGTAGAAAGTCATGACCATGAAACACATACTCACGAAAACAGCCGGCATCGCAGCCCTCGCCCTAGTACTGGGGGCTTGCTCGTCGATGCCTGACCCGAGCCCGCGCCTGCTGGCGGCGGAAGCTTCCCTGCAACGCGCCAAGGCCGATCCGGCGGCGATGGAAACCGGCCGTTCCGCGGTCGAAAAAGCCGACGCAGCGCTGGTGCAGGCCCGCGACTATTACATGCGCGGCAAGGACGACGAGTACATCCACACGATCCGGATGGGTGAAGGCTATGTCGCCCTTGCCGAAACTCGCGGCGCTCAGCGCGAAGCGAATGCCCGGATCGAGGCTCTGAACACCGAACGCGCCGAAGTGGTTTCGCAAGCCCGGCTCCGCGAAGTCGCCATTGCTGAAGCTGCAACGGCAACTGCTGAAAACCGCGCGGATCAATCCGAGTCTGTTGCCGCAAAGGCGGTCGCTGACCGGACTGCTTCGGACGCCGCACGGCGGGCCGCTGAAGCGCGCGCCGCGTCGCTCGCCTCCGAGCTTGACGAGTATGAGCAGACAAAGACCGAACTTGGCCTGACGCTGATCCTGAGGGACCTTCAGTTTGCGTCTGACTCGGCCGTGCTCACGCCGGGCGCCCAGAACCGGCTTGCACCGCTCGCGGCCTTCATGGCGAAGCAGCCTGAAGCGCGCATCCAGATTGCGGGACATACGGACTCCCAGGGAGCCGATTCCTACAATCAGAACCTCTCTGCGCAACGTGCGGCGTCTGTCGCAACCTATCTCGTGTCGACCGGCGTGACGGCCGACCGGATCAACAGCGTCGGCTTTGGCGAGAGCGTACCGCTGTCGTCCAATGACACTGCGGCCGGCCGGGCGATCAACCGCCGTGTCGAAGTGACCATTCTCGACTAGGCGCCGGTCTGTTCAAGCACTTCACTTTCGCAGCCAGCCTTGCCTTCCGGGCCCAGGCTGGCTGCATCTGATTCTGACCAGCTTCACTTCTGGTTGCCTGCACCGGTTTTGATTGGGAATTGATATGGGACGCGAACAGTCCAGCGCCACGCCAAAAGGGCCACGGCGCCACACCCCTCCGGCCGAAGCCACCCGCAACCTCCGGCTTGCTGCAGACTTCCATGCTGCCTACCCGCCCGAGCTAACCGGCGACGGAGTACTTGTTCCCGGGCCGTTCGGCCTGAAACTGGAACGTTATGCGCTCCAAGGCGGCCGGCCGCCCCGTTCAATCCGTTCACTGATGGCCCACAAGCGCACTTTCGAGCCCGGCGTACAAGTGATGCAGCAAGGCGATGCCGGCGGCGTCGCCTATATCATCGAGCAGGGATGGACCTTTTCGAGCAGTGTCCTGCGCAACGGCTCGCGGCAGATACTGGACGTCCAGGTGCCCGGAGATGTTGCCGGCCTGCAGAGCCTGCCCGTTCCCACCGCCGCCAACGATGTGACCGCTATCACCAAGGTGCATGCTTTCGAAATCCAGCTTGATGCTGTCATGGATGCCATCTCGTCAGACGCCGACCTCGCGGCCTTCATCTTCTGGCTCGCAGCCCGGCAGAATGATGTCGCCTCCGTGCGGATCATCGATATCGGCCGGCGCACCTCGGTCGAGCGGGTGGCGCATTTCATCCTGGAGCTGGCCACTCGCCTGCGGCTGGCCGGGATCGGAACAGACTCCGGATTCCCCTGCCCGCTCACGCAATACCTGCTGGGTGACGCGCTCGGCCTGACATCGGTGCATGTGAACCGGGTCTTGAGGGATCTGCGCACGTCGGGTCTGGCGCATCATCAACGTGGCTGGATCAGCCTGCTAAATGCCAGTGAGCTGAGCGCTGTCGCCGGGTTCAGCAGCGCCTATCTGCGCGGTACGGGTACTGGGTGTACGGACGCAATGTGAAACGGCGCCGCTGGTCGAGGACCAGGGCGCCGCCGTCACGTCTGCGCGGGGCAGATGCCTATTTCAGCGCGCGGGTCGCTTCTTCGAGTTCGCGGTGTGCTTCGGCATCCTTGCCGGCCTGCTGGGCTTTTTCCGCCGACTGATAATGCTTCAGCGCGTTGGCCTTTTTCTGGCCTTCAGGCGCCTTGTCCCAGGCAGACTTCACAGCCTGCATCTTGCCGGTGACGCCGGACTGGTTGCCTTCGCCCGTCTTGGCGCCAGCCGGCAGCACGGCGTGGCCCTCGTCTGTCGCAGTTCCCGCCGGCAGGACGGCGTGGTCAGCTTTGCTGTCCTTGTTCATGTTGTCGTTCGACATGGTCTTCTCCTTGGGTTGTGCCCGGCAACCGGAACAGGCGCCGTGGGCACAAACGGTTCGCGGGGGATCGCCAACCTGAAATCAACATAGTGCCTGCACCGCCGGCGGGCGTTGATGCAGGTTGGTTTCAGACCAAATGGTAATCCTTGGGCAGCTATTGCGCTTCAATCGACAGGATGACCGGTTCCAGGAATGCAGCGAGCGGCGCCGAGATCACGACCACTCCCTCCTTGGTCGGATGAAGTCCGTCCGGCTGCAGCAGCGAGGGATCGCCTTCGATCTGTCCGAGCAAGGAGGGATAGTAGGGCACGCCATACTCGGCGGCGAGTTCGGGATAGATAGCGGCGTAAGCGGCTTCCCGGCTGCCGGGCTCCAAAGCGCCGCGCGGCGTGAGGCCGACGAGCACGACGGGGATGCCGGCGGCCCTGGCGCGCTCCAGGATGGCGGCGAGATTGGCGCGGGCAATGTCTGGCGGTACGCCCATCAGGAAATCATTGGCACCGAGGGCAACGACGAGCAGATCGGGCTCGGCGGCGGCAACGCTCCAGTCGAACCGGGCGAGGCCGTTGGCGGTGGTATCACCGGAGACGCCGGCATTGACGGCGACGGCGTCGAGGCCGCTGGCGCGCCAGATGGCCTCGACCTGATCGGGCATCGCCTCGTCCGGCTGCAGCCCGTATCCGGCTGTCAGGCTGTCGCCGAGAAACACGACGACTTCCGAGTCGCTGGAGATTTCCGCCTTGGGGTCCGGCGCTTCCTGCACGGACGGGGCGGCTGCGGGCGCGGGAGAGACCGCCGCAGGCTGACCGCAGGCGGTCACAAATATCGCCGCCAAAGCGGATAACAGTGAAAGACGGCGAGATGGCCCTTGCCGGGCTTGCGGCGCAAACGAGTTCATACGTATCGATAGACTTCGCATCCCCCGCTGACAATGTGCGCCGGGTTCAACAGAAAGTGTTTTTGAATGGCTGAAGCGCTGCGACTGACCGGGGTCTGGCTGACGTTCCCGGCCGCTTCCGGTGCGGATGGATCGGCTTCGCTGGATGTCCTGAAAGGCGTTGATTTTGTCGCCATGGATGGCGAGAGCGTCGCGGTTGTGGGGCCATCGGGGTCGGGCAAGTCGTCGCTGATTGCGGTTGCCGCGGGGCTGGAGCGTGCCAGCCGGGGCGAGGTGACGCTGCTCGGCGAGCGGATCGAGACGTATGGCGAGGACCAGCTGGCCAAGCTGCGCCGGGGCCGGGTCAGCATGGTGTTCCAGTCGTTCCACCTGCTGGAAACGATGACGGCGTTCGACAATGTGCGGGCACCGCTGGAGATCGCCCGGCTGGACAAGGTGGATGCGCGCGCCAATGCGGCGCTCGACGCGGTGGGGCTGAGCGCGCGGCGGCTGCACTATCCCGGACAGCTGTCGGGCGGCGAGCGGCAGCGTGTTGCGGTGGCACGGGCCCTCGCCTCCGATCCGGCGCTGGTGTTTGCCGATGAGCCGACGGGCAATCTGGACGCCGAAAGCGGGCGCATCGTTGCCGATCTGCTGTTCTCCATCGCCAAGGACCGGGGCTCGACGCTGGTGATCGTGACGCATGACACGGACCTCGCCGCGCGCGCCGGACGGACGGTGCATATGCGCGACGGGCACATCGTATGAACAGCGTATCGTTCAAGCTCGCACGCAGCGAGCTGTCCCGGGGCTTCAAGGGTTTCTGGATCTATCTTGCCTGTCTGGCGCTCGGCACAGCGGCGATTGCGGCGGCCGGATCGGTGACCGAGACGTTTTCGCGGGGTGTCGCGGGCGAGGCGCGCTCCCTGCTCGGCGCGGATGCGCAGTTCACGACCGCGCAGCGGCGTCCCACCGCCGTAGAGCGGGCCTTTGCCGAAAGCCTGGGGACGATTTCCGAAACCGTCTCTCTGGATGTGATGGGCACCGCCAATGATGTGCGGGCACAGGTCGATGTGACCGCGGTGGATGGCGGCTATCCACTGATCGGCAAGGCCGTGCTGTCGGGCACGGAGACCGAACTGCAGGCAGCGCTGGCCAGGCGCGGCGACCGCTGGGGCGTTGTTGTGACGCAGTCTTTCCTCGACACATTCGGGGTGGCGATGGGCGACGCGGTCGAGATCGGGCCGGTCGCGGGGGTTGTGACGGCGCGGCTGGATCTGTCGCCGGACCGGATCGGCACGCCGGGCACGTTCGGGCCGGAAGCGACGGTGGCGCTGGACGCGATGGCGGAGGCCGAGCGGCTGTCACCCGGCCAGCTGTTCAGGTCGATTGTGCGGATCCTTTTTAAGCCCGGGCAGACGTTTGCGGCGGCGGAGAAGACTTTCAATGAAAGCTTTCCGGACGAAGGCACGCGGCTGAGAGGACCGGAAGATGCCGTCGACGGGCTGCAGAACCTGTTGCAGACGCTGAACAGCTTCCTCGCCGTGATCGGCATTGCGGCGCTGGTGGCAGGCGGCGTGGGCGTGGCGCAGGCGACGGCGGCGTTCCTCGACTCGCGCCGGCAGTCGATTGCGGTGCTGAAAGTGTTTGGCGCGGATGCGGCGACGATCCGCAGCGCGTATCTTCTGCAGCTGGGCGTGCTGGCACTTGTGGGGGCGCTGGCCGGCACCGCGCTGGGGGCGGCGGCGCCCTATCTGCTGGCGGTGTTCGCCGGCGGCGCGATTCCAATTCCGCAGGCGCTGGGACTTTATCCGGTGGCCTTGCTGAAGGCGCTGACGCTGGGTGTGCTGGCGGCGGCGGTTTTCGCCCTGCCGGCTATCGGACAGGCGCGGGCGACGCGGCCCGCTTCGCTGTTCCGCCGGATCGGCGAGGCGGAGCGAACCTCGGCGCCCTGGATCGAACGGGGCTGGGCGATCGGCGCGGCAGCCGCATTGGCGGGATTGGCCGTGGCCACCAGCTACCGCCCTGCCCTGACGGCGATGATCCTTGTCGGCGCCATGGTCACAGCCGGCGTGTTTGTCGTGGCGGCGATCCTCGTGAAGCGGCTGGCGAAGGCCGCCTCGGCAGGTGCGCGCGGGTTCTGGCGGCTGGCGCTCGCAAACCTCGGCGGGCCGGGCTCGCTGGCGCCGACCATTGTGCCGGCGCTGGGGCTGGGCCTGGCGCTGCTGGTGCTGGTCGTCTCGGTACAGACGAATCTTATCCGGCAGATCACCGACACCGCGCCGGCCAATGCCCCGTCGCTTGTCTTTTCGCAGATTCCGAATGCGAAGGTGGCCAGTTTCAATGACGTTCTAAACGCGAACGGGGTCGATACGGAAAATCCGGATGCCTATCGCCAGGCGCCGTTCCTTCTGGCGCGTGTCATCGCGCTGAAAGGAAAGCCGCTGGTGGAAAGCGAAGTGGCGGAATCCGAACGCTGGGTGGTGCGTGGTGAGACGAGCCTGACGTATTTTGCAGAGGCGCCGCCTGAAACGGTGCTGGTGGCGGGCAGCTGGTGGGATGCGGATTATGCCGGGCCCTTGCTGGTGTCGGTCGAGGAGGATGCCGCGAAGGGGCTGGGCGTCGGGGTGGGCGATACGATCGGTTACCGGATCGCCGGGCGCGAAGTGACCGCGACCGTGGCTTCGCTGCGCAAGGTGGATTGGGGCACGTTCGGCATAGGATCGAATACGGCCTTCATTCTTTCGCCCGGTACGCTCGAAGCGGCGAACCCGGCCTATGTCGCGATTGCAAAGGCCACGCCCGAACAGGAAAGCGCGATCATTGCGGCACTGGGCACGGACCTGCGCGAAGTGGTGGTGTTCCAGACGCGGCCCGCGCTGGAGACGGCGGCGCGGGTGTTCGGACAGATTGCGCTGGCGGTGAACGCGGCGGCCGGCATCGTGACGCTGGCCGGGCTGCTGGTACTGCTCGGGACTTTCGCGTCGCTGGCCCAGAAGCGCCGGCGCGAAGCGGCCCTTCTGAAAGTGTTTGGTGCTTCGCGCGGCGAAATCCTGGGGCTGTACGCGACCGAGTTTGCCGTGGCGGCGGGAATCGCGGCGCTGGTGGGCACGATGATCGGCGTTGGCGCGTCCTGGCCGATTGTGACGTATGTGTTCGAGGCGACCTGGAGCCTGCAGTGGCAGCCGGCTGCGTGGGTGATGGGCGCGGCGATTTTCGTTTCGGCTCTGGGCGGGGCATTTGTGGGCTTGTCGACCCTGTCGCGGACACCCGCTGACGTACTGCGGACGCCATAGCGCGAGCAATTTTCTTAGCAAAGATCAGCAAAATTGTTGGAACCTCGATCAACGCACCGCGTTATTTGTCCGACTGCAGCCCACTGGGAACTGCAGCCTAACAAAGGAGAGAACAATGAAGGTCAAATTCGCCGTTCCCGCCATGGCGCTTGCCGCCATGCTTCTGGCTGCGTGCAACACTGTCGATGGCGTCGGCAAGGACGTTGAAGCCGCCGGCGAAGGAATCCAGGAGGGCTCCGAAGCCGTCGAGGAAGATCTCAAAGATTAAGTCTGGCGAACTGGCCAGTCACAGCGTGCCCCCGAAACGGGGCACGCTTTTCTTTTGCGACCGTGTTGACTCACTGCTCGATTGGAAATGTCAGCTCAATGATGACATTGTCGGGGTCGTCTCCGAGATCTTCGACCGCGCCGCCCATCTGACGCGCGAAGGCGGCGAGGAACAGGTTCGTATCCCGCGACCTCGTTGCCTCGTCACTCGCGGTGGGTTCCCGGCCGCAACTCATGCGGAGACGCGCGTGGCCGTTCTCCTGCCGGAACTCAAGGCTCAGGTCCCGGATGACGCCGCTGTCGCCTGTCGCGGGGCACAGATGATCGAACGCTTCCTGCACGAACATCGCCATCGGAACGGCAAGGTCTGACGGGAGGGACACATCCTCGACGTCGGGCACAAGATGCCGGCTCTCTTCTTCCCAGCCTTGCCGCTCATGGATCTGCTTGCAGATCGCGTCGAACAATTCCGACGCATCCACGGTTTCAATGTGCGATTCGTTGAGCAGCGAATGATGCACGGCCGCCATCATGGCGACGCGCTGGGCGGCGAGGCGCAGGGCCACCTGGGTCTCCGGTTGGACCTCGCTGCGGCCCTGCAGTTTCAGCATGCTGAGCATGACCTGAAGGTTGTTCTTGACGCGGTGATGCGTCTCGCGGAAGGCGCCCTTCATGCGGGCGAGGGCCTGCAGCAGGTCGGATTCGTGAACCTTCACGCTCTCTGTCAGATCGTCAAAGGCGCGGGCGAGTTGCTGAAGCTCTGCCGGGGCCCGCGCGAGATCGTCTGCCAGCGGCGTGTATTCGGCCGAGCGGCGAAGGTCCGAAATCCGAAGCCGCAAGCGTTCGATCCAGCGAAGCACCAGCGTGTCCATGATCCACGTGGCGGTCAGCAGGGCGGCCAGGAACGCCAGAACGGGGATCGTCAGTGCAACGACGGTCTCGATCCGCGAATTCCGGGGCGTGGATGAAGGCGTGAGGATCCACAGGCTATCGGTCGCGAGCGGCATTACGACCACGTCAACGCGCCCGCCCTGGGGCAAACGAAGCTGGCGCGCGGTGCGCTCCAGGATGGCCTCGCTGGTCAACCACCCAACCGGTATGCGCTCGACGATCCCGGATCCCAGCACATCCCCGTCGACCAGCACGATGCCCTGCCGCAATCCTGGCGAGGCGGTCTCCGGCAGGCTCTTTGCCAGCTGCTCAATGCTGACGGTCACGGCGACCGAGCCTTCAAATTCTCCGGCGTCATTTGCGACGCCTTGGAGCATCCAGATGACGGGGTCGCCCAAGGCCAGTCCGTCGAAGCGGGACGATTCGATGGTCTTCATGCCTCTTCGGAGCTGATCGTTCCATCCAAGGTCGGGCATGGGCTGGCCGACGAGATTCTCGCCAGCGAAAAAGCACGTCACCTGCCCTTCGGCATTGAACCGAAAGACGTTGCGAAAGGGAAGATTGAGGCCTGAAAGACGATTGCTGATTTGTGTGCAGGTCGGTTTGCGTTCGTCGACTGCCATCAGGCTCAAGGCGAGGCGCGTGCCGGCGAGAACCGTGTCGACTCCGGATTGGCCTTCACGCGAGGTCTCCACCAGTTCCTGGTATTTTGCCTGTCTGGCTTCTTCGCGTTCGCCGCTGACACGCATGGCGCCGAGCACCAGCAGCGGGCTGAGCGCAAGCGCCATTGCGCCGATGACCTGCCAGCGCAGACTCATCCTCAGCGGCGCCGGCCCCCTCGCGATCTCCTCGTTCATCAGCTTTCCCGGCTCAGAGCGCTGACTTGGTCCATGATGTTGTTGAACGCCGCCTTGCCGGACGTGATGGCGGGCGCGCCGGCCAGGGCCTTGGGCGCCTTGTCGCCGCCCAGCATTTCTCCGAGTGCCTTGCGGGCGCGGCTGACGCGGCTCTTGATGGTGCCGACGGCGCAACCGATGATCTGGGCGGCTTCTTCGTAAGCCATGCCGCCGGCGCCCACGAGGATGATCGCTTCGCGCTGGTCGTCGGGCAGATGATCGAGCGCATTGCGCAGTTCGACCAGTTCCATCCCCTTGCTCGGATCATCCGACGCCACGAGCGTGCGCTCGGCCATCTCGGGAGACAGTTCTGTGGAGCGCCACGAGCGGCGCTTTTCGGAATAGAAGACGTTGCGAAGGATCGTAAAGGTCCAGGCGCGGAAGCTGGTGGTCGGCGTGAAGCTGTCGCGCGCCTTCCAGGCCCGCAGCATCGTGTCCTGAACCAGGTCGTCCGCGGCCACGGCGTCGTTGCACAGGCTGCGCGCGAAGGCGCGCAGGTGCGGCACCATTTCCAGGAGGGCTGCCTTGAACTCGCTGGCCGGGAGCGGGAGCGGCGCTGTCATGAGGCGCCGGTTTCAGGCTGACCGGACTCGCTGCGCTCGGCCGCCTCAGCTTCTTCCAGCAGTTTCAGGAACTCGTCCGGAATGGACTCGTCCACGACGCCTTCGTACATCTGGCGCAAACGTTCACCGATCGCCCGGTTGCCAAGGCGCCGCTGGCTCTTAGGACCATCGGACGGACCCCCTTCGGGCTTTCTGGTATCGCTCATCGCACCACCTTAAATTCGGGTCACCTGGCGGAATAACCAGTTTCTCAAGCCAATTTTGCCATATTCAGGCCAATAACGCATCAGCGCAGAACGAGTTCCCTGCGTTGCTGCTGATTTCGAAAATAATTTCAGATCGGGTGAAACCAATCTCGATGAGGGGCGTTGTTACGCATGTACACGCAGGAGGTTCCCTAGATGTCGATGATTGCACAATTCCGTCCCCATCTGCCGTTCTTGAGGCGATATGCGCGCGCGCTCACGGGCACGCAGCAAAGCGGTGACGCCTACATTCTCGCGAGTCTCGAAGCCATGAAAGAGGCCCCCGGCCAGATCGTCGAGGCCTCTACGGCGCGCGTCACGCTATACCAGTTCTTCCATGCCATCTGGTCAACCACCGGCGCGCATCTCGAAACGGGAGCGAAAGCAGCAATGGCCTCGCCCGAGGCGCGGCTTCGCAAGCTGGCACCGATCGAACGGCAGGCTTTTCTCCTGACGACCCTTGAGGGCTTCACGCGTTCGGAAGCCTGCGAGATTCTCGGCAAAAGCAAAGGTGAACTGGAAGCGCTTCTTGATGCCGCGCACCGCGAGATCGAGAAACAGCTGACGACTTCGGTGCTGATCATCGAGGACGAGCCTATCATTGCGGCAGATCTCGCGCACCTTGTGGAAGATCTTGGCCACAAGTTCGCGGGCGGCGCAGCGACGCGGCGGGCGGCCGTGGAAATGGCGAAACGCCTGAAGCCGGGCCTTATCCTGTGCGATGTTCAGTTGGCGGACAATTCGTCGGGCATCGACGCCGTGCAGGACATCCTCGAAGAGATGGACGTTCCAGTGATCTTCATCACCGCGTTTCCCGAGCGCCTGCTGACCGGCGAGCGGCCGGAGCCGACCTATCTGATCACGAAGCCATTCCAGGACGATACGGTGAAGGCCGCCATCAGCCAGGCCTTGTTCTTTGGAACAGAAGCGGCCGTCGAGGAGATCTGACGCGCAATTTGTTTGGAACGTTACCAAATGAGCGGCGTTGTATCTTCGTAGACTGCCTGAATGGTCGGGCACAGAAAATGGAGGCACACATGCTCGGTTGGGCACTTACATTTTTCGTTCTGGCGATCATCGCTGCTTTGCTCGGTTTCGGCGGCATCGCCGGCGCCGCTGCAGGCATCGCACAATTCCTGTTCGTCGTATTCCTCGTCCTTCTCGTGGTCACCTTCATTGTCCGCGCACTCCGAGGACGGAGCATAACCTGAATTTCCCAGCGGCCCCTCCCCCTCCTGCAAACCGCTGAGGAACCGGCGCCGGCCAAGCTTCCCCCCCACGTACGTTTGGCCGCGCGCCGACCGCCATCCAGTCAACCTGGATGGCGGTTTCGCTTTGAGCGGATGTCTGGAAATCAGTCGTGTGGTGGACGGTGCGGCACTGAAAAGGTCACGACGAGACGGCCGTTTTCGATCACGCGGTCCATCGTTCCGCCTGCGGACAAGACGAGCCGGCGCATGACGTGCAGGCCGGTATGCGTCGATGACGCCTGCTCGGTGTCATCAAGGTCGACACGGTCCACGCCTTCGGTCCAGACGAGCCTAAGCCAGCTGTCCTTGAGTTCGCCCTCGCAGTGGACCGCGTCGCCGGCGCGCAAGGCGCCGTACTTGAGCGAATTCGTGGTCAGCTCTCCAATCACGACAGCGATGATCCGCATGCCGGATTCATCGATGCGGCAATCCGGAAGGAGAGAAACATCGAAGGTCTCGGCACTGACGCCTGCTGCGCTGACGAGATCAGAGATGAGTTCGCGCAATGGAAAATCCTGCGCAACGTCGACCAGCTTTGCCTGGGCAACGGCGAGAGACGAAAAGCGATTGACGAGCGCCTCGGCAAAAGACTGGTGCTCGGGCGCCGTGCGCGCACTTATCTTGGTGATCGCACTGGAGATGGCGAACGCATTCTTGAGGCGGTGACGCATTTCAAGGGCGATCGTTTCATACATCTTCCGGTTGGTGACGGTTTCGGTGACGTCCTTCGACACGACAAGGAGACGGATGACGTGCCCGGAAGCGTCGGTCACCGGCGAGATGCGTACATCCCACCATTTGGGCGTGCCCTGAGCGGTCGGGCAAAATCCGCGGAAGTCCCAGAGCTTGCCCGCGGCGGCGCTGGTGTTCGCTTCACGGACGGCAGCTTCGGCCTCTGCGGGCCAGATGTCCCACCAATAGCGCCCCAAGACATCTTCAGCGCCGGCCATCTGCCGCACCAGCAGGCCTGCGCGGTTGATGTAAAGCACGCGCCCTTCGGGATCGAGCAGCTTTATGCAATCGCGGCTGTTGTCGAGCATCGCGGTCAGCACGGCGTCCATGACGTCGGGGCCGGATGGAAGCATGCCTTGGAATTCCGAGGACCGGAACATCTGTACATACCTTTCACTACCAGGATCGCCGGTCAGGGCGTGTCCCGGGACCTCCATAGAACTACCAGAGTGTGACGCCAGGGCCAATGCCCGGTATGCGAGTGGTACCCCACCGGGCCGCAGATGCCGCTTTTTAGGCCTGACGGGCGGCACCTTCCCTTGCGCCATTGTTCCTTCGGTTTGTGTTGTGTGCAAGATCGGTCAAAACACAAACTTGCCGGGGAGAGACATGCACTACGAGGAACTTCAGAAGGCGCGCCAGGAACTGACCGGGCCGGGCGGTGCGTTCGAAATCGTGGAGGCCGACGTGCTCGGCAACCGGCTTCGTGTCTTCAAGAATGCCCCGGGAAGCATCCGGGATGTCTGGATGGCGACAGCGGTGTTCGCGGACCGCCCCTATCTGATCTACGAGAACGAGCGCCTCTCCTATGGCGACTCCCATGCGCAGGTGAACGCCATCGCGGCCTGGTTGTTTGCGCAGGGCGTGAAGCCGGGTGACCGGGTTGCGGTTGCGATGCGCAACTACCCGGAATGGATGCTGATCTATTGGGCGTGTGTCTCCATTGGCGTCGCCGTCGTCGGCATGAACGCCTGGTGGACGGCCGAGGAAATGGCGTACGGCCTTGAGGATTCGGCACCCAAAGTGCTGTTCCTGGATGCCGAGCGGCTTGAGCGCCTGCGCGAGCGTCCGGAACTGGCGGCGCGGCAGAAACTGGTGGGTGTGCGGATGCCGTCCACCGTGCCGGGTGTCACGCCGTGGTCTGACGTCATCGCGCACGGCGGCGCGATGCCGGACGTGGCCGTCGATCCGGATTCCGATGCCTGTATCTTCTACACCTCCGGCACGACCGGCTTTCCCAAGGGGGCCCAGCTGACGCACCGCGGCTGCGTCGCGAACCTGATGAACATGATGTATGCGGGCGCCTCTTCCGCGCTGGCGATGCAACGCGCGACGGGCCTTGAGCCACCGGCGACGCCTCCGGTGCCGGTGACGCTGATCACGACGCCGCTGTTCCATGTCACGGCCAATAACTGCGGCGCCTATGCTGCGACGGCAGCCGGCGGGGCGCTTGTTTTGATGTACCGCTGGGACGCCGGCGAAGCGCTGCGTCTGATTGCGCGCGAGCGCGTCAGCGGCATGAGCGGCGTGCCGGTGATGGCCCGTGAGCTGATCAACCATCAGGACTTTGCGACCACCGACACCTCAAGCCTGCTCGCCCTGGCGGGCGGCGGCGCGCAGGTACCGCCGGACCTTGTGCACAAGATCGAAGCCAAGGTGGCGACCGCGCGGCCGGGCACCGGCTATGGCATGACGGAGACGTGCGGGATCATCACGTCGATCTCCGGAGACTTCTTCGTCGACAGGCCCGACAGCGCGGGCCCGGCGATGCCGAACTTCGAAGTCAAATGTGTGGACGACGAGGGCAAGACGGTCCCGGCGGGCCAGGTCGGCGAGCTGTGGGTGAAGGGGTCGTCGGTGATCAAGGGCTATATCAACCGCCCGGATGCCACCGCTTCTTCGATCACGGATGGATGGCTGCATACGGGCGACATCGCGCGCCTCGACGAGCATGGCTTCATCTACATCGTGGACCGCAAGAAGGACATGGTGCTGCGCGGCGGCGAGAACGTCTACTGCGCCGAAGTCGAGGCGGTCATCTACCGCCACAGCGCGATTGCCGAATGCTGCGTGTTCGGCGTTCCGGATGAGCGGCTCGGCGAGGAAGTGGGCGTGGCGATCGTGCTGAAGGCGGGCGAGAGCCTGACGGACGCCGCGCTGCGCGAGCATTGCGCGGCGATCATGGCGAAGCACAAGATCCCGCGTTACATCTGGTTCCAGGAAGAAGCCCTGCCGCGCAATGCGAGCGGCAAGTTCCTCAAACGTGAACTCCGCGAGCGCCTCAGCACGGACCTTCCGTCCGCCTGAGGACTCCGGTCACTTCTTTTTGCGGCCGCTCGTGGGAATGTCCTTGAACGGAACATCCTTGTCGACGCGGATGTCGCCGGGCAGGCCCAGCACGCGCTCGCCGATGATGTTGCGCAGGATCTCGTCCGAGCCGCCTTCGATGCGGGTGGCGGGCGAGCGCATCAGCATGGCCTGAAAGCGGCCCTGCTGCGGGCTGTCTTCGTCCCAGACGACACCGGCCTCGCCCTGAAGGTCGAGCGCGAACATGGAGAGATCCTGCATGGTCGCGCCGGCCACCAGCTTGCCGATGGAGTTTTCCGGGCCCGGGATTTCGCCTTTCGACAGGGCCGAGATGGCGCGCATGCCGGTATATTTCAGGCCGCTCTGCTTGACCGCAATCTGCGCGAGCCGTGAGCGGACCGCTGAATCCTCGACCGCCGGACGCCCGTCGATTTCGGCTTCCATGCAGAAGCGGAACAGTTCGGGAAAGCCGGTCGACATGCCGGAGCCGATGGACAGGCGCTCGTTCATCAGCGTGGTGAGCGAGACTTCCCAGCCCTGCCCCACGTCGCCGAGGCGCTGGTTGTCCGGAATGCGGACATCGGTGAAATAGACCTCGTTGAAGCTGGACTGGCCATTCGCCTGTTTGATCGGGCGCACTTCGACGCCGGGGCTCTTCATGTCGAGGAAGAACATCGTCAAGCCCTTGTGCTTGGGCACATCGGGATTGGTGCGGGTGATCAGAAGACCCCAGTCGGAATATTGCGCGCCGCTCGTCCAGATCTTCTGGCCATTGATGATCCAGTCGCCCGAACCGTCGTCGGCCTTCGCGGCGCGCGTGCGCAGGCCGGCGAGGTCAGACCCGCTCGCCGGCTCGGAGAAGAGCTGGCACCACACGTGCTCGCCGCTCGCGAGCGGGGGCAGCAGTTTGCGTTTATGCTCTTCGCTGGCCCAGCTCATGACGGTGGGGCCGCACATGCCGTGGCCGATGGTGAACACGCCGGTCAGTGCGGCGTAAGGGCCTTCTTCCTGACCCCAGATGACGCGCTCGATCGGCGTGCGGGCGGCGCCGCCGTATTCCTTCGGCCAGTGCAGACACGCCCAGCCGGCTTCCGCCTTCTTCTTCTGCCAGGCCTTACCGGCCGCGATGGGGTCTTCACTGACCACGCCGTTCGAGCCGAAGCTGGCGCGCTTCAGTTCTTCTTCCAGGTGCCTCGGCGCATTGGCATCGATCCAGGCACGCACCTGGGTGCGGAAGGCGGCTTCTTCGACGGTATCTTCGAAATCCATGTCTCTTCTCCTACGCTCAGGCCGCTGTCTCGGCGTTGCCTGCGCTCATGCGTTCAATCAGCAGCGTTTCCCAGGTCGATTGCGATCCCAGCGCCAGCGCCAGGGCATTGGACCGGCGGTAGAACAGGTGGCAATCGAAAGCCCAGGTGAAGCCCATGCCGCCATGCACCTGGATGTTGTTCTTGGCGCAGTGCTGGAAGGCGGTGGTCGCGGACACGCGGGCAGTCGCAGCGGCGACCGGCAGCTCTGCTGCGCCGGAGACCAGCGCCCAGGCGCCGTAGTAGCAGTTCGAGCGGGCCAGGGTGGCGGACACGTACATGTCGGCGAGGATGTGCTTGATGCCCTGAAACGAGCCGATCGGGCGGCCGAACGCCATCCGCTCGAGCGCATAGTCCCGGGCCATTTCAAGCGCCCGGTCAGCGCCGCCAAGTTGTTCGAAGGCCATCAGCACGGCGGCGCGGTCCAGGACCTGCGAGGCGATGTGCCAGCCGTCGCCCTTTGCGCCGAGGAGTTCGGCAGGGGCGCGGTCGAACACGAGGCGGGCCTGGCCGCGGGTCGGGTCAATCGACTCAAGCGTCTCCCGGCGCACACCGGCCGCTGCAAGCTCCACAAGGTAGAGCGAGACCTTGCCCTTCTCATCGCGCGCCGCAACGACGGCAAAATCGGCCACGTCACCATCCGCCACCGGAAACTTGACGCCGGTCAGCTTGCCGCCTTCAACCTTGGCCGAAATCCGCGCCGGTGTCGTCCGGCCCTGGCCTTCGCTCAGGGCGAACGTGCCGATGGCTTCGCCGGCCGCGAGCTTGGGGAGCCAGAGTTCCTTCTGCTTGGAAGTGCCGGCCTGGATCAGGAATTCGGCGGCGAGATAGATAGAGGAGGATACGGGGACCGGCGCGAGCGCACGGCCGAGTTCTTCCGCCACCACGCAAAGTTCGAGGTGGGTCAGGCCTGACCCGCCGTATTCCTCCGGGATGGCCGCGCCCAGGACACCCATTTCCGCCAGACCGCGATACAGCGCCTTGTCGTAGCTTTCCGGCCCTTCGAGGATGGCGCGGACAGCGGAAGATGGGCACTTTTCGTTCAGAAACCGGCGTATCTGGTCACGCAGCTGTTTCTGCTCGTCCGAGAAATCAAGGTTCATGTCGGGCCTCCCTGTTCGATCTGGCCGCGCGGGGCGCTGCCAATCCGTCTGTTTGATTGCCGCCAACTTTGAGGTGCTGGAAGGCGAGGTCAATCCATTCCGCGAAGTCACCCCGCCGCCGGTCGACGCACCGCGCCTCGACTTGCCCGGCATCGCCGCATAGGCTGAATTCAAAGCATTGTGGGAGGTTGGCGGGCGCAACATGGCGGACGAAGCGAGGACTTACCGCGCCTTCATCAGCTATTCCCAGCAAGACAAGCTGTGGGGCAAACGCCTGCATGGCTGGCTTGAGAGCTATCGTCTGCCGGCCGGCACCACGGCCCGCGTGCCCGCCGGCGAGCGGCTCGGCCGCTTTTTCCGCGATGATGAGGAGATGGCGGCAGCCTCCAACATCGCCAGCATCGTCGAGAAATCCATCGACGAATCGGAAAGCATGATCGTCATCTGCTCGCCGCGCTCCGCCAAATCCCAATGGGTCGCCTCAGAAATCGAACGGTTCCGGCGCCGGGGCCGGGACGGCAAGGTTTTCGCGTTCATCATCGACGGCGTTCCAAACTCGGGGGACCCCGAAACCGAGTGCTTCCCCCCTGCCCTTCGCCGCAGTGCCAATCCGGACAATCCGAACGATCTGCCGATCGAGCCTCTGGGGCTGGATATCCGCAAGGATGGCCGGGACCGCGCCGTGGCGCGTCTGGCAGCGGGACTGCTGGATGCCGACTTCGACGATCTCTGGCAGCGGGACCGGCGGCGCGATGAATCGCGACTGCGCCAATTGATCCTTGGGCTGACGGTGCTGAGCTCCGTGTTTGCCTTGCTGGCGGCGACAGCAGTCTTCATGGGCCTTCAGGCCCGGCAGAACGAGCGGATCGCACACGACAATCTCGCGGCATTCTTTGCCGAGCGGGCCTGGCAGAACCTGGACCGCGAAAACCCGCTGGCGGCCGCGCGGTACGCCCTAGCGGGGCGGCAACTGTCGGAAACGAACGCGCGAAGCTACCATGCCGTTCTGGGCGCCGTCATGTTTGATGCCGGCGAGACATTGCCGCCCCTGTTACACGACGGGGCCATCCTGAGCGGCGTCTACGCCCCGGACGGCCGGACCGTCGTCACAACCAGCCAGGACACGGCCGCAAAAATCTGGGCTGCAGACACCGGCACACTGATTTCTACACTGACCGGCCATACAGACCGTGTCGGCGCTGCCGCCTTCTCACCAAATGGCGCGCGGCTCGCCACAGCCAGCAATGACGGCAGCGCCATCGTCTGGGATATCAAAAATATCAGCGTCGTGGCCCGCCTTACGGGGCACGAACAGGCTCTTCAGACGATAGAGTTTTCGCCAGATGGCCTCACCGTGCTCACGGCCAGCCGGGATGGAACTGCGCGCATCTGGAATGCCGCAACCGGCGCCGTGGTTCACCAACTCGGCACACCGGGTGACGCCGTCTGGACGGCTAGGTATTCAGGTGACGGTCAACGGATCGTGACGTCGCATGAAGATGGCAAGGCGCGGATCTGGAGCGTGGCGGATGGTCGTTTGATCAGGACACTGACGGGGCATACTGGCGCGATTTATGGCGCATCGTTTTCACCGGACGCGTCCCGGATCGTCACGGCCAGCTTCGACCAGACCGCCCGTATCTGGAACGCGGCGAACGGCAGAACATTGGCCACGCTTGAGGGGCATACGGACAGCGTGCTGACCGGCGTTTTCTCGCCTGATGGGAAGACAGTCGCCACAGCCAGCGGCGACTCCACCGCGCGCCTCTGGGATGCTCGGACCGGCCGTCTGAAATCCATACTGACCGGGCATAAGGGAACCGTCCGCACCGCGACATTCTCAGCGGATGGCGAATGGCTTCTGACCATCAGCAACGATGCCACTTCCAAACTCTGGAGCGCCGCTACGGGAGAGCTGTCGAGAACCTTGCTGGGCCATGCTGAACGCATCCGGATGGGCGTGTTCTCGCCCAACGGCCAGCAGATCCTGACCGCGAGCGACGACGGCACAGCGAAGATCTGGCGGGCCCGGGGGCGGCTGCTCTCGAGCTTTGCCGTCGGTGAAGACGCTGTGGCCTTCGCGGAGCTTTCGCGCGACGGCGCCTACCTGGTCACGGCGGGTCAGGACGACACGGTGCAGGTCTGGGACGCGGAGACGGCCAAGCGCCTTGCGATTCTGACGGAGCACACGGGCGATGTTTACGGCGTCGCCTTTTCGCCCGATGCATCGCATGTCGTCACCGCCAGCCAAGATGGTACCAGCAAGATCTGGGACTGGAAAACCGGAAAGGTTACCGCGACGCTGGTTGGACATCAGGGACCTGTCACCAGCGCATCCTATTCGCGGCAAGGCGACCGGATTGTTACCGCCAGTGAAGACACCACCGCCAGGGTATGGGACGCAGCGACCGGGAAGATCCTGTTCACATTGGCCGCGGAAGGCGACACCGTGCGAGGCGCGGAATTCTCACCCGATGGCACGCTGATCGTGACCGCCGGTCGCGACCGGATCGCGCGCATCTGGAGCGCCGTGGACGGATCAATGCTGGGCATGCTCGAAGGCCATACCGGCAGCATCGGGTCGGCGGCGTTTTCGCCGGATGGCAAACGCATCGTGACCGGCAGCGCGGATGGAACAGCCCGGGTCTGGGACACAACGGATCGCCGCGTGGTGGCAACCCTGACCGCCCTCAAGGGCATTGTCTCGACTGTCCAGTTCTCCCCTGACGGCGAGCGCATCGCGACGGCAAACCTCGATCAGACGGCCAACATCTGGGACGCTGAAGATGGCCGCCTGCTGACGACCTTGCCCGGGTTTGGAAGCGAGGTGCGCAGTGCGACATTCTCCGCCGACGGATCGCGGATCGTTGCGGCCAGTAGCGACGGGACGATCCGCATCTGGGATGTTTCCCGCCTGACGCAGGACTGGGACACCCTTGCGGCAGGCGCCTGCACCTACCTGCTCAGTGCCGCCAGCCGCGAGTTTTCCCGGCTGGAGATAGAAACGGACCAGCTTCTCGGCTCCGAGTGGCCGGATGCGTCGCGAGATGTGTGTTCGGGCGCACAGCGCACGCCAACCATTTCGGAGCTTTACGCAGCCGCAGGCATCGAACGGCATGCCCGCGACTGACGTGGTGCATTAATTCAGGACTGAAAAAAACGCCTAGTCGTCAGGCGTGGTACCCGGCCTGGTCGAGCCGCCGGGATCGCTCTCAGCCGTGGAGCCCGGGGCGGCGAGAACCGCGCCATCGGCTGGGGCCGCGTCGGCCACCGGTGCGGGCAGCGGAGCAGCTTCCGGTTCGGCAGCTTCGGTCACGGCTTCAACCGGCGCTTCAGATTCCTGCAGCATTTCTGCTGGTTCTTCTGCTTCAACGTCTTCCTCGACCCACTCTTCCTCCGGCTCAACGATTTCCGCCTCTACAACATCCTCGCCTTGAGCGAGCGCAATTGCGGATACGGACGAGACGAGAGACGCGGCCACAAAGGCCGTTGCCGTGAGAAGTGTTCTGCCAACCTGTCGCATCATAGTCCCCTTTGTGAAGCTACTCTGGGTCCAAGGTACACCCAATTCGAAGAGGCGAACATGGGCAAAATTCAGTGCGTCTGCAGCGCAGGGCCGCGCCGGCTTCACGGTTCACTCGAACCCGCGCATCCCGTATTTCAGGCGGGCATCGATCATCTCGTAGCAAAGCGTGATGATGAAATGATCATCCTCCGGATTGGCGCTGCGGACCGTGTCAAAGTAAAAGGTGTCTGATTTCGCCTTGCCTTCGCAGCTCATCGCTTGGATCGACGTGCGATTGGTCAGGTAGAACTCGGCCTCGATATCGTCTTTCAGGTCTTCTACCACCCCGCTGTCGCGCAGGAACTGATGTGCATCCTCCATCCCGCCGGTGGGCGCCACATAAACGATATTGATGGACTGCCCAGTCTGGCCGCTATAATCGCGGAACACCTCGTCGATCTCGTTCTCCATCGCCTGGTACAACGCGGTGCAATCCGTGTTCGGATCAACGAGCTCTGCGAAGTCGGCGAATGCCACTGGGTTGCTGCCATACATGAGGCAGATGATGTCCAGCGCGCGCTGTTGCGGCGGCGCGTGAGGTTCGTTGCGGATGATGGAGCTGTCTACCTGCAGCCAGCCGCCTGCCGCGCTGATGATTTCGTCGATACCATCCGGATCATCCGCATCCGGCTGGAGCAGGATCATCGCGAACTTGTCGGCATAGTCCTCCCGGTCCGCGCTCGACCAGTCCGGATTGTTGTTCATGTCTGCGATCTGTCCCATCAGCAGATGTCCGGCTTCATGGTAGGCGAGGAAACGGACGAACCCCCGGACGAATGTTTCGGTCGCTTCGTCACGCGGCGGGGTTTCGGGCTGCGCGACGAACGATAGCGGCGCGAGGATCGCGGCGACAATCAAGGACCGAAGGACATTCATTGTGATCACTCCCCGTAGAACGTGATCCTAACTCATTTTCGCGGATTATGAAGATGGGCTGAGCGGTGGGCGTTCGCTGCCAGCGGTTTGGGGGTTACTTGCCCGAACTGGTCTTGCTTTCAGGTGCTGGCTTGATGAGCTTGTCAGCGGCGGACAGGACCTTGAGAATCTCGTCGACAATCGAGTTGTCCATCATCGGCTTTTGGACCTGCGCCGAAAAGCCGGATTTCACGGCCACACGCTCCAGCGAATCAACGTCCCAGCCTGAAATGAGAATTGCCGGCTGCTCCAGTCCCTGCTGCCTCAATGCCGCCAGCAGGTCCGAACCGTTCGGGCCGTCGAGTTTTAGATCGATTACAAAGCAGGCGTAGCCCGGAAGATCGGGCGCCGCGAGCAAATCAGCGCTCCCGAGAAAGGCATCGACCAAAAAGCCGCGTGCGCCGATGAGCAACGCGAGCGACTGGCGCACGGCGGCGCTGTCATCCACGACAGCGATCCGCCGCATCCGCGCCACAGGTTCTGCTAAATCCATGCCGATCGCCGATTTGAACTGAACCGGAATCCTAAGACCGCGACGCAGGCCGCGTCTTTAAGTACAATTCCTAGGACGCTGCAGAGCGGCCAAAACCGGCCGCAAAGGCAATGCGGAGCACGGTGGACAGGCTTGGCGCGTCCATTTTCTCCATGAGGTTGGCCCGGTGGATCTCGACGGTGCGCGGCGAGATATCCAGCGCCTCGGCGATGGCCTTGTTCGTTTGTCCGTCGACAAGACCGATCAGCACATCGCGCTCCCGTCCCGTCAGCCGCTCGATCAGCCCGCGCGCCTCTTCGGCCATTACGTCCTCCTTGCGGCGGGTCTCCAGCCGCTCGAAGGCCCGTGTCAGGGCGTCCACCAGGGTTTGCTTGGCGTAGGGCTTCTCCACGAAGTCCACCGCGCCGGCCTTCATGGCGCGCACGGCGACGGCGACATCGCCGTGTCCCGTGAGCACAATGACCGGCATCGCCACACCGCGCGCATTCAAGGCTTCCTGGACTTCCAGCCCGTCCATCCCCGGCATCTGGACGTCCAGCAGGATGCAGCCGCGCTCGGCGGTAGCCACGGTTTCCAGAAAAGCGACACCATCGGTGTAGGTCTTCACGCGGAAGCCGGAATGCCGGAGCATGAAGCTCGCCGAATGGCGGATAGCTTCGTCATCGTCGACCAGGTGAATGAGGCGTGTGTCGTTCATGGTTCGGATTTACCCGTATCTCGCCTGAGTGTGAACCTGAAACACGTTCCCCCCTGGGGCGACGCAACCGCGCGGATGATGCCACCGTGCGCCTCCACGATCGTCTGGCAGATCGACAGGCCAAGACCCATCCCTTGAGATTTGGTGGTGGCAAACGGCTTGAATAGGGTTTCCTTGATCTCCGGCGACAGGCCCGGTCCGTTGTCACAGACTTCTATCTGCACGTAGTCCGGGTCTTCGTCCGGCGACACGCGAAGCTCGATTCTTGCATCGGTACGGCCCGTCATCGCGTCCATGGCATTGCGGATCAGGTTGATCACCACCTGCTGCACCTGGATGGGATCTGCCAGCGCCCGGTTTGCCTGGTCAGCTACGACGATGTTGACCGGTATGTCCGCCCTGTCGCGGGACGTCTTGGTCAAGGCGATCGCATCCGCCAGCAAGGGTCCGAGACTGACCGGTCGTGCATCCACTTCGCCTCTGGACACATAGCTGCGCAGCTTGCGGACGATCTCACCGGCCCGAACCGCCTGCGTCGCCGCTTCGGCGAGGGCCCCGCGAAGGACTTCCTTGATTTCCGGATCGGGCGAATCAAGCAGGTCGCGGCTGGCTTCCAGATAGTTGGCCACCGCCGTCAGTGGCTGGTTCAGTTCGTGGGCGAGCGCAGAGGCCATCGTTCCGACGGCGCTGAGCCGCGAGAAGTGCACGAGTTCGGATTGCATTTCCTGCATGCGGAGTTCGGCGCTTTGCTGCTCGGTCAGGTCACGGATGAAGGCGGTAAAGAGGAAATGATCGCCAATCCGGGCTTCGCCGATCTTCAGGTCAATCGGGAAAACTGTTCCGTCCGCGCGGGCCGCAATGACCACGCGGCCCTTGCCGATGATCTGGCGGTTTCCCGTCCGAAGATAGTTGCCAATGTAATTTCCGTGATTGGTCCGGTCGCGGCCCGCCATCAACAGGTTGACCGGCTGGCCGATCATTTCTGCGGCCGTATAGCCAAACAGCTGCTCGGCCGCGCGGCTGAAGGCCAGCATGGTGCCCGACTCGTCGGTCACGACCATCGCGTCGGGAACCGAATTCAGGATCGATTCGAAATGCAACTGGTGCGCAGGCGCGTCCAGTTCATAGAGGGGCACCTGAATGGCTTTTGGCGTGTCACTCATCGCCGGGTTCCTGAATACTCCACTTCTCAGTGCCTGCGGAGCTTAAGCGGCGCAAGACCGGGCTGCGGGGCGTCAGTTGCGGGGCCTCGCAGCGAACGTCGTGGCGCGCGCCCACCTCCAGGCTGACACCGCCACGAGCGCAGCGCCCGCAGCCATGGCGTAACAACCCCAGCAATGCCCTGCCGAGCCCAGCAGGTGACCGAGTGCAGACACCTCCTGTCCGGCGCCCGACGGGCCGCACCGGAAAGCCAGATAATCCTCCAGGGTCGGTACCCGGTTCAGATGCTCTGCGAATTTCAGCGCTCCGGCGACAAACAGGGCGCTACCTGTAGCGGCTGGTTTCCACATGCTTGCACTCCTTCTGATGACGCTGAAGCCCTACCCCCGGTGCGACAGGCCAGCCCATAAGTAGTAACCCCTATACATCCTGCACGCCCCCTCCGGCAGGTAACGGCCAATACCGCCGAAATCGACTCACAAGAGGGGTTCTTCATGAGTTCGCACGTAATACCTACCGAGAAGCCGGGCTGGGGCTTCAGTATCGGAACCGTCAGCTTACTGGTTGGCGTCGTGGCGCTCGGCGCGCTGATCATCGCGGCCAACGCCGCCGATCCTATGATGGCGGCGCATGCCTGGCTGTTTTTCTTTCTCACCGTCGGCGGGCTGTTGATCACGGGTCTCTGGGCGGGGGCGCGCAACGGCCGCAACCCGTTCGACCCGGCCTTCTACGAAGACACCATCGTCAAGTTCGGCGTGGCCGCCTCGATGTTCTGGGGCATTGCGGGCTTCCTGGTCGGGTTGATCATCGCCCTGCAATTGTCCTTCCCCGGACTGTTCTATTTCCCTGAACTCGGCTGGACAAACTTCGGCCGCCTGCGGCCCTTGCACACCTCCGCCGTCATCTTTGCCTTCGGCGGCAACGTCCTGATCGCGACCAGCTTCTACGTCGTCCAGCGCACCTGCCCTGGGGCTACAACCTGTTCATCGTGATCGCCGGCACCGGCTACCTCCTCGGCGTTACACAGTCCAAGGAGTACGCCGAACCGGAATGGTACGCCGACCTCTGGCTGACCATTGTCTGGGTGGCCTATCTGCTGGTCTTCCTCGGCACGCTGTGGAAGCGGAAGGAACCCCACATCTATGTGGCGAACTGGTTCTACCTGTCCTTCATCGTGACCATCGCGATGCTGCACATCGTCAACAACCTCTCTATCCCGGTCACGCTGACAGGCTCCAAGAGCTACCAGCTGTTCTCCGGGGTGCAGGACGCGCTGACGCAATGGTGGTACGGCCACAACGCCGTCGGCTTCTTCCTGACGACCGGTTTCCTCGCCATCATGTACTACTTCATCCCGAAGAAGGTGAACCGCCCGGTT
>LNFC01000012.1 GCA_001464545.1 Acidobacteria bacterium Ga0077551
ACTGGGCCATCCGCGATTATCTCGGCAACCCGCAGGGCGGCTGGTCGCTGGTCGGCAACCCGGGCGCCTTTCTTCCTGTTTCCGGTGCTTTCTCGCCGACAGGCGGTGTCCGCCGTGATCCGGGATGCGGAGTCATTGGAGGCGAACTCCACTTCGCAGGCGCAACGCCGGTGTGCGGCTTCCAGTTCACGCCGTTCGACAACATCGTAGAAGAAGAGAATCGTTACCAGGTGCTCGGCAAAGCCGATTTCGATCTGAACGAAAAACATAACCTGTCGCTCCAGGCCTTCTATTCGGCCACGGAAGTGCCGCAGATTGCGTTCTCGCCGTCCTTCCCACCTGTCGGTGGCGCAAGCGGCCCAACGGCCGATGCCTCCATCGTGGCCGGGCAGTTCTTCGTTCCAACCACCAACCCGGGCTTTGCTGCGCTGATCAGTCAGAGCCCGGCTTCAGTGCCGGCAGGCACAGCGGGGGCGTTCCTCATTGCGACGCGCCCGCTCGGCTGGGCAGGTAATGCCCTGGCAGGTGGCCGCGGCTCCGAACGCAGCTTCAGGGAGTTCGAGCATTATCGCATTTCCGCTGAACTGAAGGGCGAACTCACGGAATCGATCAACTATGCCGCGTCGTTCACAACGGGCTCGCAGATTGGCCGCCGCACCAACGAAGACACGGTCATCAACCGTTACGCCCTGGCCCTTCGCGGGCTCGGCGGCGCGGGCTGCAACGTAGCCGCGAATACTCCGGGTGCAAACGGATGTCTCTGGTTCAATCCCTTCTCAACCGGGATTCAGACCAACGTCATCACGGGCGCTACAAATCCGAACTTTGTCCCTGGCGCAGCCAACTCTCAAGCCGTCCTCGACTTCATCCTCGAAGACACGTTTACCGAGCAGGAATACAAGCTGACGGTCATCGAAGGCGTGCTGAGCGGACAATTGCCGATTGAGCTTGGCGACGGCAATATCGGCTGGGCATTCGGCGGTCAGTACCGCGAAGAGGAATTCGATCGTCAGTTCAATGACATCGCCAACCTCAACGTCACGCCGTGCATTGCGACCGTGACGACCGGAACAACATCCTGTGCGCAACCGGTGGGTGCGTTGGGTTTCCTTGCCGGATCGCGGCCCCTCAATGCAACGCAGGACATCTACGCCATCTTTGGCGAAATGAACCTTCCGTTTACGGACAGCTTCAATGCATCGCTTGCCGCACGTTATGAGGATTACGGCGGTGAGACCGGTTCAACGTTTGACCCGAAACTGTCCGCCAAGTGGCAGGTTCTCGAGCCGCTCGCCCTGCGCGCCTCGGTCGGGACGACCTTCCGCGGCCCTGCGCTGACGCAGGTCGCTACAGGCGCTGTAACCTCTTTGCAAAACGTCGCCGGCACCTTCCGGGCGGTTGATATTCAAGGCAATCCCAATCTGAAACCGGAAAGCGCCCTGACCTACAACATCGGGACCATCTTCCAGACCGGCAACTTAAACCTGTCGGTCGATTACTGGAGCTTTGACTTCGATGATTCGGTCATCACCGAGCCAGTGGCGCCCATCGTTGCTGCTGTCTTCCCGTCGGTCGGACCGAACAATTGTGCCAACCCGGCATTTGCCGCGCTGGTTGCTCGGTTCACGTTCACCGGCCCTTGCGCCGCAACCAACGTCTCGCGCCTGAATACGCAGTATATCAACGGCCCGAACATCAAGACCTCGGGTATTGACGTCCTGGCAGACTACACGTTCGAGGATGTGTTCCTTGGCGGCGATCTTGAGGTTGGGGCCAGCGCGGCTCACGTGCTCAAGTACGACGTGGGCTCTGTCACCGTCGAAGGCATTACTGCAGGGCTGCCGTTCTCGGCAGTCGGCTTCCTGAACTTCCAGACGATCGCTACGCCTCTGCCGGAAACGAAGCTGGAAACTTATGCAAACTTCTCGACCGACAACACCAATACACGCCTGACGGCGCGTTATGTTGGCGAGTATGAAGACCAGCGTGCGAGCCTGTTCACGGCGCCAAATACCGTGACCGGTACGCCGATCCTGGTGGCTCAGGGACAGACGATCAAGGAGCAGCTGGTGTTCGACTCCACCTTTGTCTGGTCCCTGCCGGGCGATACGACGGTGTCCTTCTCGGTCGAGAATATCCTCGATTCTGATCCGTCCTTCGCGCGCCTCGAGCTGAACTATGATCCGTTCACGGGCGATGCCGTTGGCCGCACGTTCAAGGTCGGCTTCACGAAGCGTTTCGGCGCAGGCAACTAAGCCTTCTGCATACATACCTTATCGAGCGGCCCCGGGAGACCGGGGCCGTTTCTTTTAGGGCGCCGCGCAAAGAAAAAGGGCAGGCTGTGAAGCCTGCCCTTCTCTGTTTGCAAAAGGGGGCGGATCAGCCCTTGATCGAGAACTCGATCCCGATGATGCTGCCTGGTTGCAGCGGCTGGAAGGTGCTGGCAGCGCGCGTCAGAGGGCGCCGAGGGCCCGGCCGGTGATCTCGCCAGCTTCACGCGCGGCCTGCCGGGCGGTCGACGAGATGGGGGTGAGGTTCAGGAAGCCGTGCACCATGGAGGCGTATTCGCGCTCGGTTGTGCGCACGCCGAGGGCGCGCAGCTTCGAGGCATAGGCGAGGCCTTCATCGTGCAGCGGGTCCCAGCCGCAGACGATGATGTGGGCCGGGGGAAGGGCTTTCAGATCCTCGGACGGAGCGAACAGGGGCGAGATGCGCCGGTCCATGTAGGCGCCGGGGTCGGGCAGGTAATGGCCGCGGAAGAACTCGAACAGCCCGGCCGAGATGAACAGGCCGCTTTCCTGCGGGGTCATCTTCTTGGAGCGGATGTCGGCGAACTGGAGCAGGGGATAGAGCAGCAGCTGGAAGGCGGGCTTCGGCCCCCGGACGCGCACCATCTCCTGCGCCAGATAGGCCGCGATATTGCCGCCGGCGCTGTCACCGGCCACGGCGACGCGGGCCGGGTCGATGCCGGCTTTCGCCGCGCCGCGCTCCTGCACCCAGGCCCAGGCCGCGAGGGCGTCCTCGTGCGCGCTGGGGAAGCGGTTTTCGGGCGCGAGGCGGTAGTCGATGGCCAGCACGCGGCAACGCGAGCCTTCGGCCAGGCGGCGGCACAGCATGTCATGGCTGTCGAGATCGCCGAGGACAAAGCCGCCGCCATGGAAGAACAGGATGCCGGGGCCGGGCGGCACGCCGGCGCCGAGGGGCACGTACAGGCGCGCCTTGATATTGCCGGCGGCGCCCGGAATGATCAGCGGACGGACTTCCGCCAGCTCCGGCGCATCCGGCTCGGCGCTGTAGTCCATGCGCAGGAATTCGCGGCGCAGGCGGTCGACGGGGAGTTTCAGGTCAAGCGGCTTCAGTTCCGGAAAACTGAACCGGCCCCGAAGGTTGCGAAAGGCGTCATCGAACGTCATGTGCGCGCCACTGCCTGCCAATTCCGGCGATGTGAGGGCAGGGTGATGACGATGCAAGCACCGGGCCAATCACGGCCCGGTGAATGCGGCCTCAGAGCGCGATAACGCCCGGCGCAAGCGGCTCGGCATACAGGGCCTGCACAAGATTTGCGCGGCGGGAAATGACGAGGCGCTGGTTCACATAGCCCTTGTCGGTGATCTCGCCGGCATCGATGCTGGGCGCTTCGGTCATCACCATCAGGCGCTTGATACGGCGGGACGAGCCCTGTTCGGACGCGTTGAAGGCGGCGGCCTTGCGGGTCAGGTCGCCGACGAGCGCGGCAAAGCCCTTGGCCGGATCGCCGGCCGCCTTGATGTATTGCTCGGCGGTGGCGGGCGAAGGCCAGACGAGGGCGGTGGCGAAGTCCTTGTCCTGGCCGCAGATCACGGCGTCAAAAATCAGCGGCGAGCAGGCGGCGACGAAATCCGGACGCAGCGTGCCGACCGAGACCCAGGTGCCGGAGGAGAGCTTGAAATCCTCCCCGACGCGGCCGTCGAAGATCAGGCCCTTGTTCGGGTCGGTCTCGTCGACGAACTTCACCGCGTCGCCGAGGCAGTAGAAGCCTTCCTCGTCGAACACTTCGGCGTTCTTCTTCGGGTCGCCCAGATAGCCCGGCATGACGGTCGGGCCCTTGACGCGGACTTCCAGTTTCTCGCCGTTCGGCACCAGTTTCAGGGTCGTGCCCGGCAGCGGCAGGCCGATCAGGCCGACGCGTTCGACTTCCCAATGCACCACGGTGATGCCCTGCGTTTCGGTGGCGCCGTACATGGTGACGATGGGAATGCGGCGGCCGGTGGCCTTGATCGAGAGGGCCTGCAGGCGGTCATAGAGGTCGTCCGAGAGCGTCGCGCCGCCATATCCGATAGAGCGCATGTTCTTGAAGAAGGCTTTCAGCAGAGAGTCGTCCTGCTCCATGGCTTCGGCGAGCATGGAGAGGGCGATGGGCGCTGTTCCGAACACGGACGGACTGGCTTCGCGGATGTTGCGGATGGTCTCGTGGAAGAGGGCGGGCGTCGGCTTGCCGCCATCGATCCAGAAGGTCGAGCCGTTCCAGAGCGCGCCGTTGAAGTTCACGTTGGAGCCGGAGATGTGGTTCCAGGGGAGCCAGTCGAGGAAGCTGTCGACGCGGTCCGGATCGTGCTCGGGGTCGCGGCTGGTATCCTTCAGGCCTTCCTGGCCGCCGATCATCGAACACATGGCGCCCTGCGTCGTCGGCACCGGCTTCGGCATGCCGGTCGAGCCGGAGGTGAAGAGGTATTTCGCGATGCTGGCATCGTTCAGTTTCGCCATGGCGGCGGCGACGGCGGGCGTCGGCGTGGTGGCGCAGAGCGCGTCATAGGAGATCACCGCATTGTCGCCCTCGGGCGCGGCGCTGACGATCTTGAACGCGCCGGCGGGGAGCGCGGCTATGGCTTTCTTGAAGGGCGCGAGCTGTTCGGCAAAGACGACGGCGGGTTTCACCGTGTTGAAGCAATGCTTCAGCTTGTCGAAATCAGACGACATCGTGGAATAGGGAACGGAGATCGGGGCCGCCGGGGCGCCGATCTTCTGCGCGGCGAGGATGACCATCGCGGCGCGGATCGAGTTGCCCGAGAGCAGCATGACGGGCGCATCGGGGCCGGCGCCGAGATCGAGGAAAGCCTGGGCGAGGCTGTCAGTGATCGTCTTCGCTTCGCCGTAAGTCAGCGTCACCCATTCATCCGTCTTCGGATCACGTTCCCGCAGGAAGGGACGCTCCGGATGCTGCGCGGCGCGCTCGTCGAGGCAATGCGGCACCGTCTTCGGGCGATCGCCGGGGGCCTGGTTAGCGGAGATGTAGAACGTGCCATCCTTGCGCGTCATCGAGACGTCCGGCGTCTTCTGCGGCAGGGGGCGGAATGCGGGCAGGGTCTGTCCCTCGGCCATGATATGTCTCCTCCGGTATCGGTGCGGGCTTTGCTGCCTGACGAATAGTGCCTTCAGGATGCCATGCAACCGGTGACGCGGGGAGAGGCTTCCTGCTGTCAGGCCTGCGCTTTTACAGCGTCCGCAACGAGGGCGAGCGCGCGGTGCATGAGTTCGGCGTCGAGCGCTTCGGCCATCACGCGGATCAACGGCTCCGTGCCGGATTTACGCACGACCATCCGTCCACGGCTTCCGAGCAGGGCGTCCGCTTCGGCCAGCGCGGCCTTGACCCTATCAGATTCGATAGGGTTGGCGCCGGTATAGCGGATGTTGACGAGTTTCTGCGGCGCCGGTTCGAACACGCGCAGCAGGGTAGAGGCTTTGCCACCGCGCGCGGCGAGCACCGCGAGCACCTGCAGGCCTGCGAGCAGGCCGTCGCCGGTGGTCGAGACATCCGACAGGATGATGTGGCCGGATTGCTCGCCGCCGAGATTGAAGCCGTGCTGGCGCATGTGCTCGCCGACATACCGGTCGCCGACTTTCGTGCGCGCGAGCGAGAGGTCGGAGGCTTTCAGGTATTCGTCGAGGCCCATGTTGGACATGACCGTGGCGACCATGCCGCCGCCCTTGAGGCGCTGCGTGCGGTGCATCTCGGACGCAATCAGCGCCATCACCTGGTCGCCGTCCGCTTCCTCGCCGGTTTCGTCCACGACGATCAGGCGGTCCGCGTCGCCGTCGAGGGCGATGCCGATGTCCGCGCCGGTTTCGAGCACGGCGGCTTTCAGCGCGCCGGTCGCTGTAGAGCCTACGCCGGCATTGATGTTGACGCCGTCCGGCTCGGCGCCGATCAGCGTCAGCTGCGCGCCGAGGCGGCGCAGCGCTTCGGGCGCCGTTTCGAAGCCGGCGCCGTGGGCGCAGTCGAGCACGACTTTCAGACGCGAGAAGTCCTGGCCCTTGCCGATCGTCTCGAGGCAGCGGCCGATATAGCGCCGGCCGGCGCCCGCCATGCCGGCGGGTTCGGAAATCGCGGCCGGCGGCGCATAGTCGCCTTCAAAGGCGGCGGCCATCGCCGCTTCGAGCGCTTCCTCGACATCATCCGTGAACTTCACGCCTTCGGGGCTGAAGAGTTTCAGGCCGTTGTCTTCGTACTTGTTGTGGCTGGCCGAGACCATGAAGCCGAGCGCGGCGCCGGTCTCCCGGGTGATCAGCGCGACGGCGGGCGTGGGCACGACGCCGAGGCGGACCGGCTTGACGCCCATCGAGGTGAGGCCGGCGATCAGGGCGGCTTCGATCATCTTGCCGGAGCGGCGCGTGTCGCGGCCGATGACGACTTCGCGGCAACCTTCCGGGGCGAAAGTCCGCGCCGCAGCGATGGCGAGGCGCAGAGCGGTCTCGGCCGTCATCGGGGCCTTGTTGATCCGCCCACGGATTCCGTCTGTGCCGAAATATTGCCGTGCCATGCTGAACCCCCGCGCCGTCAAAGCGGCGTCACATCTCCGTACACGATAAAGTCCGGATTGTCGTATCCGCGGTCCCGCTTGCCGTAGAGCAGGGGCGCGTGGTCGAGTGTCAGGACGCGGCCACCGGCGGCTTCCACGACAGCCTGCCCGGCGGCAGTGTCCCATTCCATGGTGCGGCCAAGGCGGGGATAGACGTCCGCTTCACCGGCCGCGACGAGACAAAACTTGAGGGCGGAGCCTGCGCCAGCGATTTCCTTCACCGGATACTTCGCGAGCCAGGTGTCGGTTTCCGGCGAGCGGTGGGACTTGGAGGCGACCGCGGTGAGGCCGTCCGCAGGCGCCGGACGGATGCGCAGGGAGTTGCGCTTCCTCGGCACCGGGCCATCCGGCGCGGCTTTCGACTGCCAGGCGATGGACGGGCTTTCGGCGACGAACAGGCGGTGTAGCGCCGGGGCATAGACGACGCCCATCACCGGGCGGCCGTGCTCGATGATCGCGATATTGACCGTGAACTCGCCATTCTTCGCGACGAACTCCTTGGTGCCGTCGAGCGGATCGACGAGCGCGAAGCGGCTGCCGTGTTCGGGGATGTTTCCGCCGGCCACTGATTCTTCCGCGATCACCTGAAGCTCCGGCTCGGCCTCGGCCAGCCCCTTCAGGATGATTGCTTCGGCGAGACCGTCTGCCTCCGTCAGAAGGGACGCATCCAGCTTGGTCTCGACCGAGAAATCGGTGCGGTAGACGCGCATGATCTCCTTGCCAGCGGCGAGGGCAATGCTGGCTAGGGTTTCGGCGGAAACGGCCATGGGGTTACTGCATCACGCTGATCAGCTCGACTTCGAACTGTAGCGGCGCGTTCGGCGGGATCGGGCCGCCGGGCGTGCCTTCGGCGCCGTAGGCGAGGTTGGCCGGCACGTAGACCATCCAGCGATCGCCCGGCTTCATGAGGGCGAGGGCTTCAACCCAGCCGTCGATGAGGCCGTTCGACGGGAATGCTTCCGGTTCGCCGCGCTCATAAGAGCTGTCGAACAGGGCGCCGGTGTCGGCGAGGCGGCCTTCATAGTGGACGAGAACGAATTGTCCGTTCACGGGCGGTGCGCCCGCCGGGTCGCCGCTGGCGAGCACGGCGTATTGCAGGCCGGATTCGGTTTTCACGACTTCCGGAGCGGCCGGGTTCCATGGGAAGTATTTCGTCCAGGCGTCGGCGTCGGCCACTTTCGGCACCTCGATGCCGAGCAGCTGGACAAGGAAGACAAGGTCGTCGCCCGCCTTGATCACATCGCCGCGCGGCTGGTCGCCGTATGCGAGAGCGCTCGGGATGTAGAAGAGGTATTCGTCGCCTTCGGACATTTCCTGCAGGCCCATCGTCCAGCCGGGGATGACCTGGTTGAGACGGAAGCTGGCGGGCTCGCCGCGGTCGAGCGAGGAGTCGAATTTCTCGCCGGTGGCAAGGCGGCCTTCATAATGGACGCTTACGCGGTCGGTCGCGACCGGCTTCTTGCCGCCGTCCGGGCCTTCCTTCAGCACGATGTATTGCAGGCCCATCGGACCGTTTTTGACATCCTGACCCGTCGGGTTCCAGGGCAGGTGGTCCTTGAAGGCAGCAGGCATGGTGTCATCCGTGAAGGGCGGTGGGGGAAGGACGCCGTCAGCCGGCGCGGTGATGGGGTTTGGCGAGCAGGCCGTCAGGGTTAGGGCAGCCAGAGCGGGGATAAGCAGTGTGCGGAGCATGTGAGCTTGTCTCTCTTCGGGGGATCAGATCGCGCGCGGCGGGTATCCCGCCTGGGCAAGGGCATCGATGACTTCCTGCGTATGCTGGCTGTCACGGGTTTCCATCAGGATGTCGAACTCAGCGCCCTTGGCCGGCACGTCAAGCGCGATCCGGTTGTGGGCGACTTCCATGATATTGGCGCCGTTGTCGCCGATGATCTTGGAAACAAGTGCGAGCAGGCCCGGGCGGTCATCGCCGACGATGCGGATGCGGGCGAGCCGGTTCTCGCGCACGAGGGCGCGGGTCAGCACCGAAGCGAGGAGACGCGTGTCGATATTGCCGCCGCAGAGGACCAGGCCAACCTTGCGGCCATAGAAGCGTGTCGGATGCGCGAGCAGCGCGGCGAGACCGGCGGCGCCTGCGCCTTCGGCAATCGTCTTCTCGACTTCGGCGAACAGCGTGATCGCGCGCTCGAGGTGTTCTTCCTCAACGAGGAGGATGTCGTCCAGCAGCTGCTCGGCGATGCGGCGCGTCAGCTTGCCGACTTCTTTCACGGCGATGCCTTCGGCGATTGTGGCGCCGCCCATCTTGGGCGTCTTGCCGCGCAGGGCGGCGTGCATGCAAGGGTACATCGCGGCTTCGACGCCGATGATCTTGATGTCCGGCTTCAGCGCCTTTGCCGCGACTGCGATGCCGGAGATCAGTCCGCCGCCGCCGATGGGCACGACGAGGGTGTCGAGGTCTGGCTGATCGGCCAGCATTTCGAGCGCGATGGTGCCCTGGCCGGCGATGATGTCGAGGTCATCGAACGGGTGGATGAAGACCAGGCCTTCCTTCTCGCCGAGCTTGAGGGCGTAGTCCTTCGCCTCGTCGAACATGAGGCCTTCGAGGATGACCCGGGCGCCGTGGTCGCGGGTATGCTCGACCTTGTTGAAAGGCGTGGTCTCGGCCATCACGATCGTCGCCGGGATGCCGAGGCGGCGGGCATGGTAGGCGACGCCCTGGGCATGGTTACCGGCCGAGGCTGCAATCACGCCGCGGCGCTTTTCGTCGTCGGTCAGCTTGGACAGCTTGTTGAGCGCGCCGCGCTCCTTGAAGGCCGCCGTGTACTGGCGGTTCTCGAACTTGATCCAGATATCCGCCCCGGTAATCGCCGACAGGGTGCGCGAATGCGCCAGCTCCGTCCGCTCGATGTTTCCTTCGAGGACTTTGGCGGCGGCCTGCACGTCGGCAAGCGTTACAAGGGGGTCTGGCGGCAAGGTATCGGGCATGGGGCGGGGTCCGGCTGAAGCGGGCGAACCCTATGCGGGGAGGCCTTAACTTACAAGCAATCCCGCTGTGCCCGGAGCTGGGTCATGCTCGGCGACCCAATGACCGGGGCCAATGGGGACGAGCTGGGCCTGGTACTGCTCGGCTTCAGGGTTATCGATGACCTTGGATTTGAGGAACCGCAGCGCCGCCCGGCTGTCGAGGGGGCTAGGCAGGTCGCCGGTCAGCTTCAGCTTTTCGCGCGCCCGCTCACCTCTGGGGTCCGCGTTCGGCACGGCGGCGATCAGGGCCTTGGTGTAGGGATGGCGGGCATCGGTATAGATGGTGCTGCGCCCGGCCAGTTCGACGACGCGCCCAAGATACAGCACCATGACGCGGTGGCTGATCTGGCGGACGACCGCGAGGTCATGGCTGATGAAAATCATCGCAAGGCCGAACTCCTTCTGCAGTTCGATCAGCAGGTCCACGACCTGCGCCTGCACGGATACGTCGAGGGCCGAGACGGCCTCGTCGCAGATCACCAGTTTCGGCTGCAGGATCATCGCGCGGGCAATGCCGACGCGCTGGTTCTGGCCGCCGGAGAGCTCATGCGGATAGCGGTTGATGAGGTTCGGATCGAGGCCGACGCGGGGCAGGATCTCGCGCACCTTCGCTTCGCGCTGTAGTCTGTTGAGGCCCGGCTCGTGAACCTGCAGGGGTTCGGCAATCGAAGCGCCGATCGTCATCCGTGGGTCGAGGCTGGCGAGGGGGTCCTGGAAGACGATCTGCAGGTCGTCGCGCAGGGCATTCATTTCGCGGGCGCCGGCCTTCGAGATGTCCTTGCCGAGCCAGGCGACCGTACCGGCGGTCGGCGGAATAAGGCGCAGCACGCCGCGAGCGAGAGTGGACTTGCCGCAGCCGGATTCGCCGACGACGCCGAGCGTTTCGCCAGGGCGCAGGTCGAAGCTGACGCCGTTGACGGCCTTCAGCGGCTTGGTCTTGCCGAACAGGCCGCCCTTCACCTGGATCGGGAAGTGAACCTTCATGTCATCGACCTGCAGCACCGGGGCGATGTCCGGAGAGGGGGCAGGAGAGAGGGGCGGGCGGCCCGGCGGATCCGGCAGGTCGATGCGCGGAACGGCGGCCAGCAGCATCTTGGTGTAGGGATGTCGCGGGGCGTAGAAGATGTCGTCCACCGCGCCCTGTTCGACGATCTCGCCGTGACGCATCACAATCACGCGGTCGCACATGCGGGCGACGACGCCCATGTTGTGGGTGATCAGGACGATGCCGGTGCCGGTCTCCCGCTTCAGTTCGTCCATCAGCTCGAGGACCTGTGCCTGCACGGTCACGTCAAGCGCAGTGGTCGGCTCGTCGGCGATCAGCAGTTTCGGGCCGCACAGCATGGCGATGGCAATCATCACTCGCTGGCGCATGCCGCCGGAGAGCTCATGGGGGAACTGGTCGAGCCGGCGGGCGGCTTCCGGAATGCGGACATGCTCAAGCCAGTCGACGCAGCGCTTGTTGGCCTCGTTGCCTTTCAGGCCTTTGTGCAGCGCCAGGATCTCGCGCATCTGGGCGCCGACCGTCATGTGGGGCGTCAGGCTGGTCAGCGGGTCCTGGAAGATCATCGACATCTCGGCGCCGCGGATCCTGCGCAGCTCGGCCTTGGGGGCCGTCAGCATGTCTGTGCCGTTGAACAGGATCTGGCCGGTAGCGCTGCCGTTCTCGGCGAGCAGTCCCATCGCCGCAAGGGCCGACTGGCTCTTGCCGGAGCCGCTTTCGCCGACGATGCCGAGGCATTCACCGGCTGATACCTGAAAGGAAATTCCCCTGACAGCGTTTACGGTGCCATCAGCGGTGTCGAAATTTACGGCGAGGTCTTTCACGGTCAGGATCGTCATTCCCCACGGGTAGCGCCTTGAAACCGCCGCGCAAAGAGGTGGCGCGCAGAAAACAGGAACGCCGCGCCTCCTGTGGGGTAGGAGACGCGGCGTAACTGCGGCTGGCTGCCGGCAAGGCCGGCAGGGCCTCAGTATTTGTAGGCGAGGCCGACGCCCACGACGAGCGGGTTGATATCGACATCGGCGTTCACGGTGGCGCCCAGGGCGGTCGTGAAGTCGACCGTCACATCCGTGTTGATCCAGATCTTCTTGATGTCGACGTTGAGGGCGAAGCCGCCCTCCTTGCCGTCGAGGTCGTAGTCGAAACCAGCCTGCACGGCGGGTCCGAAGCTCGGATCATAGTCCATGCCGTCTGCGACCGGGCCTTCGTCCTCGTTGAAGAAGAAGGTCGCGTTCACGCCGGCGCCGACATAGGGCTTGAACTTGCTGCCGTTCTGGAAGTGGTATTGCAGGGTCAGGGTCGGCGGCAGGAGCCAGACGTCGCCCAGATCGACGGTGGCGTTGGTCAGGGCGCCCGGTACGGTCACGTTGACGGCGCTGACATCATGCGGTGTGACGGCGAGGATCAGCTCGGCGGCGATGTTGTCGGTGAAGAAGTAGGTGATGTCGAATTCGGGGACATACTGGTCGCCGATGTCGGCGTCGCCCGCGAGGCCTGCGCCGCCAACCGACAGCGCGGCAGATTCGTCCGGCAGCACGGCAAGGACGCGCGCGCGCAGCATCCAGGGACTGTCTTCCGCCGTCGCGGTTCCGGCAAGTCCGGTGAGGGCTGTGCCCATCATCAGAGCGGCAAGAAGGAGCTTTTTCATCGCTTGGTTCCCATCATTTTGGTGAGTGATGGATCCTAGTTAAACCTCTGGAATTGTTCGTGAAATTGGCCAGCTTGACGCGCGTCGGCGAGCCGCGCGGCACAAGCGCGCGACTAAGTAATCGTCCGTATTGAGACGAAATTCGCAGCGGCGCAGGTTGAGGGGAATGCGGCGGGGACCCGCAGAGGAATTCCTTGCCACTGCACATTTCGCGTGTGCTCAAGGGGTAGGCGCCTGCCCCTGAGGAAAGGCTTGAACTTCCGGCCTCCAGTTGGGAACATGGCCCCTTTCCTTGTTCCCGGCTGGAGTGCACCTGATGCCCGTCATGAATTTTCTCACCCAATGCGTGTTTGATGCTGGGGCGCTGAAACAGCTTGCGGCGCTGGCCAAGGGCAAGGGGATCACCCGGCCCTTCATCGTCACGGACGCGGGCATCAAGGCCTCCGGCATCCTGGCAAAGGTCGAGGATGCACTCGGCGTGGCGCCGGCCGGCGTGTTTGCCGAGACGGTCTCGAACCCGACCGAGACGCAGACGAAGATTGCGGCAAAGCTCTATAAGGAGTCCGGCGCAGACGGCATCATCGCGGTCGGCGGCGGCTCGTCCATGGACCACGCCAAGGCGATCGGCCTCCTGGCTTCCCATAGCGAACCGCTGGAAACCTACGCGGCGATCATCGGCGGCGCCAAGAAGATCGGCAAGATCCCGCCCCTGATCGCGATACCGACCACGGCAGGTACCGGCTCGGAAGTCTCGGTCGGCATGGTCATCATCATGGAGAATGGCCGCAAGGAAACCTTTGCCTCACCGAACCTGATCCCCGTGGTCGCGCTCTGCGATCCGGACCTGACGCTCGGCCTGCCCGCGGGTCTCACCGCGGCAACCGGCATGGACGCACTGACGCATTGTATCGAAGCGGTGCTGACACCGTCGATCAATCCGCCTGCGGAAGGTATCGGCTATGACGGCGCGCAGCGCGCCTTCGGTCAGGGCATGCTGGTACGCGCGGTCAAGGACGGCTCGGACGCCGAAGCGCGCTGGCACATGATGATGGCGAGCTATGAGGGCGCGCTTGCCTTCGTGAAAGGCCTCGGCGGCGTGCATGCGCTAAGCCATGCGGCCGGGCGTCTGGAACAGAAGAAGCTGCACCACGGCACGCTGAACGCCGTTTTCCTGCCCCACATCCTGCGCTTCCATCACGGCGCGGCGGACGCCAAATACGTCCGCCTGCGGCAGGTCATGGGCCTGAAAGCGGGCGCTGATCTGGCCGACGCGATTCAGGATCTCAACAACACCATTGGCATTCCGAAGAACCTGACGGCGATGGGACTCGCCGCATCGGACGCGCCGGGCATCGTCGACTACGCGCTGAAAGACCTCGCCCACTTCGGCAACCCGCGCCCGATGAGCGCAGACGACTATGCCAAGGTCTACGAAACAGCGCTCGGCTAGTGCCTGCCCGCTCCGTGGGCCGATCAGCCGGGGCTCGCGCTGAGCCCCGGCTGATCGGCTGGTCTATTCCGCTTCGAGAACCGGCAGGCCGAGCGCCTGTTCGATATCCGCCCAGCTGATAACCTTGAAGTTCTGGTCCTGCCCGGACTTCGGGTTGCCGTCGTCCTGAACGGTCAGTATGCCGCGCGGATAGCCAGGCAGCGCGCCGGAGAAGACGTCGAGACCGTCCGTATGCGTCACGGCGTCGATGCCGAGGGCGGCGTTCTCGCCGATGGAGAAGCTGCCCATCGGGGTGTGCGGGGCCTTGCGATCGTAGACCACGAACCGGTTTGCGGACTGGGCCGAGACGACGATCCAGCCGGCGCCGTCCCTGCCGCGCCACAGCGAGACACCTTCGACATCCGCCACCAAGCCGGCCGCGCCGCCGACGACATCGATCTGCTCCGGCACAAGCGCGGCATCGCGGTAGGCCATCTTCCAGAGACCCTGATTTTCCTCGCCCACGAACAGCAGGCCCTGCACCTCGTCAAACACGCAGCCTTCCAGCTGGGTTGCCAGCTTTACCGTCTTCAGAAGTTCGCCGGTCAGCTCTGGGGGGCTCTCGGAAACGGCCCAGATTTCCACCGTTCCGTCCTTGTACGTCACACCTGCCAGGTCCCGGCCGCCTTCGCGTCCTGAGCAGATGCCATACGGCTCCAGGCGACCGGTCGGCACGTCGCCCCGGTGCGAAACGGCGCCTGTGGCGCGGTCGACCAGAAACACGGAAATCGCATTCACCTGGTCATTGCTGGCCACGGCGACATCATAGGGGCGATCCGCAGACTGACGGAGATCGACATTGTTGATCAGGCCGATCGGCAGACGCGCCGCTTCGCTTCCGTCGAGATTGTAGACGACGAGGCCTTCCTGCTTGTTGGTGCCGAGGATCAGCGATTTCGCCGCGTCCTGCGGGTGCAGCCAGAGGGCCGGATCATCCGCCGCGTCGCCGCGAGCACCGGCCGGGGCCGTCTCCATTGTGGCGGTGACGATGACCTGCCCGTCGATGACCGGAGGGGCGGACGCGCAGCCGGCGATGAGCGCGAAAGACGTGGCGGCGGCGAAGAGGGAGGGGCGCAACATGGAGGAATTTCCTTCTTGAATGAGAAGTCTAGGGGCATTGCCGGTCCGGACTGCCAAACGCCTGACTGGCAATGTCAGCCAAATGTCAGTCAGCTGAGCGGCGCTGATAGGCCAAGGTGGCTTCCGGCACGGGGCGGCCGGACATGTCTTCCGGCGTTGTAAAGACGCGCACGGTCATCTCGTCTTCGGTCAGTTCAAGATGCATCAGGCCCCAGATATTGCCCTTCGAGAACGGATTGGAAAGTCCCGGGTTGGCAGCGAGCTGGTTGGCCATGAATTTCGGATGAAGCGGCCGGTATTTGGAGCCCGCGCCGGAAACAAGCAGCGGCAAGGGCGGGCGGCCGGTGACGCCTTCGCTGCGGCAATCATCCTCATAGACCTCAAGCATGTGGTCATCGCCGGAGATGTAGACGTCGGCATGCTGACAAACAGCGCCCATGTAAAGCGCGCGTAAGGAGTGCGCCTTCTCGAACTTGCTGCCCCCGCCGGACCAGAGTGCATGATGGCCGATGACGATTTTCCAGCGGGCCCTGGACTCCGCGAGCGACTGGCTGAGCCATTCGACCATGCGCTTTTCGCCCTCCGTGGCGGGCTTCACGAAGTCGTCCCAGGCTTCCATTTCGCCGGTCCGGACTTCGCGGCCCTCCGCATCCAGATTGTTGACATGCACCGATGTGCTGGCCAGCAACATTTCGGTGTCCACGACGAAGAGTTCGACGAAGCCTTCAAGGCCGGCTGGTTCGGCGCGGTAGAAAAAATCAGGCATCGTGAAATTGGGATGGTCCTGAAAGTAGTTCATCTGCGCCGTCGTGGCTTCGCGGGAGATGCGCCAGTCGTGATTTCCCATCAGGGCGTAGATGGTGAAACCCGGCGTACCGGCGCCCAGCTTGCCATAGGGACGATCCAGCATGTCGTAGAAGCGGCGCGCATCGGTGACGCCGTCAGCGCCGAGAGTGGCACCATCGGGATAGATATTGTCGCCGACCATTGCCGCGAAATTGCAACCGAGCGTCCGGCAAATCTCGTCGGCAGCGAAGGCAACCGGATACATCCCGCTGGCTTCGATAAAGCCGCCGAGGGCGGATTCGAAAACCCAGGGCGTTGGTGTGAATCCGGCCATGTCCGGGTTGCGTTCCAGCCAGTCGATGGCCTGCGCGGAAAGATAGGAACCCAGCGTGCGGTGCGGGGTGTCCTCTTCGTCATAGCGCTCGTATGAGGGAATGTAGCCGGTGTCTCCCACGACAGCGAACCGCGCCGTCCGGCTGTCTGCACTTGCAGTGCCCGTATGGCTACATGCGGAAAGCGCCAACGCCAGGACCCCGACCATAAGGGTTTTCTGCATGACGCTCTCCTCCTGAACTCTTGAATCTATCCCGAAGGAAGCCACCGGTCCTGGCATCTCGCCAGGACCGGTGCATCTCATCGGAAGTTCGCTTTGACACCAAACTTCGCGGTCCAGCTGTATTCTTCATACTGAAGAAGACGATCATGGTCCGGACCTTCCTGGTAGGCTGTATAGGTCGCGTCGTTCAGGTTCACAAGTTCGCAAAAGGATCCGGAAGTTCTGGTTGGCGGCGCCGAAGCGCAGGCCGAATCGGCAAAAACAGAGGCGGCAGCACGGAGAGTTGGGCTTAGTATGTGACAGGTCTCCTTCAGTTCAGCGCGGCGATTGGCGCCGCCATATCGCTCTGCTGTGACACAAAAGATACTGTCACAAAAATGATACTGATCCGTCACCTGATTGCGAAGATCCAGTGGTAGCCGCCCTGCATAGACAACTGGGGTGTTCCATGAAAACCAAACTTTCTCTCCTTGCCGGGGCGAGCTTCGTCACGCTTTGCCTGAGCGCAGCCATCTCCGCATCCGCGCAGACTGCGCCGGCGGCAACCACCGAAGAGGAGGATCCGATCCTCCGTGCCGAGACGGTCGTGGTTCAGGGCGAGATCACCTATCGCAACCGCAGCGAAGAAACCGTCCAGACGCTCGAATATGGCCAGGACTATTTCCAGCGCTTCGAGCCGCTGACCGCCGGCGACGCCCTCAAGCGCGTGCCTTCGGTTACCTTCCTGTCCGACGTGATCGAGAGCGACGGCGCACGTCTGCGCGGCCTCGACCCGGGCTACACCCAGATCCTCATCAACGGCGAAAAGGTTCCCGGTTCGAACGCCGACCGTTCCTTCTTCCTCGACCGCATCCCGGCCGAACTGATCGACCGCGTCGAAATCGTCCGCTCCTCGTCGGCCCGCCGTTCGGGTGACGCCCTTGCGGGTACACTGAACATCGTCCTGCGTGACGGCTACGAACTGGACGGCGGCTATATCCGCGTTGGCGGTCTGGCATTCGACGACGGCGAGTTCAAGGAAAGCCTCGGCGGCGTCTATGGCGGCGCAGTTGGTCCGGGCCGCCTTTTGCTCGGCGCAAACCTGCAGGGCCGTTACAACCCGAAACTCAAGTCTTCGCAGCGCTTCGGCGACAGCCCTGAGAATAACCCGACCTTCCGCGTCGATGATTTCGACAACCGCGAAGACCAGACCGACACGCGCGACGGCACGGATTACTCCTTCAACGCCGATTACAGCATCGATTCCGACGACGGCACCGACATCAACCTTTCCGGCTTCTACGTGAAGACCGAAAGGACTGAAGACGAACGTTCGTTCGAGTATGACGATCCGACCGCAATCACCGGTCCGGTGCGCCGCGCCGTTGCGGGCAACCTTCTGACCGACAATGCCAACCTCAACGAGATCAACCAGGAGAACTACTCCCTGCGTGCGGTCGTCGAGGAAGAATGGGCGGCGGGTGAAACCACTCTGAAAGTCGGCCTCGCGAATTTCGACGAGAGCCAGTACGAGACGGAAGACGAAATCGACTTTGATCGCACCACGCCGCGTTACACGGGCGATCTTACGATTGTCGGTATCGTCGATGAAGAGTTCTTCGGCGAATTCGCGCATGAGATCGAGACCGGCGACAACACCGAGTTTGAGTTCGGCCTCTTCTATCAGGTTAAGCAACGCGACACCGACATTCGCACGCAGCGCAACCGGTTCAACGTACCGGTTGCCCTCCGCAATACCTGGGATCAATTCTCGAACAACCCGGAAGTGGCCCGGATCGGCTGGACGAACCTGCAGCCCGTTGTTGGTGGCCTGAGCCAGATTGACGAGGAACGTTTCGACGGCTTTGCCGTGCTGAACGGCGAAAGCGGCCCCCTCGCCTGGGAAGCCGGCCTTCGCTACGAGAACACGACAGTCGACATCACGGACCTCACCGTGGCTCCGGCCGATCGCGCCACGAACAACAACTTCTCGTTCTTGCTGCCTTCGGCTCACCTGAAGTATGACGTCACCGCTGCCGACCGGATTTCCGCCTCCGTGGCGCGCACGGTCCGCCGGCCCAACTTCGACTTCATCTCGCCGGCGCTGCTAGAAGCCGAACTTGGCGACAACGACCTGCTCGGCAATCCGGACCTTGAGCCGGAAAGCGCCTGGGGCGCCGATCTCGGCTACGAGCGCCGCCTCGGTTCGGCCGGCGTGTTCGGGGTCAACCTGTTCTACCGCGACGTCAAAGACCTGGTTGAAGTCGCCAACACCGGCGTTGAAGGCTCGGAAGGGCCCGGCACCTTTGTGCTGCAGCCGCAGAACACCGGTGATGGCAGTGTCTACGGTATCGAACTCGACCTCTCCACGCCGCTGACCGTCGTTGGCCTCCCGAATACGGGTGCCTTCGCCAACTTCTCCTGGCTCGACAGCGATATCGAAGACGGGTTCGGATCGCGCCGCTTCAACGATCAATCCGAGTTCGTCTACAACTTCGGTTTCATCCACGACCTCGTTGCGTTGGACGCGGCTTTCGGCGCAACCTATCGCAAGCAGGGTGACGCTTTCGGCCGCGTGATCGGCGAAGAGATCACCACGTCTTATGGCGCCGACCTTGAAGTCTTCATCGAGAAACGCCTCGGTGACAGCTTCACGATCCGGGCCGTCGGCTCGAACCTGCTGAACGGTTCGAAGGACGAAGTGTTCAACAAGTTCACCACGATCCAGGACCAGATCGACCGCAGCTTTGACGAGTACGAACTCGAATCCGAAGAAGCCGGCCCGGTATTCCAGCTCATGGCCCGCTACGCTTTCTGATCCGGTCCTCAGCACACAGATGAAGGCGGGCCGCAGCACTTTGCTGCGGCCCGTTTTCGTTGGGGCTCAGCCCCGCGTCTTTGACCAGGCCGCCAGCCGGGCGGTATAGGCGCGCGGCTTCTCGCCCGCGAGGCGGCGCGAAGTGCCTAAGGCTCGGCGCAACGCGCGGCGGCGGGCTTTGGCGATCAACGCCAGCGCGGTCGCGGCATCGGGTTTGGCAAGCAGATGCACCGGCACGTCGATTAGGGCGGCTTCCAGCAGGCCGAGATCGCGCCAGTCGCCGAGATCATCGCAGAGCCGTTCGGCCGCAGCGGCGTAGCCGTCCATCACTTCCGGAAAGGCGCCGCGCAGCAGCAGCGTCTGGTACCAGTGATCCTTCGCGCGTTTGCGGAACTCATGCACGGGCTCTTCGTCCCGGGCGCGCCGTGCCGCTTCGAAGGACTTGCGGAACCGGCGATGGCTGCGCTGCAGGCCCGGCGCGAGGGCGTGCCAGCCGGTTTGCGTCAGCGTCCAGGATTGCGCGCGCCCGGCCGCTGCGGCCATCTCTCCGGCGAAGGTTCCCAGCAGGCGTTTCTGCGCGGCGGTGCCAGCAGCGCGGCGCTTGTTGAGGGCAGCGCCAAGGTTAGCGGAGACGTCCTCCGGCAGGTCCAGCCGGGCCAGCGTTTCGGCCAAGGCGCCCTTGTCTCTCAGCGCGGACAGGCGGGCCGCCGCGTCCCGCAGGACGGCGATCTCTTCGCGGGCCTCCGGGAAAACCGGCGCGACCAGGCGCAGCAGGGCGCGCAGCCGTTTGGTCGCCTTGCGGCCTTCATGCACCTTGCGGGGAAGCGGCACTGACTTGTCCGCCAGTGCTGAGCCAATGGCCGCGAACTCCTCCGCCGCAATCCTGCGCAGGGCTTCGGTCGTCGACGCGTCGCCTGACTTGAACCTGTAGGCCATCGTGTCGCCGGACCTCCTCGCGCCCAGATTGCACAGGCAAATCCGCGCCGCCAATGCTCTCGCGCGGGCGGCGACTACAAGAATCTGGAGGGTTTATGCCGGCCCGCCTTTAGGCCCTTCCCGAACGCAGGCGAATCCGCCGATACAGCTGGTCCATGCCCGAAACCCTGCAATCTGTCCTGAACAATCTCGCCCTGATGGCCTGCGCGCTGGCCATCGGCGCCTCCTGGGTGGCCGCGATCGTGTCGCCCAATTGCAGCTTCGACAAGCTGACGGGCGCGCGCGCTGACGGGCACGTGCGCGAACTCATCCACCGGACAAGCCCGCAGCTGGGCTTCCTGATGGCGCTGGCCGGCGGCCTGTTCCTGTTTGCCTCGAGCCTCGTATCCGGCATCGTGGCGCTCGTCGCAGCGTTCGGTTTCTACGCAACCCGGATGATGCTGGCGCCGAAGGAAGGCAAGAATGCCCCCGGTGTGCGCACCAAGCGCAAGGAACAGCGCGGCACTTCGGTCGGCCTGATCCTGATGTTTACGGCGACCTCGCTGATCGCCGCCATCCTGGGGCTCTTCGGGCTTTAGCCCTTCACCAGCCAGAGACAGCCGATTTCGTGCAACTGGCGGAAGCTCTCGGTCGAGCGCTCCGTTGCTGCGCGTGCGAGGCGCCCGGCGGTTTTCCGGTTCACCGCCAGCATCAGCACGCAAACCAGCACGCCCACACCGGCCGTCCACCAGCCCACGGGCAGGGCGGCCAACACGCCGATCAGGACGGCCAGATAGGCCAGCGCGTCCAGCACGCGGATCCGCACATCGAGGCCCCGGCCGAACGGTTTCAGCAATTCCGGCTGGCGGTGCAGCGCTTCGGCATCGATGGCAAAATGGGTGCCCGGCGTCTTTTCGAACACCAGAGCGCGGGTCATCCGTCCGCCATCGTGGGGGTTCGGTCGGCAGCTCAGGAACATCGCAAATCCCTCCTGTTTCGGCCCAGCCCCTGCAGTTTTAGCAGGGCCGCCTGAGGGCGGTGTTCTTCTGGGAGGCGAAAATTGTCACTTTTTCAGCACTTTGTGTTCACCATCGAAAATTGCGCGCGTCTGGCGAGGCCCATTGCGGGATCGCAATCCCCGGCTTACGCTGCACTGCAACATGAAGGGCAGGTTACACGATGCTGTATTCCCTTGTCGAAATGAACCGGGTCGCGATGGCGCCCATGCGTCTGGCCGCCAAGGCGGGCCGGGCCGCGCTGGCGTCGCCTCTGAACCCGCTTGGGCAGACAAGTTACGGCAAGTCCCTCGCCGCCATGGCAGACGTTTTCGAGAGCGCGACCCGCTATTACGGCAAGCCCGAATGGCGCATCGACAATGTGCGCATCAACAGTGTGACGGTCCCGGTGACGCCGGAAGTCGCCTGGCGCTCGCCCTGGTGCGGCCTCGTCCACTTCAAGAAGGATGCGGACATCCTCGCCTCCTGCCGCCGCCCCGGCGCGGCGCCGTTGCCCCGCCTGCTGATCGTTGCGCCGCTGTCCGGGCACTACGCGACGCTGCTGCGTGGCACGGTCGAAGGTTTCCTGGCAACGCATGACGTCTACATCACCGACTGGACCGACGCGCGCATGTCGCCTGTCTGGCTCGGCCGGTTCGACCTTGACGACTATATAGACCATGTCCGGAAGATGCTGACGCATCTTGGCGGCGGCGCGCATGTGCTCGCCGTCTGCCAGCCCGGCCCGCCGGTGCTCGCAGCCATCTCGATGATGGCGGAGGAAGAAGATCCCGCGCTGCCGGCCACGATGACGTTCATGGGCTCGCCGATTGATGCGCGCCTTTCGCCGACCGTGCCGAACAAGCTGGCCGAAGAGCGCCCCTTCTCCTGGTTCGAGGAGAACATGATCCACACGGTGCCGGGTCCCTATCCGGGCATGCTGCGCCGCGTCTATCCGGGCTTCGTGCAACTCTCCTCGTTCATGAACATGAACTGGGGCCGGCATGTCGATGCGCAGTGGAAATTCTTCAACCACCTCGTCGGCGGCGACGGCGACAGCGCCGGCAAGCACCGCGAGTTCTATGACGAATACCTCTCGGTGCTCGACCTGACCGAAGAGTTCTACCTGCAGACCATCCAGCGCGTGTTCCAGGAGCACCACCTGCCGCGCGGCATTTACAATTATCGCGGCAACCGCATCGTCAAGCCATCCGCCATCCGCACCGTCGCGCTGATGACGGTGGAAGGCGAGAAGGACGATATCTCCGGCATCGGCCAGACGCAGGCCGCGCATGATATCTGCACCAACATCCCGAAAGACATGCGTTCGGACTATATCCAGCCCGGCGTCGGCCATTACGGCGTGTTCAACGGCTCACGTTTCGAAACCGAGATTGCGCCGCGCGTCACGCAGTTCACGCGCCGTTTCGCCAGCCGCCCGGCCGAGTAAGCTGCAGCGGCTCCCAAGAAGCGCTAGAGCGATGTCCGCTCAAGTGGGTACCGGTTGAGCGGAAGACATCGCGACAAAACAAGAAACCAGAGCCGGCGACCTGATTCCATCAGATCGCGCCCGGCTCTAGGCGCCGCAGCAGGACGCATCAAAGTCCAGCAGCTCGATATCGGGGCCGAGATCGCCGTCCTTCGCGGGCTCCTCGGCGGCGAGCGCAGTCGAGAGATACTTCTTGTTGTCATCGCAGAACACAGTAGCGACGCAGGCGCGGGCATCCAGCCGTTCGGCCGCCATCACGGCGCCGATCAGGTTCGCACCGGATGATATGCCGACAGCCAGTCCCAGTTCGCGCGCCAGCCGCTGCGCCATGCGGATAGCATCACCATCCGAGACGGCGATCACATCGTTCAGTGCACTGAAGTTCACGAGCGCCGGTATGAAATCATCCGAAATCCCCTGGATGCGGTGGCTGCCCACCTTGTGACCGGTCGAGAGGGTGGGGGATTCTTTCGGCTCCAGCGGATGGATACGCACGCCGGGGTGCACAGCGCGCAGGGCTGCGCCAACTCCCATCACCGTGCCGCCTGTCCCGACGCCCGCAACGAACGCGTCCGGGGTAAGACCCAGGCAGGCGAGCTGCGCCAGAAGCTCCGGACCCGTCGTTTCGAGATGCGCACGTGAATTGTCACCATTTGAAAACTGGCAGGGCAGGAACACGTCATTGCGCGCGGCGGCCAGTTGCTGCGTGGCGGCAATGGCGCCGAGGAAGCCGCCGTCGGCCCGGCTGATCAGGTTGAGGCGCGCGTCCAGGCTGCGCAGCAGGGACTTGCGCTCGTCGCTCATCCAGTCGGGCATGAAGATCTCTACCGGATGGCCCAGCGCCCGGCCGAGCGCGGCGAGGGCGATACCGGCGTTCCCGCTGGTCGCCTCGGCAATCGTGTCGCCAGGTTGCAGGGCGCCGGAGCGATAGGCGCGCGTCAGGATCGAGAGCGCCATCCGGTCCTTGATCGAGCCGGTGAGATTGTAATGCTCAGCCTTGGCATGGATCACGTGCTCGCGGCTACGATAGCGCAGGCGGATGGAAATCAGCGGTGTGCGCCCGATCAGCGCGCCAAGGCTGCGCAGGCGCGCCGGTTCGCAAGTCGGCAGGGGTGGGACCGTCAGGCGGGCGGACGAGGTTCGGAGGGGCAGTGCGGACATGAAGCGCTCCAGCGGTAGAGGCGCATCATGCAGCCGCTTCACTGCGGGATCATTCTAGAAAATTGGACGGAAAGGCTCTGGAATAGTAAGAATTTTCGGATAATAGTGCCAGATATGGAAAATATTGATGATACCGACAAGCTGCTGCTGCGGGCCTTGCAGGCGGATGCCAGTGAATCGCTCGAGACATTGGCCGCCCGCGCCAGCATTTCGGTCAACACCTGCTGGCGGCGGGTCAAGCGGCTGGAAGAGGCGGGTATCCTGCAGAAGAGGGTGGCCCTGATCGATCCTGAGCGCGTCGGTCTAGGCCAAACGGTCTTCGTCGCGATCCGCACGCGAGAGCATTCGGCGGGCTGGGTCGAGCGATTCGCGAAAGCCGTGCGCGCGATTCCAGAAGTCGTCGAGTTCTACCGCATGGCAGGTGACGTGGACTATCTGTTGAAGGTTCAGGTGGGCAGCGTCCAGGATTATGACCGGGTCTACCGCGACCTTATCAGCCGCATTGATCTGGCGGATGTCAGCGCGACATTCGCGATGGAGTGTATCAAGAACACAACCGAGCTGCCGCTCTAGAGCAAATTCCGCTCAAGTGGCCGCCGGTTGAGCGAAGGAGTTTGCGACCAAACAAGCAACTGGAGCAAGCGATCTGATTGCATCAGATCGCGCCTTGCTCTGGGTCTGCGCTCCGCCTACGGAGTGATCTCGGCTGGCCCGGTCGCTGCACCGCTCCCGAACTTGGCTTCGTGACGCTCCATGGCCGGCATCGCGAGAGTGGTCGACACCACCGCCGCAATCGCGGCGCCGATGGCCGCGCCGATCACCTGCCGGACATTCTTCGATAGTTGCACCGTGTGCTCCCCCGCCTTGTCTGGACCGGGGCCGTGCAAACTGTATGCCGGACAGGCAGGCGCTGGCGCCGGCGGGGTCCGCTCAGTGTGCCGGCGGCGCCGGTGTGCCGGGTGTGCGGAAGTCGATCTCCGTGTGATCATGGCCATGACCATGGTTATCAAGCACGCCGTGATCGTGGATCGGCAGCGCCAAGACGGCGAGCGCAAACACCACGCCTGCCCCGAGCGAGCCCATCGCCCGGACCGGCGAGACTTCCTTCAGCGGCTCCATCATCGGCCCGGTCGCGACATAGATCAGCAAGCCCGCCGACAAGGCATAGAGCGCCGTGATAGTGCCCGCGCCGAGCCCGTTGACGAACAGTCCGGAGACCAGCGCGCCCAGCGGCGTGGTCGCGGCGGCGGCAATGAAAGCCCAGACGAGGGCCTCCTTCACCTTGAAGCCGTGCCGCGACAGGATCGCGAACGCGATGATGCCTTCGGCAAACTCGTGCAGGATCAGACCCAGAGACGCATACACACCTGACTGGAAGCTCGCCGCGAACGAAACCGAATAGATCACGCCATCAAAAAACGAATGGACACCCACGGCGAGCAAGGGCGTGAAGGCCTCCGCCCGGGCTTGCCCCGCGCGCTCCGGAAAGTAGGTGCGCATCGCAAAGCTGAGCAGCAGGCCGGCGAAGAATCCGCCCAGCACGAACTTCGCCGCGCCATGTCCCGCGCCCAGCGCTTCGGGCACGATGTGCAACAGGCTCATCGTGATCAGCATGCCGCCGGCGGCAAGCGCAAACAGGCCGGACTGGCGCGCCGACCATTCGCTGCGCAGCGCCACGGCGGCGAGCCCCAGCGATGTCACGACAGCGGCGAGCAGGCCAAAGGATACGGCGGCCTGTAAGGAGAGGGGCATCGGGGTTAAACAGTCCTGCTGGCAACGCAGCGCCGCGCCCGGGCAGGTCCGGAAGGTGCTTGCGAGAAGTGTTATAATGTTTCAATATGTGCTTGGCGAGCGGAATCTTCCGCCCTTGGCCGATGACAAACTTTCTTCCCCCGGAGCTGACCCCATGACCCTTCTTCCTGTCCGGTTGCCGATGATCCTGCTGATCGCCGGCGTGCTTGCAGCGTGCGGCCGCTCGGAACCCGTTCCGCCCGCCGCGCCGCCGGAGACCGTTGTGGCGGAAACGGTTGAGCCTGAAGCCGAGGCGCACGACGAGCACGCGGAAGGCGAGCATCACCACGAGGATGAAGACTCAACCGCTGGCGGCACGGCGCACGTTCACGGCCTCGCGGACCTCGCCGTCACGCGAGAGGGCAATCGTTTCGAGGCAGAACTTGTTTCCCCGCTCGCGAATTTTGGTCTCTCCGAAGCCGACGGCGTCATTACGGATACCGTGCAAGCGGAGCTTTCCGGTCTGATTGAACTTGCAGGCGGCGATTGCACCGCCAGCGTGCCCAAGGCCGAGGTCGACACCTCCAGCGGGCACACCGACGGACATGTCCACGCGACTTGGACGTGTGCAAATCCGGATGCCGTTACGGCGGTGCGTTTCGCCGGCTTCACGGCGTTTCCCAGCTTCGAGACCGTGAATGCGATCTATCTCACGGACACCGATCAGAAAGCGGGCGAACTGACGCCTTCCGCGCCAGAGCTTTCCCTGAAATAAGGACTGCATGCGCCAGCCCGTCATCGACATCCGCGACATTGCCTTTGCCTGGAAGCAAGGGCCGCAGGTCCTCGACATTCCAGCGTTCCGTGTGGACGCCGGAGAGCGTGTGTTCCTGCGCGGGCCGTCGGGCTCCGGCAAGTCGACCCTGCTGGGCCTGATCGCCGGCGTCCTCGCCCCGCAATCGGGATCGATCCACGTGCTCGGCGAAGACATGAGTGCGCTGTCGCCCTCCCGCCGCGATCGTCTGCGCGCGGATCATGTCGGCGTCATCTTCCAGATGTTCAATCTCGTTCCCTACCTCTCGGTCACCGGGAACGTGCTCTTGCCGCTGCGCTTCTCGCCGGCGCGCCGCAAGGCGGCGGGCAACGACGCGGAAGGTGAAGCCCGTCGTCTGCTCGCGCGCCTCGGTCTGGAGGATGAGCAACTCCTGAAGCGCCGCGTGTCGGACCTTTCGGTCGGCCAGCAGCAGCGCGTTGCCGCCGCCCGCGCGCTGATCGGCGCGCCAAAGCTAATCATCGCCGACGAGCCGACCTCCGCCCTCGACGCCGATGCACGCGACCGGTTCATTGCGCTCCTCTCCGAGGAAGTGACGCGCACGGGCGCGAGCCTTCTCTTCGTCAGCCATGATGCCAGCCTCGCGTCCCTGTTCACCCGCGCAGTCGATCTTGCCGCGATAAACCGGGCCATGAACCGGGCAGGGGCGGCCGCATGAGCGCGCTCCTCTCTCTCGCCTGGGCCAGCCTACTCAACCGCAAGGGCTCGGTGATCCTCACCATCGTCGCGGTCGCGCTCTCGGTTGCGCTCTTCCTCGGCGTCGAGAAAGCCCGCAGCGGCGCGCGCGAAGGCTTCGGCAACACCATCTCCGGAACGGACCTGATCGTCGGCGCGCCGACCGGCTCGGTGAACCTGCTGCTCTATTCGGTCTTCCGCATGGGCGGCGCGACCGCCGAAGTCTCCTGGCCGACCTACCAGAAAATCGCCGCGCGCGAGGATGTTGCCTGGACCGTTCCCATCGCGCTCGGCGACAGCCATCGCGGCTACCGCGTGATGGGCACCAATCTCGACTATTTCGAACACTACAAGTTCGGCGGCGGCCAGCAGCTCGGTTTTGCGCAAGGCAAGCCCTTCGACGATCTTTTCGACGCTGTCATTGGCTCAGAGGTCGCCCGCGAACTCGGCTACACGCTCGATACGCCGGTCACCCTCTCGCACGGCCTCGGCGCCGCCGATCTCGGCTCCGGCCACGAGAACCGGCCGTTCCGCATCACCGGCATCCTGAAGCCCACCGGCACACCGGTCGACCGCACGGTGCATGTCTCGCTGGAAGCAATCACCGCCATCCATGTCGGCTGGGAAACCGGAGCCAAGAACCCGCTCGCCGATACGATCCCGGAAGAGATGATCCGTTCGTTCGATCTGACGCCCAAGACGGTGACGGCCATCTTCGTCGGCCTCGAGCGCAAGGGCACGATCCTGACGACTCGCCGGGCGATCAATACCAATCGCGGCGAGCCGCTGATGGCGATCATTCCCGGCGAAGCGCTGGCCGAACTCTGGAACGTCACCTCGGTGGCCGAACGCGCGCTGCTCGCCGTCTCCGCCTTCGTCATCGCGGTCGGTCTCGTCTCGATCCTCACGTCCATCCTGACGAGCCTCAACGAGCGCCGCCGGGAGATGTCGATCCTCAGGGCCACCGGCGCGCGGCCGCATCACATTTTCCTGCTCCTCGTCTTCGAGTCCGGCCTTGTCGGCTTTCTCGGCGCGGTGCTCGGCATCGCGCTTATTCATGGGCTGATCGCCGTCCTCGCGCCGCTGTTGCAGGCGCAATACGGTGTGGCCTTCTCCATGGGCGCGCCGGGACTGGTCGATCTCGCGGTGCTCGGCGCCGTGACGGCCGCGTCGCTGGTCATCGGGGCGATCCCCGCGCTCACGGCCATGCGCCGTTCCCTCGCGGATGGGCTCAGCGTGCGGCTCTAAGGCATGGTTTTCGGCTCTGGCGCTCGGCGCCATCGCCGCTTAATTAGGAAGGCATGATGAAAACGCTTCCCCGCTCCGCCCTCGTCGCGCTTGCAATCTGCTTGGCCGCTTGCGGCGCAGCGGACTCGCCGGCCTCTGCCGAATCGCCTGCCGCGAAGCCGGCGGCCAAATCGACCCCTGCGCCGGCCGTGAAAACCACGGACGCCTCCGGGCCCAAGGTCGGTGACAAGATCGGTGAGACGGCCGCGGACCGCGCCGCCGCACGCGCGAAGAAAGCCGCCGAGCGCGCCGCCGAGACCAAGAAGAAAGACGCCGAACTCGCCGCCAAGGGCATCAAGCGTATCGGCTGGGAAGACCTGATGCCGGAAGGGGAGGAGGAGCGCCTCGCCCAGATGTACCAGGCCCAGATGGCGATGCTCTATTCCGGCGCCGGTGTGGCCGAAGGCTCCGCCGCCGACACCATGGTCCAGGTCGGCACCTTCAACACGGTCAAGGAACTCAACGGCAAGAAGATCCGGATTCCCGGCTACACCGTCCCGTTCGAATACGGTGCCGATGCGCAGATCAAGGAATTCCTGCTGGTCCCGTATTTCGGCGCCTGTATCCACTCGCCGCCGCCCCCGCCGAACCAGACCATCTTCATCATGGCCGACAAGCCGATCAAGATGAACGACCTTGCCCAGGCGGTCTGGATCGAAGGCGTCATCTACACCCAGACGCAGGAAAGTGACCTCGCGGACGCGGCCTACACGATCAAGCTGACCAGCATCGAGGAATACACCTACTGACGATCCGCGATCCCTCGGCGGTCCAGGTTGTCGCCTGGGACTTTGACGGCGTCCTCAACCGGAATGTCCAGAACGGCGTGTTCGCCTGGTCACGCAATTTCGAGCGAGACCTTGGCCTGTCGCTGCATTCCTTCAGCCGCCATCTGTTTGACGGCCGCTTCCAGAAAGCGATGCAGGGCGAGGCCTGCCTGATCGAGATAGTCACAGAATGGACCGAGAAGAACGGTGCCCACGGGCGCACGTCCGAGATCCTCGATTACTGGTTCACCCGGGACGCGCTGCCGGATCCTGACACGCTGGCGATTGTCGGCGCCCTGAAGGCGCGCGGCGTGCGCAATGTCATGGCCACCAACAACGAAATCCATCGCACCGATTTCATCGAGCACAAGATGGGCTTCCATGCGCATGTCGACCGTATCTTCGCCGCTGGCCGCATGAAGATCGCCAAGCCGCACACGAACTACTTCGCGCATATCGAGGATGAACTGCAAACGGAACCGGCCGCACTGCTGCTGGTCGATGACATGCACGAAAACATTCTCGCCGCCCGCAGCCGGGGCTGGCAGGCCTTCCATTTCACCGAGGGCTCGCACGGCGCGCTGGCGGATGCGCTTGGCGTGCGCACGCACATGGCGGACTCCAAACAGCCTTGAGCCTGGTTCATGTGAGGCGCATCGCGCCGATACGGAACCTGCTGAATCAAAAAAGAAGGGCGGCCGTTAGGCCGCCCCTCACCACTCTACTCGGTACTCTACTGTCCACGATAATGCGGGAGTAATCCCTAACGCTCCGTGAACGGCGTGACGCGACCTCTAGCCCTTGGCCAGCAGGTTGCGAATTTCTTCCAGCAGCACTTCCTGCCGCGGGGGCGGCGGCGGCGGCGCTGCAGCTTCGGCCTTCTTGAGCTTGTTCATGGCCTTGATCAGCATGAACATGACGAAGGCGACGATCAGGAACGAGATCAGGGCGCTGATGAACAGGCCGATTTCCATGATCGCGGCGGGCTTGGTCACTTCACCAGCCGCGTCGAGAACGGCGGGCGTGATCTGGATCTTGAGGGACGACAGGTCGATCCCCCCCATGATCGGTGCCAGAACCGGTAGGAACACGCCCTGGATGAACGCGGTTACCACAGTTGCAAAGGCGCCGCCCATCACAAAGCCGACCGCCATGTCGATGAGGTTCCCCTTCATCGCAAACTCTTTGAATTCCTTGAGCATATCTTCCCCTTTCGCCCCGGGCACACTACCCGAAAACTAGGTAGTCAGATTGCGGGGTTCGGGTGCAGCGTCAAGCAGATGACACATGAAAGGCGAGCAAGGTTCGGGCTTATCGCGCCTCGGGATCGTCGCCGCCATTGACGCGGGCGCGCAATTCCTTGCCCGCCTTGAAGAAGGGAACAGCCTTGGCCGGCACTTTCACCGGCTCGCCGGTGCGGGGGTTGCGCCCTCTGCGGGCATCCCGCTTGCGCACCGAGAAGGCGCCGAAGCCGCGCAGTTCCACCCGGTCGCCGCGCGCAAGCGCATCGCCGATTTCTTCCAGGATCACGTTGACGACCTTCTCCACGTCTTCGTGACGCAGGTGCGGGTACTCAGCCGCGAGCTTGTCGATGAGTTGAGACTTCAGCATCCTGTTGATATTAAACGCATTTGCGGCGGAAGCGCTAGGCCCCCGCCGCAAACATTGCCTGAATTTTAGTTAGACCCCGTTGCGGGATCTACCGTATCAGCCTTCGGACATCAGCTCTTCAGCCTGGCCCTTCCAGTCGTCACGCTCCATCCGGCCCTGGAACGCGAGCTCTTCTTCAAGGCTCGAAACCTGGTCGTCGGACAGGGCAGCGATCTGCCAGAAGTGGAAGATGCCGGCTTCCTGCAGCTTCTTCTCGAAGGCCGGACCGACGCCCTTGATCTTCTTCAGATCATCCGCGGTGCCGTGCGGCGCCGTCAGACGGCCGCGTGCATCGAGAGACTTGGCATCGCCCTTGGCAGCCGGAGCAGCCTTGGCTTTCGCCTTGGTGCCCGACGAGGCGAGCGCCGCGCCCAGGATGTCGCCCAGCGAAGCGCCGGCATCGGCCGAGCCATACTGTGCAACGGCTTCGGCTTCTTCCGCGATCTCCAGGGCTTTCACCGAGAGGGAGACCCGGCGCGAAGCCCGGTCAAAGGTCACGACTTTCGCGTCAACCTTGTCGCCGACCGCAAAGCGCTCGGGGCGTTGGTCAGCCCGGTCACGCGAGAGGTCAGAGCGGCGGATGAAGGTCTTCACCGCCGGGGTGCCGAATTCGACTTCCAGGCCGCCCGAGGTCACTTCGACCACGGTGCAGGTCACGGTCGAGCCGCGCTTGATGCCGCCGCCGTCGCCGCTGCTGGCTGCCGCTTCGATCGGGTCACCCGACAGTTGCTTGATGCCGAGCGAGATGCGCTCCTTGTCGACGTCGACATCGAGGACTTTCGCCTTGACGGTATCGCCCTTGGTGAAGGCTTCGATCGCCTGGTCACCGGGCTTGTCCCACGAGATGTCGTTGATGTGCACCATGCCGTCGAGATCGGGGCCGAGGCCCACGAACAGGCCGAACTCGGTGATGCCGCGCACTTCGCCTTCGATTTCCGAACCGACCGGATGTTCGGCCAGGAACGCGTCCCACGGATTGTCCATGGTCTGCTTGAGGCCGAGCGAGATGCGGCGCTTGTCGCTGTCCACGTCCAGCACTTCCACATCGACTTCCTGCGAGGTCGAGAGGATCTTGCCGGGGTGCACGTTCTTCTTGGTCCAGCTCATTTCGGAGACGTGGATCAGGCCTTCGACACCGTCTTCCAGCTCCACGAAGGCGCCGTAGTCGGTGATGTTGGTGACGGTGCCCTTGAGGCGGGCGCCCGACGGGTATCGCGCCGAGATATTGTCCCACGGATCCGAACCCAGCTGTTTCATGCCGAGCGAGATACGTTGGGTTTCCGGGTTGATCTTGATGATCTGGACTTCGACTTCCTGGCCGACTTCGACCACCTGCGAGGGGTGGTTGATGCGCTTGTAGGACATGTCGGTGACGTGCAGCAGGCCGTCGATGCCGCCGAGGTCAACGAACGCACCGTAATCGGTGATGTTCTTGACGACGCCTTTGCGGACATCGCCTTCCTTCATGTCGGAGACGATTTCGGCGCGCTGTTCGGCGCGGCTCTCTTCGAGGATCGCACGGCGCGAAACAACGATGTTGCCGCGCACGCGGTCGAGTTTCAGCACTGCGAACGGCTGCACTTCGCCCATCAGCGGGCCGACATCGCGCACGGGGCGGATATCAACCTGCGAGCCGGGAAGGAAGGCGTTGACGCCGCCGAGGTCGACCGTGAAGCCGCCCTTGACGCGGCCGGAGATGGCGCCCTTGACGGGCTCGCCTTTGGCAAAGCTGCGTTCCAGCTTGACCCAGCGCTCTTCGCGGCGGGCTTTCTCGCGGCTGAGGACAGCCTCGCCGAGGGCGTTCTCGATCCGGTCGAGATACACGTCGACGATGTCGCCGGGGGCCGGCTGTTTGTCCTCGAGGGAGAATTCCTTGATATCGATGCGGCCTTCGGTCTTCAGGCCGATGTCGACGACGATCGAGTCATTGTCGATGCGAAGGACGGTGGCCGGGATAACCTGGCCTTCCTTCATGGCGCCAGCGGCGGCCGAACTCTCGAACATCGAAGCGAAGTCGGCAGGGGTAGGGTTCATGGATTTCGTCATTTTGTCTCCGGGGAAGGGCATGAATGGTTCAAAGGCAGGGCGTGCATGATTGCAGCCTGCGGACATCCGGCCCCTTGGGGTGGTCTGGTTCTGTTGCTGCGCCGCCTGTTTGGATTGAGCCTTTAGGGCCCTCAGGCAGTCTTTCCACGGGCGAGAGCAGCTTCCACAGCCGCCACCGCCTTTTCCACAGCCGCTTCTATAGTGAGATCAGTCGTATCGATCAAGATGGCATCGGCGGCCATCGCGGCGGGGGCGTCGGCGCGTCCCTGGTCGCGCGCATCGCGGATTTTCAGCTGTTCGACCACTGTTTCGAGGCTGACCATGTCGCCCTGGCCGACCAGCTCCTTCCAGCGCCGGACCGAGCGCTGGATAACATCGGCGTCCACCCACAGCTTCACGTCGGCGTCCGGGGCGATCACTGTGCCGATGTCGCGCCCGTCCAGCAGCGCGCCGCCGGCCTGCATTGCAAACGCCCGCTGAAGCTCGAACAGGGCCTGTCGCACCGACGGGATGGCCGCCACGATGCTCGCCGCCTTGCCCGCCTCGGCGGAGCGCAGCTCGTGCTCGATGAAGTCATTCAGGTCCAGCGAGCGGGCGAGATCGGACAACGGCCCCGCCGCGTCCAGCGGCACACCATGCTTCATCGCCGCTACCCCCACCGCGCGGTAGAGCCGCCCGGTATCCATGTGCGGCAGCCCGTAATACCCGGACAACCGCCGCGCAATCGTCCCCTTGCCGGACGCCGTAGTGCCATCAATCGCTATGATCATGAGGCCGGGGAGTGGGGCAGGGGATATACTGAGTCAAGTTCTTGAACCCCTCTCCCGCAAGCGAGAGGGGGAGAGATCAGCGCGGGGCCATCCGGATCCCGCCGTCCAGCCGGATGCATTGCCCGTTGAAATACGTGTTCCGCGAAAGCTCCAGCGCCAGCGAGGCATACTCCTCCGGCTTGCCGAGGCGTTTCGGAAACGGCACCGACGAGGCCAGCGAGTTCAGAACCTTGTCCGACGCGCGCAGCATGAGCGGCGTCGCGAAGATGCCCGGCATGATCGAGTTGACCCGGATGCCTACGTCCATCAGGTCGCGCGCCATCGGCAATACGAGGCCGTTGACGCCCGCCTTGCAAGATCCGTACACGACCTGTCCGATCTGGCCGTCCTGCGCAGCCACCGACGCCGTCAGCGTGATGCACCCGCGCTCGCCGTCTTCCAGTTCCGGCAGGCCTGCCATGCCGAGCGCCGAGAGCGAGGCGATCCGGTAGGAGGCGACCAGCACGCCTTCGGCGCCGAACGCATAATCTTCCGTAGGCAGACGCTTGTAGCGGGCGTTCTCCTTGTCCCAGCTCAGCGTCTTGCCGCCCTTGGCCGCCATTGCGCAATGCACGGTGATCCGCTCCTGGCCGTTCGCCTTGCGGGCCTTCTCGAAACCCGCGACGCAGGAGTCCTCGTCCATGATATTGACGTTGCAGAAGACGCCGCCGATTTCCTTGGCAGTTGCCTCGCCGGCTTCGGCGTTTATGTCGAAGATCGCAACCTTCGCGCCGGCCTTCGCCAGCGCCCGGGCGGTGGCCTGGCCGAGGCCCGAGGCGCCGCCGGTCACGACCGCGGCTGTGTCCTTGGTGATTTCCATGTGTGTCTCCCTTTGAGTTTTTTGTCAGTCAGCGGATGATGTCTGGGGCTCGGCAACGAAGCCCTTCCAGGTCTTCATGTAGGTGAGGAAGGCTATGCCGAGGCCTTCGGCCTTGAGGTGCGCTTCCGGCACGGGCAGGGCGATCGGCTCGAACGCCGCATTCGCCGCCACCTTCTTCGGGAAATCATGGTGCAGGATCGCCGCGCGTCCGATCACGACATAGTCCAGCCCCTCGTCCATCGCTTTCTGGCATTGCGCGCCGGTCGCAATCTTGCCCGCCGCGCCGAGGCGGCAGTCGCCGCGCGGCAGGGAGCTGAACCATTGCAGCAATGTCTTGCCCTTGAAGGCGGCGTCTTCCGGTTCCTTGAAGACATCCCAGAGCGACATGTCGAGATAGTCGACCTTGCCGCCCGTCATCAGGCCCTGTGCGAGGACAAGGATCTCGCCCAGGTCCATGCCGAAGCGTTCCGGCGACAGGCGTACGCCAACCGAAAAATCCTTGCCGCACGCCGCACGCACGCCGTCGAGGATTTCGTCGAGGAACCGCCGGCGGTTCTCGAAGTCGCCGCCATATTCATCCGTACGCAGGTTCACTTCGGCGGAGAGGAACTGGCAGATCAGGTAGCCATGCGCGCCGTGCAATTCCACGCCGTGAAAGCCCGCCTTCTCCGCGCGCACCGCCGCGGCGATGAACGCGTCACGCGACTCCCGCACTTCGTCCAGGCTCATTGCGCGTGCGCCGAACTCGTCATTCGCTGATGGGCAATGCGGCGCCTCGCCGATCAGCTCCTTCGGGCTGCGCATGCCGGCGTGATGCAGCTGCACTACCGAATGCGTGCCTTCCGCGTTCAACGCAGACGCAAGCCGCGACAGGCCCGCGAGGTGCTTGTCATCGAATATGCCGAGCTGTCCGGGAAATCCCTGACCCTTTGCCTGCACATGCGCGGCGCAGGTCATGGTGAGCCCGAAGCCGCCCTGGGCCCGCAAGGTCAGCCAGCGGAACTCGTCATCGCTGAGCACGCCGTCGGCATGGCTCTGGAGGTTGGTCAGCGGCGCCAGCATGAAGCGGTTCTTCAAAGCAGGCCCGCGCGAAAGGGAGAGAGGAGAATGGAGATCTGTCATCGCGCCACAATGGCGCCAGCGGCGCGCCCGTCAATTCTGCCGCCGGGGCAGGGGTCTCTCACCTGGTCATCCCTGGATGCACGGGCGTCGAGGCCGTCCGAGGGCTGTTGCGCCAGGGAGGCTACGCGTTCACCGCGCGCGGTTCAGGATGGCAGGTGCCTGCCGTGTTGAGGCGAGCAACCCAAAGAAGAAAATGTTCGGCACCGTTCTCGGATAAAGAGACAGCGGAATTCGAGCCGCGCGGCCCGCTGAAGACACTCAAAGGGTGATTCGGTTTGGAGGGTGATGTGCGGGTTTTCGCAGCTTCCGTATTGGCGAGACGGGCTCATTTTACGAAGCGAAGCGCGATCAACTGTATCGTACACTACAGGAAACAGAAAATGCAGCCCATAGCCCTTGTGTTCGTGAACTCCTGATTCCGTTGAAGTTTTTGGTCCAGCTCGAATGATCCTTGTGCGCGCAATACTAAATAAAGTGGAATCCTCCGTCTACGAATCGTTCAACTCAAGAAAGGGAAGTAACCGTTTCTCAAGGATGACGGATTTATGGCTAATCCGGGCACTACAGGGGGGATTTCATGACGCGAACTGATATTGCGGCTCAGGCCAGGCGTGGCTTCGGACTGTTCCTTGGCATCGCTTTGGCTGGCGCGGCCATAAGCTTGTTCGCCACGCTCTACCTCGCCCATGCGGGCCTCAAACTCGGCCGCGATCTGGCGCCCTTGTCGGGCGCGACACTGCAAGTCCGCCAGAACATTGCGGAAGCGCACCTACTGGTCGAGCATATCATGAGCCATGATGAGAGTCTGACACCGGCAGATGTTACGGCGCTCCTGGATCACACCGACCAGCTTCTGATGGCGATCGTCGAAGGCGGAAAGGTCGATGGCACCGTCTACCGGCCAGTCGGGTCCAAACTGGTGCGGAGCGAAATCGCTGCAGCGCGCGAACAGCTGGCCGTGCTCCGGCTTCAGGCAGAGACGCGGATGGACACGCTGTCGCTCGATCAGACCGCCGGCTCAGGCGCCGATGAAGCCTTCGACACGCTGTTTGACGGCATTGTGGATAGACTGCAGGTCCTCGCCGGGCGGCCCGCCATGTCCGGTTCCGCCGCAGCGCAGCGCCTTGTCGGTGAGGCGCTTTTCCAGACCACGCTCGGCCATCTGGTTGTGGAGGAATCGCTGGGCGGCGACGCGGGTGAGGATTTTGATGCCGCCCTCGGCTCGTTCGCGCTGGCGGCGGAAAAGCTGGTGCAAGCCCGGCGGCTGACCGGACTCTCCGAGTTCAGCGCCATCGCCGCCGACCTTGAAGAATTCTCCGCAGTCGCGGCTGAGCGGCGGGATACTGCGAAATATGTCAGCGAGCAGCGCGCCAGCGCCGATGAACGTTTTGATGTCGCCTATGCGGAATTCATTGCGCTCTCGGGCCGGGCCGAAGCCAGCTTGAACAAGCAGATCGCGGGCGGCCTGGCGGGCCTGATGTGGGCGCGCGCCATTGCGATCGCTTCCGTCGTGGCCGTTTCGGTCGGGCTCGTCCTGATGATGATGGCCGGCTACCGGCTCGTCGAGGCGCGCCTGGTCCGCCGGCTGCAGGACGTCACGACCGGCATGACCGCTCTGGGAGCGGGTAACCTCAATGCCCCGATTCCGAACTGGCATGCAGATGACGAACTGGGCGACCTGCGAGATGCGCTGGTCACCTTCCGCACGGCGCAGGAAGAGCGCCGGGCCTTGGAAGCCGAAACCCGCGCGGCAGCGGAGCGGGAGGCTGCAATGCGGACGGCTGATGCTGAGCGTGCCCGCGCCGAGATGGCCGAGAAGGCGCACCGCGCCGAAATTGAGCGGCAAAAAGCCGAATCGGAGCGGCACCAGGCCGAATCCCGGCGCGAGGCTGAAGCCCGTGCTGCGGCAGAAATCGCGCAAGTCGTCGAAGCTTGCGCGAGGGGCGATTTCTCGCGCGGTTTGCGCACCGACGACAAGGAAGGCATCTTCGCCGAACTCTGCGACGGGATGAACCGCATCGGGATCGCCGCGAATGAAGGTCTCGGCGCGGTGCGCACCGGCCTCGCGCACCTCGCGCAAGGCGATCTGACCTACCGGATGCCCGTGCACTTCCATGGCGTGTTTGCCGAGATCGCCGCGAGCGTCAACACGACCGCGGAAAGCCTGGGCCGGACGTTGTCGGACATTTCCCAGTCTTCCACTTCGGTCGACACGTCCTCGCGCGAAATCGCGAGTGCAGCCGACGATCTGGCGCGGCGGACCGAGCGCAACGCCTCGATGCTGGAAAAGACCGCGACGGCGCTGGAACAGATGTCGGCCTCGGTGCGCTCCGCCGCCGGGTCGGCGCAAACCGCCCACGCGGCCGTTGAAAACATCTCTGCCCGCGCAACTGCTGGCCATGCCGTCGTAACCCGCGCCGTCACGGCGATGGACGAAATCCGCGCGTCTTCGGACGCCATCGGCCGGATCCTTCAGGTCATCGACGAAATAGCTTTCCAGACCAACCTTCTTGCGCTCAACGCGGGCGTCGAGGCGGCGCGGGCCGGTGATGCGGGACGCGGCTTTGCCGTGGTCGCCTCCGAGGTGCGGGCACTTGCCAGCCGGTCGTCGGAGGCTGCGCGCGAGATCGCCACGTTGATTGATACCTCGGGCAGCACGGTCAGCCGCGGCGTCGATTTGGTGCGTTCCTCCGGCTCCGCCCTGCAGGAGATCGTTTCGGGCGTCGCCGACGTGACAGTCAAAATCCGCGAGATCGTCACGGCATCGAATGAAACGGCCACCGGTATCGGTGAAATTTCCAGTGCCACCAGCGAACTTGACCGCGCAACCCAGCAAAACGCCGCCATCTTCGAGGAAACCAACGCCGCCGTGCAGTCCCTGCAGGCTGAGGCCGAGGCGCTGGCAGCAACCGTGGCGGCCTTCAAGCTCAAGGCCGGTGAAACCGGCGGAAGCGCCGCCGCACCCCGTTCGCGCCGTGTGGCCTGATTGCCGGGCCCGGCCGGCTGCAATCTCGATGACTTTATGAGGAGGTACCCAATGTTCCTTCAACGTGCCCTGTGCTCTTCCACGCTCTTGATGGTTGCCTTGCCCTTGGCTGCGGAGGCCGGCGAGATGCAGCTCTCTGTCGATGTCGCCGCCGTATCCGCGCTGCATGATCGCGGCGAACAAATCGCCCGCGAAGCTCTGCAGGTGGGCGCGGGCGCCCAGACCGAAGTGCAGGATGTGACTGTGTATGGCGCTGTCTATCGCCTGCTGCCGGTCGGCGGGCAGCAGGAGGCCTTCGATGACGAAGCCGGCTTCACGCTCGGCATGGCCTGGGACAAGCAATCCTATAGCGCTGACATCTCTGCCAACCTTCTGACGTTTCCGGGTGAAGAGGCAGAATCGAGTATCGAGCTGGCGGGAGCCTTCACCCTCCATACGGCCTTCGCCCCCGCTCTGATCGGCTTCTATGATACCGACTTCAAGGACTGGGGCCTGGAACTTGCGGGCGGACCCGAATGGGAAGCGGGCGACTGGACGATCTACGCCCTCGGGCGGGCAGGGTTCGTCCAGCCCGGAGACGACTCGGCGCACAGGTCCTATGCGGGCGTCGAATGGGGCGCCGTGCGCCCCGTTTCCGACTCGGTGGAATTCAGCCTTTTTGCGCGGTCCGATATCGCGGATGAGGAGACGTTCGTGCGCCGCATACAAAGCCGCGAGATCACCTCGCTTCGCAATTCCGGCGTGGCGGCCGGTATCAACCTGGCGATAAGCCATTAGAGCATCTGTCGGCTCCCGGCTGATCAGTTTGAAACAAGCCGGGCGGACGGATTGAGCCAGGAGCCGGGACGAGCCAGACTCATCAACCTGCTGAACTGTATTCTCTATCCCTGGCCGATCTCCGCCCCCAGCATTGCCATATGCCCGAGGAAATCCGGATAGCTCGTGTCGATCATCGACACGTCGTCGACGCTCACGGGCTTCTTCGCTGCCGTGCCCATCACCAGCGCGCTCATCGCGATGCGGTGGTCGTGGCGTGTCTCGACGAGGCCGCCGCCCGGCACCGGACCGCCGCAGCCCTGCACCGTGAAGCCGTCCACTGTCTCCTCGACGTCCACGCCGTTGACGCGCAGCATCGCGACGATCGCCTTGATCCGGTCGCTCTCCTTGACGCGCAGCTCGTCCGCGCCGGTCACACGCGTCTCGCCGGTCGCAAACGCCGCCAGCACCGCGAGGATCGGGAACTCGTCGATCATCGAGGCGACGAGACGCTCCGGCACGGCAATGCCCTTCAGGCCGGCATAGCCCGCATGCAGGTCGATCAGCCGCTCGCCCGCCGCCTCACCGCGCTCCTCGGCGCCAAGGTGCGCGCCCATCAGGTTGGCGGCGTCATAGAAGCCCGAGCGCGTCGGGTTCGACATCACGCCTTCGACCATCACGTCGCCCTGCGCCGACAGGATGCCCGCCGCAATCAGGAACGCCGCCGAGGACGGGTCGCCGGGAATGGCGGCGTCCACTGCGAACAGCGGCTGCTTGCCCTCAATCGAGATTTCCGCCGCCCCGCCGGGCGCCACCTTGAAGCCGAGCTTCGCGCCAAAGCCTTTCAACATCCGTTCGGTATGGTCCCGTGTCGCCTTGGCCTCGACCACCGTGGTCGTCCCCACGGCGTTCAGCCCGGCCAGCAGCACGGCGGATTTGACCTGCGCGCTCGCCTGCGGGGGGGCGTAGCGGATGCCCTTCAGCGCGCTGGAGCCCGTCAGCGAGAAGGGCAGGCGCCCGTCCGGCCCGGCCGTATCCTTCATTCCCATTTCGCGAAGCGGGTTCAGCACCCGGTTCATCGGCCGGGAAGAGAGGGACGCGTCCCCGCTCAGCTCCGCCGTCAGGTCAAAGCCGGCCATCACGCCCATCATCAGGCGCGATCCGGTGCCTGAATTGCCGAAATCCAGCCCGTCCTTCGGTGAGGCGAGGCCCTTGGTGCCCACGCCCCGGACCTCCCAGGCGCCAGGGCCGGTACAGGCCACTTCCGCTCCCATCGCCGCCATGGCGAGGCCGGTGCGGATCACGTCGTCTCCTTCGAGCAGGCCGGTGAACCGGCTCACCCCGGAGGCCAGCCCGCCGAAGATCAGCGCGCGGTGGCTGCAGGACTTGTCACCCGGCGCGCGGATGGAACCGGCGAGGCGCCGGACGGGTCGGCTGGTCCAGACCATGAGAGAAGGCCCTGTTTCTATAAAATGCTGACTTCAATTCGGGCTTTGACAGCGCCGGGCGTTCATGGCAAGCGCGCCAGCTTCCATCAGGTATTTTCCCCATAAAGAGGAGCGCGCGCCCGTGTCCAAGGACAAGCTCGGAACCAAGCAGGTCTGCCCATCCTGCGAATCGCGATTCTACGACCTGAACAAACGCCCCGCCGTCTGCCCGAAATGCGGCGCCGAGTTCGACCCCGAAGACGAGGTGATCCGCACCACGATCACCAAGGTCAAGGCGAAGGCGGCCCGCGCCGCCGTGAAGGCCGTGGCCGATGATGACGAGGACGCCGAGGAAGAGGATGACGCCGTCATCCGCGATGACGACGAAGATGATGCCGCCGAGGCCGAAGAGGTCGAGGAGGACGATGAAGAGGAAACCAAGGAGCTCGTCGGCGAGGAAGACGACGTGATCCTGGAAGACGCCGAGGACGAGGAAGAGACGCCAGCACCGGGCAAGGTGCCGGCCGGCTTCACCGAAGACGGCGCCGCAGTCGACGATGATGACGTGATCATTGCCGACGATGATGAGGAAGAGTTCGAGATCGATGACGACGAGGACGGCGACGATGATCTCGCCCTCGACGACGATGAAGACGAACGGTGATAATTAGGACTTGAAACGGCGGGAGGCTGAGACTAATCCTCCCGCCTCCCGGTCAGGGGCCATAGCTCAGTTGGTAGAGCGCTTGCATGGCATGCAAGAGGTCGTCGGTTCGACTCCGTCTGGCTCCACCAGGACCCGTTTCCGGGCAAACCTGTCAAAATTTGAGCAATCAGGCGCGCTAAACGGGCCTGTGAGCCCGCGCCGCCGTGTTGCCGCAGGCCGGTGCTTGAACCGGACACATTCGAGGCCCACCTTCAGTTCATGGCAGAGCACCCGCCTGCCAGCGACCCCATCCGGGGCGCGGAAAGGAGTGGACCTATGACGACCGGCCTGAAATCGACTTCCCTCGAAGGCAATTCCTTCGTCTACATCCGCCATCTCGATGATGGCGAAATCCGCAGCCTGTTGCCGCCTGAAGCCCTCGATGATGTGGCTGACCCGGAAGACCTGTTCGTCGTTGCCTCGGCAGACGGTCAGCGCCTGGCCATCGTCGAAGGCCGTGAAGCGGCTTTTGCTGCAGCCCTCGCCAACGATCTGAGCCCGCTCAGCGTTCACTAGCGCCCCCGCGCGCCGTCTTGCTTTTCCCCGGATTGAAGATGACACTCGCGTCAACTGATCCGGGGAAGAATCCATGACTCTTGCGCGCTTTGCCTGTGCGATTCCGTTCGCACTGCTCGTCTCGGCCTGCATGCCGAATACCACGTCGGCCCCGGCCGCAGAGCCCGGCGGGCCTGCGCCCCTTTCGGCCGAAGGCGATTTTGGCGCGACGCTTCAGGGCGCGCTGATCAATGCCAAGCCCGGCGACACGGTCGTCATGCCCGCGGGGACCTTTGCGCTGGCCGATTCGCTGTCTCTGGACGTGGACGGCGTGACGCTGCGCGGCGCGGGGCAGGGTGTCACCGTGCTGGACTTCGCCCAGCAATCGGGCGCCGGCGAAGGCCTGCTGGTAACCTCCAATGATGTCACCCTCACGGACTTCACCGTGCGCGACACCAAGGGCGACGGTATCAAGTCGAAGGGCGCCGACCGGATCACCTACAAGCAGCTGACCGTCGAATGGAGCGGCGAGCCCGACGAGACCAATGGCGCCTACGGCGTCTACCCGGTCGAATCGAAGGACGTGCTGGTCGAGAACGTCACCGTGCGCGGCGCCTCGGACGCCGGCATCTATGTTGGCCAGTCCTCCAACATCATCGTGCGCAACTCGGTCGTCGAGTTCAACGTTGCCGGCATCGAGATCGAGAACTCGACCGGCGCGGACGTGTACGGAAACATCGCCCGCAACAATACTGGCGGCATCCTGGTGTTCGACCTGCCGGACCTTCCGGTCTCCGGCGGCAACGCAACGCGCATCTATGCCAACCAGATCTTTGCCAACAACACGCGCAACTTTGCGCCCGCCGGAAACATCGTCGCGGGCGTGCCTTCGGGCACCGGCGTCATCATCATGGCGAACCGCAACGTCCATGTGTTCGACAATGCCTTCGAGAACAATCGCTCCGCCCACGTCCTGATCACCGCCTATTCGCTGCCCTTCACCGACGCGGCCTACAATCCGCTGCCGCGCGATGTCGTGATCCGCAACAACACCTATTCCGGCGGCGGCGATGATCCGCAGGGCATCCTCACCCCGCTTGCCGAAGCGCTCGGCGGCACGCTGCCCCCCATTGTCTGGGACGGCGTCTCCACCTGGCCCGGCGCTACCGAAGCGCAGACCGTGAACCTCACCATCGCCGAGGCGCCCGAAGTGGGTTTCCTGAACTTTGGCATCCCGTCCTATCCGCTGGACCCGGCCATGCTGGCGCCGTCACCCGACCGCCCGGCGAGCACGCCGCCGGCCGAGCCTGCCGCCATCGTGCTGGCGCACGTCAAGGAATAGGCCTTGCGCGCCGCTGCCCTCCTGCTCGCCGCGCTGCTCGCGGGGCTGGTCTCCGCCTGCGGTCTCGCCAAAGGCGGCGGTCCGGACATGGGCGTGATCCTCGCGGAGGCGCCGGCGGAAAAACTCTCAGCTTACGGATTGTTCTCGGATACCGCTGCTGCTGTGCCCGCTGCCGGTGTTGTCCCCTATGACCTGGTCAACCCGCTCTTCTCGGATCACGCGGCGAAGCACCGCCTCGTCTTTGTACCCGGCGGCGAAACGGCTGCATATGCGGACGATGACGTCTTCGCCTTTCCGGTGGGCACGGTGCTCGTCAAGACGTTTGCGTTCGCGCCGGACATGCGCACACCGCAGACAGGCGAATACCGGGTCGAAACCCGCCTGCTGATCCACAAGGCCGCCGGCTGGGTCGCGTATCCCTACATCTGGAACGAGGACGGCACCGAGGCGGTCTATTCGCCGATTGGCGGCAAGCGGACGATCGAGACGATCACGCCCGCCGGTGCGCCGCTCACGATCCAGTACGCCGTGCCCAACCAGAACCAGTGCAAGACGTGCCATCAGGCGGGCGACGCGCTCTCGCCGATCGGCCCCAAGGCGCGCAATCTCAATCACGAAGGCCAGCTCGAAGACTGGGTGGAGAAAGGCGTGCTGGACCAGCTTCCGTCATCTGCGCCAGCCTCGGCGGCCGTCTACGATGTATCGCTGCCGCTCGAGGCGCGGGCCCGCGCCTGGCTCGACATCAACTGCGCCCATTGCCACAAGCCGGATGGCTCGGCGTCGAATTCCGGCCTTGTCCTCTCGGCCACCGAGACCGACCCGGTGAGAATCGGCATCGGCAAGCACCCCGTCGCCGCCGGGCGCGGGGCAGGGACGCTGTTCCAGGTCATCGTCCCCGGCGCCCCGGACCGCTCGATCCTCGCCTACCGTATGGCCTCCACCGAACCCGGCGTCGCGATGCCCGAACTCGGCCGCAGTGTTCCGGACCCGGAGGGTCTCGCCCTGGTGCGCGACTGGATCGCGGAGATGGAGCCGCGTTGAGGCTTGCCGGCCCCTGAGCGGGTGCTAGTTGCTCTCGCGAACAAGCCTGCTTCGCCCGGAGACATCCCGCATGAAATTCCTCTACCCGCTCGCCGCCCTCCTGCTTGCGGCGTGCGCAACGCCTGCGGCGCCTGCAAGCCCTGCGGCCGAAGCCGCTGCGCCGGTCCTCGCGGGCAGCGATCTCGACGGCACCTGGGACGTCACGATGTACTGGTCGCCGACCGAGCCGCCGAGTTTGACCGTGATGGTGCTGGCGGCGGCGCCGGACAACAAGGTCACGGGCTCCTTCTACGGCTCGGATTTCCTTGAAGGGGAGTATTCCCTGCGCGGCGACACGCTTGCTTTCGGCAGCGTCACGACCGATGGCGAGGCGCTCTACAGCCATTCCGGGCGCTTCGTGGACGGGCAGATCGAAGGCCAGACCTTGTCGCACGGCCGGGATTTCCTCATGATCTGGGTCGCCACACGGCGCGCGGGGGAGGCTCCCCCCGCGCCCTGACAGGAGGCCAAGGCATGACCCCTCGTATCCTCGTCGACGCGGATGCCTGCCCGGTAAAGGACGAGATCTACAAGGTTGCCCTGCGCCACGGTGTCGAAGCGGTCATCGTCGCCAATTCGTACATCCGGATCCCGGAGCACCCGCTCTTCTCGCGCAAGATCGTCAGCGACGGCTTCGATGCCGCCGATGACTGGATCGCGGAGCAGGCCACGCCGGCTTGCGTCGTGATCACCGCTGATATTCCCCTCGCGGACCGCTGCCTGAAGGCCGGCGCGAACGTTCTCAGCCATGCCGGCAAGCCGTTCACGCCGGACTCGATTGGCGGCGCGCTCGCCACCCGCGCCATCATGGCGGACCTGCGCGTCGGGGTCGCCGGCATCGGCGCCTCGGGGCCAGCGCCCTTCTCGAAGGCGGACCGTTCGCGGTTTCTCTCGGCGCTGGATACGGCCCTCGTCGCGGTCCGGAAGGCAGCCGGGTAGGGCGCCCGCACACTTGCCCTTAACGGGCACCGTGGTATGGGCCGCAGATGAGCCAGATCACGCTTCACAAGGGGGATCTCCCCAAAGGCCTCAGTTTCGGCCCCGTCGTCGCCGTCGATACCGAAGCGATGGGTCTCAATCCGAACCGGGATTACCTGACGCTGGTACAGCTGTCGCCCGGCGATGGCACCGCGCATCTCGTACAGCTGACCCGGGACTTTGACTGCCCGAACCTCAAGGCGCTGATGACCGACCCGAAGGTCGTGAAGCTGTTCCATTTTGCGCGTTTCGACATCGCGATGATGCGCAAGTGGATGGGCATCACGGTCTCGCCGATCTGGTGCACCAAGATCGCTTCGCGTCTCGCCCGCACCTATACCGACCGGCACGGCCTCAAGGATGTCGCCCGCGAGATCGCCGGGATCGACATGTCCAAGGCCCAGCAAAGCTCCGACTGGGGCGCCGCGGCGCTGACCGATGCGCAGATCCAGTATGCCGCTTCGGATGTGCTCTACCTGCACCAGATCAAGGCCGGCCTCGAAGCGATGCTGGTGCGCGAAGGCCGGATGGCGCTGGCCGAGGCCTGCTTCGGTTTCCTGCCGGTGCGCGCCGAGCTGGACCTTGCCGGTTGGGGCGAGGAAGACGTTTTTTCGCATTCCTGATCGCCTGCGGCCCGCGCTTTCACTCGGGCCCCATCGCGGTTAAGCATATCGCCTGAAACTATCGCAGGATCAGGCCGCCCCATCATGGACGCCAGCCTTCATCATGACCCCGCCACGCTCTGGGCCCCGCGGCGCCAGTTGACGCTGGCGCAGGCGCGCAAGCGGTCCGAGCGGGTGCGCTCCCTGCGCTATGCCTTTGTCGGCGCAGCGGCCATCTCGATCGGCCTGTTCCTCGGTTTCGTGTTCCGCAGCGCCCTCAGCCAGGATGCCCGCCCGCCGGCGGTGCGCGATGACGACGCCGTCACGATGATCAACCCGCGCTTCACGGGCCGCGATTCGGCCGGCCAGGTGTTCACGATCACCGCCGACTCGGCCCAGCGCCGGCGCGCCGAGAACGGCGTCGTCGACCTCGTCAATCCCGTCATGCGCGATGGTACCGGCGCTGAACTGAAGGCCCCGACCGGGTTTTATGACCGCGACAAGGGCGTTCTGGAACTCTACGAAGCGGTCAATATCACCGACAGCGGCGGCTATTCCTTCATCAGCCGCGGCGCCCGGATGGTGCTCGGCGAACAGAGGGTGGAGGGACTTTCACCTCTGGAAGGCAAGGGCCCCCTTGGCGATATCCGGGCGGACTCGTATGAAATTCTCGACGGCGGCAACCGGATTGTCTTCGAAGGCAATGTGCGCACCGTGATCTATCCTCAACCGGCCGAAGAGCCCGCAACGTCTGAAAGTGAGCAAGATGGCACTCCGTAAAGCCGCCGGCGCAGCCCTTTGCCTTGCCCTTCTGGGCGCGCCCGCCTTTGCCCAGATCTCTTCCGAGGGTGGCCCGATCTATATCAACTCGGCCCGCACCGAGAGCCTCGAGAATGAGCGCAAGGTCATTCTCGCCGGCAATGTCGACATCCAGCAGGGTACGGCCCGTTTGCGCGCCGATACGGTCACCATCCGCTTCACCGGCAAGCCGGGCGGCGGCGGCACCAGCATCGTCGGCGGGTTCGGCCAGGTCGAGAACATCATCGCCGAAGGCAATGTCTACTATGTGACGCCGGAGCTGAAGGCCAAAGGTGACCGCGGCGTTTACGAACTCGCCACCGACACGATCACCATCACCGGCAAGGTCGCCCTGATGCGGGAACGCGACGTGGCCGAGGGCGAAACCCTGCGGATGGAGGTCAAAAACCGCCGTACGACGCTCGAAGGCGGGTCCGGACGCACGCGGATGGTGATCGATCCGTCGACCCAGCCCGGCCAGAACCAGTGAATTTTACGCGGCAGGTGAAAGCGATCTTAAGCATGGCCGGTTAAGGCTGTGGGAGGCCGGAAAACGGCCGTGGATGGATGGAAAACGGAATGAACGAAGCGGCCGAAGGCCTGGTAGTCAGCAATCTTGCCAAATCTTTTGGCAAGCGCCAGGTCGTCCGCGACGTGTCCCTTTCCCTTGGCCGCGGTGAAGTTGTCGGCCTGCTCGGACCCAACGGGGCCGGCAAGACCACCTGTTTCTACATGATCATGGGGTTGATCGGGGCCGATTCCGGCGCGATCTCCATCGACGGCGAGGATGTCACCCGCCTGCCGATGTATCAGCGCGCCCGTCTCGGCGTCGGATACCTGCCCCAGGAGGCCTCGATCTTCAGGGGCATGAGTGTGGAGGAAAACGTCATGGCGGTTGCGGAGCTTGTCGAGAAAGACAGCGCCGCCTGCCAGGCACAGGTCGACAGCCTGCTCAGTGAACTGCACGTGGAACACCTGCGCAAGCAGCCGGCGACGTCCCTTTCGGGCGGCGAGCGGCGGCGTGTGGAGATTGCACGTGCGCTCGCATCACGTCCGAGCTTCATGCTACTGGACGAACCGTTCACCGGCATCGACCCGCTCGCCATTTCCGACATTTCCGACCTCGTCCGCTTCCTCAAGCAGCGCGGCCTCGGCGTTCTGATCACGGACCACCAGGTTCGCGAGACGCTGCAGATCGTGGACCGGGCCTATGTGATGTATGATGGCGCCGTCCTCTTTGATGGCACGCCGGAAGACGTGCTCAAGAATGATGACGTCCGCAGGGTTTATCTGGGTGAGCAGTTCGCCGCTTGATCTCAGGGGGCGCGGCCTATGGCCATGAAACATTCACTCGACATGCGCCAGGGCCAGTCCCTGGTGATGACGCCGCAGCTACAGCAGGCGATCAAACTCCTTCAGCTTTCGAACCAGGAACTCGCCGAATTCGTCGAGGCCGAGCTTGAGCGCAATCCGCTGCTCGTGAAGGTCGAAGGCGACGCGACACCGGTGGCGGAAGCCGTCGAGGCGCAGCGCACCGACGCGCGCGAACAGGGCGAGGCAGCCACCCAGAGCGAGGCGCGCGACCAGCTTGATGCGCCCGGCGAAGATGTTTACGAGCCCGGCACGGGATCCGACGCGGCGATGCCCGCGAACGCGTCCGGCCCGTCGGCGACGACCGACTGGTCGAGCGCCGGAAGTGGTCAGTCCTCGGAAGATTTTGACTATACCGCGAACCTCTCCAGCGACGTGACGCTGGCCGAACACCTGCACATGCAGCTGAATTTCGCTGGCCTTTCGAGCGCCGACCGGCTGATCGCCGCGCGCCTGATCGACGAGACGGACGAGACCGGCTACCTGCGCACACCGCTTGAGGACATCGCGAAATCGCTCGGCGCCGACATCGCGAATGTCGAGGCCGTTCTCGGCGTCTGCCAGGGCTTCGACCCGACCGGCGTGATGGCGCGCTCAATCCCCGAATGCCTCGCGCTGCAGCTGCGTGATCGCGGCCGGCTCGACCCGGCGATGCAGGCGATGCTCGACAATCTGGGCCTCGTGGCCAAGCATGACATCAAGACGTTGATGGATGTCTGCGGCGTCGACAAGGCCGACATCCAGGACATGCTGCTGGAACTGCGCCAACTGTCGCCGAAGCCCGGCGGGGGCTTTTCCAGCGACACGACCGTGGCGGTGGCGCCGGATGTGTATGTCCGCGAGTTGCCGAACGGCATGTACGCGGTGGAGCTCAATTCCGAAACGCTGCCGCGCGTGCTGATGGACAAGGCCTATTATGCCGAAGTCACGGCGCTGCCGATGCGCGACAAGGAGAAGGAATTCATCTCCGAATGTGCGGCGTCCGCGACCTGGCTGATCAAGTCGCTCGAACAGCGGGCACGCACGATCCTGAAGGTCGCCAGCGAGATCGTGCGCCAGCAGGACGGCTTCTTTGCGCACGGTGTGGCGCATCTGCGGCCACTGAATCTGAAACAGGTGGCTGACGCGATCGAGATGCACGAATCGACCGTCAGCCGGGTGACGACGAACAAGTACATGGCGACGCCGCGCGGCCTATTCGAACTCAAGTATTTCTTCTCCGCCTCGATCCCCGCCACCGGCGGCGGCGAGGCACATTCGGCCGAAGCCGTCCGTCACCGGATCAAGCAACTGATCGAGGACGAACAGCCGGATGACGTCCTGTCAGACGACCAGATCGTCGAAATCCTCACCGGGTTCGGTATCGACATCGCCCGCCGCACCGTCGCGAAGTATCGCGAAAGCCTGCATATTCCTTCGAGCGTGCAGCGCCGGCGGATGGGCAAGGCGGGGTAGGGGCTCCTCACTTCCCGCTGCGGAGCAATGGAAGGTGAAAGGCTTTTGTTTGGGAGTTTTTGAAGTGGCTTCATGCAGGGAGTATAACTCCGTGCACGGAGGTGTGGCGTAAGGATCTGCGGTGTATTTTGCAAGCGCCTGATCTGGCTGGATTTTATTTTTGGGCGAGGTGGATTTTGTAGGCGCAAGCCCGGGCATCCAGCCTCGCCAAGCTGCTTCATCCGTCTGCAATCAATGCACACGCGATGTCGAATCTTTCTCATTGATTCTCAGTTTTTATCGCTCAGGGACGGTTCGTTATCGTCCCGTATCGCTGCTGCACATCCAATTGCCAGCTCATCCCCGCGCCGGCGGGGACCGGGATTGGACTGAGCGGACCTGTCAGGCCTTCTGCGTTTCGATGGCGCCGTGGCAGTGTTTGTACTTCTTGCCGGAGCCGCAGGGGCAGGCGGAGTTGCGCGGGGTGTTGGACCAGTCGTCTTCGGCCTGGGGCAGTTCGACGGGGGCCTCTTCGGGGGCCATTTCGTTGACGCCGGTGTCGGGGTCGAGCTTGGTCTCGTGGGCGACGGGAGGCTTCGGCGGCGCAGGCATCGCGGCGACCGGGACCGGGCGGCGCTGGGGCTCCGGCGCGGCCTGGACGCGGATGTGCATCAGCGAGCGGGTGACCGTGATGCGCAGCTCGCCGAGCAGTGTGTCGAACAGGTTGAAGGCTTCGCGCTTGAACTCGTTCAGCGGGTCGCGCTGGCCATAGGAGCGCAGGTGGATGACCGAGCGCAGCTGGTCGATCAGCTGCAGGTGGTCGCGCCAGCGCAGGTCGAGCACCTGCAGCAGCAGCTGTTTCTCGATGCGGCGCATCTGCTGGTCGCCGACGGCTTTCGCCAGGTTGGCGTAATGGGTGTTGACCGCTTCGCGGATACGCTCGGCGATTTCCTCGTTGGCGACGCCCTCTTCGGCGGCCCAGTCCTTGACCGGCAGGTCGACCGCGAGGTCGCCGCGCAGGCTTTCGGCGAGGCCTTCGATGTCCCATTGCTCCGCATACGCCTTTTCCGGCATCGTGCGGGTGACGAGGGCGTCGATCACGGTTTCGCGCATGTCGATGATCGTGTCGGACACGTCGTCGGAGCGCAGGAAGTCGAGGCGCTGCTCGAAGATCGCCTTGCGCTGGTCGTTGATCACGTCGTCATACTTGAGGACGTTCTTGCGGATCTCGAAGTTGCGTTCCTCGATCTTCTTCTGCGAGGTTTCCATCGCCTTGTTCATCCAGGGATGGGTGATGCCCTCATCTTCCTTGATGCCGAGGCGGCGCATGACGGCGTCCATGCGGTCGGCCGCAAAGATGCGCATCAGGTCGTCTTCGATGGAGATGTAGAATTTCGACTTGCCGGGGTCGCCCTGGCGGCCGGTACGGCCGCGCAGCTGGTTGTCGATACGGCGGGATTCGTGGCGCTCCGTGCCCAGAACATAGAGGCCCCCGGCGTCGAGGGCCTGCTTCTTCTTGACTTCGACATCGGCGCGGATCTGCGCGGCGAGCAGCGAGACTTCGCCGTCCGAAAGGATGCGGCCGAGGCCTTTTTCCTTCTCGGCGCGTTCAGCCGCGAGGCGCATGTCGGGGTTGCCGCCGAGCTGGATGTCGGTGCCGCGGCCGGCCATGTTGGTGGCGACCGTGACGGCGCCGGGCACGCCGGCATTGGCGACGATGAAGGCTTCCTGCTCGTGATAGCGCGCGTTCAGCACCTTGTGGGGAATGCGCTGCGCGGTCAGCAGGTTGGAGAGTAGTTCGGATTTTTCGATCGAGGCGGTGCCGAGGAGGAGCGGCTGGCCCTTGGCATGGGCTTCCTTCACTTCCTTGACGATCTCGGCATACTTCGCCTTGGCCGTGCGGTAGACGACGTCGTCCTCGTCCAGGCGCAGGACCGGTTTGTTCGTGGGCAGATCGATGACGGAGAGCTTGTAGATGTCGGCGAATTCGTCGGCCTCGGTCAGCGCCGTGCCGGTCATGCCGGCGAGCTTCTTGTAGAGGCGGAAATAGTTCTGGAAGGTGATCGAGGCGAGGGTGACGTTCTCGGGCTTGATGTCGACGCGTTCCTTGGCCTCGATGGCCTGGTGCAGGCCCTCGGAGAGGCGGCGCCCTTCCATCATGCGGCCGTTGAACTCGTCGATCAGCATCACCTGACCGTCCTTGACGATATAGTCCTTGTCGCGGCTGTAGAGCTTGTGGGCGCGCAGGGCCTGGTTCGAGTGGTGGACGAGCGAGATGTTGCCCGGCTCCCAGAGCGAGCCTTCGAGGAGGCCGAGCTCGACCATCCAGGCTTCCATCTTCTCGGTGCCGGTTTCGGAGAAGACGACCGAGCGCTGCTTTTCGTCATGGTCGAAATCGGACGCTTCGAGGCGCGGGATCAGGCTGTCGATCTTGATATAGAGGTCGGAGCGGTCATCGGTCGGGCCGGAGATGATCAGCGGGGTGCGGGCTTCGTCGATCAGGATCGAGTCGACCTCGTCGACGATCGCGAAATGGTGGCCGCGCTGGGCCATCTGCTCCAGCGAGTATTTCATGTTGTCGCGCAGGTAGTCGAAGCCGAACTCGTTGTTCGTGCCGTAGGTGATGTCGGCGGCGTAGGCGGCCTTGCGCTCTTCATCCGTGACGCCGTGGACGACGACGCCGGTGGACATGCCGAGGGCGCCGTAGATGCGGCCCATCCATTCGGAGTCGCGCCGGGCGAGGTAGTCGTTGACGGTGATGACGTGCACGCCCTTGCCTTCGAGGGCGTTGAGATAGGCGGCGAGGGTGGCGACGAGGGTCTTGCCCTCACCGGTGCGCATTTCGGCGATGGCGCCGGAGTGGAGCACCATGCCGCCCATCAGCTGGACGTCAAAGTGGCGCATGTTGTTGGCGCGCTTGGCGGCTTCGCGGACGACGGCGAAGGCCTCTTCGAGGAGGCTGTCGAGGGTCGCGCCATCAGCGAGGCGTTTGCGGAATTCCTGGGTCTTGCCCTTCAGCGACTGGTCCGACAGCGCTTCCATGATCGGCTCGAGCGCGTTGATCCGGTTCACCCGGGCGCGGAGCGGTTTCAGTTTGCGGTCGTTAGCCGATCCAAAAATCTTGCGGGCAACAGTAAGCATATGAAGCAGCACCAACCAGTTTACGGGGATATATGCGGGCGATCCTGAACCGGAGCTTACAGGATTTAAGGCCGCTATCCCACCGCGCCTTGTCTGGCTGAAACCACTCGACCAGCACGCGGGGCAGACTTAAGAACGCCGCCAAAGGGTGTCAATGAGGCGCCCTCAGTCTGTGAGGGGGCCCCCATGCGAGCCATGCCTTTGATTTTGCCTGTGCATTTGGCGGTTTTGGCGCTGGCGGCGCTGCTTGCGGGCTGCGGGAAGACCGAGACGGCGGCCACCGAGATTCCGGTGATCGACCAAACGGTCGCAGCCTATGTCAACGGCGAGCCGGTGTTCGAGGGGGATGTCGAGCTGGAGGCGGTGGCCCGCGGGCTGATCAATGCCGGGCAGGACTTCAGCGCCGATGACGAGGAACACCGGATCATCCTCGACCAGCTGATCGACCAGAAACTGATGGCGCAGGAAGCGGCGCGCCGGCAGCTGGACCGTGATCCTTCGGGGCAGCGGCGGCTGGAGATGGCGCGCGAGCGCATCCTCGGCAACCTGCTGGTGGAGAGCCTGGTGGCGCAGCAGGTGACCGAGGAGGCCATCGACAAGATGTATGCCGAGCAGGTGCGCCTGCAGCAGGCGAACGACCAGGTTTCGGTGGCGCACATTCTTGTGGATACCAAGGATGAGGCCGACGCCCTGTTCCGGCAGATCGAGCAGGGCGAGACGTTCGAGAGCCTCGTGTTCAACAATTCCAAGGACACGCGCACAAGGATGGAGAATGGCGACCTCGGCTATCTCGCGCCGAACGACCTGGCCGAGCCGTTTCCGGTGGTGATTGCCAACACGCCGGAAGGGGAGGTCTCGCCGCCCTTCGAGACGGCGGACGGCTGGCATATCCTGAAGGTGAAGGACCGCCGGACCGAGCCGCCGAAGACGCGCGAGGAGATGCGGCCCGAGATCGCGACCTTCCTGACGCTCAACGAGGTGAGCCGAATCCTGCGCCGCCTGCGCACCGAAGCGACGATCGAGCAGGGGGGCGGCGAAATCTATGTGCCGTCCTCGGAGCCTGCCGCCCCCATTCCCCAAAGCCCACCCGGAGATGATGAGCTGTGAAACTGACCCCGTCGCCTTTTGCGCCCGAGACGTTCCCGACGTTGCCGCAGGTGCGCGGCGTGAGGGCGGCGACCGGCAGCCGCGGTTTCTATGCCCGGCGCGGCGTGGTGCGCGATGACGTGTTCCTGTTCGTGTTTGACGAAGGCACGACCTGCGGCGGTGTGTTCACGCGCTCGCTGACCGCGTCGGCGGACGTGCGCTGGTGCCGGGAGGCGCTGCAGGCGGGCGGCGGCACGGCGCGGGCCCTGGTGGCCAACTCCGGCAACTCCAACGCCTTCACCGGCCCGAAAGGCGTGCTGAAGAACGACGCGACGCTGCACGCGCTGACCCAGACGCTGGGCGTGCGGCGGGAGGCATGTTTTCTGGCCGCGACGGGCGTGATCGGCGAGCCGCTCAGTGATCCCAACTATGTCGGCGAGTTCGTGCCGGAACTGGCGGGCCGGTTGGACGCACCGGACTGGGAGAAGGCGGCGCGGGCCTTCATGACGACGGATACCTATCCCAAGGGGGCGGGCGGGACGTTCGACATCGGCGGCGCCGACGTGCGGTTCGCCGGGATTGCGAAAGGCTCCGGCATGATCGCGCCGAACATGGCGACCATGCTGGCCTATGTGTTCACGGACGCCGCCATCGAGGCGGGCCTGCTGCAGGCGATGCTGCGCGAGGCGGCGGACCTGACTTTCAATTCGATCACGGTGGACGGCGACACGTCGACGTCTGACACGCTGATGGTGTTCGCGACGGGTGCCAGCGGCATGGCGCCGATCGAGGGCGTCCACGATCCGCGGTTCGCGGACTTCTTCGAGGCGTTGCGCGGCGTGTGCCACGATCTGGCGATGCAGGTGGTCAGGGACGGGGAAGGGGCGAGTAAGATCGCCACAATCGAAGTGGAAGGAGCCGCGTCGGATGCCTCGGCCAAGGCAGTTGGCGTGTCGATTGCCAACTCACCGCTGATCAAGACGGCGATGGCGGCGGGGGATGCCAACTGGGGGCGGATCGTGATGGCGGTCGGCAAGTCGTACGAGCCGGTGGACATCGACAAGCTGGCGATCTGGTTCGACGGTGTGCAGGTGGCCAGGGAGGGCGGCCGGGCGCCGGACTATGACGAGGCAGCCGCGAGCGCGGTGTTCGCACAGCCCGAGTTCCGCATCAGGGTAAACCTCGGCGTGGGCCAGGGCAGGTGGACCGTCTACACCTGCGATCTCACGCACGGCTATGTCGACATCAACGGCGCCTACCGGACATGACGAAACCGGTTCTGCTGGTTGCGGCGGCCGCCCTGTTCGATGAGGCGGGGCGCATCCTGCTGGCGCAGCGGCCGGAGGGCAAGCAGCTGGCGGGGCTGTGGGAGTTTCCGGGCGGCAAGCTGGAGCCAGGCGAGACGCCCGAGGCGGCGCTGGTGCGCGAGCTGGAGGAGGAGCTGTCGATCAGGGTTAACGAAAGCACACTCGAACCGCTGACTTTTGCGAGTTTCACTTACCCTACATTTCACCTGTTGATGCCATTGTACGGGTGCAAAAAGTGGTCTGGGTCCATCCAGCCGCGCGAAGGCCAGGCCATAGCGTGGGTAGAGACATCAAGGCTGCGAGACTACCCGGCACCACCGGCAGATCTGCCCCTGTTCGACTGGCTCGCCCAACGGCCCTGATGGATAAAAAAATGAACGCGATGCGCTGCCTCCTCAAAGACCTTCTCGCCGATGAGGGCGGTGCCACTGCCGTTGAATACGGCATGATCGCGGCGCTGATCGTTGTGGCACTGCTGTCCGGCCTGACCTCGGTCGCCGCCGCGAATGACGAGACCTACCAGCAGATCGAAGACGCGATCGTCACCTGATCCGTCCGTAGACGGAAGACAGCCTTACCCCTCATCCTTCTGCACGCGGCGCACGGCGTCCGCGAGGCTGGCGCGCGCGCTGCCGGGCTTCAGCGGTTGCGGCTGGCCGGGCGCTGGGGTCCAGCCGAGAATGTGGACAATTTCAAACGTCGCAGGGACGCGGCCATCCGGGCCCGCGTAACGTTCGCGGTAGAGTGCCAGTGCGCGGGCGAGCACGCGCCGGGGCAGGGGCTGGGCATTGCCGCGTGTGAAGGCGGCGCGTTCACCCATACCCTTCAGATCAGCGAGCAGGCGCAGGGGGTCCGCGTAGCGCACGGTGACCGTGTCGCGGTCGGCGACCGGCAGGGCAAAGCCGGCGCGTTGCAGCAGCCCCGCCATGTCGCGCAGGCCGGGCAGGGGCGAGAGGCGCGGCGCAAGGCCGCCCATGATCTCGGTCTCGGCGTCCGTCAGTACACTGCGCAGTTCGGCGAGCGTGCCGCCACCGAACAGGGCGCCGACGAACAATCCGTCCGGCTGCAGCGTGCGCTTGATCTGGGCGAGGGCGCCCGGCAGGTCGTTGACCCAGTGCAGGGTCAGCGGGGCGGCGATCAGGTCAAAGCTGGCGGGCGGGAACGGCAGCGCCTCCTCGTCAGCGAAGGCGGCGTCGAGACCGCGCGCCTGGGCGGCGGCGAGGAAGGCGGGCGCGGTATCGGCGGCGACCATCGCCTGCGTCTTGCCGCTGGCGAGCAGGCGCGCGGACAGCTCGCCGCCGGCGGCGCCCAGCTCGAGCCCCCGCGCGAACTTGCGAGGCGTGTCGTCGAGACGGCTTTCGAGGTCGGCGAGGACGCGCTGGCGCAGGAAGCTGTAGTCTGCGAAAGTTTTGGCGATCCGGTGCCGGCGCGCGGCGAGGCGTGCCCGGTCGAAGATCTGCGGCGGGGCTTGTGCGGGGGGCGCCATGACAGGGGATATGCCCAAGGGGCGGGCCGGGGCCAAGGCGTTTCTCCGCTCGGCCGGCGATTTCCTGTGGCCGCCGCGCTCGCTGATAAGTGGCGCAGAGGTGCTCGTGCCGGTACCGCTGCACTATACGCGGCTGGTGGTGCGGGGGCTCAACCAGTCCGGCTGGCTGGCGCAGGCGATTGGCGCCGAGACGGGCCGCAAGGTGCTGGTGGATGGGCCGGTGCGTACGCGGCGTACGCCCAGCCAGGCAGGGCTGGCGGGCCGGGCGCGGCGGCGCAACGTTTCAGGGGCGTTCAGGGTGCGAACGAGCCGGCTGGCGGCGATTGCGGGCAAACGGGTGCTGCTGGTGGACGATGTGCTGACGACCGGGGCGACGCTGTCGGCGTGCACGCGCGCCCTGAAACAGGCAGGGGCGCGGCACGTTGACGTGCTGGTGCTGGCACGCGTTGTCCGGGAAACCGACGTAACCATATAATTAATGTGTCAGGGCAGAATGCGTCTGCCGCTTCGAGAGGAATGCCGGATGGCCAAGGTCACGATCTATACGCGTCAGTTCTGCCCCTATTGTTCGCGCGCTGTGGCGCTGCTGAAGGACAAGAAGGTGGATTTCAAGGAGATCGATGCGGGCATGGACGCTGCGCTGAAGGAAGAAATGGTCCAGCGGTCGGGCGGCGGGAAAACGTTTCCGCAGATCTTTGTCGGCGAAAAGCATATCGGCGGCTGCGACGACATGATGGCGCTGGACCGGGCGGGCAAGCTGGACCCGCTGCTGGCAGGCGCCTGAGGCGGGCCGAATGATTCGCTACGCGCTCACCTGTACGGACTGCGATCACGGGTTCGAGGCCTGGTTTGCCTCCTCGGACGCCTATGACAAGCAGGCCAAGCGCAAGCTGGTGACGTGCCCGGACTGCGACAGCCGCGCGGTGACGAAGCAGATCATGGCGCCGGCGGTGAAGACGACCAAGGGCAAGGTGGCGGCGCCGGACCCCGAAAAGCTGATGGCCGCGTTTGCCGAGAAGGCGCGCGAGCATGTCGCGGAGAATTTTGACTATGTCGGCGGCGATTTCGCCGAGGAAGCGCGCGCCATGTATTACGGCGAGCAGGACGACCGGCCGATCTGGGGCGAGACGACCCCGGAGGAGCGCGAGGCGCTGAAGGAGGAGGGCGTGCCGGCCCTGCCGCTGCCTGCGCCGTTTGCGCCGAAACCGCCGAAACGCAAGGCGCGCCAGCCGCTGAACTAGCGGGGCCCGCGTCAGGGTCGCTTTGCCGCGCTTGATGCGCCGGGAGAGGCCCGATAGAACGCGCAACAGGCACGACCACCGATCAAGAGGGCAGACCATGGCCACCCACGAATACCACCGCGGCGAGATGGACATTCGCGACCAGAAGGCGACCTGGGATGGTTTCATCACCGGGAGCGTCTGGGGCGGCCTGCTGATCGTCCTGATGGTCGGCCATGCGACCCTGGCCCTCGCGATCGGCTTCAACTGGGCGATCTCACTCGGCCTGATGGCGATTGTCGGCTTTGCGGCGGGTGTGTTCATGAACCTCGGCGGGCGCTGGATGGCGACGGTCGTGGTGATGATCGTGCTGGCGCTGATCGTGCAGGCGATGATCTGGCTGTTTGGCGCCGTCATGTGATTTCCGGGAGCGGCGTTTAACGCCGCTCTAAGCCTTCGCGCGCCATACCCCTTGAACTTTATCGAATTACGCTAAAGTCTGGGTATCAGCTGCTGAAGGAGACCGCCCATGGGCGAAGCCCCGCTCGTCATGTCCGGCGCGACCAAAAGATTTGGCGGCTTCACGGCGGTCAGCAACCTGTCGTTTGAAGTGCCCCAGGGCCAGATCATCGGCTTCCTCGGGCCGAACGGTGCGGGCAAGTCGACCAGTCTGCGGATGGCGCTGGGCGTGATGCAGCCGGATGAGGGCTCGGTTTCGCTGTTCGGCGCGGCGCCGGACATCAAGAACCTGCGGCGGGTGGGGTTCCTTCCGGAAGAGCGCGGCCTCTACAAGAAGATGACGGCGCGCGACACGATCACCTATTTCGCGCGCCTCAAGGGCATGAGCGCGGCGGACGCGAAGGCGCGGGCCAACGAGCTGCTGGAGACGACCGGCCTCGGCGCGTTCAAGGCGTCGCGGATTTCCAAGCTGTCGAAGGGCATGGCGCAGAAGGTGCAGATCCTCTCGACGCTGGCGCACCGGCCGGATTTCCTCATCCTCGACGAGCCGTTCTCGGGCCTTGACCCGATGAACCAGCAGACACTGGAAGACCTGATCCGCGCCGAGCACAAGCGGGGCGCGACGATCCTGTTCTCGACGCACGTGATGGAACATGCCGAACGCCTCTGCGACGGGATCGTGATGCTGGCGCGCGGGCGCAAGGTTTTCGACGGCACGCTGGACGCGGCCTATGCGACGCTCGGACGGGGCGCGCGGATGGCCGTGGAACACGGGTTCGACCTTGCCGGGGCGCTGCGGCCGAAAGGCTTCGAGGCGCACCGGGCGGCGGACAAGGGGCCGGGCGATTCCTGGCGCGTGGCCTTGCCGCGCGGACTGGGCGCGCAGGACGTGCTGCGGGCGGCGCTGGAGACGGGCGCGCCGATTGTCGGCTTCCAGCCGGAGGAGGCGCGCCTCCGGGACGTGTTCGTCTCGCTGGTCGGCGAGGCAGAGGCGGCGGCGCTGGACGTGCCGGTGGCTGCGGACGTGGGGGAGGCCGCCTGATGCGCAACATCTACCTGATCTTCCGGCGCGATTTCCTCGGCTATGTGAAGGCCTGGGGCTTCTGGCTGAGCCTCGCGGCGGTGCCGCTGTTCATCATCATCGGGGCGGCGTTCGGCTATTTCGCGGCGTCCTCCTCGCCGGTGCGCTATTACACCGTGGTCGAGCCGGGCAGCGTGATTTCCGAAGCGATCGATGCCGAGTTCCGGCGCAGCGAAGCGCGCGCGCTGGAGGAGTTCCAGTCCCTGTCGGGATCGGGCGAGGGCGTCCAGACGGACGCAGCAAGCGCGGCGGCGACGGCGCGTAAGTTCGTGGCGGTGCCGGCGCCGGCGGCGACGATCGACGAGCTGACGCCGTATCTGGACGGCGAGAAGAAAGTGGCGGGGCCAGGCGGGGAGAAGCCGCTGTTTGCGGCGCTGATCCTGTCGGAAGATGGCCGGACGCTGGAGTACTGGAGTTCGGACGTGAACGTCTCGGGCCTGCGCTTTTCGGCGGAGACGGCGATGCGCGATCTTAGCCGCCGGGACGCGCTGGTGGCGGCGGGGCTCAGTTCCGATTTTCTGAAAACGGCGGATGAGGCTGCCGTGACGGTGGCAGAGTTCCGGCCGCGCGAAACGGCGGAGCAGGGGGCGGAAGTGACGACCGCCGACCGGGCGCCGGCGATTGTCGCGGTGGCGCTCGCCTACTTCCTCTGGCTGATGGTGTTCTCGATCATCCAGTACCTGCTGATGGGCACGATCGAGGAACGCTCGAACAAGATTTTCGACACGCTGCTGACTTCGGTGAAGCTGCCGGAACTGCTGGCGGGCAAGCTGCTCGCGGTGTTTGCGGTGACCTCGACGATGATGCTGTCCTGGGGCCTGTTTGCCGGGGCGGGCGCAGCCTTCGGGGCAAGCCAGTCTCCCACGCTGATGGAGATGATCCAGCCGTTCATTGCGGCGGCGTCGGATCCGGCGCTGATCATCCCGGCCCTGATCAGTTTCATGCTCGGCTATGTGCTCTATGGCGCGATATTCATGGCGCTCGGCTCGCTGTGCGACACGATCCAGGAAGCGCAGACGCTGCTGAGCCCGATGATGATCCTCTTGATGCTGCCGATGTTCGCGATCTTCATCGCGTTCAACGATCCGGGCTCACCGGTGATCGACTATGCGAGCTGGGTGCCGCTGTTCACGCCGTTCCTATTGATCCTGCGCATGCCGTCCGATCCGCCGCTGTGGGAAATCCTCGCGCAGATGGCGCTGATGGCGGTGACCACCGCGCTGATCGTCTGGGGCGCGACCAAGGTCTACCGCGCCGGCGCCGTCCACGGCGCGGGCATCGGCGACCTGATGGGCATGATCAACGGCGCAATGGGGATGAAGCCGAAGGCGGGCTAGGGTCTGCGGACTGTCTGGTCCGAGGGGGTCAAGCTTTCAAGGGCCGAAGATGGCCCGTTCCAGCCTGTCGGCAGCATGTTTTAGCCCGCAAATCCCAAGTCGGGATTTCATAGAAACGGCAAAGTCCGACCCGCCGCAAAATCTCCACTTGCAGCGCTAAGGATATTCGTTACGTAATACTATTACGTTTCGATTATCCTTGAGCGCCTTCATGACCTTGCATCCGAATTCATCCGTCACAGTGCTGCGCCGATTTCGCGACGCCGGGCAAACGACGCTTCGCAATCATGACCTGAACAACCGCAAAGGCCGCCCCATCGCTTTGTAGCGTAAATTGCATGCACGGGGTCAAAACAGACGCAGAACGCGGCCGGTCGCGGACAACAAAGGCGCTGGTTGAGGGGCCGGCTACTCAAAAAACGAATTTTCAGACTTGAGGGACAAACACCAATGAAATCCAGATACGCTGCCTTGCTGTTTGCGGGGTGCACGACCCTAGCGCTTGCCCCGGTCTCAGCGCTTGCTCAGGGAACGGAAGATTCCGAAGCACGGCAACAGACTGTAGTCGTGACCGGAACGCGTCAGGCTTATCAGGGCGAATTCGAAGTCCTTGATGTTCCGCAAGCCGACTTGGTGATTGATGCCGACGCCCTTCGCGACGCAGGCGTGCTGGATCTCAATCAGGCGCTGGATCTGTCGGCGTCGGTCGCCCGGCAGAACAACTTCGGCGGCCTGTGGAACAGCTTTGCTGTTCGCGGTTTCGTGGGCGATGAGAACCTTCCGAGCAACTACCTCGTCAACGGCTTCAATGCCGGGCGCGGTTTCGGCGGCCCACGCGATATCTCGGGCATCGAGAGCGTCGAAGTGCTCAAAGGCCCGCGCGCGGCTCTGTTCGGACGCGGCGAACCCGGCGGAACAGTCAACCTTGTGACCAAGCGCCCGACTTTCGAAACCGCCGGCGAACTTAAAATCGCAGCTGGAAGCTTTGACTTCTACCGCGCCGATGCGGATTACACGAGCCCGCTTTCCGGAAATGCTGCCGTTCGCTTGACAGGCTTTTACGAAGATGCCGGCAGCTTCCGCGACACGGTCGAAACGCTCAAATACGGCGCAAGTCCGTCAATTGCTTTCAAGCTCGGTGGTTCCACCCAGTTGGTATATGAGGCGGAGTTCAGCCATCAGGAAATCCCTTTTGACCGCGGCGTACTCGCGATCAACGGCGAGCTCGGCCGCATTCCTGAGAGCCGCTTCCTGGGAGAGCCTGGTGACGGGCCGCTTGAAGCGGATGTGCTCGGCCACCAGCTCGAACTCCAGCATGACTTCAATGATGACTGGAGCGGCCTCGTCGGATTGAACTACCGGGAAACGTCGCTTGAGGGAACGTCGACAGAGGCGGAGCTTGCCAATGGTCGACAGCGCCTGTTGGTCGACGGGCGCTCGCTTTCCCGTCAGCGGCGCAGCCGCGAGTATGACGCAACCTACACCGTTCTGCGGGGAGAAGTTACCGGGCGCTTCAATACAGGATCGATTCAGCACCGTATCATCGTAGGTGCCGATACCGATGAATTCGAAAACGACCAGGTTTTCCTTCGCTTCCGGCCTCCGACGAATGCTTCGAACCCGTCCGAGCAAGCCGCCAACATCATTGACGTTTTCAATCCCGTCTATGGCCGCTTCCCCCTTCCATCCTTCAGTCCACTGACAAACCGTGTCGAGACACAACGCTCAACCGGCGTCTTCCTCCAAGACCAGATAACACTGACTGACCGACTCGAAGTTCGCCTTGGGGGCCGATACGACGACTACGAACAGGAATTGCTGAACCGCGCCAACGGCATCTCGAGCAAGCAGACAGAAAGCCAGTTCAGCCCACAGTTCGGCGCCGTCTACAAAGCTAGCGATATGGTTTCGGTCTATGCCGCCTATGGCGAGAATTTCCGGCCGCTTTCAGGGTCTGATTTTGCGGGAAATGCCTTTGATCCAAACTACTCGAAATCTCTCGAAGGCGGCTTGAAATTTGCGCTGCGAAATGGCGCCTTGATCGGTACTGTCAGCGCGTTTTCGATCGAGCAAGAAAACATCCTGACGGCAGACCCGGTCAATGCCGGTTTCTCCGTCTCGGCCGGCAAGGCTGAAAGCCAGGGCTTTGAGTTCGATCTCAGCGGCGAGATTGCAGACGGACTGACACTCTGGGCGTCGTATGCCTACGTTGATGCCCAGATCAGCAACGACGTGCTCGATTTCAATTTTGCCTTGCCTATCGAGGCCGGTGACCGGCTGCTCAACATTCCCGAACAGTCCTTGAGCCTGCAACTGGTCAAGCAAGCTCAGCTGGCGTCTCGTCCGCTTTCCCTTGGAGCCGGGCTCCTGCATGTAGGTGAACGCTTGGGTGAAGCAGGTACGGACTTCGAACTGCCAGGCTATACTCTGGCAAGAGCCTTCGCGGCCTATGACCTCACCGGCGCGCTCACCCTGCGCGCCGAAGTCGATAACCTGTTCGACGAAACTTACTACACAAACTCCTTCTCGCAGTTGTGGGTTCAGCCCGGAACACCGCAAAGCTTCCGCATTTCGGCTGCCGTCAAGTTCTAGGAGCAAGCCATGGGGGAGTTTGCGCTTTCTGCTGACAGGTTGAGCGTCAAGCGCGGCGGTCTTCTGGCCCTTCGCGATGTAAGCTTTGAGGTTCGAGCCGGCGAAGTGTTCGCTTTGCTCGGAGGCAACGGCGCCGGCAAGTCGACGACGCTGCTGTCCTTTCTCGGGCTGCTGAAGCCAGAAGCGGGCGAAGCCCGGGTCCTGGGTCAATCCGCCCATGATAATGTCGCCGCTGCCCGGAAGCAGATTGCTTACCTCCCAGAGGCGGCGACCCTTTATCCGCACCTTTCAGCCGAGGAAAACATCTCCTATTTTCTGTCACTCGCCGGCCTGCGCAGGGACAAGTCCGCCATAAATGCGGCCCTTGAGCGGGTCGCGCTCCAGCCTGCCGCAAGGGCCCAGCGAATGGAGCGCTATTCGAAAGGCATGCGCCAGAAGGTCGCCATCGCGCTGGCTCTTTTACGGGAAGCGCCGATCCTGCTCCTCGACGAACCGACATCCGGTCTCGACCCGATCGCAATCGACGACTTCAATATCCTGATCGGGGATCTGGCACGGTCAGGATCGACCGTCCTGATGGTCACCCACGACGTCTATGGCGCTTGTCAGGTCGCCTCACGCATTGGACTTTTGCGAGCCGGCGAACTGGTGGGGGTCTTTGATGCGCCAGCCGACGGACGCATCGACACCGACGCCGTACATGCTGCCTTTGCGGGGCGCGCCGCCTCATGAGAACTATCCTCCTCGTCGCAGCCGACGAATGGCGGTTCTGGCGACGCTCACGCCTTGCCATGTTGGCACTTGGGCTTTTGCTCGTGCTTGTTGCGGCCTCTGCGACACTGACAGCGTTGCGCGTGGCCAATGAAGCCGAAGCGCGCGCGCTGTTGCAGTCTGAGGCCGAAGAAACCTACCGCAGCCAGCCCGACCGGCACCCTCACCGGATGGTTCACTATGGCCACTATGTGTTCCGCACGCCTCCGCCGCTTGCGATGATCGACCCAGGGGTTGATCCGGTCACTGGCCAATCGATTTTCCTGGAGGGACACCGGCAGAATGCTGCGATGTTCGCTGATGCAAAGACGGGGGCAACGGCCGGTCAGTTGGCGGATATGTCGCCCGCAGTCGTGTTGAGCCTCTTCGCCCCGCTCTTGCTAATCGCGATGGGCTACAGCGTGATGACACGTGAAAGGGAAAACGGAACGTTAGGCCCGCTTCTCGCGCAAGGCGTATCACCCTTGACGCTCATTGCCGGGAAAGGGCTCGCGCTGGCTTCAGTTGCGGGGCTCACGCTACTGCCACTGGTCCTCACGGCGGCCGTGGCCATCAGCAAGGGCGAAACCCTTGCCGCCACCGCAGTGTTCCTGGGCAGTTTCAGCCTTTATCTCCTCGTCTGGTGCGCGCTGATCATCGCCGTGTCGAGTCTCTCTGCACGCCGCGCAAGCTCGCTCACGATTTTGGTCGTCGTCTGGATACTCTTGGTCCTGATTGTTCCCAGAATTGCGGCAAATGTCGCCGCGAGCGTGGCGCCCGCACAAGGCAAAATCGAAGCAGACTTCGCCGTTCTCAACGAGCTTCGGTCCATGGGAGACGGTCACAACGCGGCTGACCCGGCCTTCGAGCAACTGAAAGCCAATCTTCTCCTCCAGTACGATGTTGCGTCAGTAGAAGACTTGCCGGTCAATTTTCGCGGGATTGTTGCTGAGACTGCCGAAGCCGACCTAACGGCCGTGCTGAACCGTTTTGCGGAAGAACGCATGGCAACAGAAGTTCGCCAGGTCAGCCTGCTTCGTTCGTTTGGATGGATATCTCCGGCTCTCGCGCTTCGCGAAGCTTCAATGACTTCGGCAGGCACCGGTGTGGAAGCACATCACAAATTCCTGCGTGACGCCGAGGCTGTGCGGTTCGATTTTGTGCAGGGCCTGAACCGCGTCCATGCCGAACAGCTCGCTTATGCGGATGATATAAAACGTAGCAGCGACCCTGAGGCTGAGCGACGTACCCGCGTCAGTTCGGAAAACTGGAAAGTGCTTGAAGACTTCCATTTCGTCCCGCCGCCATCCGACACGCGCGTCGAGGGCGCGCTTGCACCGCTTGCAAGGCTCGGTGCTTGGTTTGCGCTTCTGTTTGGCCTTGTGCTGTTCAGCGCCCGGGGACTGAAGCTGTGACCGTGGTCTCAAGCCTTTTCCGTGAACTGAGTTTCCTTTTGCGCCAGCGGGCAATTGCGGGGCTGCTTGTACTTGCCCTGCTTTTGTCATCCCTGAGTATCAGCACCGGGCTCACAGAAATCGCTCATCAACGGGCGGCGATCGAGCGCATGGTCCTGGCTGACAAGGCAGATCGCGAAAATGCAATGGCCAAAGCAGAGGACTGGGGAGGCGCGGCGTATTCAAGTTTCCACCTGACTTACCTGCCACCGTCTGATCTTGCCTTTGCAGCGCTGGGCCAACGCGACTTATCGCCGTGGAAACACCGAGTTAACTTGCTCGCGCTCGAAGGGCAGATCCACGCAGCCGATACGGCGAATCCAGAACTCGCACTTGCAGGCCGCATAGACTTTGCCTTCATCGTATCTGTGCTGGCGCCCCTGCTTGTGATCCTTCTGCTGCATGATCTCAGGGCGGGTGAGCGGGCGGCCGGTCGACATGACCTGCTCATCGCCACAGCCGGGCGATCTGGCGGGTTGTGGCCGATGCGGGCGAGCGCCCTAGTTGCGACGCTCGCAGTCTGCCTCCTCCTGCCGTTCTGGGTCGGCGCGGCGCTGGCCGGCACGCAGCTCGCCAAGGTCCTCGCAGTATCGCTGCTCGTTTGCGTCCACCTCCTGTTCTGGGCGGCCGTCTCATACTGGGCAGGTGCACGGGCCGCCGCTGGCTCCGTCATCCTCACAGGCCTTGTTGGGTTCTGGCTGCTCCTCACGGCGATCCTGCCAGCGATCACAAGAGTCTCGATCGAACGGGCAATCTCGATTCCTGCTGGGGGTGATATCGTCCTGACCCAGCGCGAAGTTGTGAATGATGCCTGGGACCTGCCCAAGAACGTCACGATGGAGGCCTTTGTCGCGCGTCATCCCGAATGGGAGAATGAAGCTCAAATCGACCGGCCCTTCGAATGGAAATGGTATTACGCATTCCAGCAGGTTGGTGACCAGAGCGCTGAAACTCTTTCCACCAGCTATCGCCAGGGTATCCTCGAGCGTGATCGGGCGGCATCTTTGGCGGCCTTCGTATCACCCCCGGTGTTGATCGACCGCACCCTGCAAGGGCTGGCGGGGACCGATACGCGCGCAGCACTTGCCTATGAAACCACTGTGCGCGACTTTCATGCGCGCCTTAGGACGTGGCTTTATCCAAAGCTGTTCCTTGAGGAACCTTTTGACCGGGCGGCGTTGTCTGACCTTCCTGCCTATCAGCCGCTTGTAGTTGATGAGTGAGGCGCTCAGACTCGCTCTGAATGGCCCCTGGATTTGTGGACGCCTTCTTCCTCCAAATTTGAAGCAAGGGATCAGATTGCGAACGGCTGTTTCCGGCGAAGTCCGGCCGGGGGCTGGTGAAACAGCCAAATGACTAAACTGAGGTGACCCTGCCGGACGCTGAACCTGATGATCGGAGCCGACCTGGCCCTGTGCTGCCGTTTCTCGAGTCATCGCTTTATCGGGTTCGGAACGCGCTCAAGTCGCCTAGGCACTATCTCCCGTAACTGAAGACAATCGCTAACATGCAGAAGGCGGCGGTAGAAACCGCGGCTCCAACGCGGGAAACTGCATGATCCAACGGCCCTGAAAGCGCTCTGGCGTGAAAGTAGATCATCCAACAGGCCACCAAGGCGCCAACTGCCGGCTCGAAAACTGCGTTCGTCCCTCCAGGGCCGGTCCCGAGCGAGAGCGGCTCGGCGACTATAATGACGCAGACGATGCCAAACAGCGAATAGAGGCCCGCCCGCAAAGACGCTTCAAGCGATCGCCGCTTTAGTCGCCAGATAACCGCGGACAAGAAGAAGATAAGGCCAAGTCCGATTGCAGCAAAGAACAACGGCGCAACAAGTGAAGCGGCCATCCAGAACTGACCTTCTGTCGTCGCCGCGAGTACGCTTTCTCCCATCGCAATCATAGCGCCGTCCGCCTGCATGAAGGACGCCGAAATCAGAAGAGACAAAAAGCCAAGGGCAAACAGAGGACCAGGCGCCAGAAGGCCGCCTCGAAAGCCCATGTCTTGAATCTCATCAATTTGCGCGGTCAGCAGGTTGGGTCGCACCAACACTGCCGCGATAGTGAGCGGCAGAAGGACTACAGCAATCGCGAAATGCGTTAGGGCGCCGTCGATTACGCCAAGTGTCTTTCGTCCGTGACCAACTTCGTTATCCAACGTTCGTCCCTGCCTCGGCGCGCGATCGCCCTTGCTGCTGGCCCCTGCTCGACCTCTATGCGTGGCCCAACACGTTTAAAGTATCAGCTAACGCCAAAGGCAACAATCTGGGCGGCAACTTCCGGCGATCTCCAGTCTTGCGGCGTCGAGGGCTCCGGACGGCGCAAATGGATCGACCCTGCCGGACACCTGCGATGGCAATCAGAGGCATCGCGGTCCAGAGGCAACGCCGGCTTCGGACTTCCCATTTTCTGCTTTGTCGGAATGGCTTGTATCAGGCCGTTTGCGCTGAGACTTCCTGCGATTTGACTTCCGCACCTGCAGCTTGCATCAATTTCCCGTATTCAACTGGCAGAACGGTCGATCATCCATGGTGCGCGAGACGGAGAAGGTACTCAAGGCGCGGGCGGGAAAGGTAATCCCGAATGGAATGTATGGCCATCAGTCCGTTCGATTGCTCCCGGAGAGTTTTCCGCAATTCTTCAACCGCGCTGACGGCGCCTACCTTTGGGACAGCGACAACACGCGTTACCTCGACCTGATGTGCGCTTATGGGCCCAACCTGCTCGGATACCGTGAGCCCCGTGTCGAAGCTGCCGCCGCCAGACAGATGGCACTTGGCGACACGATGACCGGGCCGTCGCCATTGATTGTGGACCTTGCCGAAACCCTGGTCGCGATGATCTCCCATGCCGATTGGGCGATTTTCTGCAAGAACGGAACAGACGCAACGACCATGGCGATGACTGTTGCGCGTGCAGAAACCAAGCGGCGGAAGATTCTGGTTGCGGCAGGTGCCTATCATGGTTCCGCGCCCTGGTGCACGCCGGTCCCCGCCGGTACGCTTGCCGAAGACCGGGCGCACCTGATCAGTTATGTTTATAACGATATCAAAAGCCTCGAAGCAGCCGCAGCGATGGCCGGTGATGATCTTGCCGGCATCTTTGCAACGCCTTTCAAGCATGATGCTTTCCAGGATCAGGCGCTTGCTGATCCTGAGTATGCCAAGCGGGCTCGCGCTATCTGTGACGCCAAAGGCGCAATGCTGATCGTTGACGACGTGCGCGCTGGCTTCAGACTCGCCCGCGATTGCAGTTGGTCAACGGTAGGGGTTGCGCCGGATCTGAGCTGCTGGGGAAAGTCATTTGCCAATGGCTATCCTATCTCTGCGCTGCTGGGCTCAGACAGTTGCCGCGCCGGCGCCGGCGCGATCTACATGACCGGCTCGTTCTGGTATTCAGCTGTGCCGATGGCTGCCGCACTTGAGACATTGAAAATTCTTCGTGAAACCGACTACCTTGAACATATCGCCCGTCTTGGCGAGCGCTTGCGCAGCGGCCTGGCCGCCCACGCAGGCGCTCAGGGTTTCAGCTTGCGCCAGACCGGCCCAGTGCAGATGCCGCAGATTCTGTTTGCCGACGATCCGGACTTGCGGCTCGGTTTCGGGTTTGCAGAAAACATGCTCGCACGCGGCGTCTACATGCATCCCTGGCACAACATGTTCCTGTGCGCTGCCATGTCGGAGGAGGATATTGATTTTGCGCTCACCGCAGCCGGCGCCGCCTTCGCCGATCTCGCCGCAGGACGCGCAACGCTTAAACCCCATCCGGCCGTCAGCGCGATGATGAAGAGCCGAGCGGCGCACGCTTGAGGTACTTGAAGTCTGCCTGCCATCCTTCCGCGGACTCTCTTTCTCGAACTGACGAACAGGACGTTGAAAAGTCGCCTTTGCGCCGTATCGGCCCCTGAACAGAGGTGGCACCACATCAATGACCGGAATCGGCGACGATCAGCCATTGGAGGTGCGGCGCTCCATTTGATGGCCATTGATGGATATGCTTAGAGAAGTCACCGCCAAAAAGAAAACCCCGCCAGGGACCCTGGCGGGGTTTTCTTGTTTCTGGAGCGGCGCGAACGCCTGAGGCTTCAGCCTACACGATGCCTTCGCGCTGGGCGCGTTTGCGGGCGAGCTTGCGGGCCCGGCGCACGGCTTCGGCGCGCTGGCGGGCTTTTTTCTCGGAAGGTTTTTCAAACGCCTGACGCGCTTTCATTTCCCGGAACAGGCCTTCGCGCTGCATCTTCTTCTTCAGCGCGCGCAGGGCTTGCTCAACGTTATTATCGCGGACGACGATCTGTACTATAGGACTTCTCCATCGGGTTCGGTTCGGGCGCGCAGCCCGGAAATGCGGCAGACAGGGCCTGACAGCCCGGAAAGCGCGGCCTATATCACGGGGAAAGCGGACTCGCCAAGCCCTAGTCTGTGCGGAATTCACGATGACCTTGCCCCCTTCCGAAATCCTGCGCCGCCGCTGGCTGGCCGAACTGCTGCCGGAGGTCGCCTTCGAGGGCTGGAGCGACGAGGCGGCGCGGGCCGCAGCCGGGCGCGCCGGGCTTACCGAAGGTGAACAGGCGCTCGCAGCGCCGCAGGGCGTCGTCAACCTGATCGATGCCCTGTTTGACGCGGCCGAAGCCGAAGCGCGCGCGGCGCTGGCGGCCATCGACATGACCGCGATGCGCGTGCCGGACAAGGTGAAACGCGGCGTGCTGGCCTGGCTGGCGGCGCTGGAGCCAAACCGCGAGGCGGTGCGCCGGGCGGCCAGCCGGGGTTTCCTGCCCTGGAGCGCGGGGCCGGCGCTGCAGCGGACCTGGAAAGTGGCGGACATGATCTGGACGGCCGCAGGGGACGCGTCCGAGGACTACAATCGGTACTCGAAGCGCGGCCTTCTGGCAGCGGTGCTCCCGGCCATCGTACTCTACTGGGCCGACCACCCGGCGCCGGAAGATCTGGACGGGTTCATCTCGCGCCGGCTCGCGAATGCCTCGGGCCTCGGCCAGCGGGCCGGGCGGATCGTCAAGCCGGTGCTGGAACGGTTCGGCAAGCGCTGACGCGGCTTGATGGCTTTTCTCGTGCAGAGGGGGAGGTGTCGGACAGAAGCTGATCAAGCGCCCCAGGGGGCTGGGGGGGCTGATGGGTCTGGAGCACCTGCTAAATGCCTCCGCCCGACAATTCGAAGATGGCGGTGTGCTGTGTTCGCGGCAAGTCCGAATTGCGGAGATTTCGGGATATACGGATTAAATCGCAGTTAGTTGTTTCGGGGGCTGGACGTGGGCCCGAAGCTATGCGGAACTGTCATCAATGACGGAACATCTTTCGCGCAAGCCTTCGCCGGATCCGGTGGTCGCCTTCCAGAAGAGCGAACTCCAGCCCATCCTTGATGTCTACGGCCGGCTGGTGATTGCCGGGGAGGCGCGCGATTACTCGATCGGCTTCGGCAAGGATGTCGCGACCTTTGCGATTTTCCGCCGGCATGCCGAGAGCCCGACCTGGCGGATCGAGAAGGAACCGGCACTGGCGAACCGTCAGGGACAATACGCCGTGTACGGACTCGGCGGGCAGGTGCTCCGGCGCGGGCGGGAACTGAAGCAGGTCCTGCGCGTCTTCGAGAGCCGCAAGTTCACGATCGTCCGTTAACGGATCTGGGCGCCCGTTAACCCGTTGTTTACCAAAAACTTCTTGCGAACTTTAACGGAACATTGTAGGAACATCCTACAAGGAACGGAGCAAGAACATGGGTAGCGCAGTCAGCTTTCGCGGTCAATCGGGCAAGGCGTGGTCATTCCAGCGGGCAGCTGCGGACGCGCCCTGGGCACGGACATCCGGTGTGGCCATTTTCGCCATTCCCGAGGCCTGTGGCTGGCGGATTTTTAGGGTGATCGAACTCTCCGGCAAGCCGCACGACGTCCAGCCGATCTGGGCCCTCGCCGAGGCGGAACGCTACGGCGCCAGCGCCGTGTTTGTGGCCCTCGAGTTTGACGCGGCGACGCGCCGCCAGATCGTCGCCGACCTCGAGGCCGGTTTCCAGCCGGTCGTGCGGTCCGGCGAAGTTATCCGCCTCGCGGCTTAACGCGCCGCTTCGGTATACCAGCGGGTCACGTCGGCCTCGACCATGTCGAGCGGGCGGGGCCCGCCGCCCAGGATCGCGGCGTGGAAAGCCTTGGGATCGAATTTCGGGCCGAGCACGCGCTGGGCCCTTTCGCGCAGGTCGAGGAGACGCTGGCGTCCGATCCAGTAGGTGGAGGCCTGGCCCGGCCAGACACTGTAGCGGTCCACCTCGTCGGCCGCCGCTTCGACGCTCAAACCGGTTGAGACGATGATGTAGTCCATCGCGCGGTCGCGCGTCCATTTCTGGTCATGGATGCCGGTATCGGCGACAAGGCGCGCGGCGCTCAGCAGCATCGATTGCAGGTAGCCAATGCGGCCGAGAGGGTCATCCGTATAGAGACCATTCTCGTCGGCGAGCGTTTCGGCGTAGGAGGCCCAGCCTTCGCCGTAGCCGGCGTTCCAGATCAGCTGGCGGGCGAGCGGGAGGTTCGCCTGTTCGGCGGCCAGCGCGCTTTCGAGATGATGGCCGGGTACCGTCTCGTGATAGACGAGCGTGGGCAGGCTGAAATCCGGCCAGTCGGCGATACGTAGCAGGTTGATCTCGAACCGGGCGGGATTGCGCCCGTCGGCGGTGCGGGGCGTGTAGGCCGCCGACGGGGCGGAGGCCGCGAAGGCGAGCGGCACCATGCTGACCGTGACGGCGCCGTCCGGCATCGGGCCGATCTGCAATTCCACGACACCCCTGGCGCGCGTGGTCAGCTGCGACAGGCGTTCGATCAGGGCGGCGCGGCCAAGGTCTGAATCCTCGTAAAGCTGGCCGGGCTGCTGCCCGATGAAGGCGAGGCGTTCGGCGACCGTGCCTTCGGGCAGGCCGGCGGCGGCGAGCGCGGTGTTGAGTTCGCCGGTCAGTTTCTTCACGTCGGCGAGCCCGCTGGCGTGCAGTTCGGAGGGGGTCCGGCGCGTGCCGGTATATGCGCTGAGGACGGAGCGGTAATAGGCGTCGCCGCCGTCGATCTGCCAGACGCCCGGCTCGGCCAGGGCGCTATCGGCCAGCTCGGCCACAGCGTCGCCGAACCGGACATAGGCTGGCAGGACGCTATCGGTGAACAGCGTGCGCAACTTCGCGGAATTGGCGGCGCGGGCTTCGGCGGTCAGGCCTTCGACGCCGTTCTGGAGATTGTCGAAAGTCTGTATGAGGAAGGAAGTTTCCGGCAGCTCGGCGGCGCCGGCCGCGGCGAGGCCCTGCATGCGGGCGAGCACGGCGGCCGGTGGGACGACGCCGGAGCGGGCGTCCGCTTCGAGGCGGCGGCGGTCATCGTCGATGGCGCCGGCAAGCTGCGAGACGCGGGCGAGGAAAGCGGCGATATCGGCCGGTGTCTCGATGGGTTGGCGGCGCACCAGCAGTTCGGGCACGTCGAGATAGGCGCCGCGCATGTGATCGGCGACGTAGGGGTAGAAGGCGGAAAGGTCGCCGGTGCCGTGGCCGGACACGAGCACCGCTTCGGCGGCTTCGTGGGAGGCGATCACCGTGTCGAGGTTACGGGCGAGCGCGCTGCCGGGGGCAGGGCGCGCCTTGCGTACCAGGACGTCGAGCGTTTCGAGGCGTTCAAGGCGGGCGCGTTCGAACGCGGCCTGTGAGCGGTCCGTCAGGTAGCCGCCGAACGGGTAGCCGGCGGCGTCAGGGGACAGACCCAGTTCGGTGGCGAGTTCCGGATCGCGGACGAGTTCGTTCTGCGCGACGGTCTTCAGCGTCTGTTCGACTTCGCGGGCGATGCGGCGCGGCGTGCCTTCCGGATCGGCGCCGCCGGAGCACGCCGCCAGCACCCCCGCCGCGAGGAGGGCGGCGAGGCCAGCGGGCCAGAAAGTGCGGGCGTGTCGAAGCGGTTGGTGCATGACGGATTTTTCACGGGAAGGGCACTGTAATTGAGCCCGGTTCGGGAGTTGTGGCCAGACTATATTTCCGGTATCGCTCCCGCCAAATCTGAGGAGTTCTGCCACCGTGACCATGCCAACCACTGCTGGCGGAGTACCGCCAATCACCGGACAAGTCCTGTTTTACAAGCAACCGCAACCGCTGTCTGCCGAGAACCATGGCGGCCTCGGCGTGAAGCAGGTGGCCCAGCCTTTCGCGTTCCTGCGTGAAGCGCATGCCGTTCCGGTCACCGTGACCGAGTTCGGCGTTGCCGCTGCATCCTATCCGATCATCTTCGTGGGCGACGAGCGCACGCCGGTGGCCGTGATGGGTGTTCGCCAGGGCCAGAACCTGTTCGTCGACAATAACGGCTTCGTATTCGAAGATTATTACATCCCGGCATTCGTGCGCCGCTATCCGTTTGTGTTCGCCGCGGACGAAGGCTCCGACCGCCTGCTGCTGTGCGTCGACCGCGCCGCGCCGATGGTTTCGAACCAGCCGGACGTGCCATTCTTCGAGAACGGCCAGCCGAGCAAGTTCACCCAGGACGCCGTGGAGTTCTGCAAGGAATTCGAGCGCCAGCGCCGCGCCACGCTCGATTTCGTCAAGATGATCGGGGCCATGGACCTGTTCGAACAGAAAACCGTCGCCTTCCAGCCGCGCGATGCGCAGGGCCGCGAGACCGGACCGCAGCAGAAAGTCGCCGATTACTGGGCGATCTCCGAGGAGCGCCTGAACGCGCTGCCGCAGGACAAATACCTTGAACTGCGCAACAACGGCGCGCTCGGCGCTTGCTACGCGCACCTCGTGTCGCTGCTCAACTGGTCGAAAGTGATCCAGCGCGCCGTGCGCACGCCCCCGCCGGGCCAGGCCGCCGCCTGACAGGCAATCCGAGGGTAAGCGCCCGCAATCAGACAGAGCGGCTCTTCCTGCGGGGAGGGCCGTTTTTGTTTTGGGCCAGGGATGCGCCATCACGATGCGGCGAGTAGGGGTTTCCCCTCTGGCACGTCCGTCGCATATGCTGGACGGAGATTTTCTGGCAGGGAAGCAGAGTGATGATCCGCGTCTACCGCGCCCTTGTGCTTGCCCTGGCGGGACTTGGCCTGTTTGCCCCCGCGGTCGCCGCGCAGGCGTCCGGCGATGGGCGGCGCGCCGAGGCCGAACTGATTTCCGAACGCACAAGCGTCCTGCCGGGCGAGACCGTGTTCATCGCCCTCAAGATGACGATGGATCCGGGCTGGCACATCTACTGGCGCAATGCCGGGGATGCGGGCCTGCCGCCGCAGCTGATCCTCAAGGAGACCGCGAACATCTCCGAAGGTGCGCTGGGCGAGATGATGTGGCCGCTGCCGAAGCTGCTGCCGGTCGTCGACGGCGAGATCATGGACTATGGCTATGATGACGAGGCGGTGTTCGCGCTGCCGCTCACCGTGCCTGCAGATGCCGCCGGCGAGGTGCGCATCGAGGCGGTGGCCGATTACCTGATCTGTGAGTCGATCTGCATTCCCGAGACGGCGGATGTCTCGCTTGTGCTGGCCGTGGGCGAGCCCGTGGAGAATGTTCCGGCCGGCGACCTGATCGGCGCGTGGATTGCGAAAGTGCCGCGATCGTTCGAAGGCGAGGCGCGCATCGATGACGCGGCGTCGCCATGGACGCTGAGCCTGTCGCTGGCGGGCGGTTTTCCGGAAGGCGCAGGCGTTCGCTTCTTTCCGTTCGAGCACGAGATCAGCCATCCGGCGGAACAGCCGCAGCGCGTGGGCCCGAACGGCGCGAGCCTGTTGCTGACGCCGGACCGGGCGGGGCAGGTGGGCGAGGCGCTGGAAGGCATCATCCGGGTCGATGCGCCGGGTGCAGAACCCCTGGGCTATGTGATCCGAGCGGAACGGGGCGAGGCACTTGCCGGGACCGCCGATGCCGCCTTTGTGCCGGTGGCAGGCGCGGGCGACGCGGCGGGGCTCAGCTGGCAGGGGCTGCTTAGCCTTGCGGGCTTTGCCTTCCTCGGCGGGCTGATCCTGAACCTGATGCCGTGCGTGCTGCCGGTGCTGTCGATGAAGGCGCTCGGCATGGTGTCGGCGGCGGCGAGCGGGCACGAGGGCGAACTGCGCGCGCATGGGCTCTGGTATACCGGCGGCGTGCTGGTATCGTTTGCGGCGCTGGCGCTGGTGATCCTGGCGGTACGTCAGGCGACCGGGTTTGCAACGCTCGGCTTCCAGCTGCAACACGCGCCGACCGTGGCCGTCCTTGCACTGATCATGTTTGCAGTCGGCCTCTGGCTGATGGGTTTCTTCGAACTGGGCAGTTCGATCACCAATACCGGCTCCAGCCTCGCCGGCCGGGGCGGCGCTATGGGCGCGTTCTTTACCGGCGTGCTGGCGGCGGTGGTCGGCGCGCCGTGCGTCGGCCCGTTCCTGGGCGCGGCGCTCGGCGCGGTGATGAGCCAGCCGGCGCCGGCGGTGATCGCCGTATTCCTCGCGATGGGCTTCGGCATGGCGCTGCCTTTCCTTGTGCTGAGTTTCGTGCCGGGCCTGCACCGGTTGCTGCCGAAGCCGGGCAAGTGGATGGACACGCTGAAACAGTTCTTTGCCTTCCCGATGTTCCTGACGGCGGCCTGGCTGCTCTCGGTGCTGGCCGACCTTGCGGGAGCAGGGGCGGTCGGCTGGACACTGGCAGGCGCAACGGCGCTCGGCTTTGCGGTCTGGATCGGGCGGGAGGCCGGGATGATCCGGCGCGCTGCAGCGATTGCGGCGCTGATCGCGGCGTTCGCGCTGCCCGCCGTGCAGGCGAATGTTCCGGCAACGAGCGCAGGCGGCGAGCCTTCCGTGCCGTCCTACGCCGAGGCGGCGTGGAGCCCGGCGCAGGTCGACGCGCTGCTGGCGGAAGGACGACCGGTCTTCGTGGACTTCACGGCGAGCTGGTGCGCGAGCTGCCAGGTCAACAAGCTGACGACGCTGGATACGAAGCGCGTGAAGGCGGCGTTTGAAGCGGCGGACGTGGCTTTCCTTGTGGCGGACTTCACGCAGAAGGATCCGGTGATTGCGGACGAGCTGAAGCGGCGCGGACGGGCCGGGGTGCCGATGTACCTGTGGTATCCGGCGGGTTCGAGCGAACCGCAGATCCTGCCGGAGCTGCTCACTCAAGAACTTGTCATTGGACTTGTCGAAGGCCGTTAGTCGAATAGTTTGCGCACTGGAAATCTTTTCAAGGAGACGACGATGCAGATCACCCGCCGCCACCTTTCGCTCGCCGCCGGCATGACCGCCGCCGTGGCGCTCACCGCCGGGGCGCTGATTGCCTCGACCGCTCAGGCCGCGCCCGCCACCGGCACGCCCGCGCCGGCTTTCTCCGGCGTCACGTCTGCCGGGGAGACGATCTCGCTGGCGGATTTCGCGGGCAAGACGGTCGTCATGGAATGGACCAATGATGGCTGTCCGTTCGTGAAAAAGCACTACACGGCGCCGCCGTCCAACATGCAGACGCTGCAGAAGGGCGCCGCAGCCGATGATGTGGTCTGGATTTCGGTAATCTCCTCGGCCGAGGGCGAGCAGGGCTATGCCGACGCGTCCCGGGCCAATGAGCTGACCACCTCGCGCGGCGCGGCGCCGGCGCATGTCGTGCTGGACGCCGAGGGCACGATCGGCAAGCTCTACGGCGCCAAGACGACGCCGCACATGTTCATCATCACGCCGGACGGCAAGCTCGCCTATGACGGCGCCATCGATTCCAAGTCCTCGGCCAAGGTGGCCGATATCGATACGGCGACGAATTACGTGACCGCCGCGCTCGCCGATCTTGAGGTGGGCAAGCCGGTCGCGACGCCGGTGACCAAGCCGTATGGCTGCGCGGTCAAGTACAAGTAATCCGGAGACGGATGGATGAGGGGGCCGGGCGCTTGCGTCCGGCCCTTTTTCGTGGCGCACTGCCTGCCGTAGCGGACGGGGTTGATTGGCGGGGCGTGTCCGGCGCAGACTGCGCCCTCAGACCGGGGGAGGGCGCATGAGCCGCGAGAGTGATCCGATTGTCCGCGACCAGCCGCCGGAGATGCCCTCCGAGGGCGGGCCGCTGGCCGAGTATCGCGGCGCGCTGCCGCCGGCGCCGGACTGGTTTCCGGACGCCGTGGCGACGCCGTACGAGACGCACCGGATCGATGTGCTCGGGGCGGAGGTATCCTACCAGCGCTGGGGCAAGCGCGGGGCGCCGGGCCTCCTGTTCGTGCACGGCAACGGCGCGCACGCGCACTGGTGGGATTTTATCGCGCCGTATTTCGCGGAGCACTACAACGTCGCCGCGCTGACCTTCTCGGGCATGGGCGAGAGCGCCTGGCGCGAGACGTATGACATGGCGACCTTCTCGGCCGAGCAGGTGGCCGTGGCTGCGGATGCCGGACTGTTCGACGGGCCGCGCAAACCCGTGATCGTGGCGCACTCGTTCGGCGGCTTCGTGACGCTGGTGACCGGCGCCGAGCATGGCGAGCGGTTCGAGGGGATGGTGATCGTCGACAGTCCGGTGAACCCGCCGGAGCGGCCGAACCAGGGCCCGTCGCGCGCGGGACGTCCGCACAAGATATATGCCGATCTCGCCGCCGCGCTGTCGCGGTTCCGGCTGGCGCCGCCGCAGCTGTGCGAGAACCATTATGCGATGGATTACATCGCGCGCTGGAGCCTGAAGCGGGCCGAGGGCGGCTGGACCTGGAAGTTTGATCCGACGATCTGGACGCGGTTCGAGCCGGGCCGGGATGGCGGCGAGCTGCTGAAGGCGGCGAAGTGCCGGGTGGCGATCATCCGGGGCGAAGAAAGCGCGCTGATGCCGGACGAGGTGCGCGACTACATGCGCGGGCTGCTCGGCCACCAGGTGCCGTTCGTGTCGATCCCGCATGCGCGCCACCATGTGATGCTGGACCAGCCGATTGCCTTCATCTCGGCGCTGCGCATGCTGCTGGCCGAATGGGACCATTCCGATCCACACCGGCGCGTGTGAGCTTGCGCGCGGCGCGGGCCGCGCTAGGCTCGGCGATGAGTGACGGCAGGAGCGCACGATGAAGGCTGGACAAGGTTTAGTGAGCGTGGCGGCCGCGCTGGCGCTGTGTGCCTGCGCCAGCACGCCGGCGCCGCCGCCGTTCGTAGCTGCGGCTGACCTGTCCGAGCCTGCGGCGAGCGCCGCGCCTGCGAAAACCGTTCTCTATACGGATTGTATCACGCAGGCGATCAGCAACGACAAGGTCGCGCATGTGGCGGACGCAGACACGAAGCTGATCCGCTTCACCTGTTCGGGCGCGCCAGCGCAGCGTTTCTATGAGGCGCTGGCGGTGCTCGGCGATCAGGCGGTCAGCGTCTGGCAGGCCAACGGGCGGACTTATCGCGCGACCGCGAAAGTGAAGCAAAGCCTGTTCGGTGCGGACTACTGCTCGACCGGCGCCGGCGGCGCGGTGTGCCAGATCGTGCTGAATGCCGGGTCGTTCCTGACGGCCGCGCCCTGATCCGTCCTCAGACGATCAGGTCTTCCACGAAGTTGGTCGGTCCTTCTTCGCCGGACTGGGCGACTTCGGCGGGATAGAAGAACAGGAGATTCGTATCCGGCATCGCTGCGGCGAGCTTTCCGGGCAAGGCGTCGTCTCCCTGCGACCAGGACAGGGCGCCGCGCCGCACACCATAGACGACGAGGAGATCGCCGTTCTGCTTGCCCTTGGCCAGGTTGCGGGCAAGACGTGTCCAGCTTTCGATGGTGTGGAACTTGATGTTGTCGGCGAGGTTGAAGTCCGTGAAGAACGCGTGAAACGCGGCGGACGCGCGCCGCTCGGTGAGAATGTGGACAGGCGCGCCGATCTGAACGGCCAGCTGGCGCAGCAGCAGGATGGCATCGAGGAAGCCATCCTCGTGTTCGGCATGCGTTGGCAGAACCAGCACGAGGCGTTTCACGGTTTTCAATGGGTCATGGATGCGTCCGACGAAGAGGCTGAAATGCCGGTCACGGAGCAATTGCTGGATCAGCGAACCGAGCAGCAGCTGATTGGTGGTGCCGGTCTCCGGCCAGCCGATGAGCAGGTCTGTCGCTTCGGTATCCTGACGTGCCGCCAGCAGACCTGTGCCGACGCTGATCGCCTGGCGCACGCGCGATTCCGAAAGGATTTCGGCGGCAGACAGCTGCGAAGCGATTGCGGCGAGCGAGTCGTACGCCGCCGTCTCGGCAGCGGGGCCCGGCGCGGCGTCCGGCAGGATGCGCAGCAGATGCACAGGCGCGGTGCTGCGGGGATCGCGCATCAGGATTGCGAGTTCGGCCAGCCGCTGGCTGGCGGCAACGCTTGAGCAGCCGACGAGAATGCGCCGGGGTGGCATGAGGTCAGCTTCTGCGGGCGCAACGGCTTCGGCCAGCGCCACGGCGCGTCCCGAGCGCTGGACCACGATCGGCGCCAGGATGCAGGAGACGAAGATCATCATGATGGCGCCGTTGACGACAAATTCGTCAAACAGTCCGATCTCGAACCCGACGATCGTGGCGGCAAGGGTGGCGGCAGCCTGCGGCACGCTGAGACCGAAGATCAGCAACCATTCATCGCGATTGTAGCCGAGCGTCTTGCCCGCGATCCAGGCGGCCAGCAGCTTGCCGGTGATCACCGTGATCACCATCGTGCCCGCGACCAGCCATGCCTGGAAGCCGCCGAGGAAGATGCTGACGTCGAGCAGCATGCCGACAGACAGGAGAAAGAAGGGGACGAAGATTGCCTCGCCGGTGAACTGGATGCGGTTCATCAGCGCCCCGTTGTGCGGGATCAGACGGTTCAGGGCGAGGCCGGCAAGGAAGGCGCCGACGATGGGTTCGGAGCCGGCATACTTCGAGGCGGCGGAGATCGCGAAGACAACGGCGAGGACAAACGCGAATTCGGCGACACCATCCCGCGCCACGTTCTTGAAGAACCAGCGCGCGATGAGCGGCAGGATGAAAAGAATTGCGCCGGCATAGACTGTCAGACCCAGGATCAATTGGACCCAAAAGGCTTCGCCTGCATTGCCGCGCACCATGCCGGCGATGACGGCGAGTACCAGGAGGGCCAGCGTGTCGGTGATGATCGTTCCGCCGACGGCGGCGGTAACGGCCGAATTGCGCGCCAGGCCCAGGCGGCTGGCGATCGGGTAGGTCAGAAGGGTATGGGAGGCAAAGGTACTGGCGAGGAGAAGGGCAGCGGGCCAGTCAAATTGCAGGATCGTGCGGGCGACGAGGATGCCAAGCGCCATCGGCACGGCGAACGTCAGCAGGCCGAACACCATGGTTTGGGTGCGTGAGCGTTTCAGCACGGCCAAATCGACTTCGAGCGCCGCCGTAAACATGATGTAGAGAAGGCCCACCGTGCCAAACAGGACGAAGGACGTGTCACGCGCGAGAACGCCGAACCCGTTCGGACCCAGCAGCGCGCCGGCGATCAACAGGCCGATCATGCCCGGCAGCCGCCAACGCCCCAGAACGATGGGCGCCAGCAGGATGAGGCCCGAGACAATGGCAAAAATGAATACCGGATCGGTGATCGGAAGGCCGTTTCCCATCTGGGTCTCCTATTCGATCACGGGGTTTGGCCCGCTTACAGGTAGATCAGGCCGGAACGTTTACAAAAGGTGAGCTTCACGGACGCTCGCTCAGCCTGCAAAGGCCTTCTCGATCACGAACTCCGCCGGTGCGGCGTTCGAGCCTTCCTTGAGGCCGGCCTTGAGCATCAGGGCCTTGACGTCCTGGATCATCTCGTTGGAGCCGCACATCATCGCCCGGTCCGTGGACGGATCAAGCGGCGGGACGCCGAGATCGGCAAACAGCTTGCCGTTTTCGATCAGGGTCGTGATGCGGCCCATGTTGGGGTAGGCTTCGCGCGTCGTGGTTGTGTAGAGCGCAAGCTTGCCGCCGACCAGTTCGCCGACCAGCGGGTCGTCCTTCAGGCTGTCGATCAGGTTGCGGGAATAGGTCAGCTCGGCGACATCCCGGCAGGTGTGCGTGACGATGACCTGCTCGTAGCGCTCGTAGGTGTCGGGGTCGCGCACGAGGCTGGCGAAGGGGGCAAAGCCGGTGCCGGTGGAGAACATGTAGAGGCGCTTGCCAGGCGTCAGCGCGTCGAGCACCAGCGTCCCGGTCGGTTTGCGGCCTAGAAGGACCTTGTCGCCCGGCTGGATTTTCTCGAGGCGCGAGGTGAGCGGGCCGTCCGGCACCTTGATCGAATAGAATTCCAGCTCCTCGTCCCAGGACGGCGAGGCGATGGAATAGGCGCGCAGAAGCGGCCTGCCGTCTTCCTTGAGCAGGCCGATCATCACGAATTCGCCCGAGCGGAAGCGGAAGCTTTTCGGCCGGGTCAGGCGGAAGCGGAACAGACGATCGGTAAAATGCTCGACGGCGAGGACGGTTTCCTCGGTCGGCCCATTGGGGTTTGCTTTCGCAGCGGCCGTCTGGCCGGCGGGCGCATCGGCGCTCATCCTCAGCCCTCCTGGAGGTGTCTCGGCTTCAATTGAGCGAGGCGCCGCGCAAAAGCAATGCGTCAGATGATGGCTTTAGTTTTCCTGATAGGTCGGGCGGCTGACCCAGTCGATCTCGCTGTCCTCGATGCTGTAGGCGCCGGAGAGTTCGTAGATGTTCTCGTAGCCATAGCCATAGAGGTTGATGAAGGTCGGCACGTTGAGGGCGAGCGGGGCTGATTTCAGGACAACGGGGGCAATGTTGTCGCTGAAATTGTTGTTGCAATAGATCAGGACGCGGCGGTTCTTGGCGCCGATGACTTCCGACAGCATGCCGGCGGAGAAGTCCGAGAAATTGAGGTTAACCGCGCCGTCGATATGTCCGAGCGCGTAGTTGCGGGCGCTGCGGGCGTCGATGATGATCGTGTCCGGATCGGCCTTCATGGCGTTGAACGTGTCGATGTCGATCAGGCGGGTCTCGCGGTAGGCGGCGATCTCGGCGCCGAGTTCCATGAAGCCCGGATAGTCAACGAAGCCGGGCTCGGACTGGGCGCGGGCGGGCGGGGCGATCAGCGCGCCGAGCAGGATCACGATGAGGCCGAGCAGCGCGATGATCGCGACAATGGGCATGTCCGTGCGGGCGGGTTCGGGGTTCATGGTCAGCCTCCTCAAGCGGCCTTCAGGCTCACAGAGTCGCCGGACTCAGTGGCCAGATTGTGCGCGCATCGGGGCTTTGCTGCGAAATCCGTGCCATTCCGGGCCGGGGTCATCCGGGCGGGAAACGGCCCATCCGGTCTTCCCAGTGGCGGCGGCAGAGCGAGACATAGGTCGTCTTCTCGATCGAGATCTGGTCACCTTCGGTCAGCGCCTTGCCGTCCGGACCCTGACGGATGACCATCGTGGCCTTGCGGCCGCATTCGCAGATGGTGCGAACTTCGCGCAGGGAATCGGCAATGGCGAGCAGGGCGGCGGAGCCTTCGAACAGCTCGCCCCGGAAATCCGTGCGCAGGCCGTAAGCGAGCACCGGCATGCCGAGATGATCGGACACGCGGGCGAGTTGCCAGACCTGATCCTTGGTCAGGAACTGCGCCTCGTCCACGAAGATCGCGTCGAGCCGGCCCTGGCCCATGCGTTCCTGGATCAGCGCGAAAAGATCCGTATCCTGAGTATAGAGGGTTGCCTCCGCGGAAATACCGATGCGCGAGGTAATGTGCCCGTCGGCGGCGTCACGGTAGAGCGCGGAAGTGAGCAGCAGCACTTCCATGCCGCGCTCACGGTAGTTGTACGCCGCCTGCAGCAGGATCGTCGACTTGCCGGCGTTCATCGCCGCATAGGAGAAATAGAGCTTGGCCATGGCGCCCGCGTCGTGCGTGTCAGCGGATCGGTGTGGCGACGCCTTCGCGGCGCGGGTCGGCGCCGCCTTCAAGGCCGCGCTCGCGCACGACGATGAGATGAAGGCCCGAGTTCTCGCCCGTGCGTTCCTCGACGGTGTAGCCCATCTCGCGCAGCGCTTCGGCCGCTTCCGGCCCGCCGGCAACATCAACTTCCACGGCGACGGTATCGCCGCGCGCGATGATGTTCGGCAGCGCGGCAGCTTCCTGCGCCGTCTTGTTCCATTCGAGCACGCCGACAAGCGTCTTGGCGACATAAGCGACGATCGAGTTGCCGCCCGGCGAGCCGGTGACCATGAAGAGGTCGCCGCCCTTGTCGAACACGAGCGTGGGCGACATCGACGAGCGCGGGCGCTTGCCGGCGGCGGGCGCATTGGCGACCGGCTTGCCGCCCTTGGTGGGCGTCAGGGCGAAATCGGTCAGTTCGTTGTTGAGAAGGAAGCCGCCGGCCATCCGCGACGATCCGAAGGCCGCCTCGATTGTGGCGGTCATCGCGACGGCGTTGCCGTCAAGGTCGATGATCGAGATGTGCGTGGTGCCGGCGCCGGGTGTGGTCGTGTCTTCGCCCCACATCGGACGCAGCGCATCCTTGCCGAGCACGATTCCGGGATCGCCGGGGAAGGATTTCGCATCCGGGGCAAAGGCTTCGAGCGCGCGTGCCTTGATATAGGTGGGGTCGATCAGTTCGGCGGTGGGCACGGACACGAAGTCTGCATCGGCGACATAGTGATCGCGGTCGGCATAGGCGAGGCGCTGCGCATCGACGAAGGCCTTGAGGTAGAGGCTATCGTCCGCGTTCACGGAGGCCGCAGGCTTCAGGTGATCATAGAGGCCCATGATCAGGTTCTGCGCGATGCCGCCCGAGCTGGGCGGCGGGGCGGAGCAGATCTTGAAGCCGCTCTGCAATTCGCCGCAGACCGGCTCGCGCACGGCGACGGTGTAGGCTTCCAGGTCTTCAAGCGTCATCGCGCCGCCGTCCGGTCCCTCGGTCACGGCGGCGATGATCTCGGCGGCAATGCGGCCGGAATAGAAGGCGGCAGGGCCTTCCTCGGCGACGGCGGCGAGCGTTGCGGCATAGGCCGGGTTGGTGCGCACGAAGCCGGCGGCCAGCGGCTCGCCGTCCGGATAGAAATAGGCGGCGGTAACCGGATTGTCGTCGAGCCGGATGGCGCCGCGCAGGCGGGGCGAGGCGAGGATTTCGGCGAGTTTCGGCGACACCTTGAAGCCGTCCTCGGCAAGGCGGATCGCGGGTTCGAACAAGGTTTCCCAGTCGGCGCGGCCGGACGCGTCATGCGCGGCCTTGTAGAGCGCGATCTGGCCCGGCACGCCGACCGAGCGGCCGGATTGCCAGGCGCTGACGAAGTCCATCACCTTGCCGTCCTTGAAGAACAGTTCGGAGGTTGCGGCGGCCGGCGCGGTTTCGCGGCCATCGAACACCGTGACGGTGTCCTTGGCGCGGTCATAATAGACGAGGAAGGCGCCGCCGCCGAGGCCGGAGCTTTCCGGTTCGACGAGGCCGAGGACCGTGTGGACCGCGATCGCCGCATCAATGGCGTTGCCGCCCTCGCGCAGGATTTCGAGACCGGCCTCGACCGCGTAGGGGTTGGCGGCGGCGACCATGCCGCCCTTCGTCCAGGACAGATCGCCCAGCGCTTCCGGCGCGCTCTCCCGCACATCTGTGGTGGAGGCGGGCGGGGCGGCATCCGGCGCGCAGGCCGAGATCAAAAGAACGAAAGCCAGGCCGGTAAGTTGGCGCATGAGGAAACCCTTTGCTTGGCGGGGCGCCCGCAGGCCCTTAAGACCGGGGCAGACAAATCAGCTGACAAGGCTCTTAACATGGCAAAGCCGGGGTCGCGCAACCTCATTACAGACGTTCCCGGCCTTCGGGTCGGGCAGGCTGAAGATACAAGGGTGCGCAGCGGCGTGACGGTGATCCTGCCGGAGGCGTTCTCCGTGGCGGCCGTCGCTGTCGCAGGCGGCGGGCCCGGGACGCGGGAAACGGACGTGTTGGCCGGCGGACGGCTGGTCGGCGGCGCCGATGCGATCTGCCTGGCGGGCGGCAGCGCGTTTGGCCTCGCAGCGGCAGACGGCGTGATGGCGGGCCTGAAAGCCGCGGGGCGCGGCTTTGCGCTGGTGCCCCGGCCGGGCGTGCCACCCACGCCGATCGTGCCGGCGGCGATCCTCTATGATCTCGCCAATGGCGGCGACAAGGACTGGGGCGAGACTGCGCCCTATGCCGCGCTCGGGCGCAAGGCGTTCGACGCGGCCGGCGAGACCTTCCGGCTCGGCCGGGCCGGGGCCGGGCTGGGCGCACGCGCCGGGCAGGCGCCGGGCGGTACCGGTTCGGCCAGCATCGTCGCCCCGGACGGGCTGACGGTCGGCGCGCTGGCGGCGGTCAACAGCTTCGGGTCGGTTCGCATTCCCGGCAGCGAGGCGTTCTGGGCCTGGCCTTACGAGATCGGCGGGGAATTCGGCGGCGCGCGGCCCGATGTAACCAAGACATTTGATGCGGAAGACTGGGGCGCGGCGAAATCCAACCCCGCGCCGCGCGAGAACACGACTATTGCCTGCATCGCCACTGACGCGGCGCTGACGCGGGATGAGGCCGAACGGGTCGCGCAGATGGCGCTGGCGGGGATGGCGCGGGCGATCCGGCCGGTGTTCGCGCCCACGGATGGTGACGTGGTGTTTGTGATCTCCACGGCGCGCCGCGTGATCGACGGGCCACGTCCGATGTTGCTGGCGCGGATAGGGGAACTCGCGGCCTCAACGCTCGCGCGCAGCATCGCGCGGGGTGTTTATGAAGCGGAGCGGCAGGGGGATTTCGCATGATCCGTACACTGAAGTGGGTCCTCGCCGCTGCGGCCAGCGCGGCGGTGCTTGTGGGATGCATGGTCGCGGGCCGCGACGCCGATCCGGGCGACTGGCCCGGCATGGTGTCTATCCAGACGGTGTCCGGGCGCGACGTGTTCCATGAATGCGGCGGCACGCTGATCACGCCGGACTGGGTGCTGACCGCCGCGCACTGCGCCGAGGACATGCGGATCGAGACCTCTGGCCGGGCGGCGCAGTTTGCACGCGGGCCGGACGGGCAGGTGTCGCGGCAGGGTCTTGTCGCGGTGACCATCGGGCTGGGCGATTTGCGATCGATCCCCACGGGGCGGGTCTATCCGGTCGCGGAGGTGGTGACCCATCCGGACTACCGGTCGGGGGAGCCGGAGCGTGGGCATGACCTGGCACTGCTGCGCCTCGAGAAATCCGCTGCCTCGCCGGCGATGCCGCTCGCCGGGCTCGGCGCCTCGGCCGGCGGGCTTTACGATCCCTATGCCGATGTCTGGGCAGCCGGCTATGGCCGCAAGGGCGAAGGCGCGCAGGGCGAAGGCGGCACGACCGGCAGTGGCCGAAAGGTCGCGGCCGGGTCGCTGCTGCTGCAGGAAGGCTATATCCCGCCGCTGCCCCAGGACGTCTGCGCGCGGCGGATCCAGGCGGGACTGGACCGCGAGGGCCTGGCGCAGGCCTATGCGGGGGTCGGGGTGGACCCGGTCACCCAGCTATGCGCCGGAAACGGCGGCACGGATGCCTGCCAGGGCGATAGCGGCGGCCCGCTCGTGCTGCGCACGCCAAACGGGCCGGTCCAGGTCGGCGTGGTCAGCTGGGGCCTCGGTTGCGCGCGCCCCGAGAATCCGGGCGTCTACATGCGCGTCTCGGCCTATGCGGACTGGATTGGCGGGATCTCGGGACTTTCGCCGCCTGCGCCGCCGCCAGAGCCGGAATTGATCACCGACCCTCTGCCGGAGCTGCCGCCCGAGGCGCCGGAGGACGGCGCGGTGGCAGAAACCCCAGCGATGCCCGCCGATCCAGCCGAACCGGGGGCGGAAACCGTTCCGGAACTTGTGGCCGAAACACCGGGCTGAACGGCCCGGTTTTTGAGACTTGCAAGCCCGGGGGCGCACCTGTATGTGTCCGCTCCTTGCAGTGGACAGGCACCCGTAGCTCAGCTGGATAGAGCACCAGACTACGAATCTGGGGGTCAGGAGTTCGAATCTCTTCGGGTGCACCACTACGGCAATCTGGGATCCCTGATCGATTTAGGGCATTGATTGCGCGCTGCGACTCAGGAATTCATGTGCGGCTGATGTTCTGGCGCCTTCAACCGTTGAAGGTTTTAGACCTTGGTGAAACGTCTCCCTAGGTTCTGGTGTGCAGAGGTGGCCCTCGTGATTAACCCTAACGAGGAGGAGCGCATGAACCTTGCTTACAGCCAGCCTGCCGATCCTTCCGACATCGAAATCCAGACGGTGATGGTGGTCGAGAAAATACTGCGCAAGGTGCGCGCCTTCACCTGTCTCGTCATCGGCAACCGGGTCGAGGCCGACGAGATCGTCGAGGACGCGCTCATCCTCTATCTCGCCACCGATCCCGAACCCAACGAGACCGACGGCGCCTATCCCCACCTGATCGCCACCGTCCGCCGCCTCCTGCGCACAAATGGCGCACGCGCGCGGCGCGGCTCTGACCTCGATCAGGCGCTGGCGCCCTTGCTGCAACTGCCGCTCGAGACGCGCGAGATTGCGGCGCTGCATCTCGGCGCAGGCTTTGCGGTCGCCGACACGGCCAGATTGCTGGAGATCGCGCCAGAGGAAGCCCTGGCCGGGCTCGAAACGGTCCGCAAGGCCATCGGTCTGGAAACCTACGACAAGGCGGCGCCGGCCGCCTGAGGCCGCAGCGTTGGCAGGCGGGTGCGCTGCCCCCGCCTGCATGCTAGGGATCGCCGATGCGGCCAACATCGTTGGGGCAAAGCAGGCGCGCACCATGATGCAGGACCGCGAAATACTCTATGAGAACCATCCGGACCCGATGTGGGTCCAGGATCTCGAAACGCGGCGGTTTCTGGATGTCAACGCGGCGGCGATTGCCGCCTATGGCTATAGCCGCGAAGAGTTCCTGGCGCTGAACGCGGTCGATGTCCGTCCGCCGGACGATGTTGCACCGGAGCGCCATCACGGCGAGGCGTCAACGGTTCGCCACCAGCGCAAGTCCGGCGAAGTCTTCCTTGTGCAGACGACAGCCCAACCGGTCGAGTGGAAAGGTCGGCGGGCAGAGTTTGTCACGGTCCGCGATGTCAGCCGCGCAGTGGCCCTGGAGCAGGAGCGGGACGCCCTGCTGCAACGGGAGGCGAGCCTGCGCCAGGCGGCGGAGTCCGCTGCCGAACAACTGGCCGAGCAAAACGCCAATCTCCGGATCGCGCAGCGCCTGATCGGCATGGGGATCTGGAAATACGAGGTGTGGTCCGGCCGGCTCAGCTGGTCACCGGAACTTTTCAGGATGTTCCGGGTGAACGAAGCATCACTTGAAAACACGCTGGACGCCTACAATGCGCTCGTGCATCCGGACGACCGGCAGGCGATGGATGCCAACTTCCGCGCTTTCCTGGACTCCGGCGACTCGCATCTCGAGTTTGCGCACCGGATTGTCCATCCGGACGGCGGCGTGATCCATGTGCGCGGTTCCGCAGAAGCTTCAGACACGCCGGATGGCAAGCTGCTGACCGGCATGGTCCAGGACGTGACGCGGGAAGTCGAGCAAGGCGAGCGTCTGAGATTGCTGGACCTGTCTGTCAGCAGGCTGAACGATATGGTCGTGATCTTCGAGGCCCGGCCTGGCCCGGAGGCCCTCAACGCGCCTGTCGTCTATCTCAACGCGGCTTTTGCGCGGGTGACCGGCCGGGATGAGACGGATGTCCTGGGTCGCTCCATCCTCTCGGTGATGGCCGAGGCCGCGCCCGGCATCCCGTTGGAGGTGCTGGAGCAGGCGCTGGCAGGGGAAGTGTCGATGCGTTCGGATATCCGGCTGTTCGCCAAGGACGGCCGCGTGCTGCCCGCAGAAATCGACCTTGTCCCGGTTCGCAACCCTGCGGGGTCGATGACCCACTGGGTCGCCGTCATGCGGGACATGACGGAGAAGCAGACAGCGGACGCCCGTGCGCTGATGAACGAGGAGCGCTACCAGATGCTGGCGCGCTCGACCCATGATGTGGTCTGGGACTGGGATATCCGGTCCGGGGTGCTGACCTGGAACGAGAATTTCCGGCAGCTGGCGGGAAGTCCGCAGGCGCCGCTCACCGACCGGCTGACATCCTGGTCAAACCGTCTGCATCCGGATGATCATGACCGCGTGCTGGAAGGCTTTCACGGCGCAATTGCCGGAGACGGCGAGACCTGGTCGGCCGAATACCGCTTCCGCCGGGACGATGGTGACATCCGGTTCGTGTTCGACCGGGGGTTCATTTCGCGCGACAAAACGGGCCGGGGCGTGCGGATCGTCGGCTCCATCGTGGACATCACCGCGCAGAAACTCGCCGAAGGCCGCCTCGCGCAAGCCGAGAAACTGGAAGCGCTCGGCCAGATCACGGGCGGTGTGGCCCACGACTTCAACAACCTCCTGATGATCATCATGGGCAATGCGGAAACGCTGCTCGACCGGGCCAACGACGCGCGCGAGCGCCGGCTTCTGGAGTTGATGTTTTCGGCCGCGGAGCGCGGGCGTGATCTGACGGGGCGCCTGCTCACCTTTGCGCGCAGGATTCCGCTCAATCCTGTGCCTCTTGATATCAACGAGCAGGTGATCCGGAGCGCCGAACTGCTGCGCCGAACGATCCGGGCCAACATCCGTATCGAGACGGACCTGCGCGCTCCCGATGCGACCGTCGAATGCGATCCGGCGCAGCTCGAACTCGTGCTGTTGAACCTCGCGGTCAATGCGCGCGATGCCATGAAGGATGGCGGTGTACTGACGTTGGAGACGCGGCTGACCGAGGAGGGCGGCGCGGAGCAGGTGGTTCTGACGATCACCGATACGGGTACAGGCATGGACCGCGAGACGCTGCGGCGCTGTCTCGAACCCTTTTTTACAACCAAACCTGTCGGCCAGGGCGTGGGCCTCGGCCTCAGCATGGCGTTCGGGTTCATGGCGCAGACCGGCGGCCGGCTGGCCATCGCGTCCGAGCCCGGCCAGGGAACGAAGGTGTCGTTGGTTTTTCCTCGCTCGGTGCACACCGCAGGTTCCGCGATGCCTGCTCCGCCGGCGGCGCCGGTGGGCGGCGATGAGCTGATCCTCCTGATCGAGGATGAGGCGGGGGTGCGCGAACACGTCAGTGCAGTTCTGTCCGGGCTCGGTTACCAGGTGGCGGCCTGCGAGAATGCGGATGCTGCCATCAGATACCTGGAAGAGGGGGGGGGCGCAGACCTCATTCTCACGGACATCATCATGCCCGGTTCGGTAGACACGCGGCATGTGGTTGAGGCGGCGAGCAAACGGTTCCCGGATATCCAAGTGCTTTATACCTCAGGATACCCGAAGGAATTGATCCAGCGGGACGGCCGTCTTGCGAGTGACATTGAACTGCTTTCAAAGCCCTATCGCCGGGTCGAGTTGGCGGTCAGGTTGCGTGCGCTGCTGGACGCGAAGAGCGCCGCCAATCCGGGGCTTCGCGTTCAGACGGACGAAGACTGAGCGATGATCCGGTAGCCGGAGCCGCGCGCGGTCTGGATCGCCTCGTCGCTGCCCGGCTGCAGCTGATCGAGTTTGCTCCGCAGGCGGCTGACATAGGTCTCGAGGACTTTCTCGCCTTCGCGGTGCGCGCGGCCAAACGACCTGAGATAGAGCTCGTCGCGCGGCACCACGCGGCCACCGGCATCCACCAGAGCGCCGAGCAGCTGCGCCTCTGCATGGGTCAGTTCGCTCTGGCCGGCGCCGCAGCGCAGGATCCGGCGCGCGCGGTCGAAGGTCACGCCATTGATCTGCGCCGGCGTCTCGCCCGCGTGGACTGGAATGATCTTGCGGCGAACCAGCCGCGCCACGCGCGCATGCAGTTCCTTCACGCTGAGCGGTTTCAGGACGTAGTCATCGATCCCGCGGTTGATCATGTCGGCGCGAAATTCGGTTTCTCCGGATCCGGACAAGACCAGGATGGGAATATCGCTGACGCGCTGGATCTCGGTGATGATCTGCGTTCCTGACGCATCCGGGAGTTTCATGTCGAGGATCACGCAGTCGGCTGCGGCGAGCCCGCCGGAAAACAGGACCGGCTTGAAGCTCGCATAGCTGGTGTAGGCTTCAATGCGATCGCCGCCATCCGGCCAGCCGAGCTGGATGGTCTCAATCAGGTCTGCATCGTCTTCTACGAGAATGATGTTCACGGGCTCGCACCACCAGTTTTTTGCGGCGCCGACAACCGTCTTCAACAGTCGAAAATCAGCGCTCCGGATGACCGGCGGCAGACGCGCAGCGAAAAACTTTCAGCGCTTCAACGCACTGCCGGCGGGCGCCGCAGACTGGGCGCCTGCAGGACGGGCGCAACTTTTTCCGTCAGGGCTTCGATGAAGCGCGCCCCGATCTGGTCGCCGCGCTGCCAGCGCGTCTCACAGCTGCGTTTGTCGGAGATGCCCGTGTTCGGATTGAGGATGACGAGGGTGAAAGTGGGCGGAACGGCAAAGGGCGATCCCAGTTTGAGTTTGACCCTGCCTTCCGACATGTCGCGGATCGTCACGTCGAAAGTCTGCGAACCTGCACACACAACCCGGGCGCCTTTCAGTGCACGCTGACGCGGAGAACTGCGGGGCACCTCGGGAGCCGGTTCGGACATCTGGAAACTCTGGGTTTCATCTCTCACGTTAACGGGGGCCGCAGGTCCCACGCGCCCGCAGCTGTCGCTAGGTCAACCATACACCGGAAGCTCCTAAGATTCCATGATCCTATAGTGCAGGCGACGGATGCAGACAGAAAAAGAGCCAGCGCTTGGGCAAACGCTGGCTCTGGAGTTGTCTGTCAGATGGAGAAGCACAATGGCTTCGGGAGGACTATGCGCGAAGTCGCGAAATCGTTCCCTGCGGCTGCAAAGTTTCAAGCAAGGGCTAGAGGCTAGTCCTTCGCCCGCTCCATGTACGTGCCGTCTTCGGTGTTGACGACGACGCGCGTGCCGACGCCGACATGCGAGGGCACCATGATGCGTGCGCCATTGTCGAGCTTGGCGGGCTTATAGGAGCCGGACGCCGTCTGGCCTTTGACGACCGGTTCGGTCTCGACGATTTCCGCCGTGATGCGCTGGGGCAGGGTGATCGAGACGGCCTCGCCGTTGAACATCTGCAGGATCACGGTCATGTTTTCCTGAAGGTAGTGGGCGCTGTCGCCGAGCATGGCGCCGGGCACCACGACCTGCTCGTAGTTGGCGGAGTTCATGAAGACGTAGTTTTCGCCTTCCATGTAAAGGTAAGAGTGGTCGACTTCCTCGACATAGGCACGCTCGACCTTGTCTGAGGTCTTGTAGGTGTTGGAGATTTTGATGCCATCGGAGATGCGGCGCATGTCGATGGTGGTCGTCGGCGTGCCTTTGCCCGGACGGAAGGATTCCGCCTTGAGGACCACGTAGAGCTGGCCGTCGGTGTATTCAATGATATTGCCTTTGCGGATATCCGCAGCGATTTCAACGGACATGGGGCGTTCCTGAGTTGCGAGGTCGAAAGCGCCGCTATATACCGCCTCCGCGCCATTTGGCCAGCCGCCCGATGCGGCTTTGGCCCGGTCTGGCCCTGCCCATTGGAGCAATATGTCCCCCGACAGCCTTCCCTGGTGGTCGCCCGAGGCCCATGCCCGCAAGCGCGGCCATCTCGCGGCGCGTGGGCGGATCAAGGCGCAGATAAGGGCCTGGTTCGAAGGCGAGGGCTTCACCGAGACCGAATGCGGCCAGCTGCAGCGCTCGCCGGGCAACGAGGCGCACCTGCACGCGTTCGAGACGGCCTATGTCGCCGAAAACGGCGCGCGCACGCCGCTTTACCTGCACACCTCGCCCGAATTCGCGATGAAGAAGCTGCTGGCGGCCGGCGAGACGCGGATCTTCGATTTCGCCCGCGCGTTCCGCAACCGGGAGACCGGCGGGCGCCATGCGCCGGAATTCACTATGCTGGAATGGTACCGGGCGGGGGAGGGTATCGAGGCGGTGATGGCGGATGCGGCCAAACTCGCCTGCCTTTCGGTTGAGGCAGCAGGCACCCGGGCGCTCGTCTGGAAGGGCGCGGCCTGCGATCCGTTTGCCGAGCCGGAATACCTGACTTTGGTGGAGGCCTTCGCCCGGCATGCCGGGATTGATCTGGAACCGGTGCTGACCGACGGCGCCGGACTCGCCAGCGCGGCGCGCAAGGCGGGCATCGAGACACCGGCGGGGGCGAGCTGGACGGATGTGTTCTCGGCCGTCCTCGTGACGTTGATCGAACCGAAGCTGGGCCAGGGGCGGCTGACCTTCCTGCATCGCTACCCGGTAAGCGAAGCGGCGCTCTCCCGTCCGGCCCCGGACGATCCCCGCTTTGCCGAGCGGTTCGAGCTTTATGCCTGCGGCGTGGAACTCGCCAATGGCTACCGCGAGCTCACCGATGCCGCCCTGCTGCGCGCGCGGCAGGAGCAGGAAATGGCGCTGAAACAGGCCGTATACGGCGAGCGCTATCCGCTGGACGAGGACTTCATCGCCGCCGTCGCCGCCATGCCCGAGGCCAGCGGCGTGGCGCTCGGCTTTGACCGGCTCGTGATGCTGGCCACCGGCGCGCGCGAGATTTCGGATGTTCTCTGGACGCCGGTTCCGCTAGAGGGGCGGCCATGACCGTTGCCACCCTCCGCTCCGTCGCCGCCCTGAAGGCGGCCGGGCTCGTCTCCGACGCGCTGGCGCCCCAGCTCGCGGCGGTCGAGGCGGCCTACGCGATTGCCTTGCCGGAGCCTTTGGCGCGCGCCATCAACCGGAACAATCCGGGCGATGGCATCCGCCGGCAATATGTTCCGTCGCCGGAGGAACTGGATATCCGCGCCGGCGAGTCGGGCGATCCGATCGGGGATGCGCGCCACTCCCCCGTGCCGGGCCTTGTGCACCGGTATCCGGACCGTGTGCTGATCAAGGCGACATCAACCTGCCCGGTCTATTGCCGCTTCTGCTTCCGGCGCGAGATGGTCGGCCCGGAAAAGGGCGAGTCGCTGACGAAGACGGACCTCGACAACATCTTCGCGTACATCCAGTCCCATCCTGAAATCTTCGAAGTAATCCTCACGGGCGGTGATCCGCTGATGCTGTCGGCCGCGCGGGCGCGGGAGATCGCGCACCGCCTTGAAGACATCGCGCATGTCAAAGTGATCCGCTGGCACACCCGCATGCCGGTCACGCGGCCGGACCGCATCACGCCCGCTTATGCCGAAGCGCTGTCGAGCCGGAAGAAGGCCATCTTCCTCGCCGTGCACGCCAACCACGCCAGCGAGTTTACCGCGGAAGCCATCGCTGCCTGCCGCCTGCTGGCAGAGCAGGGTATCGCGCTGGTCTCGCAATCGGTGCTCCTGCGCGGCGTGAATGACACCATCGAAGACCTGTCGGACCTGATGCGCGCTTTCCTGTCGGTCGGCATCAAGCCATATTACCTCCACCAGCTGGACGCGGCGCCAGGTACGGCGCATTTCCGCGTGCCGGTGGCCGAAGGCCAGCGTCTCGTTCGGGCCCTGCGCGACAATCTCTCGGGTCTGGCGGTGCCGCACTATGTGCTGGATATTCCCGGCGGCGTCTCGAAAGCCTCGCTCGCCCTGCCGGACATCGAACGGCGCGATGACACCTGGGCTGTGCGCGGCCGGGATGGCGAAACTTATCCGCTTGTGGACGATTAGGACGCTGCGCCGCCAGCCGTCCGGTAATACTCGTTCTTCGCCGCCATCAGCGCCGTGATCAACACCCGCTCCGTCTCGCTCAGGAACGGGTTCCAGATATCGAAGATCAGGATGACGCGGTCTTCATCGGCATCGTTCCAGGCTTCATGCTCGATCGTGTCGTCGAAAACCCAGGCTTCGCCCATCTTCCACGGCCGCGTTTCATTTCCCACACGGAACCGGGCCGGGCCGGGAAGCACCAGCGGCAGGTGGGTGATCAGACGGACGTTGGACGAGCCTGTGTGCGCCGGAATGCGGGTGTGCGGATCAAGGCGGGAAAACATCGCCGTCGGCGCAAAGCCCGGCTGCTGGGCCATCGGCAGGGACGCGAGCAAGGCCGCTGTCTGCGGGCAAACCCGGCACGCTTCATCCTGCCGAACACCGTCGCGCCAGAGGAACAGCGTGCTCCAGCGCGCCGAATGGTTCAGCTCCGCCCACTGATTGACCGGTGCGCCAGCCGGATACTGGATGTAGGGCTTGAACGTATCCCCGAGCTGAGCGGTCGCCGCGTGCAGTTCTGCCTGAATGATCGGCGTGGCCGCTTCAAGTTCCTTGAACCAGGGGAACATGTCGCGCGGATAGAACGGGATCGCGGGAAGCTGGGTATACTCAAAGAACAGCGGCTGCTGAATTTGAGGCCGTGCCTTGCCCAGCATCACCTGCAGGCTTTCCTGGAACCGGAACGGCGCTTCCAGATCGCGGGTTTCGCCCGACGTCTTCAGCTTCGCCAGGATGAAGTCTTCCAGCGCGCGCTGGTCGGCGGCGACAACTTGCCGGGCATGCTCGGTCTGCGCCCGCACGGCCGGCGGCATACGTTCCGGGCTCGGGGCGATCTTCAGCACATCGCGGTAGATCTTCGAGGCGGCCTGCGCACCGGAAAGGTGTTCGACCAGGGCGCCTTTCGAAAGCAGCGCAAAATAATGATAGGGGTCGATGGCCAATACACGTTCCACGGCGGCGAGTGCCCCGGCCGGGTTGCCGCTTGCCCGCAGCAGGACGGCCTTGGCCATGACGACTTCCGGGTTGCGCGGCTCGGCAATCTCCGCCTCGCCAATCAGGGCGAGGGCGGCTGCGACCTCGCCTCTCTGCATGGCCTGGCCCGCCTCGGCCATGAGACTGGCGCCAGACCTTGTCGATGTGGAATTCATGGCTCCCGCCCCCTGTTGGCGCTTCATATTCCCTTGTGCGAAGCGCCGTGCAAGCAGGATTCTCCGCGCCTGATCGGCAGAGAACAGTCCGGCATCCGCACGGCGCTTGGCTTGTTCAGTCCGGCCCCGCAGACTTGCGCCGTCCCGTGAGGATCAGCAGCGCCACGAGCCCGATGGAGGTCGCCTGGCTTGAGAAGAGCTCCAGCAGGACGGCGAACAGCCAGCTCGGGAGCGCGGCGCGCTGCTCGGCCTGCAGCAGGATATTGCCGGAGCCCTGGCCGAGAAGTTCCGCGTTCGCCGCTTCGATCTTGGCGTTCAGGTCATCCCGGCGCCGCGCGAGGCCCAGCTCGTTCTGCGCGTCGCGGTAGGGTTTCTGCTCGGTGCGGCCGACGCGCTCGACTTCGGCGATATAGGCTTTAAGCCCCTCCACCGAGCGGGTCTCCGGCGGAATGCCTTCCAGCTGCCGGCGCCAGTCGGCCAGCTGCGTTTCTAGCACATCGCGGTTCGTCGCGGCGCTGGAGACTTCGGCGGCCGCCGTCAGGTTGTTGGAGCTGATATAGATCTGTGTACCGAGGATCGAGGCGCCCGCGCCGACCAGCGCGAAGACCAGCGAGCGCAGGCTTTCCCACATCCGCTTGTTGGCCGCATGCCAGTAGACAAAGGTGAAGCCGCCAAACGACACGATGGCGGCAATGATGCCGGCGGCGCCCCAGATCATCGACTCCAGCGGATCGGTGACGGTCGAGGCAAAGGCCTGGTAGTTGGCAAAACCGGACAGGCCCGCCGCCATGAGGCCCGCGATCACGAAGATCAGGGCAAGCAAGGCAACGATCGTCTTCTCGCCCTGTCCCTTGCGCCGCTCTTTGCGCTCGGCCCGGATTTCGGCGAGGCGGATTTCACGCTCGGCCTTTATTTCTTCGGGTGAGGGCAGCCGCTCGTGAAGTTCATAGACCTGTGGCGGCGTTTTCAGCACGGGATTGACCGCGCGGGTGACCTCGGAAAACTCTACATCAATCGGTGCCGGCGGCGGTGCATCCGCATCGTCCAACAGGGCGGGTAGGTGGCTCCTCGGGCTCTCAAGTTTGCGGATCAGGTCGCGCAGCATGCCGGTCTCGCCGTATTGCGTGCAAGTGTAGGTGCCCGCCTGAAAGTTCAGCGACAGCGTGTTGTCCGAGGCGACGCAATCGTCGTGCAGCGGGCAGGCATGCCGGACATCCGTCAGGTCCTGGCTTGCGTCGTCGCTGAGGCGAAGCAGCTCCGCCACGCGCTGCGTTTCTTTCAGGCGGCGCTCATCCGTCATCGCAGGCCCCAACTCCTCGCCGCCCCATCTAGCCGAAGTGATCGCCGCCCGTCACCCCGCCTGCTGGGACAGGATCACACTTGCAGTAGCGGCGCAGTACGGCCGGATATTTACCCTATATTGACAGGCCAAGAGGTCTTAATCAGGTATTAAGGCGTGGAGAGTGAGACTTACCCGCAACGGGAAACCGCCACCCAGCCTGGCGGAAGGCAAAGGACCGACCTGCAGATGACACCGCGCTCCATCGCGATCCCGAAAACGTGGAAAACCTTCGATATTCCAAGCTTCTTCTCTGCCTTTGCGTATCCCGTTCTCGGTGTGGCGCTGTTCGTGACGATGGTCCTGCTCGGCATCTTTGTCAGCCAGCTCACCTTCCACTGGTGGTACGTGCCGCTCGCCGTCGGCGTCATCGCCTTCTCCGTCTTCTGGTGCAACATGGGCATCGGCCCCCTGCACCGTATCCTCCAGCACCGCGCCGGGGAGCTGGCCCCGCCGGCGCAGGTCGTCGCCATGCTCAACCTATTCTTCGCGATGCAGGGCCGTGTTCGCGACTGGGTGAACTATCACTCCCAGCATCACCGTTTCGCCGATCAGCCGGGCGATCCGCACAACCCGTTCGAGTCCAAGCGCTGGGCCTGGGTGGGCTGGATCCTCTGGCGCGACCAGAAAGACGTTGAGCGTCCCTGGCCGCTCTGGCTCAAGAAACATCCGATCATTGTCTGGATGGACGAGCACTACATCCAGTTCAGCATCATCATCCATTTCGTGGTGCCGGCGATCATCTACCTGATCGTGTGGGCCGCCGGCGGCTCGCTCGTGCTCACCGCGCTGCTGCATGCCAGCGTCATCATCGGCCGCGCCATCCAGTTCCATGCCACGGTCTACGGCATCAACGTGCTGGGCCACCTGAAAACGCCTGTCTGGGCGGATCACATGATGGCGCTGCTGACCGGCGGCGAGGCCTTCCACGACCATCACCACGACGCGCCGCAAAGCGCGCTGCACCGTCCGCGCAAGGGTGTCTGGAACCGGATTGTCGATTATAACGGCACGGTCCTGCTCTTCCTCGAGAAGATCGGCTGGGTGAAAAACCTGAAGATCGCGCCGCAGTTCGCCTAGGCGTTTCTTCGCACCTGCAGCAACGAATTATGGGAAGCGCCCCCTTTAACCGGGTGGGCGCTTTCCCATTTGGGTTGTCCGGGGCGTGGGGGCGCATCACGGAGGACTGCCCATGACCAGCACAGACACAAACGCCAACCCGGCGGCGCATACCCACGCGTACATCCTCCTTGATCGGACGGGTTCAATGTCGAACATCTGGGCCGAAGCGCTCGGCTCGGTGAATGCTTACGTCGAAACCCTGACCAAGCCTGCGGACGGCGCCAAGCCCTCCGGCGATGACAAGGTCACCCTCGCCGTGTTCGACCACCATGACGGCCTGAAATTCGACCTGCTCCGCCGCGGGGTGACCGCGGCCAACTGGAACAAGGTGACCGATGACGAGGCGAGCCCGCGCGGCATGACCCCGCTGTTCGACTCGATCGCCCGCATCGTGGCGCTGGCAGAAGGCGACGCGCCGCAGCGCGCCGTGATCGTCATCATGACCGACGGCGAGGAAAATTCGTCGCGCGAAGTGACGAAGGACGGCGCCAAGGCAGCGCTCGACCGGGCCCGGGCCAAGGGCTGGGAGGTCGTGTTCCTCGGCGCCGAGTTCGGCAAGTTTGCCGATGCCGAATCCGTCGGCGTCATCCGCTCCAAGGCGATGGCGGTCAGCGCCGGAAGCATGGAAGCCTCCATGCGCAAGCTCGCTTCCAAGAGCCGGAACTATTTCGAGGCGGCCGAAGCGATGGACTTCAATGCCGAGGATCGCAAGGAATCGGGCGAAGAGGACGTTAAACGCCGCAAAGGCGGTTAATCCGTCCCCTGACGGGTGAAGTCTGAACGGCTGTTCAGCTAGTGGCCAAATTCAAGAAGGGCCACGACACAGACGCGCCTCATTCGGGGCGCAGCTTTCCCTCACTGAACAAGGGAAGGGACGCACGATGAAATTCTCCAGAACACTGATTGCCGTGGCCGCAGGTTTTGCACTCGCCGCCACCTCGCAGGCGAAGATCCTGCCGAAACCGCCGAAATCCGATACGGTCCAGTCGTACATCCTGCTCGACCGGACAGGCTCGATGTCCGACATCTGGGATGAGGCGCTGACCTCGGTGAACGCCTATGCCGACAGCTTCGCGGCCGATGCGCCGGGCGCCGAAATCGCCGGCGGCGATATCAAGACCGCTGTCACGCTCGCCGTGTTTGACCACCAGGACGGCCTGCAGTTCGATGTGCTGCGCGACAAGGTCGATCCTGCGAAATGGGCTGACGTCACAAATGACGAGGCCAACCCGCGCGGCATGACACCCCTCTATGACGCCATCGGCCGCATGGTGAACCGTGCCGAAGCCGACGCGCCCGAGAAAGCCGTGATCGTCATCATGACGGACGGTCTTGAAAACTCATCCAGCGAACTGACCAACCAGGGTGCCAAGGCAGCCCTCGACCGGGCCCGCGCCCGCGGCTGGGAAGTCGTCTTCCTCGGCGCCGAGTTCGCCAGCTTCAACGATGCAGAAGCCGTCGGCATGGCCTCCTCGAAAACCATGGCGGTCGGCCAGGGCCGGATGCAGGAGTCGATGGACAACCTCGCCCAGAAAGCCCGCGCTTATGGCAAGGGCGCTGCTCCGGCGGTCGAGTTCAACGAAGCTGACCGCGCCATGGCTGACGAAGAAGGCGTGAAGGAACGCAAGGGCCAGTAACCCGGCTTCCGTCTTACCGCTCAAACGAAAGCCCGCTCGCCCCCGAGCGGGCTTTCTTCGTTCTGCCTCGGGCCGTCCGGTTCGTCAGTCGACGTCCTTTCCCGGCTCGCCGACCGGTGGCAGGGGACCCGGGCGCAGGCGCGGGATGGGCTCGGCGGCAATCTTGCCTTCAAGATAGGTCAAGGCAGACGATAGCTGCTGATCTTCCCCGAGATAAGTGGCGCGCGGCGGATTGTCGACCTCGAAATCCGGCGCAACGCCCAGCCCCTCAAGCAGCCAACGGCCGTCCAGACCATGCTGCGCAAACTCGGCCACGCGGGCCTGTCCGCCGTCGGCCAGCGGGTTGCGATCCGAAAGCCAGATGCCGGCGCCGGCAGTCCGCGTGCCGATCAAGGGCGCGAGGTCCAGCGCTTTCACGCCCGCTGAGAAGGTCTCCCCGTCGGAATAGGTGCCCTCGTTGATCAGTACAGCGAGGTGTCCGCGGAAGGTTTGCTGCATGTTGGTGCTCACCGTTTGTCCTTCCGGTCCGGGCCAGAAGGCCCAAGCCTTGCGCAGTAGCGTGGCGATGATCCAGCTGTCGACATTGCCGCCGCGGTTGCCGCGCACGTCGATGATCAGGCCGTCCTTGTCATGGTGCTCATAGAAATCGCGGGCGAAGCTCGCCACGTCCCCGGGCCCCATTGCGCGCAGGTGCAGATAGCCAATGCGCCCGCCGGACGCCGCGGCAACAGCCTTGCGCCGCTTGTCGACCCAGTCCGAGTAAAGCAGCTGGCTTTCCGTGCTGCGCGAAGCCGGTACGACAATCTCGCTGAGCGCTGCCGCGCCGCGAAGGTAATCAAGCCGGACCTGCTGGCCTGCCTTCATCGTCAGGGTGCGGACGAGATCTTCTCGCGTACGCACGGGCTTACCGTCCACCGCCGTGATCACGTCGCCGGGGCGCACATCAACGCCTGGCTTCTGCAAGGGACCCAGCGTTTCCGGTCGGTCCGTCTCTCCGACATGGATCGACGCGATCTTCACACCGTTCGCGGCTGCCTCATAGGTCGCGCCGAGGAAGCCCGGTTCACCGCCTTCCATGTCCTCGGGCAATTCGCCCGGGCGGATCTGGCTGTGCAGGATACCAAGTTCGGCTGACATCTGGCTCAGGAGGTCATTCAATTCCGCACGATACCCGACGCGTTGCGCCAGCGGCACGAAGTGATCACGCACCTTGTCCCAGTTCACACCGCGCAGCTTGGAGTCATAGGCAAAGTCGCGGTGCAGGCGCCAGGCATCCAGCGCCATCTGCTGCCACTCGTCCTGCGGGTCGACCGCCGTGCGCCAATCGGTGAGGCGCACCAGGTTTGGCGAAGTATCTTCCGGAAACGCATCTCCCGGCGACAGGATCAGGAAACTGGTTTCCGGGCCCTGTCCCGTCATCACGAACAGCTTGCTGCCATCGGCTGAGAGTGAGAAGGCGGACACCTTGGCCGCGAAGTCTTCGGCCTCTGGTTTCTCGCTCCTGATCTCGACGCGTTTCAAGCTGGGCGGATCCTCGCCGCCGGAACTTTTGAGCAGGAAGATATGCTTGGCATTTGCCGCAATGCGCAGATAGTCGCCGGGCGGCACAGGCACTTCCCAGAGCCGCGACTGGACGCCCTCCAGCACGACCTTGGCCTGCTTCGGTGATTCTTCCGCCGCTTCGGGCGCCTCTTTTGCTTTTCCCTGTTTGGCGGGTGTGGCCGGCGCCTCATCGGCTTTCGGCGCGGCGGCCCCGGCGCTCAGTTCATCCGGCGCCGCAAACGGAAAGGCCGCAGACGGATCAAGCTGCAAGGCATAGAGCTTGGCGCGCGCATTGAACGCCGGCCCCATGTTCCGGTCGCCCCAGGGCGCGCCGGGTGTCGGATTGAAGTTCCGGTTCGACAGGAAATAGAGCCAGGCCCCGTCAGCCGAAAAGGCCGGCGCCGAGGACTCGTACTTGCCGGTCGTCAGGACCGTGCGCGTCCTTGAACGGGTGTCGAACAGGATGACCTGTGCCATGTCCCGCCCGTCGAAAGTGGTATAGGCAATGTATCGTCCGTCAGCGGACCAGGTGAACTCGTGAAAGGCGTCGTCCCCGCCGCCTTTGGCCGCGTCGATCTGGGTGCTCTTGCCGGTGCTCGTATCCAGTTCAAACAGCTGGCCGCGCTTGGTCGTGTACAGCACCGTGTTGCCAACCGGGGCTGGGATCAGGCGCCAGATATAGGCCTGCGTACCGGATGTCACCGGCTTGCCTTCGCCACGGCCATCCGCCGGAAACTTCCAGATCTCACCAAACGAGTCCCGGTCGACGATGGCGTAGAGCGACTTTCCATCCGCGCTGATCGCGGCCGAGCGCGCACGGCTGGCCTCAGGCAAGGCATACTCTACGCGCCGGCGCTGCCCGGTGTAGGCGGTGACGAAACGTCCGCGCGCGGTCACTGAAACAGAATCGCCCGAAGGCGCAAGGCGCGCATCCTCAAGGAAGGCGAGCGGCGATCCGAGCCAGCGTTCGCGCTTGAAATCGCTGTCGCTGGTCAGCCGCACGTCCAGCTTGTTCGTCGCCCCGCTGGCGGTGTCGAAGACAAAGAGGTCCGCGCCGCTCTGATAGGCAATCCGGCCATTCGAAAGATAGGGCGTGCGCATTTGCCAGGCGGTTGACGCAGTGTGCTGTACCGGATCGGTGCCGTCCTCGCGCACCGACCAGATATTGTCCGTGCCCGACTTGTCGCTGACAAAGTAGATTCGACCCGCCCATGCCATGGGGCTGCGGATCGGCGCGCCGAAATCCGGGGCAAGGTGGATAGCCTCGGTTTGCGTGCCCAGCGTGTAGCGCCAGAGCTGCTCCAAACGGCCGCCACGATATTGCACGGCATTGTCATTGAACATCGAAAGACCATGCCGGGTGAACACGATCGTCTTGCCGTCGCCGAGCAGTGTTGCCTGGTCGGCATCCGCCAGCGGGATGTCTTCGGTCTTGCCGGTCTCCCGGTCGATGCTGCGCAGCAGGCGCGGGATGGTGCCTGGAATGTTCGAGGTGCGATAGAGGACGCGGGAATTGTCCAGCCAGCCCCGCACGGTCACGTCCCCGCCTTCATGCGTCAGGCGCACCGGCCAGCCGCCCTCAACCGGCATCACATAGACTTCCGCCGGGCCGTCATAGGCCGCGTTGAAGGCGATCCACTGGCCATCCGGCGACAGGACCGGGCTCGCCTCGATCTCGGGATGCGTCGTCAGGCGGATGGCCGCGCCGCCGGTCGCCGGCGCACGCCATAGATCGCCTTCGCTGGAAAAGACCAGCACTTCGTCATTGATCGCCGGCGTCTGGTAGTAGCCAAGCGTTTGAGCCGAAACGGCAGGCACTGGGAGGACTGTACAGGCGGCGAGCATTAGTGCGGTACGAAAGCGCATGTCAGTCCCCTGAATTCATTGCGCTAACCATACTAGGGGCCCGGACGGGCGTGGCAACCCTGACCCGGCCCGGGAAGGCGCATTGAGCGCGCCAGCGCCTTGGTTTAGCTTTGCTGCACAGGGAGGCGCCGGTGCCCAAAGCGAAGTTCAATCCGAACAGCGTCATGAGGCGCCTTGCCGGGGCAGGGCCTTACATTCTGTATGGCAGTCTTCTGGCGGCAGGCGCGCTGCTGCTTACCTGGCTCGACTATCTGCGCTTCACGCGCACCTTGTCGGGTGAGTTCCAGCTGTTCCTCACCGCTGCGTTCTTTCTCGGCCTCGGTGTCTGGGCCGGCGCGCGGATTTTCGCCGGCAGGCGGGAAGCACCGGCCTTCGACGGCAATCCCGACGCCCAGCGCACCCTCGGCCTCAGCGCCCGCGAAATGGACGTCCTGACCCTGATTGCCGACGGCCTCTCCAACAAGGAAATCGCCACACGCCTGAATGTTTCGCCCAACACGGTGAAAACCCATGTCGCCCGGGTCCTCGAAAAACTGGAGGTCAGCCGCCGCACCGCCGCGCTCGCCCGGGCAAGGGAACTCGGCCTTTTGCCTTGAAATTGCGGGTGATCTGGCGAAAATCACCCTTTCGGGCGATTGTAGCGACGCGCCGCTGACGGAAGGTTTGCCGGGCAACCCGCAAAGGAGTTTCCCATGTTGCAACGCATCCTGACCCACGGCGTCATCGCCGGCCTGATCGTCGGCATCCCGATGATCCTCCTGGCGCTGACCCTTGGCGAGTCCGCCCCGAGCGGCGCCCTCGGCATGGCCATCGGCTACACCACGATGCTGGTGGCGCTCAGCATCATCTTCCTGGCGATCAAGCGTCAGCGGGATGTCGGGAATGGCGGCGTCATCAAGTTCCTGCCAGCCTTCCTGATGGGCCTTGGCATCAGCGCCGTGGCGGGCGTCCTTTACGTGCTCGCCTGGGAAGTCTCCCTCGCGATCAGCGGCATGGATTTCGGCGCGATGTACGCCGAACACCTGGTCGAGGCGGCCAAGGCCCGCGGCGCCAGCGAGGCCGAGATCGCTGCAGAGCTGGCCAAGGCGCAGGATTTTGCAAAGATGTACGCCAATCCGCTCTTCCGTATGCCGATCACCTTCACCGAGATCCTGCCCGTGGGCATCCTCGTCTCGCTGATCTCGGCGCTGCTGCTGCGCAACAGCCGCTTCATGCCGGCCAGAGCGGCGGCCTAGTCCTCGAAGCCGCGGAATACCGCGGCTTCGTCCACGGACTTGCGTTTCGAGACGACGGCGTTGGCCGGGAAAGTATCATCCGGCCAACCCATCGCCACGCAGGTCTGGATCACCTGGTCGTCCGGGATGCCGGCTTCGGCGCGCACCACCGGGCTCTGCATGATGCCCTGCGAGTTGATCACGCAGCCAAGCCCCCGGTTCCAGGCGGCGTTGACGAGGCAGTTGACCACGCCGCCGCAATCGAACGGCGCGATGTCACTGCCCTGGATCGACTTGTCATAGGTGATCACGATCGAGACAGGTGCATCGAACTGGCGGAAACCGCGCAGGATCCAGTCCATGCGCTTTTCCTTATTGTCGCGCTCGATGCCCATCGCCTCGAACAGCTGGACGGCAATTTCGATCTGGCGCTTGCGGTGCTCGCCGGCATATTCCGGCCCGAGGCGGAACTCGCGGCTGTGCGGCACGCCGGCCAGGTTTCGCTCCACATTGCCGGCCCGGATCCGGTCGAGCACGTCGCCGGTGACGACATAGAAGTTCCAGGGCTGGGTGTTCAGCGAGGTGGGCGCGCGCATCGCGATCTCGAGGATTTCGCGGATCAGCGCTTTCGGGACCGGCTTCTTCTGGTAGCCCCGGATGCTGCGGCGGCCCCGCACAACGTCATCGAATTCCACATCAAACTCCTGTCGCGTTTCCGAAGCTGTTCTAGCGATGCTGTTCGCCAGTGCATCCCCTCCCGTTGCGTCACGCTTGCCAAGCTCCGGTCTTCCGGCAACTTCCGGCGCTATCTGACAGCACGGGGGCAGGGCACATGCGATACTTCGAAGACATGGTGATCGGCACGCGCACACGCGCCTCGCGCACGTACAAGGTGACGCGGGAAGAGGTGATCGAGTTCGCCACGAAATATGATCCCCAGCCGTTCCACCTGGATGACGAGGCGGCGAAGAACACGTTCTTCGGCCGCCTGTCGGCGTCGGGCTGGCATACCGGCGCGATGGTAATGCGCATGATGGTGGATACCTGGAAGGATACCGAGCCGACCGCCGGCCTCGGCTCGCCCGGCATCGACGAACTGCGGTGGGTGAAGCCCGTCTATCCGGGCGACGAGCTGTCGGTCGAGATGGAACTGATCGACAAGCGCCGCTCGAAATCCCGCCCCGACATGGGCCTCACCAAGACGAAGCAGACCGTCACCAACCAGCACGGCGACGTCGTCATGACGATGGTCTCCAACGGCCTCCTGCGTGTGCGCGATCCGTCGGCGCCGCTTGAGTAACAAAAAAGCCCGCTCCGGAGAGCGGGCTTTCCAAACGCTGAAGGGGAGAGCCCCCACGAGCAAGGCGAAGGCGCAGCGGCCCCGCGCAACGCGCGGGAACCGCGGCGAGCATTTGATTAGCGAGGCGCCATGCGGATGGCGCCGTCGAGGCGGACGTCTTCGCCGTTGAAATAGGCGTTGCGGCACATCTCGACCGCCAGCGAAGCGTACTCTTCCGGATGGCCGAGACGGGCCGGGTGCGGAACCTGCGCGCCTAGGGCGGCTTTCACGGGCTCCGGCGCGGCGGCCAGCAGCGGGGTGTTGAAGATGCCCGGCAGGATCGTGTTCACACGGATGAAATCACGGCTGAGGTCGCGCGCGATCGGGAGCGTCATGCCGACGACGCCGCCCTTGGAGGCGGAGTAGGCAGCCTGGCCGATCTGGCCGTCTTCAGCAGCGACCGAAGCGGTGTTGACGATCGCGCCGCGCTCGCCGTCGATCGGGTCGAGCGTCAGCATGCCGGCAGCGGATTTGGCGATGCAGCGGAAGGTGCCGACGAGGTTGATCTGGATGATCAGGTTGAACTTATCGAGCGGGAAGTGTTCCGGCGCGCCGGTTTCCTTGTTGCGGCTGGCGGTCTTGATCGCGTTGCCGGTGCCGGCGCAGTTGATCAGGATCCGCTCCTGGCCGATCGCGGCGCGGGATTTGGCGAAACCGGCATCCACCGAAGCTTCGTCGGTCACGTTGACGTTACAGAAAACGCCGCCGAGTTCCTTGGCGAGCGCTTCGCCTTTTTCGGCGTTGAGGTCGAACAGGGCGACCTTGACGCCGTAAGAGGCCAGTTTGCGGGCGGTTGCGGCCCCGAGGCCGGAAGCGCCACCCGTGATGACGGCGGAGATGTTCGAGTTCAATTCCATGGGCAGCTGCCTTCCTTTGATGTTGACCGAGTTATCGGCTATGACCGCACTGCACTATAATGCCGCTAGGAGAGCGCAATGACTGACGCAGCGGAAATCATCAATACGGTGAAGGGCGAAGGCGGCGTGTACCTTCCCAAGTCGATCCAGCGCAATGAGCGCGTGGCGCGCGGCCTGATTCCCAAGCTGTTGCGCCTGGCCGGCCAGCTTCCGTTCGCGGACGACCTCGCCAGCGCCTACTACTGCGCTCGCGACCCGTTGACGCCCGCCAAGGCGAAGGCCGTGCTGTTTGCGGCAGCGGCCTATTTTGTCATGCCCGCCGACATGCTGCCGGATGTCATCGTCGGCCTCGGCTTTACCGATGACGCCGCTGTGCTCGCGACCGCCCTCGGCGTGGTCGGTTCGCACGTGAAGGAACGCCACCGCGTGATGGCGCGCCGCCTGCTGCGCTTGCCGGAGCCCATCGGAGACAAGACCTGAGCGCGCCTGCGCTCTGGGCTGCCTTCGCAACCGCCAGCCTCGCCGCGCTGGCCTATGGCTTTTTGTACAGCTTCCGGGGTGAAGGCGCAGGCCGCGCCGTCCTGAAGGTTTCCGGTGTTGCGATCCTCGCGCTGACCGCCTTTGCCTCCGGCGCGACCTGGCTTGTCTGGGCGGCGCTGGCGGCATCTGCGATCGGTGATGCGTTCCTGGCGGGCAAGCCTGACCGCTGGCTGCTGCCGGGCATGGCAGCCTTTTTCCTGGCGCACGTCTTCTACGTCATCCTGTTCTGGCAGTTGGGGGAGGGCGCCGGCGGGAGCTGGCCGGTCAAGATTGGCCAGGCCGCGCTCGTGCTCGGCGGCGCGGCGTATATCCGCTGGCTGATGCCCTGGCTCGGCAAGATGCGCTTGCCGGTCCTCGCCTATGGCGCGGTCATCCTGATGATGGGCGCCGCCGCGATAGCGCTGCCCGCCGCCTACTGGCTGGTCACCCTCGGCGCACTGATGTTCATCGCGTCCGACGCCATCCTCGCGCACCAGCTGTTCTGCCGCCCGGCGGAGGCCCCGCCGCAGAAGCTGCCCTCCTACGCGGTCTGGTTCCTGTATTTCTTCGGGCAGGCGGCGATCACGCTCGGCCTGCTGCCGGCGGCCGCCTAGACCGGCTTGTCGCCGTTCACGGTGGCGCGGCGCATGTGGCGGCGGTGGCCGGGATAATCATTCAGCGCATAGTGCCAGGTGCAGCGATTGTCCCACATCGTCACGTCGCCCGCCTGCCAGCGGACACGGCAGGTGAAGCGTTCCTCGCGGGACAGGTTGAACAGGTAGTCGAGCAGCGGCTTGCTCTCGCGCGTGGACCAGCCGGCGAAACGCAGGGTGAAAGCCGGGTTCACGTAGAGGCCCTTGCGGCCGGTCTCCGGATGCGTGCGGATGACCGGGTGTTCGTATTCCGGCGCGTCTTCCGCCTCGGAGGTTTCCATCGACTGGCGCTTCTGCGCGGAGGTGCCGTGCGTGCTGTATTCGCGGCTCGCCGAATGGACCGCCTTGAGGCCCGCCAGCGTGGCCTTCAGGCCCGGCGACAGCGCGTCATAGGCCGCCTGCTGGTCTGCAAACAGCGTGTCCCCGCCATAGGGCGGCAGCTCGATGGCATGCAGGATGGAGCCCAGGGCGGGCGTCTCCTCGAAGCTCATGTCGGTGTGCCAGCCGCCGCCGAAATTCACCTTGTCCTCTTTCTCCTTGATGATCTCGAGGAGTTCCGGATGCTCCTTCATCCCCTTTACATAGGGGTGGATGTTCAGCGTGCCGAAGCGGCGCGCGAAGGCCTTGTGCTGATCCGGTTGGAGGCCTTTCTGGCCCCGCATGACGATGACCTTGTAGTCCAGAAACGCCTGATGGACGCGGTCGAACTCCGCATTCGACAGGCCGGACTGCAGGTCCAGCCCGAAGATTTCAGCGCCCAGCGTGCCGGACAGGGGGAGGATGTCTATGCTCATCCCCCGAGTGAACCATCCGGCCGCCAGCGGCGCAAGGCAGGCGTCAGTTTAGAGATTCTGCTGCGGCGGGGGCGGGGCTTGCCGCCTTGCCTTTCAGGTATTTGTCGAGGAACCCGAGATAGGCCTCTGCGGCGGTAATCCGGTTCGCCTTTTTCTGGAAACCGTGCCCCTCGTCCGGGAACACGACATATTCGACCGGCACCCCGTTGGCGCGCACAGCAGCGACGATTTCGTCGCTTTCCACCTGCAGTACGCGCGGATCGTTGGCGCCCTGCACGACCAGCATGGGCTTGACGATGTTCGACGCATGGAACAGCGGCGAGATCGCGCGGTGGCGCTCGGCATCGGTCGCCGGGTCGCCCATCTCGTCATAGAGCGCGACGCGGAACGAGCCCCACCAGGCAGGGATGCTCTCAAGTGTGCGCACCCAGTTCGTGACGCCGAAGATATTCACGCCCACATCGAACGCTTCCGGCTCGAAGGCGAGCGCCGCGGCCGTCATGAAACCGCCATACGAACCGCCCAGGATCCCGATCCTGTCGCCATCGATATAGTCGAGCGATTCAAGATAGGTCCGTCCCCAGACGATGTCCTGCAGGTCTTCTTCCCCGTGGCGCTTGTCGTCCATGTGGAAGAAGGTCTTTCCGTAGCCGGAAGATCCCCGGTTGTTTGCGGCGAGCACGGCGTAGCCATTGTTCACGAGGAACTGGATGTCGGCCGTGTACCCCTTCTGGCTCTGCCCGCCGGGCCCGCCATGCACCCAGACGATCGCCGGAACCGGCGTCTCGGCAGACGCGGTCTTCGGCACGTAGAAGATCGCCGGTATCTCCAGCCCGTCAAAGCTCGGGTAGCGCACGATCGAGGCGGTAACGAGGTTGGCTTCGTCGATGGCCGGAGAGAGCGCATTGGTCAGGCGCGTGGCGACGCCGGTTGCAAGGTCTGCGGTATAGATGTTGCGCGGAGACGTATCGGTGTTGACGCCGAAGGCGACGCGCGTCTCGTCATCATTGAAGCAGACCTGCGTTACCTCGCCGTCCGGAACGCCGGACAGGGCAAGCGGCTTGCCTGTCACGGTGTCGAGGAAAGTTACTTCCCAGAGGCCATCCGCATTGACCGTGCTGACGCGGTAGCGGCCGGTCGGCGAATGGCTCACCGCCAGCACGTCCCAGTCTGCGGAGACCAGCGCGGCCTTCTCGTCGGTGGCCACATCGTGGGTCCAGGCCTCGGTGAACTCGCCGTGCTCGTTTGTTCCGTATACCAACTTTTGGCTGTCCGGCGTGAAGCCATAGGCGGTGTAGGCGATGTTGCCGTCGTGCGGTGTGATCAGCGTCTTTTCCGGGGCGGCCGCGCCCAGGTCATACAGGTAGAGATTGGCGTCCGCGCTGGACACGTTCTCGACCAGCGCCAGCAGCTTGCCGTCCGGGCTGATGGCCCCGATTTCCAGCCCGTCATTCTGGTAGATCATCCGGCTGCTGTAGTCGGCCGTAGAATAGGCGTAGACATCGTCGGTCGCCTCGTCCCGCGCGTTGGTCGCCACATAGAACGTCTCGCCGCTCTGGTTCCATCCCAGGAAATAGGCGCGCGTCTTCTCGCCTGGCGTCAGGTCCTTCAGCGTCCCATCCACTTCACGCACGTAAAGATGGCTCAGTTCGTTGCCGCCGCCGTCCGCTTCCACCAGCACCCGGCCATCCGCAGGAAAGTAGGATTCGGCATAGGTGGAGTTCTCCGCCGATTGGGTCAGCGCGGTTTTCGTTCCGTCGGGGCTCAGGGTGTAGGCGTTGAAGATGCCGGTTTCGTCCGAGCTTGTGAGCAGGGACTGGCCATCCGGCGCGAAACACCGGCCGCGGCCCGCGGCAACGCTATAGCTGATCGTGTCGTAAAGTTGCTGCGCGGTGTACGTCGTGAAGCCGGCCGGAGCGGCGGGGGTTGCGGCCAGTTCAGCGGGAGCCTCGGCTTGGGGAGGGCTGGCGCACGCGGACGCGAGCAGGATTGCGGATGAAATCAACAGGTTACGCATAGGCGCCCTCCAGCAGATGAACATTGGGCGCCACCATAACCGTATTGCGCCTCAGGTCACCTCCCGCCGCGTCACGAAAATGCCGTTTGCGGACACCGCCGATTTGTGAGACACCGCCGGCGGGCCAGGCGCCCCCAACGGCGCCCAGCCTATCTGTAAGGATAGGAGTAAAACAGATGACGATGACTACCGCCAAGCCGGTCGTGCGCCCGGCGTGCCCGCATTTTTCCTCGGGCCCCACCGCAAAGTATCCCGGATTCTCGCTTCAGAACCTCGTGACCGCCGCGCTTGGCAGGTCGCACCGTTCGGGCGACGCCAAGAAAAAACTCAAAGCCGCAATTGACCGCACCAAGCTGATCCTCGGCCTGCCGGAAGGCTACCGCGTTGCGATCGTGCCGGCTTCCGATACCGGTGCGGTCGAGATGTGCATGTGGTCGATGCTCGGGGCCAAGCCCGTCGACGTGTTCGCCTGGGAAAGCTTCGGCTCCGACTGGGTGACGGACGCGACCAAGCAGCTGAAACTCGCCGACTGCAAGACCTACACCGCCGACTACGGCGCGCTGCCGGACTTCTCGAAAGCCCGCGACGACGCCGACATCATCTTCACCTGGAACGGCACCACGTCCGGCGTGCGCGTGGCGAATGCGGACTGGATCAAGCCGAACCCGGACCGTGTGGTCATCTGCGACGCGACCTCCGCAGCCTTCAGCCAGGACATTGAGTGGGAAAAGCTCGATGTGGTCACCTATAGCTGGCAGAAATGCCTCGGCGGGGAAGCGGCGCACGGCATGCTGATCCTCAGCCCCAACGCCGTGAAGCGCCTCGAAAGCTACACGCCTGACCGCGCGCTGCCGAAACTCTTCCGCATGACCAAGGGCGGCCAGCTCGACGAGGAGCTGTTTGAAGGCGCGACGATCAACACGCCGTCGATGCTCTGCGTCGAGGACTACCTGCAGGCTCTCGACTGGGTCGAGCGTCTCGGCGGCTGGAAAAAGCTGAAGGAGCGGTCCGACGACAGCCTCCGTACCCTGACGGATTGGGTCGGGCGCACGGACTGGGTGGATTTCCTCTGTGAGGATGCCGCCGTGCGGTCCAATACTGGCGTGACGTTCAAGATCGTCGATCCGCGCGTGATGAAACTGGACGAGGCCGGGCAGCGCGACTTCATCAAGAAGTTCATGAAACGCCTCGAGTCCGAGAATGCCTGCTTTGACGCCGCCGGCTATGCTAAGGCCCCTCCGGGCCTGCGCATCTGGTGCGGTGGATCGGTGGAGCCGTCCGATGTCGCGAAACTTCTCCCCTGGCTCGACTGGGCCTTCCACGAGGAAGCGGCGAAGCTTTCGTAACGCACACAGACAAACCGCTTGCCCCCGCGAAGGCGGAGGCCGCGTACACCCAATCACATCCTTGATCCGGTCCCCGCCTGCGCGGGGACGAGCGGTCACAGAAGCAGGAAACCCCAATGCCTAAAGTCCTCATCGGAGACACGCTCTCCCCCGCCGCCGTCGAAATCTTCAAGGCGCGCGGCATCGAAACCGACATCAAGGTTGGTCTGTCCAAGGAAGATCTGATCAAGATCATCCCGCAGTATGACGGCCTCGCGGTGCGCTCGGCCTGCAAGCCGGACGCCGACGTGATCGCGGCGGCCACCAACCTCAAGGTCATCGGCCGGGCCGGTATCGGCGTCGACAATATCGACATCAAGGCCGCCACGGCCAAGGGCGTCGTCGTGATGAACACGCCGTTCGGCAACGCCATCACCACCGCCGAGCATGCCATCGCGATGATGTTCGCCGCCGCCCGCCAGATCCCGGCGGCCAACAATGACACGCAGGCCGGAAAGTGGCCGAAGTCCGGCTATATGGGCCTCGAAGTCTCCTACAAGACCCTCGGCCTTATCGGCTGCGGCAATATCGGCAGCCGCGTCGCCGAGCGCGCCATCGGCCTCAAGATGAAGGTCGTCGCGTATGATCCGTTCCTGACGGAAGAGCGTGCGGTGGAGCTGGGCGTGGAGAAAGTCGATCTCGATACGTTGCTCGCCCGCGCCGATGTCATCACGCTGCATGTGCCGCTGACGGAGCAAACGAAAAACGTCCTGTCGCGTGAGGCGCTCATCAGAACCAAAAAGGGCCTGATCCTCGTCAACTGCGCACGCGGCGGTCTCGTCGACGAAGTGGCCGTGCGCGACCTGCTCGAAAGCGGCCACCTCGCCGGCGCGGCGTTTGACGTGTTCGCGGTCGAGCCTGCCAAGGAAAACGTGCTGTTCGGCGCGAAAAACTTCGTGGCAACGCCCCACCTTGGCGCAGCGACGGTTGAGGCGCAGGAAAATGTGGCGCTCCAGGTGGCCGAGCAGATGGCGGACTATATCCTCACGGGCGCCGTCACCAACGCGCTCAACATGCCGTCGGTGACGGCTGAGGAGGCGCCGCGCCTGAAACCCTTTGCTGCGCTCGCCGAAAAGCTCGGCTCGTTTGCGGGCCAAATCTCCGACTACGGATATGATGAGGTCGTCATCGAGTATGAAGGCGAGGTCGCGGACCTCAACCGCAAGCCGTTGACCGCCGCGCTCCTCTCCGGCCTGCTGCGCGCCTCGCGCGGCGACGTCAACATGGTGTCGGCCCCGGCCATCCTCGCCGAGAGCGGCGTCAAGCTGACCGAGACCAAGACCGAGTCTAGTCCGGTCTATGACAGCTTGATCCGCATCAAGGTGAAAACCAAGGCGACAAAGAACTCGCCCGAGGGCGGCTGGCGCACGCTGGCCGGCGCGCTGATCGGCGGCAAGCCGCGCATTGTCGAAGTGAAAGGGATGGCGCTCGAAGGCGATTTCTCGCCCTTCACGCTCTACGTCAACAATATCGACAAGCCGGGCTTCATCGGTGCGCTCGGCCAGATGCTCGGCGAAGCGAAGGTCAATATCGCGACCTTCCACCTCGGCCGTCAGGCCGCTGGTGGAGAGGCGATTGCGCTCGTCGGAATCGACTCCATGCCGCCTGCCGCCGTGCTCGAAAAACTCGATGCCCTGCCGCAGGTTCGCTACGCGAAAGTGCTGAGCTTCTGATCCTTGGCCGGGCGGCAAACGCCGCCCGGCTTCCCACCTGCTGGTCTTAACAGCAAAGCGGGCCGACATGGCCCGTCATGCAGCAGTTCGCGACGCTGGCGGCGTAGCGGGGGATGATATGGATCAGTAATGGCATTCCAGAAGTAATCGGAAAGCGCGTTGCGCAGGCCGCCCCGCGCTGGGCTCGTGTTCCCGCGCAGCCTGAACCGGCTTGACGAAGCGCGCGCATGAGCGCGAGTCCCCATGGAACAATATTCATGAAGGAGCGTCCATGCGCCGTCTCTTAGCTTTACTGGCCTTGGCCGCCGTGCCCGCCGCCACCGCTTCGGCCCAGCTTGTCGAGGAAGTTCGCGTCGGCCTGACCCAGCACAACATCTGCGTTCTGGACTGCGACAACGCGCACAAGGAGCAGGGGCCGAACGTCAGTGGCGAGATCGTCTTTGCCTCGCCGGACGTCCTCGACGTGATCGGGAGCCCGCGCCCGTATGTCATGGCGAGCGTCAACCTCGGCGGCGACACCAGCTTTGGCAGCGCCGGGTTGCACTGGAACTGGGACTTCGCCGACGGCTGGTCGTTCGAGCCCGGCATCGGCTATGTCATCCATGACGGCGAGTTGTCGTTCCCGTTTCCGCAAGGCGATCCGCGCAATGATGTCATCTCGGAGTCGAAAGTCTTCCTCGGCTCACGCGACCTTTTTCGTACCAGCCTCGCCCTCAACCGCGACCTAGGGGACAAATGGGGCGCGCAGCTGATGTTCGAGCATCTCAGCCACGGCCAG
>LNFC01000013.1 GCA_001464545.1 Acidobacteria bacterium Ga0077551
CGAGCGCGTGACCGACTTCGTGGATGTAGGTCTGCTGCGTATAGCTGTCGAAGGTCGTGTTTCCGCTGTCCCAGTTCGACGTTATGACAATCGTGCTGGCGATGATTGCACCCGCACCCGAGAAGGTATTCTGCGCGTAGGCCGAAGTCGCATTCGGATCGCTTGGGTTAGTATTCTGGAATGTGATGTTGCCAGTGCCGGTGGTGCGCGTGAACGTCAGCGGCGTGACGGCGGCCCAGGCTTGCAGGGCGCGCTCGGCGAGAACCCGCTGCTCTGCTGTAAGGGCCTCGATGTTGTAGGTGATGTTGGTCTGGGCCCAGGCCCGGCCGCCGGAAGCACCTTCATTGACGAGGTAGTTCGCGATCTCGCCGATCGTGTAGGTCGGCAGGGGCGGCGCCTGACTAAATGACAGCGTGTAGCTGCCCGTTCCGGAGGTATCGTCTGACGGATCGTTGGGTGTGCCGTTTGGGTTCGTCCATCCGTGTGCGTTGATATAATAGGTGCCGGTTGTCGTTGGCGTGAACCGCAGCAGCGAGTTCAATCCCAGCCCGCTATCATCATCGAATTTGAGCTGGACGCCCGTGCTGCTCATTAACTCGAGATAAGGATCCGCGAGCGCGTCTGCTCCGGTACCATCCAGACGGAATTCATACGTCACGCCGGCCTGCAGCTGGACGCGGAACCAGTCCTGGTCGAGGCTGACTTCGATCTGGCTGTTGACCGTGTCGCCGGGGGCAATGGTGATTGTGGTGGCCGTGCTTCCGGCCACTTCGCCCGGCAGGTTGAACACTTGCGACTGTGGCGCACCATCGGGCGCCGATTGCGGGCCTCCCGCGACGATAGTGAAGCCGGTCCCAGCGCCGCCCGTCGCGATGGATATCTTGTGGGCGAGGAGTTCGGCCGAGTGATCCTGGCCGCAGGGGCAGCAGGTCAGGGCATGGGTGCGGTAGGCGAAGGTGGCGTCACGCTCGCGGGTTTCGAATGAGGTGTCCAGCGGGGCATAGAAGGTGGGGCTCGCACCGATGTTGAAGCGGGCTGCGCCAAAGAAATCGACGCCGTCCAGGCTCCGAAAACTCATCCCATCGGAATCAAGGCGAGAGTCGAAGGCCATTGAATTTGCTCCAGAAATGCTCCGGTCCCAAGCCGAGCACTGATACCGCGGCAGTATCGCGCGAAATCCGTGCCCGGCAAGAGCCTGGTCAATGATCTAGAGTTAATGTGAACGCGCCTGAACGCCGCGTGAGCGGCGCGGCGCGAGGCTTCTGAAGGTAAATTCCCCTGGGCGGAGAAAATGCGCCGGGCGGGGTCAGTTGACCAGGCGTTTGAGTTCGGCGGCGAGGTCCGTCTTTTCCCACGTGAAGGTGCCGTCCTTGCCCGGGGCCCGGCCAAAGTGGCCATAAGCGGCGGTCGGGCTGTAGATCGGTGCGGCAAGGTTCAGGTGCTTGCGGATGCCAGCGGGGGAGAGGTCGAACAGTTTCCGGACGGCCTCAGAGATGCGGTCCTCGTCGGCCTTGCCGGTCCCGTGGGTGTCGACATAGATTGACAGGGGCTGTGCGACGCCGATGGCGTAGCTGACCTGGATCGTGCAGCGCGCGGCGAGGCCAGCGGCGACGATATTCTTGGCGAGGTAGCGCGTGGCGTAGGCAGCCGAGCGGTCAACCTTGGACGGGTCCTTGCCGGAGAAGGCGCCGCCGCCGTGCGGGGCTGCGCCGCCGTAGGTATCGACGATGATCTTGCGGCCGGTGAGGCCCGAGTCGCCATCCGGGCCGCCGACGTAGAAGCTCCCCGTGGGGTTCACATAGAACTTGTCTTCGGGCGGGAACCAGCCTTCCGGAAGCACCGATTTGATCACGGGACGGATGATCTCGCGCAGCTGTTCCTGGCTGACATCCTTCTTGTGCTGGTGCGAGACGACGACGGCATTGACGCCGACCGGGCGCGAGCCTTCATAGCGCAAGGTGACCTGGCTCTTGGCGTCGGGCTCGAGTTCCGGGTGCTTGCCGGAATGGCGCATCTCGGCGAGCTTTTCGAGGATCTGGTGGGAATAGACGAGCGTCGCCGGCATCAGCTCTGGCGTCTCGGTGGTAGCGTAGCCGAACATGATGCCCTGATCGCCGGCGCCTTCTTCCTTGAAGAGGCCCTGACCGGCTTCGACGCCTTGCGCGATCTCGGCCGATTGTCCGTGCACGTGGTTCTGCACGGTCATGTTCTTCCAGTGGAAGCCTTCCTGCTCATACCCGATCTTCTTGACGACCTTGCGGGCCGCCTCGTTCATCTCGTCCTTAGTGATGACAGCGCCGTTATTGGTGCGCACTTCGCCGGCAAGGACGACGAGGTTGGTTGTGCACAGCGTCTCGACAGCGACTTTCGCGGTCGGGTCGCGCGACAGGAAGAGATCGACGATGGCGTCCGAAATCTGGTCGGAAACCTTGTCGGGATGACCCTCGGCAACGCTCTCGCTGGTGAATTCGTGGGATTTGAGGGGCATTTTCTTGTTTCCTCTGAAGGCTGATGATCTAGCGGGCGAAGACGACTGTCTTGCCGGTATTCTGGAAGACGCGGTGTTCGGCATGGGCCTTGACCGCGCGCAGGAGGGCGATGCCTTCGATATGGCGGCCGGTTTCCACCATGTCGTCCGGCGTGAACGAGTGATCGATGCTTTCGGTAACCTGCGAGATGATCGGGCCCTCGTCGAGGTCGGCGGTCACGTAGTGCGCGGTGGCACCGATGACTTTCACGCCGCGGGCATGGGCCTGATGGTAGGGCTGCGCGCCCTTGAAACCTGGCAGGAAGGAATGGTGGATATTGATCACGCGGCCTTCGAGGCGGCGGCAGACGTCCTGGCTGAGCACCTGCATGTAACGGGCGAGGACGACCAGCTCGGAGCCAGTTTCCGAGACTATGTCCAGCAGTCGCGCCTCGGCGCCGGCTTTTGTCGCTGCGGTGACCGGCACGTGGAACCATGGCAGGTCCCAGTGCGCGAAGCTTGCCTTGAGTGTGTCATGGTTGGAGACGATGCCGGTCACGTCGATGGGCAGTTCGCCGCGCCGGGCCGCATAGAGCAGCGTGTTGGCGCAGTGGTCGGATTTCGAGACCAGCAACAGCACTTTCATGCGCTCAGCAGACGGACGGATCGTCCAGTCTGCAGCGAGTTCTTCTCCGACCGCCTGCATCCCGGCGCGCACCGCGCCGAGTTGGTCACCATGGCCGTTCATGTTGAAGACCAGCCGGGCGAAGAAGCGCCCGGTCTCTATGTCCCCGAACGTGCGCGAGGCCACGATGAAGCAGTCATGCTGCTCCATCAGTCGCGCCAGACGCGCGACGATGCCGACCCGGTCCGGGCAGGATAGGGTAAGGATGAAACCCTGCACCACGCGCGTCCCCGGTGGCTAGTAGCGGTAGTGTTCCGGCTTGAACGGGCCCGAGGTTTCAACGCCGATATAGTCTGCCTGCTCGCCCGACAGCTTGGTGAGCTTGACGCCCAGCTTGTCGAGGTGAAGGCGCGCGACTTTCTCGTCGAGGTGCTTGGGCAGCGTGTAGACCTTGTTCTCGTACTGGTCGCCGCGCACGTGGAGTTCGATCTGGGCGAGCGTCTGGTTGGTGAACGAGGCGGACATCACGAAGCTCGGGTGGCCGGTGGCGTTGCCGAGGTTCACGAGACGGCCTTCCGACAGCAGCAGGATACGCTTGCCATCCGGGAAGGTGATCATGTCGACTTGCGGCTTGATGTTCGTCCACTGGAAGTTCCGCAGGCCTTCGACCTGGATCTCATTGTCGAAGTGGCCGATGTTGCAGACGATCGCCATGTCTTTCATGGCGCGCATGTGGTCGACGGTGAGGATGTCCTTGTTGCCGGTCGCGGTGACGAAGATGTCGAACTTCGGCGCGGCCTCGTCCATGGTCAGCACTTCATAGCCGTCCATTGCGGCCTGCAGCGCGCAGATCGGGTCGATCTCGGAGACGGCCACGCGGGCGCCGGAGCCGGAGAGCGAGGCGGCGGAGCCCTTGCCTACGTCGCCATAGCCGGCGACGAAGGCCTTCTTGCCGGCCATCATCACGTCGGTGCCGCGGCGGATCGCATCCACCAGCGACTCTTTACAGCCGTACTTGTTGTCGAACTTCGACTTGGTGACCGAGTCGTTGACGTTGATCGCCGGGAACGGCAGTTCGCCCTTCTTCTCGAGCTGGTAGAGGCGGTTGACGCCTGTGGTCGTCTCTTCCGAGACGCCGCGCACGCCGGCCTTGGTTTTCTTGAACCAGCCAGGGGACGCTTCCATGCGCTTCCTGATCTGGGCGAAGAAGTACTTCTCTTCTTCCGAGCCCGGATTTTTCAGGATCGACGGGTCAGCCTCGGCCTTTTCGCCGACGATCAGGTACATCGTAGCGTCGCCGCCATCGTCGAGGATCAGGTTCGGGCCATTGCGGTCCGGCCACTGGAACATGCGGTCGGTGTAGTCCCAGTATTCTTCCAGCGTTTCGCCCTTGTAGGCGAAGACGGCGGTGCCGTTGTCGGCGATGGCGGCGGCGGCGTGGTCCTGGGTCGAGTAGATGTTGCAGGAGACCCAGCGCACCTTTGCGCCGAGCGCTTCCAGCGTCTGAATCAGAACCGCGGTCTGGATGGTCATGTGCAGCGAGCCGCAGATGCGGGCGCCTTTCAGCGGCTGCGAGGGGCCGAATTCCTCGCGCGCGGCCATCAGGCCGGGCATTTCGGTTTCGGCAATCGCGATCTCCTTGCGGCCAAACTCGGCGAGCGAAATGTCCTTGACGTAGTAGTCTTTCACTTTGTCCTGAACGGCCATATCAACGATCCTTTATATGCTTGGCCGCGCGGTTAACACGGGGCCTGCCGCAAGGCAACGCCTGTGGCGCGACTTGCCTGCGGAATGCACGTCAGATCAGGCGATCAGCCGTTGAAGCCCAGCACGGTCTCGATGACCCGGTCCTGATCGGCGGCCTGCAGGTAGGGGTGCATCGGCAGGGCGAGCACATGGCGGCTGGCGGTTTCGGTCACGGGCAGGCTGCCGGCAGGGGGGGCAAACCGGGCGGCGAAGTCCTGCTGGTGGATCGGCACGGGGTAGTAGACCATGCTCGGGATGCCGCTGGCGGTCAGGTGGGCCTGCAGGCCGTCACGGTTCTCGTGCTCGATCACGTACTGCGCCCAGACACTCTGGCCGCCTTCGATCACTTTCGGGGCGCGGCGGATCTTGCGGGCAAACGCGGCCGTGTAGCGCTGCGCCACGGCTTCGCGTTTCTCGATCTCGTCGGCAAAGATCTTGAGCTTTTCCAAGAGGATCGCCGCCTGGATCGTGTCGAGGCGCGAGTTCATGCCGACGCGCAGGGAGAGGTATTTCGGGTCGTGGTGGAAGTTGCGCTGCGCCGCATCGGTTGGCGTGACCTTGCCATAGACCCGAAGCGACTCGATCAGTTCGGCGAGGGGGCTGTCATTGGTGATGATGGCGCCGCCATCGCCGTAACAGCCGAGCGGCTTGGCCGGAAAGAAGCTCGTCGTCGCAATGTCGGCCCAGTCAGAGGGATGCCGGCCGTTCAGCGTGCAGCCATAGCCCTGCGCCGTGTCGGCGATCAGTTTCATGCCGTGCCGGTCGCAGATGGCCTTGATCGCCGGGTAGTCGGCCGGCTGGCCGAACAGGTCTACGGCAATAACGACTTTCGGCTTCAGCTTGCCCTCGGCGATGACTTTCTGGACGGCGGCCTCGAGGCTCGCCGGGTCCATGTTGTAAGTGTCGGGCAGGATATCGATGAAGACCGGCCAGGCGCCGAGCCAAGGCACGACCTGAGCGGTCGCGACGAAGGTGAAGCTCGGGCAGAACACTGCGTCGCCGGGCTTCAGCTGCCAGGCCATAAGCGCGAGAGCGAGGGCGTCCGTGCCGTTGGCGCAGCTGACGGCGTGCTTCGCGCCGCACCAGGCTGCCAGCTGCTTCTCCAACTCGCCGACTTCCGGTCCGAGGACGTACTTCCCGCTCTCGATCACCCGCTGGACCGCGCCATTGATCTCCGGTTCGATCCGGCGGCGCTGTGCCTGAAGGTCGATGAATTGCATGATAATGTCCTCTGGAACTTTACGGGGTGCGCCGGGTCTTTCGCCCGTTCGGCAGGCCTACGCCAGTCACACTTGGTTTCAGCCTGTTTCAGTTCCTGACAGCAGCCTTGAAACTACGTAAACTCAACACGTTCCTGCGAAAAATAGAAAAGAGACCGCGTCTCATCGTCGAGTTCGCCCGACCGAATGTCCAGCAGCGTCCGCATCGCATTCTTGCGGTCCTGCAGGGCATGGGCGAAATCCAATTCGATGAGTTCGTCCACTCCCGTCCGCTTCATCGCGTCTCGGACGTTCATGTACAAGGGCAGCGACCCGCCAAGAAACATCGATTCATAGGCAATCTTGCTGGCGATCTTGTCGTGGATGTCAGTATAGCGGAACTGCCGCTCCATCTTGGCGCGTGACTTCACGATGAAGTCGATCTCGTGCCGGTGGCTCGGATGGCGCAGATAGAAGTTCTTGAGCTCCGTCATATCTTTCTCGATACCCGACACAACCTCATCACTGAGGTCCTGGAAGATCACGATGATGTCGATGTCGGATCCCTTGATCATCTCCCCGATCCCCGCATGTTCGCGCGGCTCATTGTGGGCGAGGAAATAGGCAAGGTCGCCCGCAATAAAGGCGCAGAGATTGGCGCGGATCTCGCGCGGCATCTGGGTGAGCAGGTTGCTCATCACATCCTGCGCAACAGCAATCTTCTGCTTGCTGACTTCCCGGTGATAGTTCGACAGCGAGCCCTGCCGCTCGATCATCGACTCGCGCTGGCCCGGCAGGCCGAACAGAGTGAACGAGAGAAAATCCCGAAGGATCGAAGGGCTGAGCCGCACCTGGTCCCCGCGCGTGATGTCGAAGCGCAGGTAATAGCTCGCAAAATGCGAGATATGCAGCTGCCGGCTCGTATAGCAGGCCTGCCAGAGGGCGAGGCTCGCAACGTCCGGAAGGTCAAGGGCAAGCTCCTTGCCGATACGCGGCCCCTTCTCCTGGATTGTCTGGATAACCCGCTGCTCGATGTCTTCGATCCCGGACGCGGCCATGTTCCCCTATCCTCCCGGCTTTGCGGCGGACATGTCTTCAAGTCCGGCGACCAGCACCTGTACACTCTTCTGCAACCCGGCATTCCAGTCCGGCAGCCGCAACCCGAAGGTCCGGAACGCCTTGGTCGAAGCAAGCCGCGCGTTCAGCGGCCGCTTCGCCGGCGTCGGATACTCTGCCGTCGGAACACCGATCACCTGCGCAGACGGGCCGCCGGCATGACGGCTCGCCGCATAGACCGCGTCCGCCATGCTCGCACGGTCCATCTCGTCCAGCCCGGCAAGGTGATAAGTGCCCCACCCGGCAAAGCCGGGCTTGAGGGCGGCGTCCGCCATCTTAAGGAGGCCTGCGGCAAGATCTGGGCAATAGGTTGGATAACCCACCTGGTCGTCCACCACTGTCACCTCGCCGCGCGTCTTCGCCAGCGTCAGCATGGTCCGCACAAAACTCCCGGCATGCTCCGAAAACACCCAGGACACGCGCACGATCAGGTGCTGCGGGCAAGCCTCGGCCACCGCAAGCTCGCCCTCCCATTTGGATTGTCCGTATACACCGAGGGGCGCCGGCGGATCGTCCGGCTCATACGGCCCCGCCTTCTTTCCATCGAACACGCAATCGGTCGAGACATGGATCAATACTATCCCGCGCGCCGCGCATAGCCGCGCTAATTCTGCCGGCCCGTCGCGGTTGATAGCGAACGCCGCTGCCGCGTCGCTCTCGGCCTTGTCGACAAACGTATAGGCCGCCGCATTGATCACCACCTCCGGCTTCGCGGCATCCAGAACCGCCGCCAGCGAGGCTGGCATCGCGAAGTCCACGTCCGGCCGGCCCACGCAAACCAGATCCTCCCGGTTCACCGAAGCAAGGCTGCGCGCCAGCTGCCCCTGCTTTCCGATGACCAGGACCGTCATGCCCCCGCCTCCGCAAACTCGAAATAGCGCGGCGCCTCGTCAAGGCGCGGATGCTTTCGGTCACGCGCCGAAAGTGTCAGCGCCTCCAGCGGATACGGCCAGGCAAGTCCAAGCGCCGGATCATCGAACGCAATGCCGAAATCATGTTCCGGAGCGTAGTAGGCGGTCACCTTGTACATGACCTCGCTGCCCGCCTCGAGCGTGCAGAAGCCATGCGCGAAACCTTCCGGCACGAACAGTTGCAACCCGTCCGCCTCCGTCAGGGTCACCAGCGTCGCCTTGCCGAACCGCGGCGAACCCGCGCGGATATCCACGACCACGTCCAGCAGGCGCCCGCGCGTGCACCGCACCAGTTTCGCCTGCGCATACGGCGGCGCCTGGTAGTGCAAGCCCCGCAGCGTGCCCGCCTCGGCTGACCGCGAGTGATTGTCCTGCACGAAAGGCGCCGTGAACCCGGCTGCGCGGAAGGCCCGTTCATTATAGGTTTCGCTGAACCAGCCCCGTGCATCCCCGTGCCGGGGCGCCCGCACGTGCAGCACTTCCGGCAGGACCGGGTCAGGCATCACATTCAAACTCATGCCGCGGCTATAGCACGCCGGCCCGGGCCTTCAATGCACCGCTACTCGACCGTCACCGACTTCGCGAGGTTCCTCGGCTGGTCCACATCCGTGCCTTTGACCAGCGCCACGTGATAGGCCAGCAGCTGCAGCGGAATGGCCGCCAGGATCGGCAGCGAGACCGCGTCCCCGTCCGGCAGGCGGATCACATGGTCGGCCCGCTTGCCGGCCGCCTTGATGCCCGCGTCGTCGGAGATCAGGATCACTTCGGCGCCGCGCGCGCGCACTTCTTCCACGTTCGAGATTGTCTTCTCGAACAGTTCGTCATACGGCGCGACGACCACCACCGGCAGGCCCTTCTCGATCAGCGCGATCGGCCCGTGCTTCAGCTCGCCGGCGGCGTAGCCTTCGGCATGGATGTAGGACACTTCCTTCAGCTTCAGCGCGCCTTCCAGCGCCAGCGGGTAATACCGCCCGCGGCCGAGGAACAGCACGTCGCGTTTCACCGCGAGAACCTTGGCGATCTCCTTGACCTGCGCCTGCGACTCAAGCGCTTCGGTCACCTTGCGCGGCAGGGCCAGCAGGCTTTTCACGTATTTCAGCTCGTCGCCCGGCAGCAGGTGCCCGCGCGCCTTGGCCGCCGACAGCGCCAGCACCGCGAGCACCGACAATTGCGCCGTGAACGCCTTGGTCGAGGCTACGCCGATCTCCGGCCCGGCATGCGTCGGAACGATCGCGCCGGCTTCGCGCGCAATCGAGCTCTCCGGCACGTTTACCACCGCAATCGCCGGCTTGCCGTTCTGGCGGCAATAGCGCAGCGCCGCCAGCGTATCGGCCGTCTCGCCCGACTGGCTGACGAACATCGAGAAACCGGTCGCCGGCAGCACCGGCTGGCGGTACCGGAACTCGGAGGCAATATCCGGCTCGAAGGCGAGCTTCGCGATCTGCTCGAACCAGTATTTCGCCGTGAAGGCCGCATAATAGGCCGTCCCGCACGCAATCGCGACCGCCCTGTCCGCCTTGGCGAAGATGTCCGAGGCCACCTGGCTCACTTCAATCGTCTGCGATTTCTGGTCGATGTAGGGCAGGATCGAGCGCGCCAGCGATTCCGGCTGCTCGTGGATTTCCTTCAGCATGAAGTGGTCATACTCGCCGCGCTCGATCAGCGCGTCATTCACCGCCGAGGTCACGCGCGGCCGGTTCACCCGGTCGCCGCGCACGTTGCGGATGTCGAAACTGTTCTTCGTGAGGATGACCCAGTCGCCTTCTTCAAGGTAGGTCACATCCCGCGTCAGCGGTGCCAGCGCGATCGCGTCGGAGCCGAGATACATCTCGCCCTCGCCATAGCCCAGCACCAGCGGCGAGCCCTTGCGCGCCCCGATCACAAGGTCCGGTTTGCCCGCAAAGATCGCGGCAATCGCGAAGGCGCCGGTGAAGTGCGTCAGCGCTTCGGCAAACGCGGCCACCTCGTCCATGCCTTGGCTCATGTTGTGGGCGACCAGCTGCGCGATCACTTCGGTATCGGTCTCGGACTCGAACACGCGGCCCTTGGCCTCCAGGCCCTCGCGCAGCTCGCGGTAATTCTCGATGATGCCGTTGTGCACCACCGCCACGCCGCCGGCCATGTGCGGGTGCGCGTTGGTCTCGTTCGGTGCGCCGTGCGTGGCCCAGCGGGTGTGCGCAATGCCGGTGAAGCCTTCCACCGGATCATCGTTCAGGCGCGCCTGCAGGTTATGGATCTTGCCCTTGGCCCGGCGCCGCTCGATGCCCTCGTCCCAGGCCACCGCGATGCCCGCGCTGTCATAGCCGCGATACTCGAGCCGCTTCAGCCCATCCACCAGCCGGCCAGCCACCTGAGCCTTGCCTGCAATCGCCACGATACCGCACATGAACCAGACCTCCGCTTTCCTCGCCCGCCCAGCGAATACTTCCGTGTCCATAAACTGCGCGAGTCAGGCTGCACAATGACGATTTGTGTTCATTTACGACATGTAACTGGGCGCTTTCGTGGGTCCCGTCTGGCTTTAGTTTTCCTCAATGGAAGATGCGGAGCCGCGCCGAAGTCTTTCCAGAGGCGTAAAGGAGGGCTAACGGACGCCAACCCGCAATCCGACCCGGTGCCCCTTGCCCCAGCTGACCCACCTCGACCGTCTCGAAGCCGAAAGCATCCACATCCTGCGCGAAGTCGCCGCGGAGTGCGAGAAGCCCGTCATGCTCTATTCGATCGGCAAGGATTCGGCGGTCATGCTGCACCTCGCCCTGAAGGCCTTCTACCCCTCGCGCCCGCCTTTCCCGATGCTGCATGTCGATACCGGCTGGAAATTCCGCGAGATGATCGCCTTCCGCGACCGCAAGATGAAAGAACTCGGCCTCGAACTCCTGGTGCACACCAACCAGGAAGGCGCGGCCGAAGGCGTCGGCCCCTTCACCCACGGCTCGGCCTACCATACCGATGTGATGAAAACCGTCGCGCTCAAGCAGGCGCTCGACAAATACGGGTTCGACGCGGCCTTCGGCGGCGCCCGGCGCGACGAGGAGAAATCCCGCGCCAAGGAACGCATCATCTCGGTACGGACGGCCGGCCACCGCTGGGACCCGAAACGCCAGCGCCCGGAACTCTGGAACCTCTACAATACCCGCCTCCAGAAAGGCGAATCCCTGCGCGCCTTCCCGATCTCCAACTGGACCGAACTCGACATCTGGCAGTACATCCGCCGCGAAAAGATCGAGCTCGTTCCGCTCTACTTCGCCGCCCCGCGGCCCGTGGTCGACTGGAACGGCGCGATGATCATGCTGGACGATGACCGCGTCCCGCCGGAGATCGCGGCGAAGGCCACAACCAAGTCCGTCCGCTTCCGTACCCTCGGCTGCTACCCGCTCACCGGCGCGGTGGAGAGCGAGGCCAGGACGCTCGACGACGTGATCCAGGAGATCCTCCTGACCACCACGTCCGAGCGCCAGGGCCGCGCCATCGACAAGGACCAGGCCGCCTCGATGGAGAAGAAGAAGCAGGAGGGCTATTTCTGATGCGCCTGCACGACGATCTCATCGCCGAAGACATCGGCGCCTATCTCGAAGCGCACGAGCAGAAATCCCTGCTCCGCTTCATCACCTGCGGCTCGGTCGATGACGGCAAGTCCACGCTGATCGGCCGCCTCCTCTACGATTCGAAGATGATCTTCGAAGACCAGCTCGCGACCCTCGAAGCCGACTCCAGGCGCGACGGCACTCAGGGCGATTCCATCGACTTCGCCCTCCTCGTCGACGGCCTCGCCGCCGAGCGCGAACAGGGCATTACCATCGACGTCGCCTACCGCTTCTTCGCCACGCAAAAACGCAAGTTCATCGTCGCCGACACGCCCGGCCACGAACAATACACCCGCAACATGGCGACCGGCGCCTCGACCGCCGACTGCGCCATCCTGATGATCGACGCGCGCAAGGGCATCCTCACCCAGACGCGCCGCCACTCGATCATTGCGACGCTCCTCGGCATCCGTCACCTTGTCCTCGCCATCAACAAGATGGACCTCGTCGGCTACAAGCAATCCGTGTACGATCAGATCGTCGCCGACTACAAAGTCTTCGCGGAGGCCCTGCCCGGCAATCTCCAGATCACGCCGATCCCCATCTCCGCCCTCGCCGGCACCAACATGACCGAGCGCTCGCCCGAGACGCCCTGGTACACCGGCCCGAGCCTGATGGACTATCTCGAAACGGTCGAAATCGCCCGCGAGGCCGAAACCCTCCCGCTGCGCATGCCGGTCCAATGGGTCAACCGCCCGAACCTCGATTTCCGCGGCTTCTCCGGCCAGATCGCCTCAGGCCGGGTCAAGCCGGGCGACAGGATCCGCTCGCTCCCCTCGGGCCGCGAAACCACCGTCACCCGCATCGTGACACAAGGCGGCGACCTCGAGGAGGCCGTCGCGGGCCAGTCCGTGACGCTGACCTTCGCCGACGAGATCGACACCTCGCGGGGCGACATCATCGCCGCCGGTTCGCAGCCGCCGGAAGTCTCCGACCAGTTCCAGGTCAAGCTCCTCTGGATGAGCGAAAGCCCGCTCCTCCCGGGCCGGCGCTATTTCCTCAAGTCCGGCACCAAGACCGTCTCCGCCACCGTCAACGCGCCCAAGCACGGCATCGACGTCAACACGATGGCCGAGACCCCCGCCCGCACGCTGGAACTCAACCAGATCGGGGTCACCACCCTCGCCCTCGACCAGGCGATCCCGTTTGATCCGTATACGGCGAACCGCCTGACCGGCAGCTTCATCCTGATCGACCGCCAGACCAACGACACGGTCGCGCTGGGCCTGATCGACTTCTCGCTCCGCCGCGCCGCCAACATCCACTGGCAGGCGATCGACGTCACCCGCGAGGCCCTCGCCGAACAAAAAGCCCAGCAGGCTTCCGTCCTCTGGTTCACCGGCCTCTCCGGCTCCGGCAAGTCGACCATTGCCAACGCGCTGCAGAAGCGCCTCTACCAGATGGGCCGCCACACCTTCATCCTCGACGGCGACAATGTTCGCCACGGCCTCAACCGCGACCTCGGCTTCACCGATGCCGACCGCGTCGAGAACATCCGCCGTGTCTCCAACGTCGCCCGCCTGATGACCGATGCCGGCCTCATCGTGCTCGTCTCCTTCATCTCCCCCTTCCGCGCCGAGCGCCAGATGGCTCGCAGCCTGATGGCCGAGGGCGAGTTCATCGAGATCCATGTCGATACGCCGCTGGATGTTGCCGAACAACGCGACGTCAAGGGCCTCTACAAGAAAGCCCGCGCCGGCGAGATCCGCAACTTCACCGGCATCGACAGCCCCTACGAGCCCCCACTCAACCCGGAACTGCGCCTCGACACCGTCGGCCGCACCCCCGATGAAGCGGCCGAGGAAATCCTCCGCTTCCTTGCCTCGCGGGGAACGTTCGAGATCTGAGGCCTGGATGCTGGTTTGAGCCGAATGTCGTTCTTATTCGGCTCAATATTTACTGTATATTGAGCCGAATGTGTGCTTTATTCGGCTCATGACTTATATCTGGCAGCAACCCGGCTGGGCAAACTTTGCATACGACATCACCGATCTCGTCGATGAACTGACGGTATTCGAGCGGCATGCAGGGCATGTCCGCGGCATGCTGGATGCCCAACCGGAAGGAACTCAGGTCGAAACGCTGATCGATCTAATGGTCTCCGAGGCGATCAAGTCCTCGGAGATCGAAGGCGAGTACCTCAGCCGCGAAGACGTGAAGTCCTCAATCCAGCGCAATCTTGGCCTGACTGAACTACCGCCAACCCGGAATGATGCGGCTGCCGGAATCGGCGAACTGATGGTGGCCGTCAGGCGTGATTTTGCGTCACCCCTGACAGCCGGAATTCTGTTTGACTGGCACCGCATGCTGATGCGCGGAAACAACCGTATCACCGTGGGTACATGGCGCACGCAGGAGGCTGCGATGCAGGTCGTGTCCGGCCCCATCGGGCGGGAAACGGTGCACTTCGAAGCCCCACCTTCCTGCGATGTACCAGAGTTGATGGAACAGTTCGTAAGCTGGTTCAATGCAACCGGCCCGCAAGGCAGCTCGCCTATCCGCCAGGCTCCGATCCGGTCCGCGCTCGCGCACCTCTACTTCGAAACCATACACCCGTTCGAAGACGGCAACGGCCGTATAGGCCGGGCTATATCGGAAAAGGCGCTCTCTCAGGGGCAAGGCAGGCCGGTGCTTCTCAGCCTGTCGAAAGCCATCGAACCTTATCGGAACGCCTATTACGACGCCTTGAAATCTGCACAGCGTACGAACGAAATCACGGAATGGCTGAAGTACTTTCTCGACCTGTGCGTCAAAGCCCAGCAGAACGCAGCCGACCAAGTCAATTTCACGCTCCACAAGGCCAAATATTTTGATGCGCTCAAGGATCAACTGAACGAACGCCAATTGCGCGTCGTCCGGCGCATGATGGACGAAGGTCCACGAGGCTTCGAGGGCGGCATGAGCGCCAACAAGTATAGCGTGATTGCACGAACTTCGAAGGCTACAGCAACGCGCGACCTGCAAGCGCTCATGGAAATGGGCGCTCTCAGCGTGACAGGCGGCGGGCGCAGTACGCGATACTGGTTGCCCTTCGCCGCGCCGCTGGATCAAAAACCAGAATCCGGCGGCGCCTGAACCAGCCTTCAATCCCGGTCCGGCGCCCCAAGCGGAAAGAAGTGCCGGAACTGGCGCGCCTCATCCACCGCCCGGGCATACGAAGGCCGCGCCAGCAGCCGCGCGCGGTAAGCGCGCACACCCGCAAAGTGCTCCGGAATCCGGTACGTCCAGTCCGCATAGAACAGCGCCGTCGACGCCGCACAGTCGGCCATGGAGTACACCTCCCCAGCCGCCCAGGTCCGCGTGCCGAGATAGCCGTCCAGCCAGCCATACGCCCGCTCCAGACGCTCGGTGGCCAGCGCCAGTCCGTCCTCGCGCGTCATCGCCACCCGCCCCAGCGCCGCTTCCACCGCGATCTGCATCCCGTCCATCACATAGAGGTCAAAGAACCGGTCCATGAACCGGACCTCCAGCGCCGCCGCCGGATCCTCCGGGATCAGCCGCACCGGCCCCGGATGGTTCATCTGCAGGTACTCGATGATGATGCTCGCCTCGGCGACGCTGCGTGTCCCGTCCACCAGCACCGGAAACTTGCCCACCGGCGAGCGCCGCTGCACCTCCGCGCCGTGCTCGGGCGCCTCCGGCCCCACTTCGCGAAACTCGAACGGGATGGAATTCTCGTAGAGCGCAATCAGCGCCTTCTGCGTATAGGACGAGAACGGATGGCCATAGAGTGCGAGCGCCATTATGGAACCCCGTGACAGCTGAGCAGTTTCATTGCAGGGCGGCGCGGTTGTTGCAATCCTGACGGTAAATCCGGTGCCCCCGGCCGGGCCATCACGCAGGCAATGCAGGAAGCAAGGTAAACACGAGAATGTCGATCCATCCGGTCATCATGTGCGGCGGCGCCGGCACGCGCCTCTGGCCCGTTTCGAACCTGGCCCGCCCCAAACAGTTCCACGCCCTCGTCTCGGACAAGTCCGTCTTCCAGGAGACCGTGCTGCGCTTTGCCGGCGCCGAAGGCTTCCACCAGAACCCCGTGATCATCAGCAACGCCGCCTACGGCGAGCTGATCGCCCACCAGCTCGCCGAAATCGGCGTCTCCCCCGCCGCCATCCTGCTCGAGCCGGAAGGGCGCAACACCGCGGCCGTCGCCGCGGTCGCGGCGCGCTACCTTGCAGATGCCTTTCCCGAAAACCTCGGCCTGCTCGTCGCCTCCGACCATTTCATCGGCCGCCCGGACACCTTCCTCGCCGCCGTGCGCGCCGCCGCCCCCGCCGCGGGGGAGGGTTACATCACGACCTTCGGCATCGCCCCGTCTCGCCCCGACACCGGCTTCGGCTACATCCAGTCCGGCGAAGCGCTGGACGGCCAGGTCGCCCGCGTCGCCGCCTTCAGGGAAAAGCCGGACGCCAAGACCGCCGCCGCCTATCTCGCCAGCGGCGCCTATAGCTGGAATGCCGGCATCTTCCTGTTCAGCCCGGAAACCATGCTGGCCGAACTCGCCGCCCACGCGCCGAACATCCTCGCCAAATCCAGCGAAGCGCTGGAACGCGCCTATCATGACGGCGCCTTCCGCTACCTCGACGCCGCCGCCTTTGCCGCTGTGCCCTCCACGTCGGTCGACTATGCCGTGATGGAGCGCACCAGCCGCGCCGCCGTCTACGCCCCGCTGGACTGCGCCTGGAGCGATATCGGCAGCTGGTCGATGGTCGGCGAAGTCTCGTCCCGCGCCAACTCGCCCGACCATATCGAGATCGACTGCGCCGACTGCACCGTCCACGCCGCCGATGGCCAGCTCGTCGCCCTTGTCGGCGTCGAAGGCCTGATCGTCGTCGCCGACGGCAACCGGATCCTCATCACACGGAAGGATCGCTCGCAGGATGTCGGTGGCGTCGTCAAGGAACTGAAATCGCGCGGCCTGAAGGACTTCCTCTGAGACGCCCGCCTGTCCCGGAACGGCACATATTCAACCTGACTTTGCGCCTGACCACAGCCGGAAATTTCTGCTAGATCAATGGCCATGAAACGGGACGCCGCCGCCGAAGCCTCTTCCAGCGAACTCGCCGGCGCCCTCAGCGCCTCGCGCGGGGTCTTCTGGCATGCCGGCGGGTTCAGCCTGTTCGTGAACCTGCTGATGCTCGCCGGCCCGCTCTACATGCTGCAGGTCTATGACCGCGTCCTCGCCTCCCAATCGATCCCGACCCTCGTCGCCCTGACCGTCCTCATCCTCGTCCTCTACGGCACGCTCGGCGTGCTCGAGTGGGCGCGCTCCGGCCTCTTCAGCGTCGCCGCCTCCAATTTCGAAGGCCTGCTCGGGCCCCGCGCCGCCGCCGCCGCCATGGCCCAGAGCCTCGCCGATCCGGGGCGGGCCTCCGACCGCCCGATCCGCGACCTGCGCCAGCTCCGCCGCTTCATCGCCAGCCCCGTCGCCGGCGCCGTGTTCGATGCGCCGTTCAGCCCGCTCTTCCTGGTCGTGCTGTTCATGCTCCACCCGCTGTTCGGCCTCTGGGCCGTCCTCGGCGCGGTCATCCTTGTCGCGACTTCCGCCCTCAACGAGCGCGCCTCCGCCCGCCTGACCAAGGAGAGCGAAGACCTCGAGCGCGCCAGCGCCCTGCGCGCCGCCGAGATGACGCGCAACGCCGAAGTGCTCAAAGCCCTCGGCATGGGCGAGGCCGCCCGCCGCCGCTGGCAGAACGTGTTCGATGGCGGCGACACCGCGTTCGCGCGTTCCGGGCGCATCCTCTCCGGCTTCTCGTCCGGCACCAAGGCCTTCCGCCTCTTCCTGCAGTCCGCCATCCTAGGCATCGGCGCCTGGCTCGTGATCAAGGGCGAAGCGACCCCCGGCGCAATGATCGCCGCCTCCATCCTGATGGGCCGCGCGATCGCGCCGCTGGAGCAGATCGTCGGCCAGTGGCGCACCATCGCCGGCGCCCGGGAAAACTGGGCCTCGCTGAAGACCGCCCTCGCCGGCGCGCCCGCCCCCGCGGCGCAGATGCCGCTGCCGCCGATCCGCGGCGCCCTGCGCGTCGAGAACGCTGTCGCCGGCCCGCCGGGCAGCAACGCCCCGGTGCTCAAGGGCCTCACCTTCAGTCTTGATCCCGGCGACGTGCTCGGCGTCCTCGGCCCGAGTGCAGCCGGCAAGTCCTCCCTCGCCCGCGTCCTCACCGGCGCCTGGCCCGTGATGTCCGGCCATGTCCGCATTGACGGCGCCGACCTCTCGACCCTGCCCTCGGAAACGCTCGGCCCCCAGATCGGCTATCTTCCTCAGCAGGCGGATCTTCTCTCCGGCACCGTGCGCGACAACATTGCCCGCTTCCGGGAGAACGCCGCCCCCGAAGCCATCATTGCCGCCGCCCAGTCCGCCGGCTGCCACGACATGATCCTGCGCCTCGCCAAGGGCTACGACACCGAGATCGGCCTCGGCGGCGCCTATCTCTCCGCCGGCCAGCGCCAGCGCATCGGCCTCGCCCGCGCCCTGTTCGGCAATCCCAACCTGATCATCCTCGACGAGCCCAACTCCAATCTCGACGGCCCCGGCGAGCAGGCGCTGCAGTCCGCCATCGGCGCCGCCAAGGCGCGCGGCGCCACCGTCATCCTGATCGCCCACCGCCCCAACGCGATCCTCCACTGCACCAAGCTGATGGTGATCGACGAAGGCCGCATCCGCGAGTTCGGCCCCGCCGACGAAGTCCTCGCCAAGGTCATGCCGAAGCCGGGCGCCGCCAATATCCGCACCCTCAGGCCGGGAGACGGCGGCCATGTCTGATCTCGCCCTCCCCGCCGCCCCCGGTCGCGGTGAATTCCTCAAGCAATACCTCTATGCCGGCTGGGGCATCGTCGCCCTCGTCTTCGGCGGCCTCATCGCCTGGTCGGTGTTCGCCCCGTTCGAAGGCGCCGTCCTCACCGCCGGCCAGATCTCGGTCGAATCCAACCAGCAGGCCATCCAGCACCTCGAAGGCGGCATCGTCCGCGAGATCTACGTGCGCGAAGCCGACGCCGTGACCGAAGGCCAGAAGCTCCTCTCCCTTGACGCCACCTCCACCGGCGCGGCCCTGCAGGGCCTGGAGGCGCGCCTCTACGGCCTCCTCGGCACCGAAGCGCGCCTCGTCGCCGAACGCGACGGCGCCGCCGCGCTCACCCTGCGCCCCGGCTTCGAGGATTTCGTTGCCCGCCCGGATATGCAGGCCGTGCTCACCTCGCAGGCCGGCCTCCTCAAGGCCCGCAGCGCCAATCTCGGCACGCAGGGCACGATCCTGCGCCAACGGATCGACCAGCTGAACACCCGCATCAGTGGCATGCAGAACGAGATCACCGCCAAGGACGACCAGATCGCCCTGGTCGATGACGAGATCTCCCGCTTCGAAACCCTGATGGAGCGCGGCCAGGCCGTCATCACCCGCGTCCTCGCCCTCAAGCGCGACCGCGCCCGCCTGCAGGGCGAGAAGGACGCGCTGACCTCCGACATCGCCGCCACCCGCGTGCAGATCGGCGAAGCGCGCAGCGAGATCGCCCGCCTCGACCAGGGCAATACCGAAACCCTGCTGACCGACCTGCGCGACGTGCAGACCCAGATCAGCGAACTGACCGAGGAGCGCACCGCCCTGCTCGACCAGTCCGGGCGCCTCGACATCACCGCGCCGCGTTCGGGCCGCGTCATCGGCATCCGCGCCCACACGGTCGGCGGCGTCATCCGCCCGTCCGAGCCCATCATGTACATCGTGCCGGAAAACGACCGCCTGATCGCCAAGGTCCGGGTCAGCCCCGTCGACATCGACAAGATCAGTCTCGGCCAGACCGCCGTCCTGCGCTTCAGCGCCTTCAACCAGGATGAAACACCCCAGTTCGACGGCCGCGTCATCGCCGTCTCGGCCGACGCCATCGTCGACGAGGCCACCGGCGCTGCCTATTACGAGGCGATGGTCGAAATCCCGGACGAGGCCCTCGCCGCCTCCAGCTTCCAGCTCCTGCCCGGCATGCCGGTCGAAGCGATGCTCCGTACCGAGAGCAGGAACGTGCTCAGCTACCTCGTCAAGCCGCTCACGGATTCTGTCTCCCGCACCTTCCGGGAATAGCCGCCGGGCCCTCGCCTCAGACCGGTTGGCCGACCGTCAGCGGCACGCCCTTCATGGAGCGGGTTTCCGGACGCGGAATGCCCGTCTGGCGGAACATCTTCTTCAGCTCGGCCTTGCGCGCCGAAAGTTGCTCGCCCAGAGCGGCCATATCGACGCCGGCCTTCCTGGCCTACGCAAAGATGCCGCCGCGGCCTTCCTCTTCCTTGACGTGGTGCCTGATCTCTTCCGACAGGACCTTGACCTTGGCGTCGTAGAAATCATCGCCGACATCGCCTTCCATCAGTTCGGCAATCAGTACCTTCGCGCCGTCATGCTCGACATAGGCCTCGTCCATCATGTCATCGTCGACCTCGCCGCGGACGGCGGGATAGAAGATTTCTTCCTCGATCGTGGCGTGGATCGTGAGCTCGAGACAGATCTGCTGGGCGAGCTTCGCCTTGGTGGCGCTGCCACGCGTTGCCTCGTATTTTTCAAACAGCTCTTCGACGGCGCGGTGATCGGCCTTCAGCAGCGCGGCCGCGTCCATGTTATCCTTCGTGGACGAACCATTTTTCGTAGTACGGGTAGCCATTTGCGTCTCCTTTGCGAAACAGGCGGTGCGCCGCGCGCAACCGCTCAGGAATTGAGGATTCTACCGGCGTGCCGGTATTCTTAGGGAACGCCGCCGCGCCGCGATGGTTCCGCCCCTGCGCCCCGCAGGAGACACCGCGAACCTTCCCGCTGGCTCCGCGTTGATCAAAGCAATTGCAACACGCGGAGCCCCTCATGCCTGAACACCTCGCCGTCTGGCGCTTCACCCCCGTCGCCGATCCATCCGACGGCGCCTGGCAGGACCGCGCCATCTGGAAGGAACTCCAGATTGTCGCCGCGACGGCGGGCGGCGCCATGCTGGAAGCCGGCCGGCATTCCGACAGGATGCGAGGCGTCAGCGATGCCGACTCACAGGACAATCAGCAGGTCCGCTCGGGCTTCGCCGACGAGAAACTCTACCGCGTCGATCGCACAGGCCTCCCCGTCCCCGGCCCGGCCGGCACCGTGGTGTTCGAGGAAATGCTCTGATGCGCCTTTCCGCCTGGGACTTTGGTGCCGCGGCAGCGGCGCGGCAGGACTTCGCCGTGCTCAAGCGTAAGGCTTGATTTTTACCGGCAAATATGCTTTTTGCCGGTAAATGGCTCTCCAAGACCTGCCTCTCGTGATCCAGACCAGCTACGCTGAGCTCTTGGATCAATTGCGCCTTGCGATCGCGTCAAGCGTTCCTGAAGGTTCCACATTCCGCAGGCGAACGATTTCCGGCAAAACATACTGGTACATCCAGGAGCCAACGACCCGGACCGGGCGCTCGCCGGAACGGTATTTCGGTGCAGACACTCCGGAACTTCGTTCAGCGATCGAAAAAGCAACTGCCGCAAAATCGAATGCGGACGGCCGCCGGGCAATTCGCCGGTCACTTGTGGCCGGAGGATTGCCGGAACCCGACACTGTCACGGCCTCTGTGATCGACGCTCTGGCTCTGGCCGGCGTTTTCAGATTGAGGGGCATCATCGTCGGGACGGTCGCGTTCCAGACCTATGCCGGGCACCTCGGCGTCAGGTTACCGAGCGCTGCCATCCGGACAGGCGATCTCGATCTCGCGCAGGACTACGGCGTCTCCGTCGCTCTCGACGACAAACTCGACCAGCCTCTGGTCGAGATACTCAAAACCGTTGACCCGGCCTTCGTGCCGGTGCCGACCCTCGCGAACCCCCTCGTCGCCACAACCTATGCCCGTCCTGGGGGCTACCGTGTGGATGTGCTGACGACCAACAGGGGCGCCGACAGGGATGCGCCTGTACGGCTTCCCAGTCTACAAACCGATGCCGTGCCTTTGCGGTTTCTGGATTTCCTGTTGCGCGATACGGTCGAGGCCGCCGTGCTAACCCGCTTCGGCACGCTGGTAAATGTTCCGTCTCCGGAGCGTTATGCCGTCCACAAGATGATCGTGTCGACCCTCCGGCAAACGACGGGCGAAAGCGCCGTTAAGGCAGACAAGGATATGGTTCAATCAGGTATCCTGATCGAAGCGTTGATCCTGAAGAGGCGGCACGACGATCTTGCAGACGTCCTGCGTGAAGCCGTTCAACGCGGCGCCGCTTGGAAAGACCGGCTGAAACGCTCAGTGAAGCGGCTGGACGACGGCCCCAGGGCATTCGTTAGCAGCGTGATCGAAGACGCTTGAAGAACGTTGGCGCGAAGGCGCCAGCTCCCTATTCCTTCGGCCGCTTGTAGCGCGGCGGGCCGCCCGGGCCGATCTTGCCGGCATACGGGTTCTTGCCCTGGCGCACGAACAGCCGGATCGGCACGCCGTGCATGTCGAACGCCTCGCGCACGCCGTTGATCAGGTAGCGCTTGTAGCCTTCCGGCATCTGCTCGCCGCGCGAGGCAATCAGCACGAAGGTCGGCGGGCGCGCCTTCATCTGCGCCATGTAGCGCGGCTTGATCCGCTTGCCCTGCACGCTCGGCGGCGGATGGTGTTCGACCGTATGGCGCAGCCAGCGGTTGAGGTCGCCGGTCTTCACCTTCGCGGTCCAGTCCTTGTAGACCTGCACGACCGCCGGCATCAGCTTGTCGACATGGCGTCCCGTCAGTCCAGACAGGAACACGACCGGCGCGCCCCCGCCATTCGGCACCAGCCGGTTGGCAAGGTCCCGGATGTGGCGCGCGGCGCCGTCCTGGTCCTGCACCGAGTCCCATTTCGACATCACCAGCACCAGCCCCCGGCCCTCGCGCAGCGCGAGGTCGGCAATCTGCAGGTCCTGCTTCTCCAGCGCGTCATGCGCGTCCATCACCAGCGCGACGACATCGGCATACTTCAGTGAACGGATGGTCTCCGCCGTCGACAGCCGCTCCAGCTTTTCCTGCACGCGCGCCTTGCGGCGCAGGCCTGCGGTATCGACCAGCCGGATCTGGCGGCCTTCCCATTCCCAGTCGATCGTGATCGAGTCGCGCGTAATGCCCGCTTCCGGACCGGTCAGGAGGCGCTCCGACTGCAAGAGCTGGTTGATCAGCGTCGACTTGCCGGCATTCGGCCGCCCGACAATCGCGAGGCGTATCGGCCGCAGCGTCTCGGGCTCGACCTCGGGCGTGTCGACTTCCGCCGCCTCGATCGCGGCCACCAGTTCGTCGTCCGACAAGGTCTCGTCTTCGATGTCGATATGCGCGAGCTTCTCGAGAATGTCGTCCCCGGCCCCGCCCGCATAGTTCGGCTCGGCCTCTTCCAGCGCCCGCTCGAACGCTTCCGGCCCGAGCGCGTTGCGGATCGCCTCATAGAGTTCGGCAAAGCCTTCGCCGTGCTCCGCCGACAGGCCGACCGGCTCGCCGAGGCCCAGGCTGAACGCATCCATCACGCCCGCCTCGCCCTGCCGGCCCTCGGCCTTGTTGGCCGCCAGCACGACCGGCATGTTCGCCTTGCGCAGGAGCATCGCGAAGGTCTCGTCCTCCGGCGTCACACCGACGCGCGCGTCGATCAGGAACAGCGCAATGTCGGCTTCCGCAATCGCCGCCTCAGTCTGCGCGCGCATCCGCGCCTCGAGGCTGTCATCGCGCACGTTGTCGAACCCGGCGGTATCGATCACCAGCAACGGCAACGTCGCCAGCGAGCCTTCGGCCATCTTGCGGTCGCGCGTCACGCCCGGCTGGTCATCGACCAGCGCGATCTTCTTGCCCACCAGACGGTTGAACAAGGTGGACTTGCCGACATTCGGTCGTCCCACAATGGCGATCTTCAATGGCAAGGCCGTGGCCCCTCTGGTTAATGAGGGCCGTCCGGGTAAAGTCCCGCTGCCCCTAGTCGATGGCGATCAGTTTGGCGTCGTCCGTCAGGACATACAGCCGCCCCTGCGCCGCAATCGGCTCGATATACACGGTATCCCCCAGCTTCAAAGAGCCCGTCTGCGTGCCGTCCTGCGTGGAGAAGGCCTGCAGCTCGCCGCGCGAGGAGACCAGGATCACCCGGCCGGACGCGACAATCGGGGCCGAATAGCTGATCGGCTTCTTGTTCTCTTTCTCGTCCTGGAACCGGCGCAGCTGCACCACCCAGTAGGCTTCGCCGGTCGCCGCATCGAGGCAGGCGAGCTCGTTCTCGGTGCCGAGCACGAACAGGAACCGCCCGGCCAGCGCCGGCGCCCGGGTCGATCCGACCGCCGCCGTCCAGACGCGCGCGCCGCTGCGGCCATCGATGGCGACCGTGGTGCCGGACTGGCTGGAGGCGAACACGAGACCGGCGCCAAGCACCGGGCGCGAGCCGATATCATTGATCTCGGAGATCGGCGTGAACCGGCCGGCCTGTGCCAGCGCGTCCGTCCACAACCGGCGGCCGTTGGCGGCCAGGTAGGCAATCACTTCGCCCGAGGAGAACGGCGCGATGACGAAATCCTCGACCGCTGCCACGCTCGAGCTGCCGAGCACGCGGGCCGATTCCGAAATCGCCTGGTCGCTCCAGATCGTCGCGCCGTCCGCGAGGTTGATCGCGTAGACTTCGTTATTGTTGGAGGAGACGAAAATCCGGCCATCATCGATCGTCGGCGAGCCCGTCATCGGCGCGCCAATGTCGCGGCGCCATTTCTGCGCGCCCGTCGCGGCATCGAGTGCGGTGACATAGCCATACCCGCTCGCCACCACCAGCACGTCGCCGGCCACGGCCAGCCCGCCGCCGATGGCGCTCTTGTCGCGCTTGGAGACGCCCTTCAGGCGCTCGCTCCAGACTGGCGCGCCGGTATCGAGGCGCGAGGCCCGCACGGTCTGCGTTGAGTCCAGCGTGTAGATCGTCGTCTCACTGGTCACCGGCGGCGTCGTCAGCGCGCTCTTCGTGGACGAGCCCTTGCCGATCGACCGGCGCCAGGCGATGTCGAGCTCCGGCGCGGCGATCACGTGCCCGGGTGCCTTCGTCGGGCTGCCGCCGGCTTCCGTCCATGACGCCACGGCATTCGCTTCCGGCAGCTCCACCGCAATGCCGGTCAGCGTCGTGCTCGGCGCAATCTTCTCGCTGTCGAGCACCATCGTGATGCGGCCGGCTTTCTCTTCGGCCGCCATTTCTTCTTTGTCGTCATTGCCGAAGCCCGGCAGGCTGATACAGGCGCTCAGCGCCGCCAGCGACACAACGGCCAGGGCAGCAGCAGCAGTACGGGAAAGTCTCATTGGCCGGTCTCCTGCGGCGCATCAGCGGCCGCATCTGTAGGCGCCTCGGTGGGCAGGGGTACTTCGCCAGCGCCGTCCGGCGGGACCGGAATGGCATCGAGTGCAATCTCGGCCCGCTGCACCACGCCCTGCGGCGCGGCAGCATCAAACTTCAGCCGGCTGTATTCTGTCCGCGCCCGGGCGATGTCGCCCGTCGCATAGGCCTTCGCCGCGATCAGCTCCCGCGCCATCGCGCCGAGCGCCGTATCCTCGGTCACCAGAGTGCCGAGGGTTGCTTCCAGTTCCGGCATGGTCAGCGCGTCTGCGCGGAAATAGGCCGCTTTCAGCAGGGCCAACCGCTCGTACGGGCCGCCTTCGGTGCCGCCGATCGCCGTCAGCGTCGCCGCGGCCGCCTCGGCATCGCCGCTGCCTTCCAGCTGCGTCTGCGCGAGGTAGTGCGCCGCCAGCGGGGACAGCTTGGACTCGCTGTCGACAATCGCCTGGAACGCCGCCTGCGCTTCTTCGTACTGGCCTTCCTCGAGCGCCTTCACGGCATTCTCGAGTTCCAGGGCCCGCGCCGCCCGCGCCGCTTCGGCCTGCGGGCGCACGATGAACTCGTTGATCGCGACCGCGCCGATCAGCACCGCCACGGACCCATAGACGAACGGGCGCCAGCGCCCCCACCAGCTCGCCAGTTTTTCCTGGCGCATGCTTTCATCGACTTCGGTAAAAATGTCAGACAAGCGGGGCTCCAGGCGGCATTTTGAGGATTCGGCGCGAACCTAGACGCCGCGCGGGGCGGCTGCAACGGATCAGCGCTGTTAGGCTTCAGGTTTTCGCAGGCTGTAGGTCTCGGCCTTGCCCGGGAAGGTGCGCGCCCGCACATCGTCGGCGTAGGCCGCTACCGCTTCGGTGATCGCGGTATTGAGGCTGGCATACCGGCGCACGAATTTCGGCGTCCAGTCAAACAGGCCCAGCATGTCCGGCGTCACGAGGATCTGCCCGTCACAGGCGCTGGAGGCCCCGATCCCGACGGTCGGGCAGGCCACCGCTGCGGTAATCTCCGCTGCCAGGTCCTCGGCGACCCCCTCGATCACGATGGCAAACGCCCCCGCTTCCTCGGCCGCCTTGGCCTCCGCCATCACGCGGCCGCGCTCGTCCAGCGTGCGCCCCTTGGCCCGGAAGCCACCGTCCACATTGATCGCCTGAGGGCGCAGGCCCACATGCCCCATGACCGGAACGCCCCGTTCCACAAGGTGCGAAATCTGCTGCGCGGCGTAAGCCCCGCTCTCGATCTTCACCGCCTGGCAGCCCGTCTCCTTCATGATCCGCGCAGCATTGAGGAAGGCCTGGTCGGCATTCGTCTCATATGAGCCAAACGGCATGTCAACGACCACGAAAGCCTTCGTCGAGCCCCGCATCACCGCCTGCCCATGCAGGATCATCATCTCCATCGTGACGCCGACCGTCGACGGTAGGCCGTGAACGACCATCCCGACACTGTCGCCGACCAGCAAAAGGTCGGCATGCTCGTCCAGCAGCGCCGCCGTCGGCGCATCATATGCCGTCAGGCACACCAGCGGTACGCCGCCCTTGGCGGCTGCAATATCTTTGACGGTCTTGCGGGCGGTCTGCGTTTGTTTTGACATGGGCCAGCGATTAGCCCGCCCGGGCGCCGCCCGCAAGGAAACAGGAAGGTTAACCGCCGTGCTGCCCAAACCCGGAAACCTGCTCGCCTGGAGCGCCCTCTACGGCGCCCTCGGCTTCGCGGTGGGCTTTGCCTTCGGCGCCCTGCGCCAGCTCGTCCTCATTCCCGCCTTCGGCGACCGGATGGGACACCTCGCCGAATTCCCGATGGTCACCCTGGCCGCCTGCGCCCTGGGAGTCTGGATCGGCGGCAAGTCCACCGCGCCCGCCCTCGCTCTCGGCGTCCTCGGCGTCGCCGTCCTGATCGCCTTCGAGAGCACCATGGCCCTTGGGTTCATGCGCGTCAGCCTCGCCGAATATTTCGCTGGCTATGACCTCACGCGCGGATCGCTCTTCCCGGTCGGCCTCGCCCTGATGGCCCTTGCCCCGCTGCTCGGCAGGCGGCTCAGGCGCCGCTGAGCCTCAAACGGGCAGCGCCGCGACGCCGAACGCAATCGGGTGCAGCCAGAGCAGGAGCACCGCATACGCGCCAAGCCCCACCACGACCGCGCCCACATCGCCCACCACGTTGACCGCTGCGTCCGGCCCCGGCCCATTGTCGCCGCGCTTCTTGACTGCGATCCGGTCCAGCACGCCGTAAGCGAGGAAGCTGCCGAACAGCAGCACCGAGTTCAGCTCGCCGTTCGAGAGCAGGTGCCCGAACGCCCAGACCTTCACCGCCAGCAGCATCGGATGCTTCACCGCCTTCTTGATATGCCCGGTCGGCAGGTACGCCGCCGCCAGGAAGATCATCGCGAACGCCATCAGCAAGAGGTTGATGTGCGCCAGGAATGCCGGCGGCGTGTAGAGGATCGGCGCGGGCCGCGCCGCGCCATACCCCCAGATGATCAGGGCAAACCCCGCCAGCGAAAGAAGACTGTAGAGCCCCATATACGGCCCCTCGCCCATCTTCACCCGCAGGTCCTTGCCCGGCTCCCGGCTTCGGTAAGCCGAAAACAGGTGCGTCCCGAAAAAGATCACGAGCCCCAGAACCAGATACATCATGTCATTGCCTCCCCGGCTTTTGCCGCAGGCTAGCCTGATTGCGAAAGGCGGGGAAGCGCGACATCGCCAAACACACCCAGCTCATCCTTGAGCGAAGCCTGACTGCGAAGGCAAAGGTCAGAGGTTCGATTCCTCTTGGGTGCGCCATTAAAATCAGGGACTTCCGCGACGGTCCCAGTTTCTGCGAAACTTCGTGGAAGCACGGTAGAAGCACAGACCTCAAAAGCAAACTTCTGCGTCCCCTTACGCTTTGGCGATCAGCCATTCTGAAACTTGATCCGCCCTGCAGCGAAAGGACAAGCCTGCCGGTTATTCCAGCGAAGTCTGTGAACTTCAACGCCAGCTTCGAAGAGCCATGTCAGACCGACCTACATTCGATCGCAGTCCGCCAAATGGCAGCAATCTGGCGGAAGCCAGACGGAGTCCAGATTTGCGTATCAGGCAATTCATCGCCGATTTTGGTCATCCGGCATCCGGTTGGAAGTCAGCTCATGGGCTGGACGGCGCCGGCACGCTACTCTGCCGATTTCGCAGGAGCACGAGGGGTCGACCGCTGGCGGTGAGCACGTTCGACTTGGCCCCGTCTCTTACGGCGCCGCAATCTGCACAAAGAATGGCGCCACGCCGCTATCGAAGCCGAAGCCGCACCGCGCTTCCGGCTGCCACACAAGATCTATCTCCGGCGCGTACGTCTCCGCATCCAGCCCCTTGAGCGTCGCCGGCGACCGCCCGCCATCCTTGCTGATCAGTTCCGCCTTCATCCTGTAAGTGCCAAGCGGAATGTCATAGATGCCGTCATCGCTCGCCGGATGGTCGAGCGCGGCTTCGCGCACAATCACGGCACCCTTGCTGCCGTCGACCAGCGGACCCGAGGGCGTCAGGGTGAACTCTACCGCGCGAGACTTCGCTCGGACATCGGAATCGAAATCCCAGATCTGAACTTGCGCGCCGAAAAACGTATCCGTTGCGCCGATCTCGCCTGTCAGTTGCCATCGGAAATTGCGCACGGCGCCAGCGCTGACGGGGAAGGAGTTATAGTCCGACGGCCTGTCCATGCCGAGGCGCTGGCAAACGACACCGTCTGCATAGTCGGTCTTGATCCAAGCGGTCGCCCGGTAAGTGGCCTTGATCAGATCGCCGATCTCGTAGCGCCCATCCGCGCCGGTCGTCACCCTTGCCTGGCCGTAAAGAAAATCCGCATTCAGAGACACCTCGGCGCCTTCCAGGGGCCTGCCCTTTGTGTCGGTAACAACTCCGGAGACCGTGAACGGTTTGGCCGAACGCGTTTCCGCGTTGCAGGAACTGGTGGCAAGAAGCGCAAACCCGACCAAGAGTTCCAGCTTGAAGCGCATGTTCGTCCTTCTGGTCTAGCTTCGCCCAGCCAAGGTGCTCTATCGCAGTGTGACCTGAGCGACAAGTTCAAGCCCCCGCGTTCCTCCTGAGGCTCACCCGCGCACGCCGCGCGCGTACATTCGCCGCCTGCAAAAGAACGGTACTGATAGGTAAGCTTGGGCCACGGAGATTCCGATAGCCATCGTCAGTGAACGGCAGGGTCCACCCGATCGGATCATTCGGCAGCCTCATGGGAACAATCCCGGACTTCGCCGGATGTAGCCGTGCAGCCAAATCACTGAGCAGCGCGCGTAGTTTCTGCGCGGCGGCCTGCGCCGCTGCTGTAGCTCAGCGCGTGGCCAGCTCGTCTTCGCCAATGAGGCGCAGCTGCTTTAGCTGCCACCGGACCCGGCTAGGCAACCAAGTTGCTATCCAGCGCGCATGAGCGCAGCGGCGGTTGAGCGACTGGCGCGCCCAGAGGTCGAGCTTGTTCTCGTATTCGAGGACCAGCTGGCCGTCTAGCACGCTTGAGGCCAGTGCCCGTTCCGGCGGCCAGTCGCTGGCCGATTTGCGTAGCGTGTGCAACGACGATACGCGCAACGTAACGGGGTACCAGCTACAGCCCTCGTCGTGGCTTTCTCTCACCTCAAGATAACGGTCGCTGACTTGGCCGCGAATGCGCTTTCGGCCCATACTGCGCACCGCCATCAACACGCCCGAGGGAAGCTGGTGTACCTGTTCTTCCGCCAAAAAGGCGCCCTCTTCGATCAACAGGGTGTTCATCGTCGGAACTCCTATTCGGCGTTGCCCGGGTTGCGATTTTTGCGCCGGGCGGATCGGGAATTCAACCGGCAATCCTCCCTGAAAAGAATCGACTTGGGAACTGGAATCCTGCGATCGGTTAGCCGGCCGCAAACATTCCGGAATCTTCAAACCGGGCATTCGCCGAGACAACGACGACAGGCAAACAAGGGCCAATTCGGCTCTAACAGACGGTTTCGGCATCCGGCAGGGTCGCCTCGGTCCTGTCATTCGAGAGCCTCACCTTAACCAGGCCGGACTTCGCCGGAACCTTCCGGTCCCGAGTATTGCTTCTGGCTGGAGAATATCCTCTCCGCCCCGAACCATCAGCTGGCCCATTTCGGTCCATCGCGATCAAAGGCGGCAAACCGCACTCTGCGGCGCTAACCGAGCCCTAACCAGTTTATGGCAAGCTGAACTTTCTGTTTTGAAGGGCATGGCCATGGGTGACTGGGTTTCGCGCGCGCTGGCGGCGGTAGAGACAGCTTCTCAGCAACAGGGGAATCTGAGCGGCAACGGGGTCAACAGCCTGCGCGCAGCGATCATGCGCGACGGCCGCGTGGATGCCAGCGAAGCCGTGCGCCTGCTGTCGCTGCACCGGTCAAACGCCCCTGTTGTCAGCGAGCCGGGCTGGGCCGACCTGTTCGTCGAGGCGCTGGCAGATCATTTCGCCCTTTCGCGTGAAGTGCCTGCCTGGAGCGAAGAGGACCTGCGCCCGAACTGGGCAGCTGCGATCGGCCGGGCCGCAGACGCGCTGGCTTTCGGCAAGCTGACCGACGTTGCCCAGTCCGCTTCGTGGCGCGCCAGCATCGATGCTCTTGCGGTTGGCGAAGACGAAGCCGCCATGCTGGTGGAAGCGCTCAGCGCCGACGGCATGGTGCTGGACAGTACGGAAATCCGCCTGCTGAGCAGGTTGTTTTCCCGCGCCGTGTCCTATCCCCTGTCTTTTCGCAGTTTTGCAATGACCGCGCTCGCCGCAACAGTGGCGCGCGACAAGGTGATCAACGAAGAGGAAGTTGCGCTGGTCCGCGCGATCGTCATGGGACCGGCGAGCTGCGAAGGCTTAGCGGTTTCGCGCGCCGAGGCCGATACGATTATCGCCATAAACTCAGCTTGCGACCGCGACGCCCGAGCGGCCGGTTGGCCACGGCTTTTCTCTCAGGCCATCAGCCTGCACGTGCTGCACGGCGTGGGCTCACCCGGCGTTGTAGATGCCGAGGAGGCGCAATGGCTTGAGCGGAATGTCCCGAGTGCCTCGCCTGAAGCAGCGGCGCTCGACGAGTTACTGAAAGCCTCCTGAGCGAAGCCGGCCCCCGGGCCGGCATCTTCGCCCGCGCATTTGCGCCAGCCTAAAATGTACGGGGGTTCCTAACGGAATGGCTTTGTTGGGCCAGATCGGCTCTGATCGTGACTGGCGTCCAAAGGCAGGGTCGCCGCAGTTCGGTCATCGGGGGACCGGACCGCTTCTAGGCCGGAAATCGAAGGCGGTCATTCGCATCTGGTTCAAGATTGAATGAGGTGTCCAAATCGTATGAGGGACGCGACGGGCTCAGGTCAGCTCCGGGGTTGCAACCTTGTTGAAGGGCCCTGCCAAAGTCACTGGTAGGCGCTGCTGACGTGACCGCCATCAGTCTTTAAAGCTGGGTGGGCAAATCGACGGCGCTTAAGCCCGTTGGTCGTTGGCGAGCGCATCGAGCAACCAGGCCCGCGCAGCCCGCCAGCCGCGCTTGACAGTGGCTTCCGATGTGCCGGTCACTTCAGCGATTTGCTGATGGCTCATGCCGCCAAAATAGCGAAGCTCGACAATATCCGCCTTCTCCTTGTCGATGGCGGAGAGGCGGATTAGCGCTTTCTCGAGGATATCAAACTCGATCCGGCCATTCGGCGAACCGGGCAGGCGCGTAACGAGCGTGACTTTTTGGTGGTGGCGCTTGTCCGAGTTTTTTTTGCGGGAATGGTCGATAAGGATCCGCCGCATGGCCCTCGCCGAGAGCGCTAGGAAATGCGCTTTGTCGTTCCATTCAATATGATCGAGCTGGACGAGGCGCATCACTGCCTCGTTCACGAGGTCGCCGCTGGAAAGGGAACTGTTGCGCTCTGACCGGAGCAACGCGGCCGAGACCTGCGTCAGTTCCCCATAGAGGAGAGTGAACAGGCGGTCCCGTGCGGCAATGTCGCCGGCACGCCATGCTGCGAGAAGCTGCTTCGCCTCCAGACCGTTCCCGTCTGACATTACCCCACCTCAAGCGCCCCCTCATGATTGGACCAACACAGTCAATCAAATCAATGACTTAAAATAGTTCAAACCGGTCTGAACCGAAACGCCCGGATTTAACGCCTCTAACATCAGACCACTGATGCAAGGAGCACGCCATGGACGAAACCCTGCGATCTATACCGGCCGAAGCCTGGCCGCTGATCGATCTCCTGTTCAATATAACCTGCGTGGTCACAGCCATCTGGCTGGCCATCACGGTGTTTGTTCTTTGGCGCCGGGCTGCGTCGAATCTGACAACCTCGAGCGACGCCACGCCCAACCTAAAGGCGACGCCTGACTTCCTCTCGGTGGACACGCAAGCCCGAAAAGAGGCGATCAAACGGGGTGAGGCCTTCGACCGGCAGCTCGACAAGCAGGAAAAAGAGGAAGCCGCCAATGCCTTGCGCAAGGCGCAGCCCAAGGAAACTCGTCTCAGCAGGCTCGCGCGACTCGTTTCCCTGTTCATGGCGCTCTTTTCGCTCGCCACGATGGTCTCTGGCACCGTGTTCCAAGTCACCTTCATGGGCCAGATCTGGGAAAAATACTCTGCGAGCGAGCGCCTGATGAAAGTGGTTCATGACCACCCGCTCGGCGTCGGCGTGACCGTTCTGGTCATCGTCTACAACATCGTCACCTACGTCACCAACCGCAAATGGAAGGAGAATTGATCATGCCATCCGAGCCCGTCGTCCTGAGCGACCCGCGCATGCTCGCAGAATTCATGCGCCAGTCGGAATTCAAAGCCTTCTTCGAAAAGCGGTTTGCGGTTCCGCCTGACTATGCCGCCCTCCTGTTCAAGAACGGTCAGCTGATCGATGCGTTCAAGGGCGGGCACTTTTCCGTCGGAGGCGTTGTCGACAAGCTGAAGGGTATCTTTGGCGGATCGACGCATATTGGCATGATGATTGCCGATCTGAAGCCCTTCTCGGTCCAGACTGCGCTCAAAGCTCTGTCCAAGGATAAAATCGAGATCGCCGGCGTAGCAACGCTTGAATTGCAGGTTGATCCGGACAAGCCCTCCAACATTCTTGGCATGATGCACGGCGTCTCGCGGTCAGGCGGCGATGAAGAAACGCCGGGGCGCAAGGCGCTGTCAAAAGCCGACGTGTTGGACCGGATCCGGCCGCACCTTTCGGACCGCGTATTCGAGGCCGCCATCGGACGCATGAACGCCTCGGAAATTCGCGGAGCCACCGGCCTTCAGGACAAGGTTCAGGCTGATATCATGCTGGAAGTGCAGCGTATCGTTGGCGATCTCGGCCTGCTGGTGCGAGCCGTGTCGGTCGAATGGGCGATGAACCCCGCCGAGATCGAGGACATGGAGCGGGCCGAAGCGGACCGCCGCCAGAAAGCGCTCGACCACCGGCTGGAGATCATCAAGCGCGAGATCGAACGCGAGCAGGATGCGACCGAGTTTTCGCTGAAGTCTCAGGTTGACCTCGCCAAGCTGCAGAATGCGTCGGAAGACGAGCTGAAGATGATGGCGCTGAACAGCGAGATCACCTTCCTCGATGCAAGGGAGAGCGCCAAGCGCCGTCAGGAACTCGAAGCCCTCGGGCACGAGATCAAGACGCTGGAAATCGAACGGAAGGCGCGCTTCGAGGACTCCCTGGCCACCGCAACCAACACGGTTGACCTGCTGGAAATCCGGAAGCGTCAGGCGGGTGTGGAGCGCGACATTGCGCTCATCCAGCAAAGCCAGGCCGATCAGATGCGCAAGTCTGGCGCGTTCACCGATCTCGAGATCACGACCGCCGTGCAAGCTCAGCAGGCTGAGCATATTGCCCGGCTGCAGCAGATCGAGATCCAGGGGAACGAAGCCGAGGCGAACCTCGCCATCAAGCTGTCCGGAGCGACGACGCAGAACGAAATCTCCCTACTCGATGCCAAGGCCCGCAGCAAGGCGAACGAGATAAACGCGTTCAAGACCATGACACCGGAACAGATCCTCGCGATCAATGCCGGGCTGTCGAGCGATGTGGCGCAGGTTCTGGCCGAACAGGCCCGGGCCAAAGGTTCATCGTCCAGTGAGACAATGCAGGCGATGCGCGAAATGGTCGAAGCCGCCACGGCTGCTCAGATACGTTCCGAAGCCCAGGCCCGCGAGATGTTCAAGATGGGCATGGATGGCGCCGTCGGCGTTGCGCACGGTGCTGGCGGAAAGGAAGGCGGCGCAGCACCAGCGGTGTCGGGCAATTCGCAAGCTTCGGCATCCACGATCGAATGCCCGAAGTGCAGCGCCGTGAACCTGGCCAAGGCCAACTTCTGCAAGCAGTGCGGTCACAAGTTGCGCACATGATCACCCGGGCAAAGCCTCAGACCGCTGGCACCTATCCGGGTAAGTGCTGTTTCCGGGCATCACTCGAACGGGATGCGACCTTCTGCGATGAATGCGGATCGCCGCTGCAACGTTGCATGGCAACGGATGAATGCGGCGGTCTGCTGGACGCGGGCGGGTGCTGTCCGGTGTGCGTTGCGCCGGACCTCAGCTTAGATGCAGGTTCAGCTTCCAGCATTCGGGCAGGCGGTAGCCTCGCCCTGCCTTTGCTGGTGTCGAACCAGTCTCCCGTGGGCCGCCCGCTGTTCGTAGAGGCGATGTGGTTCAAGGGCGGCGATGGCGAGATGAAGAAGGTCGATCTGACCTTCCAGCGTCTCAACCCGGGGACAACCTCTGAGGTCGGCCTGCGCACGGGCGTTCTGGAGACGGCGGGGCTGCACCGGTTTGACGTCCATCTGGTCGTCGCCACACGCCACCTTTGGCGCGAGGAACGCTATGTGTTCACCGCGGCGATCGTCATTCCGGTGGAGCCGGAAGACGCCACCGAAGTGGTTCAGAACTACAACATCCAGGCCGACGCGATCGGCGCTGGGCTGACGATCTACAATCCGACGCGCATCCAGAAGGAACGCGAACAGGGCATCGCCAAACATGCTGAGCCGATCCGCCTGACCCTGCGCCGGGCGGACGCGCTGGATCGCGCACTCGGGCATCGCGGTTATCCGTCGGGACTGGCGGTCACGAAATCGACGGCGCTGGTCTGGAAAGGGTTCGATCCGCGCCATGTGCCGATGGACGGTCCGATCCGGAACACGACGGGCGTTCTGGAAATCGGCCGTGCATCGAGCGCCGGCGAAGGCGGCCTCAACGATGTACGCCTCGTCATTAGCCGGAACGGCCAGACGGATGAAGAGCGGTCTGTCCACATATCGCGTCGGCATTTCCAGCTGTTCATCGAGAACGACCGGTTGATGCTGCGCGTCGAAAGCCAGAACGGTCTCCTCGTCAACGATATCGCGCATCGCCGCGGCAAGATGGTGATGATCTCGGATGGCGATGTCATCAAGCCACTGGTGCGCGAGCCCGGTGCGGTTGGCGTCCGGGTCCAGTTCGAAACGCAGCATGATGAAGTTCACAGGATTACGTTGCAGCGCCTTCTTGGCCCTGCGGGGAGTTAAGCGATGACCAAATGCGAACATTGCGGCGCGACCGTGCCCGCGGATGCCGCCTTCTGCGACAATTGCGGCAAGCCGGTGCCCAGCTCGTCCGGTGCGATTGACCGGATCACACCGATGTCTCAACTGATAACGCCGAATCCGGACCGGCCGACAGGACGCGTGAAGCCCGCCAAACCAACGTTGGAAGACGGCCAGGTCTTCGCGGACCGCTACACGATCGACAGCGTCATCGGACGCGGCGGGATGGGCGTCGTTTACAAGGCCATCGACAAGGTGTCCGGCAAGGCCGTTGCGCTGAAGCTGATCAACGCCTCCAGTATGGTCGGCGAGCGTGCCATACAGCGGTTGATCGAGGAAGGTGTCACTGCGCGTGATATCCGCCACCCGAACGTGGTCGCCGTGTATGACGTGGGCATGTCGGGAGACCAGCCCTTTGTGGCGATGGAGTATCTCGACGGGATTTCCCTGCGCAGCTGGCATGGCCGGGCGATGCAGCGCAGAACGGCGGTGCCGCTGCGTGTGGCTGTGCGGATCATCGTTGAAGTGCTCGACGGCTTGCGGGCGGCGCACGATGCGAAGGTGATCCACCGTGATCTGAAACCGGAGAACATCATTCTTCTGGCCGATCCGACTGAACAGACCGCGCCGCTGAAACTGCTCGATTTCGGAATTGCGAGCGCAGCGGGCAACGCGGCCAGTGCTTCGAGCGGTACGGGCCTCGGCACGCCGGACTACATGGCCCCGGAGCAGCGCACTAATCCAGATGCGGCAGGCCCGTCGGCTGACCTCTATTCGATTGCGGTGATGCTCTACGAACTGCTGGTGGGCGTCGTGCCCGGCCGGCATTGGCAGCCGCCTTCGGGCGGCCGGTCCGATGTCCCGGTAGAAGTGGATGCCTTGATCCTTCGCGGCCTGTCGGACAACCGCGACATGCGCCCTCAATCGGCGATGCAATTCCGGAAAGAACTGATCGATGCCGTGAATCGTATCCCGGTTGGCCCGGTCCGGCCCGAGAAGGTCAAGACCGGGACAAAACCGCTCGTCTGGATTGCGGCCGGATCTGCGGGAGTGCTCGGTATCATCCTGGCGGGGGCTGCAGCCAGCAACAACAGCGGAGGAACCGGAGGCTTCGAAACCAACCGAACGCAGGGCCCTGGCTTCTATCAGGATGCCGATGTAACCTATGAGGAGGAGGATCAGACCGATTTTGAGATGCCGGAGCCGCCCGCCTCACCGGTGAATTACGAAGGGACGTGGACGGACGGTTTCGGCGGCTATTTCGATATGAACGTCAATCGCAACGGAGCGATCAGCGGGGCCGGCACCGGTGGAGACGGTACCCCCATCAACATCCGCGGCAGCCTGAGCGGCGGGTACCTGAATTTCGTAATGAACAGCCGGGGTTCGGACATAGCAAACGGACGCGGCGTGATCACCGATGCTTGCCATATCAGCTTCCAGTCTTTCGACATTTACGGAAAACCGTCCCTGTCCGGAACATTCCATGTGGAGCATGAGCCCGGGGAGCCGTGCCCATGAGGATGACGGCTGTTGCGCTCGCTTTGCTTGCACTCACCGCATGCAAACCCAGTGACTTTTACGCACCGGAGCAGAAGGACGATGAACTTCTGGGCGCGCCGGATGTGAAGACGGCTGACGGCTTTCCAGCAAGATGCTGGGAAGACGGCCTGGGGAATGCGTGGAATGTCTCCGTTACCGGAAACTCGGTTTCGGCGAGTTCTGCGGCGGGCAACCAGATTGGTCTGACGTTGACCGGCGCGATCAAGAAGGACGAGCTAGACTACAGCATCGGCTGGGCCAACGCGCCGCCGCTCGCTACCGGTTCAGCGCATTTGATCGATAGCCAGCACGCCTGGTTCAAGACCTCAGACCCCGCGGGCCAGCTTGATGCGCATGGCCTGCTTCACTTCAACCATCCCGCCCAACTGACGGCTGGCCAGCCGGCTGAACTTCAACCCGTCGCAGATTGCGCCAACCCAACGCCTTGAGGAGACTGAGAATGATGAAAGACTATTCGAAGTATCGCACTGATGGTTGCCTTCTTGAGGAGACACCGAGCGTGGCGCCTATGCTGAAAGCCGACAATGCGGGTCCGTTGCCGGAACGGATTGACCTGCGGGGCATGTGTTCACCGGTCGAGGACCAGGGGACGGTCGGCTCCTGCGCGGCGAACGCTGTTGTTGGTGCGCTCGAGTATCACCAGCGTCTTGCCGCGCACCCTGCGACGGACCTGTCGCGGCTATACGTCTATTACAATGCCCGCAAGATCGGCGGCAAAACCGAAGAGGATTGTGGCACGTTCATCCACCATGTGATGGCGTCGGTGCTCGCCTTTGGAGCATGTCCGGAGCGTATGTGGCCCTATCAGGCTGCGATGTGGCGGACAGAGCCGGTCAAGGCCTGTTATCAGGGCGCGGAGCAGTTCGGGGCGATCTCCTATGCCCGGACCGGCATGGGGACCGGCGCCAAGGCGGCCGTCGCCAATGGCCTGCCGGTCGTGTTCGGCACCAGCCTGCCGCACGACATGCTGATGGTCGAGGCCGCCAGGACCGGCGCCATCGCCAGCCCTCGCGGCGGCTGGCCGGATCCTTCGGGCGGACATGCCATGCTGATCGTGGGATATGACGACGCCCGCGGATCCTGGCTCGTACGCAACTCCTGGGGCCCCTACTGGGGCGACCAGGGCCATCTCTGGATCGCCTATGACGTGATGGAGCGCTACAGCCATCCGCATGCTTTCTGGACCATTGGCGCAATCGAGAGCCGGGGGCAGCTGTCTGTTAGCGGCCCCTCCCAGCAACAGGCACTGGCCACAGTACGCTCCGAAGCGCCGGCCCAGATGACCCACGCGCTGTCCAACCTCAAGCGCAATCTGGGCGCCGATCTCGAGTCCAACCTTGAGCTAGCCAAGAAGGGCATCCGCGACCGGCTGCGCGGGCCAGGCGCAGGCGGTGGGTATTGACCCGTTTTGCCCCTGAGTGAACCGGACCACCGCCCGGCCTCAACCGAGGCAAACAGGAAGGCGGCGGTCCGTCCGGGCGTCCCCTACCCAGCACAAGCGCCCATCGCGCGTCGCGCGGGGGCGTCAATTCCAAGAGCGCAGAATGCCGGCAAAACGGGTCAGGGAGGCAAAAATTGTTTGACGACAGCCGTCTGCGAGCCGGAGATGGAAAAGTGTTAAGAACACGGGCGGGGGCCTAAAGGTATGAAAAGGCGGCGTTGGGCGGGAAATTCCCAGCAAAAGCGGTGTGCGATTTGCAAGGTCACGTTTCCCTTCGTCTCAGGCCGAGGAGTCTCGCATGCATTCGTCTGACCTCGAAAAGAGCGCCGTAGAACTGTTCGCCGAGGGCCTTGAGCAACCGTCAGAGACCCGGCGCGACTGGATCATCCAGAAAACCGGTGAGAACACCGCTCTGCGCGACCGCGCCCTTGCGCTTCTGGCGGCTGATGGGGCGGGCAACACCGCCCTGAAGACCGGCGGCGCGGGTTCAGACGCTGCGCCCATTGCGCCGCCGGAAAGGGTTGGCGCCTATCGGATCACCGGCCTTATCGGACAAGGCGGCATGGGCGCCGTATTCGCAGGCGAGCGTGATTCAGGTGATTTCACTCACAAGGTCGCTATTAAAATCATCCGTCCCGGGATCTTGTCAGGTGCTCTTGTGGACCGATTCCGGCGCGAACGTCAGATCGTGGCAGATCTCAGCCACGCGCATATTGCCCGGCTGCTGGACGGCGGCGAACTCGAGGACGGCTCGCCTTACTTCATAATGGAATACATCGACGGACAGTCGATCACGACCTGGGCGGAGGAACAGAAGCTTAACACAGACGGCAGGCTGCGGCTCTTCCTCGATGCCTGCAGCGCGGTGCAGCATGCGCACCAGAACCTCATCGTTCACCGCGATATCACGCCCTCCAACGTACTCGTGACCAAGACGGGCGAAGTTAAGTTGATTGATTTTGGCATCGCGAAACCCAACGACGTTGATGCCGTTCCGTCCCAGGTCAGTTCCAACTCGCTTGTCAGCCTCAGCTTTACACCCGGCTTTGCGGCGCCGGAACGCGCAGAGGGCGCCGGCACCAATACCCTGTCGGATGTCTTTTCGCTGGGCAAGCTGCTCGAAGTATTGCTCGACGACTTGCCGCGCTCCGCAGACATCGCCGCCATCATCGGCCGCGCCACTGAGACCGATCCAGCGCGCCGTTTCGCATCCGTCGATGCTCTGATGGAGGATATCCAGAACTTCCGGGCCGACCGGGCGGTTATAGCTCGCAATGGCGGCACCGGCTATCTGGTCGGCAAGTTCCTGAAGCGCCGCCGCTTTGTTGTGGCGGGAACGACATTCACGATCGTGGCCCTCGCCGCGGCGCTCGGCGTGACGTCATGGCAATACCAGCGGGCAGAGAACGCGCGGATCGAGTCCGACTTCCGGTTCCAGCAGGTGCGCACGCTCGCGAAAACGGTGATGTTTGATGTGTATGACAAGATTGATGTCGTGCCCGGATCAACGCGAGCTAAGGTCGAGCTGGCCGAAGCGGCGCAGACCTATCTCGACTCCCTCTCGGGGGATGCGCGCGCATCGGACGAACTGAAAATCGAAACCGCGAACGGCCTGATCCGGCTCAGCGAAATACAGGGCACGCCCGGCTTCAGTTCACTTCAGAAAGTTGACCTTGCCGACGAGAACCTGAAACGGGCGCATGAGATCCTCAAGCCGTTCGAGACCGCCGAGCCCAAGTCGGACGAATTGCTGATTGCGCTCGGCCGCCTATATGCTGGCCTTGCTGACGCATCGCTGTATGTCGACTCCAACATCGAGAAGGCCTTCGAGGAAAACGCAAAAGCGCAAGCCTTTTATGCCGCTTATCTCGAGCGAAACCCGGATAACTCGCACGAACGTTTCCAGTTCCTTGCCATGCAAGGCAACCAGGGCATGATGGAATTCCGCAACAATGACCGCGAGGCGGCGCTCGCGACGCTGGCCACCGTCGTGGAAGGCTTTCATGCGCCCTTGAAGGCGGCCCCGGAGAATTTGGACCTGCTCTACGGCCTCGCCCGCACGCACCGTATCCGCGCCGAAGTTCTGGTCAATTCCGATCGCCCTGAAGAGGCAGTTGCAGCCGCGACGGCATCACTTGATACGCTCGGCAGATTGCGGGCGGTACAGCCTGCTGAGACGGTCACTTACTGGCGCGCCCTGACCTTCACGCTCTGGCGCCGCGCTTATGCCTACTACAAGTCCGGTAAACCTGAACTGGCGGTGGAAGATTACAAAGGCGCCCTCGAACTCGCAGCCCGCCGGATTGCTCTGGATCCGGATGATTTGGATGCCCGGCAAAACCAGGCGACCTATCATGGCGAGATCGCTTATCCTCTGCTCGACCTGAAACGAATGGACGAGGCCGAGCAAAGCCTTCTGAGCGCTACGAAATGGTTCCAGGAACGCTACGAGCGCGAACCTTCGCGAGGTGCCTACCAACGCAACATGCTGGTCCAGCATGTGCAGCTGCACGAGTTCTACAATGGTTGGGGAAATCACGACGCGGAACGCTGCCATCACCTCGCTCAAGTCAAGCATTACGCCGACATCATGGAATCGGCCGGGACCATGCTCGAGAGTGACCGGCCTTCGATCGCCGACTATTTCAAGCAGTATCCGCTTTGCTCGCAGTGAAGCATTTCACGTCACCGCGGACAGGATCAGCGCCGCCAAGGTGATGATGGAAGCGATGGTCTCCATGGCGCCCGCCCGGCGCCATAGCATCGCCTGACGCGCCGGAGGATATCCCGACTCCTCCCATCCGGGTACGGATGTAAACAGAACCCCCAGGCAGCCGCCAATTCCCTCGACCATGCCGAGGTCTCGCACGGGCAGACCTGTCTTGAGCGCTATGACATCCACGATCTGGCCGACGGTCTCCTCGGCCAGATCACCCGAGAGCGCGCGATCTTCGCCCAGCACGATGAGTTGTCCGGATCGCATCCGAAGGCCATAGCTGCGATGCACGGTAGCCAGCCCGAAGGACCGAAAATATTCAAGTCTCGTGTCAATCGTCGCTATTTCCGAGATATCGACGTCGCGATGCTCACGCGCAAGCCTCTGCATGAGGGAGCGCCTGGTCGGGAGGTTCAGGAGCAGTTTTCCAGGCTCGAATTCGATCGACCAGCCGCGTTTGGCGAGGCAGTCCCGCCAGACATAGTCTGCGAGGACAAACATCCAGACCGTGAGCACGGCGAGCAGAAGCGCAAACGCCGGCTCGCCGTGGAAGAGCAGCGCGCCCGCCGAGCCGCCCGCGGTCAGCGCCAGAAGGCTGATGACGCTGGCGACAGCCATCGCAGGAAGCCATCCCGCAACCCGTCTGCGCAGAATGGTGCGGCCTTTAGCGCTCAACTCCATTGCCGGCTCATTTGGGTTTTTATCGCGCCGTCAAGATACTCAATCCACCATGCCAGCGGCTATTCCAATATCGCGGCGTGCCGCAGAAATGGTAACCACGAAGCCAGAAACGACGTCCAGCAGGAGCATCAGCAGCAGCAGGAAGAACTCGGACGTTCCATAATTTCGCAGCAACAGGAAGGCAATGAGCGAAACAACGAAGACCGCGAGCGAAAGCCCGTGATTGATCAGCGATCCGGTCTGCGTGACGGTGGATTTCGTCAGTTCGAGAAACAGCATGACGAAGCCGAACAGAAGGATCGCATCTCCGAGATCGAAGACCCATACGTCGCCGGACACCATCTTCAGCTCGAACCAGGCCTGAGTCAGTGTGCGAATGATGGGCGCCGCTTGGCCGACGTCTGGACTGCCGGCGAAGGTCGCAAGCCCCGCATACAGAAGGACCGGCAGCAACAGCAGGGGGAAGGCAATAAGGTTCAGTTTCATGACTGGCTTCCTGAATGTCGGATGCGGGCCCGTACCATTCGTACCATTCGCACCCTTCATGATAAGCGCAGGTTGTCCGGAAAAAGGGTCAGCCCTCAGCGGCCGCGATGCCTGAATCTCGGCCTCTGCAGGCGGCAGTCGGAAAAGATGCGATCGTGCACGGCTTGGAGATGAACCGATTTTCCCCGGTTTTGCGCTTTAGATGGCAGGACACAAGGAGTGCGCGAGATGCCGGATAATCGTTTTTCTGTAACCTGCGATCAGACCTGCGAAGCGGGCAAGCCTTGGAAGGTCAGCCTGAAGGACGTCGCGGCCTATAGCAGTCTGGTGATCGAATTCTATGGCTGTACAGGTGGCATCTACCGGTTTTTCCCGCGCGGCCGCGACCAGATGCAAGTGTGGTTTCAGCATGCCAGTGCCGGCAAAGCCAACATGGCCGTGTTCGGACGCGATGTCGCCGGCAATACGCTGGACGGCGCCTTGTGCAAGATCCGGGTTGCGGCGCAGCCATCAGCCGCTTCGGGCGCCATCGCGCGGCGCAGCGACGACGATGACTGGCATCATCAACTTTCCGCCAGCGCGGTTGCACTGGCCGAGGGCTGGGGTGACGAGATCGAGAAATCACTCGGGCGCGGCGCAACTGTACTGCCCGAGCGGGGCAAACCACCGATGGCTGAGACCTGGTGCCCGGCCGCCGGGTCGAGCTTCTACGCGATCAGTCTGGACGCCGCCTCGGCCATGGTACCGCAATCGAAGCCGGCTTCAGATCCGGCGGCAGTGCTTCGCCAGAAAATGGAAGCCCGATTGATGAAGCGGTTTGACCCGAGTTGAAGCAAAACCAAGCCCATCACAGCATGACGACCATCTATCAAAACACGCGAGTGATCCGTGTACGCAGCCTACAGGTCATCTTATGGGTGTTCGCACTTGGCCTAGCCTTATGGCTGTATATGCAAATGGAGGCTGGCATTCCGGACTCCGGACTATTGCTCTCCATCTTTGCACCGGTCTTCGGCCTGTTCGTTCTGGGGTTCGAGTACTACTTGCGCAGTTATGTTGTGAGTCTGGCAGAGACGCCGGGCGGGTTGAAACTCGATACCTTGTCCATGTTTACCCGCCAGTCACGAGTCGTCGATTGGCAAGACGTGAAGCTTGGTGGTGAACATCATGACCTGCTCATCACGGGCGCCTCGCCGTCAGTCGACAACCAGTATACGCTGCTCCATCTGACCGCGAGGCGTCTGCCGCTGATTGTGGACACGACGAACGATCCGCTGGATGTGCAAACCCTGAGACGGCGCATCCGGCCGTTCAGAGGACGTAGCAAACCCTGACCGACGTCAGACCCGGCGCAAAAACACCGTTTACGTCTGACAGAACTCCAGCACGCCTCTGGGGCCGCCTTCGACACCTTTGCCCTTTCGCCGAACCACGACGTCTCGCGTTGGCTGTCGGGTCTGCCATCTTGCATGGTCCAATACCGGCGCAAGCAACAACGGCTCCAAGGGAAAGAGTTTTGTCGTTTCTTCAGGCGGCCGGAATGGGGCAGGTCGGCTCTGACAGTCGGTTTCGGCATCCGGCTGGCTAACCCCAGTCCTGTCATTCAGCTGCCTCACCGCTGCAAGGCCGAACTTCGCCGAAGTCGGACGTCATGGTCTTACGGACGGATGACCGGTTTGTAGGATTCCAGCTTCTTCGGGCGGAACCGGCTGTGACTTCAAACGGATCAGGTATCGGGGGGCACAACACTGGGAGCCGTGCACATGCAGCGGATCTTCAGCACGGCAATGCGAAAGCAGAAACATGACTTACTTCGACACGCCCGAGCTGGCAGCGCCCGTGTGATGTCTTGAAGTAGAGGAAGAGATTCAGATCCATTCTCGATGGCTCACCGCCCACCCCAGTCCTCTCAAGGCTGGCTCAGGTGACTTAGATACGGGATCTGCTCTGTTGCCACCTCACTCCGTATACTGATGTCCCCCCCCCAACCGCAGACTATCTCAGAACTGAATTATTCAGTTTGGGGTTTACAGGCTCGAGAGCTCGGACTAAAATTCATTTGCGAATTTAAGTTCGCTATCCGAATTTATGGCCACCTCTTTCTAGAGGCGGCCGTTGAAGGTCGAGGCAAAAAGTGACGATAGATTTCAAAGGAGTTATTCCGGCGACTGCAGTGCCGTTTAACGAAGACTTGTCGATTGACGCACCGGGCGTCGCGCGGTTTGCAAAGTGGCTGAGTGGTCGTCCAGGCGTCAAAGCGCTGATGACCAACGGTCACACCGGTGAGGTCTTCTCACTGACGTCGAAGGAGCGCGCGGAAATCACGCGACTGACAGTGAACGCCGTCGGCGGCCGCGTACCAGTGATTTCTTCGGTCGTGTGTGAAGGCATACTTGATGCCATTGAGCACGCCGAATTGGCAAAGAAGGCCGGCGCAGCAGCGCTCGACATCATGCCGCCACACCACTGGCTCCGGTTCGGATTCGATCCTCGGCACGTCATCGAGTATTTCAATGCAATCTCGGAAGCGTGCCAGCTGCCACTTATCGTCCACGTCTACCCTGCCTGGACGAAAGCCTCCTATTCGTCTGGCCTTCTTGGGGATCTCGCCCGCCTAGACTGCGTTCAAGGCTTCAAGATCGGTACGCGCGAAATGAATAAATATGCGCGCGATATCGCCGCTATCCGTTCTGCGGATCCGAACAAAGCGATTCTGACCTGCCACGACGAGTATCTTCTGGCTTCAATGGTACAGGGCATTGATGGCGCCTTGGTTGGGGTCGCATCGCTGATCCCCGACTATATCAATGAACTGCTGGTCGCCGTGTCCAAGGGTGACCTGCGCGAAGCGCAGCGGGTACAGTCGTTGATCGATCCCATCAAGGAAGCTGTCTATGGCGGCGGAGAGCCGACCGGCGACGCGCACGCGCGGATGAAAGCCGCGATGGTTACAGCAGGCATCTTCGAGAGAGCGACCGTCCGCCCTCCGACGACTGAACCATCCGCACAGGAACTTAAAACTATCAACGCCGCCGTTGTAGCCGCACGGCTAAAGTACGAGGTCGCCGCATGAACGAACACGCGGCCCTCGAGGCCTGAGCTACCGAGACGGACTAACGATCAACCGGCGGCATCGTAAGAAAAGCAAGGTGTCGCCAGCGACCTGCAAAACGAAAATGCCAAAAAGGCATACTGGGAGGAAACCATGAAGGCCATTATCGTAAAGAACTTGAAGGTGCAGCTGACCTGCGGCGCTGCGGCGCTCGCCTTGCTATCCGCACATGCAACTGCTCAAGAAGCTCCGGCTGATCCAGCCTCAGACGCAGATCCAAGCTTGACCGAAGCCGTCGAAGACGCCCCACAAAAAGTGGAAGACAAAATCGTTGTAACGGCTTCTCGCGTTGAGCGCCTTGGCTACACTGCGCCTACCCCAATGACAACTTTGTCCCGCGATGACTTTGATGCCGAAGCGGCCGATGTCATCTCTGACGTTCTCTACAAAATTCCGTCCGTGCGCCCCTCTCCGAACAATACGGCAACCTCGCAAGCTTCTGGAAACTACGTCAATCTTCGCGGCCTCGGCGCGACGCGCACTCTGACGCTTGTCGATGGGCGGCGATTCGTACCGTCTAACGGCGCTGAGAACACCGGTGGGAGCTCCGTCGATGTAAACCTCATCCCCGAGGCCCTTGTAGAGCGCATCGAAATTGTCACGGGCGGCGCATCTGCCGCCTGGGGTTCCGACGCGGTTGGCGGCGTGGTCAACCTGATCCTAAAGGACTCCTTCGAAGGCATCGAAGGAAAGATCCAATACGGCGCTTCCGGCGAAGGGGATGCAGAAACCTTCAGCGCAAGCCTTGCGACCGGCACATCATTCGACAACGAGCGAGGTCAGCTGATGGTGGCTGCGGAGTTCAACCGCAGCTACAACATGCCGCGGACTTCCGATCGCGACTGGGGTCAAGAACAGTGCGGTTTTTTCCCGCGCAGCGTCGACGGAACATTCTATCTCGGGGTCAAGACATGCGGCCTTACGCACAATGGGTATACTGACGGCGGCGTGATCGTCAGTTCAAGCGGTAACCCGCTTGCGGCTTCCGATCCACTCAGAGGCTTGCAGTTCCTGAGCTCGACGGGCGCCTCACCGTTCAACTACGGCCAGATCAACGGCATCAATCGGGGTGTATCGATTGGCGGTGACGGCACCTGGAAAGGCGGTGACGGCCTCCTGGCGCCACCACTGACACGGAAGATCATTCTCGGTCGTATGGTGTATGACTTCTCCTCCGACCTTTCCGGTTTCGTTGAGGGCTCGTTCGGCGAATCGGGGACTAAGACGGATCTGTTCCAGAACTCGATTCCGTCGTCCACGGACTATCCGATCCAGATTTTCTCGGGAAACCCTTATATTCCTGCTGACGTGCAGGCAATAATGACAACCAACGGCATCGGCTCGTTCTATCTTTCGCGCATGACGCCTGAGCTTGGATGGGCCAAAACCAACTCGGTCAATCGCGTTGGACGCCTGGCCGCCGGACTGGAGGGCAACCTGAATGACACCTGGTCCTGGGACGCCTACGTCACGTGGGGCAAGGACAATTACAAGACCACCTACGGCAACAATATCATTGTCTCCAACGTCGCCGCAGCCATGGACGTTGTCATCAATCCCTTGACCGGGCGACCCGACTGCCGCGTCAATGTCGAGGGTCCAGCGCAGCCAGGCGAACTCGCCTACGGCGCTATGGCATTTTGCGTACCGGCAAATCCTTTCGGACCGGGCTCGCTCGCGAGCGCAGCTGGCTATCTTGCTGGTGATCTGAACCAAAACTCGAACTACAGTCAGCTCGCAACCGGCGCGACTGTTCGCGGCGATGCGTTTAACAACTGGGCCGGTCCTGTATCGGTCGCAGGCGGCGTCGACTTCCGCCGGGAAGAGGTCGCCCAGGAAGTCAGCGCCTATTCCGAATTTTTGAACCCTCCCCTGTTTGCCTCCGGCGGCTACCAACAGTCGAACCCGAAAGGTTTCGAGGGCGAGTACGATATCACCGAAGCTTTCGGAGAAGTCGTGGTTCCGATCCTGGCAGACGTCGCCTACGCAGAAGCCCTCGACTTCAACGGCGCGATGCGTGTTACGAACTACAGCACCAGCGGCACCGTGACGACATGGAAATACGGCGCAACTTATGAACCCTTTTCCGGCCTCCTTTTCCGGGCGGCCCGGTCCAAGGATATCCGTGCGGCCAGCCTATTCGAGAATTTCGGAGCTAACACAACTTATGGGAACGTAGTGACACGGGGTCCAGGCGGTGTTCAGACCGGCAACGCCAATGTCGTTTCCCCTGGTCAAAACAATCCAGATCTGGATCCGGAGAGCGCGACAACAACGACGTTCGGTGTGACGATGCAGGACTGGATCGTTCCTCGGCTGAGCGTTTCGGTCGATGCTTACCAAATCGAACTTGAGGATGTGATCGGCAAGCTCGGCCCGCAAGGGATCATCGATAGCTGTTTCGGGGGCGGCACGGCAGCAGGCAATCCTCCTAATCTGGCACTTTGTTCGCTGATCAGCGCCAACCAGACGGTGGTGATCGACCCCTTCCTCAATCTTGGCACGATCGAGACCGAAGGCGTCGAGATAGATGTTGGCTATTCTTTGCCTGCGGATACCCTGCTTGCTTCGCTCGGCGGAGACTTCTCGTTGAGGGTTCTTGCAAACTACGTATCGACCCTTGAAAACAACAGTTCGGGGCTGAACTCCGTCGAAACGGCCGGTGATCAGGCCGGCGTGCCGAATTGGCGGTGGAATGCCACATTGGCTTACAACACCGACCGTTTCGGAGCTGGTTTTCAGGGACAATACGTCGGTGAGTTGGAGCGGTTCAAGACTGCGTCCGCGACAACTTTTTACGATCCGGACATCCCGGCGATCTTCTACCTCGATGCATTCCTCCGGTACGAACTTGTCTCCGAAGACGACAGAAATATCGAGCTATTCGCGAGTGTGGATAACCTGCTCGATCAGAAACCGCCCTTTGTACAACTGAGCGGCGCGACGGGCTGGTTCGGTCTTCCTCCGCGTGTCGCACAATTCAGCTCGTACAGTTTCGGACCCTGGTACGACAGGATCGGACGCGCGTATACTATCGGCGCCCGCTTCTCATTCTGACCGATCAGATTCGAAGACGAAATTGTTGAACAGCTCGTCGCTGGCTCCGGAAAGTCCTTGCCGACCGGGAATATGTCTACGGACCTTTCAGAGCCAGGCTCACAATCCCTGTTGCCCGCCTGCTTCCTCCCGGAGCGCACGCAGGCGGCACTTTGGGTCGGACGCCGCGCTCTCGACAGGCGGGCCGGCCCGCTTTTCGACCCTCGGCCACAACGAAGTCTTCAGTCATCGGAAATTCTGAAGAGAAACTTTCATCAGCTTACGGACTTCTTGAATGAGAGAAAAAAATGAAGAGTAAGATCCTCGCCATGATAGTGCTCGCCACGTCGACGGTTCTTGGTTCAAATCTGAATTGCCAGGCGCAAGTTCTGGTAGATTATGAATCCGCGGCGAAACGGGACGAGATCCTCCAAGAGGCCGAGTGGCGCCTGACTTTTCGTCCGTCAATCATGGTTCTCCAGCAGTCCGTGCAGCAAATCCTGGAAGCCGGCTCGCCGGATCCAGACCAGGCGGCAGCTTCTTCAGAACTCCTTGAACAGTCCCAAAAGGTTGAAGAACCTGAAGCTCGCAAGCTTCTCTGGCAAGCGCGCGCTATACTTACCGGCGCGCCCTGGACCGAAGCTGAAGCCGCGCTCGGCTCTTTGTCGCTTACCACTCCCAAGCCGGTCTGGACCGGCAACGGAGACGTCCTTGAACTATCGGCCCTTTACCCCGTTACGGCACTTCAAGGCGGAATCTATTCTCTGGACCTTTTCGAAGCGCAATCGACGAGTTCAGCTACACCGACGCTCGGACGCAAGATCCGGCATCTAGCGGATGGGAGATTCGGCAAGGAGCTGCCAGCTTTGCTGCCGATCGATTTGACTGGCGTTGCGGACGGATCTTACGTCGTCATGGCAAACCTGAAAGTCGGCTCCAAAACTGCCGCCGAAGGTAATGTCGCGCTGCCGGTGTATCTCCTGCGCGACCTGGATGCGCGGTACGCGAGTGTGAAGAAGGAGCTGGCGACCGTCGACGGTCACGAGGACGCCAAAGCGACGGCGGAGTATCCTTACGCACTCGCTGAAGCAATGAATGCCGGTAAGCGCGAAGTCATTACATTTGATTTCCCAGCATCGCTTAGCCGTTCGAAGCAAATCATCGCTGACATCAAGGCAGGCAACGACCCGGTTTACCGAACGCTGGGACTTCAGCACCGGGCGTACCGTTTCTCGGAAACCGGCGAGCTGCTTCCCTACCAGATCTACGTGCCCAGCTCCTGGGCACCCGGAAAGAAACTCCCTCTCGTGGTAGCACTTCACGGCGCGAACATGGACGAGACCAACATGCTGGGACGTTCAGGCGGCCAGATGCAGACCCTTGCAGAGGAACACGGTTTTATCGTTGTGGCGCCGCTTGGGTACCGTATCAACAGTGCCTACGGATCAGAACGAAGCTTTTCTGGGGCCCTTACCAAGGATTACGCACGCCTGAAGCGTAGCGAGCGCGACGTACTTGAACTGACCGGACGGATCAGGGACGAGTACGAGACCGATCCTGCGCTTCAGTATCTGCTCGGTAACTCGATGGGTGGAGGCGGTACCTGGTGGATTGGCGGTCAGCATCCGGAAATGTGGGCAGCAATCGCTCCTGTCGCTTATGGAGGGGTGATTCCTGAAGATGCCTGCGGGCTTAAGCATGTCCCGATCCTAGTCGTTGTTGGCGACCAGGACACGTTGATGCTCGACCGGGTTCGAGATTCTGTCGCAACGCTCAAGAAAGAGGATGTGGGCGTCGCTTACATCGAGGTCATCGGCGGAACCCACAAGTCTGCGTTCGACATTGCTCTTTCCCAAATTTTCGATTTCTTTCAGCAGCATCGCAGGTAGGTATCCTTGGGATGCCATTCGATCTGGCGATGACATCCCAAACATGAGCCGAAACATGAGCAATGAAAAAAACTCCGTCAAATCTGTCGCCAAAGCATTCGCTGTCCTTGAGGCATTTACTGCCGAGGAGAGCGAACTGGT
>LNFC01000014.1 GCA_001464545.1 Acidobacteria bacterium Ga0077551
CCACGACATACATACCGTCACGGTCACTCACCTTGTACAATTTCTTCTGTGCTTTCAGCGCCTTAATCGCTGTGTCCGTGAGCATGGAGACCTCCAAATCTGTCCAAAAACAGCAGAGAGGCACCGATTATACCGTCAGCCCAAAACTGGGGTCACTGAAAGTGAATTTCATTCGCTCTTTCAATGCCTTAAGGCCAAAAACTATACCGTCAGCAGCTCTCTTGGCCATGACGGTATAGCGAAATCTCTAACCGAACAAGTTCCCCCATACCGTCCACTATACCGTCAAACCGGAGCACTGTCCCTCGATAGATGGCGATAGACGATGACAGTTTTATCTTTGTTATTCAGATACTTATGCCGTACCCTGGCGTACAATCGGATACTGCCGGAGGGGCAAAAATCATTCCCATTCGATCGTGCCCGGAGGTTTCGACGTGATGTCGTAGACGACACGGTTCACGCCTTTCACCTCGTTGATGATGCGCGTGGCGACGCGGCCCAGGAACGCGTGGTCATAGGGATAGTAGTCGGCGGTCATGCCATCGACGCTGGTCACGGCGCGGAGCGCGAGCACAGCTTCATAGGTACGCACATCGCCCATGACGCCCACGGTGTTTACCGGGAGCAGCACACTGAAGGCCTGCCAGATCTCATTGTAGAGCCCGGCTTTTTTGATCTCGTCGATATAGATCGCATCGGCCTTGCGCAGCGTGTCGGCTTTCTCGCGGGTGATGGCGCCCGGAATGCGGATCGCAAGACCTGGCCCCGGGAACGGGTGGCGGCCGACAAAGGCATCCGGCAGGCCGAGCTCCCGGCCGAGGGCGCGCACTTCATCCTTGAACAGTTCGCGCAGCGGCTCGACGAGCTTCATCTTCATGCGCGCCGGCAGGCCGCCGACATTGTGATGGCTCTTGATCGTCATGCTTGGCCCGCCGCTGACCGAAACGCTCTCGATCACGTCCGGATAGAGCGTGCCCTGCGCCAGGAAGTCCGCGCCGCCGATCTTCTTTGCCTCTTCGTCGAACACGTCGATGAAGAGACCGCCGATGATCTTCCGCTTCTGCTCGGGGTCGGAGACGCCCGCCAGCTTGCCCAGGAAGAGTTCAGACGCGTCCACGTGCACGAGCGGGATGTTGTAGTGCTCGCGGAACAGGCCGACGACCTGTTCGCTTTCGCCGGCCCGCATCAGGCCGTGATCGACATACACGCAGGTCAGCTGATCGCCGATCGCTTCGTGGATCAGCACAGCGGCTACAGACGAGTCGACGCCGCCCGAGAGCCCGCAGACCACCCGGCCCTTGCCGACCTGCGCGCGGATCTTGGCGATCGCCTCTGCCTTGTAGGCCGCCATCGTCCAGTCGCCGGTGAAGCCCGCCACACCGTGGATGAAGTTGCGCAGCAGTTTTGCGCCGTGCGTCGTGTGCACGACTTCCGGATGGAACTGCGTGCCGTAGAAGCGCCGGGCGGTATCGGCGATCACGGCGTAGGGCGCGCCGGGCGATTTCGCGATTACGGTGAAACCTGGCGCCATTTCAGCGACGTGGTCGCCGTGGCTCATCCAGACCTGTTCTTCTTCGCCTTCAAACAAGCCATCGAGGAAAGGGTCGGCCTTCACGCGCTCGATGAACGCCCGGCCAAACTCGCGGCTGGTGCCGCCTTCGATCCGGCCGCCGAGCTGGTGCATCATAACCTGCTGGCCGTAACAGATGCCGAGGACCGGAATTCCGGCCTCGAAGATGGCCCTATCGGCCATCGGCGCATCGTCCCAGTAGACGCTGGAAGGCCCACCCGAGAGGATGATCGCCTGCGGCCCGTAGGCGTTCAGGAAGGCCGCATCGACCTTGTTGAACGGGTGGATTTCGCAATAGACGCTGCTCTCGCGCAGGCGCCGGGCGATCAGCTGCGTCACCTGGCTGCCGAAGTCGACGATCAGGGCGCGTTGGTGGCGTGTCTCGGTCATGCGGCGCCTTAGCCCGGCGCGTGGGATTCGTCCACATCTTAGCACCTTGACCGATCGCCCGGGTGCAGATTTCCTCGCGCCATGATGTCACCTGAAGCAATCACAGACCGAAAACGCCTCGCGTTGGACGCGGCCCGTGCCGGAAAACTGGACGAGGCGGAGGCGCTTCTGCGCGGCCTGCTCGCGTCCGACCCCCGCGACCTGGGCGTCCTGCTTTTGCTCGGCGATGTCGTTTTCAATGCAGGCAAGCGCACCGAGGCCGGGCGGGTTTACGGTTTCGCGCTGGCCGCAGCGCGCCAGGCGGCGCCATCAGCCTTGCAGCCGTTCCGGCAGGCCCTCGCACGCGCCGAGGAACGGCTCGGCGGTTTTGCAGCTGAGTATGCGCAGTTCATCGATACGGTCGTGCCGCCCGCCGAACGGTCTGAACGGTTCAGCGAGTCGGTCGATATCCTGACCGGTCGCACATCCATCTATCTCCAGCAGCCCCTGAAGTATTATTTCCCCGGGCTTCCCCAGCAGGCCTTTTATCCACGGGAGGCCTTTCCCTGGGCGGCTGAACTTGAAGCGCAGACGCCCGCCATTCGTGACGAACTGTTCCGCGTCATGCAGCTCGAGGGCCAGTTCACGCCCTATCTGGAGGGCTCCGGTGCGGGGCATCTGCAACATGCCAATCCACTCGCAGGCAGTTTGGACTGGGGTGCGTTTTACCTCTGGAAAGACGGCCAGCGGGTTGATCAAAATTGTGACCTTTGCCCCGTCACGGCGGCAGCTATTGCAAAGCTTCCGCTGGATTTCCTCGAAGGTCAGGCGCCGTCCGTACTGTTCTCGATGCTGAAACCCGGCGCGCACATTCCGCCGCATCACGGCATGATCAACACGCGATTGATCTGCCACCTTCCGCTGCTGGTGCCAGGCCCGGCTTGGCTACGCGTCGGTGCAAAACGCCACGACTGGCGTGAGGGCGAGCTCGTGGTCTTCGACGACAGCTTCGAGCATGAAGCCAAGAACGAAGCCAGCGAGACCCGCGTCGTGTTGCTGTTCGAGGTGTGGCGCCCGGAACTGACGGCCGCCGAGCGCGACCAGGTGACCCGGCTCCTGTCGTCAATCAAGCGCGCCGCAGAGTCCCAGAACGGGCACTAGGCCCGGCGTTCCAGCAGCGCGAAGAAGAACCCGTCCGTCCCAGCGCGGCGCGGCGTCAAGCGTACGCTGCCGGTCGGCCCGCGAAACTTGCGCACGACATCCGCCCCGTGCGGCGTCAGCGCACCGGAGGCGATGGCGGCCTCGGCGGCGTCGCGTTCCACGAAATGCGGTGCGCCGGCGAGGAACTCGGCCACCCGGTCCTCGTCCTCTTCGATCAGGAAGCTGCACGTGGCATAGAGCAGCCGGCCGCCCGGCTTCACATAGGTTGAGGCGGCTTGCAGGATTTCACGCTGGTCCTGCATGCGCTTTTGCAGCTGGGCGGGCTTCACGCGCCATTTTGAATCCGGCCGGCGGCGCCAGGTGCCCGTGCCGGTGCAAGGTGCATCAACGAAGACAAGGTCCATCTGCCCCACGAGCGGCTCAAGCGCATTGCCCTCGCTCGGATGCACCAGTTGCACATTGTGGGCGCCGGAACGCTTCAGGCGCGGAATAAGCGCGGAGAGCCGCTTGCCATCGATATCGTAGGCGTGGATCTGGCCCTGGCCCTGCATCTGCGCGGCGAGCGCCAGCGTCTTGCCGCCGCCGCCCGCGCAATAGTCCATGACTTGTTCGTCGGGTTTCGCACACGCTGCTGCCGCGGCGATCTGGCTCCCCGCGTCCTGCACCTCGACCCAGCCTTTGGAAAAGGCCGGGATGCCTTCGATGCTGTCCTCGCGCTCGGTCGGGTCGCGCGCCGGGATATGGTAGGCGTTCTTCAGCAGGCGCGACGGCTCGGCCTTTACGGATTTCAGCGGCAGCGCCGCTTTTTCCGCATCAGACTTCAGCGTGTTGACCCGCAGGTCGACGTCCGCCCGAACGGCCATCATCTGCGCTTCGATCACCGCATCAGGGCCGAACGCGCGCTGCATGTGCGGCGCCATCCAGTCTGGATAGTCGCCTTGAATGTGCGGCGCGGCGGACGGATCCGGCGCCAGGATGAGCCGGCTGCGCTCGTCATTGGTCAGCGGCGTGGGCCCGTGGTCGTCGTAGCAGGCCTCCTCGATGTCCCGTGCGTTCCATTCCCAGGCAATACGCAGGGCGCCCAGGATCAACGCGCGCGGATCATTGTGGCCCATGTGATGGGCGATGGAATTGCGTTTCCGGAGTGCGTCCAGCACCAGGCCGGAGACCCATGCCCGGTCCTTGGAGCCGGCATAGCGCGCCCGCTTGCCCCAGTCGCGCAGGGCGATCTTGAGCGGCTGGTGACGCTCCAGCACGTCGCGCAGGACCTCGATGGCCGCGCTGATCTTGCCGCCTGTGCGCATGGCATATCCTCTTCACTGGCTTTCCGGTGGCCATACCCGTGCCGGGAGGGCAATGAAACCGTTGGACACCGTATTCTTCCAAATCTTACAGTGACCCGGCCTCTGGAGAGCCTCCGCCATGACCGCCTATGTCGTCGCCAAACTGACCATCACCGACCCAAATACCTACGCCAGCTACGGCAATGGGTTCATGGCCGCGTTTGCGCCGTTCGGAGGCAAGCTGCTGGCCGTCGACGAGGCCCCCGAAGTGATCGAGGGCGAATGGCGCTGCACGCGCACCGTGCTTCTGGAGTTTCCCTCCAAGGCCGTGATGCGGGCGTGGTACACGTCGCCAGCCTACCAGGACATCGTCCGGCACCGTTTCGCGGCCTCCACGGCGGATATCGTGCTGCTCGAAGGCTTCGCTCTGCCGGCAGCGTAAGGACACACCTCATGGACATTCAACTTCCCGAGGGGCTAAGCCCCGCCATGGCCCGCGACTGGAAACAGCTCGGCAGCATCACCGCGGAAGCCTTCGCTGAGGATCCTGTGAACCTCTGGATCTTCGGCAATACGCAAACCATGCCGCCGGTGTTTGGCGAACTCGCCCGCAGCATCTACCTGCCGCGCGGCCTCTGCCATCTCCACGGCGATACCGGCGCCACGATGTGGGCGCACTCGGCGCAGAGCCGCGAACTGAGCAACCTGCAGACGATGCGTCTGGTCTGGTCGCTGATGACGAAGGGCGAAAAGGGCGCCGCGAAGCGCGGACTGGGCGCCGGCGAAGCCATGGCCCGCGAGCATCCAAAAACCCCGCACATGTACCTCTTCACTATCGGCACGCGAAAGTCGGCGAGGGGGCAGGGCCTCGGGAAGAAACTGATCCGGCCGGTGCTGGACGCGGCCGACCGCGCTTCCCTGCCCTGCTACCTGGAAAACACGAACCCGGCGAACACCGGCTTCTATGTCAGCCACGGCTTCCAGCGGATGAAGCTGTTCGAACTGGGCTCTGGCTCACCGCCCATGGAAGCAATGTGGCGAGAGCCGCGTCAGCCCCTCGGCAGCGAATAGTTCGGCGACTCCCGCGTCATCATCACGTCATGAACATGGCTCTCCTGCAGCCCTGCCCCCGTGATCTGCACGAACTGCGCTTTCGCATGCAGCTCCGCAATCGTGCGCGCACCGACATAGCCCATCGCGGCGCGCAGGCCGCCGACCATCTGATGGATGATCGGACCGAGCGCGCCCTTGTACGGCACCTGCCCCTCAATGCCTTCCGGCACGAGTTTGTCCGCCGCGGCGTCTTTCTGGAAGTAGCGATCCGCCGAGCCGCGCGCCATGGCGCCGAGCGAGCCCATGCCGCGATACGCCTTGTACGAGCGGCCCTGGTACAGGAACACTTCGCCGGGGCTCTCCTCGGTGCCTGCGAACATCGAGCCCATCATGGCGGTGGAGGCCCCGGCGGCGAGCGCCTTGGCGAAGTCGCCGGAGAACTTGATCCCGCCATCCGCGATGATCGGAATGCCAGACGCCGCTGCAGCGTTCGCGCAGTCTTCAATCGCGGTAAGCTGAGGTACGCCGACGCCGGCCACGATGCGCGTCGTGCAGATCGAGCCCGGGCCGATGCCGACCTTAACGGCATCTGCGCCCGCGTCGATCAGCGCTTTCGTGGCTTCCGCCGTTGCGACGTTGCCCGCGATGATCTGCACGGCGTTGGAGATTTTCTTGGCGCGCAGGACAGCGTCCGCAACGGCCTTCGAGTGACCGTGCGCCGTGTCGATGACCACGACGTCCGCGCCGGCGGCGATCAGCGCCTCGGTGCGCTCGAAGCCTGCATCGCCCACCGTGGAGGCTGCGGCGACGCGCAGACGGCCGGCAGGATCTTTCGCGGCGAAGGGGTTCAGCGAGGCCTTGTCCATGTCCTTGACGGTCAGCAGGCCGATGCACCGGCCGCTCTCGTCGACAATCACGAGGCGCTCGATCCGGTGCTTGTGGAGCAGGCGGCGGGCTTCCTCGATGGGCGTGTCCATCTTCACGGTGACGACGTCGCGCGTCATCAGGCTCGCGACCTTTTCGTTAGCGTCTTCGGCAAATCGCGTGTCGCGGTTGGTGACAATGCCGACGACCTTGCCGTTCTTCTCGACCACCGGAATGCCGGAAAAGCGCGTGCGCCCCTTCAACTCGCGCAGCTCGCCGAGCGTCGCAGTTGGGGCAATGGTGACGGGGTTCATCACCACACCGCTCTCGTATTTCTTGACCATCGCGACTTCGCCGGCCTGCTGTTCAACCGACAGGTTACGGTGAATGACGCCAATGCCGCCGGCCTGGGCCATGGCGATGGCGAGACGCGCTTCGGTGACCGTATCCATGGCCGCAGAGAGCAGGGGGATGTTCAGCGGAATGGCCTTGGTCAGAAACGTCGAAACGTCGACTTCGGCTGGCATGACCTCGCTCGCGCCGGGCTGCAGGAGCACGTCGTCGAAGGTGATCGCTTGTCGGATAATCATGTGGGGAGCTCCCTTTTTGGCCTAGTAAGGGAGTCGTGGGGGCTTGTGAAGCCGCTTCCCGGCGCAACCGATAGAAGCGATATTAGTTGCATCTGTAACCATCGTGTCCTGGGGAGGAACTTGGATGAACTTGGCAGATTATGGATTGAGTATTGAACGCGGCTTCCTGGCGGGTTTCGACCCCGCCGCCGTCATCCTGCCCGCCGAACTGCAGCCCGCCCGAGAGATGGCCCTGCGCCTGCCGGAGCTGATCCCGACGGGCCACCTGCGCAGCTTCCTCGAGACGCTCCCGAAGCTGGACCTCACGGCTTTCTGCGCGAGCGCCAGTGACGCCGAACTGCGCATCGCGATGCTGCATTACAGCTTCATGGTGCAGGCCTATGTCTGGGGCGAGCCGGACGCGCCGAAAGCGCTGCCGGCCTGTCTCGCGGTGCCGATCTGGCAGATCGGGCAGGCCATCGGCCAGCCGCCCCTCCTCCCCTATTCCAGCTACACCCTCGAGAACTGGACCCGGTTTGACGGGAAGGGGCCAATCGACCTCTCGAACATTCACACGCTGCAGCACTTCGAAGGCGGCATGGACGAAGCCTGGTTCATCCTCGTGCACGTCGCCATCGAGGCGCGCGCCGGCGAGATGCTGCACGAGGCGGCGAAGCTTGTTGGCGCAGCGAAAGACGAAATCGCGGCCGAAATCGAGCGCGCGCTCGGCGTCATGAGCGCGGTGTGGGACGACGTCAATGCGATCTTCGACCGGATGCCGGAGCGCTGCGATCCGTATGTCTACTTCCACCGCGTGCGGCCGTGGATCCATGGCTGGAAAGACAATCCGGCTCTGGGCGAAGGCCTCGTGTACGAAGGCGTCGCCGAGACCGGCGGCAAGCCGCAGGCCTTCCGGGGGCAGACGGGTTCACAATCCTCGATCGTGCCCGCCATGGACGCGCTGCTCGGCATCGGCCATGCGGGCGACCCACTCCGCTCGTTTCTGGATGAGCTGCACGCCTACAGGCCGCCGCAGCACCGCCGCTACATTGACGATCTGCGCGCGCAGAGCGTGCTTCGAAGCGTCGTGCAAAAGCTAGGCAATCCAGTGATTCGCGAGCTGTACAACGACAACATCCGCAAGCTCGCGCGCTTTCGTACGCGCCACCTTGAGTATGCGGCGACCTACATCAACCGGCAGGCCTCAACCGCGGCCGGCAACGACCCCGACGTCGGCACAGGCGGCACGCCGTTCATGCGCTACCTGAAGAAGCACCGCGACGAGGCGGAGGCGCATCTGCTCTGAAAATCCGTCCAGAAACTGTCCACACGACTAGTGGACTAGTCCACGCAAAGCGTGTGCGCGATCTTGCCGTTTTCGACGACCGTATTGCAGCCAAAACGCGCGTCCGTGACCTGGCAAGTCCCCGTTACCGCGGCGCCGGGCGGAAGCTCGACGGCGCCTTCGTAGCGGCACTCGCCCACGCAGTCCGCGTCTCCGGAACAGGCCTTGCCGGCGTCCGCAAAGGGTTGCACGCAGTTTTCCCATCGCAGCTTGCCGCTGGGCTGGATCGAACCGCCGGCAGCTTCGCAGGCCGCTCGCTCAGCAGGTGTCGCCTTGGAGGCGGTGAAGACAATGCGTTCATAGGCTGGCGGCGCAGTGTCCGTTAACGTGCTCTCCCCCTTCCCTGCCGAATGAAACAGTGAGCAGGCGGGCAGGGCGAGCAGGGCCAGGCAGAACAGGGCGGTCTTCATCCGGGAAACCTGGCAAAAGCCGGAACACCTTCCGGCATCAGATGGAAAGGATGCGCGTCCGCCGTCTGGAAAATCATCTGTGGTCCGCCGAACAGTTTGGGATCATCCAGCGAGCCGACTTTCAGGATCACGGCAATCGGCAAGGCCGGCGATTTCGTCAGGATTGGTGTCCCGCACTCGGCGCAGAACTGGCGTGTGGCGGCGCCTTTCAGATCAGGCTTGGTGTAGGATTTCGGCTCACCCTTGGTGAAGTGAAATCCGGCAACTGGCATCGCCATAAAGTCATTACCTTCGCCGCCGGTGAAATACTGGCATTCGCGGCAATGGCACCGCGCCTTCATGATCGGGTCGCCATCGGCCTCGTACCGGACCGCGCCGCAGTAACAACCGCCTGTAAACTTCACGAGATATCTCCCTTCGCCGGTTGTCTGCCTTTGAACCCTTTGGCGACCACGTAGATTTCGGGACTGCCCGAGCGGCTCGCTGGCGGCTTGATGTGTTTCACAGTCTTGAAGTGAGTCTTGAGCGTCACAAGCAACTCCTGCGTCGTGCCGCCCTGAAAAACCTTGGAACAGAATGTACCGCCGGGCGCGAGATGCGCGATGGCAAAATCAACCGCAAGTTCGACCAGCGTGACCGTGCGCAGGTGATCGGTCTGCTTGTGACCGGTAGTATTTGCCGCCATGTCGGACAGGACAAGATCCGGCGGGCCACTCAGCGCCGCGAGAACCTTCGCGACATCCCCTGGCTCGTTCACGTCGCCTTCGAAGATGGTCGCGCCGTCAATCGTCTGAACGGGCAGAAGATCGATGCCGACCACTTCTGCTGCGCCTTTCAGCAAGGCGACCTGAATCCAGCCGCCGGGCGCGCAGCCGAGATCAATGACGCGCTGGCCGCGTTTCAGGATGTGGGTTTCCTCGTCGATTTCGAGCAGCTTGTAGGCCGCACGCGACCGGTAGCCGGCGTCCATCGCCTTGCGGACATACGGGTCCTGCAACTGCCGCTCGATCCACTTCTTTGAGCTCTCGGACTTGGCGTTGCGCGCAATGACCTTGCGCTCGGTGACGCTGCGGCCTGATCCGGTCTTTTCAGTCGTCGGCTTTTTCCAGCGCCGCTTCTCTTCATCCGACATGGCCGTCTCCAACAGGGGCTGGCCGGGCGCCTGGCCGTTTCGGGCGGCGGCGCCTTTGAGGCCGCTGACCGTGCATCATCGACAATAGGATGCCTTCGCGCAGTCCGCGATCCGCGACGCGCAGTTTGTGGGCATCGAACACTTCCCAGACCGCCTCCATGATGGCGCAGCCCGCCAGCATCAGGGGCGCACGTTCTTCGCCAATTGTCGGAAGCTTGGCGCGCCCTGCGACGCCAAGATGGCGCAACTGATCCATTGTGGCGCGGCCCTCGTCGCGCGACAGCCAGCTGCCATCCACCTTGTCCCGGCGGTACCGGTCGAGCTTCAGGTGGACGCCCGCCAGGCAGGTCACGGTACCGGATGTGCCGATCAGGTAGCCGTCATCCTCGGCGAGCCGCCGGGCAACGCGTTCGATGGCCGGCCAGCCTTTGACCGCTGTCCGCGCCCGGTCCAGCATCAGCGGCCAGGCGGCCGCTTCGTCGCTCAGGTCGACGGATTCAGACAGGGTGACGACCCCGACCTTCAGGCTTGTCCAATCGAGGATCGGCGCATCCTTCAGGATACCAGCGAGACCGCCAGTCTGGATTGCGCTGGCGTTCACGTGCGAGAGTTCGGTTGAGCCGCCACCGACATCGACGACCAGCACGGATTTGACCTCCGGAACGATCAGGTCATAGCAGCCGATCGTGGCGAGCCGGGCCTCTTCCTTGGCGCCGATCACCTTGAACGTCAGCCCGGTTTCGTCCTGCACCCGGCGGATGAAATCCGCGCCATTGGCCGCCTTGCGGCAAGCCTCCGTGGCGATGCAGCGGACCCGGCCCACGCCGTGCTGTTTGAGCTTGTTGCGGATGGCGTGCAGCGCGCTCATGGCACGCTCCACCGCGGCATCCGACAGACGGCCGGAATCGTGCAGGCCTTCGCCCAGGCGGGCGATCTGGGAGTAGGAATCAACCACGCGGAACGACTGGCCGCGGGGCTCCGCAACCAGCAGCCGGCAGTTGTTCGTGCCAAGGTCCACCGCTGCGTAGAGCGGCTTTCCCCGTTGGGAACTGGGCGGGCCGCGCCTGCGACCGCCAGTTCCGTCTTTTTTGTCAGCCATGGTGTGGCCCGAAACCCAAACTTGAGGCATGCTCTACCATAGGAGCTGAAAATGACCAGTAGACGTGGACCTGCAGGCTGGTTGCGTGCCTGGTTCGGGGGCCGGAAGCCGCCTAAGCGCGAGCCTTTCGTGCTGACCGACAAGGTCGACGAACGGTATCATTACGGCTCGATTTCCAAGCATATCGCCAAATTCCAGATCGGGCAGGTCGTCCGGCATAGGGTTTTTGCATTCCGGGGCGTCATTTTTGACGTTGATCCGCAGTTCGCGAACACCGACGAATGGTACGAATCCATCCCCGAGGAAGTCCGGCCGAACAAGGACCAGCCCTTTTACCACCTGTTCGCCGAGAACGAGCGCACGCATTACATTGCCTACGTGTCGGAACAGAACCTGCTGCCGGATGATTCAGACATGCCGCTGAGCCACCCGGACATTCCGGAATGGTTCGACCTGACCGGCCGGGGCACTTACGAGCTCAAGAAACACTCTACGAACTGAAGCGCGGGGCAGGGCCCCTGCCCTAGTTAATGTCCTGCGGCGGCGCCTCATTACCTGACAGGATCGCCGCCACTTCGTCCCAATGGGCCAATGCTTCAATATCCCCCAGCGCCGCCACTTCGGCCGCCCGCAGCGTGGCGATCACGACAGCATCTTCGCCGTACTGGCGCAGCAGGTCGGCTGCAATCTGCGCCGCCTGGCTCATGCGCCGCCCCTTGAGCGCGCGATGATCGACGTGGTGGATTGGCCCGGCACCAGGGGTACGACGAACACTTCGCCGCCGCGCGCTTCGACCAGGTCGGCACCGACGATCGTGTCGCGCGTGTAGTCGCCGCCTTTGACGAGCACATCGGGCTTAAGGGCGGTGATGAGGTTCAGGGGCGTGTCTTCCTCGAAGATCACCACGCCATCGACGGCGGCGAGACCGCACAGGACCTGAGCGCGCGACTGTTCGGAATTGACGGGCCGCTCGGCTCCCTTCAGGCGCTTCACCGAGGCGTCCGAGTTGAGGCCGACCACAAGACGGTCGCAGCGGCTGCGGGATTCTTCGAGCACGCGGACATGGCCGGGATGCAGAATGTCGAACACACCGTTGGTGAATCCGATACGCAGCCCCCCTTCCCTCCAGCGCTCGATCTGGCCGACCATGGCATCGGCTGTCAGGGTGCCCGCTTTCTGAGCGCCGCCCGAGAGCTGGATCGCGTCGAGCAGCTCGGACGCTGAAACGGTCGCCGTGCCGGATTTTCCGACGGCGATGCCGGAGGCAAGGATCGCGACGTTGACCGCTTCTTCCAGGGTCGCGCCGGCGACAACCGCAGCGCCGAGGGCGGCAAGGCTCGTGTCGCCGGCCCCGGACACATCGAAGACTTCGCGCGCCTTGCCGGTGACGTGGCCGCATGCGGAGCCCGCCTCGATATAGGACATGCCTTGCGCCGCGCGCGTCACAACAATGGCTTTTGCGGGAAGCCGGCGCTGCGCGGTATCCAATGCCATCTCGACGTCCGAAGTCGTTGCCGTCGGCAATTCCATTGCCGCGCCGAGTTCGCCAGCATTTGGTTTGAGGATATCGACCGCGCCATAGCGCGAGAAATCCTTGCCCTTGGGATCCGCGATCACCGGTACAGAGTGGCGCGCCGCAGCCGAGAGGATCGCCGACAGGATCGCGTCCGTCAGCAGGCCTTTGGCATAGTCCGAGACCAGCACGGCCGAAACGGTGGGCACCAGGTCTTCGATCGCGCCGATGATCGACTGCTCGCCAGAAGCGCTGGGCGCACCAACTTCCTCGGCGTCGAGACGCAGCAGTTGCTGGCCGCCGGCGACGAGGCGGGTCTTGAGCGTCGTCGGGCGCTCCTTGAGCGGCACGAGACGCGCCGAGATGCCGGGGGAATGTTCCAGCAGTTCGTTGAGCTCGATGCCGGCCTCGTCGGTACCGACAGCTCCGATGATGATGGCCTGCAGGCCGAGGGATGCGAGGTTGCGGGCGACGTTGGCCGCGCCGCCGGGCATGCTGGCGGTGCGGGTCTGGCGCAGCACAGGGACGGGTGCTTCGGGTGAAATGCGGTTGACGACGCCGTACACAAAGCGGTCGAGCATGACATCGCCGACGCACAGCACACGCCGGCCCCGCGCTTTGTCCATGATCTGGCGAAGGCGGGCAGGCTGCATCCGGCGCTTTCTTTAGGCTTTGGGGCGGTATAGCGGCGGTAGGTGCGGGTTGAAAGTCCGGGCTGCAGGATGGATTGATCCAACGAGCAGGTCGGGGCGTATCTGTACATAGCAGACTTCAGGATTTGGCCGAGTTTCATGTCAGTTTTGCCGCCCGTGATTGTCTGGTTTCGTGAGGACCTCCGCTTAACCGACAATCCGGCTCTAGCGGCTGCGGTAGAAACGGGCGCGCCGATCGTCTGCCTCTACATCCGGGAGACCGGCATCCCGGGTGCGCGGGCGCCCGGCGGTGCTTCTAGGTGGTGGCTCAACCAGAGCCTGATGGCCCTGGCGGCCTCGCTGGAAGGGCTCGGCGGGCGGCTGGTTCTGAAAACCGGCGACGCCCTGAAGGTGCTGAATGCGCTGGCCGCCGAGACGGGTGCGAAGTCTGTTTTCTGGACACGCCGGTACGGCGAGGCGGAGAAATCCGCAGATGCAGCGGTCAAGGCGGCCCTGAAAGAGACCGGCATCAACGTTCAGAGCTTCAACGGGCGCCTGCTGATGGAACCCTGGGCGCTGAAAACGGGCTCCGGCGGCTACTACCGCGTGTTCACCCCGTTCTGGCGCGCCATGCAGGCGGCGTATGTCGCCCCTGCTGCGTTGCCGGCGCCAAAACGGTTGGGAAACACTGCGGCCGCCAGTGAGGACCTTGCCGACTGGGATCTGCATCCGCGAGGGCCAGACTGGTCCGCAGGCTTGGCCGACGCCTGGACGCCGGGCGAAGCCGGCGCGCTGGCGAGACTTGCGGCATTCCTCGACGGCCCGGTCAATGGCTATGCCGAGACGCGCAACCGGCCAGACCTGGACGAGTCCACCTCGCGGCTGTCGCCGCATTTGCGATTCGGAGAAATTGGCCCCGCGCAAATCTGGCGGGCCGTGAAAGGGGGTGTCGAAGCCCGCCGCATCGATGAGCGTGCCGCGCTGGTTTTCCTGTCCGAAATTGCGTGGCGCGAGTTCTCCCACGTGCTGCTCCACTTCAATCCGGAGCTCGCCCGCAAGAACTACAACTCAAATTTCGACCGGATGCCTTGGCTGTCAAATGCGGCAGCGCTTGGCTTCTGGCAAGCCGGGCAGACGGGCTATCCGGTCGTCGACGCCGGCATGCGCCAGCTTTGGCAGACCGGATGGATGCACAACCGTGTACGGATGATCGCCGCGTCCTTCCTGACAAAGCATCTGCTTCTGCCGTGGCAGGCGGGCGAAACCTGGTTCTGGGATACGCTGGTGGACGCCGATCCAGCGATCAATGCTGCCAGCTGGCAATGGACGGCTGGAAGCGGCGCAGATGCGGCGCCGTATTTCCGCGTGTTCAATCCGATCACCCAGGGCAGCAAGTTTGACGAGACCGGCGCTTATGTCCGGCGCTGGTGCCCCGAACTTGCGCGGGTGCCAGACAAGTTCCTGCATGCGCCCTTCGAAGCGCCTGAGGGCATTCTAAAGACGGCCGGTGTGGTCCTCGGAAAAACCTATCCGAAACCAATCGTCGAACACAGCGCGGCGCGGCAGCGGGCCCTCGACGCTTACAAACAGACAAAAGAGGAGCAGGGGGCGGCATGAAGAAAATTTCGGTCATCGGATCTGGAATATCAGGTCTCGGCGCAGCGTGGGCGCTGCGGGACACGGCTGACGTCACCGTTTTCGAAAAGGATGACCGTCTCGGCGGGCACGCCTGCACACACACGTTCGACTATGATGGCGTCTCGGTGAACGTCGATCTCGGGTTCATCGTCTACAACGGGCTCAACTATCCGAACCTGATCGGCTTCTTCGACGCTCTGGGTGTAGAGACTGAAGCCTCCGACATGAGTTTCTCGGTTTCCGATCCAAAGGGCTGGACCTGGGCTTCGACCCTGGGCGGCATCTTCGCGCAGAAGCGAAACTTCCTGAACCCGCGCTTCCACCGGTTCTGGCAGACGATCCTCAAGTTCAACGACATTGCGCGAACGGACCTTGCCTCTGGCGCGATCAATGACACGACGCTCGGCGCCTGGCTTGAGCGGCATGGCTTCGACGAGGACTTTCGCCAGAACTACATCCTCCCTATGGGCGCCGCTATCTGGTCCACGCCGGAAGACCGGATGCTCGACTACCCGGCCCTCAGCTTCTTCCAGTTCTTCGACAATCACCGCCTGATGCACAAGGAACGCCCTAAGTGGCGTACCGTCTCAGGCGGCAGCAAGAATTATGTTAGCCGGGCAGCGGAGGCGCTTGGCGCCCGCGTGCGTCCGAACGCCGGCGTGGCCAAAGTGCACTCGTTCGGTGACAAGGTTGCCGTGGTGCTGACTTCCGGCGCTACGGAACTGTTTGATGAAGTGATCCTAGCCTGTCACTCCGACGAAGCGCTCCGGCTCGTCGAGCGAGATTTCGAAGATCAGGCGTTTTTCTTGCGCTCGGTGAAGTATCGTCCGAACACGATCTATCTGCACCGCGATCCCGCGCTGATGCCGGGCCGCAAGGCGGCATGGGCCAGCTGGAACGTGCTCAAGCAGGGCAGCGGGGACATCTGCCTGACCTACTGGATGAACAAGCTGCAGAACATTGTTCTGGAGAAGCCGGTCTTCATCACGCTCAATCCTGAAGCGCCCCCCTCCCCAGCCCTGACTTTCCACACCTACTCCTTCGACCATCCGCAGTTCGATGCGGCGGCGGAAGCCGCTGTGCGGTCCATCAAGCGGCTGCAGGGACAGGACGGGTTGTGGTTCGCCGGCGCGTGGATGGGCCGCGGTTTCCATGAAGACGGCCTGAAGTCGGGACTCTCTCCGGCGTTGTCCCTCGGCGGAAAGGTTCCTTGGGACGCGAAAGGCGTGGACATTATCTCGGCGCGGCGCAACACTTCGGAACCAGAAGCGAAGGCCGAGGTTTCAGCGTGATTTCACCGCCCCTGAGGCTGTGGTCAGGGCAAACGCTGCATAAGAGGTTTGTCCCGTTCGAACGGGGATTCCGTTATCAGCTTGCACTGATCGACATCGATATCGACCGGCTTGCAGAGGCTGGCCGGATGTCCCGCCTGTTTACGGTAAACAAGCCGGGGCTGTTCTCTTTCCATGAAGCAGATCACGGCGGCGACCAGAGAACCGGTACCCTCCGGGCGTGGGCGGAGGACCTGTTCGCGACGGCCGGCGTTGTGCTCAAGACTGGCAAGGTGCGCCTGGTCACGTTCCCACGGCATTTCTTCTACAAGTTCGCGCCGCTGTCGCTGTGGTATGGCTATGGCGCCGAAGGCGATCTACGCGGCATCATCTATGAAGTGCGGAACACGTTTGGCGAGCGGCATTGCTATGTAGCTGCTGTCGAAGGCGCACGATCCGTCCACACCTCCGACAAGAATTTTCACGTCTCTCCTTTTTTTGATGTGAGCGGCCATTACCGGTTTACCCTGCGTGAGCCGGGGGAAACGCTCGATGTCGTGGTTGAAAACATCAAAGATGGTGAGCGCACACATCTGGCGAACATCAAGGCACGTAAGCTTGAGGCAACAACGGCCAATCTCATGACGCTCGCCCTGAAGAATCCCCTGTCCACGATCGGTGTGACCTTCGCCATCCACTGGCAGGCGCTTCTGATCTGGATGCGCGGTGCGAAGTATCATTCCCGGCCGGCACTACCAGGCCGCGAGACGACCCTTGCGGCAGAGCCGCTTCCTCTAACGACCATCAAACCGGATAGCTCAGTATGACCACGCCTGTTATCGCCACGCCGCAGACCGTCCGGCAACTGAAGGGTGTGCCGGCCAGCCTCAAGCTGGCCGCGATGGTCTTGTTCCGTACAAAGAATGGTACGCTGACTTTCGTGCTCCCCAACGGCATGCACCTGAAGTTCCAGAACGAAGGCCCCGGCCCTGAGGCCACGATCAACGTCCACAACTTCCGGTTCATGAACCGCGCCCTCTCGGGCGGCGACGTCGCTTTCGCCGAATCCTACATGGATGGAGACTGGTCGACGCCGGACCTGACCGCCGTGCTTCGCTTCTTCTCCGCGAACTTTGATTCAGCCTCGCGTCTTTCCCGCGGAAACATTTTCGTCCGCTCAATGAACATGGTGCGCCATGCGTTCAGCCGGCGCAATTCCAAGGCGGGCGCCAAGAAGAACATCATGGCGCACTACGACCTCGGCAACGCCTTCTACGAAAAATGGCTGGATCCGAGCATGACCTATTCTTCGGCCTATTTCGAAAGCCCGAACCAGTCGCTCGAACAGGGGCAGATGCGCAAGTATCACGAAATCTGTGAGCGTATCCACGCAGGTCCCGGCTCCCACATTCTGGAAATCGGATGCGGCTGGGGCGGGTTCGCCGAGTACGCGGCGAAGCATCGCGGCAGCAAGGTGACGTGCCTGACCATCTCACCCGCGCAGAAGGCTTATGCCGAAGAGCGCATGCGCGCGAACGGGCTGAGCGACCAGGTTGAAATCCGGCTCGAAGACTACCGCGATCATGTCGGAACCTATGACGGCGTGGCCTCCATCGAGATGTTCGAGGCGGTGGGCGAGCCGTATTGGCCAAGCTACTTCGCCAAGGTCTTCTCGTCTCTCAAGGACGGCGCGCGCGCCGCACTCCAGATCATCACCATCGATGACGAACTGTTCCCGCGCTATCGCCACCGGGTCGATTTCATCCAGCAGCACATTTTTCCGGGCGGCATGCTGATCAGTGAAAAGGTTCTGAAGGAACAGCTTGCGACCGCAGGCCTGCGTCATGACGGCGTGGCCTATTTCGGTCAGGATTACGCCCGCACCTGCAATGAATGGTCGCGCGCCTTCAACGATCGCTGGAGCGAAATCCAGCCCATGGGATTCGATGAGCAGTTCCGCCGGCTCTGGAACTTCTATCTCAGCTATTGCGAAGCCGGGTTCAGCGACGGCCGGATCAATGTGGGCCAGTTCCAGGTCACGCGGACCTGAAACTCAGACGAGGCGGGATTGCTTGACCGCCGCGCCGATGAAGCTCGCAAACAGCGGATGCGGCTCGAACGGACGCGATTTCAGTTCCGGATGGAACTGCACGCCGATGAACCAAGGATGATCCGGAATCTCGAAGATTTCCGGCAAGGTGCCATCCGGTGACAGGCCCGAAAACACCACGCCGTGCTTCTCCAGCTCCGGAATGTAGGAGGCGTTGACCTCGTAGCGGTGACGGTGGCGCTCCGAGATCTCGTTTGATCCGTACACCTCAGCCACCCGGCTGCCGGCCTTGAGGCGCGCCGGATAGGCGCCGAGGCGCATCGTGCCGCCCTTGTCCGTATTCTCGTCGCGGGTGACCTTCTCGTTGCCCTTCGTCCACTCTTCCATGAGCCCGACGAGCGGGTTCTTGGTGCGGCGGTCGTTCTCGGTCGTGTTGGCATCCTGCAGGCCCGCAAGATTGCGGGCGACTTCGATCACCGACATCTGCATGCCGTAGCAAATTCCGAAACACGGCACCTTGCGTTCGCGCGCGAACCTCGAGGCGCGGATCTTGCCGTGGGCGCCGCGTTCGCCGAAGCCGCCTGGCAGGATGATGCCGTGAACCCCTTCGAGAATATCGAGGGGGCGCGCGTCGTCATCGAACTCTTCGGAGTTGATCAGCCTGACGGTGACCTTGACGTTGTTGGCGACCCCGCCATGGCTCAGTGCCTCGGCGACTGATTTGTACGCATCCGGAACGTCGGTGTATTTGCCGACAAGCGCCACGCAGACTTCGCCGTCCGGATTGTGGATAGTCTGCGCAATGCGCTGCCAACCCGACAGGTCAGGCTCCGGCGCATCGGTGATCGCGAAGTGGCGGATCACTTCCTTGTCGAGACCTTCGGCGTGGTAGGCCGCCGGCACGTCATAGATGTGCCGGACGTCGCGCGCCTCGATGACGCTGGAGGGGCGAACGTTGCAGAAGCTCGCGATCTTGCCCTTCTCGTTCTCGGGAATCGGACGGTCGCAACGGCACAACAGGATCTGTGGCTGGATGCCGATCGAGCGTAGTTCCTTGACGGAGTGCTGAGTCGGTTTGGTCTTCATCTCGCCGGCGGCCGGAATGTAAGGCAGCAGCGTCAGGTGGATGAAGCAGGTCCGCTCCGGGCCAAGCTCTTGGCCGAGCTGACGAATGGCCTCGAAGAAGGGCAGGCCCTCGATATCGCCGACCGTGCCGCCGATTTCGCACAGAACGAAATCAACGCCCGGCCCGGGATCGGACAGGACGAAATCCTTGATCTCGTTGGTAACGTGCGGAATGACCTGGATCGTCGCGCCGAGATAGTCGCCGCGGCGCTCTTTCTCGATGATGCGGCTGTAGATGCGCCCGGTCGTGATGTTGTCGGACTGGCGGGCGGATACGCCCGTGAAGCGCTCATAGTGGCCGAGATCCAGATCGGTCTCGGCGCCGTCATCGGTGACGTAGACTTCGCCGTGCTGACGCGGGCTCATCGTTCCCGGGTCAACGTTGAGGTAGGGGTCAAGCTTGCGCAGACGCACGCCGTAGCCGCGCGACTGCAACAGGGCGCCCAGCGCTGCGGAGGCGATGCCTTTGCCGAGGGAAGACACCACGCCGCCCGTAATGAAAATATAGCGGATCATGGGATCACATTCTTGCAACGATTCGCGGGCGCGGCTGCCGCGAATACGAACCTCAGCCAAAATTACTGGGGATTGGTCTCGGCTGGCGCGGTTTCCGGCTCTGGCACAGGCTCTGCCGGTGGCAGGACTTCGATGGCGGTCGGGTCCACAACGGTCACCGGCGGATCCACCACGACCGAGGTGCCAGGCGCCGTTTCAGGCACGGTTTCGTTCCCCAAGAGCGGCACCGTAGGGTCGAACAGGTCCGCGGGCTCTTCGGGATTGAGGGCCGGGGACGACTCTTCCAACGCTCTTTCGATGCCCGACGGATTGCCGTTCGACCGGTTGGCAATCGACGTCAGGGCGAGGCTGGTGACAAAGAAAATGCCGCCAATGATGATCGTCGTGCGCACAATGGCGCCTGCCGCGCCGCGTCCGGACATCAGCGAATTGGCCCCGCCGCCCCCGATTCCAAGGCCGCCGCCTTCCGATTTCTGGACCAGGACAAGCCCGATCAGTGCCAGACAGGCGAGGATATGGATAACGAGAATGACGTTCTGCATGGATCGGGGCCCGGCTGATTGGGAATTTCGCGCTCGCTTATCCCGCTTATGGGCATTCGCCAAGCCGGACGGTTCACACTGTCAGTGCGGCCGCCGCATTGTAGATGGCGAGAAAGTCCCCCGCCTTCAAGCTCGCGCCGCCGATCAGGCCTCCATCGACGTTCGAGATCGGCAGGATTTCGGCTGCATTTCCGGGGTTCAGGCTGCCGCCGTACAGGATTTTGACGGTCTGGCCGGGCTTGCCAAAGCGCTGCTCAAGGAACTGCCGGATAAAGGCATGAACTTCCGCGATCTGGGCGGGAGTCGCCACTTTGCCGGTCCCGATTGCCCAGAGCGGCTCATAAGCGAGAACGAAACTGTTCGGTTCCAGCCCGTCGAGCGAGCCGGTCAGCTGCCCTTCGATGACCTTCAGGGTAGCTCCCGATGACCGCTCGTCGAGGGTTTCGCCGACGCAGATGATGGGCGTGAGACCGGCGTTAACCGCGGCGCGGGCCTGCGCTGCGACAATTTCGTCCGTCTCGCCATGTCCGGTGCGCCGTTCCGAATGCCCGGTGATCACGAACCCGGCGCCCGCTTCCTTGAGCATCGGGGCCGACACATCACCTGTATACGCGCCTTTCTCCTGAGAATGGCAGGTCTGACCGCCAATGCACAGCGCCGTGCCGGAGGCTTGCCGGGCAGCTTCCGCCAAAAGTGTCGCCGGAACGCACAAAAGCGCCTCCGGAGCGGCCGTCGAAGCCGCCAAACCGGTTGCAATTTCTCGTACTGTCTGGAGGTCGACGCGCAGGCCGTTCATCTTCCAGTTCCCGGCGATCAGCTTACGGTTCATGCCGCGTTCCCTATCTTGCAAGTAACCGGCCCGTCGCCTAGCAAGCTGTGAGCCAACCGGCAAACCCATTCCAAAGAGACTTCCGCCATGCTTGCCTTGATGAAACGGCTGACGAACTCCGTCTTCGGCAAGATCGTCGTCATGATCATCGTCGTCGGGATGGCGTTCTGGGGTGTCGACGGGATCGTCAACCAGATCCGGAACGGCCTTGGCGCCAACATTGCCCAGGCTGGCTCGCGCGGCTTTGACCCGACAGATCTGGACCGCCGGGTCGAAAGCGTCCTGCGCAACATGAATGCAACGTCCGAGAAGCCGGTCACCAAGACCGAAGCGCTCGAGGACGGCCTTGTTGACCAGATATACGAGTCGGAAACAGCCCGGATCACGGTGCTCGGTTATGGCGCCGGGCTCGGACTTGCGCCGTCTACGGACGCCGTCCTTGAGCAAACTAAATCCATCGAAGCCTTCCAGAACCCGCTGACGGGCGAACTTGACGCGACCCTCCTGCGCCAGCGGGTGCAACAGCTCGGCTTCACGCTCGATGACTTCGAACAGCAGATGGCCGACGACCTGACGATCCAGACCATGCAGGTTGCGGCGACATCCGCTGTCAACGCGCCAAAAATCCTGAACGATGTTCAGATCCTGTATTTCGGCGAGCTGCGGAACGTATCCTGGTTCCTGCTTGACGCCCTCAAGGGCGCACCGCCGATCGAGCCAACTCCGGAAGAGGTGAAAGCCTATTACGACTCAAACCTCGAACAGTTGAAACAGCCTGAACGGCGCGGGATCGACCTGCTGCGGATGTCGGCTGAAGATTTCCTGGGCGAAGTCGAAGTGACCGATCAGGAAATCGCAACGATTTACGAAGCGACGAAATCCGAACGCTTCTCCGATCCCGACCAGCGCACCTATGCCGTGCTGCTGTTCGACAACCGGGATTCTGCTCGCGAAGCCTTTGGCGTTCTGGCCGGCGGCGGAGACCCCAACGCCGTTCGCGGCGCCGTCTCCAACGTCCTGCAGACCAGCCGCGCCTCGGAAGTCTCTGACGCCGCCCTGCGCGACGCCATGTTCGGCGCTGGCAAGCAGAGCGGTGCGATGTTCGGACCGCGCGATGTGAATGGCCAATGGATGGTCGCGCGCCTGATCTCGGTGCAGCCGGGCCCGGTCAAACCACTCGAAGAAGTCTCGGATGTCATCCGCGAGGAACTGGCCGGCGAACGGGCACAACTTATCTTCACCGAAAAGATGGACCAGCTCGATGAAAGCCTGGCCGCTGGATATGATCTCGGGCAGGTCGCCGCCAATCTGAAAATCCCGGTCATCAGTTTCTTGCCCGTTGATGCCACCGGCGTAGCGGAATCGGGTATGCGGTTTGGACTTCTGAACGAAGCTCAGGAAGCCGTGGCGCAGGCCTTCCGCCTGCAACAGGGCGAACTGACAAGCCGCTTCGACACGGCAAATGCTATTTTCGTGGCGTCTACGCGCGAGATCGTCCCGCCGTCGACACCGGCTTTCGAGGACATCTCCGATGCGGTGCGCAGTGTGCTGATCGTCGAACGGCAGAACAGTGCCTCGCTCGAGGCCGTGAACGGCATTATCGACCGGATCGGCGCTGGCACCGAAACGTTCGAGCAGGCGGCCGCGAAAGCAGAGTCCCCGATCGAAACCTTACCTCAGCCGGTCACCCGTTCGTCCGCGAGCCAGGCGGGCATTCCCGGCCCGATCCAGCAAGCCATGTTCGGCAACCCGCTCGGCAAGCCGGTCAGCCTGCCCACCGGCGCACCCAATACCTACGTGATCCTGAAAGTCGACAGCATCGAACCGCCGAGCGAGTCCGCCATGGCGGGCGTCGGCAACGAACTTGCCGCGGCAACGTCGAATGCGCTGGGTCAGGATCTGATCCAGGCGCTGCAGTCCGAGATCTCGAAATCGATGAAGCTGCGAACCAACCAGACGTCGCTTGACGCCTACAAGCGGACCATCGCGGACGCTCCATGACCGCTCGGCTCGTCATTCGCCGGCGGATCGGAGACATCGAAACACCGGTCGGCGCCATGCTCAAGCTCGGTGCGGAACTGCCCGGCAGTTTCCTGTTCGAATCTATTGCCGGCGGCGAACGCCTCGGCCGCTACTCCTTCATAGGCATCGAACCGGGCCGCTGGTTCCGCATCCAGAACGGGGTCGCTGAGACGAGCGGCACCGCGGATTTTTCCGACTCGGCCACAGAATCCGGCACGCCGATCGAAGCCCTGCGCCGCTTCGTCAATTCAGCCCGCGCCGAAGCCCCCGCGGGCATTCCTCCGATGGCGTCGGGCGCCTTCGGCTATCTCGGCTACGACATGATCCAGTATGTCGAACCGGTCGCCATTACCAAACCGGATGTGCTGGGCGTACCTGAAGTCCTGCTGCTGGTGCCGCGTGTCGTCGTCATCTTTGATCATCTGTATCAGGAGCTCATGCTCGTCGGGCGCGAGGAAGACGGGGAGTCCGTGGACGAACTGCTGGACGAGGTGGAGTTGCGCCTCGAACGCCTCGCCTCCATTCCGCCCAAGGACGGCGCTTCCAAACCCGTAGAGATAAAATCGGACACCAGCCAGGAACGCTATTTCGAGATCGTCGAAACCTGCCGCGATTACATCAAGGCCGGCGACATCTTCCAGGTCGTACCAAGCCAGCGATTCACGACGCCGTTCAACCGCAAGCCCATCAGCTTCTACAGGGCGCTTCGCCGTCTTAACCCATCCGCCTTCATGTTTCACATGAACCTCGGCAGCGTCTGCCTCGTAGGATCGAGCCCGGAAATACTCGTGCGTGTGCGCGATGGCCGGGTCGCTATCCGCCCCATCGCCGGCACTCGCCCGCGCAGCGGCGATCCCGAAGAAGACTCCCGGCGCGCGGAGGACCTGCTCGCCGATCCGAAGGAACGCGCCGAACACCTCATGCTGCTCGATCTCGGCCGCAACGATGTCGGCCGCGTGGCCGCCTATGGCAGCGTCACGGTCACCGAGCGCTTTGTTGTCGAGCGCTACAGCCACGTGATGCATATCGTCAGCCATGTGGAAGGCGATCTGCGCGAGGGGCTCGACGCCGTTGACGCGCTGCTGGCGGGCTTCCCCGCCGGCACAGTTTCGGGCGCCCCGAAAATCCGCGCGATGCAGATCATCAACGAAGTCGAAACCTCGCGGCGCGGCATCTATGGCGGCGCGGTCGGATACTTCGGCTGGAACGGCGACCTCGATACCTGCATCGCGCTGCGCACGGCTGTGATCAAGGGCGGCCAGCTGCACATCCAGGCCGGCGGCGGCGTCGTGCTCGATTCCGTTCCGCAGTACGAGTATGACGAGACGGTTCACAAGTCCGGCGCCCTCCGCCGGGCGGCGGAACTCTCGGCAGCCTACGAGTTCGACCAATGATCCTCGTGATCGACAACTATGACAGCTTCACCTGGAACCTCGTCCACTACCTCGAGGAACTCGGCAGCCGCACGCATGTCATCCGCAATGATGAACTCTCGGCGGATCAAGCGCTCGCGCTGAAGCCGGACGGCGTCCTCCTCTCCCCCGGCCCTTGCACGCCGAACGAAGCCGGCATCTGCCTCGAACTCCTCCGGAAAGCGCCGGACTCTCTGCCTATCCTCGGCGTCTGCCTCGGCCACCAGGCCATCGGCCAGGCCTTCGGCGGCGATGTCGTCGGCGCGCGCGAAATCCGCCACGGAAAACTCTCCCGCATTTCCCATACCGGCGGCGTTCTGTTTAAAGGCCTGCCGAGAGAATTCTCCGTCGTCCGCTACCACTCGCTCGCCGTGCAGCCCTCAACGCTACCGGTCGATCTGGTCGCTGATGCGTGTACGGAGGATGGCGAGATCATGGCACTGCATCACCGCACCCGTCCGATCTACGGCGTACAGTTCCATCCCGAGAGCATTCTGACCGAGCACGGGCACGCTCTCCTCCAGAATTTCCTGTCGCAGATTCCGGCATGACCGAAGGCGCGCTCTCTGCTTGCCTGCAGGCCGTCGCGCGGGGCGAACCCCTGCAGGTGGACTTGCTCGAACTTGCCTTTGACGCCCTGCTGACAGGCCAGTCCTCCCCCGAGGAGACGGGCGCGCTCCTGATGGGGCTGGCCGTGCGCGGCGAGACATCCAGCGAACTCGTCGCCGGGGCGCGCATCATGCGGCGGCACGCCCGTCAGGTTGATGTCAGCGGCACCTTTCTGGACACCTGCGGTACCGGCGGTCTCCCCTGGAAAAGCCTCAACACCTCCACCGCCAGCGCCATCGTCATCGCCGCAGCCGGCGGCCGCGTCGCCAAGCATGGCAACCGGTCCGTCCCGCCGAAGACCGGCTCCGCCGACGTGCTGGAGGCGCTCGGCGTCAATCTTGAAGTCGACGAAGACACTCTGCGCGCCTGCGTCGACACCGCCGGCGTCGGATTCATGTTCGCGCGCATCCATCACAGCGCCATGCGCCATGTCGCACCGATTCGGCAGAAACTGGGTATACGGACGATCTTCAACCTGCTTGGGCCCTTGACCAATCCCGCAGGCGCCCAGCACCAGGTGCTCGGCGTCTATGCGCCGCACTGGGTGCGCCCGATGGCCGAGGCGCTCGGTGAACTCGGCACCACCAAATCCTGGGTCGTGCACGGCATCGACGGCGTGGACGAAATCTCCATCTCGGGGCCGACCAAAGTCTGCGAAGTGACGGCCGAGGGTGCTCGGGAGTTCATCGTCCAGCCCGCCGATGCCGGGCTTCCTTCCCATCCGCTGTCGATGATCGAGGGAACCGACGTCCACGGAAACGCTCAGGCGATCCTCGACCTGCTCGATGGCCATGCCGGACCTTTCCGCGACCTGGTGGTGCTCAACGCCGCCGCCGGTTTGCATGTGCTGGCACTCGCCGCCGACCTGAAAACCGGCGCCGCCATGGCCGCCGCGGCCATCGATTCCGGCAAGGCAAGCGCCGCGCTCGAAGCCCTGCGGCGCACCTCCCAGGGCGAGCCACCTTAATGACCACCGCGCTCGACCATATCCTGGAATACAAAGCCGGCGAAGTCCGTACGCTGAAGGCCTCGCGTTCGCTTTCAAGCCTCCAGAACGATGCCAAGGCGCAGCCAGCGCCGCGCGGCTTCGCGGCGGCAATGACGGCGATCGTGCGCGACGACCAGAACGCCCTGATCTGCGAGATCAAACGCAAATCCCCCAGCGCCGGCGAAATCCTGATGGGCGCCGACGCGGCCGAAGTCGCAAGGGATTACGAAAAAGGCGGCGCGGCCTGCCTCTCGGTGCTGACGGACGGCCCCAGCTTCGGCGGAAACCTGGATGACTTTGCCGCAATCCGGGCGGCGGTCTCGCTCCCCATGCTGCGCAAGGATTTCATGATCGACCCGCTGCAGATCGTTGAATCCCGCGCGCACGGCGCCGACTGCGTCCTCGTGATCCTGAGCGCCGTAGACGACGCCTTGGCCGCCGAGCTCACGCAGACGGCGTTCGATCTCAGCATGGACGTCCTGCTCGAAACCCACGACGAGGCGGAGCTTGAGCGGGCGCTGCGCCTCCCCTCCCCGCTGGTGGGCGTCAACAACCGCGACCTGAAACGCATGGTCACCGATCTGGGTACCAGCGAGCGTCTGGCCCCCCTCTTGCCTCCAGACCGCCAGAGTATCTCCGAGAGCGGAATATCCGAACCGGGACATATCCAGCGCCTCCGCACATTTGGCATCCGGCGCTTTCTCATCGGCGAAAGCCTGATGAAGCGACCGGACCGGTCGGCTTTCACTCGCCTGCTTAGAACGGCATCCTGAAGGAATTTCGGGCCGAACTCAACGACAATGCGCTTGGAACAGGTTGACCCGAAAAGGGAACACACATAGAACAGTTGTGAACATAGAATCACACTGGAAGGTCCCAGCCATGCTCACCAGCAAGCAGAAAGAACTGCTTCTCTTCATCAATGATCGCATCCGGGAAACCGGCGTGTCGCCCTCGTTTGACGAAATGAAGGAAGCGCTCGACCTCGCCTCGAAGTCCGGCATCCACCGCCTGATCACGGCCCTTGAGGAGCGCGGTTTCATCCGCCGCCTCGCCAACCGGGCCCGCGCACTGGAAGTTCTCAAGCTGCCAGACTCGGCGGCGCCATCGCCTGCCAGCCGTCAACGCCGGGACTTCAAGCCGGCCCTTGTTGCCAACCAGACGTCCGACAGCTACCGGCCCGGCATGATCCCTCTCGTCGGGCGTATCGCGGCCGGCTCGCCGATTTCTGCCATCCAGCAGGATAATGGGCACGTCCCCGCCCCGGCCGAGTTTGCCGATGGCGGCGATTATTTCGCTCTTGAGGTACAAGGCGATTCGATGATCCAGGCTGGCATCCTGAACGGCGATATCGTGATCCTCAAACGCACCAACAGCGCGCAGACCGGCGACATCGTCGTGGCGCTGATCGACAGCGAGGAAGCCACCCTGAAACGCCTTCGCCGCAAGGGCGCGTCCGTGGCCCTCGAGGCGGCCAACCCGGCTTACGAAACGCGCATCTTCGGACCCGATCGCGTGGAAGTTCAGGGCAGACTGGTGTCGCTCGTACGCAAGTACGACTGATCGCGTTCGGGCCTATCGCGTTCGGGCCTGAGGTCGTTACTCTTCTCTGACGTTCAGATCGGACGGGCAAGGATGCCAGGGTCGCCGGCCGCAGACCGGTGAGCGAACCTGGCGGAACGCGCCTTCCTTGACGTAGAGCGTGACGCCGCCTTGCTCTGCGATGTCGGGCCATCGCCACGTCACCTGCACGTCGGAACTTGCATCCATGCAGTCTGGTTCAGCGATTGGAGCGTGCTCCGCTGAGCGGCGGAAACAAACAACAGGCTCCGGGACAGTCTGCATCGTCAGCAGGATGTCCGAGAGGCCGCCTCGGAAGTCCACCACCGCCGCGCCGGCAGCCATGCAAGGAACAGGACGCCAGCCCCCGCCAGCACGTTCTCAAATTGAGGTTCGAAGGGGAGGGAAAAGTAGACAGCCGCAACGGCGCAAATGGCAAAGGCGAGCTTCAACGGACGGGCATAGATACTCACGAGTGCGCCAGCGCCCTTGAGCACGCTCAGTCCGGGCAGCCCCACCCCTTGCACTCTCGTTCATCCTCGTGTTTCTGCACCCCGTCTGCGGCGGTGCCGCCGAATCCCCGGAGATTGCCCTGATCATGCGCGTCGTTACGCGATTTGCCCCTTCCCCCACCGGGATGCTTCACATTGGAGGGGCACGCACCGCGCTTTTCAACTACCTTTTCGCGAAAAGGTACGGCGGTCGTTTCCTGCTGCGCATTGAGGACACCGACCACGAGCGCTCCACGCCGGAAGCGACGGCAGCCATCCTCGACGCGATGAACTGGCTCGGCCTCACACCGGACGAGCCGCCGCTCATGCAATCCGAACGCGCGGGCCGGCATGCCGATGTCGCCCATGAGATGGTTGCGCGCGGCACGGCGTTCCGCTGCTATGTCAGCGCCGAAGAGCTTCAGGCCCGGCGCGACCTCGGCGAAGAGAAACGCGTAGCGGCGCGCCGGGAAGGCCTCGGCGACGCCAAAAAAGCCGTCCTGCTCGCCGAAGCGGGCGCACTGCTGGCGCCGTTCCGCTCTCCGTGGCGCGATGGCGGGGCGCCCCCGTCCGCAGACGCGCCCTATGTCGTCCGCCTGCGCGCCCCGGATGGCGGAGACCGCATCGTCGAAGACGGCGTCCAGGGCACCGTGAAAGTCCATTCGTCCGAAATCGATGACCTCGTACTGCTGCGGACCGACAATACCCCGACCTACATGCTGGCGGTCGTGGTCGATGATCACGACATGGACGTCACCCACGTCATTCGCGGCGACGACCACTTGCGCAACACGTTCCGGCAGATCCCGATCTACGAGGCGATGGGCTGGGCCGTCCCCCATTTTTCCCACCTGCCGATGATCCACGGCAATGATGGCGGCAAACTCTCAAAACGCCACGGCGCCCTGTCGACGACGGTCTACCGCGAGCTCGGCTACCTGCCCGAAGGTATGAAAGCCTACCTGCTGCGGCTTGGCTGGAGCCATGGCGACCAGGAAATCTTCACCGAGGACGAAGCCATCCGGCTGTTCGGTCTGGACGGCATCAACAAGGCCCCGGCCCGGCTTGATCTGGAGAAGCTCGGAACCGTAAACGCCCACTTCATCCGCGAAGCCGGCAATGACCGCCTGTTCGACTTGCTGATTCCTTTCCTGCGCGCCGAAGGCGACTTGGACCCATCTGCAAGGGACCGGATCCGTACAGCGCTTCCCCACATGAAAGATCGCGGCGCGACACTGGTGGAGCTCGCAGCTGCATTTCGCTTTCTCCGTGCGGCGAGGCCGCTGGAACTCGCCAAGAACGCGAAAAAGGCTTTGTCGGAAGAAGGCGTTGACCGGTTAAGGAAGCTTTCGTCTGAATTGCGTAACCTCGCAGCTTGGACAACCGCTAGCATTTCGGAAATGATCGCGACATATTGCACTGCAACAGGCCTATCTATGGGGCAGATAGGTCCGCCATTGCGGGCGGCTTTGACGGGCGGACTTCCCGCTCCGGATCTGGCGCCGGTGATGGACTGGCTCGGGCGCGAGGAAACGCTGGGCCGGATAGATGACCAGATTCAGACGGGCGCTGGCTGAGGCGTCTCTGCAGACAGATTGAACAGGGAAAGAGCTGATGGAAAACAAGGTAAAGAACGCTGGCACTGCCAAGCTTGAAGTGAACGGCAAGAAAGTGGACCTGCCGGTCTATTCGGGCACGCACGGCCCGAATGTCATCGACATCCGCAAGCTCTACGCCGAAACGGATCACTTCACGCTCGATCCGGGCTTCACCTCGACCGGCAGCTGCGAAAGCCAGATCACCTTCATCGATGGCGACGAGGGCATCCTGCTGCACCGCGGCTATCCCATCGACCAGCTCGCGGAAAAATCGAACTATATCGAGCTCTGCTACCTTCTCCTTAATGGCCAGCTGCCGACCAAGACGGAGTATGACGCGTTCTGGCGCGAGATCCGCCAGCACACGTTGCTGCACACACAGCAGGACCGCTTCTTTGACGGCTTCCGCCGTGACAGCCACCCGATGGCAATGCTTACCGGCGCCGTCGGCGGCATGGCCGCCTTCTACCCCGGCGCCATGGGCAACGAAGACCCCGAAGAGCGCCGCAACAGCTCGATCCGCCTGATAGCGAAACTGCCGACGCTCGCCGCGCGCTGCATGAAGTACAATCTCGGCCAGCGCTTCATCGATCCGCTGAACAAGTTCTCCTACTCGGAAAACTTCATCAACATGTGCTTCTCGGTCACCGCCGAGGACTACGAGATCAACCCGGTCCTGGCCCGCGCCATGGATCGTTTCTTCATGCTGCACGCCGACCACGAGCAGAACGCCTCGACGTCCACTGTCCGCCTCGTCGCCTCGTCGGGCGCTCACCCCTTCGCCGCCATTGCTGCCGGCGTGGCCAGCCTCTGGGGCCCCAGCCATGGCGGCGCCAACGAAGCGGCCCTCCGCCAGCTGCGCGAAATCGGCTCGCTCGATAAGGTTCCGGAATTCGTCAAGATGGCGAAGGACAAGAACAGCGGCATCCGCCTCATGGGCTTCGGCCACCGCGTCTACAAGAACTATGACCCGCGCGCCAAGGTCATGCAGAAAACCTGCTACGAAGTGCTCGACGCACTCGACCTGCGCGACAGCCCGGCCTTGAAAGTGGCCATGGAGCTCGAGCGTATCGCCCTGCAGGACGACTATTTCATCGAGAAGAAGCTCTACCCGAACGTCGATTTCTATTCGGGCATCATCCTCGAGGCGATGGGCTTCCCGACCAAGATGTTCACCGTGCTCTTCGCTGTCGCCCGCACCGTCGGCTGGGTGTCGCAACTCAACGAGATGCTGGAAGACCCGACGCAGAAAATCGGCCGTCCCCGGCAGATCTACACCGGCGCCCCGATGCGGGATTACGTGCCGATCAGCGGCCGCTGAGCGAGTTGCAGTTCAGCAAGGACGGCGTCCGCCGCAATTTCTGCGGCGGGCTTGCCGTCCCGCACCAGCGCTGACAACGCCGTGTTCTGACGCGCCTGTTGGGCAGTGTGCTCGGCAGGGTCCTTGAACCATTCCAGCGCCTTGCCCGCGATAGGTTCGGCCTTGAGCTTTGTCTGGACAAACTCGGGCACGATCTCCCGGTCGCCGTTCAGGATGTTCAGCAGCGTGATGTGGACCTTCTTGTAGAGAAGGCCGCGGGCCAGCGCCCAGGTGATCCAGCCGGTCTTGTAGCCGACAATCATCGGCGCGCCCTGCATCGCCACCTCGCTCGTCACCGTTCCGGAACAGGCGAGAGCAACCGTTGCGGCGGCCATGCCATCATACCGCTCATCCGGATGGGTAATGATCCGGGCCCACTCCGGCGCATCGGGAAACCGCTGGGCAAACTCGGCCTGGATCGGGCCTGCGGGAAGCACGACAACCTGCACTGCCGGCAGTCCACGTTTCACCTGCCGGGCCGCGTCCATCAGCACCGGTGCAACACTGACGATCTCGCTGCGCCGGCTTCCCGGCAAGACGAGCAGTAGCGGCTCGTCCGCGCCGATGTTATACCGTGCACGGAAGTCTGCACCGTCGCCCTTCCCGCTTCGCGTCAAGGCGGGATTGCCGATGACCGTGACCTTCAGACCGAACGGCTCGTAGTAAGGCGCTTCAATCTCGTGCATGCAGAGGAGATGATCGACTGTCGCTGCCAGCGTGGCCGCGCGCCCCGGGCGGGTGGCCCAGACCTGCGGGCCGATCAGCTTGACGAGACGTATCGACGGATCACGGGCGCGGACGCGTTGCGCCACGCGTAACATGAAGCCCCATGAATCGACCAGAACAACTACCTTCGGCCGGCGCTTGCAAATGTCGTCTGCGGCAGCGTCAGCCAGACGCACGACATCCCCGTAAGCCTTAATGCCTTCCACAAAACCGAGGACCGAAAGCGGCGCTATATCAATCGGAGACGTGATACCGGCGGCCGCCAGTTCGGCGCCGCCAATCCCGTTGATTTCGGTGCCCGGTGATTTGCGGCGCACCCATTCGGCCACCTCGCGCGCCAGCAGGTCTCCGGACGCCTCGGCTGCGACGAGATAGAGGGACATCAGGAACCAACGCCGAGAGTTGGAGAAAATCCGTACAGGAACAAACCGAGCGACGCGGCCTTCGCTTGCATGGCGGCGCGGTTGAGCATCAGGGCGCCACCGGCTTCGACGCCGATGCCGGCAAGACCGGCAGCGGCAGCGAGTTCCACCGTCGAGACGCCAGTGGTCGGAAGGTCAATCCGCCGTTCCTGAACCGGTTTGGGCCGCTTCACCAGAACACCCCGGCGAGCCTTCGCTGTGCCGCGAATGGTCTCAGGCAGGGCGGCGCATCTCCGCAGCATCTCATCCGTGCCTTCCTGCGCCTCGACTGCGAGCACCAGACCGTCGCAAACCACGCAGGCCTGCCCGATATCCAGCGCCCCGCTGGCGGACGCCACACGCGCGGCCACGGCGAGGTCCTCAAGCAGCGCGGCGGAGGGCGCCGGTCCTGCGATAAGTCCGGCCGGCGCCAGCAAGGCTGCGTGTGCCTGCTCGCTGCCGATCACATTGAAGCCATTCTTCTCGAACTCGCCCACAAGTACGCGAAGCAGCGCATCATCGCCCTTGCGCGCTTCGCTGAGGACTTTCGGCAGCAGCGCAGCGCCGCGCAGGTCCAGCTTCAGGTCCGAGAAGTTCGGCCGGCTGACATTCCCTGCGAATACGAGATCGCGGCACCCTGCATCGCGCAGCCGCGTGATCACGGCCCCAACTTCGCCCAGCCCGACGACGCTCCCCGGATACCCCGCAAGACGCGGCTCCTCGAAACCTTTCAGCCTGAGAACATGGACCCCCTGCCCCGTCGCCACGGCATTCTCTGCGATCGCGACCGGCAGGTCGCCAAGTCCCGCAATCAGGCCAAGCGGTGCGGGCATGCGCTCAACCCGGCTTGCAGATGGGGCGGTCGCCGCCTTCGCGAATGAAGTTGATCAACTCCATCGCCAAGGGCTGACCGGCAAACGTCGTGACCGCAGCTTCGAGACGATCCTTGAACAGACCATTTCCCTCGAACACGGCTTTGTAGGCGGAGCGGATTTCCTGAAGGTCTGCTTTCGAAAACCCGCGGCGCTTCAGGCCGACAGTATTCAGTCCCGCAAGCTTGGCGTGATTGCCAACGACGGACCCGAAGGGGATGACATCCTCGACGACGATAGCGCCGCCGCCGATGAATGCGTTGCGGCCGATACGGCTGAACTGGTGCACGGCGGACAGGCCGCCAAACCAGACGTTGTCGCCGACTTCGATATGCCCCGCGAGCGAGACATTGTTCGCCATCACTACATTGTTGCCGATCTGACAGTCATGCGCGATGTGCGCGCCGATCATGATGTAGCAGTTCGTGCCAACCTTCGTCAGCCCGCCGAACTTCGGAATGCCGCTATGGGCGGTCGCGTATTCGCGGAAGACGCAGCCATCGCCGATCTCAAGGCGCGACTCCGGATGGGCCGCCAGGCCGATGACTTGCGGCAGGCCGCCGAGGACGGCGTGCGGATGCAGCGTGCAGTTCTTGCCGACGCGCGTGTTGCCGATGACGCTCGCATGCGAAATCAGCTGGGTACCTTCACCAACTTCGGCGTTGGGTCCGATATGACAGAAAGGACCAATGGTGACGCCGTCATGCAGCACGGCGCCGTCTTCAATGACGGAAGAAGGATGTACGGAAGTAGCCATGGATTTCCGTTACCAGCCCGTCAGGGGCTGCGCCACTGTTCAATCACGCTTCTTGGCGCTGGTCTGCTTGGCCAGCCAGGCGACTTCCCGCATCCACTGGCGGATCGGCTTGGCGGGCGTGCCGCCCCAGGTTTCCCCATCAGGCACATCCCGTAAGACCCCCGCAGCGCCCGCCAGGCTGACCCCAGCGCCCACATTGACATGATCGGCAATGCCGACCTGGCCGCCCAGCATCGACCCATCGCCGATCCGAACGGAGCCGGAGATGCCGCCAAACGCCGCCATGATTACCGACCGGCCCAACACGACATTGTGGGCAATCTGGCAGAGGTTATCGATCTTGGTTCGCTCGCCGACGATGGTGTCTGCGAAGACGCCGCGATCAATACAGGTATTGGCGCCGATAGTGACATGGTCCTGCAGGATCACCCGCCCGAAATGCGGGGCATCTTCCAGCCCGCTCGGCCCCGGCGTCACGCCAAAGCCAGCCTCGCCGATGCGCGCGCCCGCCAGCAGGGTGACATGATCCCCCAGCAGCGCGCAGTGAATGCTTGTGCCTGCTCCGATGAACCCGTTCCGGCCGATCTGGACACCTGGCCCGATGACCGCGTTCGGGCAGATGACGGTGCCTTCGCCAATCGCTGCACCGGCGCCGACAACAACGCCTGCCCCGAGTTCGGCGCCCGGATGGATCTTCGCGTCCGGCGAGATCGCTACGCGTGTCTGGGCGAGTTGGTGACGCGGCTTGAACAGGGTACGGGCAATGACGTTGTGGGCGTGGCGAGGCTGTTTTACAACGAGCAGTGCAACGCCGTCCGCCACCCGCCTCCGGATCGCCTCGCTGACCAGCAGCACGCTCAGATCCGGGCTGAGCGAAGTTAGCCCGGCGCCTTCGCCTTCAAGAAACGCCAATTCGCCCGGCTTGGCCTTATCCGCCGCCGCAATGCCGGTGATCGGCGTATTCGGATCGCCAACCGGCTCCGCCCCCGTCAGCGCAGCGGCCGATTCCAGCGTCAAAGCCCCCAATGACGCATAGAACCGGGTATCGACCGCCATGACGGAGCGTGACCGCGGTTACTGAGGCGCTGGGGCGCGCTGACGGACAACCGTGATCGTCGGCGTCTTCTGGTCGAGCTTGGCGACGATGGAGGCCGTTGCGTCCACTGCGTCCGCGGTGAACACCGCCTGGCTCTTGGACAGCACGACCTGCGCATTCTTCTCTTTCACGACCTCAAGCATCACCGGCTCGAGGGCCGTGTTGAAATCGATGAACGACTTCTGCTCGGTGGCCGCATACTCCTGCGACAGCGTCGTCCGCTTCTGCGCGAAGTCGTTAGACTTTTTCTGGAAGTCCTCGATCTGCTTGACGAGCGCGGCATCGGCGACAATCGCCTCACGCGTCTTGCCGTCCAGCTTGACGGCCAGAGCCTGACGCTCTGTTTCCAGCGCGTCGCGTGTCGGCTTCAGCTCGGCATTGATCTGGGTCTCGATGTTCTTGAGTTTCGTGAACATGTCCTTGCCGGCTTTGCTTTCGCCAACAATCCGGCCTTCGTCGATCACCATGATCACGGTGCCTTGGGCGGCGGCCGAAGGGGCAAAGATCAGGAGCGTTGTGGTCGACAGCATCAAAGCGGTCAGAAGGGTCTTGAACTTGGTCATTATGGTTTCCTCGTGGGGGCTTGCGAGATCAGAAGTTCGTTGATGTCGAGAACCGGAATGTCTCGGTACGGTCGTATTCTTCCTTGCGAAGGATTTGCGAGAAGTCGAACCGGATTGGGCCGAACGGCGAATCCCAGAACACGCTGAGACCCGCGGACGCGCGCAGCGACGCGGCATCTTTCGGGATGCGGACGGCGGACAGGCCCGGAAATCCAAGCTGGGAGGCATCACCAATGAACAGCGGCACGCCCTTGTCGACATCATCGAGCGTGCCGAGGGAGCCGACGTCCATGAACAGCGCGCTCTTGATGCCGTACTCTTCGGGCAGGAAGTTCGGAACCGTCAGTTCGAACGTTCCCTGATAGTAGGCGTTGCCGCCGAGCGAGTTCAGACGGCTGGTCTGAACCACTTCGCCGGTCTGCGGATCAAACACGCGCACGATTTCGCGCGGGCCAAGGCCGGCCACATCAAACCCGCGGAAGGTGCTGCCACCCCGGAAGAACCGGTTGTTGATGCGAACGCCCTGCTCATCGTCGAGCGGCACCACAAGGCCAGCCGAGAATTTCGCACTGGCAATCACATCCCGCCAGATCCCGCGGTACAGCGAGGCGCCGGTTTCCGTCCGCACGTAACGGACATCGCCGCCAAGTCCCGCCAGGTCCTGGCTGAACCGGAAGTCAAAACCGCGCGTCGGCGTGATCGGATCGTTCGTCTGATCCCAGAAGAAATTGTAGCCGATGATGCTCGAAATATCGTTGCGCTCGGAGCGGCAGATCGTATCGCGCAGTGTGTAGAGCGGGTCACAGAAGTCCACCACCAGCTCGCCGGGGCCGGCATCGCCGGCTTCAGGCAGCCGGAAACGGTCATCCGTGAAATCGTCCGGCGTACTTTGCCCTTCGATCTGCACCGAGTCGCGCACCAGATTGCCGGCTGTATCAATGATGATGTTCCGGTCCGAGATGTTCACATCGTCCGCCTGCAGACGATAGCTCAATCCCAGCTGCATGCGGTCGGTCAGCGGGAACGCCGTCCGGACGCCGCCGCCGATGGTTTCGCTGGTGAACCCGGTGAATTCCTCAAAGTCCTGCTTCGTCGCGAAAAGATCGACACCGGCCGACAGGTTGCGGTCGAGGAAGCGCGGTTCGGTGAAACGGAGATCGACGACCTGCTGGCGGCTGGACAAGGACGTCCGCGCGACAACTGACTGGCCGCGGCCGCGCAGGTTGCGCTGCGAGGCGCTGAGGTCAAAGAGATAAGAGTCAACGGACGAGAAGCCCGCCGCAAACGACAGCTCACCGGTCGATTGCTCGGTGACCGTGACATCCACGATCGTGCGGTCCGGATCTTCTGCCGGCGTCTCGACGATCTCGACTTCCTTGAAGAAGCCGAGCGCACGGATGCGGTTGCGCGAGCGATCCAGCAGGATGCGGTTGAACGCGTCGCCTTCAGCAATGCGCAGTTCGCGGCGGATCACGCGGTCCAGCGTCTGCGTGTTGCCGACGATGTTGATGCGGTCGATGTAGACGCGCGGACCTTCATCGATGGCGAAGGTGATATCGATCCGCCCGGTCTCTTCGTTGACGCTGATCTGCGGACGGATGTCCACGAACGCATACCCCGCCACACCTGCAGCGTAGGTCAGCGCGTCGATGGTCCCTTCGATCTGGTCGCCCCGGAAAAGCTCGCCTTCCTGGATCGGCACCACGGCCTGCAGGATACTCGAGTCCAGCTTCTCGAGCGCCGTCTCGACCTTGATGACGCCGAAGTCGTACTGGCGTCCCTCGTCAACCGTGAAGGTGACGTAGAAGTCTTTCTGGTCCGGCGTCAGTTCCGCGACCGCAGAAGTCACGCGGAAATCGTAGTAGCCGTTGTTCTGGTAGAACTCGCGCAGCTGTTCGCGGTCAAATTCGAGACGGCCTGAGTCATAGTTGTCGTTCGAGCTGAAGAAGCGCCAGAGGCGCGACTGCCGGGTCACGATCTCGCTGCGCAGACGCGAGTCCGAGTATTCCTTGTTGCCGATGAAGTTGATCGCGCGAACGCCGGTCACTGGGCCTTCCGTGATCTCGAAGATCAGGTCGACGCGGTTCTGTTCCAGCGGTTTGTATTGTGGCTCGACCTTCGCCGCAAAACGTCCCGAACGGCGATACATTTCCAGCACGCGCTGAACGTCGGCCTGAACGCGGGCCGCCGTGAACACGCCGCGCGGCGAGGCCTGGATTTCTTCGCGCAGCTTGTCGTCCTTGAGGGCGCGGTTGCCCTCGAAGATCACGCGGTTGATGATCGGGTTTTCAACAACGCGGACCACAAGGTCATCTTCGCGCCGGTCAATCGACACGTCGGCGAACAGGTTGGTGGCGAACAGTGTCTTCAGCGACAGGTCGATCCGGTCCGGATCGAACGCATCACCGGGTTCGAGCAGCAGGTAGGATTGCACCGTACGGGCTTCGATACGCTTGTTGCCCTCAACGACAATGGAGCGGATTGTGCCGTCATAGCGGGCATCTTCCTGGGCATGCGCTGTAGTCAGCTGGCCTCCCGATCCGAGCGCCAAGACGCTGGTCGCGAGAACTGTTGCTGCGAGGAATTTACGCATTCTCGAATACTCTTTCGTTCCTGGAGCTGAATTGCGTCAGCTGCTTCCCCGTCCAAAAACGCCGGTTTCGAGAATGTCCCCCCAAGTGATCACGATCACCATGGCCACCAAGACCAACACTCCCACACGCAGCGCCATCGCCTCAATTTGGCTTGGCATTTTTGAGCCTATCAATGCCTCGTATGCATGAAACACAACCCGCCCGCCATCCAGCACTGGCAGTGGCAGCAGGTTGAAGAAACCGACGCCGACAGAGATCGCGGCACACAGGCTCAGCAGCACCCAGAACAGGTGTTCGAGCCGGTCAAACAGCGGCACCTGCGGGTTGTCCATGACCGTATTCACGATCCGCCGGGACACGTCACCGACGCCGACCGGACCCGACAGTGTATGAAAAGACATGTTCCCGGTGACGATGCTGCCGAGCATGGTCACGGTGCGGTCGATGGCGACGCCGGTCTGCTGGACACCGGCCACAGCTGATTCGATTGGCCCAAAGCGCTGACGCTCACCAGTCTGAGAGCGCGCCATGCCAATCCCGATCGTGCTTTGCGGCACCACCTGGCCAAACTCGTTCTCACGCACGATTTCAACAGGTGTCACAAATACCACCTGCTCGTTTCCCTGACGGGCAACCAGCATTTCCAGCGGCTTGTTGGGGCTGAGCAGAACAGCAACGGTCACATCCGAGGTGTTGTTGATGGTCTTGCCATTGATGGCAACGATATGGTCGCCGACGAGGAGCCCGGCGCGCGCCGCCGGCATATCCGGCAAAGCCGTGGCGACGGTGACCGTCTGGACGGCGACGCCGTGCACTCCAATCGACAATGCAAAGATAAAGGCCGCAAGAACGAAATTCGCAAAGGGACCAGCGAGACTTATGACGATCTTCTTGAGCGGGCCGACATCGTCAAAGGGTAGCCCCTTTGGCGCGTGCTCATCGTCAACCGCGTCTTCTGCCGACTGTTTGTCAACGAACGCGACGAAGCCGCCCAGCGGGATCCAGTTGAGGCGCCAGCGGGTTCCGCGCTTGTCGCGCACCTCGACCATCGGTTTGCCGAAACCGACCGCGAAGGACTCGACGGCGACATTGAACCAGCGGCCTGCAAAGTAATGACCCAGCTCATGCACCACGATCACGATGCCCATGAGGAACACCAGGCACGCGATGAACAATGGACCCTGGCTGATCACGCCTTCCAAGCTGACAATCCTCCTGCCCGGCTCGGGGCTTGTTTCAAAACGTCCCCGGCGAGCCTGCGCCCGTAATCATCGAGGAACGCCACTTCGTCCAGCGTCGTGCACTTGGTAGAGGCGAATTCCGAGGATGAAAAGCGGTCCAGAGCGGCTTCCACGGCCCAGGTTATGTCCAGAAAGCCACATTCGCCCCCGACAAACGCCGAAACCGCTGATTCATTAGCGGAATTTAATATCACCGGCCCGGCCGGACCGAGCGCAAACGCCCGGCGCGCGAGGTCGATGGAGCGGAACCGCCGGGCATCCACGGGCGCGAAATCCAGTTGGCCGATCTGGGCCAGATCCAGCCTGTCCACCGTCGTCTCGATGCGCTCCGGCCAGCCCAGGGCAAGCGATATCGGGGTACGCATGTCAGGCGACCCCAGCTGGGCGATGACCGAACCGTCGGTAAAGTGTGCCATGCCGTGAATGATCGACTGGGGGTGCACCAGAACATCGATCCGTTCCGCCCCGACCTTGAACAGGATGGCGGCCTCGATCAGTTCCAGCGCCTTGTTCATGAGCGTTGCACTGTCGATGGAGATTTTCAGGCCCATGCTCCACTTGGGATGCGCCGCCGCCTGGGCCGGTGTTGCCCGCGCCATCTCCTCGAGAGACGTCGTCCGGAAGGGTCCGCCCGACGCTGTCAGCGTCAGTTTGTCGAGGGAACGCCCATCCCCGATGCATTGGAAGATCGCGCTATGCTCGGAGTCCACCGGCAGGATCGAAATCCCGGCCTTGGCCGCCGCATCGATGAGGATGCTGCCGGCGCAGACGATGCTCTCCTTGTTGGCGAGCGCGAGATGGTTTCCCGCCTTCACCGCCGCCATCGTCGATTTAAGTCCTGCAGCGCCGACAATCGCCGCCAGAAACCGGTCACAGGGCCGCGTCGCAGCCTCCACCATCGCCGCTTCACCTGCAGCCGCTGCAATCCCGCTTCCCTCAAGGCGCGAACGCAGCTCCGGCAGCTTGGCCTCATCCGCGATCACCGCGATCTGCGGGCGAATATCCAGCGCCTGCTCGGCAAGAGCTTCCGCGTTCTGACCGGACGCAATCGCCACGACCTCAAACCGCGGCTCATCCCGGTTCGCATGCCGGATGACTTCGATGGCGGATTTGCCAACGGAACCGGTAGATCCGAAAATGGAGACGCGCCGAATACCTGTCATGGTTCAAAGACCTAGCAGGCGAGGCACGGCCGGAACACTCAGAAAAGTCAAAGTTGCGAAGATGCTGACGGCCCCAAGCCCGTCCACCCGGTCAAGCAGGCCGCCATGCCCCGGCAGGATCGTGCCGGAATCCTTGACCTTGAACCGCCGTTTCAACCCGCTCTCGAACAGATCACCCGCTTGGGCGCTCACGGAAATAAGCATCCCTGCAATCATCCACGGCAGTATTTCGGCGCTCTCCCAACCCGCTGCCACATACCCGCACAGCGCACAGGCGAACACAGCCGCAATAGCCCCGCTCCAGGTCTTGTTCGGACTCTCCTTGGGCAAAAGCCGGGGGCCTCTGATCATCCTTCCAAAGAAGTAGGCCGCTGCGTCGGAGGCCCAGACGAATGACATGAAGTACATGGCCGCCAGACGTCCGTCCCAGGGCCCTTCCCTCAATGTGTACAGGCCGTAGACCATCGCGAAGACGTAGACGACGCCAAATCCGCCCGCGATCTTTGCCTCTACAGTTCGTGCGGACGTCCACACGGCGAGCACGGCGGAAGCGATAAAAATAGAGAGAGAAACGACAAAACCCGGTAAAGCAAGGCTAAGGCCGAATAGCGCCGCGAGAGCGGTTAGCACCCATTCGAGGGGCGTTGCGCTCATTCTGCACCACTCGAACATCATCACGGCGCAGAACGCGCTGCATCCGAGGGCCAGCCACCAGGAGCCCATCCAGACTGCAAACAATGCAAAAGGAATGAGAACGAGAGCGGTCAGCAGGCGTAATGGTAACTCGGAAAACCGCTTTTCCGGCGGCGTCCAATCGCCCATCAGGTTGCTCCAGGCGTGACCGCCCCGAACCGGCGTTCCCGCTCGTGATAGCGCGAAATGGCGCTCTCCAGATGAGACTTGTTGAAGTCCGGCCACAGCACATCGACGAAAAGCAATTCCGCATAAGCCGCCTGCCAGAGCAGGAAGTTGCTGATCCGGTACTCACCGCTGGTCCGGATCACGAGGTCCGGGTCCGGAAGGTCTTTGGTATCAAGGTATTGCTCAAACCCGGCATCGGTGAGTTCACCGGTGACCTCACCTGCTGCAATGGCGCGGGCATAAGCCTGAGTGGCCCGAAGGATCTCGTTCCGGGCCCCATAGTTGAACGCAATGGTCAGGTGGAACTTGCTGTTCGTGGCCGTTTCACGCTCCGCGCGGTCAACCAGTTCGGCGATGTCAGGCGGCAGGCCTTCGCGCTGTCCGATCACCCGCACGCGCACGCCATCCTGCTGCAGCCGCGACAGATCCCGCTGGACATAGGCCTTGAGCAGACCGAACAGCGTATTGACCTCGGCCGCCGGCCGGCGCCAGTTTTCGGTGGAGAACGAGAAGACCGTCAGGTAGCGGATGCCCAGGTCGCCCGCCGCCTCTACCGTCCTTCGCAAGGCTTCCACACCGCGCTCATGGCCAGCGGTACGCGGCAATCCCCGGGCTTTCGCCCAGCGGCCATTGCCGTCCATGATGATGGCGACGTGTTGAGGCGCCGACGGGTCACCGCCAGCGTGGGATGGTTCAGGGGATGTCCCGAGTCGGGCCATTACACCTGCATGATCTCCGCTTCTTTGGCTTTCACCATCTCGTCGACACGCGCGACGTAGGTGTCGGTCAGCTTCTGGACCTCGTCCGACAAGGAACGGGCACGGTCTTCACCGATCTCGCCCGCCTTCTCCATTTTCTTCAAGGCATCCATGCCGTCACGGCGCACGTTGCGCACGGCGACCCGGGCCGCTTCGGCATACTTGCCGGCAATCTTGGTCAGCTCGCCCCGGCGCTCCTCGTTGAGCGGGGGGATGGGCAGACGCAGCGTCTGGCCGTCCATGATCGGGTTCAGTCCGAGACCGGATTCACGGATTGCACGGTCAACAGCGCCGACGACCGTCTTGTCCCAGACGTTGACCGACAGCATGCGCGTATCGGTGACGGTGACAGAGGCGACCTGGCTTAGCGGCGAGACGCCGCCATAGGCAGGCACCTTGATCGAATCGAGCAGGTTCACCGAAGCCCGGCCGGTGCGCAGGCCCGAAAATTCCGTGGCGAGCGAGGCGAGTGCGCCCTCCATCCGCCGTTCGATATCCTGTTTGCTGTAGCTCATTCGCTCGACGCTCCCTTTTTGGAGATCGTCGTGGAAGTGCCCCGCCCATGCAAGACGTTCAGCAGCGAGCCTTCTTCCTTGAGAGAGAAGACGACGATCGGAATGTTGTTGTCCCGCATCAGGCTGACCGCCGAAGGGTCCATGACGCGGAGGTTCTTGATCAGCAGTTCGTCGTACGCGACCTGGTTGTAGCGCGTCGCCGTTGCATCCAGTTTCGGATCGGCCGTGTAGACGCCGTCCACCTGCGTGCCTTTCAGCAGTGCGTCGCAGTTCATCTCGATCGAACGAAGGGCTGCGCCCGTATCGGTTGTGAAGAACGGGTTGCCGATGCCGGCCGCGAAAATCACGACGCGGCCTTTTTCCATATGCCTTTGGGCTCGGCGGCGGATGTAGGGCTCGCACACGGCATCCATGCTGAGCGCGGATTGAACGCGGGTGGGTACCCCGATGCCCTCCAGCACGCTCTGCATGGCGAGGGCGTTCATCACGGTCGCCAGCATGCCCATGGAGTCAGCCTGGGCGCGCTCCATGCCTTTGGCAGCGCCTGCAACACCGCGGAAGATGTTACCGCCCCCGATGACGAGGCAGATTTCGGCGCCTTCAGCGCGCGCCGCAGCGATGGCCTGGGCAAAGGTAATGCAGGTCGGGATATCAATGCCGAACTGGCCGGGGCCCATCAGGGCCTCACCGGAGAGTTTCAGAAGCACACGCCGGTATTTCAACTGGCTCTTCTCGGGCTCATTCGCCGGCATTCTGTCCACCGATCATTTTCCAACACGAACCAAAAAAATCCCGGCTGTGCGAAACCGCCAGCCGGGATTGTTCAAAGCCCCTCACGGGCAGAAACGCAAGCCTGATCAGGAGCCTTTTGTCATAGACGCGACTTCGGCCGCAAAGTCGGTTTCTTCCTTTTCGACGCCTTCGCCGAGCTTGAAGTGCACGAATGCCTTCAGCGTCGCGCCCTGCGCCTTGAGGAACTCGCCGACGGTCTTGTCAGGGTCCATGATGAAGGGCTGCTCGAGAAGCACCACTTCCTTGTAGAATTTCTGCATCCGGCCAACGATCATCTTCTCGATAACCGCGTCTGCCTTGCCGCTTTCGCGGGCTTGCTCTGTGAGGATGCGTTTTTCCGATTCGATCAGCGCCGGATCCAGCTCAGCCGTCGTCGCAGCGGCCGGTGAGGTCGCCGCAATGTGCATCGCCACCTTGCGGCCGGCATCATCGAGATCGCCGGCACCTTCGAGCGCCACCAGAACGCCAACCTTGCCCATGCCGGGCGCGGCTGCGTTGTGGATGTACGAAGCCACGCGGCCAGAGGCCGTCAGCTTCGCCGAACGGCGCGCCGTCATGTTCTCGCCGATCGTGGCGATCATGCGTTTCACCATGTCGTCGACGGTGCCCTCGCCGTCCGGCGACTTGGCGCCGGAGACAGCCGCAATGGTGCCGTCTGTCGACAGGGCGACGTTGACGATACCGTCGAGGGCTTTCTGGAAGCCCTCGTTGCGGGACACGAAGTCCGTTTCAGAGTTCAGCTCGACGATGGCGCCCGACTTGCCGTCTGCCGAAACCTTCACGGCCACAAGGCCTTCAGCCGCAGCGCGGCCCGATTTCTTGGCAGCCTTCGACAGGCCTTTCGCACGCAGCCATTCGATGGCTGCCGCTTCGTCGCCGTTGTTTTCGACGAGCGCCTTCTTGGCATCCATCATGCCTGCGCCGGTTTTCTCGCGCAGTTGCTTTACGAGTACTGCTGTAATCTCAGCCATAGCTTTGATCCCTCACTGGAATTGTCGCGCCGGAGCGCTGTTTCAGGCGTCGGAAGCTGCTTCGCCTGCAACCTGAACGTCTGCATCAGCCATCGAACCGACATCCGACATGGCGCCGAGGTCAACGCCGAGGCCGGCGGTCGATTCGGCGAGACCGTCGAGAACGGCATCGGCAAACAGGTTGCAGTAGAGCGAGATCGCACGTGCAGCGTCGTCGTTACCAGGGAAGCCGAAATCGGCGTCTGCCGGATCGCAGTTGGTGTCGAGCACGGCGACGACCGGGATACCCAGCTTGCGGGCTTCCTGGACAGCGATCGCTTCCTTGTTCGTGTCGATGACGATGATCGCAGCCGGCAGACCGCCCATGTCAGCGATACCGCCGAGGGCGCGCTGCAGCTTGTCGCGGCGGCGCTGCAGGTCGAGCAGCTCTTTCTTGGTCAGGCCCGAACCGCCACCAGCATCGAACATCGTGTTCAGTTCGCGCAACTGCTTGATCGAGTTGGACACGGTGGTCCAGTTCGTCAGCGTGCCGCCGAGCCAGCGGTGGTTCATGTAATACTGTGCGCAGCGTGCTGCAGCTTCAGCCACCGGGTCCTGAGCCTGGCGCTTCGTGCCGACGAACAGGATACGGCCGCCTTTGGCGACGGTATCGCGCACGAAGACGAGCGCCTGGTGCAGCGACGGCACCGTGTGGGACAGGTCCATGATGTGGATGCCGGAGCGCTCGCCGTAGATAAACGGCTTCATGCGCGGGTTCCAGCGGTGGGTCTGGTGACCGAAGTGAACGCCAGCTTCAAGCAACTGACGCATCGAGAAGTCAGGTAGGGCCATAGATTTTCTCCATCCGGTTGGCCGTCGCAGGGTGGAACTACGGGTTTGAGCCCGTCGCACCGGATGCACCCGCGACATGGTTTAAGTCAGCGCTCCTATACAGCTTCCGGCGTCCGGAGCAAGCGCAAAGCGCCGTGGTTACTGCCCTAGGCGGCCCGGCGGGGGATGACGCGCTCGACACCCGGGATTTCCTTCAAGGCGCGCTGGGCCCGGAGGCTGATCGTGTAGGTCTGGGGCAGCTTTACCGTCACCAGCCGGCCGTCTTCGAGGGGCATTTCGAGCAGGATCGAGCCGCGATCGGGGTCAGACAAGCCCTCCAGGCGGAGCACGACCCCGGCCAGTTCCGCGGGATTGGCTCCGGCAGACAGGCGCACGACCAGCTGGCCGGAGGGTTTGGACAGCCGGGCGGCCTCCAGTTCGAGCACCCGTTCGACGATCAGCCTAGTCTCTTCGCCGTTTTGCTTGACCGAAACGGTCAGGGCGATGGCCTTTCCGGGCTTCAGGAGGTCGCCGTACTGCATCAGCGCTTCGCTGTAGACGGTCACCTCACGCTCCCCGGTCGGGTCCGAGACGGTCAGGAAAGTGAATTTCGAGCCGTTCTTGCTGGTCCGGTCGTTGCGGGCCCGGACGATACCGATCATCTCGAGCGGGCGTCCTTCACCGGCCCGCTCCTCGATTTCCATCATCAGCGTGATCCGGTCCCGGTCGAGCGAGACGAGCACGTCGTCCAGTGGGTGGCCCGAAAAGTAGAAGCCGATCGAGCGGAACTCCTCGTCGAGCTTCATCTGGGCGGTCCATGCTCTCGGCGCCGGGAGGGGCGGCCGAAGGGCGGGCTCGGCATCCGCAAAAAGTCCCCCCTGCCCGCCCTGCCGGTCACCGGCGGAACTGGTCGCGTGCTGCGAGAGGACGCTGGCGGATTCGAGGACCTTCGAACGGTTGGGCTCGAGCCCGTCGAGGCCGCCGGCGCGGGCGAGCGACTCGAATGCTTTCTTGTTGACCTGCCTCGGGTCGATCCGCTCGGCAAAGTCGTAGAGATCCTTGAACGGCCCCGCGTCGGCGCGAACGGCGGCCACATGGCGCATCGCCTCGACGCCGACGCCCTTCAGCGCGCCGAGGGCGTAGACGATGGCGCCGTCGCGGACGTCAAAGTCGGCGCCTGACCTGTTGATGTCGGGGGCGAGGACGGGAATGCGCAGGCGTTTGGCTTCCTGGAAGAAGGCGGCCAGCTTGTCGGTGTTGCCGATATCGAGGCTCATCGAGGCGGCGAGGAATTCAACCGGGAAATGGCACTTCAGATAGCCGGTCTGGTACCCGACCAGCGCGTAGGCGGCGGCGTGGGATTTGTTGAAGCCGTAGCCGGCGAACTTCTCCATCGTGTCAAAGATTTCGTTGGCGGGGTTTTCGGCCATGCCCTTGGTCCGGGCCGCGCCTTCGACGAAGCGTTTGCGCTGCGCCACCATCTCTTCGAGCTTCTTCTTGCCCATGGCGCGGCGGAGCAGGTCGGCCTCGCCGAGCGAATAGCCCGCGACTTCCTGCGCCATGCGCATGACCTGTTCCTGGTAGACGGGCACGCCATACGTCGCTTCAAGGACGGGTTTCAGGTCCGGGTGCTGGTACCGGACCGAGCTTGGATCCTCCTTGCCCTGAACATAGACCGGGATGTTCTCCATCGGGCCCGGGCGGTAAAGCGAGATGATGGCGATCACGTCTTCAATATTGTTCGGCCGGACGCGCCGGAGCGTGTCGCGCATGCCCGAGCCTTCAAGCTGGAAGACGCCGAGCGTCTCTCCGCTCGCCATCAGGTCGTAGGTGGCGGCGTCATCGAGGCTTCGCCAGCCGGGGCCGACTTCCTTGCTGCCGGCCGCGATGAATTTCATCGCGCGGTCTATGACCGTCAAAGTCTTGAGGCCGAGGAAGTCGAACTTCACGAGCCCGGCCATCTCCGCATATTTCATGTTGAACTGCGAGGCCGGCAGTTCCGCACGCGGATCATTGTAGAGCGGCACGAGGTTGACCAGCGGACGGTCCGCGATCACCACGCCTGCCGCATGGGTGCCGGCGTTGCGGTAGAGCCCCTCAAGCGCGCGTGCGATCTCGATGAGTTCGCCAACGCGCGCGTCCGCCGCAATCTCGTCGTCAAACTTAGGTTCGCCCGCGATCGCCTCGTCGAGCGTCGGCGGCTTGGCCGGATTGAAGGGGATCAGTTTCGCGAGCCGGTCCACCTGGTGGTAGGGCATCTGCATCACGCGGCCGACATCGCGCACCACAGCCTTTGCCTGTAGCGTGCCGAACGTGATGATCATGGCCACGCTGTCGGCGCCGTACTTGTCGCGGACATAGCGGATCACTTCGCCGCGCCGTTCCTGGCAGAAGTCGACGTCAAAGTCCGGCATCGAGACGCGTTCGGGGTTCAGGAAGCGCTCAAACAGGAGGTCGAACCGGATGGGATCAAGATCGGTGATGAGCAGCGACCAGGCGACCAGTGAGCCTGCGCCCGAACCACGGCCCGGCCCCACCGGAATGCCGTTGGATTTCGCCCATTTGATGAAGTCCGACACGATCAGGAAGTAGCCCGGAAAGCCCATCCGCTCGATGACACGCAGCTCGAAATCGAGCCGCTCCAGATAGATGCTGCGGTCCGCATACAGACGATCCGCCTCGGCGAGGCGAAGTTCCAGGCCTTCCTGGGCCTGCAGCCGCAGCTCTTCCGGCTCCGAGCGCCCATCCTTGGAAAAGCCCGGCAGAATGGGATTGCGCGTTTCTGCGCGAACGGCGCAGCGGCGGGCGATTTCAACGGTCGAGGCGATGGCTTCCGGCAGGTCCGCGAACAGTTCGCGCATGGCCGCCGGCGACTTGAGAAACTGGCTTTTCTCGACGCGCTTGCGGTCATCCTGCCCGAGATACTCTCCGTTCGCGATGCACATCAGGGCGTCATGCGCGACGGAATCATCCGGCTTCATGAACCGGGCATCGTGCGTGCCGACGATCGGCAGGCCGAGTTCGTAAGCCAGCTCCAGAAGCCCGGCTTCGCTCTTGAATTCGGCCTGGGTGCCGTGCCGCGTGATCTCGATATAGCAGCGCCCCGGATAGGCTGCGGCGAGCGTCGAGAGTTCCGTCCGGGCGTCTCCCATCCGGCCCTTCTGGATATGGCGCGCAACGTCGCCCTCCGCCCCGCCCGTCAGCAGGATCAGTCCGGCCGTGTCTTCGAGCAGCAGGCGGCGGTGGAGCTTCGGCACACCATCGGGCGAATCTAGAAAGGCGCGCGAGGACAGGAACATCAGCCGCTGGTAGCCGGCGTCATTCTGGGCATACACCGAAACCCGCGACGGTTCGGACCGCGGCGTGCCGTCGGTTACGTCAAAACAGCAGGCCATGATCGGCTGCACGCCGTACTCGGCGAGCTTGACCGACAGTTCCAAGGCACCAAACATGTTGTTGCGGTCAGTGACGGCGGCAGCCGGTACGCCGTTGTTCTTGCACCACTTAGCGATGTCCGACGGCGTGATCATGCTCTCGAGCAGCGAATAGCTCGACCGGATCGCCAGCGGGATGAAAAGCGGAGTGTCCATGATGCCTACCTCTTGGACGCCAGACTCTCACCGAATCGCCCGAAACGCCAAGCGACTTTGGCGCGCTTCCACAGGCTTAGCCTGTGTAGTCGACCAGTTTGCCGTCTTTCAGGGTCAGTACGCGGTCCATGTGGCGCGTCAGGGCCAGGTTGTGGGTTGCCACCAACACGCCTGCCCCCTCTTCCCTGACCATCTTGATGAGGGTCACGAATACCCGCTCGGTCGTGGCCGGGTCGAGGTTTCCGGTCGGCTCGTCCGCGATCAAGAGACGAGGATCGTTGGCCAGCGCGCGGGCGATGGCGACGCGCTGTTGCTCGCCGCCCGAAAGCTGCGCCGGCTGGTGATAGAGGCGTTCGACCAGGCCCATCTCGTCCAGGAGTGCCGCAGCCTTCTTGCGCGCTTCCTTGCGGCCCTTGCCGGCGATCATCAGGGGCATGGCGACATTGTCGACCGCGTTGAATTCCGGCAGCAGGTGGTGGAACTGGTAGACGAAGCCGATTTTCTTGCGCCGGATCGCCGTGCGGCCGTCCTCGTTGAGTTTCAGGCAGTCTGTCCCGTCGAGCAACACGTCACCCGCCTCAGGGCGCTCGAGCAAACCGGCGGTGTGCAGCAACGTGGATTTTCCGGAACCCGAAGGGCCGACGAGTCCCACAAGTTCGCCCGGGGCGATCCGCAGGTCCATGCCGCGCAGCACGGGGAGGTCGCCCGCGCTTGTCTTGTAGGTGCGGTCGATGGCCTTGAGTTCGAGGACGGGCGTCGCAGCGGTCATTCGAACCTCAGGGCTTTGACGGGATCCTGAGACGATGCCCAGATGGCCGGGATCATCGACACGAACATCGACATGAAGAGCGCGTAGGCGCCGGTGCTGAACACCTCGTTCCAGTCGAGGATCGCCGGAAGGTGATCAAGGCCGTACTGCTCGGCCGGGAAGACTTCGCCGTCGATCGCCAAATTGATCAGGGACTCGATGGGGCCGATGTTCAGGATGAAAAGGATGCCGACCGCCATGCCGAGGATCGCGCCGGCTGAGCCAAGCGCCGTGCCCACCATCAGAAAAACCCGCAGCACCCCTGCCCGGCAGAGGCCGATGGTGCGCAGGATGGCAATGTCGCGCGTTTTGTTCTTCACCAGCATGACCACGCCGACGATAATGTTGAGTGTCGCAATCATCATGATGATCGTGACCAGCAGGCGCACCATTACGCGCTCAGTTCTCAGCGCGCCGAGATAAGTCCGGTTCTTGGTTTTCCAGTCGCGCAGCAGCAGGCTGTAGCCGGTTGCGTCCGAGATCGCCTGCATGGCGCCTTCGGTGGCGTCCGGATCCTTCACGCGGATATCCAGATACTGGTATCGGCCTTTGGACTGGAACAGGATTTGCGCCTGTTCCATCGGCATGAACACATAGACGTTGTCGAGCTGTGCGCTCCCGGTACGGAAGATGTCGCCGACGACATAGGACTTGCTGATCGGTGTCTGGCCCACCGGGCCGGACCGCATCTGGGAGGTCACGACCTCGACCTTGTCGCCGATACCGAGGCCCAGGTTGGCCGCAAGGTACTGGCCGATCATAATGATATTGCCGCCATTGCGGCCTTCACCGAACCCTCCGGCAATCGCGGCTTCGCCGCCGTCCTTGAAGATCGGCATGGTCGCGAGGTCTGCCGGCGGAATAGCGCGGACGACACCGCCTGTGCGCACGCCATTCGCCGAAAGCAGAACGAACTGCTCGATATAGGGCGACACGCTCAGCACGTCCGGCGTCGCCTTGATGATATTGGCGATCTCGGTCGCCTCTTCCTGCGGGTAGCCGTCAACGGCGGCTGCAATGTGAGGTTCACCGCCCAGGAGCGCGTCCAGCAGCGTCGCGCGGAAACCGCTCATGATCGACATCGTGATGATCAGCGCCGCCACGGCAAAGAAGATGCCGACAAAGGAAATAATGGCGATCAGGCTCGCGCCGCCGTGCTCACGGCGCGCGAGCAGGTAGCGCCAGGCCAGTGTACGTTCGAGACGGCCGAACGGCACGGCCACCTTGGCGCCGCCATTGCTCACCCGGTGATCCTCCGCACGGCTTCCTCGGCAGACACTTCGATTTTCTCACCCGTCTTGCGCCGTTTCAGTTCGACCACGCCCTTTTCAAGACCTTTGGGTCCGACGACGATCTGCCAGGGCAGGCCGATCAGGTCCATGCGCGCAAACTTGGCGCCGGCACGGTCGTCCGTGTCGTCATAGAGGGCTTCGATCCCGGCTTTTGCAAACTGGGTGTAGAGAGAGACGCAGGCCTCTTCACACGCGGCGTCGCCGGCGCGCATGTTGATGATGCCGACCGGGAACGGTGCGACAGCGTCTGGCCAGATGATACCGTTCTCGTCATGGCTCGCTTCGATGATGCCGCCCACGAGGCGCGAGACGCCGATGCCGTAGCTGCCCATCTGCACAGGCACCATCTGACCGTCCGGGCCCTGAACAACGGCGTTCATCGGCGCAGAGTACTTGGTGCCGAAATAGAAGATGTGGCCCACTTCGATCCCGCGCGCGGAGACGCGGCGCTCTTCCGGCAGCGCGTCGAACGCAGCTGCGTCGTGCATCTCTTCCGTCGCCGCATAGTAGCGCGTGCGCTGCTCGACCACCGGCACGAGATCGGAATTGAAATCAAGATCGAGACCCGGCGCACCGAGCGCCAGCAGTTCGCGGTCGCAGAACACAGCGCTTTCGCCGGTGTCGGCGAGGATGATGAACTCATGGCTCAGGTCGCCGCCGATCGGGCCGGTATCGGCACGCATCGGGATGGCGGTCAGGCCCATCCGGTCAAAGGCGTTGAGGTAGGCGCAGAACATTTTCCGGTAGGCCGCGCGGGCGCCTTCTTCGGTCAGGTCGAACGAGTAGGCGTCCTTCATCAGGAACTCGCGGCCGCGCATGACGCCGAACCGGGGCCGGACCTCGTCGCGGAACTTCCATTGCTGGTGATAGAGGTTCAGCGGCAGCTGCTTGTAGCTTTTCACGTAGGCCCGGAAGACGTCCGTGATCAGCTCCTCGTTGGTCGGGCCATATAGCATCTCGCGGTCGTGCCGGTCCTTGATGCGCAGCATTTCCTTGCCATAGGCCTCATAGCGGCCCGACTCGCGCCAGAGGTCGGCCTGTTGCAGCGTCGGCATCAGCATTTCGATGGCGCCGGAACGGTCCATTTCCTCGCGCACGATCTGTTCGATCCGCTTCAGGACCCGCAGGCCGAGCGGCAGCCAGGAGTAGATGCCGGCGCCATTCTGGCGGATCATGCCGGTGCGCAGCATTAGCTGGTGCGAGACGATCGAGGCGTCCGCCGGCGCTTCCTTGGAAACGGGCAAAAAGTAGTTCGACAGACGCATTCAAAAGTCTCTTTCGGGCTGTTCTGAACCGGCTCACTAGCCGGTCAGGGGCCTATTGCGCAAGCAGGAGGGGGATGAGCAAGGCGGCAAGGACAGTCACGACAAGAGCCCCGCCGGTCGCCCAGATCACCTTCTTCATCAGCATGGGATTCTTGGGGGCCGCCTCTTCTGTGCCGGGAATCGTCGAGCCGTCTTCCCATTGGCCTTTCACGCCAACGGGGAGGACCGCAAAGAAGCTGATCCACCAGGCCAGAACGAAGACGATGATACCGCCGGTGAGGCTCATCAGTGGTGACCTTTGGGGGTTTCCATCAGTTCCACCAGCACGCCGTTGGAGTTCTTCGGATGGACGAAAATGATCATCGTGCCGTGCGCCCCGATTCGGGGTTTGCCGAGGACGGTTGCGCCGCGCTTTTCCATCTCGGTCACGGCCTGATTTATGTCAGCCACTTCGAAACAGACGTGGTGCTGTCCGCCGGACGGGTTCTTCTTGATGAAGTTGGCGATCGGAGATGCGTCGTTCAGCGGCTCGATCAGCTCGATCTGGCTGTTCGGCAGGTTCACGAAACAGACCTTCACGCCCTGCTCCGGCATGTCGAACGGCGTCGTGATGTCGGTGGCGCCGTAGAGCGTGCGATAGGTCTCGCAGGCTTGCTCGATATTGGGGACGGCAACGCCGACATGGTTCAGCGGGCCAATCTTGAAATCACTCATGTCGCTTCAGCTCCTCAGGACTATAACTTCGATCAGCGGTCGGATGCCAAACTCCGCTTCGCACGCCTTGCGGAGCGCCCGGCCGACAATCTTCTCGACGATTTCGTCATCCATCCGGTCACGCTTCTTGATCCCGTCGAGGGCACGCGCCGCGGCTACATCAAGCGGCTCCAGGCTTTCGTCCGCGATGCGGCCATCAGATTCCGAGAGACCCTTCACGGCAATGACGGGGCCATCGATCGGCTCGCCGGACGCATCCAGGCACACGGTCGCAAAGATCAGTCCGCTGACGGACAGGCGGCGGCGCTCGATCAGTCCTTCGGCCGCTTCCGGCACAAGGCGCGAACCGTCGAGCATGAGGCGACCGGCGGGCACTTCGTCGATGATTTCCGGCTCGCCCGGCGCCAGCCGGATGAGGCTGCCATTGCGGGGCGTTAGCGCAGACAGGACCTGCAGGGATTTCGCATAGGCGGCGTGCTCGACGATGTGCCGCCGCTCGCCGTGAACGGGGATCGAAACGCGCGGACGTACCCACTGGTACATGCGCCGCAATTCATCCCGGCACGGATGGCCTGATACATGGATGGGTTCTTTCACCATGCGGGGGGTGATGATCCGGATCCCCTGCTCAGCCAGCATGTTCTGCATCGCGTAGACCGAGCTTTCGTTGCCCGGGATCAGGCGCGACGAGAAGATGACGGTGTCGTCCGGCCGCAGCGAGACATGGCGATGATCGCCGCGGGCGATACGCGACAAGGCGGCATTCGCCTCGCCCTGGCTGCCGGTGCAGAGGTAGAGGATATTCTCGGGCGGAAGGTAGCCCGCTTCCGACTCGTCAACGAATTCCAGGTTGGGCGGCAGGATGCCGACGGCTTTCGCCGCGCCGGTGATCTTGTGCATGCTCCGCCCGACCAGGCAGACATCCCGGCCCGCCGCATTTGCAGCTTCGATGATCGATTTGACGCGGGCGACGTTGGACGCAAACGTCGTCACCGCCACTGCGCCCGTCTGCTGCGCGATCAGGTCGATAAGGCCCTTCCGGACCGTGTCTTCCGATCCGGCCTCGCCGGCCTCGAACACGTTGGTGGAATCGCACACCATCGCAAGTACGCCGCGGTCACCCAGCGCCGTGAGGCCTGCGATGTCAGTTTTCGCACCGACGAGCGGCTCGGGATCAATCTTCCAGTCGCCGGTGTGCAGGATCATCCCTGCCGGCGTCTCGATGGCCAGCGCGTTGGGCTCGGGGATGGAGTGGGTCAGGGTCATGTAGCGGACGGTAAAGGGGCCAGCCGTGACCGAAGCTTCGAGCGAAATGGTTTTGAGCCGTTTCGTATCGACCCCGCGTTCCTGCATCTTGCCGCGCACCAGCTCGGCGGTGAACGGCGTCGCATATATCGGCGCCTTGGTTCTGAGCAGCGGGTACAGGAGGCCGATGGCGCCGATATGGTCTTCGTGCGCGTGGGTCAGGAATACCGCATCAATGTGCTCGCCGACCAGATAGGCCGGGTCCGCGCAGATCAGGTCGATGCCAGGCGTCGTCGCATTGCCGAACGTCACGCCGACATCGACGATGATCCAGCGCCGCGAATGGGCCGGCCCGTAGCCATAGGCGTTCAGGTTCATGCCGATTTCGCCGCATCCGCCGAGGGGCAGGAATACGAGTTCGTCTGTCGTCGCAGCGCTATCGGGCATCAGGTCTCAACGGTTCCGTTTCCAGACTTCCAGCAATCCACGGATCAGGACGTCCTGGTCATAGTGATCGATGGTTTCGCTCGCGCCTTCGAAAAGGGAGGCTACCCCCCCTGTGGCGACGACGGTCATGGGCTGACCATACTCGGCTTTGACGCGCCGCACGAGCCCATCAATCAGTTCGATATATCCAAGAAAAACACCCGACTCCATCGCCGAAACCGTATCCTTGCCGATAACCTGGGCAGGCTTCTGGATGGCAATCCGGGGAAGCTGGGCGGCCGCCTCATGCAGCGCACGCATCGAGAGATAGATGCCGGGCGAGATGATGCCACCCTCGAAAGCACCATCTGCGGCCACGACATCCAGGGTGGTTGCCGTGCCGCTGTCGATCACGATCAGTGCGCCGGGATATTTCACATGAGCGCCAAGCGCCGAGGCAATCCGGTCCGCACCGACCTGTTCCGGATGGCGAACGCGCAGTTCGACGCCGGTCCTGAGGCCGGGTTCACCGATGAACATGGGTTCGACGTTCAGGTAACGGCGCGCTAGTGTGCGGAAATTGAATTGCGCCTGCGGCACCACGGTAGAAATGACGCAACCCTTGGTTTTGCTAAGGTCCACGCCGGACATGTCGGCCAGCCGCCAGAGCCACGAAGCATGGTCATCGGCGGTCTTTGTGGAATCGGTGGCGCTTCTCCAGCTGTGAACCCAGTCTTCGCCGTCGTGCAGGGCGAAAACGGTGTTGGTGTTTCCAACGTCAATGGCGAGCAACATGGCCCCTCAGCTCCTGCGTATATCGACTTCGCCGGCCCTTATGGAGCGGCGTGTTCCGTCCGGCAATCGAAGCAGGAGGGCGCCGTCGTCCTCCAGGTCCTCGAATATGCCTTCGGCTATCGTTTCCCCGGTCCTGACCTGAACCACCTGGCCGAGGGCTTCTGCCCGTTCAAGCCAGTCCTTGCGAGTCCCCCTGAAGCCTTCCCGGGACTGCGTGATGCGGCGCGCGAAAGCATGGCGCAGGCTGGAGAGCACCGCATCCACAGGCGTTCCGGGCCGCATGCCGAGGTCCAGCAGGCTGGTGGCGGGTTGGGTCACCTTTTCGGGAGGCGGAAGAAGATTCACGCCGATACCGGCGGCCACCCAGAAATCCGGACCGCCGCCGCCCGTTTCCACCAGGATGCCGGACACCTTCCGGCGATCGATCCGGACATCATTGGGCCACTTCACCCGCACATCCGTGCCGGGCGCATGTTCCAGCACCACATCGGTCACCGCCAGAGCGGCCGCAAAAGGCAGCCGGAGAGCAATCGGCAAGCCGCCGGGTTCGCGGAACAGGGCCGTCGCGTAGATATTCCCGGCGGGCGAAATCCATTCCCGGTCTTGCCGCCCGCGTCCTGCTGTCTGTTGGTCCGCCACGATCCACTGATCATGGAAACCGGTTGCCACGCGCCGTTTGGCTTCGGTGTTCGTGCTGTCGATGATGCCCATGCGGTGAACGGGCCAGGCCTCGCTCAACGCAAAAGCCCCGCCGCCGCAAAGGTCGCCCAGCCGCCGGTGCCGAGTTCGCTGATGAACACCATGAACACCACGCCCGCGACGACCGAGCAGAGCACCACCGTGCCCATCACCGAAATGTCCACCCGCTCGAACCGTTCGGTGGGCTCATCGAACCACATGATCTTGATGAGCTTCAGGTAGTATCCGAGCGAAATGACCGACGAGATGACAACCAGAATGGCGAGCGGAACGAGCCCCGCCTCGAGACCGGCGCGCAGAACCTCGAATTTCCCGAAGAAGCCGCCGAACGGGGGCAAGCCGGCTATCGAGAAGATCAGCACAGAAAGTGTAACGGCCAGGACAGGCTTATTGCGGGCCAGACCGCCCAGTTCCGAAATGCCTTCGACCATGCCGCCGCGGCGGCGCATCGCCAACACGGCGGCGAACAGGCCCAGCGACGTGACCGCGTAGATCGTCGAGAAGGTCAGCAACGCCGCGGCCCCGAACTCCTGCCCCGCCGCGACTGCCACAAGCGCGTAACCGACGTTGGCAATCGACGAATAGCCCAGCAGGCGCTTGATGTTGGTCTGCACCAGCGCGCCCACCGAACCGATGATCATCGACAGGCCCGCGATGATGGAGACGATGATCTGCCACTGGTCGATCGCTGATCCGAATACCGTGAACAACACGTTCGCGAAGACCACAGTCGAAGCCATCTTCGGCGCGGATGCGAAGAAGGCGACAACCGGCGTCGGCGCCCCTTCATACACATCCGGGGTCCAGACGTGCATTGGCGCCGCCGAAATCTTGAAGGCGAGGCCAACAATCATCAGCACCATGCCGAACAGCGCGCCGGTGGTAACGCCAGCTTCGGCAATTCCGGCAAACGAGGTGGTCCCGGTGAATCCGTAAACCAGCGAAGCGCCGTAGAGCAGCATGCCAGAGGCCAATGCGCCGAGCACGAAATACTTGAGTCCCGCTTCGGAAGAGCGCGCGGAGTCCCGGTGGAAGGCGGCGAGCACGTAGGACGAGAGGCTGAGAGTCTCAATGCCCATGTAGAGCGTCATCAAGTCGGCGGCCGACAGGATGATGCCCATGCCGAGGCTCGCGAAGATGATCAGCAGCGCATACTCGTAGCGGATGGTTTCATGCCGCTTGAGGAAGCCCTCGGAGATAATCAGCGCGACACCCGCAAGCACGAAGGTGATCACCTTCGCGAAGTTCACGAACGTGTTTGTGCGCACGAGACCGCCGAACGCTTCGCCGCCGCCAAAGTGGAGCGCCGCCAATGCCGCGGCCGCAAACAGCGCCAGCGCGCCGAACTTGAACGACAGCGAATTGAAGCGCTCACCGAAGATGGCGCCCAGCAGCACGCCGATCAGGCCCGCGAGGGCAAGCCAGAGCTCCGGCGCGACCGTCATCAGGATGGAGGTAATGTCCAGCATGTCCTACTGGCCTCCAGCCATGAGCGACAGGATCCGGGTCGTGGAGCTGTCAGTAAGATTGAAAATCAGGTTGGGCGCGATACCGAACAGGATTGTGAGGGCCGCGAGCGGGGCAATGCAGATCCACTCGACCAGGTTCATGTCCTTGATGTCGTTGAGTTCCGGATTGGTGATCTCGCCGAATACCGTGCGGCGGTAGAGCGTGAGCATGTAGACGGCCGAGAAGATCACGCCGAGCGCCGCGCCGGCCGCCGCCCAGGTCGCCGCCTGGAAACCACCGACCATGGTCAGGATCTCGCCGACGAAACCGCTGGTCCCCGGCAGACCGACGTTGGCCATCGTGAACAGCATGAAGAAAGAGGCGTAGATCGGCATCCGGCTCACAAGACCGCCATAGGCGGCGATCTCGCGTGTGTGCATCCGGTCATAGACAACGCCGACGATCAGGAAGAGGGCGCCCGAGATCAGGCCGTGGCTGAGCATCTGGAAGATCGCGCCCTGCACGCCGATTTCATTGAAGGCAAAGATGCCGAGCGTCACGAAGCCCATGTGCGCGACAGATGAATAAGCGATCAACTTCTTCATGTCTGTCTGCCGCCAGGCGACCAGCGACGTGTAGACGATGGCGATCACGGCCAGCGCAAACATGAACGGCTGGAACATCGCGCTCGCATCCGGGAACATCGGCAGCGAGAAGCGCAGCATGCCGTAGCCGCCCATCTTGAGCAGCACGCCGGCGAGGATGACCGAACCGGCCGTCGGCGCCTGAACGTGCGCATCCGGGAGCCATGTGTGCACCGGCCACATTGGCAGCTTCACGGCGAACGATGCGATGAAGGCCAGCCAGAGCCAGGTCTGGATTTCCGGCGCGAAGGCGAACTTCTCGAGCACTTCAAAGTCTGCAGAACCCGCGGCGAGGATCATGTAGACCATCGCAATCAGCATCAGCAGCGACCCGATCAGCGTGTAGAGGAAGAACTTGAACGCAGCGTAGACCCGGTCCTTGCCGCCCCAGATGCCGACGATCAGGAACATCGGGATGAGGCCGGCTTCGAAGAAGATGTAGAACAGCACCAGATCCAGCGCGACGAAGACGCCGATCATGAACGTCTCGAGCACGAGGAAGGCGATCACATATTCGGTGACGCGCTTGTCGATGGAATTCCAGCTCGCCAGCAGGCAGATCGGCGTCAGGAACGTCGTCAGCATGACGAGCGAAAGTGAAAGGCCGTCGACGCCCAGCTTGTAGCTGATCGGTCCGTACCAGGCGTATTGCTCGACGAGCTGATAGCCCGTCGCAGAGCGGTCAAACGCAAAGAAGGCCGCGACGGACGCGACAAACGTCGCCGCCGATATGATGACGGCTGCGAGCAGCACAGCTTTCTTCGACTGCGCTGTAGACTCGCCCTTGCTGCTGCCGGCCGTGGCCGCACGCACCAGCATCACGAGGAGCGCGCCTGCCAGAGGCAGGAACGTCATGACGGAAAGGATCGGGAAACCGCCCATCAGCCTGCTCCTCCCGACCGGAGCCAGAGTATTGCACCAAAGACGATGACCGCCCCGATGATCACGAAGGCGTAGTGGTAGAGATAGCCCGTGTGCATCCGCGACAGGCCGCGCGAACTCATGCTGGCGAGCTTGGCCATGCCGTCAGGTCCGATGCCGTCGATGATCTTCTTGTCGGCTTTCCAGAAAATGTTTCCGAGGAAGGCCGATCCGCGCACCAGCGTCGCCTGGTAGATCTCGTCGAAATACCATTTGTTCGAGAACAGGGCATGCAGCGGTCCGCCGCTGGCCGCAACGCGCGCGCCGATGCCCCGGTTGAAGGAGTAGGTGAACGTTGCGATCAGGAAGCCGGCAATGGTAACCACCAGCGGCGCCCAGAGCACCCATTCCGGCACATTGTGGCGGTCGTGCAGAACATGGTTCTCGGCGGCGCGGTAGATGGCGCCTGCCCAGAATGTTTCGTTCTTCGCGTCCACAAATGCATCGTAGAAATAGACGCCTGCAAACATGGCCCCAAGGCTGAGCAGTGCCAGCGGGATAAGCATCACCAGCGGGCTCTCGTGCGGCTTGTGATCGTGGCCGTGGCCATGAACGTCATGAGCATGGTCGTCGTGCGCGTGCGCATCATGCCCGTGGGCATCATGGGCGTGCGCGTCATGGCCATGCGCTTCATGTGGCGCCGGTCCGTGGAACGTCATGTAGATCAGGCGCCAGGAATAGAAGCTGGTCAGGAAGGCCGCGACGAGGCCGAACCAGAAGGCAAGCTGCGCAAACGACACGCTGGCCATGACACCGGCATAACTGCTCTCGAGGATCGCATCCTTGGAAAAGAAACCGGAGAAGCCGAACTTCGTGTGCGGAATACCAAGGCCGATGATCGCGATCGTGCCGATCATCATCGCGGCATAGGTCAGCGGCATGAACTTCGCGAGCCCGCCCATGCGGCGCATGTCCTGCTCATGGTGCATGCCGTGGATGACCGAACCGGCACCGAGGAACAGCAGCGCCTTGAAGAAGGCGTGCGTGAACAGGTGGAACATCGCCGCCTCGTAAGCGCCGACACCGGCCGCGAAGAACATGTAGCCCAGCTGCGAACAGGTCGAATAGGCGATCACGCGCTTGATGTCGTTCTGCGCCATGCCGACGGTGGCCGCATAAAGCGCCGTCACCGCGCCGACGAGCGCCACCATGCCGGACGCGTAGAATGTGTACTCATAAATCGGCGACAGGAGGCAGACGAGATAGACCCCTGCGGTCACCATCGTCGCCGCGTGGATCAGGGCAGACACCGGCGTCGGCCCTTCCATGGCGTCCGGCAGCCAGACGTGCAGGAAGAATTGGGCCGACTTGCCCATCGCGCCGATGAAAAGAAGGATGCCGATCAGCTCCAGTGCATAGACGCGCTCGCCGAAGAACACGATCACGGATTCGCGCGCCGGCAGGGCTTCAGCGAAGGCATACGGCGTGATGACGGCATTGGTACGGATCGCGTCCAGCACCGGTCCGAACTCGACCGAGCGGAACATGAAGAAGACCGCCATGATGCCTAGCGCCAGACCAAAGTCACCGACGCGGTTCGTCACGAACGCCTTGATCGAGGCGTCGTTCGGCGCCTTCTTCGTGTACCAGAAACCGATGAGCAGGTAGGAGGCGAGGCCCACACCTTCCCAGCCGAAGAAGAGCTGGATGAAGTTGTCCGCCACCACGAGCATCAGCATCATGAAGGTGAAAAGCGACAGGTAGGCGAAGAAGCGCGACTTGTGCGGGTCTTCGCTCATATAGCCCCAGGAATAGAGGTGCACGAGGCCGGAGACGCCGGTGATCACCGCCATCATGACGATCGACAATGTATCTACACGGATCGCCCAGTTGGCCTGGAAATCACCGACGTGAATCCAGGGCATCAGCGTGATCACGCGCTGCTTGAGCTCGACCGCCGCGGCTTCTGCCCCCGCCGTCAGGTAAGCGTCATAACCGGACGCATGGTGCACGGCTTCCGTTGCGCCGCCGAGACCGGCCACATAGGCGAACAGCTGGTAGAGCGACAGCGCGCCGCACGACAGCACGACGCCCGTAGTGATCGCCATCACGACACGGTCGCCGATCCACTTGTGGAACACCCCGGTCAGCGCGGCAAAGCCCGGCGCGAGGACGATATAGATGAGCAGGCTATCCGGAAGCATACTGGGGTCAGCCTTTCATCAGATCGACATTCTCAACCGAGATGTCGCGGCGATTCCGGAAATAGACGACGAGGATGGCGAGCCCCACGGCGGCTTCTGCGGCCGCCACGGTGAGCACCAGCATCGCGAAGATCTGGCCCTGTATCGTTCCGGTAAACACCGAAAAGGCGACCAGATTGATGTTCACGGAGAGCAGGATCAGCTCGAGCGCCATCAAGATGACGATGACGTTCTTGCGGTTCACGAAGATACCAACGACGCCGATCGTGAACAGCGCCGCCGAGACGATCAGGAAATGCAGGATGCCGAGTTCGGTCATGTCAGATTCCCTGCCCCGGCGTCGGGTCCTTGAGTTCGGTGGCGTCCGCGCGGCGCCGGCCGGTCTGGGCACTGACATTCTGACGCTTGACATTCGGCCGGTGGCGCAGCGTCAGCACGATGGCGCCGATCATCGCGACAAGCAGGATCAGGCCGGCCAATTGGAACAGCAGCAGGTATTGCGTGTACATCACGGCGCCGATGGCTTCGGTGTTGGTTTCTGCGCCCGGCGACGGATCGAACGTATCGAAGGTGAGCGAACCACTCGCGCTCCAGACGAGCGCAAGTTCAGCAATCAGGATCACACCGATCAGGAGCGCAAAGGGCCAATAGCCCAAGCTTCCTTGTTTGAGTTCGACGAAATCCACATCGAGCATCATCACGACGAACAGGAACAAGACTGCGACTGCGCCGACATAGACGACGATCAGCAACATCGCGAGAAACTCAGCCCCGATCAGAACCATCAGGCCGGCGGACGAGAAAAACGCGAGGATCAGCCACAGCACCGAGTGCACGGGATTGCGCGCCGCAATCACGAACAAGGCCGACAGGATCACGACAGCCGCGATCAATCCAAATGCGATCAGTGCCACAGCCTTCTCGCCCCTTTTCTGTTCCGGTGAAGCCCCTGCCCGCCGGTCTGCGTTACTGGTTTCGGCCCGCTACCGGTACGGTGCGTCCAACTCAAGATTCTTGGCGATCAGCCGTTCCCAGCGGTCGCCGTTCGCGAGAAGACGTTCCTTGTCGTAGAACAGCTCTTCTCGCGTTTCGGTTGCGAACTCGAAGTTCGGCCCTTCGACGATCGCATCGACCGGGCAGGCTTCCTGACAGAAGCCGCAATAGATGCACTTCACCATATCGATGTCATAGCGTGTCGTACGGCGCGCGCCGTCTTCGCGCGGTTCTGCCTCGATGGTGATGGCTTGCGCCGGGCAGATCGCCTCGCACAGCTTACAGGCGATGCAGCGCTCTTCGCCGCTCGGATAGCGGCGCAGCGCATGCTCACCCCGGAACCGCGGCGACAGCGGGTTCTTCTCGAACGGGTAATTCACGGTCGGCTTCCGGCGGAACATCTCCAGCGTGGCTACCCAGAAGGCGCCGAGGAAATCCGTCAGAAGGGCGCCGCGAAGGGTCTGCGCGAGGCTCATGACTGAACTCCGAAATAGGTAACGTACCCAGCCACCACGAGCACGGCAGCGAGCGAAGTTGGCAGGAAAATCTTCCAGCCAAGGCGCATCAGCTGATCGTAGCGATACCGCGGCACGATGGCCTTCACCATGGCGAACAGGAAGAACAGGAACAGGATCTTCAGCATGAACCAGAAGAGCCCTGCGAGGCTGAGCAGCAGCGGCGGCATCGACCCGGCGGCGTTGGCACCGATGGCCACGGGCCCATGCCAGCCGCCGAGGAACAGGATCGTCATCATCGCGCACATCAGCACGATGTTGAGGTACTCGCCCAGCATGAAGAGAAGGTACGGCGTGGAGCCATACTCGACCTGGTAACCGGCCACGAGTTCGGACTCCGCTTCCGGAAGATCGAACGGCGGACGGTTGGTTTCGGCCAGTGCCGAGATGAAGAAGATCACGAACATCGGGAACATCACGACGATCAGCGGGAAGTTCTGGAAGCTGAACGCGTGCCAGTTCTGAAGGCCGCCGGCCTGGTTGTTGACGATGTCGCTGAGGTTCATCGAGCCGACCATCAGGATGACCGTGATGATGACGAAGCCGATGGAGACCTCGTAGGACACCATCTGCGCCGCCGAGCGCAGCGCGCCCAGGAACGGATATTTCGAGTTCGACGCCCAGCCACCCATGATGATGCCATAGACACCCAGCGAGCTGATTGCGAAGAGGTAGAGCACGCCGACATTCAGGTCCGAGATCACCCAGCTCGTGCCGCCTTCGAGACCCGGCGCAACCGGGATGGCCGCCCAGGCGGCGAAGGCGAGCGTACAGGTCAGGATCGGCGCGAAGATGAAGACGAACTTGTTGGCGCCGGCAGGGATGACGATTTCCTTCAGCAGGAACTTGCCGAAGTCCGCAAACGACTGGAGCAGGCCGAACGGACCCACCACGTTCGGGCCCTTGCGCATCATCACCCCGGCCCAGATCTTCCGGTCCAGCAGCAGCAGGAACGCAATCGACAGCAGCAGAACGAGCGTGAACAGACCGATCTGGCCGAGCACCAGAAGCGGCCCCCAAAGGCTCCCCAAAGACTCGATTGCATTACTCATGGCGCCGCACTACTCCGCTGCCACTGCGGTGTCTAGGCTGGTCGCCAGCGCAGAACACTCAGCCATTGTGCGCGAAGCGCGGGCGATGGGATTGGTCAGGTAAAAGTCAGCAATCGCGCGGCCAAACGGCGCATTGCCGAGGCTGCCATCCGCCGCCGGCGGTGCCGCGAGAAGCGCCGGAACGCCCTTGGCGCCGGGGGCGTATCCGCGACCGGAGAAGGCCGTATTCTGCCCCGCCTTGCCGCGCAGGAGCGTACGCAGCTCGTCGGCTGTGTCATACGGAAGCACTTTGCCCGTGACGCCCGAGAGCGCACGGAAAATGGCCCAGCCTTCGCGGGCTTCGCCCTTCGGCTGAACCGCCCGCGTGGTCATCTGCACCCGGCCCTCGGTGTTTACGAAGGTCGCCGTGATTTCGCTGTAGGCAGCGCAAGGCAGCACGATGTCCGCCCCCGCCGCCCCGGCATCGCCGTGCGAGCCGAAATAGATAACCTGCGCCGAGCCGACCTGAGACAGGTCCACTTCATCTGCCCCCAGCAGCACGACCGTTTTCAGCGCGCCGCTGAGAATGTCCTTCGTCGCCTTGCCGCCGTCGGCCGGCACAAAACCGGCATCCAGCGCCCCGACCCGGCCCGCCGCCGTGTGCAGCATGCCGAACCCGGCCCAGCCGTCCGAAACGGCGCCGGTCTCCTGCGCCATCGACAGGGCGGCCGACAGGATCGCCGCGCCATCGCTGCGGCAGGCCGCCGCTTCGCCCACCACAATCATCGGACGCTTCGCGCCCTTGAAGAACTCGCGCACCGCGGCGCCGTTCAGCGCGTCGGCCGACGTGCCAAGGTGCGTGTACGGATAGGTCAGTTCAGCCGCCTCGCCGATAACGGCCACTTTGAGGTTGCCCCACAGCCAGGACTTGCGGATGCGGGCATTCCAGACAGCCGCTTCGACGCGCGGATTGGTGCCGATCAGCAGCAGCGCATCCGACTCTTCGACGCCCATCAGTGTCGGGTTCAGGAGGTAATGCTCGCGCACGCCGTTGGTACCATACTGGGCGCCAGCAGGACGGCAGTCGGTATTCTTGACGCCGAGACCGCGGAAGAAATCGAGCGCCGCTTTCGCCTGCTCCACTTCGATCAGGTCACCGGCGACGACGCCGATCTGGTCTGCGCCGACCGACAGCGCCGCTTTCACCGCGTCGAGCGCTTCCGGCCACGACACCGGATGCAGCTTGCCATTCCGCCGCACGTACGGCCGGTCGAGCCGCTGGCGCGCCAGGCCGTCCCAGACGAACCGGGACTTGTCCGACAGCCATTCCTCGTTGATCTCTTCATTCGTCTCCGGAAGGATCCGCATCACGGCGTCCCCTTTCGTATCGATCCGGATCGCCGCGCCCATCGCATCCATCACGTCGATGGACGACGTCTTGCGCAGCTCCCAGGGGCGCGCGTTGAACGCGTAAGGCTTGGACGTCAGTGCGCCGACCGGACACAGGTCGATCACGTTGCCTGACAGTTCAGACGTCAGCGACTTTTCCAGATAGGTCGTGATCTCGGCGCTCTCGCCGCGCGAGATCATGGCGTGTGCACTGGATGCAGCGCGTCATGATCGTCTTGACCAGCGGGCCCATATACTTGTCTTCGACCGCGCGCTTGTTCTCGTCATAGCGGCTGTCGGAGCGGCCATACGCGACGGCCTGATCCTGCAGGTCGCACTCGCCGCCCTGGTCGCAAATCGGGCAATCCAGCGGGTGGTTGATTAGCAGGAATTCCATGACGCCGTTGCGCGCCTTCTCGACATAGGCGCCCTTGGTGCGGATCACCGGCGGCGAACCATCCCGGTTCGGACGAAGATCGCCCACGATCTGCGCGCAGGAGGCCAGTGGCTTCGGCGCGCCTTCCCACTCGACGAGACACATGCGGCAGTTGCCCGCCACCGACAGTCGCTCATGATAGCAGAAACGCGGAATCTCGGCGCCCACTTCCTCGCACGCCTGCATCAGCGTGTAAGCCTTCGGCACTTCGACTTCCTGTCCGTCGATGTTGAGCTTGAACGTGTCTGACATGGTCCTACTCCGCCGCGATCACGGCGCCCTGCACGAGGGCGCGCGGCTGCCGGTAGCGATTGATGCGTTCTTCGATCTCGTGGCGGAAGTGACGGATCAGGCCCTGGATCGGCCAGGCCGCCGCGTCGCCCAGCGCGCAGATCGTGTGGCCTTCGACCTGTTTGGTCACGTCCAGCAGCGTGTCGATCTCGTCATGCGTGGCCTCGCCGCGCACCATCCGTTCCATCACACGCCACATCCAGCCGGTGCCTTCGCGGCACGGCGTGCACTGGCCGCAGCTCTCGTGCTTGTAGAAATAGGCAAGCCGCGCGATCGCCTTGATCAGGTCGGTCTGCTTGTCCATCACGATGATCGCCGCCGTGCCGAGACCGGACTTAAGGTCGCGCAGCGTGTCGAAATCCATATAGGCGTCCATGATCTGCTCAGCCGGCACCATCGGCACCGAAGAGCCACCCGGGATCACGGCCTTCAGGTTGTCCCACCCGCCGCGAATACCGCCGCAATGCGTTTCAATCAGTTCACGGAACGTGATCGACATCTCTTCTTCCACGTTGCACGGCTTGTTCACATGCCCGGAGATGCAGAACAGTTTGGTGCCCGAATTGTTCGGCCGGCCGAAGCCCGCAAACCATTGAGCGCCTCGGCGCAGGATCGTCGGCACGACCGCGATCGACTCGACATTGTTCACCGTCGTCGGGCAGCCATAGAGACCGGCATTCGCCGGGAAAGGCGGCTTCAGGCGCGGCTGCCCCTTCTTGCCCTCGAGGCTTTCCAGCAGCGCGGTTTCTTCGCCGCAGATATACGCGCCGGCGCCGTGGTGGACGTAGAGGTCGAAGTCCCAGCCGTTGAGATTGTTCTGACCGATCAGGCGCGCTTCGTAGGCTTCTTTCACCGCCTTTTCGAGCGCATGGCGCTCCGCGATGTACTCGCCGCGAATGTAGACATAGCATTTGTGGGCGCGCATCGCGCGGCTCGCCACCATGCAGCCTTCGATCAGCAGGTGCGGATCATGCCGCATGATCTCGCGGTCCTTGCACGTGCCGGGCTCGGATTCGTCCGCGTTGACGACGAGATAGTGCGGACGGTCGCGCACTTCCTTCGGCATGAACGTCCACTTCAAGCCGGTCGGGAACCCTGCCCCGCCCCGCCCGCGCAAGCCCGAAGCCTTGATCTGGTCGCACAGCCAGTCCGGCCCGAGATCGAGCATTTCCTTCGTCAGATGCCACGCGCCGCGCTTCTTCGCAGCTTCGAGGTCCGGCGAATGGAGGCCGTAGAGGTTCGTGAAGATGCGGTCCTTATCCTGCAACATCAGTTTTTCCCCCGGCCATAGTCACGGTCGTGTTCATCGAATTTCCCGTCCGCCAGCAGCCGGGCCTGAGCAACCCATTTCTCACGGTCGATCCGGTCGTTGAAGCCGAGCAGTTTCTCGACCTCGTCTACCTTTTCCTGGCTCCAGGCGGCGATGTGCGCATACTGAGTAACGCCCATGTCGTTCAGCATCTGCTCGTACTTCGGACCCACGCCATTGATCCGCTTCAGGTCGTCAAACGTGCTCGCGCGCGCGTCATCGGCCTTCACCGGCTCGACCTTGTCATTGACCTTGGCCGGCTCCTCGCGGTGCACGTTCGTCGGCCCTTGGGCGTCGGGACGGCCGGTCGCTTCCGGCGTCGGTTCCGGCGGCTTGGGCAGGTTCGGCAAGGCCGAAACCTTAGTGCGGCTGCCATCGAACAGGGAGGCGTCGGTCAGGACGGTCGTGCCGCCTTCCGGCGCGCTGTTGACGCGGTCGATCTGCGGGCCGGGCGTCACATCCGCGCCGTGGCGGAGACGGCCCAGGATCGCCGACAGCGACTCCGGCGTAAGGTCCTCGAAGAAGTCATCATTGATCTGCACCATCGGCGCATTCACGCAGGCGCCGAGGCACTCAACCTCTTCCCAGGACAGCCGCTTGTCATCGGTGACGTACATCGCCTTGCCGATTTCCTTGGTGCAGACGTCCTTCAGGCTCTCGGCCCCGCGCAGCTGGCACGGCGTAGTGCCGCAAAGCTGGACATGGAATTTGCCCACCGGCTGAAGGCGGAACATCGTGTAGAACGTCGCGACTTCATAGACGCGGATATACGGCATCTCGAGCCGGTTCGCGACTTCGCGCATCGCGGGCTCGGACAGCCAGCCATTGTTGTCCTTCTGGGCAAGCCAGAGCAGCGGGATCACCGCCGAGCGCTGCTTGTCGGCAGGATACTTTCCGCGCCAGAACGCAATCTTCTCTTCTGTCTCGGACTTGAAGGCAAAGCTGTCGCCGCCCGCTTCAAGATCAAACCGGCGCAAGGCCATCTATCGCTCCTTTGGCGCGGGCACGGTCACGCGCCCCGCCTCGTCAATTGGCCAGAACGGATTGTAGGCGACTTCCCAGGCATTGCCTTCCGGGTCCGCAAAGTAGCCGGAATATCCGCCCCAGTAAGTCTTGTGAGGCGCCTTCGGAATGCGCACGCCGGCCCTGCCCAGACGATCGAAAATCGCATCGACCTCCTCGACAGAGCGCGCATTGAACGCAATCGCAAAGCCCTTGAACTCGCCCTTCCGGTCGTCAGCCACACCGGCGTCTTTCGCCAGCTTGGTCTCGTCCCAGAGGCCGAGCGCCATGCCGCCTGCATTGAAGAAGGCCACCTCGCCCTTCACGCCCCGGTCTTCAAAGCCCAGAATGTCCGTATAGAAACGGACCATGCCGGCAAGGTCCTTGACCCCGACGGTGATGATCGAGACGCGTTGCTCCGGCAGGGCGGCCATCAGACAGCACCTGCCCGCGCAAAGTCCACACGGACGATCTTGCCGCCCTTGAGCGTGTAGATCGCCGCCACTTCAAACCTGTCACCGCCCGGAGCCCGCTCGACCTGCTCGTGGTCGATCACAGTCGTGCCGAGATCGATCCGGTTGGCCAGCTTGGCGTGGTTCTTCGGGAACTCGTAGAACAGGTCTTCATGCCGCTTGCGGATCGCCGCGAGCCCGCGATGCGTGATCTCGCCGTTCAGGCCCGCCAGAACGGCATCCTCGGCGTAGCAGGCGAGGAAGGCTTCAATGTTCTGGTTGTTGTAGGCGTCCAGCTGTTTCTGGACGAGTTCGGCTGAGGCGCTCACCGGTCCACCTCCCCGAACACGATGTCGAGCGAGCCGAGGATCGCAGACACGTCGGCCAGCATGTGGCCTTTCGAGAGGTGATCCATCGCCTGCAGGTGCGGATAGCCCGGCGCGCGGATTTTCGCGCGGTACGGACGGTTCGTGCCATCCGCCACAAGGTAGACGCCAAACTCACCTTTCGGCGCTTCGATGGCGGCGTAGCATTCGCCTGCCGGAACGTGGAAACCTTCCGTGTACAGCTTGAAGTGGTGGATCAGCGCTTCCATCGAATTCTTCATCTCGGCGCGGCGCGGCGGCGAGAGCTTGCTGCCTGCCAGCAGCACAGGACCCGGACCCTCCTTCACCATCAGCGCGATGCACTGCTGTATGATCTTGGTCGACTCCTTCATCTCTTCCATGCGGCAGACATAGCGGTCGTAATTGTCGCCGTGCACGCCGACCGGAACCTTGAAATCGAGTTCCGAATAGCACTCGTAAGGCTGCGAGCGGCGCAGGTCCCAGGCGAGGCCGGTGCCGCGCACCATGACGCCCGAGAAACCCCAGTCCATGATCGTACGCTGATCCACGACGCCGATATCGACGTTGCGCTGCTTGAAGATGCGGTTCTCGGTGATCAGGTCCTCGATGCGGTCCATCTTCGCTGGGAACTGCTCGCACCAGGCGGCAATATCGTCGATCAGCCGCTGCGGCAGGTCCTGGTGAACGCCGCCGGGACGGAAATAGGCCGCGTGCATCCGGCTTCCGGAGGCGCGCTCATAGAACACGCACAGCTTCTCGCGCTCTTCGAAGCCCCAGGTGATCGGTGTCAGCGCGCCGCAGTCCATCGCCTGCGTCGTCACGTTGAGGATGTGCGACATGATCCGGCCGATTTCGGAGAACATCACGCGGATCAGGCTTGCGCGGCGCGGAACTTCGACACCCAGCATCTTCTCGATCGCGAGGCACCAGGCATGTTCCTGATTCATCGGCGAGCAGTAATCGAGCCGGTCGAAGTAAGGCAGTCCCTGCAGGTAGGTCTTGTACTCCAGCAGCTTCTCGGTGCCGCGGTGTAGGAGGCCGATATGGCTGTCGATGCGGGTCACGACTTCGCCGTCGAGATCCATGATCATCCGCAGCACGCCGTGCGCCGCCGGGTGTTGGGGCCCGAAGTTCAGCGTGAACTTGCGGTCGTCTTCTTCACTAAGGTGGGCTGTGTCGGCCATGGTCTCACGCGCCTCCGCCGGCTTTTTCATCGCCGGGAATCTCGGACGTCATCCCTTCCCAGGGCGAGAGGAAATCAAAGTTCCGGTATTCCTGTACCAGCTTCACCGGTTCGTAGATCACGCGCTTCTCGAGGTCGTCATAGCGGACCTCGTAATGCCCGGTCAGCGGGAAGTCCTTGCGCAACGGAAAGCCTTCGAAGCCATAATCCGTCAGGATGCGGCGCAGGTCCGGATGGTCCGCGAACTGGATGCCATACATGTCGAACGCCTCGCGCTCGAACCAGTTGGCAGCCGGCCAGATCGCGACGCAGCTCGCCACAGCCGTTTCTTCATCGGCGCGGATACGCACGCGGACGCGGTGGTTCATACGCATCGACAGGAGGTGGTAGACGACCTCGAACCGCTCGTTGCGCTCGGGATAGTCCACGCCGCAGATGTCGATCAGCGTCTCGAAGTTGCATTGCTGGTCGTCGCGCAGGAAGCGGAGCAGCGGCAGGATATGGTCCCGCTCGGCCAGTACGGTGAGTTCGCCGACGACAATCTGCGTCGAGCGCACGGCGTCCGGCATCCGGGCTTCGATATGGGCCGCAAGGTCGATCAGGTTTTCGGTGTTCATGTTCGCCATCTCAGCGCTCGATCGAGCCTTCGCGGCGGATCTTCTTCTGCAGTTGCAGGAAGCCGTACACGAGCGCTTCAGCGGTGGGCGGGCAGCCGGGGATGTAGATGTCGACTGGCACGATCCGGTCGCAGCCGCGAACGACGCTGTAGCTGTAATGGTAATAGCCGCCGCCATTGGCGCACGAGCCCATGGAGATCACGTAGCGCGGCTCCGGCATCTGGTCGTAGACCTTGCGCAGCGCCGGGGCCATCTTGTTGGTCAGCGTGCCGGCGACGATCATCACATCCGACTGGCGTGGGCTTCCGCGCGGGGCCATGCCGAAGCGTTCCAGGTCGTAGCGCGGGTTGCCGGCATGCATCATCTCGACGGCGCAGCAGGCAAGCCCGAACGTCATCCACATCAGAGAGCCGGTGCGCGCCCAGGTGATCAGGTCGTCGGCAGCGGCCGTGAAGTAGCCCTTGTCGGCGAGTTCGTCCGAAAGACCCTTGTAGAAAGGATCGTCGCTGCCCGGCTTGTAGCCTTCAGCGCCGGCGCGGGCGCCGCTCAGGGCGTACGGTTTGTGCGAGGAATCGGACATCATTCCCACTCCAGCGCGCCGCTGCGCCACTCATAGATGAAACCGATCGTCAGGACGCCCAGGAAGCCGACCATCGACCAGAAACCGAGGACGCCGATTTCGCCAAGGCTGACCGCCCAGGGGAACAGGAACGCAACCTCAAGGTCGAAAATGATGAACAGGATGGCGACGAGGTAGAACCGCACGTCGAACTTCATGCGCGCGTCATCGAACGCGTTGAAACCGCATTCGTAGGCTGAGTTCTTCTCAGGATCGGGTTTGTGAGGGGCCAGCAGCACCGACCCCACGACGAACAGGCCGGAGATCACGGCGCCGATTACAAGGAAAAAGATGACCGGCAGATAATCAAGGGCCAGACGCTCGACTTCGGACATGCTTGGTACCTCCTGGTACAGAGCCAACGGTCGCCCGATTAGGACGGTTTTCGCATGTGCGCAACACGAACCGGCGCACAGACTCCGGACTTTCGCAGTATACCTGCCCGCGTTGCCAATTCACGGGCGATGCCCTGCGGCGGTGCGTCACGCATGGGCACGTATTCCGGACGCAATAGGATATTTCCGGCGCCGGAAAAACGTTCAAATCCAAGGCGATTTCGGGAGCCGCCATCCGGGATGAGAACCCGTCGCAGCGCAGACCCCGGGGGCTGGCCGTTTGCAGTCCCCGGTCAGCCCTGTCGCAGCTGCGCGAAATAGGCCGCTGCACCGATCATCGGCGCGGCAGGCGCGTGCAGCAAACGCACCGGGCACTCCGCCAGGAAGCCGCTCATCGGCCCGCGCGCCGCGAATCGCTCGCGCGCTTCCGGTGTCTTCAGGACACCCGCGATCCGCTCCGACACGCCCCCTGCCAGCACCACCCCGCCGAGCGCCCCATTCGCCAGCGCGAGGTCTCCCACCGCTCCCATCACCGCCATCGCGCGCAGGTGAATCAGGGCGAGATACATCTCATCCCCTTCATCCGCCTTGGCGCGTATGTCTTCGGGCGCCATCCCGGCATACGGCCGGCCGAATATCTCGCAAAAAGCGGCGTGCACTTCCTCCAGGCCGCTGCCGGAGGCCACCAGCTCGTTCGAGACATAACCATGATCGCGCGCCAGCAGGATCGCCAGCTCGCGCTCCAGGTCCGTCCGCGGCGCATAGGCCATGTGGCCGCCCTCGCCCGCCAGCACGGCCCAGCCGCCCGCAGAGGGAATGAGCGTCGAGACCCCGAACCCGGTCCCCGGCCCCGCCACGAGGATCGGCGCCTCGGGAACCGGCGTACCGCGCAAAACCACGCTGAACGCTTCCGGCTCCAGTTCGGGCACCGACCGCGCCATGGCGACGAAATCATTGACCACCAGCACGTTGGCAATCCCGAACCGTTCGGACACGTCCGCCTCGGAGATGCTCCAGTCCCGGTTGGTCAGCTGCGCCTTGCCCCCGCGCACCGGCCCCGCCACCGCGATGCAGGCCGCCGCCGGGCGCAGGCCGGTCATGTCCAGATAGGTTTTGAGCGCCGCATTGAAATCCGGAAACGCCTCGCCCGCAAAGCGCTCGAACTGCTCGATCCGGATCCAGTCGCCGCGCCGGTAGGCGGCGGCAAACCGGGCGTTGGTCCCGCCCACGTCACCGACGAGCACCGCCTCTTCCATGCTCAGCTCCGCAGGCCGAGAAAATTGAACGGGCTCGCGCCCGTTGCCGCGCTGCTGACATTCATCCGGAACAGGTCAAACAATTCGCGCCCCAGCCCCGCAGGCGCCCGGTTCGGACGAAACTCTGCCGCTGGCCGGGCATGAAACTCCGCCGGATCGACCAGGATATCCAGCCGCCCGGCTTCGGCATCGAGCCGGATCACGTCGCCGTCGCGCACCTTGGAAATCGGCCCGCCATGCGCCGCCTCCGGGCCGAGATGGATCGCCGAAGGGATTTTACCGCTCGCGCCGGACATCCGCCCATCGGTCACCAGCGCCACCTGATGCCCACGGTCCTGCAACACCCCGAGCACTGGGGTCAGCCCGTGCAGCTCGGGCATGCCGTTTGCCGCCGCGCCCTGGAATCGCACGACCGCGACGAAGTCCCGGTCGAGCTGCCCGGCGTCAAACGCTTCTTTGAGAGCATCTTGCGAGTCGAACACGATCGCGGGCGCCTCCACGAACCGGTGCGACGGCTTGACCGCCGACACCTTGCTGACGCCCTCGCCGAGCATTCCGGTCATCAGGCGCAGACCGCCTTCTTCCGAGAACGGATTGTCTGCGGGACGGAGCACTTCCATATCGCCGCTCCGAGCCGGTGCAGGCCGCCAGATGAGACCACCGTCAGACAGCACAGGTTCCTGCGCATAGTTGGAGATCGGTCCCGCCACACCGAGCGCATCGCCGTGCAGCAGCCCCGCCTTGAGCAGTTCGGCCATCAGGAAACTCATGCCGCCCGCCGCATGGAAATGGTTCACGTCGGCCGGCCCGTTCGGATAGATGCGCGCCAGCAGCGGTGTGACGCTCGACAGCTCTGCGAAATCCGCCAGCGTGACGGAGATGCCGGCCGCGGCCGCAATCGCCGGAATGTGCAAGGCGTGGTTGGTCGACCCGCCGGTCGCCATCAAACCGACAATGCCGTTCACGATGGAGCGCGCGTCCACCATTTCTCCCGCAGGCCGGTAGTCCTTTCCCTGCGCCGTGATCGCAGCGGCCCGGTGCGTGGCCGCCTTGGTCAACGCGGCCCGCAGCTCAGTGCCGGGATTGGGAAACGCCGCACCCGGCAGGTGCAGGCCCATGACTTCCATCAGCATCTGGTTGGAGTTCGCCGTACCATAGAAGGTGCAGGTCCCCTGACTGTGATAGCTCTCGGCTTCAGCCTTCAGCAGCGCCTCGCGCCCGACTTTTCCTTCCGCAAACAACTGCCGCACCCGGACCTTTTCGGGGTTCGATAGTCCCGACGGCATCGGCCCCGCCGGCACGAAGATGGACGGTAGCCACCCAAACCGCAGCGCCGCAATCACAAGACCCGGCACGATCTTGTCGCACACGCCGAGATGCAGCGCCGCATCGAACGTGTCGTGCGACAGGCCGACCGCCGAGGCCATCGCGATCACGTCCCGCGAGAACAGCGACAGCTCCATGCCTTCCTGGCCTTGCGTGACGCCGTCGCACATCGCCGGCACGCCGCCCGCCACCTGCGCGACCGCATGAACCTCGCGCGCCGCCTCGCGGATCAGCTGCGGATAGGTTTCGAACGGCGCATGCGCTGACAGCATGTCGTTGTAAGCCGTGATGATACCGATGACCGGCCAGCCGGCACCAAGGATCTGCGCCTTCTCGATCACGGCGCAGCCGGCGGACTGGTGCGCGAGGTTGCCCTCCGTCAGCCGCGACCGCGCATAGGTCGTGGGGCGCCGTGAACGGATCATTTCGAGATAGGCGGCGCGCGATTCCCGCGAGCGCTCTTCGATGCGCGCTGTGACCGCTTCTACGACCGGATTGAGTTTGCCATCCATCAGGGAGCCCAAAAAATTGAAAGTCGATCGCCCAAGCCATCTATCGCGAAACGGACCGGGCAATTCATCGGGTCTGCTTCGGCCATGTTCTCCAGTATGCAGCGCTTTTCCGCGCCAAATACAAGCAATAGCGCCCGGTTTGCATGGATCACGGCTAAGCCGGTCAACGTCATGCGCTGAGGTATGGCCGCCATCGGCGCATCAACCGCCGCTACGCATTCTGCGCCGTCCGGAGACAGGATGGCTGCGAGGTTGGCAGCCCGCGGAAACCAACTCGCTGTATGCCCGTCGGTTCCCATGCCGAGCAGCAGGAAGCTGATCGAGGCGCAATGCGGCGCATAGGCAGCGTTCCGGTCCGCAACCGCCTCTGATGGCGAGGCATGTCCAGTCTTCATGGGCAGGAACGCCGCGCGTTCAGCCGCATTCTTCAGCAGCAGCGTCCGAACGAGCCGCTCATTTGACTCCGGATGATCCGGCGCCACCCAGCGGTCATCTACGAGCCCGACTGTGACCTTATCCCAGTCCAGCGTTTCCGAAGACAGAACTTCGAACATCCGCGCCGGCGAAGATCCGCCCGACACCATCAGGCTCGCTCCGCCAGTACGTGAAATTTCCGCGCCCAGCGTGTCGGCCGCCAGGTGGGCCGCTGCCTCGGACGCCTCTTCCCGGCTGGGGAACGCGGTAAGGTGAAGCGCTGCGGCGCTCACGCCTCTTTCCACCAGTCGCGGCCATCGCGGTCCATCATCATGGCGGCCGACAACGGGCCATCGGTTCCCGCCGGATAGGGCTCCGGCAGGTAGCGGCTCGCCTCCCAGGACTCGATCAACCCGTCCACCCAGCGCCAGGCTGCCTCGACTTCATCCCGCCGCATGAACAGCGAGAGATTGCCGCGCACGATATCCATCAGCAGGCGTTCATAGGCGTCCGGATAGCGCAGCATGAAACTCTCGGCATAGGACAGGTTCAGCGGCAGGGACTTGACGCGCAACCCGCCCGGGCCCGGTTCCTTGATCTGCACGAACAGTCGTACCGCTTCATCCGGCTGCAGACGGATGACGAGGCGGTTCACGGTTTCGACGCCCTGCCCGAATATGTTGTGCGGCGCGGGCTTGAACTGGATCACGATATCGGAATGACGCGCCGACATCCGCTTGCCGGTGCGCAGGTAGAACGGAACGCCGGCCCAGCGCCAGTTCTTCACTTCCGATTTCACGGCCACGAAGGTTTCCGTCGTGCTGCCGGTCGCTGAAGACAACTCCTCCAGGTAGCCTTTAGCGGGCTTTCCGTCCTGCAGGCCGGACGTGTATTGTCCGCGCACGGTCTGTTTCTTGACCTGGTCGGCAGCGATGGGACCGAGCGCGTTCAGCACCTTGATCTTTTCGGTCCGGATGGCGTCGTCGCCCAGGTCGTTGGGCGGCTCCATCGCGGTCAGGCAAAGCAGCTGCAGCAGGTGGTTCTGCACCATGTCCCGCAGCGCGCCGGAACGGTCGTAATAGTCAGCGCGGCCTTCGAGGCCGAGATTTTCCGCCACGGTGATCTGGACATGGTCGATGTAGTTGTATGACCAGAGCGGCTCAAACAGCATGTTGGCAAAGCGCAGCACCATCAGGTTCTGCACGGTCTCCTTGCCGAGGTAGTGGTCGATCCGGAACACCTGCCGCTCGGAGAACACCTCGCCGACGCCGTCATTGATGGCCCGCGCCGATTCCAGATCTGTCCCGATCGGCTTCTCGAGCACCACGCGCGCCGGCTCGCCCGCCAGACCCGCCAGGCCGATCGACCGGCAGATGTCGACGTAGAGGTGCGGCGAAGTGGCGAGATAGAAGACGCGCGGCCGCTTGGCGTCAAGCGTAAGGAGCGCCTTGAGGCTTGGCCAGTCGGCGTCCGGCCGGGTCGCGTCGATCATGACGTAGTGGATGAGTTTCTCGAACTTCGCCCACTCCGCCGCGTCCCAGCTTATGCCAGACGCCGCCTCGCAAGCCTCGCGCGCCACCTTGCGGTAGGCTTCGGTTGCCATCTCGGAACGCGCGGTCCCGATGATCTTGCTGGTCGGCGGGATCTGCCCGTCGAGCCAGCGGTGATAAAGTGCCGGCAACAGCTTGCGGCGGGAGAGGTCTCCCGTGCCGCCAAAGATCACGATGTCAAACGGTTCGACCGGTACAAACTTGGCCATCTTAGAAGGCTCCCTGAGCCAGAGCGTAGCCCGGGGCGGCAACAATCGACACGCGCTGTCTAGGCGCCTGAGCTACTTGCATGTTTTCATGTTGTTTTCCGAGGCGCTGACGCATGGCCCCTGTCTGCGCAATTACGTTTTGCAAAAAATTACACCAGCTATAATGACCTCGCGCTCCCGGACCGGACAGCGAATGACAACGTTGTTATAAATATGCGGGAGTTTGCCGGAAATGTCTAGCCGAACGCGCCTTGAGGACCTCGCCTCCATCGCGGGCGTCTCGATCGCGACGGTGTCGCGCGCGCTCAACAATAGCCCCGCTGTCAACGATGAAACCAAGCGCCGCGTCTGGAAGATTGCGCGCGAGCAGAACTACCATTTCCGGCCGTCGATGCCGGCCCTTCTGTCGGGTGCGGCTGCGACGATTGCGGTCGTCATTCCCAATCCGCATGCCCGCCAGAGCGAGGCGCTGCATCCCTTTGTGCAGGATTTCATCGGCGGCATTACCGAGGCGGCGCGGGTATCGGGGTGCGACCTGCTGATCTCGCATCTCGCACCGGGGAATGTGGACGACCTCTCCGAACTGATGACCTCCAGTCACGCGGACGGTATCATCTTTCTCGGCCAGAGATTACTGCATGACCGGCTGAACGCCCTTGCGCAGGGGGAGAGCCGGTTCATCGTCTGGGGGGCGGACTTGCCGGGTCAGAAGTATTGCTCGGTCGGCTCCGACAACCTGCGCGGCGGCGCTCGGGCAACTTCGCACCTGATCAATCTCGGGCGGCGCCGGATTGCCTTTCTGGGCGACACTGCCGCACCGGAAGTGCAGCACCGGTATGAGGGGTATGTGGAGGCGCACCGGCGGGCCGACCTCGCGGTTGACCCTGCCCTGATCGTGCCGGCGCAGTTCGAGATCAGCTATGCCGAAGCGGCGGTCGATGGGCTGATGGCGCGCGGTGTCGCGTTTGACGGGATCTTTGCGGCCAGTGACCTGATCGCCCTCGGCGCCTTGCGCAGCCTGCAGAAGGCGGGCCGCTCGGTGCCGCAGGATGTCGCTATGGTCGGCTACGATAACATCCAGGTGGCCGCCTATTCGCAGCCGGCGCTGACGACCATTGACCAGGACATGAGCAAGGCCGGTCGCCTGATGGTGTCCAAACTGCTCGCGGCGACGGAGAAGGCGCCGCTGCGGTCCGAGCGTTTGCCAACGGACCTGATCGTGCGCGAATCCTGCGGGCTCGGCTAGAGCCGTCCGATCCAGACGCCGTGCTGCGGAAGGGTCATGGGGCCCGGTGCAGTCGAAATCAGCGGTTTGGCCCCGGCGGTCAATTCCGCGGGGACGGAGACATCGTCCGCACCAAGATTGAAGAGGCAGATCACCGTTTCGCCTCCGAGCGAGCGGCGGAGGGCGAAAAGAGGTTCCGGTACGTCCGGGAACTCTACTTCACCCAACCGCAAGGCGGCCGAATTCGCGCGCACGTTCAGCATCGAGCGGGTGAAGTTGAGCACCGAGTCCGGATCGCTTTCCTGTTCGCTCGCTGCGAGTTCGGCATGCCCCTGCCCGACCGGCAGCCAGGGCTTGGCTTCGGAGAAGCCGGCAAAGGTGTTGCCCTTGGACCAAGGCATCGGCGTGCGGGCGCCGTCGCGGCCGAGGGTGCGGGGCCAGTTGGCGATGGCTTCCGGATCCTGCAGGTCCACGAACGCGACCTCAGCTTGAGGCAGGCCGAGTTCCTCGCCCTGATAGAGGATCGGATTGCCGCGCAGGCACAGCAGCAGCGCGTTCGTCAGCTTCGCGAACTGGCGCATGTCCGCGCCGGGCGGGCACCAGCGGCTGACGCAGCGTGGGGCGTCATGGTTCGAGAAAGCCCATGACGGCCAGCCTTCGCTGAAGGGGCCGGCCCAGTTCATCTGCGAGGCTTTCACGCGGCGCGGTGACAGTCTGCTGGCATAGAGGAAATCGAAACTGTAGGCCGAGCTGAGGCGCTTCTCGCCGGCGGTGAAGGCGCTCATCTCGGGCAGCGGATCGGGTCCCGGCACTTCGGCGACCGTAAAGATCGCGCCGTAATTGTTCGCAAGCTCGCGGATGCGTTCCATGAACACCGGGATGTCCGGGTGGGACTGGTTGTGGATATGGTGCTGCAGGTCAAAGGGGCGCGTGATGGTGCGGCTGCCTGCAGGCCAGGGCGGATTGTCCCGGAAGTCCGGATCGAACATCGCGAAGTTGATCGCGTCGAGCCGGAACCCATCGACCCCCTTGTCGAGCCAGAACTTGGCGGCGGCCACCAGTGCGTCCTGCACCACGCGGTTGTGGACGTTCAGCTGCGGCTGGGTCGAGAGGAAATTGTGCATGTAGTATTGCTGGCGCCGGGCGTCCCACGTCCAGGCTGCGCCGCCGAAGACGGACTGCCAGTTGTTGGGCGGGGTGCCATCGGGCTTCGGGTCTTTCCAGACGTACCAGTCCGCATACGGATTGTCGCGGGACTCCCGGCTCTGCGCGAACCAGTCATGCGCATCGGAGGTATGGGCGTAGACCTGATCGATGATGACCTTCAGGCCGAGCCGGTGGGCCCCTGCCAGCAGAGCGTCAAAGTCCGCCAGCGTGCCGAAGATCGGGTCGACATCGCAATAGTCCGACACGTCATAGCCGAAATCGCTCATGGGCGACTTGAAGAAGGGCGATATCCAGATCGCTTCCACGCCAAGGGCGGCGATATAGGGAAGCTTCCGGGTGATCCCCGGCAGATCGCCGATCCCGTCCCCGTTGGTGTCCAGGTAAGAGCGCGGGTAGATCTGGTAAACGACGGCGCCGCGCCACCAGGGCAGGGCAGTTTCGGGAGGGGGCGGGTTTTCCAGCGGTCACGCTCCTGAACAGGCGGGTTCGCCGGATTTGTCTGGCCTGGCAGGGGCAGAGGGACTCGAACCCACGACCTGCGGTTTTGGAGACCGCCACTCTACCAACTGAGCTATACCCCTTCAGGCCTGAGCGGGGTTTGCCCCAACTCCCGTCTGGCTGCAAGACCGGGGGTGAAAAGACTTGGGTTTGGGCGGGGCCTGGACTTTGGATACTGGTACCCCCCCTCTCCGCAGGTACCTTCGGGGATTGCTTTGCGTGGCCAGCCCCTCACCTCCCAACCCCCCTGACCCCTCTCCCATGAAATGGGAGGTGTGGGTCTTTGGGTTAGGAGTTTTGTTCTTCGATCATGTCTTGAGTATACCTCCGTGGGCGGAGGTGTCGGGGAAGGATTGGGGGGAGAATTCTGCAAGCGCTTGAGGGAACTGGATCTAAATTTTCGGGAGGGGTGTTTATTGTAGGCGCAAGTCCTGCGCCTCGACTGCCCTGACCTGCGATATCCTGATGCAGGCAGCTACCAATTGATGCCGAATATCTCTCAGATATTCTCATTCATTCTCATTTTTTATCACCTGGTGCCGGCTGGTTATCGGCCCGTATCGCGCTGCGGGGTCAGACGATTCCGCTGGCGCGGAGTTTTTCGACCTGGTCGGGAGTCAGGTTCAGGAGTTCGGTGAGAACTTCTTCCGTGTGCGAACCGAGCTCGGTGGGACCCGCCCAGCGGATCTGGCCGGGGGTGGCGGAGAGTTTGGGGAAGACGTTCTGTTGCTTGAGGCCCGGCCATCTTTCGCTGGGGACTGCGGTGAGGGAGTCGCGGGCGATGTAGTGCGGGTCGCTCAGCATGTCGGCGGCGCGGTAGACTTTTCCCACAGGGACGCCGTTTGTGATCATCGTCTGCTCGATTTCGTCAATGGTCTGCGGCGCAGTCCATGACTGGATGAGGTCGTCGAGGGCTTTCTGGTTCTGGCCGCGCGCGACATGGGTCTTGTAGGCGGAGTCGTCTTTCAGGGCGGGCTGGCCGATCGCTTCGCAGAGGCGGGCGAAGACGGTGTCCTGGTTGGCGGCGATGATCACCATGCCGTCGGAGCCGGTATAGATGTTGGACGGCGCGATGTTCGGCAGGATCGAGCCGGAGCGTTCGCGGGTGTAGCCTTCGAACTGGTATTCCGGGACGAGGGCTTCCATCACCGAGAGCACGGACTCGTAGATCGTCGCGTCGATCATCTGGCCTTCGCCGGTCTTCTCGCGGTGGTGCAAGGCGGCGAGAGCGCCGAGGGCGGCGTAGAGGCCGGCGAGGCTGTCACCCAATGAGATACCGGCGCGCGAAGGTACGCGGTCGGCTTCGCCCATCACGTAGCGCAGGCCGCCCATCGCTTCGCCGACAGAGGCGTAGCCGGCGCGGGTGGCATAGGGGCCGGTCTGGCCGTAGCCGGAGACGCGGATCATGATCAGGCGGGGATTGATTTCCTTGAGGGCTTCGTAGCCGAGGCCCCATTTCTCGAGTGTGCCGGGGCGGAAATTCTCGAGCAGGAAATCAGCTTGCGCGACCAGCTGGCGGACGATGTCCTGGCCTTGCTTTTCGCGCAGGTTCGCCGTGATGCAGCGCTTTCCGCGGGCGACCACCGACCACCATAGGGGAAAGCCTTCGCGGCCCCATTCGCGCAGGGGGTCGCCTTGCCCCGGTGGCTCGACCTTGATGACGTCGGCGCCCATGTCGGCGAAGATCTGTCCGCAGAAGGGACCCGCGATCAGCTGGCCGAGTTCGATGACGCGCAGGTCCGTCAAGGGACCCGTGCGAGGTAGCGGCGGGGTCATGGGCGTCTCCCAGTCTGGGTAGGCCCCGTCCAATCAGGTAATCTGGGACGCCGCAAGGGTGCGGAGTGGCGCGCGATCAGCGAGTGGATCGCAGGCGGGCCTGCCGCCGCATCCGGGAGCCCTGTTCGAGCGAGATGGTGCGCAGACCATCCGCGGCGTCGTCATTGGGCGGCATCCGGTTTTTCGGCACGGGCGGGCGTTTCTTGAAATCGGCGATGTCCTGCACTTCGGCATGAGCATACTCACCCATCTCGACGCGGTTGCGGCCAAGGCGCTTGGCTTCATAGAGCGCGCGGTCGGCGGCCTCGATGGCGGAGCTGACATCCGCGCCGGCGCCGAGCATGCAGAATCCGAAGCTGGCGGTGATGCAGACCTGGTACTCGCCGGTCTCGATCAGCGCCGACTGGATGCGGCTGCGCAGGCGCTCGCACACGCTGCGGGCGTTTTCGGGTGTCACATCGCTGAGCAGGACGACGAATTCCTCGCCGCCCCAACGGCCCAGCTTGTCAAACGGACCCCGGAGTTCGGCATGGGCGATCTGGGCCACCGTTTTCAACACGCGGTCGCCGGCCGCGTGGCCATAGAGGTCGTTCACTTCCTTGAAGAAGTCGAGGTCGATGATCGCCACGGCGGCCGTCTGCTGCGTGCGGCGCATACGGTAGCACTCCTCATGCGCGCCGCGCAGGAAGAAGCGGCGGTTGAGCAGTCCCGTGAGGTCGTCGGTCCAGGCGAGCGCCTCAAGGCGGCGCTGGTAGGTGCGGGTGTGGAAATTGTGCAACGTGGCTATGATCGCCGTCGGGATGGCGACGCAGCCGGTCACGTAGAGGTTCAAGCGCACATAGTCGCTTGCTTGAACCGGAATGCCGAGTTGGAAGACGACGATCGAGACAATGAACGATATGCTCAGCGCTGACAGGCAGACCAGCGCAAAGTAGTTCACGGACGACATCATGTCGCGAAGGTTGGTGCTCATCCTGCATCCCTCATCATGTCGAGGATGCTACACATCGAAGCTTGCGGCGCCGCTCATGGCACCAGACCGGCTCAGTTCAGAACCCATTGGCCGTCGACCGAGCGCAGTTTTGCCGGACCGGCCCAGTCGGAATGGGCGACGTGGACCGAGTGGATGATCGCCTCGATCTCGCGGCGCCAGTGGTCCAGGAAAGCCTGCAGGCGGGGAAAGGCGGGGGCGGTGTCGACCGTCTGCCAGACGAAGCTCTGCAGCAGCGACCGGTGGGCCGGCATGTAGTAAAGAACTTCGGTCGTGATCAGCCCTGCCCCCTGGATCCGGGCGAGGAAATCGCGGTCAACCGTCATGCACGTCTCCCGTTGGCGTCCTTGCCGTAGCGGCAGGGACTAGGCCGAGATTATGCAGGAAATTCGAAATAGCAATATATTCAATGTGCTAGCAGCTTTCTTGCAAAGTGCTGCCAAACCCGTTCCGGTTTCAAAATCTTCACTGTCCGACGGTTGACGCGGGGAGCCCGACTGACTATCTCCGGCCCATCGTTAGCAGTCCACTCGGGTGAGTGCTAAACGTGGGCGCTCTCCCTACTGCTGGCGACCAACTTCAACCCAAAGACCCGAGGTAAGTTATGATCGAAGAGGCAGTCAGAATGAAACTTCGTCCCCTGCATGACCGCGTTGTCGTGCGCCGCGTCAAGGAAGAAGAAAAGTCCAAGGGCGGGATCATCATCCCCGACACCGCGAAAGAGAAGCCCCAGGAGGGCATCGTCGTGGCCGTCGGTAAAGGTGCCCGCGGCGACGACAATGAAATCGTCCCCATGGACGTCAAGCCGAAAGACCGCGTGCTGTTTGGCAAATGGTCCGGCACTGAAGTCACGATCGACGGCGAAGAGCTGCTGATCATGAAGGAAAGCGACATCATGGGCGTTCTGGAGAAGTAAGTTCTCCGCCCTCTCCTCTCCTTTCCTTCTTCCAACCCAATCAAGAGGTAACTCACAATGGCAGCAAAGATTGTTGTTTTCGGATCTGATGCCCGCGAGAAAATGCTCCGCGGCGTCGATATCCTGGCTAACGCCGTGAAAGTCACGCTCGGCCCGAAAGGCCGTAACGTGGTGATCGAAAAATCGTTCGGCGCCCCGCGCACGACGAAAGACGGCGTGACCGTCGCAAAAGAAATCGAGCTCGAAGATCGTCTCGAGAACATGGGCGCACAGATGCTGCGCGAAGTGGCCTCGAAAGCGAACGACACCGCCGGTGACGGCACCACGACCGCCACGGTGCTGGCCCAGGCCATCGTCCGTGAAGGCATGAAGCGCGTCGCCGCGGGCATGAACCCCATGGACCTGAAGCGCGGCATCGACAAGGCTGTGTCCGAAGTCGTCAAGGACCTCGCCCACCACGCCAAGAAGGTGAAAACCAACGAAGAGATCGCCCAGGTTGGCACGATCTCGGCGAACGGCCAGAGCGAAATCGGCGCGATGATCGCTGAAGCGATGGCGAAAGTCGGCAACGAAGGCGTGATCACGGTTGAAGAAGCCAAATCGGCTGACACCGAACTCGATGTCGTCGAAGGCATGCAGTTCGACCGTGGCTATATCAGCCCGTACTTCATCACCAACGCCGACAAGATGATGGTGGAACTCGATGACCCGCTCATCCTGCTCCACGAGTCCAAGCTGTCGAGCCTGCAGCCGCTGCTGCCGATCCTCGAAGCCGTGGTCCAGTCGCAGAAGCCGCTGATCATCATCGCTGAAGACGTGGACGGCGAAGCCCTCGCGACCCTCGTCGTCAACAAGCTGCGCGGCGGCCTGCGCATCGCAGCCGTCAAAGCCCCGGGCTTCGGCGACCGCCGCAAGGCCATGCTGCAGGACATCGCTGTCCTGACGGGCGGCCAGGTCATCTCCGAAGATCTCGGCATCAAGCTCGAGAACGTCGGCATGGAAATGCTCGGCAAAGCCAAGCGCATCACGATCGATAAGGACAACACCACGATCGTCGACGGCGCCGGCAAGAAGAAAGAAATCGAAGCCCGCGTCGGCCAGATCCGCAAGCAGATCGAAGACACGAGCTCCGACTATGACAAGGAGAAGCTCCAGGAGCGTCTCGCGAAACTTGCTGGCGGCGTGGCCGTGATCAAGGTTGGCGGCGCCACCGAGATCGAAGTGAAAGAGAAGAAGGACCGCGTCGATGACGCGCTCAACGCAACCCGCGCGGCTGTCGAAGAAGGCATCGTTCCGGGCGGCGGCGTGGCTCTTCTCCGCGCTTCGAAGAACATCGGTGTGGTCGGCCTGAACGACGACGAAAAAGCCGGTATCGACATCGTGCGCAAGGCGCTCGAAGCGCCGATCCGCCAGATCGCCGAGAACGCCGGTGTTGAAGGTTCGGTGGTCGTCAACACGATCCTCCAGAACAAGGCCCGTTCCTACGGCTTCAACGCCCAGACCGAAGAGTATGGTGACCTGGTCGCCATGGGCGTCATCGACCCGGTGAAGGTGGTCCGTTCGGCCCTCCAGAACGCGGCCTCGGTCGCCAGCCTGCTGATCACGACGGAAGCCGGCATTGCCGACGCTCCGAAGAAAGACTCGGCCGGCGGTGGCGGCATGGGCGGCGGCGGCATGGGCGGCATGGGCGGTATGGACTTCTAAGTCCAACCCCTTCCCTCCCTACAAAACGAGCGGCCCTCCGGATCAGTCCGGGGGGCCGTTTGCGTTGGGGCAAGGATTGCCGCTGCTCGGCCACGCTCCTACGATCCTGCGCAATGACATAATCGCCAGACGGCGAAGGGGAGAACGCGGATGGACTGGAACTTTGGTGACATGCTGGACGCCGTTGGCGCGGCGCTCGGACCCTCCGACCTCGCGCTGGCGCACGGCGATCGCAAGATCTACTGGCCGGAGTTCACGGCCCGCACCAACCGGCTTGCGCGGGGCCTGATTTCACTCGGCGCCAAGGCCGGTGACAAGGCCGGCTTCTACATGCGTAACCAGCCGGAATACATGGAAGCCATGGCGGGCTGTTTCAAAGCGAGCCTGTCCCCGGTGAACGTCAATTACCGCTATCTCGATGACGAGCTGGTCTACATCATCGACAACTCGGACTCGACGGTCGTGTTCTTCGACGCGGAGTTCATGGCCGAGGTCGAGCGGGTGCGTCAGCGCCTGCCGCGCGTGGTGGCCTGGGTTCAGATCGGCGGCGGGCCGGTGGCACCGTTTGCGCAGGACTACGAGAAGCTCGCCACGTCGGGAGATCCGTCTCCGCTCGCGCCGAAGCGTTCCGGTGACGACATTTTCCTTCTCTACACGGGGGGCACCACGGGCCTGCCGAAGGGCGTGATGTGGACGCACAACATCTGGCGCGAAGCCAGCATGGAAGGCGTGCGCAAGATGGGCCTGCCGGTGCCGGAGACGATGGACGAGCATGTCCAGAACGCGCTGACGGTTGGCCGCTTCTCGCGCCAGCTGCCCGCCTGCCCGCTGATGCATGGCACCGGCTGGTTCACGGCGATGGGCGCGATGCTGAACGGCGGCGCGGTGGTGACCCTGTCCGAAAAGATCAAGTTCAGCCCGGTGAACCTGTGGGACACGGTGGAGGCCAACGGCGTGACGTCGATGGCCATCGTGGGCGACGCGTTTGCCAAGCCGATGCTTCAGACGCTGGATGAGAACCCCGGCCGCTGGAACCTGTCGAGCGTGCTGAACATCGTCTCTTCCGGTGTGATGTGGAGTTCGGAGGTGAAGCAAGGCCTTCTGAAACACATCCGGCAGACGGCATTGACCGATAGTTTCGGCGCGTCCGAAGCGGTGGGCTTCGGCTCGTCGATCACCACCGCGGATGGCGGCACGCAGACCTCCAAGTTCGAGATCGGCGTCAGCTGCAAGGTGTTCACCGAGGATGACCGCGAGGTGCTTCCCGGCAGCGGCGAGCCCGGTTTCATCGCGCGCGGCGGCGCCGTGCCGCTCGGCTATTACAAGGATCCCGAGAAGACGGCGAAGACCTACAAGACCATCGGCGGGATGCGCTACGCGATCCCGGGCGACTGGTGCACGGTGGAAGCGGACGGCTCGATCACGCTGCTCGGACGCGGCTCGAACTGCATCAATACGGCGGGCGAGAAAGTGTATCCGGAGGAAGTGGAAGAGGCGTTGAAGTCTCATACGGCGGTGCGGGATGCGCTGGTCGTCGGCGTACCGGATGACAAGTGGGGACAGGCCGTGACGGCGGTGGTGTCGCTGGAGCGGGATGTGTCGGAAGATGAACTGCGCGCCTTCGTTCAGGGCAAGCTGGCGCGCTACAAGGCGCCGAAGCGCGTGCTGTTCAAGGACAATCTCGGCCGGGCGCCGAACGGCAAGGCCGACTACAAGTCGATCAAGGAATTCGCGCTGAAGGAACTGGGGCTCTAGCCTCAGACCTTGCGGCGGACGGTGCGGAACACGGCGTCGGCGCGGGCCGCGAGGGCGCCGTCTTCTTTGACGATGCGCGCGGTGACATGGACGAATTCGCCGTCGACAGCGGTGACCATCGGATGCGCTTCGATCCATTCGCCTTCGCGGGCGATTTCCATGAACTCGACGGTCAGCTTGATCGTGACGGACATCTTGCCAGTAGCGGTCCAGACGGCCCAGGCGAGCGCGCTGTCGGCGAAAGCGCAGGCCATGCCGCCGTGCAGGAAGCCCATGCCGTTGCAGTGACGGTCCAGCACCCAGAGGCCGGTGCGCATGTCGCCTTCGGCGGTCGCCCGGTAGCTGGGCCCGTTATGGATGGTGAACTTGCCGCGAGAGGGCGAGGCGGCAAATCCCGGCCGGGGTTCGCGCGCCGGCGAGGCTGAATCAGCCACGCGTTTTCTTGAAGATCGGATGTTCGACGGTGTCGCCCGGGTTGATCCCCAGTTCCTTGGCGCGGCCGCCCGGAATTTCGAGCACGGCGCGTACGGGCACGCCCGGACCGAGGGAGCGGAGCGAGCCGGGGACAGCGTTGCGGGCAATGGCGATGACCTGACCGGCCTCGTCCATGTAGAGCATGTCGAGCGGGATCAGCGTGTTCTTCATCCACATCGCGGCGGGGCGGACTTCGCCGAAATCGAACAGCATGCCGGCATCCGGCGCGAGACTTTCCCTGTTCATCAGGCCTTCGCGGATCGCGTCGGGCGTATCGGCGATCTCGACCGTGAAGGCGTGCGAGGCTTCATCGGTTTTCACGGTCAGCGGGGTTACCGCCAGCTGGGCGAAGGCAAGCTGGGCGAAGAAGGCCAGCGCGACGGCAGAGGCAAACAGAAAACGGGTCATGCGGGCAGGAATAATCACCGGAATCGAAAGCGGCAAGCGCCGGACGCTGTAGTCATTGGTTTGTCGCGGCGTTTTTCCGAGAACCGGTTTCCACTTTTCGGAACGCCGCTTCAGCGTTTTGCGCGAACCGACAGTACGTGGTCGCCCTTGGCGCCGGATTCGATGACAACCTCGATCAGCGTGCCGGGTTCGACCTCGTCATAGCCGGCTTTACGCAGGGCGACGGCGTGGACGAAAATGTCGATCTCGTCGGTGCCGCGGCGGACGAAGCCGTAGCCGCGGGCCTTGTTGAACCATTTGAGGGTGACGGTTTCATAGTCCGGACGCTCGCCGCGCTCCTTGGCGACGGCGGCGCGGGGGCGCTCCATCTCGATGATGTGGACGGTCTGCCAGCCGCGCGGACGCAGGGCGGCGTCGCAGACGATCTTGGCGCCCTCGTCGGCGACGGTCTCGCCATAGTCGCGCAGGCAGGAGATGTGGATCATCACGTCGCCGGTCAGCGATGCATCCGACGCCGATTCCGCGACGATGAAGCCATACCCCTTGACGGTGTCGAACCACTTCACGTGGCCGATGACCCTGACCACCGGTTCGGCAGCAGGCGGATCTGATTCGCTTCTGGCCACGCTATTTGTCATCAACCACATTCCCCAGACACGAAAACTAGTGTGCGAAAACGCGCTTGTCACGCGATGTTCACAAGCCCCGAGTGATTCGGGACCTCATTCGAGGGAAGATGCGGCAAAATAAGGGCGGAGAAGCTGGCAGTCCCTAGGGGAGTCGAACCCCTCTTTTCAGGTTGAAAACCTGACGTCCTAACCGATAGACGAAGGGACCGCACGGCTTTGAGAGGCGCGATATAGCGGCTGATTCAGGACAGGGCAACCCACCTCACCGCGTTTGAGACAGTTTGTTCAGACGCGGCTGACATCCAGTGTTTCGAGCTGCACACGCTCGCGTCCGTTCCAGGTATCGGCCTTGAGGCGGCCGGCGAGGCTGAGCCGCCCGCCCTGCCGCAGCGCGTCGCCCATCGGCGTGCCTTCGGCGCGCCAGGCAATGGACTCGAGACGGCCCGAGGCGTCCTCGACGGTGAAGCGCAGGTGCTGCGTGCCGACGCGGCGGACGCCGGTGATGTTGACATCCTTCAGAAGGAAGACCGGTTCCGGCGCACCGACGCCGAAGGGGCCGATGGAGGCGATGGCGGTGACCAGCTGCGGCGTGGCGGCGCCGGGGGCGAGGACCGCGTCGATGTCCATGTCGAGCGCGGCGTCGCGCTCGGCGGCGAAGGAGGACATGTGGTCGAGCATCCAGGCGTCGAGCGCCGGCAGCTGTTCCGGGTCCATGCTCAGGCCGCCGGCCATGGCGTGGCCGCCGCCGGAAAGGATGACGCCCTGGCGGGCGGCTTCCGAGATGGCGGCGCCGAGATTGACACCCTTGACCGAACGGCCGGAGCCCTTGGCGACCGGGCCGAGACCATCGCCCCAACCGATGACGATGCTGGGGAGGTGGAAGCGGTCCTTGAGGCGGCCGGCGACGATGCCGATGACGCCGGGGTGCCAGCCTTCGCCGGCGGCGATGAGGACGCCGCGTGCGGGATTTTCAGCGAGCGCACGTTCGGCCTGCGCGGTGGCCGCATCGAGGATGGCGGATTCCAGCGCCTTGCGTTCGTCGTTGAGGCCGTGGAGGCGTTCTGCGAGTTCGATGGCTTCGGCGCGGTCGTCGGTGGCGAGGAGTTTGGCGGCGAGCCAGGGGTCGCCGACGCGGCCGCCGGCATTGAGGCGCGGGCCGAGCAGGAAGGTCGCGTGGTAGACCGTCTCGATCTTGCCGATGCCGGAGACATCCGCGAGGGCGCGCAGTCCGGGGTTCTGGTCGCGGGCCATCATGCTGAGGCCCTGGCGGACGAAGGCGCGGTTGACGCCGTGTAGCGGGGCCATGTCGCACAAGGTGCCGAGCGCGCAGAGATCGAGCAGCGGCATGATGTCGGGCAGGCCGCCGGGCGGGGCGATGCTGCGCTCGCGGGCGAGACGGTTGAGGGCGGCGACGAAGACGAAGACGACGCCGGCAGCAGCAAGGTGGCCCTGCCCCGAATTGCAGTCCGGCCGGTTGGGGTTGACCAGCGCAGCGGTGTGAGGGACGGCGCCGGACATCAGGTGGTGGTCGATCACGACGATCGGCAGGTTGATCGCGACGGCCTCGTCGAGCGCGCGGATGGCGGCGGCGCCGCAATCAACCGTGACGACGAGTTCGGCGCCTTGCGCCTTGAGATACCGGAAGGCTTCCGGCGAGGGGCCGTAGCCCTCTTCCAGACGGTCCGGCACATAGAGGCCGAGGTCGCGGCCCCAGGCGCGAAAGTAGCGGGCGAGGATGGCGGAAGAGGTGCCGCCATCGACGTCATAGTCGGCGAAGACGACGACCTTTCGGCCATCGAGGATGGCGTCGAGGATGACACCGGCGGCCTTGTCCATGTCGGCGAAGCTGCTCGGGTCCGGGAAGAATTCGCGCAGGGTGGGCGCGAGGTAAGCGGCGGCGGCGCCAGCTTCGACGCCGCGCACGGCCAGGAGGCGGGCCAGCAGGTCCGATCCGCTGACAGCCGGCAAGAGGCTTTGGACGGCGCGCGGCTCGGCCTGAAGCAGGCGCCAGCGGCGGCCACCGACCGACAGGGCGGCCGCGTCCGGGGCATCTGGCACGGGTTTCTTGGCAGGCTTCGTCATTTGCGGGGCCATTGCGAATCGAGGCTGAGCTTAGCGCGTGCCGCGGCCGAATAGAATCCCTGCGCCGCACGGACGCGCCGTCTCTGACTGGCCTTACGGCGCCGAAGCCCTTATGGGCAGGGCAGACGCAACGGAGACCGCCCCATGATCCCTCGCTACACCCGCCCCGAAATGGCAGCGATCTGGACTCCGGAGAGCCGTTTCGGGATCTGGCTCGAGATCGAGACACTCGCGGCCGAAGCCATGGAAGAGATGGGGACGATCCCTAAGGGCGTGTCGAAGGCCGTGCGTGAGCGGGCCGCCTTTGAAGTCGACCGGATCGACGAGATCGAGCGCGAAGTGAAGCATGACGTGATCGCGTTCCTGACGAACGTGGCGGAGCATGTAGGCGACGAGGCACGCTTCCTGCACCTCGGGATGACCTCTTCGGACGTGCTCGACACCTGCCTCAACGTACAGCTGGTGCGCGCGGCGGACCTGATGCTGGGCGGGATCGACCGGGTGCTGGCGGCGCTGAAGAAGCGGGCCTACGAGTTCAAGTACACGCCGACCATCGGGCGCAGCCATGGCATCCATGCTGAGCCGACGACGTTCGGTGTGAAGCTGGCCGGTTTCCATGCGGAGTTCCAGCGGGCACGGCAGCGCTTACTGATTGCGCGCGAGGAGGTTGCGACCTGCGCGATTTCGGGCGCTGTGGGAACGTTTGCGAATATTGATCCGCACGTGGAAGAGCATGTCGCGGCGAAGCTTGGCCTGCGGATCGAGCCGGTGTCCACGCAGGTGATCCCGCGCGACCGGCATGCGATGTATTTTGCCGTGCTGGGCGTGATTGCGTCTTCGGTCGAGCGGCTGGCGACGGAAATCCGGCATCTTCAGCGTACGGAGGTTCTGGAAGCCGAGGAGTATTTCTCGGCCGGACAGAAGGGATCCTCCGCGATGCCGCACAAGCGCAATCCGGTGCTGACGGAAAACCTGACGGGCCTTGCGCGGCTTGTGCGCTCAGCTGTGACGCCGGCGCTGGAAAACGTTGCGCTTTGGCACGAGCGGGACATCTCCCACTCCTCGGTCGAGCGCGGGATTGGTCCGGATGCAACCATCCACCTGGACTTTGCGCTGCACCGCCTCGGCGGCGTGGTCGAGAACCTGGTTGTCTACCCCGAGAACATGCTGCGCACGATCAACAGCATGGGCGGTCTGCACAATTCGCAGCGCATCCTGCTGGCGCTGGTAGAGAAGGGATTCAGCCGGGAGGATGCCTACCGTCTGGTGCAGCGCAATGCGATGCGGACCTGGAAGAAGGAAGGCGATCTCGACGTGCTACTGAAGGCGGACGCGGAGATCACCGCGAAGCTGAAGCCGTCCGAAATCGATGCACTTTTCGATCTGGAGTATCATTTCAAGCACGCTGACACGATCTTCGAGAGGGTGTTCGGCGCCGCCTGACGGTGAATTGTTGACGTGAGGGGCTGGCTGGCCATGATGGCGCCAGCGAACGCAGTTTTTCTGACACGATGGGGCTTTGCATGAAACGTATCCTTTTCGCGCTTCCCGCGATGATGTTGGCCGGATGCGCCCCGGCGGCAACGACCGCGCCCGGCGAGGCCGCGACGGCCGAGGCGCCTGCCCTCTCGCCCGCCGAGACGCTGCACCAGAGCCTGATGGTGCTAGACAGCCACCTCGACACGCCGGCCTACTTCCACACGGCGGAGTACACCTTCTCCAAGCGCGGCAGCTTCGAGGCGGACGGCACCCATGTGGACCTGCCGCGCATGAACGAAGGCGGGCTGGACGGCGGGTTCTGGGTGATCTTCACGACGCAGGGTCCGCTCGATGATGCCTCCCTGAATGCGGCGCGCACGGCGGCAATCCTCCGCCAGATTTCGATCCGCGAACTGGCGGCGAAATATGCCAATGACGTGGAGCTTGCCTTCACCGCCGCCGACGCCGAGCGCATCTTTGCCAGCGGCAAGAAGATCGTGTTCCAGAGCATGGAAAATTCCTATCCGCTCGGGAAGGATGCGACGCTGCTCGAGACATTCTATGTGGGCGGATTGCGGATGGTGGCGCCGGTGCATTTCCGGAACAATCAGTTCGCGGACAGTGCAACCGATGTGACGGCCATGTTCGGCGGGCTGAGCCCGGCCGGCGAGGAGCTGGTGCGCGAAGCCAACCGGCTGGGGTTGATCCTCGACGGCTCGCACGCCTCGGACGACAGCGTGCGCGATATGCTGGCACTGTCGACGACGCCGATCATCCTGTCGCATTCAGGCCCCAAGGGCGTTTACGACCACCCGCGCAACCTGCCGGATGACCTGCTGAAGGCCATCGCCGACGATGGCGGCGTGATCCAGGTGAACGCTTATGGCGCCTATCTTGAAGCGCTGACAGCCTCGCCCGAACGCCTGGCCGCGATTGCCGCGCTGGACGCCGAATACGGAACCGACACGTCCACTATGACGCCGGAGACGATCGCCGCGTACCGCGCGGCGCGCGATGAGATGGACAAGAATTTCCCGCCGCCGAGATCAACCTTCGAGAAGTTCATGGAGCATCTGCTCTACACGCTGGAACTTGTCGGACCGGACCATGTCGGGATCGGCGCGGACTGGGACGGCGGCGGCGGCGTGGACGGGATGACGGACATCACGGACCTTCCGAAGATCACGGCGGCGCTGCTGGAGGCCGGATATTCGGAAGACGATCTCGCCAAGATCTGGGGCGGCAACATGCTGCGCCTGATGCGCGCGGCTGAGGCGGCGAAGACGGCGACCATCTCGTCTCCCGTTCCGCTAAATTAGGGCCGGGCGCGGCTTGCCGCGCGGGCATGGATTGATCTCTCGGAGGCGGGCGCGAACACTGCGCCGGCAGAATGGGAGACTCCGCACATGACCAGTCCGTATTTCGATCTCACGGGAAAAGTGGCGCTGGTGACCGGCGGCAGCCGCGGGTTGGGCTACCAGATGGTCAAGGCGTTGGCCGAGCACGGCGCCGACATCATCGTCGCCAGCCGGAAGCTGGACGCATGCGAGGCGGTGGCGGAAGAAGTACGCGCGCTGGGCCGGAAAGCCTATGCCCATGCGGCGCATTGCGGCCGGTGGGAGGATATCGATGCCCTCATCGAGGCATCTTACGCAAAGTTCGGCAAGGTGGACATCCTCGTCAACAATGCCGGCTCCGGCCCGCGCATGGCGAGCCATGAGGTGACCGAGAGCCTGTTCGACAGCGTGCTGAACCTGAACTTCAAGGGCCCGTTCCGGCTGGCGAGCCAGGTGGCGAGGCGGATGGCGGAGGGCGAAGGCGGGAGCATAATCAACATTTCGTCGTCGGGCAGCCTGGTGCCCTTGCCGATGGTGGTGCCTTACGGGTCTGCCAAGGCGGCGCTGAATGCGATGAGCCTGTCGCTGGCGCATGAGTATGCCCCGAAGGTTCGCGTCAACACGATCTGTCCGGGACCGTTCCTGACCGATATCTCCAAGGCCTGGCCCGAGGAGATGCGCCAGAGCGCAGACAATGCGATGCGCCGGCCGGGCCTGCCGCACGAGATCATCACGGCGGCGCTGTATCTCGCGAGCCCGAGTTCGAGCTTCACCACGGGCTCGCTGCTCCGCGTCGATGGCAGCGCGGCCTGAGGCCATCTGAAATATGATCCGGTCCCCTTGCGGGTATCCCTTCGTGTTTGTAGTGATACATTATTACATTACCAAGGATCCTCCCATGAAACGCGTACTGATGGCGACAGCCGTGTCCACCCATGCCTTGCTTGGCGCTGCTTTTGCGCAGGAAGCGGAAGCGCCGCGCAGGCTCGAGCCGGTGATGATCACCTCCGCGCCGGGCCCGGACCGCGCCAGCGACGAACTGATCGGCAATGCGACGGCGCTGGAGCGCGACGACATCGTGCGGGATCTTTCCTCCACACTGGGTGACACGCTGGCGGGCGAGCCGGGCATCACCTCGACCTTCTTCGGCCAGGGCGCGAGCCGGCCCGTATTGCGCGGCCTTGGCGCCGAACGGGTGCAGGTTCTGACCAACGGGATCGGCGTCATCGACGTATCGGCAGCGAGCCCCGACCACCAGGTGACGGCGGACGGCATTGATGCCGACAAGATCGAGATCCTGCGCGGGCCGGCGGCCCTCGCCTATGGCGGCCAGGCGATTGGCGGCGTGGTCAACGTGATTGACGGCCTGATTTCGGAAAGCCTGCCTGAAGCGACCGTCTCGGGCGATGCGTTCGGCGCCTATAACAGCGTGAATGAGGGCACCGAACTTGCGGGCCGCGCGAAATTCGTGACCGGCCCCATCGTATTTGCCGTGACCGCGTCGCAGCGCGATTTCGGCAATTACGATGTACCCGGATTTGTGGAATCGGCCCGCCTGCGCGCGCTGGAGGAAGCTGAAGAGCCGGAAGTACCCGGCGAAGAGCATGAGGAGTCCATCGGCCAGGTGGAAAATTCCCATCTTGATACCGAGACCTATGGCGCGGGCCTCTCCTGGGTGGGCGACAGGGGCTTTGCCGGTATCGCAATCCGCAGCCAGCAGGCGACCTATGGATTGCCGGGCCATGCGCATGAAGAGGAAGCCCCTGCACCGGGCGATCCGCCGGCAGAGGAAGAACTTCCGTTCATCGGCCTTGAGCAGACCCGCTACGACTTCCGGGCCGGCCTGAACCTAGATGGCGCTGTCCTCAAGCGGGTGACCGGTTCTGTCGCGCTGGCCGATTATACGCATACGGAGTTTGAGGGCCCAGGCGAGCCCGGCACCCTGTTCGAAACGAGCGGTATTGAAGCGCGCGCCGAAATCGATCACGAGATCGCCGGATTTCAAGGCGCCTTCGGACTGCAGCTGCTTGACAAGGAACTGTTCACCGAGGGCGACGAGGCCTTCATCACGCCGACAGACACCCGGTCGGTGGCGGTGTTCCTGTACGAAGCGCGCGAATGGGACAGCGGTTTCGGCGTCGAGGGCGGCCTGCGGGCGGAGCGGCTGAAGCATGACAATTCCATCGCAGGCGAGGCTGAATTTGACTTGTTCGGCGCCTCCGCAGGCCTTCATCAGCACACGGAGTCCGGCTACTTCATGGGCGTGCAGATCAGCTATACAGAACGCGCGCCGAACGAGAGCGAACTGTTTGCCTTCGGACCGCACCTAGCAACTTCGCAGTTTGAAGTTGGCGATCTGGGCCTCGAGAAAGAACGCGGCCTCAATCTCGAAGGCACGCTGCGCTGGAAAAATGACTGGCTCTCGCTGGGCGTGAACGTCTTCACGACCAAATTCTCCGACTTCATCTTCCTGACCCCCGGCACCATCGATGAAGGCTTGGGCCCGGTTGACGAAGCGGACGGTCTGCCGGTCTTCGTGTTCGCGCAGGATGACGCCACCTTCACGGGCGGTGAACTCTATGGCGAAGCCCTGTTCGACGATGGCCTTCTGGGCGCGAACTGGACGGTCAAGGGCGGGCTCGATTTCGTCAATGCGGAGCTGGACAACAACGGCAACGTGCCCTTCGTGCCGCCGCTGCGCCTCACGGCGGAAGCCGATGCCGAATGGGGCCTGCTTGAACTTGGCGCTGGCCTGGAATGGGCGGGCGATCAGGACGAGACGGGCGCCGGGCAGCTGCCGACCGATGGCTACACGCTGGTCAACCTGCGCGGCGCGCTGAACCTTTCCGAGCTCGGCATCGGCGCAGACGGCACGCAGGTCTTTGTGGAAGTGCGCAACGCAACCGACGAGGAAGCGCGCGTGTCCACGTCCGTGCTCAAGGATCTGCTGCCCCTGCCCGGCCGGAACGTGCGCGCGGGACTGCGCCTGACGTTCTGATCAGAGGCGAAAGTCCGGCAGCCAGGCTTGCAGCAGCGCCTGCTTGGCAAGCAGGGCCTCCTCGGCTTGCGCCTGTGTGCGCAACAGGAAGCGGACGCTGTCGCCGGGGCGAAGCTGGCCGAGAAGGTGCCGGTCGGCGCGGATCACCTGCAGGACATGCGGATAGCCGCCCGTGGTCTGACCGTCTGGGAGCAGAAGAAATCCGCGTCCCTGCGGCGTTACCTGCAAGGCGCCGGGGAACACGGCGGAACTGGGCCGCAAGCTCGAAGCGCCGAGCGCCGGGAAATCGCCGTCGATCTCCACGCCCATCCGGCTGAGGCGCGGCGTGACATGGAAGACAGCGCTGGCGAAGGTGTCCGCGCTGTCCGGCATATCCGGGCCGGCGACGACGCGCAGGGCGTAGGCTGCGGCGGTCGGCAGCTTCAACGCCTCCGGCGTAGTCAGTTGCGGCACCGGGCTCGCCGCGCTTATCTGCAGGACATCGCCCTTCTGCAACGCCCGGCCCTCACGGCCCCCGATCCTGGCTGGCAGGTAAGTCGACGCAGAGCCGAGGAAGTCCTCCGCCGGCAGATGACCGGCGACGGCCAGATAGAGGCGCGCGCCAGTGTGTGCGGGGCCGATCGCGAGCGTTTCACCGGAGGCGATACTCAAGGTGGCATGCATCGGCGAGGCGAGGCCGCCAGCCTGGAGATCGGCGATGGCACCCGTGACGGCGACTTGGACGGCATCGGCGGCTCGGAAGGACGCTGGCCCGAACGCAATTTCAAGGCACGCGGCCCCGGAGGGCTTGCCGACGAGGCGGTTTGCCAGCGCCATCGACACGGGATCTGCCGGACCGCTGGCCGGGACGCCGGCATGGCGCAGGCCTTTGCGCGGCGCGGCTTGAACCGTACACTGAACGCCGGGCTCCAGGATACGCAGCGTCACGGCGGGGCTGCCTGCCGGATGACAACCTCATCCCCGGGTGCCATCAGGAAGGGGTCGGTGCGGGCGCGATCAAACAGCGGCGCCAGGACGCGGCCCACGATCGGCCAGCCGCCCGGGCCTTCCAGCGCGTAGAGGCCCACCTGCCCGGTGATCAGGCCGATGGAGCCGGCCGCGACCCTGGCCCGGGGATTGGCCAGACGTTCGGAAACGAGCGCCGAATCGAGCCCGGTCAGGTAAGCGAAGCCCGGCGTGAAGCCGAGCATGTCCACACGGAATGTCTGGTGCTCGAGAGTATGGATGATCTGCTCTTCGGTCTTCCCGAGACGCGCTGCCAGCGCGGCAAGGTCCGGACCGGCCTCGCCGCCGAACACGGCGTCCAGAACGTGCCGGCGCCGGCCGCGTGGCGGCGTTGCACCCAGTGTCTGCAAAGCCACCCCAAGCCTCACTTGCGCATCGCCGAGCCGTTCCGCATGCGGATCGAAGCCTACGGTCAGATCGAGCTTGCCAGGGACAATCTCGGTCCAGCCTGAAAAGGTACTGAGATGCTCCGCAAGCGCGTGCCGGATATCGCCCGCGCCGCACAGGATCCGAAGCGCGTCATCACCGCAGGCGACGACCTCAAAGCGCGGCGCTGTCATGCGCGCACCTCGATGCCCGCGGCTTCGAGCCCGGTCCGGATCGCGGCGGCATGGTCCGCGGCGCCCGGCGTATCGCTGTGCAGGCAGAGCGTCTGGATCGGCAGGCGCAGCGTACCGCCGCCACGTACGGTGACGGTGCCGGACTGCGCAAACGAAAGGGCCTGCGCGAGGACCTCCGCGCCCTCCACGATCACGGCGCCGGGAACGCTGCGCGGCGTCAGCGCGCCATCCGGTTCGTAGCTGCGGTCTGCAAAGCCTTCCGCCAGAAACCGCAAACCGGCCGCCTGCGCGGCCGTGTCCATTGCGGAGTTTGGCGGCCCGACCAGTTCGTGGATGCCGGCTTTGACCGCCGCGCCCGCTACCAGCTTTGCCAGAGCCTTTTCCTTTGCGGCATCATTGTACAAAGCGCCGTGCGCTTTCAGGTGGACCACTGGCACACCCGCGCTTTTCGCGATCTCCAGCAAGCGGCGCACCTGCGCTTCCAGCGACGCCGCAAGATCCGCAGGTGCCATCGTCAGGCTGCGACGCCCGAAGTGTTCCAAATCCGGATAGGACGGATGCGCGCCGATCTGTACACGGTGTTTTTTCGCCACCTCGACCGTACGGCGCATGCTGTCGTCGTCACCGGCATGGCCGCCGCAGGCCACATTGCAGCGCGTGACCACGCGCAGCATCGCGGCGTCGAGCGCCCGGCCCGCTTCGCCGGGCAGTTCGCCAAGGTCTGCGTTCAGGCAGATAGAGCGGCTCATGGCCAGATACCTGCTGCCCGCAGGATCAGCCGCGCGCCCAGCCCGATCGTGACCAGCAGGACCGTGCCGCCGAGCAGATTCTGTAATGGCGTATTCACATGGTCTCCCAGCAGGCTGCGCCGGTTCATCGCGACCAGCAGGAAGATGGCGACCGCCGGCAGCAGGATGCCGTTCGCCACCTGCGCCGTCAGGATGACCGTCAACGGATTGAATCCGAGCATCGCAATGCCGGTGCCCGTCAGCAGCACGATCAGTGCAACAGCCCGGAACACGGTGCCCCGCGGCGGCTGGCGGGAGAGTTCGCACACGGCATAGGCAGCGGCCATGGGCGCCGTGATGGCGGAGCTGAGGCCGGCGGCGAGCAGGCCGATGCCGACAAGGTAGCGTGCCACGGGACCATAGGCCGGCTCGATGGCCTGCGCGAGGTCTGCGCCGGACTTGATCGTAAGGCCGGAGGCAAACAGGCTCGCGGCGGCGGTCACCAGGATGAAGATCGAGATCAGGCCGCCGAGGCCCACCGACACCTGCGTATCGCGCCGGGCCTCCTGCAGCGCTGCTTCATCCCGGCCCGGCCAGCGCTCCCGCGCGGCGGAGGCGTGCAGGAAAAGATTGTAGGGCACGATGGTGGTGCCGATCAGGGCGATGGCGGTGAACAGGCTGCCTTCCGGAAGCCGGGGCACGAGGCCGCTGATCAAGGCGCCCATGTCCGGCCGCGTGATCAGGACGCTGCCCGCGAAGGCGAGGCTCATCAGCACGACGAGCGCAATCAGCACGGCTTCGAGGAGTTTGTAGCTGCTGACCATCAGAAACACGCAGGCCACCAAGGCGAGGACCAGGATCAGCACCCATCGGTCCGGCCCGCCCGCGCCGAGGATCGCTTCGCCGCCGAGCGAAGCGCCCGTGAGGTTGCCCGCCTGGTAGGCGGCGTTGCCCATCGCGAGGGCGACGACGACGAGCCCCGCGACGGCAGCCTTCAGCGCGGGATTGCCCGCCCCGGCCATCAGGGCCTCGCCGAGGCCCCTGCCCGTGACGACGCCGAGACGCGCTGACATTTCCTGCAGGATGATGGTGGCGGCGGTTGCGAACACCAGCGCCCAGAGGAGTGCGTAGCCGAAATTCGCGCCGGCCAGCGTGCACGCCGTCACCGTGCCCGGCCCGATGAAGGCCGCAGTGACCAGTGCGCCGGGGCCGACCGGGAGTTTCATTGCGGCGCGATGCCCCTGCGGGTTTCCAGGTAGGTCGCGAAGCTCGCCAGCCAGTGGCTGCCCGCATAGTGCGCCTCGCTGACGGCGGCGATCCCGGTTTGTTTGTGCACGGACGCCGCTGCCAGCAAGGCGGGCACGCGCGCGTCGCCGGGCGGCAGGGCGGCGGCGATGCCCTCCAGCGCCCAGGCGCGGGACAGGTTAACGCCGTCAAGGTGTACGAGCTTTCCGTCGGTCGGATCGAGCACCATGCCGGGTGTCAGCCAGTCAGCTGATCCATCCAGCGGAATCTGCGGCAGGAAAGCCGAGAGCCAGGCCGCATACTCCGCCTGCGGCATCACGCGGCGCATCAGGTCGGCTTCCATGAGGCAGGGCGAGAGGAAGTCTTCTCCCGAGGGCTCGTAAGCTAGCGGGCAGTTCGTGTCGGCGGCATGGAAAGCGAGCACCTTAGCGGCCACCGCCGCGCGGAACTCGCCGTCGCCCGTCGCATCGGCCCAGTCCAGCATCAGGCCGAAGGCGAAGGCCGTCTGGTTATGGGTGCCGGCGCGGATGGGGTAGACGAGCTTGGTGAGCCAGTCCAAGGTCTGTGTACGGATGAACGTCTCCAGTGGCGAGAGGGTCTCGACCCAGCCAGCGGCTTCCGGAAACTCGGCCTCGCGCAGCTCCGTCATCAGCTGCAGGAACCAGGCCGTGCCATAAGGCCGCTCGAAGCTCGCGCGGTCCGCGCCCTGAAAATAGGCGAGTTCGCCCGCGATGTTCTCTGGCGTGAAACTCTTGCCCAGCGCGTCGAGGATAGCGGCGCGGAACGGCGTGTCGGCGTCGGTGTTCAGGATGCGGACCAGCAGCCAATGGCCGTGCACCGAGGAATGCCAGTCATAGCAGCCGTAGAAGGCCGGGTAGAGCTCCCGCGCCGGGCGCGCATCCTCTGCCGAGTTCAGCACATGGCTGATCTTGTTGGGATATTCCCGGTGGACGCAGGAAAGGGCGAGCGTCGCGAACCGGTCGGTCACCACGCCCTCGCGCGCGTCCGGCAGGATGATCACGGCGGGGGCTTCTGCAGGCGCCATGGCCTTCTCCTCCGCAGGCGGCGCGCAGGCCGCCAGCAGGCCCAGCGCGGAAACCAGAAGTAATCTCAAACCACGCATCGCCGCCTCACCCCTGAAGATCGCTCCAGGCAGGCGTATCAGGCACAGGGCCCGGGCCGCAAGCGCGCCGGCGATCAGATGTGCAGCGCGCGGCCTTCGGCGTCGAGGACTGCTTCGTGCATCGTCTCGGAAATTGTGGGGTGGGCGAAGACGGTGTGGATAAGGTCGGCTTCTGTCAGTTCGCCCTGGCGCGCGATGACATAGCCCTGGATCAGCTCGGTGACTTCCGCGCCGATCATGTGCGCGCCGAGGAGTTCGCCGGTTTTCTTGTCGAAGATCGTCTTCACGAGCCCCTGCTCCTCGCCCATCGCGATGGCCTTGCCATTGCCGATGAAGGGGAAGCGGCCGACCTTGATGTCGTAGCCCTTGGCCTTCGCGGCGGCTTCCGTGAGCCCGACGCTCGCCACCTGCGGATGCGAATAGGTGCAGCCGGGCACGTTTGAGGCATCGAACGGCTCGGCGTGGGCCTTGCCGGCGATGCCTTCGACGCAGGTGACGCCTTCATGGCTCGCCTTGTGGGCCAGCCAGGGCGGGCCGGTGAGGTCGCCGATGGCATAGAGTCCGGGCACGCCGGTCTTGCCGAAACCATCCACGATCACGTGCGTCTTGTCGATCTTCACGCCGAGCGCTTCGAGGCCGAGATTTTCGACATTGCCGACGATGCCGACGGCGAGGATGGCGCGGTCGAATTCCTTCGTTTCCTTCTTGCCATCCTTCGTCGTGATGTCGGCGGTAACGACGTTCTTGCCGGCCCTGACGTTCTCGACCTTGGCACCGGTGAGGATGTTGAAGCCCTGCTTCTTGAAGTCCTTCTCGGCGAGCGCGGAAATCTCCGCGTCTTCCACCGGCAGGATGCGGTCCATCACTTCCACCACGGTCACTTCCGCGCCGAGCTCGTTGTAGAAGCTCGCGAACTCGATGCCGATGGCGCCGGAACCGACGATCAGCAGGCGCTTCGGCATCACGTCCGGCGTCATCGCCTCCCGGTAGGTCCAGATCAGCTTGCCATCGGCGACGAGGCCCGCCTGCGGAATGTCGCGCGCGCGGGCGCCGGTGGCGAGCACCACGTGTTTGGCCGTGTACGGCGTATCCTTGCCATCCTTGCCCTTGACGATCACCTTTGGCGCGGGCGCGCCCTTCTCGAGCCGGGCGGTGCCTTCGATCACGTCGATCTTGTTCTTCTTCATCAGGAACTTGACGCCGTTCGACAGCTGCGAGGCGACGCCGCGCGAGCGTTTCACGACGGCTTCCAGATCAAAGGACGGGTTCTCGATCTTCAAGCCGAAGGATTTGGCATGCTTGGCGAGGTGTAGCACTTCTGCTGAGCGCAGCAGTGCCTTGGTGGGGATGCAGCCCCAGTTGAGACAGATGCCGCCGAGGCTCTCGCGCTCGACGATGGCCGTCTTCATGCCGAGCTGGCTCGCGCGGATCGCCGCGACATAGCCGCCGGGGCCGGAGCCGATGACGATGAGATCGTAAGGGGTGCTCATGGTGCTCCTTCCGCCCTAAAGCAGCATCGCCTCAGGCGTTTCAACATAGCGCTTGAATGCCGCGAGCCACTTCGCGCCTTCGGCGCCGCCGATGACGCGGTGGTCGCAGGTCAGCGTGACGCTCATCACGGTGCGGGCGACGATGGCGCCTGTCTCATCCACCACCGCGCGCTTTTCGCCGGCGCCGACCGAGAGGATCATGCCTTCGGGCGGGTTGATGATCGAGGCGAAGGACTTGATGCCGAACATGCCGAGGTTCGAGATCGAGAAGGTGCCGCCCATGTATTCCTGCGGCTTCAGCTTGCGCTCGCGCGCGCGGGTCGCGAGGTCTTTCATCTCCGCGGAAATCTCGGCGAGGCCCTTGCCTTCCGCCTTGAAGATCACCGGCGTGATCAGCCCGCCCTCGACCGCCACGGCGACCGAGATATTGGCATGCTTGTGATAGGCGATGCCCTTGTCCGTGTACGATGCATTGCAATCCGGCTCGTCGATCAGCGCCAGCGCCGCGGCCTTGATCAGCAGGTCGTTGACCGAGATCTTTACGTCCTTAGGCGCCGCGGCGTTGATCGCGGCGCGGCTTTCCAGCAGGTTGTCGAGCGTGATGTCGATGTTCAGCGGGAAGTGCGGCACCTGCATGAAGCTCTGCGTCAGTCGCTTGGCGACCGTCTTGCGCATGCCGTCCAGCGGCTTCAGCTCGTAGGTGTCCGGCGCATAGACGCGGTCGTCCAGGATCTGCGGCAGGATGAGGCCGTCCGCCGTCATCGGCGCCCCGCCCTGGGCGGGTTGCGCTGCGCCGGGCTTCGCATTCTCGACATCGCGGCGGATGATGCGCCCATGCGGGCCGGAGCCCTTGAGGGCTTTCAGGTCGATGCCTTTGTTGGCGGCAATGCGCTTGGCGAGGGGTGAGGCCATGATGCGGGCGCCGATCGGTCGCTCCATGACGGCGACGGCTGCTTGGGGAGCAGGTTTCGCTGCGGCTACCGGGGTGGGCGCTGCGGGCACGAAGGATGCCGGCGCGGGCTTTGGCGCGGGGGCAGGTTCTGCCTTCGCCGGGGCGGCCGCAGGCGCCTTCACGTCGCCGGCGCTCTCCCCCTCTTCCAGCAGCACGGCTATCACGGCGTTGACCTTCACGCCTTCGGTGCCGGCCGGCACCATGATCTTGCCGACCTTGCCTTCATCGACGGCTTCGACTTCCATCGTCGCCTTGTCGGTCTCGATCTCGGCGATGATCATGCCGGACTTGACGGTGTCGCCTTCCTTCACCAGCCATTTGGCCAGCGTGCCGTCTTCCATCGTGGGGCTCAGCGCAGGCATCGTGATGTTGATGGGCATCAGAACATCCCCTCACACACCTTCTTCGCCGCGGCGACGATATCGTCCGCATTCGGAAGGCTCAGGGCTTCGAGGTTGGCCGCATAGGGCAGCGGCACGTCTTTCTGGTGGACGCGGATCGGGGGCGCGTCCAGATAATCGAAGGCTTCGGCCACAACGGTCGCCGCGATCTCTGCGCCGACGCCGAAGTAGCGCCAGCCTTCCTCGCAGCAGACGAGGCGACTGGTTTTCTTGACGCTCTCGACCACCGTATCGGTATCCAGCGGGCGCAGCGTGCGCAGGTCGATGACTTCCGCGCTGATGCCCTCGGCGGCGAGGCGCTCGGCGGCCTGCAGCGCAAAGCCGACCATGCGCGAATGCGCCACCAGCGTCACATCCGTGCCTTCCCGTTTCACGGCGGCCTTGCCGATGGGAAGGACGAAATCGTCCATGTCCGGCACCGGGAAGGATTGGCCGTACAGCAATTCATGCTCGAGGAAAACGACCGGGTTCGGATCGCGGATCGCGGCTTTCAGCAGGCCCTTGGCATCCGCCGCGCTGTAGGGGGCGATGACCTTGAGGCCGGGCACCTGAGCATACCAGGCGGAATAGTCGTGGCTATGCTGCGCGCCGACGCGGCTGGCCGCGCCGTTCGGACCGCGAAACACGATAGGGCAGCCCATCTGGCCGCCGCTCATGTAGAGCGTCTTGGCGGCCGAGTTGATGATGTGGTCGATGGCCTGCATGGCGAAGTTGAAGGTCATGAACTCAACCACGGGACGCAGGCCCGCAAAGGCCGCGCCGACGCCGAGACCGGCAAAGCCATGCTCCGTGATCGGCGTATCAATCACGCGGCGCTCGCCGAATTCCTGCAGCAGTTCGCGCGTTACCTTGTAGGCGCCCTGATACTGCGCGACCTCCTCGCCCATGACGAACACGCGCTCGTCGCGGCGCATCTCTTCGGCCATCGCATCGCGCAGCGCGTCGCGGACGGTCGTTTCTGTGAAGGTGGTGCCCTCCGGAACCGAAGCGTCCGCCATCACTTTGGCGCGTGGCTGCTCCGGCGCGGCGGTCTCCGGCTTTTCCGTTTCCGGCACGGCGTTCCTTGCCTCGGCCCGTTCTGCCTTGGCCGGCGGCGCGTCTGCTTGCGGTTCCGCCTTCGAGACGTCCTCGCCGTCCGAGGCAAGCACGGCGATAATCGCGTTGACCTTTACGCCTTCGGTGCCCTCGGGCACGACGATGCGCGACAGGATGCCCTCATCCACGGCTTCGACTTCCATCGTCGCCTTGTCGGTCTCGATCTCGGCGATGATGTCACCGGACTTCACCGTGTCGCCCTCCTTCTTCAGCCATTTGGAGAGCGTGCCCTCCTCCATGGTCGGCGACAGGGCGGGCATCAGGATGTCTACGGACATGTATCAGGCTCCGGTGAACGGAAGGACTTGAAGGAAGATCATGATGTATCCCGCCGCGCCGGCAAAGTAGGCGAGCGTGCGCACGACCGGCACGCCGAACCAGTAAAGCGGCGCAAAGGCGAGGCGGGCAAAGAAGAAGATCATGCAGCCGAGCTCGGTCCACTGGTTCGTCCGCTCACTGAGGACAGCGACCAGCACCACCGGCACGAAGATGCACATCGCCTCGATCATGTTGGCCGTCGCGCGTTTGGCGCGGCCGAGACCGGGGCTGTAGGGCGCGAGATTGTCGCGCGGGCCGAGCAGGTCTTTCGGTTTGTATTGCATGTTGCCGGTCACGACTTCGCCGAGGATGTAGACGAAGAACAGCGCGGCGGTGGCGGAGAGCCAGGACAGTTCGGCGATCATCGCGCGCCCTCCTCGATCAGGACATCCGTCCACAGCTCACTTGGATCCGGCTCCGGGCTCTCCAGCGAGAAGTCCGCCGCCTCTTTCACGATGGCCTTGATCTCGTTGTCGATCTTCTTGAGATCGTCCTCGGTCGCATGACCCTGCTCGATGATCTGGCCTTTGAGGCCGTCGATCGGATCATGGTGCGTGCGGATGTCGTCGACTTCCTCGCGCTTGCGATACTTCGCGGGGTCGGACATCGAGTGGCCGCGGTAGCGATAAGTTTTCATCTCGAGGATATAGGGGCCCTTGCCCGCGCGCGCATGAGCGACAGCCTTTTGCCCCGCCTCGCGCACCGCCAGCACATCCATGCCGTCGACTTCCTCGCCCTCGATCTCGAAACTGATGCCGCGCTTGAACAACTCGACCTCGGCGGAGGCGCGCTCGACGCTCGTGCCCATCGCGTACATGTTGTTCTCGATCACGTAGATCACCGGCAGCTTCCAGAGGCTCGCCATGTTGAACGCCTCGTAGACCTGGCCCTGGTTGGCCGCGCCGTCGCCGAAATAAGCTAGGCTGACATGGTCATTGCCGCGATACTTGTTGGCGAAGGCGAGGCCGGTGCCGAGTGGAACCTGCGCGCCGACGATGCCGTGGCCGCCGTAGAAGTTCTTTTCCTTCGAGAACATGTGCATCGAGCCGCCCTTGCCGCGCGACAGGCCGCCGATGCGTCCGGTGAGTTCCGCCATGACGCCGTTGGGGTCGAGGCCGCAGGCCAGCATATGGCCATGGTCGCGGTAGCCGGTGATCACCTGGTCGCCGTCCTTGAGGCAGGCCTGCATGCCGGTGACGACCGCTTCCTGCCCGATATACAGGTGGCAGAAGCCCGCGATCTTGCCCATGCCGTAGAGCTGGCCGGCCTTCTCCTCGAAACGCCGGATGAGCAGCATCTCGCGGTAGAATTTCAGCATGTCGGCCTTGGAGGCCTTGGCGGGTACTTTTTTTGAACTCTTAGGTTTCGTGGCCATGCAACGTACCTCCCTGACCCCTTATGTCCCCGCAAAATTGCAGCGACAAGTCAGAGCATCGTTGTCAATTTGCAGAGGTGCGTTCCGGGGTGAGGAGAACGATCTCCCCCGGATAGACGAAAGCGAGCTTGTCGCGTGCCAGAGCCTCGACATAATCGGCATCAACGGACCCCGGCGTCAGCCGGCGGATGTCCATCTTAAGGCGTTCGATTTCTGCCTGCATGTACGCGAGTTCACGTTCACGCGTCTCAAGCTCGATCTGCGAATCAGTCCAACGGCCGAGGCCCTTCTCCCCCGCGAATGCGTGGTAGGCGAAATAGAGCACCAGAAGACTGAGCCCGAGAGCCTGAAGACGTGACACCATGGACTCACTGGTAAACGGCGGGGGTAACCAATCCCTTACCGGCCGAGCGCCGCCTTCAGCCGGAGGGCGCGCTCCTCGGGATTAGTCGCTGTCAGATCAAGCCATTGCCGGTCGATCAGGAAATATTCGAAATCCTCCGGCATCTGGGCGAAATCGAGCCGGACGGGCAGCAGCTTCCTTTTGTACTTGTCGGCAATGTAGATTTCGCGGCGCACATTGTCGGACTGGAACGCTTCAGCCGTGCACATCAGGCAGAACGTGTCCGAATCGCGAATCGCCCGGACGATCATCCCGGCCCAGTTGGTACCGGCCTGCAACTCTTCACGGTCGATCCAGACATCCCGCCCCGCCGCTTCCACTTCGGCGACCAGCGGATAGACGACCTCGCCATTGCTGCGCGAATAGGAGACGAACACCTGCGCGGGCGTTTCGTTGAAAAGGTCGTCTTCTCCGGCCAATTCGCTTGCAGCGGACTCGGAAACCGGCGGCGCCGGTGCCGGCGCGGCTGCGGCCATTTCAGGTTCGTCCGCTTGCGTGCTTTTCCGGCCGCCGAGAAAGCCGCCCAGCGCGCCGGCCACGCCGCCCCATGCGATTGCCGCTCCGCCGAGAAGTAGAACCGGCGCTGCCGGCATGGACAGGAATCCGAGCGAGACGAACGCGGCGGCCGCCACCAGTCCCACCACCAGGGCGGCGCCGGACGAGAATTCCGTTTTGCCTGAACGGCGCTTCGATTTTGGCGGCGATGAGCGCGTTTCCGCCTCGGCCTGGGGCGGGGCTGGATCCTCGCCCCCGCCCGGGCTTGCGGCTGCTTCCCGCCGCCGGGCTTCCATCGCCCGGTCTATCTCCTGCGCGGCTTCCACGATCTTCCATACGGCCGCGACGCGCGCCGGCGCGAACGTCAGGTCGATCGTCTCAATGTCACCCAAGCCGCGGGGCAGCAGGGAATGATCGAGCCGCGCGAAGATCAGCCGCCCTTCCGTCCACGCATCAATCGCGCGGTTCGTGAACAGGATCTGCTTTGAGGAAAACTGCACAGCTTTCGACCACAGCGCCAGCGTGATTTCCTGGTAGCGCGCCGGCGGATAAGCATACTTCTCGTCCGCGCGGCGCACCTGATAGCCGCGTTGTTTCAGCAACGCCTCTATCTCCGCCGCCGCAGCGGCGTCTGCGTCAGATGCCAACAGATAGATGAGGCGCATGCCGGAAGCCCCGTGCTCAGCCGATGAATCGCCTGTAACACGAAGAATTGCGCCGGTCGCGTTTCGGAAATTTAATCCAGGTTAGCCGGCGTTGATGCGCGAAAGTCCGGCATAAATCCCGATCGGGCCCAGTTCTTCCTCAATGCGGATGAGCTGGTTGTATTTCGCGATCCGGTCCGAGCGGCTGAGCGAGCCAGTCTTGATCTGCCCGCAATTCGTGGCAACCGCGAGGTCCGCAATCGTCGAATCCTCGGTTTCGCCCGAACGGTGGCTCATCACGGCGGTATAACCGTGGAGGTGGGCGAGTTCGACAGCGTCCAGCGTCTCCGACAGGGTGCCGATCTGGTTGACCTTCACGAGGATCGAGTTCGCGGCGCCGCGCTGCAGGCCCATCGCGAGCCGGTCCGGGTTGGTGACGAACAGGTCGTCGCCGACCAGCTGCACGCGGTCACCCAGCATTTCGGTCAGCGCGACCCAGCCGTCCCAGTCGTCTTCGGCCATGCCGTCTTCGATGGAGAGGATCGGATACCGGTCACACAGGTCCACGAGGTATTTGGCGAACTGCTCGGACGTCAGCGACTTACCTTCGCCGGCGAGTTCGTACTTGCCCTTCTTGTAGAACTCCGTGGACGCCGCATCCAGCGCCAGCGCGATGTCGTCGCCGGGGCGGTAGCCGGCCTTCTCGATGGCTTTCAGGATGAAGCCGATCGCCTCGTCCGTGGAGCCGATATTCGGCGCGAAGCCACCTTCATCGCCGACGTTCGTGTTATGGCCGGCGTCATGCAGCGTCTTCTTCAGGGCATGGAACACTTCGGCGCCCATGCGCACGGAATCCGCCATGCTCTCGGCGCTGACCGGCATGATCATGAATTCCTGGATGTCGATCGGATTGTCTGCATGTGCGCCGCCATTGATGATGTTCATCATCGGCGTCGGCAGTACGCGTGCATTGGCGCCGCCTATATAGCGGTAAAGCGGCATCGAGCAGGCTTCGGCGGCGGCTTTCGAGACGGCCAGCGACACGCCGAGGATGGCGTTGGCGCCGAGGCGGGATTTGTTCTCCGTGCCGTCGAGGTCGATCATCAGCATGTCGATCATGCGCTGATCGGTAGCGTCGAGGCCGGTGAGTTCGTTGCAGATCTCGCCGTTGACGGCGTCGACCGCTTTCAGGACGCCCTTGCCGCCATAGCGGGACTTGTCACCGTCGCGCTGCTCGTGGGCCTCGTAGGCCCCCGTGGAGGCGCCCGACGGCACAGCTGCGCGGCCGGTCGAGCCATCTTCAAGCGTAACATCCACTTCAACGGTCGGGTTGCCCCGGCTGTCGAGGATTTCGCGGGCGTGAATGTCGATGATTTCGCTCATGGAATCTGTCCTTCGCGGAGGCTGGCTACCGGGTTGCCGCAGGCGTTAGAGCGCGGCGCGATCCTCTGCAAGTCCCTTCGAACCCGCGCCTTTGCCGGCCGCCGGGCTGAAAGGTCCGAACAAGGCCCCTTTGGCCCGCCCCAGATGCCAGTTGAAGCCGTAGAGCCGCCCGAATACGCGAGCATCCGGTTTGGACCGGCCACCCAGCACAAGGCGCGGCCATATCCACGCGGCCCGGAGAAGCGAATCAGCGGCCATGCGCGCCCTTACCCGCCATCCGCGTGAAGCCTTCAGCGCGCGGATCGCCACGCCCCGGCCATGGTTCTGGGCCCGTTGCAGCATGAAGCCGAGATCCGTCTGGAAGTCCCGGACCATGTGGGACACGCGGGCCTCCGGCACGAACATCGATTTCGCCCCTTCGCGTTCCAGCCGGGCGATCATTTCCGACTCGTCGCCCAACGGAAACACCCGCTTGCCTTTTCTGACGACGGAACTTGGGCCGAGCACGAAAGGCCCCTTGAGAGACCGGAGCGCTTCGCCGTGGCGCAACATCATGTTCGGGCCGAAGATCGTATCCGCCCCGGTGACGAAGCCGCGCGGATACAGGGTGAAGGCAAACAGGTCCGCCTTGAGACCCGCTGAGGCCTCATACCAGGGGCCCACCGGATCAATCGGCAAGGGCATGATCGACCCACCAAAGATGCTCGCTTCAGGCGTCTCGTCTGCCGCCTGTTCGAGCTGTTGCAACCAGTCGGGTTCCGGGATGATGTCGTCATCCGTGATGACAACGAGGTCGCCCACCAGGTGCGCCAGAGCGGACGCCTGCGCCGCAGCTTTTCCGGGCTCGGCGCAGTGCACAAGGACCAGCGGCAGCTGGCCTGCCCACCCCGCCAGGATCGAGGCCGTCTCGTCGGTCGACCCGTTGTTGACGGCGAGGATGCGAACCGGCCGTTTGGGCGGCGAAACGCGTGACAACGCCTCGAGCATGCGAGGCAAGGTGCGGGCGCCGTTGTGCGTTGTGAACAGGATGTCGATCTGCTGTTTCATGGACGGTTGCATTCACGCGGAAGCCACCCGCGCGCTTTCAGCGGTTTCGCTGCAATACCCTTGCCGCAGACGCCGGGCCCGAAAAACACAAAACCCCGCCTTTTCAGGCGGGGCTTCGTCGATGCTGCGAACCGTGTCAGGTTCAGTCTGCCTGTGGCTCGAGGATCTGCTTGCCGCGGTAGACGCCTGTTTTCAGGTCGATGTGGTGCGGACGGCGAAGCTCGCCCGAGCTCGCGTCTTCGATATAGGTGTTCATGTCGAGCCGGTCGTGGGAGCGGCGCATGCGCGTGCGCGATTTCGACTTTTTACTCTTGGGGACGGCCATGGCACTGTTCCGGAATCTGGTTAGTCCGCGGACCCATGTGGAACGCGGGAAAGCGCGCCTGTTAACGCAGCCCGGACGCTCTGGCAAGCATCAAACGGCATGATTTTGAGGCCCTGACCTTCAAACGAAAATGGCCGGCCCGAAGGCCGGCCAAGGTATGCAAGAAGGACGCCGGTGCTTTACCCTGGCAAGAAACCTGATTGGCTCTGCACCGACAGCTTTGGTTAATAGAGGATTGAGTCTGAACAATGGCGCCTCAAGACCGTTGTGTGGCGTTCAGACACAAATCTCGCCTCTGACCCGCCTCACGGCTCCGCTCAGCCCCGCGCGACACCCCAATCCTTGAGGATTTCAGCGGTATGCTCGCCCGGGCCGGCGGGACGCCGCTGGATGGCGCCCGGCGTGGCCGAGAATCGCGGCGCCGGCGCAGGCTGCACCACGCCTTCGATTTCTACGAAGGTCTGGCGGTCCGTATTGTGCTTGTATTTGGGGGCTTCGGTCATCGACAGCACCGGCGCAAAGCAGATGTCCGTCGCTTCCATGATCCCGCACCATTCATCGCGCGTCTTGGTCTTGAACACGGCCATCAGCTTGGCCTTGAGTTCCGGCCACCTGGACTTGTCCATCTGGGAGTCCCATTCGGCCGCCGTGAGGCCCGCCTTCTCGCGCAGCAGCGCATAGAATTGCGGCTCGATCGAGCCGATGGCGACCCATTTGCCGTCCTTGGTCTCGTAGGTGTCGTAGAAGTGGGCGCCGCCATCGAGCATGTTGGCCTCACGGTCATCGGTCCAGATGCCCATGGCCTTCATGCCGTAGAACATGGTCGCCAGGCTCGCGGCGCCGTCCGACATGGCGACGTCCACCACCTGCCCCTTGCCGCCATTCTTCACGCTCAGGATGCCGGCCAGCAGGCCCATCGCGAGATACAATGCGCCGCCGCCATAGTCGCCGACGAGGTTCAGCGGCGGGCGCGGGCGCCCGTCACCGTCGCCCATCGCATGCAGCGCGCCGGTGATCGCGATATAGTTGAGGTCATGGCCGGCCGATTGCGACAGCGCGCCCGTCTGGCCCCAGCCCGTCATCCGGCCATAGACCAGCTTCGGATTGCGTTTCAGCACCTCGTCCGGACCGAGGCCGTTGCGCTCCATGACGCCCGGCCGGAAGCCTTCGATCAGGCCATCAGCCTTCTCCAGCAGCTGCAGTGCCACCTCGACATCCTTCGGATCCTTGAGGTTCAGCCCGATGGAGCGGCGCCCCCGGCTCATCACGTCTGCGGCGCGGCCCGGCCGGCCATCGCCCGGACGATCGATTCGCACCACATCCGCGCCAAGGTCCGACAAGAGCATGCCGCAGAACGGGCCCGGGCCGATCCCCGCAAATTCAACGATTCTGACGCCTGAAAGCGGTCCCTGGCCCATGATTATGCCTCCCAATCTTGCTGTGTTCGTGGCTGAGTTAGGCGAACTTTAAGTGTCAGGGCCGCAAAAGGAAGGGGTGCCGCCGCGTCGCGGGTGGACCTGTATTGGCGCGTTTCGCATGTCCGACCTCTCCTTCTTCGATCCCCCCATCGAAATCGCGGCGCAAAGCCCGCGCCTTGAGTTGATCGCCTCCCGCCTGCGGGCCAGCGGCATGCGCCCTTACCCCGCTAGCGCTCCGATCGATTTCTCCGCGCCCGATCCGCTGCTGATCGATATCGGCACCGCCACGCGCAGCACACTCGAAGCCCTGTCGCGCGCCGCCATGGTGCAGGTGCACCGGCCGGTCGTGCTGCTCGACACCTCGTCCGCGCATCTTCCGCATTCGGGCGAAACCATCATCCTGCGGCGCGACCAGGATCTCGCCGCTCTCAAAGCCCGCCTCACGGCCCTTGCCCGCCGCGCCAGCCGCCTTCGCGAAGCTGAAATCCGCCGCGACACCGCCAGCGTCCTTGGCGTGCGCATTCCGGCGGCTGACCTGAACGCCGTGCCGTCGCTGCTGTACATCGGCGAAGGCTCGCCCCTGTTCCTGTCGCTGCAAGGCCCGCTCAAGCGCCGGGGCGTTGACGTGACCGCCGCCATCAGCCGCGACACCGCGCGCCGCTATATGGCCGACCGCCGGTTCGCCGCCGCGCTGGTTGATCTTGAATCGTTTGGCGCCGCAGAGAGCATCATTGCCCAATGGATCGCCGAGGACAGCGGTCTCGGCGCCTTGCCGATCATTGCGCTGACGCATCCGGACCTGCCGCTCAATGATCGTCAGAACACCGTCATTGCTCTTGCCACGGAAGTGGTCGACGCAACCGGCCGGATGGCGAGCATCGTCTCGCAGGTCGAAACCGTCTGCCGCCGCCTCGTCGCCTTCGCGCCGGTCATGCCGCAGCCCTCTGAAGCCTCGATGCTGACGGACGACACAACCCGCCTCTTCAGCCAGCGCTTCATGGAAACCCATATCGCGCGCCAGATGGAAGTCTCGACCCAGCGGGCAGAGCCGCTCTGTGTGCTGACTTTCCGGCTGGACGCCTTCCTGGCCGGCACCGTCTCGGCTCAGCAGGAATTTGCCGATGTCATCCGGTCCCAGATCCGCGATACCGATTGCCCCGCCCTGCTGGCGCCGGGCACGTTCGCCGTCTCGCTGCCGGCGACACCTTTCCGGGGCGGCGTCCGCCTGGCGGACCGGATTTCGGAATTCTCGGCGGCCCACGCAAGAATCACGGGCACCGGCTTTGGCTGGCGCGTTGTCGAGCGGCGCGCTTATCACTCACCGCAAACACTGCTGAGCGCCGGGCTTACCGGCCCGCTCCTGCGCGCGCGTCTGGCGGCCTGACGCTAGTCCTCGCTGAGGAAACCGGTCGAGAGTTTCTTGCCCCATTTGTCTTCCGGCGCAGGTGCGCGCTTCTGGGCCATCTTGGCAACCGCATCCGCGGCCTCCGCCGAGGCAAGGCCGCACGCCGCTTCCAGCTCCTTCAGGAACGCCTTGACCAGCGGAATGCGCCGCTCGGGCGTACCGCCCAGGCCCGAATGTACAAGCTTGGAGTCCGGGCGCAGCTTCAGCTGGTTCGGACGTGAGCGGACAATCTCCATCAGGCGCTGCGGATCCATGATCGTATCGGGACGGAAAGCGATCACCGCTCCCTTCTCTCCCGCATCCAGCTTCGCAATACCCAATGTGCGGCACTGCACCTTGATCGCCATCACATCCAGCAATTGGCGCGTTTCGTCCGGCAGCGGACCAAACCGGTCGATCAGCTCGGCCGCAAAGGCCTCGCGGTCCTGCGCCGTGGTGATGTCCGACAGGCGCCGGTAGAGCGACAGGCGCACGTTCAGGTCTTCGACATACGCGTCCGGAATCAGCACGGCGACTCCGAGATTGATCTGCGGCGACCAGTCGTCCGCCACGTCTTCCTCGTCCTTCGCGCCGGCCTTCAGCGCCTTCACGGCATCTTCCAGCATCGACTGGTAGAGCTCGACACCCACTTCCTTGACCTGCCCCGACTGCTGGTCGCCGAGCAGGTTGCCCGCGCCGCGCATGTCGAGGTCGTGGCTCGCCAGCTGGAAGCCCGCGCCGAGGGAGTCGAGCGATTGCAGAACCTTGAGCCGCTTCTCCGCCGTCTCGGTGATCACCTTGTCGCGCGGCGTCGTGAAGTAAGCATAGGCGCGCAGCTTCGAACGGCCCACGCGGCCCCGCAGCTGGTAAAGTTGCGCCAGGCCAAACATGTCGGCACGGTGGATGATCAGCGTGTTGGCGCGCGGAATGTCGAGGCCGCTTTCCACGATGGTCGTCGACAGCAGCACATCATACTTGCCTTCATAGAAGGCCGTCATGATGTCTTCCAGCTCGCCCGCCGCCATTTGGCCATGCGCGACGATGAACGAGACTTCCGGCACATTGAGCCGCAGGAAACTCTCGATCTTGTCGAGGTCCTGGATACGCGGCGCCACGAAGAACGCCTGTCCGCCGCGATACTTCTCGCGCAACAGCGCCTCGCGCAGCGTGACCGTGTCCTCTTCGGTGATGTACGTGCGCACCGACAGGCGATCCACCGGCGGCGTCGCGATGATCGACAGGTCGCGGATACCCGTCAGCGCCATCTGCAGCGTCCGCGGAATCGGCGTCGCCGACAGCGTCAGCACGTGCACGTCGGATTTCAGCTCCTTCAGCCGTTCCTTGTGCTTCACACCGAAGCGCTGCTCCTCGTCCACGATCATGATGCCGAGCCGCTTGAACTCGACATCCTTGGTGAGAAGCGCATGCGTGCCGACCACGACATCGATGCTGCCATCGGCGAGCCCGGCGCGCACTTCGGCGGCGTCCCGTGCACTGACGAACCGCGACAGCGGCCGCACCACCAGCGGCCATCCGGCAAAGCGCTCCTCGAACGTCTTGAAGTGCTGGCGCGCCAGCAGCGTCGTCGGCGCGATCACCGCCACCTGCCGCCCGCTCATCGCCGCCACGAACGCCGCGCGCAGCGCCACTTCCGTTTTACCAAAGCCCACATCGCCGCACACCAGCCGGTCCATCGGCTTGCCCGAGGCGAGATCGCCGAGCACGTCCTCGATCGCCGACAGCTGATCTTCCGTTTCCTCGTACGGGAAGCGCGCCGCGAACTCCTCGTAGAACCCCTGCCCCGCCGAGATCGCGTCCGCCCGCTTGAGCTCCCGCGCCGCCGCGATCTGCATCAGCTCCGCCGCCATCTCGAGGATGCGCTTCTTGGCCTTCGCCTTGCGCGTCTGCCAGCCAGCGCCGCCTAGACGGTCGAGGTTGCCTTCTGCATCCTCCGAGCCATAGCGGCTGATCAGGTCGATGTTTTCGACCGGGAGGAAAATCATGTCCCCGCCGGCATATTCCAGCTGCAGGCAGTCATGCGGCGCGCCGGTCAGCTCCAGCGTGCGCAGGCCGACATACCGCCCGACGCCATGATCGACATGCACGACGAGATCGCCCGCCGTCAGCGCCGTCGCGTCGGTGATGAAGCTCGCCGTCTTGCGCTTGCGGCGCGGCGCGGCGAGGCGGTCGCCCAGCACGTCCGCCTCGGAAATCATCGCCACACCCGGCAGCGAGAAGCCCGCCTCAATCGGCACTTCGGCGACCGTGAAATCGGTCTTCTTCGCCGCTTCCAGCGTATGCACCTGCGCGAGGCCGGTGAGGCCGTGATCACCCAGCACGTTGATCAACCGGTCCGCAGACCCCGTCGACCAGGCCGCAAACACAACCGGCTTGCCGCTCGCATATAGCGCCTTGGCGTGATCGATCACCGTCTCGAAAATGTTGACGTCCGTACGCAGACGTTCCGGCGCAAAGTCGCGGCCCCGGCGCCCGCCCATGTCGAACGCGTTGGCCGTCGGCTCGCTCGCGCTGAAGCGTACAACCGCCCGGTCCGCGAGGCGCGCATCCAGCTCGTCAATCGTCAGGTAAAGCCGCTCCGGCGGCAGCACCTTGGCGGTGCGGATATCCCCGCCGCCGGCATCAAGGCGCGCCAGGTGATAATCGCTCGCCTGCGTCAGGCGCTCATGCGCCGCTTCAGTCGTCAGCGCGCTGAGCCCCCACAGCCCGCCCTCGCCGACATAGTCAAACAGCGTATCGAGATGATCGTGGAACAATGGCAGCCAGGCCTCGACACCCTGCCGCCGGATCGAGGCGCGCGCCGCCTCATACATCTGGTCGCCCGAGGGCGGCCCGAAAGTATCGAGGAACCGGTCGCGGAACCCGCTGAGCACCTTGTCGTCGAACAGGATCTCGCTGACCGGCGCAAACGTCACGCCCTCCGCCGCGCCCGTCGAACGCTGAGACTCGGTATCGAACGTCCGCAGCGTCTCCACCACATCGCCGAAGAAATCGAGCCGGTAAGGCTCGATCGCGGTCGGCGGGAAAATGTCGATGATCCCGCCCCGGATCGCATACTCGCCCTGCTCGCGTACGGTGCTCGAGCGCACATAGCCGTTGAAGGCGAGATACTCGGTGAGGTCAGCGGCCTTCACCGTCTGGCCCTTGCGCATCGAGAAGGACGACCGGCGCAGCGTCGCAATCGGCGGCACGCGTTGCACCAGCGAGCCCGCCGTGGTCACCACCAGCAAAGGCCCCTGCGCTGTTTCATACCGCGCGATCCGCGCGAGCCCCGCGCAGCGCCGCGCAGCCACGGCCGGCGTCGGGCTGATCCGGTCATACGGCAGCACATCCCATCCCGGCAGGTCCGCCTGCTCCAGCCGCGGCGAGGCGAACTGCGCCATCCGCCGCGCTGCCTGCGCCATCCGGTCGTCGCGCGCGACATACACGCCGATGCCTCCGCGCTTCATCAGCGCCTCGCAGAACGTGATCACGTCCGCGCCAAACGGCGCTCCGGCAAAAGCGGCAGGGCCGCTCAGTGATTTCAGGAAATCAGCGGGGGTCATCAGGCTACCTTTTCACCCGGCCTCAGCCGGATTGCGCGGCGTAGCGGAATGCGATCAGCTGGTCCAGCACCGGACCCGCATGCTGTGCCGGTACCTGTTCCTGCCCGATCAGCCAGGCATAAACTTCCCAGTCCGGCACGTTCAGCAGGCGCTCGAACTCGTCGAGGCCGGCCGCGTCCAGTGATTCGAGTGTGGCATCGGCAAAGCTGCCGATCAGCAGGTCCATCTCGCGGAAGCCCCGCCGCCAGGCCCGGAACTTCAGCTTGTTGCGGCGATTTTCGTCAGTCATGGCGTTGATCCGGGAGGCGATTTTTCGATTGGACTGTCCACAAGCACTTGTAGACGGTTTATGGACGGGGAAACCCCGCCTTGTGCAACATCTTAGACCCATATCGGCAGGGGGAAACAGCAGCGCTGATTGTGCCGCACCCCGGCTGCGCCTAGCTTGCTGAAACCATGCGCGACGAGCGACTCTTCCCGCTGTTTGCCGGCCTCGACACGCTGAGCGGCGTCGGGCCCAAGCTGCTGCCCGTCCTGCAGCGTCTGTGCGGCGGCACCACGGTCTGGGACCTTCTGCTCCATCTGCCCGAGCGCTGGCTCGACCGCCGCGTACGAGCAACGTTCGACAAGACCGTTCCGGGCGAGGTCGCCACCGTGCGCGGCGAGGTCATCGTCCACCACGCGCCGTTCAGCGACAAGTCGCCCTACCGGATCCAGCTCGGCGACGAGTCGGGCTTCCTGACGCTCTCGTATTTCCGCGCCGATCCGCGCTGGCTGAAGTCGCAGTTCCCGGTCGGCGCCACGCGCATCGTGTCGGGCCGCGTCGAAGATTACAAAGGCGAGCGCCAGATCACGCATCCGGATTTCGTGGTCGATCCCGCCAAGGGCGACGCGCCGCCGGAAGTCGAGCCGATCTATCCCCTCTCGGCAGGCCTCACCAACCGCCGGGTACACACCTTCGCCCTGCAGGCCCTGAAGGCCGTGCCGGAAGGCCTGCCCGAATGGTGCGATCCGCATCTGGTTCGCCTGCGCGGCTGGCCCGGTTTCGCCGAGGCGCTGGCGATCCTTCACGCGCCGACCCGCTATGACGAAGACGAGTTTGCCCGCGCCCGCGAGCGGCTCGCCTATGACGAAGCCCTGGCGCGGGCCTCGGCCTTCTCGCTGGCCCGCGCAGCCCGGAAGGCGCGGCGCGCACCGATCATCAAATCCGATCCGAAATCCGAAGCGCGCTTCATCAAGGCCCTTCCCTACACGCCGACAGGCGCCCAGCTGCGCGCGGGCGAGGAAATCCGCCGCGACCTCGCCAGCGGCTCGCCGATGCGCCGCCTGCTGCAGGGCGATGTCGGTGCCGGCAAAACGCTGGTTGCGGCAATGGCGGCGGTGCAGGCAGCGGTCAACGGCTACCAGTCAGCCTTCATGGCGCCGACCGAAGTGCTGGCCCGCCAGCAATACGACACGCTGGACAAGCTGCTCTCGCCGCTCGGCTATACCGTCTCGGTTCTTTCCGGCCGCGACCGCGGCAGCGCCCGCGAAGGCACGCTGATGGCGCTCGCGGATGGCTCCATCCAGATCGTGGCCGGCACGCACGCGCTTTTCCAGGATGCTGTGTCCTTCCGCAATCTTGGCCTGATCATCGTCGACGAGCAGCATCGGTTCGGCGTGACCGACCGCATGCGCCTCGTCGGCAAATCCGATAGCCCGCATATGCTGGTGATGAGCGCCACACCGATCCCGCGCACCCTCGCGCAAGCCGTGCACGGCGATCTCGATGTCTCGATCCTTGACGAGAAACCTCCGGGCCGCAAACCGGTCGAAACGCGCGCCATTCCCGATACGCGGATCGAAGAGATCATCGAAGCGGTCGGCCGCGCGTTGAAACGCGGCGAGCGCGCTTTCTGGGTCTGCCCCCGCGTGGATGTCGATGAAGACGACTCCTCGGCGGTCGCGCGGCATGCGGCCCTGCAGGACGAACTCGGTGTGCGCGTCGGCCTCGTGCACGGACGGTTGAAGGCGTCCGAAAAGGATACCGCGCTGGAGGATTTCCGCTCCGGAAAAACCCGTGTTCTGGTCGCGACCACCGTCATCGAGGTCGGCGTCGATGTGCCAGAAGCCACGATCATGGTGATCGAGCGCGCCGAAGGCTTTGGTCTCGCCCAGCTGCACCAGCTGCGCGGACGCGTCGGGCGCGGCGAGCGCGCCTCCTTCTGCATCCTGCTCTACCGCCCGCCCCTCGGGGAGACTGCGCGAGAGCGTCTCGACACCTTGCGCCGCACCGAGGATGGCTTCGCGATTGCCGAGGCCGACTTCCGTCTCAGAGGCGCCGGCGATGTGCTCGGCGTGCGCCAGGCCGGCGCAACGGAATACCGTGTGCTGGAAATGTCGCGCCATGCCGCATTGCTCGAAATTGCCGGCAAGGATGCTGAAGCTGTCATCGCGGCGGATCCCAAAATGACAGGCGACCGCGCCAAGGCTCTTCGTCTTGCGCGGGAGTTGCTCACCCCGCGCGTCAACGCGGAAACCGAGTCCCAATCCTGAGACCTACTTGCCGGTGACAACCGGGGCGACTGGTCTCGGGTACTCCGGATACACCAGACCGCCGGACAGGATCAGCTTGGCGCCTTCCTCGATGGACATCTCGAGACGGATGACATCTTCCTCCTTCACGAAGAGCAGGAAGCCCGATGTCGGGTTTGGCACTGTCGGCACAAACACGGTGATGAAGTTCGGCCCCAGCTTGTGCGCAGGCTCCGCCTTTGCGGTACCCGCGACAAATCCGATCGCCCAGCTTCCCGACTTGGGATACTCGACCATCACAATTTCCTTGTACTGCCCGGCCGAGTTGCTCTGGAACACATCCCGGATCTGTTTGAACACGGAGTATACCGAACGCACCACCGGCACCCGGGTCAGGATGCGGTCGGTCAGCGACACGAAATAGCTGCCGAGAATGTTGGTCGCCACAGCGCCGAGCAGCGTCAGGAAGATCAGGAGGATCAGCAGACCGAAGCCCGGCACGGCATAATCAAGATACGTCTCCGGCCGCAGCGCCGGCGGGATGAGCGGAACCACCCGGCTGTCGATCAGGTTGATCAGGGCTTCGAGGATGATGAACGTCGCGACAATCGGCAGCGCGATCAGCATGCCGGCAACAAACCGTTCCCGCAGCCAGCTGAGCAGCCCCTGCTTGACAGGTTCGACGGCGACGCCGAGTGGATCATCAGGCTTGATGTTCTCGCTCATTTCTTGATTCTCCCAGAGGCAGCGCCTTCCTCAGCGTTACCGCTTGGCGTGTGCCTTCTTCCGCGCAATTGTGGCGAAGATGGGAAACGGAATCGAGATCGAAAAGCCCCTGACTGCTTGGGGGATCGACCATTTCGGCGCGGGCAGCCGCGTTGAAGGGCTTAAACGCCTGTCCGGCGGCGCAAGCCAGGAGACATGGGCATTCGACGTGGCCGCACCAGACGGGACGCACGCCCTGATTCTCCGCCGCGCACCGGGCGGTGTTGCGGCGGCCCGCAGTTCTGAAGCCGTCTCGCTGGCCACCGAAGCCGCCTTGCTGGGCGCCACCTCGAAAGCCGGCGTCCGCGTGCCGGAAGTGTTGCACGTTTCGGCCCCGGGCACGGCGCTTGGTGAATCCTTTGTCATGCGGCGCGTCGCGGGCGAAACGCTTGGCCGCAAGATCCTGCGCGACGATGAATTCGCGACCGCGCGCACCCGGCTGACGCGCGACTGCGGCGAAGCCTTGGCCGGCATCCACGCCATCCCGGCCGCGGGTCTTGTCGATCTGCCCCGCAGTCTCGGCGAAGACCAGATAACGAAATACGAAGCGATCTATCGCGGCTTCGGCATGCCGCGCCCCGTGCTCGAACTGGCCTTCGCCTGGCTCAAGGCCAACGCCCCCACCCCCGCCGCGCCGGTGCTCGTGCACGGCGACTTCCGGCTGGGAAACCTGATCGTCGACGAAAACGGCCTCGCCGCCGTGCTGGACTGGGAACTCGCCCATATCGGCGACCCGCGCGAGGACATCGCCTGGGTCTGCGTCAACTCCTGGCGCTTCGGCCACAGCGAGAAACGCGTCGGCGGCTTTGGCGACCTGCCGGAAATGCTGGACGCCTATGCAGCCGCCGGCGGCGCACGGTTCACGCCCGCCGAGATCGACTGGTGGGAAATCCTCGGCAGCCTGAAATGGGGCGTGATGTGCATGATCATGTACTCCGCCTACAAGACCGGCGCCGACCCGAGCGTCGAGCGCGCCGCCATCGGCCGCCGCGTCTCGGAAAACGAGATCGACCTGATCAACCTGTTCGAAGGGCTCGGCCGCCATGCATGACGCACCCTCCGCCAAGGAACTCATCGAGGCCGTCAAGGCCTTCATCGACAAGACCGCCGCGCCGCAGCTGACGGGCCACGCCGCCTTCCATGCCCGCGTCGCCTCGAATGCGCTGGCCACGGTGCTGCGCGAGCTGGAGATTCGCCCCGCCGCCGAAGCGGAGGAAAAAGCCCGCCTTGAAGCGCTGCTCGGCTCGACCGGCGACAGCGCCAACGCCCTGAACGCCCAGCTCTGCGACGCGATCCGCACCGGCAAGATGGACCTTTCCACAGCGGGCCTGTTGCCACATCTCAAATCAACCACAATTGCCCAATTGTCTGTCGATCAACCGGGTTATTCCGGACTGCGGTCCGCGGCCCGCTGACACCGGGATTGGCTTGATATGAATCGAAAAATCGCTGTCGCCCTGATTGCCGTCCTGCTGGCGATTGCTGCCGGCGCCATCCTCTGGTCGATGCGTGAGGCGCCGGTGGCCACAGGCCCGGCCGTCCCGACCTTCGACTACGCGGCGGAAGACAGCTGGGCGGTGAAGCCGGACCTGCCGCCGCCCGCCGTCTGGGAGACCGGATGGGAAGTCGATGTCGTCATCCTGTCGGCCGCAGCCGCGCTCGAAATCAGCGACAAGGTCGCCCTCGAAAACCGCCGCGGCAACGCGGCCGAGGAACTCGAAGACCTTGGCGCAGCGTTCGACAAGATCGGCCCGGTCTACGCCCCCTATCTCCGGGCGGCGAGCCTCGATGCGGACATAGCCGCTGCGCTGTCCGAATATCTCGCCACCCACAATCGCGGCCGGGCCCTCCTGATCGCCGCCGATCACCCCATCCCCGCGACGCTGCTGCCGGCCTTCGAAAGCGACGCGCTCCTCCGCGACCGGTTCGGCGGCGTCCTCTTCTACGGCGAGAGCGCCACCGGCACTGGCCTCGCCGAAGGCGTCACCAGCGCCGCTCTCTGTTCGCGCCGCTACAAGCCCGAACAGGGCTGCGTCGCCGCGGTCGATCTCCGCCGCGCCGGCGGGAAGTACGAGATGTCGGGCGGCGGCACGCTGACCAACGGCCTCGTCGCCTGGCTGAACGACCACACCTCCAAGCTCGCCGAGCCGCTCGGCGACCTGGAAGAAATCGAAATCATCGAGATCCGGAAACCGGGCGAGACCGAATAGCTTACGCGTTCTGCTGGCTTTCCGGCGCAGCGCGTTTGAACGGCTCAAGTGCGCGGCACGCCTCATCCAGCGCCACAAGGCGCGGAAAGGCCGACAGGTCCGTCTCGAACCGCCTCGCATTCGCCACTTGCGGAACGAGCACGATTTCCGCGAGGCCGGGCGTATCCCCGAACAGGAACGGCCCCGGCGCCAGCTCCGACGCCATGGATTCCAGCGCCGCAAAGCCGCGCAAGATCCAGTCCTGATACCAGCGCTTGATCGCCGCTTCATCGGCGCCGAAGTCCTTCCGCAGCACCGCCAGCGGACTGAGATTGTTCAGCGGATGGATATCGCACGCAATGACATCGGCGAACGCGCGCGCCTGCAGTCTCTGCCACGGATCTTTCGGAAGCAGCGCCGGCCCCTGCATCGTCTCGTCAATCCATTCGATGATCGCCAGCGACTGGCCCGCGACCTGTCCGTCCACTTCAATCGCCGGAACCCGCATCTGCGGATTCACGCTGCGGTATTGATCCGTAAGCTGTTCATCCGTGCCCGGCAGGATATTGACCGGCACCGATTCAAATGCCGCGCCTTTCAGGTTCAGCGCGATGCGCACCCGGTAGGCCGCAGAGGAGCGCCAGTAATCGTAGAGCCGGATCACAGCAGCGCGTCCAGTTCGAGGATTTCCAGCAGCGCCTCGCGCGCGATCCGGCACTCATCCGCGAACTTCGGATCTGCAAGGTCAGCCGGTGCCAGCCGGTCCCGGTAGGTGGACCGCACGCAGGCCTGCAGGTCGTCTATCAGTTCTTCATCCAGGATGACGCCCTGATGGCACGACGCGAGTTCATCCTCGGTCATCACGACCCGAAGGCGAAGGCAGGCCGGACCGCCGCCATTGCGCATGGATTGGCGCACATCAACAAACTGCACCCGCCCGATCGGCCCGTTCGCGCGCACCAGCCGCTCGCAATACGCGCGCGTCGAGGCCGTGTCCTGCGTCTCCCCCGGCGCAATCAGCACCAGCCGGTCTTCATCCGGGAACTGAAGGAGTTGCGAGTTGAACAGGTAGGACGAGATCGCATCCGCAAGCGGCACTTCCGATTCCGGCACCATGACCGGCTTCAGGTCAAACCGCCCTTCGGCCGCACGCCGGAGCGCGGCGAGCGTTCCGGCCGTGTCTTCAAAGGCGTACTCATGGAAAAACAGCGTATCCAGCGCGCCGACGCAGACAACATCATTGTGAAAGGCGCCCGCTTCGATGGCACGGCGCGACTGTCGCGCAAAGACTGCGCGTGCCCCGTCCAGTTCATGCGAGCGCGCGATGGATTCGGACGCAAGCCGGGTCTGGCGCGCCGGAAACCCGGCAGCGGACTCGCCGGTGTCCCGGCCATACACGAACAGCTCCACCCCCGCTTCGCCATGTTCCGCGCACAGACGGACATGATTGGCCGCGCCCTCATCGGCAAAATCCGCATGCGCCGGCAGCGCGCCATGGACCGCGAAGCGGTCTTCGCCGGGAAAGATCGAGATCAGCGTGGCCGTGGTGTCCGGATGCTCGAGGCTGCGATGCAGCATGGTCGAGAGATTGGCGGGCGTGAAATGGAGCCGGCCATCCCCCGTATCGGCCGACGGCGACACCGTCGCGGCGTTGGCAGTCCACATGCTGCTGGCGGAATAGGCCGCCTTCAGCAGGCGCGGCGACGTGCGCGTAGCGGCTTCGATCATCTGCGCGTCGGATCCGGAAAATCCAGCCGCCGCAAGCAGGTCGAAACTCGGCCGCGCCAGCGGCGGCAGCACGCCTTGCACGAGCCCGGCGCGCACCAGCGTGCGCATCTTCTCAAGGCCCTGCACCGCCGCCTCGCGCGGGTTCGACACGTCGCCCGCATTGCGCGCGCTGGCGAGGTTGCCATCCGACAGGCCGCCATAATTGTGGCTGGGCCCGATCAGGCCATCAAAGTTTACTTCGATAGCATCGCTCATGCGGTCGCCTCGACAATCCAGATGGCCGCCTTGAGCCGGGTGCGCCCTTCGGCGTCTGCCAGCCCCGCGACGCGCGCCACCAGCGCCGCCTTGATCTTTTCTGGATCAAGTCCCTGCTCCGAGATCGTACGCGACAGCGGCCCGATTTCCAGCATGAACTCCGCCGTCTCCGGCGCGGTCGCGCCCGGCAACTCGATCTGCCCGTCCCACGGCGAAATCCGGACATCCTTCCAGCCCGCTTCCGTCAGTATACGGTCTATGTGCTCGCGCTGGCCAAAGGCGAACGGCCCCGGCGCGCCGGGCTCGGGCGGCTTGGGCGCCTCGCGCAGGAACGGCATCGCCGCGATGATCGGCGCCAGCGCCCATTCATTCTCGGCAAGCGGTCTCCAGCAGACGAAGGCCAGACGCCCGCCCGGCGCGGCGCCCTTGCGGATATTGGCAAAGGCCCGGACGGGATCGGCAAAGAACATCACGCCGAAGCGCGAGACGATTAGGTCCGCAGCCGCTTCCGGTGTCCATTCCGACGCGTCTGCCACAACAAACCGGGTGCCGGGCGCACTGACAGCCGCGCGCCGGCGCGCCACCTCGATCAGCGGTTCCGATACATCCACGCCGGTCGCAATGGCCCCCTTGCCGGCCACGGCGAGTGACAGGGCGCCGCCGCCGCAGCCAATGTCTGTCACGACTTCCCCCGCCTTGGGCTTTGCAGCGTCCATCACCGCATCGAGATACGCCCGGAGCATCTTGTCCAGCCGGTCCGCATCGCGCACCCATTTCTGGCCCGCCGCGCCGTTCCAGTAGTCGATCTGTGCCGTGTTATCCATTGTGTACCTCTCAGGCCGGAAATCCCGGCGCCGTCATCCGCGCCGCCTTGGGTGCAAGCTGGCTCGCCTGCGGCCAGGCGCAATAGTCCGCCGCGTAGTAGGCCCCCGGACGAAAATTGCCGGACAGGCCGGGCCCGCCGAACGGCATGGAGCCACTCGCACCTGCCGTCAGGCGATTGCGGTTCAGCACGCCCGCCCGCATCTCGCGGTAAGCGCGGTCCCACAGCGCATCGTCATCGCAGACAAGTCCGCCCGACAGGCCATACTTGGTGGAATTCGCGCGCTCGATCGCCGCGTCAAACGTCTTTACCCGGACGACCTGCATCAGCGGGCCGAACAATTCCTCATCCGGGAACCCGGACGCGCCCGTGACATCCACGATCCCCGGCGACACGAATCCGCCGCCCCGGTCCATGCCGGTGAGCGCCAGCACGGGCGCTGCGCCATGCGAGACCAGCTTGTCCTGGAAAGCAATCGCCTGATCGCGCGCCTTCTCCGACACCAGCGGCCCCATGAAAATCTCGGGCTCGTTCCAGGCGCCGACCTTGAGCTTGAGCGCCCGGTCCACCATCGCCTCGATCACGCGGTCGCCAAAGCGCCCCTCCGGCAGGATGATCCGCCGCGCGCAGGAACAGCGCTGACCCGTCGTCAGGAAAGCCGATTGCGCCGCAATGTCTGCAGCGGCCTCGACATCGGCCGGCTCCCAGATGATCAGCGGATTGTTCCCGCCCATCTCGAGCGCGAGGATCACCTCCGGCCGCCCGGCGAAATGCCTGTGGAAGAAAACGCCGGTGGCCGCAGAGCCTGTGAACAGCAGCCCGTCGATCTCCTGATCGATCAGCGCCGCGCCGGTCTCGCGCCCGCCCTGGACAATGTTGAGACAACCCGGCGGCAGGCCAGCCGCGGCGAAACACTCCGCCATCAGCGCCGCCACGCCCGGCGCCAGTTCGGACGGCTTGAACACGCAGGTATTGCCCGCCAGCAGCGCCGGAACGATATGCCCGTTCGGCAGATGGCCCGGAAAGTTGAAAGGCCCGAATACCGCCATCACGCCGTGCGGGCGATGCGTCAGCTGGGACGAGCCGAACGCCGCGGCCTCCGTCTTCTCCCCCGCCCGCTCCTTCTGCGCGGCGATGGAGACGCCGATCTTGGCCTTCATCGTCGCTGCCTCGCCGCGCGAGTCCCACAGCGCCTTGCCCATGTCGCGGCTGATCACCTCGGCGATGGCTTCCGCGCGCTGTCCGATTTCATCCGCATACCGCTCAAGGATGGCAGTGCGTTCTGCCTGCGGCCGGCGCGACCAGTCCCGGAATGCCTTGCGGGCGGATGCCACGGCTTCGGCGACTTCTGCGCCGTCCGCTGCGGCGCCCTGCCACGTCACCCCTCCGGTCGCCGGGCACGTCTTGGCGAACCTTGCGCCGCGCCCGCCGCGCCATTGTCCGTCGATATAGACGCCGTCCGCCATCATTTGCTCCGTACCCAGACCCTTGCCGGCGCGCCGGGCTTCAGTTTCAGCGCGTCCAGCACATCCGGCGAGGCTACCAGCCCCGCCTCTCCGCGCTTCAAGAACTTGCCCAGCGTGACCCGGAAATCCGGCAACCGGTTGCTCGACAACATCCCCTGCCGCGCATCCCCGTCCCCGGCCGTCTCACCCGCCTCGACCGTCACCATCCGGCTTTCCTGGATCGTTCGGATATGCCGGCGCTGCGCCGCCACCAGCGGGCCGCCATCAAAGATATCCACCGTCCGGTCAAACTCGAAGCCTTCCCACTGCAGCAGCTTGTACGCACCTACGCCGTCCGAATGGCAGCGGCCAATCACTTCGCGCGCTTCCGGCGGCAGCAGGTCCACATAGATCGGATAGCGCGGCATCAGGTCGACGATGAACTGGTTGTCCGTCGTCGCCGACAGCTTGTCCGCATCCGCAAAATCCATCCGGAAAAAATGCCGTCCCAGGCATTCCCAGAAAGGTGACGTACCCTGATCATCGACAACGCCGCGCAGCTCCGCCAGCACCTTGTCGCTGAAACGTTCCGGCGCCGCCGCCATCAGCAGGTAGCGCGACTGCGCGGCCAGCCGCCCCGCCCCGCCGCCGCGGTGATCCGGCTTCAGGAACAACGTGCCGACTTCCGTGAAGCCGACATATTCATTCGTCAGCACCAGCGCGTCCATGTCGAACCTCAGGTTGCCCGCCGCATGGCTCGCCTGCGCCAGCGTGATGATGCGGTAGTTGAAGAAGGGCTGGTCGATCCCCGTCCCCGCCTTCACCGCCGAACACCCGACGACCTGACCGGTCTCCACGTGTTCCATCATCATCAGGTATTTGCCGAACTGCAGGTTGCGCTGCCGGCCGTTGAAGGCGCGGTCGGATTTCTCCAGCCGCTCCCGCAGGATCGGCTCATCCACCGGCAGGCTCGTAAATCCGGGTCCGGATAATTCCGCCAGCTGGGTCAGCGCGTCCAGATCATCCAGCCGCGAGGGACGCATCACATAGGTCGTCGCCATGGTCAGCGCCCCATCAGGTCCTTGATGCGCCGCCCGTCAAGCCGGCCATCCGCAATCCGGTTCAGGAGCAGCGCGGAGAGAAGCGCGCGTTCCGGAAAGCTCTCTGTAATGACGAACTCGTCGTTCGAATGAATCCGCCCGCCCCGCACGCCGAGCGTATCGACATTCGGCACGCCCGCCGCAAAGATATTGTTGCCCTCGCACACACCGCCGGTATCGACGAACTCGATGTCGAGCCCGATCGCGCGCCCCGTGGCATGCACGGCGTCGAACAGAGCCTGCTGCGCGCTGTTGCGCGGTTTCGGCGGGCGGTAGAACCCGCCGTGCAGGTGACCGTGAATACCGTCGCGAGACGTCGCCTTCTCGAACAGGCGTTGAACCTGCTGCGTCGCCCATTCCGCCGCCTGCTGATCCGGCGCGCGCGCGCCGAACCGGACGATCGCCAGGTCCGGCACGATGTTGACCGGCGCTCCGCCATCGATCGAGCCGACATTGAACGTCACGCCGCCGAACTGGCTGTTCAGGGCTTCAAGTCCGACCACCAGCTCTGCCGCCGCTTCGATGGCGCTGCGGCCCTCCTCCTTGGCGCGGCCCGCGTGCGCGGCGCGGCCGTGCAGCACGATGTCGAACACCGCCGAGCCCTTGCGCCCGCCGGCCATCGCGCCGGTTTCCATCGCCGGCTCATACGTCATGCCGATCAGCGCACCTGAAGAGGCCGCGCGGCGCAGCGCTTCGTTGCTGGAAAAATTGCCGATCTCTTCATCCGGGGTCAGAACAATCCGGTAGCCCAGCGTGTCCTTCAGGCGCCCCGCTTCGAACGCTTTCAGCGCCTCGAGCATCACGCAGATGCCGCCCTTCATATCGGCCATGCCGGGGCCATTGATGGTGCCGTCCTCGCGGTCGGTGACCGTTTCGAAAACACCCGGTGCAAACACCGTGTCATAGTGGCCGGACATCACGACCTGCACGGGCGCCTCCGGGCGCGAAGTGATTTCGACGATCGGGCCGGAATGCGTTTCCGTCACCTTGCCGTCGGCGCCCACCGCTTCGAATCCGGGCCCCTGGACCAGCTGGATGTCCGCCTCAAGCGCCGCAAATGCATCCGCCAGCAACGGTGCGAATCGCTTCAGCCCGTCGGTGTTCAGGCTGCCGGTATTGTGCGCCGACCAGCTGCGGGTGCGCGCCAGCATTCCGGCGGCACCGGCATACAGGCGCTCGCGCGCGGCTTCATCATCGGCGGATAGCTTGGTGAGGTCTGTCATGGGCCCCTTGGTTTCACAGGTAGAACAGGGCGGCAAGCCTTGGCCGCGAACCCCAAAAACAAAAACGGCCCGGCAAACTGCCGGGCCGTCTGATTTGCAGGTCTTCCAGTGGTTACTGGACGACGATCGTGACTTCCGAACGACGGTTCAGCGGCTCGCGCACGCCGTCATTGGTTGCCTTGGCAAGGGCGGTTTCGCCTTTACCCGACTTGTCGATCGTTGCCGTGATGCCGGCAGCGGACAGGGCTGCTGCAACGACGTCTGCGCGGCGAACCGACAGGGCTTCGTTGTAAGCGGTGCCGCCCGACGTGTCGGTGTGACCGACGATCGTAACGGAACCCGCGGCGCAACCGGTGCCGGCTGCGATGTTCGCAACAGCCTGGTCGATAACCGCAGAAGCCTGGCTCGTCAGGTCCGAGCGATCCCACTCGAAGTACACGACGAACTGCTGGTTGAGGGCCGAGCATTGCTGCGCAACGGTCTCGGTCGTTTCCACGGGCGGAGGCGGTGGTGGCGGCGGAGGCGGCGGCGGAGGCGGCGGTGGCGGTGGGGGCGGCGGAGGCGCCGGCGGCGGCGGCGTCACGCCGAAGGCGTAGCGCAGGCCGATGGTTGCCGTATGGTCCGTGTAGTCCACGTCGTAGTTCTGGCCGCTGTGCTTGCCGTCGAACTCAAGGTCTTCAGCGCTGAAATACTTGTAGCCGAGATCCAGCGACAGGCGATCAGAGATCTTGAAACCGATGCCGGCGAGACCTTGCCAGGCCAGGCCCGTCGCGGTGTCGGCAAAGCCGTTGGTTGCGCTCTGGTTCGGTGCAATGCCGATCGAACGGTTAGAAGCCTTTGCGCGAATACGCGTGCCGCCGACGCCAGCGCCGATGTATGGTTTGACGGTGCCATCTTTGTTAAAGTCGTAGATACCGTTGGCCATCAGGTCCATGACGGTTACGTAGCCGCTAGGATCGACGGCCGTGCCGGGAGCCGTGCCGCCGATGACGCGCGGGACGTCCAGGTCGCCAGTGCGGTAGCCGATCACGCCTTCAAAGCGCAGGCCGTTGTCGAAGCCGTAGCCAAGACCAACGCCGCCGCCGAGCATTTCGGAAGTATCCGAATCGCCAGCCAGCTTGCCGTTGATCGATGCCGTCGCGTCGTGATCGACGCGGCCTTCAAAGGTGTAGGAGAGGTCGGTACGGCCGTACCAGCCCTCGGCGTGGGCGCTGAGGCCGGCAGACGCAAAAGCGGCCGCGGCAGTCGCGCACATAAGAGTTTTCTTCATACTCAATCCCCTTCTGTGTGCCGAGGGCGGGATTGCCATCGGCCGCAGGATGATACGGATAGAACCGCATATCCGCGTGTTAATCCGTTTTTGCAGAATCTGCGAGCGAATTCCGGGTTAAAATAACCATTCGCCGTGGAAAAGTCCGCATACCGCGACCCTTTTGCAACACGTGTACTAACCTGCGTCAATGCCGCAATTTGCTGCAAATACAAGGAACGGGGGGATGGTACCGCCTCCCCGGCTTGAACGGGGGACCTCTGGTTCCACAAACCAGCGCTCTAACCAACTGAGCTAAGGCGGCAATCGGATTTCGGCATACAGGCGAGGGGCCCTCGATTCAAGGCCGTGCGCGTACCGGTTAGTTGATTCTCAGACCTTCACGACCTGGTCGAATTCCAGATCCACGGGCGTGCCGCGGCCGAAGATGGACACGGTCACCTTGAGGCGGCCACTGGCTTCGTCGATTTCCTCGACGGCGCCTTCGAAGCCCTGGAACGGGCCATCGTTGACCTGGACCTGCTCGCCGATCTCGAAGGTGATCCGGGCGCGGGGGCGTTCGGCCGCCACGTCGGTCGACTTGCCGAGGATCCGGTCGACTTCACGCTGGCGAACCGGGAGCGGCTTCTTGCCGCCCTCTGCGCCGAGGAAACCGGAGACTTTCGGGGTGTCCTTGACGAGGTGGTAGATGTCGTCGGTCAGCTGGGCCTTCATCAGCACGTAGCCGGGGAAGTAGCGCCGCTCCACGGTCTTCTTTTTGCCGCGGGCAACCTCGACTACTTCCTCGGTCGGCACTTCAATCTCTTCAATGAGGTGCGTCAGGCCCTTGCGCTCGGCCTGCTCTCGAATCGTGCCGGCGACCTTCTTTTCAAAGTTCGAATAGGCGTGGACGATATACCATTTGGCTTCAGGCATGGGCCGAGAGCGCTCCTGTTGATCTGGATTCGCGGTAAGCACCCTCAGGCGCCCCGAACGAAGTTCACGAACATCATTATGACTTGATCGGCCAGGAAAAGGAAGATTGCGATCAGGATCGACATGATGATCACGAAGATCGTCGCCTGAATGGTCTCCTGACGGGTGGTCCAGGTCACCTTGTTGCCTTCCGCGCGCACCTGCGCGAGGAAAGTCAGGGGTCCTACCATCTTTTTCTTCTCTTTCGGCGCTTGTGGCGCCTTTGTCGGCTTTTCGGCCATCATAATCACTCGTTTTTCAAAGGCGGGCGATTAGCCCGTTTACAGGCGCGCGTCCACGGAAATTGTGCAGGATGTGGCGCTGGCCTTCGATGTGGGCACTCCGGGCCTCGAGGCAAGGGGGCAAACGCTTCGGCGCCAGGCTCCGCTCAACCGGAGGGCGATCCCTGACCTTCAGAAGGCGCGGTGAATTGTCAGCGATGCCGGCATGGAGTGGCTTTCGTTGTGGATGTTCAGACGCGCGAAAGCGACTTCCGGCGTGCGCCAGACTGGCCGCCGGAGACGCCGCTTCCCTGCGACGCAACGATAAAAAATGATAAAAGCTCCACGTCCCGCGAGAATGCGTGATCAGCGAATGGGACCAAAACTGCGTGCCGGCATACCCGGAATATCCACCGTGACAGCGAAAAGGCTGCCCGAGAGCGGCCTCGAGTCGAGCTGCGGGAAGCTCAGTCCAGCCCGCGACGTCGTGATGAACAGCGTCCGCATATCCTCGCCGCCCAGCGCACACCCCGTTGGCAAAGGCGCGGCCAGCACGATCACCCGGTCCACATCCCCCGCCGGCGTAAACCGGACCACACGGGAGGCCCCATGCAGGCAGGTCCAAAGCCCGCCCTCCTGATCGACCGCCGATCCGAACGGCATGCCGCCCAGTTCATGCGTGAACGCGAAGGTCCGACGCCCTGTAACGGCGCCAGTTTCCGGGTCAAAATCGTGCGCGAGGACTTCGCATTCCGTGGAATCGCAGGTGTAGAAGGTCCGGCCATCCGGCGAAAATTCGAAAGTCCGGGACATCATGACGGACGGAAGCCGGATCGGCGAAATCGTCTTGTCCGGGCCGTACCTGTAGTAATTGCCCGCCGGCTCGCGCTCGGCATCGTCTTCGGTCGCGAACCAGAAGGACCCGTCCGGCGCAACGCCGCCATCGCTGGTGCGATTGGTTTCCGGCTCGCCCTCGACGACGGCGAGACGCTCGTAAACCTCGGTCGCCGGATCAAAGAACCCGATCTCCCGGTCCGCCGCCATCAGCAGCAGGCCGTCAAAAAGGGCGATCCGGCTCGGCCTTACGGGGAGTTCGTAACGCCGCGTGTTGCCGGTACGCGGATTGTACCGGTGCAGCTTGGCGCGTTTCTGGTCGACCCACCACAGGAAGCCCTCGGAATGGCTCCACAGCGGGGACTGCCCGATGAGGCATCCGGTAGGCGCAACGCATTCGGGGGTAATGATCATCGAAGGTCAGGCTTCCTCACCGGTCATAGCGGGCCTTAATCCTCGCCGAGCAGTCCGGCAAGATCGGCGATCTCGAACAGGCCGTCCTGCAGGGCTTCCACCGCCGAGGTTTCCTCGACATCCGCGCCAAGGGCGTCCAGCGCAAATCCGTAGGCCTCGAGCAGCGGTCCATCGGCGACCAGCAGGACTTCGTCACCCGGATCATAGTGCGCCGCTACGTCCGCGCCAATCATCAGACCCGCCAGCGCCGCCGCCTTGTTGCCGGCCGAGAGCGAACCTTGCCGGATCGCGGCCTCCACCGAGAAGACGGGCGGCGAGTCGTCGGTATCGAGGGCGCGTTCGATCCAGTCCTTGAATACCTTCATGTCGAAGGCCTGCGCGCTGGCCTCGTTCAGGGCGAGCGTACCGTGCGAGAGCAGCAGGTCGCGCAGTTCCGCCGTGATCTCGGTCGAAAACTCCAGCAGGCGTCCATGCTCGATGACACCATGCCGGGTGTGGTGTCCGGCGATGCAGATGGAACCGTTCGCCTCTTCCAGACCGAACAGAATGGTTTCCGCGCCGCAGGTCAGGTCCGGCGGCGACAGCTGGCCGATCCACGGCACGAGGTGAATGCCCGCCTGCAGGCCCAGATGGCTGGCCAGATGGGCGAGCGGAACGGGCGTATTGAGCGATCCATTGCCATCACCCGCGAGGGACACCGACACATCCCCGCAGCCAATGACCGGAACCTCCGGTGAGACACCGAGCCATTCCGCCAGGTGGAACCGCAAACGCCCCGGCCAGTCGCGGTGCCCGGCAACCGGTTCCTCGCGGGTATGGAGAGAGGACAGGATTTCGCCGTCGCCATCGAAGGCCCAGGCGCGCAGCTGCGTGCCAGCCCATTCGAATCCGATCAGCGCCAGCTTGTCCTTCATACCCTCACCTTGCCGGCGTCGACGCCGGCGAACAACGTGTTTGGAGATGGTCTCCCGTCTCGCGGCTGGCAGCCCATGTCAATCGCTGGTGCCCATGGGGGCTGCCGCAGCTTGCGCAGGCGCCGGGGCCACGGCAAGACGAAGCCAAGCACCGGAGTGGCGCATGCACCGCGAGACAGACCGAACCGAAGCCGCCGCGACCGCCTTCCGCGAACTGGCCCGAATCATGGCGCGGCTCAGGGACCCTGTCTCAGGCTGTCCCTGGGACCTTCAGCAAAACTTCGCGACGATTGCGCCCTACACGATCGAGGAAGCTTATGAGGTCGCCGACGCAATCGAGCGCGCCGACATGAGCGAGCTGCGCGACGAACTCGGCGACCTGCTGTTCCAGGTGATGTTCCATAGCCGGATGGCGGAAGAGCAAGGCGCGTTTGCGCTCGCCGATGTGGTGGCCGCGATCAATGACAAGATGATCCGCCGTCATCCGCATGTCTTCGGCGATGAAGGCGACGGACGCTCCGCAGACGAACAAACCGTGGCGTGGGAAGCGATGAAAGCCGCCGAACGCGCATCCAAAGCCAGCGATGGGGCGCCGAGCGCGCTGGACGGGGTGGCACGCGCCCTGCCCGCCTTGCTGCGCGCCGAGAAGCTGCAAAAGCGCGCCGCGCGAACCGGTTTCGACTGGACCGAAACGCCGCCGATCTTCGACAAGCTCGAGGAAGAAATCGCGGAAGTGAAAGAAGCGATCGCCAGTGGCGACACGGACGCGGTCGAAGATGAAGTCGGCGACGTGTTGTTCGTGGTCGCCAATCTCGCGAGGCGCCTGTCGGTTGATCCGGAACAGGCGCTGCGCAAGGCGAACGCAAAATTCGAGCGCCGCTTCCGGGCCATGGAGCAGGCGTCAAAGGCGGACGCGGTAGAGTTCGCATCGCTGACGCTGGATGAGCAGGAAGCCTACTGGCAGCGGGTCAAGCAGACCGAGCGCGGTTAGCTGGCAGCCGGAATCAGACCCGGAAATTCAGCTCTGAACTGACCGAGGCGTTCAACCGACAGACGCACCACGAGATGCGACGCGCCATCATCCTCAGTCCGATCGCCGGTCACATCGCCGTTCTGGTGCAGCCATGCGCGGGCGCGGCCTGCTTCGGGCGCCAGCACAAGTTCGATTTCCTGCTGTCCATGCAGCAGGGACTTTTCGATGCGCTGCAGCAGCGCCTCGACGCCGTCTCCCGTCAGCGCCGACACGGCAACAGCAGGGACGTCTGTTTGCGCGGCCGCGAGCGTCTTCAACGATTCCGCATGCGCTGGCAGCACCGCGTCGATCTTGTTCCAGGCTTCAATGAGCGGCGGCAGGGTCATGCCGGACTCTTTCTCCAACCGTTCGAGCACCTTCATCACGTCGCTCGCCTGGTCGAGATCTGCGGCGCTCGACCGGTCCCGCACATGCACCAGAAGGTCAGCCTGCAGGGACTCTTCAAGCGTTGCCTGAAAACTGTCGATCAGGTGTGTCGGCAGGTCCGAAATGAAACCGACCGTGTCGATCAGTGCAGCTTCTCCGAGCGAGGGCAACTGCAGCTTGCGGATCGTCGGATCGAGGGTCGCGAAGGGCATGTCCTTGGCGAACACGTCCGCGCCCGTGAGGCGGTTGAACAGGGTCGACTTGCCGGAGTTCGTGTAGCCGACCAGCGCGACGACCGGAGTGCCGGAGCGCCGGCGTCCCGCCCGTTGCACGGACCGGGTACGTTTGACTTCATCCAGATCGCCCCGCAGGCGGATAATCTTGTCATCCAGCATCCGGCGGTCTGCCTCAAGCTGGCTCTCGCCGGGGCCCGACAGGAAGCCGGAACCACCGCGCTGGCGTTCAAGGTGGGTCCACGTGCGCACGAGGCGCGAGCGCTCATACAGGATGCGCGCCAGCTCGACCTGCAGGCGGCCCTCTTTCGTCCGTGCCCGGAGGCCGAAGATTTCGAGGATCAGCCCAGTCCGGTCGATGACCTTCATGCCGAGGCGCTTCTCGAGGTTGCGCTGCTGAACCGGGGTCAACGCGCCGTCGATGACGGCAAGCGTGCAGTTTTCGGCTTCAAGGTCCGCCGCCATGCGGTCCACGATACCGCCGGAAAGCAGGAAAGAGGGATTGACCTTGCGGATCTGGTCCGGCCGGACAAAGCCGAGCCGGCAACCGAGGGCTTCAACGAGGCCCGATGTCTCGCGCAACCGGTCCGGTGTCGGACGATCTGCTGGCGTGAACCACGGGATAACCACGCCGGCAATTTCCGGCGCCGGCAGGCGATCGACGAATTTCTCGGTCAATCCGGACTAGTCTCCGTCCATCTCTTCGTCGAAAAGCTGGACAGGTGCGCTCGGCGCGATCGTCGAGATCGCGTGCTTGTAGACGAGTTGCGGCGGACGCCCGTCACCCCGGAGCAGTACACAGAAGTTGTCGAACCAAGTGACAACGCCCTGAAGTTTAACACCATTTACCAGAAAGACCGTTAGTGGCGTGCGGGACTTGCGAACAGCGTTGAGGAAAGTGTCCTGCAGGTTTTGTTTTTTGTCAGCTGACATGCGTTTTGCTTTTCCTGCTAGTGTTTTTGTTATGTCCCCGAGCTAAGTCCTTTGCTGCAGGTGCGCAAGGGTCAGCCCCGCCAAAAGCTCAGTGAAAGCGCAGGTAGCAAGGTCAAAATCTCCAGCCTGCCCAAAAGCATGGCAATGATCAGGAGGATTTCGCTGGCGGGGGCCAGATTTGTGTCAGACCCGGCGACCAGCCCGCCCGAGGAGGTCAGCCCGCCGATCGAAAGGCGGATGGCGTCGTCAAAGCCCAAGCCCGCGAAGCTGAAACCGACCAGGAATACGAAGACCGCCAGCACATAGGCGACGAAGTAGACCCAGACCCCGATCACGCTGCGCTCATCCAGTTCCCGGTCCCGGAAGCGGAAGCTGACAACTGACCGGCGATATCCAAGTTGCTGGAACTCCTGCCCGGCCCTCTGCCCAAGGACGACCACCCGCGCCAGCTTGATGCCGCCGGCCGCCGCCAGCGCCGAGCCGCCGATCAGGCAGGGCATGACATAGACCGTCAACGGAATGGCATTGGCCGCGCTGGGCGCGCCCAGCGGAATGCCCGATGTCGAGAGGGTCGAGATCGACCAGCCGAGCGCATCGCCGGCCGCAAGCCCGGCAATCACCGCAAAACCGGCAAAAATGACCGCGAATCCGGCGAACAGCACGATCTCCGGATCCTGGACGATCGATGCCCAGGCGCGCTGGCGGAACGGCAGCCAGAAGGCGAGCCCGAGAGAGCCAAACAGGAGGCCTATGCCCAGCACGATGGAGACCGCTGCCGATGCCGGTGCCAGTTCCAGTGCGTCGGGATGCACGAGTCCTGTCGTGATGACGCTGACGGCATCACCGAGCGCCCTGCCCGGCTCAATGCCCAGCACGATCAGGGCGACGAAGACCAACAGGACGCCGACCCCGATCATCAGCGATACCGGCCCGGCGATCCGGGGCATGGCGTCGAAGAAGCTGGTTTCCGGAAGCGAAAACAGGACGGTGCGGTGCACACCGGGGCCGCCGAGATTCACCGCCGCGAAGACGCCGGCGGCTGTCACGATCGCCGAGAAAGCACCGAACAGGTGTAGCGCCCCGCGCCAGTAGATCAGGCTTGCGGGCCAGTCGCCGCCCGACACCTCAATGACCGAATGGCCGGTCGTCGTCAGACACGCCGCAGCCTCGTGGATGGCGGTGATGACCGAGCTGTTGGCGACGCCGAACACGAACGGCATGGCGGTCGCGAGCGGCGTCAGCAGCCACCAGAGGATCACGACGGCGAGACCGTCCGAGGGGCGCGCCTTGCGCTCCGGCTTCGGAGTCAGCAGCAGGACGCTCGCGGCGGCGACCAGGATGCCCATCGCGGTGACGCCGAGCGAAATGACCTGCGGCGTCTCCCCCGCCAACACCGCAATGGCGGCGCCGAAAATGCCTGCGCCCGCCACGATCAGCATGAGCAGGCTCAGGACACGGGCGACGGACGCGTAATTCATGGATCAGAAATAGTCCGGATTGACCCGGAAGAACTTCTCGACGCTGCGGACCATTTCGGCTTCGTAGAAGATCACGAGATGGTCTTCGGGCCGCACGATGACATCGGAATCTGCCATCAGGATCTGGTTGCCGCGCAGCACGGCGGCGGCGGTCACGCCTTCCGGCATATCGTCATAGCCGAGCGGTTTGCCGATCAGGGACGACGACTCAAGGGTCACGCCTTCGGCCACTTCCGCAAGGCCGTCTTCCAGAGACTGGAGGCCGAGGATGCGGCCGCGGCGCATGCGCAGCAGGACTTGCGAGACCGTCAGGGCGCGGGGATCCAGCACGGTGTCCACGCGCATGTCGGCGGCCAGGCTGGCGAGTTCGGGGGCGTTGATCAGCGCCAACGCGCGCTTGGCGCCGGCGCGTTTGGCGAGGTTGCTGATGAGGAGGTTTGTCTTGTCATCGTCGGTGATCGCGATGACGAAGTCCGCCCGGTCAACGCCGCCTTCCGCGAGGATGTCCGGGTTGAGGCCGTCGCCCTGGATCACGATGGAGCGCTTGACCTGCGCCACGGCCTTGTTGGCCCGCTCGGCGCTGCGCTCGATCAACCGTACACGGATATGGCTTTCCTTCTCGAGCACCTTCGCGACGTGCAGCCCGACATTGCCGCCGCCGATGATGACGACGTGATCGAGCCGGCTCTGGTCGCGGTTAAAGATCGAGGTGAGGCGTTCGGCATGCGTGTCGAGCACGGCGATATAGGCGCGGTCTCCGGGCTTCAGCACGTCGCGCCCGCGCGGTGCGCGGATTTCGGCGCCCCGGCCGATGCCGATGATGCGTGCCGAGAGGTCCGGAAACACGCCGCGCATCTGGTCGACCGGAAGGTCGATCAGCGGATTGTCGGCGCCGAGTTCGAAGCCCAGCAGCTTGAGCTTGCCGCCTGCGAAGGCCGCGCTCATGATCGTACCCGGCGTGCGGAAGCGCTGGAGGATGGCGTCCCCCACTTCCGCTTCCGGCGAGATGACCATGTCGATGGGCAGGCCTTCGCGCGAGAAGATATTCTTCCAGGCAGGGTCGAGGTACGACCTGTCACGCACGCGCGCGATCTTGAAAGGTACCGAGAACACCGTGTGGGCGATCTGGCAGATCACCATGTTGATTTCGTCGAAGTGGGTGACCGCGATGATCATTTCGCAGTCCGCCGCCCGGGCGCGCTTCAGCACATCCGGGTGCGCCGCGTGGCCGACAATGCCGCGCACGTCGAGATCAATCGAGACCTGATCGACCAGATCGGCGTTCTCGTCGATGATCGTGATTTCGTGCTTCTCGCGCGCGAGTCGCCGGGCAATACCCTGCCCCACGCGTCCGGCGCCGCAGATCAGAACGTGCATCAGTTCAGCCTTTCAGCCCGGGTATCAGCTATCGTGCCGCACGCCCGTTGTTATGCCCAAAGCCTTTAATTTTCGGTGGAGGGCGGAGCGTTCCATACCGATGAATTCAGCCGTCCGCGATATGTTTCCGTTAAACCGCGTGATCTGCAGGGTCAGGTATTCCCGCTCGAATTGCTCGCGGGCATCCCGAAGGGACAGGCCAACCAGGTCGGCCGAACCGGATTGGGAGGACGCTGATGCGGGGGTCCGGCCCGGATCGCGTGGCAACTCGTCGACACTGATCGGGCGGGTCGAATCAGACGGCGAGAGGATCAGGATGCGCTCCACCAGGTTGCGCAGCTGGCGGATGTTGCCCGGCCATTCCATGGACTGGAGCACCGCGAGCGCCTCGGGCGTGAAGTTGCGGCAGATCAGACCCGACGTTTCGGCAATGCGCTCGCAAAAATACGAAGCCAGTTCCACGATGTCGTCCCGGCGCTCGGACAGCGACGGCACGCGAAGGGGCACCACACTCAGACGGTAGAAAAGATCCTCCCGGAAATTGCCCTTCTCGATCTCTGCCCGCAGGTCCTTTGTTGTGGCCGCCATGACGCGCACGTCCACGCTGACATCCGACCGGCCGCCGACCCGCTGGAACCGCTGCTCGGTCAGCACCCGGAGGATCTTGTTCTGCGTGCCGATGGGCATGTCCGCCACTTCGTCCAGCAGCAGCGTGCCGGTGTGGGCGCGTTCGAACAGGCCGACACGGATCGTCCGGCCCTGCGAATCCTCTTCACCGAACAGCGCATTCTCCATCTGGTCCGGCGCAATCGTGGCCGCGTTGACGACGACGAACGGCCCTTCCACACGGGTCGAACTCTTGTGGATCAGGCGCGCCGCCAGCTCCTTGCCGACACCGGCGGGACCCGAGATCAGCACGCGTGAATTCGTCGGCGCGACTTTCTCGATCGAGGCCCGGAGCGTGGCCGCCGCCTGGCTGTTGCCGATCCAGCGCTCTTCATCACCGGTGCGGTTGCGAAGCGCGGCATTCTCATAGCGAAGCGCGGCGGATTCGATCGCGCGCTCCACGACCAGCATCAGCCGGTCCGCCTTGATCGGCTTCTCGATGAAGTCAAACGCGCCGCGCCGGATGGCTGCGATCGCGGTCTCGATATTGCCGTGGCCGCTGATCACGATGACCGGCAGGATCGGGTCGATCGACTTCAGGTATTTCAGAAGCGACAAGCCATCCATGCCGCTGCCCTGCAGCCAGACATCGAGGATAACCAGACGCGGCGTGCGTGAGCGGACTTCTTCCAGCGCGCGCTCTGCCGTGTCGGCGGTGCGCACAGAGTAGCCTTCATCGCCGAGCACGCCGGCCATCAGTTCCCGGATATCCGGCTCATCATCTACGACTAGAATGTCCAGTGCCATGGCCCGTTTCCTCTACAAACTCAGTGATCCGGGCAGACGCCCGCTATCGTGAACCAGCTCGCCTTCAGTTGTATCGACCGCCTGCATGGTGAGCGCGCCATTTTCCGGAAGCAGCACGCGCACGCGCGCACCTTTCAAACCGTCCGGCCGGTTCTGCAGCGAGATCGAGCCGCCATGATCCGCTATGATGCGGTTCACGATGGCCAAACCAAGGCCGGTGCCCTTTTCGCGTGTGGTCACGTAAGGCTCGAGCAGCCGGTTACGCACTTCGGCGGGAAAGCCCGGGCCATTGTCTTCAATGACAATCTCCAACCCGCCCAGGTCGTTGGATAGAATAATGCGGATTTGTCCGGATATGTCGTTTTCGATCGGCAAGCCTTCGATGGCTTCCGCCGCGTTCTTCAGAAGGTTGCCGAAAGCCTGCGCGAGCAGCCGCTCGTCGCCAAGGAACGGCGCCTCTGCGAGGTCCGTCTCGAGCTCGATTTCAATGTCGGGCGATACCACACTTTGGGCAAAGCTCGCGCCCTGCAGCACAGCGCGCATGTCGAACGGTGCAATGCTCGGTTTCGGCATGCGGGCAAAGTTCGAAAATTCCTCGACCATCCGCGCGATCTCGTCGACCTTGCGCAGGATCGTCTCGATACAGCGGTCAAATACGCCGTCGGTATCATCGATCTTGGACGCGTAGCGGCGGCGCAGCCGCTCGGTCGACAACATGATCGGCGTCAACGGATTGCGGATCTCGTGCGCAATCCGGCGCGCCACGTCGCGCCAGGCCAGCTGGCGCTGCGCCGAAATCAGCCGCGTCGTATCGTCAAAGGTCAGCACGCAGCCGCCAGTCGCCTCCGGCGCCGACTTCAGCCGGATGCTGCGCAGCTCGCCGTCCCGCGTCAGCTCGAGGCTCGCGTCCACGGCGGCGTTGCGCTCGAACGTATCGCGCACGATGCGCTCGAAGACAGGTGCCACATCGGCCAGCAGGGCGCCTTCCGGAACTTCGTCCAGCCCCAGGATTTCGCAGGCCGACCGGTTGGCCAGCGTGATGCGCTCTTCCCGGTCCACACGGATCACGCCCGCGCCAAGCTCGCCCAGCAGGGTCTCCACAAAGCGGCGCCGATCTTCCTCATCTTTCCGTGCACGGATCAGTGCATTCTGCTGCCCCGACAGCTGCTCGGTCATCGCATTGAACGAGCTGCTGAGCGCGTGAACCTCGTCAACTGGACCGCTGACCGGAACCCGCACTTCAAGATCCCCGTCCCGCACGGCATGCGCCGCCGAGGCCAGGCGTCCAATCGGACCGGTAATCCGGCCCGCCGCTTCTAGACCCAGACGGCCTGCGAGCAGCAGGACGAGACCCACGATCTGGGCATACCCGATCACGAAGATGGCCTGCAGGCGCCCGCTGTTGCGCTTGGCGGCGTTGTATTCTTCGAGGGCCGTCTCGGCTTCGCGCAAGGACCTTGCGGCATTCCGGTCGAACACTTTCACCGCGTAAATGTAGCCATCGACCGGCGCGGAAATCCGGATCAGCGCGGTGGCGATTCCGCGCCCCTCATAGAGCGTCGTCGCCACGGCGCCGCCATCGGCTTCCTCAAACGCCGCTTGCGGGGGAGACAGCAGGATTGCGTCCTGCACGCTCGCTTCGGCGATGAGTTCCACGCCGTCCGGCCCGAGGATGGCAATCGTCAGGAACTCTCGGATCGCGAGTTCGGAGCGCAGGCCGTCAAAGAACTCCGTAGACGCAAGGGCGGCGACTTCCGGTGTGCCGGCGCCCGCGAGGGACTGGTCGACCTGCTTGGCGAAATTCTCCACGTCCATCGCGGCGAGGCGCATGTCGGACTCGAACGTCGTCTGGAAGTTGTTCACATAGGTCCGGAAGATTTCAGTGTTCTGCTCCATCAGTTGGTCGACACGTTCGCCGATCCAGCGGTCGAGGCCGCGCGTGATGAACGCGCCCATGAACACGGCGACGACCAGCGACGGAATCAGCGCCGAAAAGCCGAACAGGAGCACGAACCGGCGCGCCAGCTTGCCGCCGCCGTCATTGCTGCCGCCGCGGATCGCCAGGTATTCGCGCACGACGATCACCGCGAGCACGATCAACAGGACGAAGTTCAGCCCGAGGAGCCAGGGCGTGGCACCTGCGGTCGGATCATTCGGCGCGGCGCCGGAAATCGCTATGAAGGTCGCAAACACCGCGACGAGGGCCGCGATGATGAAAAGGCCCTCGAAGAGGGCCCAGCTGGCTTTGGTGGCAGTTGAGTTTGTAGCTGTCGACACGCAATCCGGCTCAATAAGGGCCCCGGCCCCGTTGCAATCCGGACACACATTACGTGGCCTTAATGCAACACTGGTGCATTAAGGCCACGGAATGGCGCGTCGTCAATCAGTCTTCTGCAATTCCGAGCGCATTGATCTTCGCGCGCAGGGTGTTGCGGTTCATACCCAGCAGCTGCGCCGCCTTAACCTTGTTTCCGGAGGTCACCGACAGGGCAAGCCGGATCAGTGGGCGCTCCACCCGGTCGATCACCGAGCTGTGCACCATCGAATCGCCGCTCTCCCCGCCCGTCACGAGATCGCCCATGACATAGCGGTGCAGCAGCGCCTCGACTTCGGCTTCGAAGCCGGCATGGCCACTCGCCTGCTCGGAGGCGCCCATGCGCATCTCGCGCTCTACATCCATCAGCGTGATGATCGTGTCGGAGCTCAGCACTGCGAGACGGATCACGAGGTTCTCGAGTTCCCGCACGTTGCCCGGCCAGTCATAGGCGGCCATCAGGTCGAGCGCCGACTTCTCGAATGTACGGGCCGCGAGACCCTGGCGCTGCGCCCGGATCAGGAAGGCGCGGGCGAGTTCCGGTATGTCTTCCTTGCGGTGGCGCAGCGGCGGGATCGCGAGGCGCATCACGTTGAGGCGGTAGTAGAGATCCTCGCGGAACTTGCCCTCTTCAACGAGCTTGCCAAGATTGCGCCGCGTCGAAGCGATCAGGCGGGCGCCGCCGGAGTCGCGCAGCAGCTTGACCAGTTGCGCCTGCGCCTCGGCCGGAAGGTCGCCGATCTCGTCGAGGTAAAGCGTGCCGCCCTTCATGTGCACGGCGCCGTCCGTGCCGTTCGCGCCGAACAGTTCGCGGTTGATCTCGGCGGCCGGCATGGCGGCCAGGTCCAGCCCGATGAACTTGCCGTTCTTGGAATGCCCGAGCTGATGGATGGCGCGCGCCGCCAGCTCCTTGCCGGTGCCGCTCTCGCCTTCGATCAGCACGGTCAGGTCCGTGTTCATCACCTTGGCGATCAGGCGGTAGACTTCCTGCATCGCATCGGAGCGTCCGATCAGCGGCAACCCTGCGTCCTGGACCGCTTTCTGCGCTTCCGGATGGATCAGCCGCTCCACGCTGGGCGAAGACTTCAAGGCGCGCCGCACAAGGCTCGACAGCACATCGATGTCGAACGGCTTCGGCAGGTAGTCGAACGCGCCATGCTCCGCCGCCGAGGCAGCGGTCAGGATCGTGTTCTGCCCGCTCATCACAATGAAGGGCAGGTCCGGCCGCGCGAGTTTCATCGAGGGCAGCAGATCAAAGATCGACGTGTCGCCGAGATAGACGTCGGTGACGACGACATCCCCTTCCCCGTTGCGCACCCAGCGCTGCAGCGCGTCCGGCGAACTGGTCGCGCGCACTTCATAGCCTGCCGAAACAAGCGTCTGGTTGACGATCAGGCGAATGCTCGCGTCATCTTCGGCGAGCAGAACGGTCTTGTCGGCCATGTCAGCCGGCCTCCACGAGTGGCAAAAGGACTGTGAACCGGGTCGATCCCGGCTGGCTGTCGACGCGTATCTGACCGCCATGCGCGGTCACGACTTCACTCACGACCGACAGCCCGAGTCCACGGCCACCCGACTTTGAACTCTGGAAAACATCAAAAATGGTCGCCTGGCGTTCACGCGGGATGCCGTGGCCATTGTCTTCGAACGAAATCAGCATCGCGCGCCGCAGGCCAGAGCCAAGCCGCGCCTGCCGCATGGCGAGGCCGGCCGCATAGGCGGTGCGGATGGTGACCTCCCCGCGGCCATTGTCCTCGGAGGCAGCTTCGGCGGCATTGCGCACGATATTCTGGAAGGCCTGTTGCAGGTGATCCGGGTCCGCCTGGATGTCCGGCAGAGAGGGATCGAACTCGCGCTTGAACTCGATCTTCGGTCCCATCGCGGCGCGTTCGGAGGCGATCACCTTGTCGAGCAGGGCGTGAACGTTGCAGCTCTGCATGCGCGGCGCCGAGAACAGCTCGAACGCCGAAAGCCGGTTGACCAACCGCTCGATGCGGCGCGCTTCGTCCTTGATAATGTCCAGCAGCTCAGCCTGCTCCGCGAGCCCCTGGCGCTCGAGCAACTGGGCCGCGCCGATGATGCCCGCCAGCGGGTTTTTCACTTCATGCCCGAGAATGCGGCCGAACCCTGCCGCGCCCGCAATGCCCTCGGAAGGGTCACGCGCCGGTGCTTCACCGAGCACGAGGATGAAATCGCCGCCGTCCACACTGCGCACGCGCACATCGCAGATGGTGCGCATCGGCACCGAGGGACCGGACACCGGCGTAGATGGCGCAGTGATCTCCGCAGGCTCGCGCGCCGCCCGGTCGATCAACTCGAACAGCGGCGAGTCGTGATAAATCACTTCGCTCAGCGGCCGGTCGATCATCGCCCGGCGTGACAGCTGCAGCAGCGACTCCGCCGCCGCATTCACATTGCAGATGCGCCGCCGGGCATCGATGTGCAGCAGGGCGACAGGCGCAAGCTCTGACAGGTTGGCAGGCCGCGTTTGGTCAAGCGTAGGCATTTGAGACCAGCTCCTCGGGCGTTCTTTCGAGATAGGCCGCGCGCAGGGCGCGGGTGAGTTCATCCGGATCTTCTATCCGGCAGAGCGCGGACCGCAGCGCCCGGCGTTCGGGCTCCGGCAGCGGCAAGGCCAGGTGATCAATCGCCGCCGAGACATGCTTGCGCACCATCCGCAGGCCAAGGTTCGGACCATAGAGGGCCAGCGAATCCTCAATCTGTTCGACCAGGCTTTCGCACTGCGCCTCAAGATCCGGCGCGCGCCAGCGCTGCCCTTCAAGCGACGCAAGGATTTCTCCGGCGAGCCAGGGCCGCCCCATCGACGCGCGGCCGACCATCACGCCGTGAGCGCCCGACAGTGCCAGCGCCGCCTTGGCCGAGGCAGGATCGCGAATGTCGCCATTGACGATGACCGGAACGGACACCGCCTCGACCGTCTCGCGCACCGCCGCCCAGTCCGCCGCGCCGGTATAGAACTGGCAGCGCGTGCGCCCGTGCACGGTCAGCATCTGGACGCCCTTGGCCTCGGCGATCTGGCCGAGTTCCGGCGCGTTGAGGCGCGCATCATCCCAGCCGAGGCGCATCTTCAGCGTCACCGGCCGGTCGCCGGCGCCCTCAATGGCCGCATCAATGATCTCGCCCGCGAGTCCCAGATCTCGCATCAGCGCCGATCCGGACTGGCCGCCGGTCACTTCCTTGGAGGGACAGCCCATGTTGATATCGATCACATCGACACCAGCCTCAGCCATCAGACGCGCGCCCGCCAGCATGTCGCCGGGGCGGCGCGCAGCGAGCTGGACGATCCAGAAACCCGCGCCCTCATGCCGGCAGGTGCGGCGAACCACGTCCGGCCGGGCCTTGGCGAGCGTCTCGCCCGCAACCATTTCGGAGACCACCGCAGGCGCACCAAATCGTACGGCTTGCCGACGCATGGGCGCGTCCGTCGCGCCCGACATCGGCGCCAGCCAAACACGAGGTGCCTTAAATTTGATCATTACACTATCTTCACGACTTTTGCCGTACGGGCAAGCGCACAAATCATGAGCAGCACAATATTCGTGCAGAAGGCGAGTTTCCTGCGGCAGTATAGTCACACCGGAATGGCTCGATTAGAAGCAACGCGATGACTCGCGTAGCTGTTCTTATCGTTGCCGGAGGCAAAGGTCTCCGGGCTGGCGCAGAGGCGCCCAAGCAATGGCAGGCCCTGCTGGGGCGGCGGGTGGTGGACTGGTCCATCGACGCGTTTTCGCGCCATCCTGCCGTGACTGATATTGTGGTGGTCGCCAGCGCGGACGTCGGCGCCCCCATTGCCGGGCAGCGGTTCAGCCGGGCCGAGCCGGGTGCGACGCGCACGCAATCGGTCCTGAGCGGGCTCGCGGCGCTTGAGCTGCCGGACGACACCAAGGTGCTGATCCACGATGCGGCCCGGCCGGGCATTGATGAGGTCAGGATCAATGCGTTGATCGACGCGCTCGATATTTCTGACGCGGCGGCGCCTGTCCTTCCGGTGTCCGATGCCCTGAAGACCGAAAAGGAAGGCCGCCTGAAATCCGTAGACCGGACAGGGCTCTACCGGGTGCAGACGCCGCAGGCCTTCCGCCTCGGCGCCATCCGCAGCGCGCTGGCAGCGGCCGGGCCGGACCTTGTGGACGACCTCGCGGCGGTCGAGGCGGCCGGCGCGCGGGTCACGCTGGTGGCCGGCTCCCTGCGCCTTTCCAAGATCACCTATCCTGAGGATTTCGACATGATGAGCCGTCTGCTTGCGCCGGCAGGCGCGCCCCGTGTCGGCAAGGGCTTTGATGTCCATGAGTTTGAAGCCGGTGATCACGTCACACTTTGCGGAGTGCGCATTCCGCATGTTGCGAAACTCAAAGGCCACTCGGATGCCGACGCGGGATGGCATGCGCTGACCGATGCCATCCTAGGCGCCGTCGCCCTGGGCGACATTGGCGACCATTTTCCGCCCTCAGACCCGCGCTGGAAGAATGCCGACAGCGGCATCTTCCTGAAACACGCGCAGACCCTCGCCGAAGCCAAAGGCTACCGGATCGACAGCTGTGACATCACGGTGATCTGCGAAGCCCCCAAGGTGAAACCCCACCGCGAGGCGATGCGGGCCCGAACCGCCGAACTCCTCGTCCTCCCTCTGGACGCCGTCAGCGTGAAGGCAACCACCACCGAAGGCCTCGGCTTCACCGGCCGCCGCGAAGGCATCGCTGCGGAAGCGATAGCGGTCTTGATGCCGAAGGGCTGACACCCGGCCTGCGCAACAGGCACCGCCGCTCCGGAAACAAAATCTCCAGACGCAACAAGCGCCTGCAAGATTCCTCCGTAAAACTTGCGCCACACCCCTCCCGCCGGGGTTATACTCTGGCTCATGCCGAGCTCACGCTTGGCCGGCAACACAGACCGACGCTCATCCCAAGCGAAGTCGAAGGATGGGCCAAACAGAGCTGCCGCAAGCCCCACCTCCTCCTTCCGCCTCGCCCACCCGATACCCAACAACAACCGATCGATACCCAACAACAACCGATCGATACCAAGTGATAAAAAATGAGAATCCGTGAGAATGAATCGACATCAGGTGTGCAAAGCCTGCAACGGGTTGAGGCCGTCTGTGAGCGCAGCAAGAGAACTTGCGCCTACAGAAAACAGGGCGCCGGAAAAATAAAACCCGCCCCCGCCAAGCCGTTATGAAATCCACCCCTCAATCTTGCGCAACACCTCCGCCCAAGGACCCCTGAAAAAGCCCTCAAAACCCTCAATTTCCATTTCATGCCGATGCAGGACTGAGCCAACGGAAGGCGCCTGCCCCAAGGACATGATTTTCAACTGTCCGCCTTCATGACAGCTTCGATGAAAAGATACCCGGGAGAAACGCCATGTCCGATATCCTGCTGACCGAGCATCGCGGTCACGTCACTGTCCTGACGCTGAACCGGCCTGAGGCGATGAACTCGCTCGATTATGACCTCTATGATGCGCTGGAAAATGCCGTGCGCACTTCGGAGGCGCGGGTGATCGTCATCACCGGTTCTGGCACGCGGGCATTCTGTTCCGGCGATGATGTGAAGAAGATCCTGTCCAAGGGCGCGCCCGTGACGCCCGAGCGCGCCGCGAAAGCGAAGGACACCGGCGGGCTGACCCCGGCGGCCGACGCCCTTCTGCATACGGACATTCCGGTGATCGCGGCGATCAATGGCTTTGCCCTGGGCTGGGGTGCGGAACTGTCGATCATGGCGGACATCCGCGTGATGGCGGACACGGCAAAGTGGGGCGAGATTTTCGTCAAGCGCGGGCTCTGTTGCGATGCGCCGGGACTTGGCCGCTTGGCGCAACTCGTTGGCCGCGAAAAGGCGAGCGAACTCTTGTTCACCGGCGACATCATCGACGCTGCCGAAGCGAAAGAGATCGGCCTCGTCAGCCGCGTGGTACCACAGGCGGACCTGCTGCCGACAGCGCTCGCGATTGCCGAGAAGATTGCCGCCAATCCACCCCAAGCCGTGAAGGCGCTGAAAGCGGGCCTTCGCCGCACGCTCGACCCCGACTGGCGCGATACCGGCAAGTGGGCGATCACCGAAATCCGCAAGCTGATGCAGACCGAGGACGCAAAGGAAAGCGCCGCAGCCTTCATCGAGAAGCGCGATCCGGTCTTCACGGGCCGCTGATCGCCCTGTAGGTAAGCGCCATGTTTCCAGAACGCCTGCGTAATCTCGCCATGCTGATCCTCGACGACGCCGAACAGGCGCGCCTGAAGATCGCGACCGCCGAAAGCTGCACCGGCGGCCTGCTCGCGGCGCTGTTCACCGAAATCCCGGGCTCCTCCAGCGTATTCGAGCGCGGCTTCGTCACCTATTCCAACCGCGCCAAGGAAGAGATGCTGGGCGTGCCCGGCGACTCGCTGGCCGACTATGGCGCCGTGTCCGAACCAGTCGCGCGAATGATGGCCGAAGGCGCACTCACCAACAGCCGCGCCAACATCTCCGTGGGCATTACTGGCGTCGCAGGCCCCGGCGGCGGCACCAAGATGAAACCGGTCGGCACCGTACACATTGCCTGCGCGCGCGAAAATCGCGCGATCATCCACGAGCACCTTCAGCTCGGCGAGATCAGCCGTGATGCGATCCGGATGGCAGCGGTCGAGTCGGCGCTGAACCTCATTCAGGCGCAGATGCGGTAGGCACACTGAAGCGTTTTTGCGCTTCAACCAGAAATGCATTCAGGATGCGATCCGTCGCAAGGTCATGGTTGGCGGCGGCGAGGAAGCCGATCACCGGGTTGCGGAACTCGTAATCGATCTCGAGCGTAATGTCGGTCGCGCCGCCGACCGTTTCAAATATGCGCCATTCGGCAAACAGCTTGCGGAACGGGCCGCGCACAAGGGAGGCCGTCACGCGTTTCGCCGGTTCGTCCGCCACGACCTGCGTGGTGAAGCGCTCGGTGAAGCCCTTGAAGCCGACGATCGCTTCGCCCTGGCATTCGGTGACGCCCGGCTGGACGTCGCGCTGGCCGGAGACGCGCATCGCCGTAATCCAGCGGATGAAGTCCGGATACTTTGCGATGTCGGACACCAGCTGGAAACAGTCCGCCGGGCCATAGGGCACGCGGATGGATTTGGAAAAACGCGGCATGCCCTACTTGCGCGCCGCGAGTTGCGCTTCGCGCGCGGCGCGCAGCTTCGCAAAGTCTTCTCCGGCATGGTGGCTGGAGCGCGTCAGCGGACTTGCCGAGACCATCAGGAAGCCTTTCGATCGCGCGATCTCTTCGTACGACCGGAACTCATCAGGCGTGACGAACCGGTCGATGGCGGCATGTTTTCGCGTCGGCTGCAAGTATTGGCCGATGGTGATGAAATCGACACCGGCGGAGCGCATGTCGTCCATCACCTGCATGACTTCTTCCTTCGTCTCGCCGAGGCCGACCATCAGGCCGGACTTGGTGAACTGCGACGGGTCGCGGTCCTTCACTTTCTGCAGCAGGCGGAGGGAATGGAAATAGCGCGCGCCCGGACGGATCGTCAGATAGAGGCGCGGCACGGTTTCGAGGTTGTGGTTGAACACATCCGGCTTCGCATCGATCACCCGGTTCTCCCAGCCGTCCTTGCGCAGGAAGTCCGGCGTCAGGATTTCGATCGTGGCGCCGGGGGCGCGCTCGCGGATGGACTGGATCGTGTGGACGAAGTGCATCGCGCCGCCGTCTTCGAGGTCGTCGCGGTCCACCGAGGTGATGACGACATGGCTAAGGCCCATCTCGGCCACGGCCTCGCCCACACGGCGGGGCTCGTCGCTGTCAACGCCCGGTTTGGGCTTGCCCGTCGCGACGTTGCAGAAGGAGCAGGCGCGGGTGCACACGTCGCCGAGAATCATCATCGTCGCGTGTTTCTTGTCCCAGCATTCGCCGATGTTGGGGCAGCCTGCCTCCTCGCAGACGGTCACAAGGCCCTTCGACTTCACGATGGCGCGCGTGTCGGCATAGCCCTGCGACGTGGGTGCCTTGACGCGAATCCAGTCGGGTTTTCGCATCAAGGGTGTATCCGGCCGCCCCTGTTTCTCAGGGTGGCGCGGTCGGGGCGGGTTGGATTTCAAGTCGATGAGGTTTGCCATTGGAAGCTAAAATGGCGCCCGGCGCGCGATTCAGCAAGCGTGACATAGCGCAGGCTGCATATGCAGACTTGCAATATCGCTTGCTTGCATGACGCTAGATGACAGAATGTTACACAAAACAACGGGACGAAACGAGTCAGGGACCTACCCGATGCAGCAATCGCTCCAGCCGCTTGTGCCGGCTCCACTGGTCTATCGGCCAGAACGCACCCGCTCCAACCTGTTTACCGGCCTCCTGCGCGCCGCGCGGGAATTCGGCCCGGACAAGCCCGTCCTCGTCGACGGGGATGAGCGCATCCTCACCTACAAGGAAATCATCCGGGCGGCGTTCGGCCTCGGCTCGGCCCTCAAGAAGGGTACGAAGCGGGGCGAATCAGTCGGCGTGATGCTGCCGACCGGGGCGGGCGCGGTGATCGGCTTTTTCGCGCTGACGGCCTATGGCCGCGTGCCCGCGATGCTGAACTTCACGGCCGGATCGAAAAACCTCAAGGCCGCGATGCGCGCCGCGAAAGTGAAACGGCTGATCACGGCGCACAAGTTTGTCGAACTGGGCGGGCTGGAAGACCTGATCTCGGAACTCTCGAAATCGGTCGAGATCATCTACCTGGAAGACGTGCGCGAAAAACTGTCGATCGGCGACAAGCTCTCGGCGATCGCCGGGCCGATACTGCCGACCTTTGTCGGCGCTGCGCTGAGCCACAAGCAGCCCGGCGTGATCCTGTTTACCTCAGGCACGGAGGGCGAGCCGAAGGGCGTGGTGCTCAGCCATGAGAACGTTATGGCGAACGTTGAACAGGTGCGCGCGCATATCGGGCTTAGTCCGGATACGGACATCGTGTTCAATCCGCTGCCGACTTTTCACTGCTTCGGCCTGACGGTCGGCGCGCTGTTGCCGCTGATCGCCGGTATCAAGGTGATCTTCCACCCGTCTCCGCTGCAGCCGAAGGAAATCGTCCGGCGGATCCGCGAGAGCGGCGCGACGATCCTGCTGGCCACCGACACCTTCATCTCGCAATACGCCCGCACCGGCGCGGATGGTGACATGGATTCGATCCGCCTCGCCGTCTGCGGCGCCGAGCGGGTGAAGGACGAGACGCGCGACTATGTGCGCCGCAAGTTCAACATCGAGATTCTCGAGGGCTATGGCGCGACCGAGGCCTCGCCCGTAGTCGCGGCGAACCAGTGGGAGAATAACCGTCCGGGTACGGTCGGCCGGCTGATGGCGGGGATGGAGTCGAAACTCGTGCCGGTAGAGGGCATGCCGGAAGGCGGGCGCCTGCACATCCGCGGGCCGAACATCATGATGGGCTATCTCCGCCCGTCCAATCCCGGTGTCATCGAGAAGCTGTACGATGGCTGGCATGATACCGGTGATATCGTCGACATCGATGCCGAAGGGTTCATCAGGATCCTTGGCCGGGTGAAGCGCTTTGCAAAAATTGGCGGCGAGATGGTATCGCTGGCGGTTGTGGAGAACTGCGCCGCAGCCGTCTGGCCAGATCATATGCATGCAGCCGTCACCCTGCCCGACCCAAAGAAGGGCGAGCAGGTCGTGCTGCTCAGCGAGGCGCCGGAAGCCTCACGCGGGCCCATCCTCACCTGGGCGCAAAGCCACGGTGTGCCGGAAATCTCAGTACCCAGACGGGTGTTCAAAGTGGGCCAGATCCCGGTGCTGGGCACGGGCAAGGTCGACTATGGCGCGGTCCGCATGGAGGCCGAGCGCTTGATGAACGACTAGAGCAAGGCGCGACCTGATGGAATCAGATCGCTTGCTCTAGTTTTTCGATTTCTCGTTAATTCTTCCGCTCAACCGGCATCCACTTGAGCGGAATTTGCTCTAGGCCGCTTTCGCGGCGCGCAGCGCCGGGCCGCAGAGAAAGCCGTTAATCACGTCTGCCGTCTCGGCGGCGCGGGTGACCAGGAACAGGTGGCCGCCCCCTTCAACCACATGCAGGCGCGCATCCGGCAGGGCCCAGCTGAGGATCTGGCCGTTGACCAGCGGCACGATCGTATCCTTGTCGCCCATCATCACCAGCGTCGGCATCTTCAGGAAACGGATGAACGGCAGGCTCGACCAGCCGGCGAAGGCAAGGAGCTGGTAGATGTAACCCTTCGGGTCCGGCGGCAGCAGGCCGTCGATGTGGCGGCCGGCAGATTCGTCCGCCATGTCGCCGTAGAGGGTCGCGAAATTCTCGCGCATGAATTCAGGATCGGTGTAGCGGCGCGTATCGACCATGCGCGACAGCGAAGCCGGGCGGCCGGGGATCATCGTCATGCCCGACGAGGTTGCGCAGAGGATCAGCCGGTTGACGCGGTTGCGGTACTGGAAGGCAAACTGCTGGGCGAGCGCCCCGCCCCAGGACACGCCCATGACATCGACCACGTCGAAGCCGAGGCGGTCGCTCAGCTTGCGGGCCCAGCGAGCGGCCATCCAGTGACGGTAGGGCCACTGGGTGACGGGGCTGAGGCCCACGCCGGGCACGTCGAAGGTCAGGATCTCGCGGTCTGGGAACATGTCGCCGAGCGCCAGTGTCAGTTCTAGGTTTGCGCCGATGCCGTTGAAGAAGACCAGCGGCAGGGCGTGGCTGCCGTCGGGTTTCTCCCAATACGCGGTCCGCAGCATGACGCCTTCGACGTCCTGCATGGTGATTTCCGGCATGCGCTTGTAGCTGGCCATTCGGCAGTCCTCAGTCGTTGAATACGTAACGGCCCGGGGCCGCATATTGCGCCGGGAAGGCGGTAGTGCCGACGCTCGCGGGAGCCGCCTTAAGCGGACCCGAGCGTTCCTTCAACCATTCGCCCCAGCGCGGCCACCAGGAGCCGTTGTGCTCCTCTGCGCTCGCGGCCCATTCGTCGGGTGTCGGCTTCATCTGGGTACTGCGGAAATACTTGGCCTTGGGGTTGCCCGGCGGATTGATCAGTGACTGCAGGTGGCCGCTGGAGGAGAGTACGAACTCGACATTCTTCGAGCCGAGCAAGCCGGGTGTGCGGTAGCAGGCTTTCCAGGGGGTGATGTGGTCAGTGAGACCGGCCACCACAAAGGCATCCGCGGTGACTTTGGTCAGGTCGGCCATATGCCCGGCCACGTCGACCGTACCCGGATGATCGAAGGGCTGGTGCAGCGCGATGTCCAGATAATCCGAGTGCAGCTGCGCCGGGAGGTTCGTCGTGTCATTGTTCCAGAAGAGGACGTCATACGGCGGCGGGTCTTCGCCCATCAGGTAGTTGTTGACGACATAGTTCCAGATCAGGTCGTTCGGGCGCATCCAGGCAAACATGCGGGCGAGGTCATCGCCTTTCAGGATGCCGCGGGCTTTCGACATCTTGCGTGCAATCTCGAGGCTGCCGTCGGACACGATCTGGCCGATGTCGCTGTCTTCCTTCTGCGGGTTCAGCACACAGACCATGAAGGTCAGCGCGTTGATGCGCTTGTCGCCAGCGGCAGCGAGCAGGCTCGCAAACGTCGCCGTGGTGATGCCGCCTGAGCAGGCGCCGGAAACGTTCAGCTTCGGCGACTTGGTGATCTTGCGCACCACATCGCTCGCCTGAATGAGGCTGTCGATGTAGTCTGACAGGCCCCAGCCGCGATGCTCCTTGGACGGATTGCGCCAGGAAATGACGAAGGTCTGCTGTTCCATCGCGAGGAGGAACTGCACCATCGACGTCATCGGCGTCAGGTCCATTGCATAGAACTTGTTGATCTGCGGCGGGATGATCAGGATCGGCGTCTTGTAGACCTTCTCCGTCGTCGGAGCATACTGGATCAGCTCCAGCATCTCGTTCTTCCAGACTACGGCACCCTGCGAGACGGCGAGATTTCCGCCGACCTTGAACGGGCGCTTGTCGACCTGCGAGGGCAGGCCGCCATTCTTGGTCAGGTCGTCATAAAGGTTTTTCATGCCCTTCAGCAGCGACAGGCCGCCGGAATCGACGACGCGCTTGGTGGCGGCCGGGTTGCCGATCAGCGTGTTGGTCGGCGCGAGCGCATCGGTGATCATGCCCATCACGAACTTGGCGCGGGCATGTTCCAGCTCGCTCATCTTGATTTCGCTCACCCACTCGTGGAGGTGTTCCTGGGTCGCGAGGAAGGCCTGCATGCCGCGCTTGTAGAACGGGTTGTGTTCCCAGGCCGGATCCTTGAACCGGCGATCCTTCTTGTCGGCTTCGCGTTTCGACTTGCCGAGCAGGATTTCGGTGTTCTCGGACATGATCTTTCGGGCCGCCTTGGCGGTCGTCACCGGATTGGTGACCGACGAGCGCAGCATCATGGCCACTGCGCCCAACAGTTCCTGCCGGTTAATGCCGCCCAGCAAAGGGTTAAGGGCCGTTGTGCTCTGCGCCGCGTTCTGGGCGATTTCGTCCTTAGGTGTGCTCATTCCAGTCCCTCCCAGATGCCCGCCGGTCTCTCCTGGCAGGGGCCTGCCAATGGCCGGTCTAAACGCGTTCCCTTGCCATCTGGCAAAAAGACCGTGGTAAATTTACCCACAAAATTCGTTTCACAGTCAGATTTCGGTGTCAAACTGCCCGTGTGGCCATGAAAACACGGGACCGTATACTTGAAGTCAGCCTACTTCTCTTCAACGAGGAAGGAGAAAGCGGGCTGTCGTCTGTCGATATTGCCAGTGCGCTCGAAATCAGCCCCGGTAATCTTTACTATCACTTCAAGGGCAAGGACGCGATCAACCGGGCCCTGTTTGACCGGTTCGAAGAAGAGATGCGCGTCATCCTGCGCGGCTCGAAGGGCGGCCTGGCGTCGATCGAGGACAACTGGGTCTACATCTACATCCTGCTGGAAGAGATCTACGACTTCCGCTTCTTCTACCGCGACCTGGCCGGCCTGCTGGCCCGCTATCCAGACCTTGCCATCCGTTTCCGCAGCCTCGTTGCCGCCAAACGCCAGACGATTGCACGGATCCTCAGCGATCTGGAAAAGGCCGGACCGCTGACCATCGACAAGCGCCTCAGGGAGCCGCTGATCGACCAGATCATCACGACACTGACCTTCTGGCTCGCCGGCGATGCCTTGACCAAAGAGGTCCATGACGGCCCTGCCCTCATCCACAAGACGGTGTTCCAGGTGATGTGCCTGATGGTGCCCTACATGGGCGAGACCGGTCCGGCAGCCCTGGGACAGATGATCCGGCATTTCGACGAGACGAAAGGATAAGGGCGAGCCGGCGGGCCCGCCCTCGTCCGTATTCGTTACGCGGCGGCTTTCGCCAGTTTCGACCATTCGGCTTTCGCCACACGGCCACGGCCAGCGACTTTCGCGTCGAGCGCTTCCAGTTCCGCCTTCTTCAGGGCGGCCAGTTGCGCAAAGCGCGTCAGGCCTTCTGCGTTCAGTTTCTTGGCCAGCGCCGGGCCGATACCGGTGGCCTGCGTCAGGTCGTCAGCGCCTTCCGAAGCCGCGAACGCGGTTTTCACGGCCTTCGTGGTCTTGCGGGCAGCTTTCTTGGCGGCCTTGGCAACTTCTGCACCGGTCTCGCCGGCGACGGCTTCGATCTCGGCCGAGAGACGCGCCAGGCGTGCCTTCAGGTCGGAGTCCGCAACTTTCGCACGGGCCTTCGAGGTGACGCTGGCGACTTCGTCTTCCAGCTTGTCGATCTGGCGGGCGACTTTCTGGCGCACATCGGCAAGGCCTTTGACGCCGAGCAGGTCGCGCATCCGGTCAAGGCGCGCATCGAACTGGTCTCGGGCCTGCACCTGCATGTCGCGCACGGTCTCGATGGTTTTCGAAACGCGCTTCGAGGCGCCAGCCACGCGCTCATCGGCGGCCAGCTTGGCGCGGACATCGTGCTCGATTTCCGAACCGCGCTTCACGAGATCTTCGAAGACGTCAGCCGATTGCTTGTTTAACACGTTCGCGCCGGCAACAGCCGTATCGTAGGCTTTGCCATAGGCGCCAACGCCGGCGAGCCAGATCTTGTAGGCCATCTCGGTCGACTGGGCTTCGACTTTCTTGCCGACAGCCGCCGCCTTTGCGCGGGCTTTGGCCTGGGTGGATTTCACGGGTTTCTTCGCCATGGGGGCTCCTTTGCGGGGGAAGATGAGTTCATGCCGCCCGATCTAGGGAAAAAGTCTAGAAAGCGCATACTAATCGCTGCCAAGCTTGAAATGACCTAGCGGAAGCGCACTATCCACCCGGGCAGTCACAACAGAGAGGAACCTCCCATGAGCGCAGTGGACTACACGATCGATGGCCAGACCTATGAAGGCTACTTCCTCACACCAGCCGGCAAGCCTGATGCGCCACTGGTTGTGATCTGCCACAACTGGGCTGGCGCCGGTGAAAACGAGAAGCAGAAAGCCCGCATCATCGCCGAAGAGTTTGGCTATGCGGCCTTTGCCATCGACGTCTACGGAAAGGGCAAACGCGGCACGAACCAGGCCGAGTGCGAAAGCCTGATGTATCCGCTGGTCGGCGACCGCGCCGAATTGCAAAAGAGGCTTGCTGCCGGCATCGCGGCCGCGAAGGCCAAATCCGGTGCGACGAAAACCGCCGCCATCGGCTTCTGCTTCGGCGGCCTCTGCGTGCTGGACATGGCGCGCGCCGGCATGGACGTGCTCGGTGTCGCCTCGTTCCACGGCCTGTTCCGTCCTGCGGAGAATATCCCGGCGCCGAAGATCAAGGCGAAGGTGCTGATCGAGCATGGCTGGCGCGATCCAATGGCGACGCCGGAGGATGTGCTGGCCATCGCGAAGGAGTTTGCGGGCAGCGACTGGCAGCTGCACGCGCACGGCCTTGCCACACATGCCTTCACGACCGTGGGCGCCACGGGTGACGCGACGCAGTATCACGCCGATACCGACCGCCGCAGCTTCGCTTACCTGAAAGCCTTCCTGGCTGAAGTCTTCAGCTGATGGATCAATGGTGGGCGCTGCTTGCGGCGCCCGTCAGTCCTCGCGCAGGGCGTAACCGGCCGAACGCACGGTGCGGATGGGGTCATCCCCGCCGCCATTGCGAAGCGCCTTGCGAAGCCGGCCGACATGCACGTCCACCGTGCGCGCCTCGACATAGACGTCCGAGCCCCACACCGTATCCAGCAACTGCTCGCGCGAGAACACGCGGCCCGGGTGCTGCATGAAGTAGTCCAGCAGGCGGAATTCCGTCGGGCCGAGGTGGATGTCCGACCCCTTTCGCGCCACGCGGTGCGCCACGCGGTCGATCTCGATATCGCCCACGGTGATGCGGTCTTCCTTCAGTCCCGGCCGGATGCGGCGCAGCACGGCGCGGACCCGCGCCATCAGTTCCGTGGTCGAGAAAGGTTTGGTCACATAATCATCCGCACCCGTATCAAGTCCGCGGATCCGGTCGCTCTCCTCGCCGCGCGCGGTGAGCATGATGATTGGCAGGTTGGGATTGCCCCCACCCGTGCGCACGCGCCGGCAGATTTCGATGCCGCTGACTTTCGGCAGCATCCAGTCCAGCAGGAGCAGGTCCGGCGTGCGCTCGTCGAGCATGATCAGCGTTTCCTCGCCGTCCCCGGCGATGCCGACATCGTAATCTTCCTTGCGGAGATTGTAGAGCAAGAGCTCGGATACGGCTTTTTCGTCTTCTGCGATCAGCACATAAGGCTTCATGGGGTCGGCTCCATTCTGTAGGCGCGGCCCTCCAAGGGCTTAAACCTGGTCCTGTTTCGGCCGTTCGAGTTCGGAGAGGTAGTCTCCGACGACCTGGTAATAAACAAACTCGGCGATGTTCGTGCAGTGGTCCCCGATCCGTTCGAGGTTCTTCGCCATGAACAGCATGTGCGCGCCGGCCGTGATGCGGCGCGGGTCCTCGACCAGATAGGTCAGCATTTCGCGGAAGACGGAATTGTAGTGGTTGTCGATATCGTCATCGGACTCCCAGACGGCCTTGGCCTTGTCGGGGCTTGCGGACGCGTAAGCGTTCAGGACGTTGTTGAGCTGGCGCGACACGGGCTGCGCCATCCGCATAATGGCGTTGCGCATCTCGTCATTGACGTTTTCGTCCAGGCGCTGCGCGCGCTTGGCGATGTTCTTCGACAGGTCGCCGATGCGCTCCAGTTCACTCGAGATCTTCATCGCGGAAAGGATCATGCGCAGGTCGTGCCCCATCGGCTGACGGCGCGCGATCAGCGACACGATCTGGCGTTCGGCATCGGACTCAATGGCATCGACCAACGGGTCACGGGCCACGACTTCCTTTGCCAGATCGAGATCATTCGATCCGAGCGCGCGGCTCGCGTCCGCGATCATGGTCTCGACGATGCCGCCCATTTTCATGATCTCGGCCGACAGCCGCTCAAGTTCTTCGGAATAAGCAGACACGATATGGTCAGACATGCGTGCCTCGCTCAACCGAACCGGCCGGTGATGTAGTCTTCGGTACGCTTCTCGCGCGGGTTGGTGAAGATCTGGTTGGTATCGCCCAGCTCGATCAGGTTGCCGAGATGGAAGAAGGCCGTGCGCTGTGACACGCGGGCGGCCTGCTGCATGGAGTGGGTCACGATCACGATGCAGTAGCGGCTGCGCAGATCGTCGATCAGCTCTTCGATACGCGCCGTGGCAATCGGATCGAGGGCCGAGCACGGCTCGTCCATCAGGATCACTTCCGGCTGCACGGCAATCGCGCGCGCGATGCACAGGCGCTGCTGTTGGCCGCCCGAAAGGCTGGTGCCCGGCGCGGTCAGGCGGTCCTTCACCTCTTCCCAGAGGCCGGCGCGGCGCAGGCTCTTCTCGACGATGGCATCGAGGTCTTCGCGGCCATTGGCGAGGCCGTGGATGCGCGGGCCATAGGCGATGTTGTCGTAGATCGATTTCGGGAAAGGGTTCGGCTTCTGGAACACCATGCCGACGCGCGAGCGCAGCAGCACCGGATCGACATCCTCGTCGTTGATGTTTTCGCCGTCCATCAGGATTTCGCCTTCGACGCGGCAATTCTCGATGGTGTCGTTCATCCGGTTGAGGCAGCGCAGGAAGGTGGACTTGCCGCAGCCCGAAGGGCCGATCAGGGCCGTCACGGCCCGGTCCGGGAAGCTCATCGACACGTCATGGATCGCCTGCGCCTCGCCGTAGAAGACCTTGATATTGCGGCAATCAATGCGCGGCGCGCCGTCTGCGGTGCGCGGGAGTGTGAGTGTATCGTCCATCATTGCGGGCGTTCCCTGGGTCGTATCCATCACCATCTCCGTTCGTACTTGCGCCGCAGGAATACCACGAGGCCGTTCATAACCAAAAGGAAGGCCAGCAGGATGATGATCATTGCTGACGTCAGCGGCTCCCAGGCCCGTTCGGCATTGTTCGACCAGCTGAAGATCAGCACCGGCATGACGGTCGACTCATCGGTCGGGCTGCGGGGCACATCGCCAACGAAAGCCACCATGCCGATGAGCAGCAGCGGCGCCGTCTCGCCAAGGGCGCGGGCCATGCCGAGGATGGCGCCGGTCAGGATGCCCGGCGCTGCCAGAGGCACGACGTGGTGAAACACGGTCTGCATCTGCGACGCGCCAACGGCGAGCGCGCCGGAGCGCACCGAGGGCGGAACAGCTTTCAGCGCAGCGCGCGAAGCGATGATCACCACCGGGAAGGTCATCAGGGCAAGCACGAGGCCGCCGACCAGCGGCGCGGATCGCGGCATGCCAAGGAAGTTTATGTAGAGCGCGGCGCCGAGCAGACCGAACACGATGGATGGCACAGCGGCGAGGTTGTTGATGTTGACTTCGATGAACTCTGTCAGCCGGTTGCGGGGCGCGAATTCTTCCAGGTAGACCGCCGCCAGGATGCCGATGGGCATGGCCACCAGCGCGGTGATCAGCATCGTCAGCAGCGAGCCGACGATTGCGGCAAGGCCGCCCGCAAGCTCAGGGTACGTACTGTCGGAATTGGTCAGAAGCGTCCAGCGCGGCACCCGGTCCACGCGGCCCATCTCCTTGAGTGCGAGCACCCAGGCGATCTGACGGTCCGAAATCGTGCGTTCGCTTTCGGCCGAAACGATGATGCGCGCGGTGGGGCGTGCCTGCGCAAAATCCTGCGCCCGGCCTGTCAGCAATTCCATCCGTGCCGATCCGGCGCCTATTTCCGTCAGCCGCCCGGTCGAGACGCCGGCTGTCAGCAGCACGTCCGGTTGACCCGCATCTTCGGCGCGGTCCACACCCGCGACGGCGAGTCCGGCGACAACCGCTTCAAAGGCTTCGGTGCCCGAAAGGCGGAATGTGCCGTCTTCTTCGCCCTGGACCGACGAAACCGTGCCGGTCTTGATCTTGCGCTCACGGACACCGTTCCCCTTGAGGTAAAGGTCCAGGTCGTCGTTCAGCGGCGCGGTGAGCGTGATGGCGTTGCCGACCAGTTCGGGATTGTTCGCTACCATGCGCGCGGTAGGTAGCACTGCCAGACGCGTGACGAAATCAGACAGCTCGCGGCGGGATAGCCGGTCGGCTTCGGCTTCCGGGAACGTCGTCAGGAGATTGTCGCGCACAAGGCCGTAGAAGCCTTCGACATTGCGGGAGATATCGGCCGGCCGGTTTGCGCCTTCCGGAGCGATCACCGCCGGATCCAGTGTCACATCATACTTTACGACATGGTAGGTCGCCGCGGAAAAGGCCTGTGAACCAATCGTCAGCACCAGCACGGCCAGCGCGCCGAGGGCAACGAAGATTGCGGTCAACCCGTAATAGCGGAAACGGCCATCTCGCGCTCGGCGGCGCTTCAGGTGCTTGGCCGCAGCCGCGCTGGGTGCCGAGGTGCGGACGGTATCAGTCATATTTTTCACGGTACTTCTTGACGACGCGCAGGGCGACGACGTTGAACGCGAGGGTCACAATGAAGAGAACAAGGCCGAGCGCAAAGGCCGACAGCGTCTTCGGATCATCGAAGCCTGTCTCGCCGGTCATCAGCGACACGATCTGTACCGTGATGGTCGTCAGGTCCGACGTCGGGTCCATCGAGATGCGCGCGCTCTTGCCCGCGGCCATCACCACGATCATCGTTTCGCCGATTGCACGGGACACGGCCAGCAGCAAGGCCGCGATGATGCCGGGCAGCGCCGCCGGAACGACCACCTGCTTCACGGTTTCGGATTTTGTCGCGCCTAGCGCATAGGCCGCATCCCGCAGGGTCTGCGGCACGGCATTGATCACGTCATCCGACAGGGACGACACGAACGGGATCACCATGATCCCCATCACGAGACCTGCAGCCAGCGCGCTGGTCGGCTGCGCAGCGAGGATCGGCTCGCTCGCAAGACCGAAGCGGATGGCGGTTTCGTTGAACCAGACCGCCGCCGTGCGGATCGCTGGCGCCACGACCAGCAGCGCGAAGAAGCCGTACACGACCGTCGGGATACCGGCGAGAATTTCGAGGATCGGCTTGATCCAGGCGCGGGCGCGCGGCGAGGCGTATTCCGACAGGAAGATTGCGGAGAACAGGCCGATTGGCGCGGCCACCAGCATCGCGATCAGCGCGATCATGAACGTGCCGAAGAACAGCGGCAGGGCGCCGAACTCCGCTTCTGTCTGCGCGTTCCAGCGTGTGCCGGTCAAAAAGTCCCAAGCGGATACCTTCTGGAAGAACAGCAGGCTTTCATAGAGTAGTGACAGCACGATGCCGGCCGTGGTTGCAACCGCCACACCGGCGCACAGGAACAGCACGAGTTGCATGCCGTTCTCGACGAAGGCCCGTGCGCGGAAATTCGGTTGGAGCCGCCGCTGCGCGAGAAAGATCCCCCCAGCCGCCAACAGTCCGAGCAGCACCAGCGTGCCCGTGTTCACGAGGCCGCGCAGTTCGAGATACCGGTTGGTGATCGCCTGGAACACACGGTCTGCTCCCGCGCTCGCTGCGGTGCCGGCCGCCATGCGCACCGACTCGAGGTAGCTCTGCAGCTCAACGGGTGACAGGCGCGCGAAAGAGGACGGCAATTCGCGCGTCAGCTGGCTGCGCGTCAGGTCCTCGGCGAAGATGGCATAGGCCATGGCGACGAGGACGACCGGGACGGTGGCCCACATGGCCACGTAGTAGCCGTGGTAGTTGGGACGCGAGTGCATGCGAGAGGTCGTTGAGACCAGCAGGCGCTCGGCCCGCATGCGGCCCATGAAAAATGCTGCCGAGCCGAAGACCGCGATCAGCGCGATCAGCAGCCAGCCCATCGGTAGTTGGCCGAGCTGTTGCAACATCTGGGAACCCCGTGGCCGCCTGATCCTTCCCTTAGGAGCGGTGTGTGACAGTTCAGTGACGAAACTGTCACATTTCCGCTTCGGCGGGCGATCCCTTGTGTCGCAGGCGCAACTCCGCCATTTTCAAACCCATGACAACGCAAGAAAATTCCGGCCTGCCCTGGCATGGCACCACCGTCATTGCCGTGCGCAAAGGCCCCAAGCTGGTGATGATTTCAGACGGTCAGGTCTCGATGGGGCCGACTATCATGAAGGGCAACGCCCGAAAGGTCCGCCGGATCGCCGACGGCTCGATCCTCGCCGGGTTCGCGGGCGCCACGGCAGACGCGTTTACCCTGTTCGAGCGCCTGGAACAGAAACTCGAACGATTCCCGGGCCAGCTGCAGCGCGCGGCGGTGGAACTCGCCAAGGACTGGCGCACCGAGCGCTACCTGCAGAAACTGGAAGCCCTGCTGATTGTCGCCGACAAGACCAGCACACTGGTCATCACCGGATCGGGCGATGTGCTGGAGCCGGAACACAATGTCGTCGCCATCGGCTCCGGCGGCAATTTTGCGCTCGCCGCCGCGCGCGGTCTTTACGAGTATGAGAGCGATGCGGAGCTGATCGGCCGCAAGGCGATGCAGATCGCCGCCGACATCTGCGTGTACACCAACGGGCACTTCACGGTGGAAACGCTCGATGTTTGACCGGTCCGACATCCGCGCGGCAGCCGACGCCGGCATCATCACCCGCGACCAGGCCAGCCGCCTTGAAGCCTTCCTCGCCGCGCGCGCCGATCCGGTCACCCGCGCAACGCCGGAGCAGACCGAGAACCTGCGCTTCCTCAACAACTTCAACGACATCTTCATCACCATCGGGATCGTCATCCTGGCGATGGGCCTGACCGCCATCACGGGTCTGTTCTTCGGTCCGAACTTCTGGTCGATGGTCACCGGCGGCAATGCAGGGGCCTTCGGCGCGATCATCCTGATGCCGGTGGCAGCGGTGATGTGGTTGCTGGCGGAATATTTCGGACACCGCCGCCGGATGCTGCTGCCCAGCATGGCGGCGATCTCGATCTTCACGCTGTATTCCGGCCTCTCGTTCGGCATGATCGCCAGTGGACTGACGGGCGCCAATGCCAAGACGATCACCAGCCTGACGCAGGCCTGGGACACGCTGGGCAATACCGGCATGGGCACATTCATCGGCTGCGGCGCTGCGGCCGCCCTCGCCTGGCTGCGCTTCCGCCTGCCCTTCTGCATGTTCCTGATGGCGGTCTCGGTAGCGGCCGCCGCTTACACTTTCGCGGGTTTCTTCGGCGACGCGGGACTGATCTTCGGCGGCTTCCTGTCGATCGTCATTGGCCTGGCCACCCTCGCCGCCGCTATCTGGTTCGACCAGAAAGACCCCGGCCGGATCACGCGCCTGTCGGATAACGCATTTTGGCTGCACGTGGCGGCGGCGCCGCAGATCATCCTCGGCCTGCGGGGGATGATCATGGGGGCGCCGAATGCGACGCCCAGCACGCCGGAAGCGGCGCTGCTGCTCGCCTGCCTGATCGGGCTTGGCCTCCTGTCCCTCGCGCTGAACCGGCGCGCACTTGTGGTCTCAAGCCTGCTCAGCTTCTGGCTGGCGCTCGGACAGGTCGTCGATGCGGTCGGCGGGGGTGGCTCGACAAGCTTCATCGCGACGACCCTGCTGCTCGGCACCGGCATCATCCTGCTCGGCGGCGGCTGGCACACGGCGCGGCGCTGGGTGCTCGGATGGGTGCCGAAAACGGGAATTGCCGCGCGTATTTTCCCGCCCGAACCCGCGTAAAACACCGTCCAGAAACTGTCTACATGGTTGGGCGGACTTCTGGACGCTCCCATATCAGTTCGAGATATATTGAGACCCACCTGATGACCCAGCTTACCCCCCGCGAAATTGTTGCCGAACTTGACCGGCACATCGTCGGACAGAACGCGGCCAAGCGCGCCGTCGCCATCGCCCTGCGCAACCGCTGGCGGCGCAAGCAGGCGCCGGAAAACCTGCGCGGGGAGATCACGCCGAAGAACATCCTGATGATCGGACCGACCGGTGTGGGCAAAACCGAAATCTCGCGGCGCCTCGCGCGGCTCGCCAATGCGCCGTTCCTGAAGATCGAGGCGACCAAGTTCACCGAGGTGGGCTATGTCGGCCGCGACGTGGAACAGATCGTCCGCGATCTGGTTGAGGCAGCAGTTGGCATGGTGCGCGAGCAGAAGCGCGCGGGCGTCGCGCAAGCCGCCAAGGACAAGGCGGAGGAGCGCCTGCTCGACGCGCTGGTCGGCGTCGAGGCCCAACGCTCGACCCGCGACGTGTTCCGCACCAAGCTGCGGGCCGGTATGCTGGACGACAAGGAAGTTGATCTCGACTTTGCCGATGCCGGATCGAACCCGATGCAGATGCTCGACATTCCCGGCCAGCAGGGCTCGATGAGCATGATCAACCTGTCCGAAATGCTCGGCAAGGCGATGGGTGGGCGGACCAAACGTGTACGGACGACCGTGAAGGAGGCCTACAAGCCCCTCCTCACCGAGGAGGCCGACAAGCTGGTGGACGAGGAACAGGTGGTGCGTGAAGCGCTGATGGCGGTTGAAGAGGACGGCATCGTGTTCCTCGACGAGATCGACAAGATCGCCGCGCGCAAGGACCGGGGCGGCGCCGACGTGAGCCGCGAAGGCGTGCAGCGCGACCTGCTGCCGCTGATCGAGGGCACGACCGTCTCCACCAAGCGCGGCGCGGTGAAGACCGATCATATCCTCTTCATCGCGTCCGGCGCCTTCCATGTCGCGAAGCCATCAGACCTTTTGCCCGAACTGCAGGGCCGCCTGCCCATCCGCGTGGAACTCGATCCGCTGACACGCGATGACCTGCGCCGCATCATGGTGGAACCCGAGGCGAGCCTGATCCGTCAGTATGAAGCGCTGCTTGCGGCGGAGAAAGTGAAACTCGTGTTCGAGGACGCCGCCATCGACCGGCTGGCGGATCTCGCCGAAGCGGTGAACAAGTCCGTCGAAAATATTGGCGCGCGCCGCCTGCAAACCGTCCTCGAACGCCTGCTCGACGAGATCAGCTTCGACGCCCCTGACAAGGCGGGCGAGACCTTCGTGATCACGGCCGCCTATGTCGACGAAAAGGTCGGCACGCTCGCGGGGAACGCCGACCTTTCGAAGTTCATTCTCTGAACATCCGTATTCCGCTCACTCCCGCCCAGGGGCGGGGATGAGCGGGCTCGTCAATTCGCGTCCAGCATTTCGCAGAGCGACGCCGGCGGCTTGGCGCGCAGCTCGGCTACGTCCTCGTCGATCAGCGTGCAGGTGATCAGGTTGTCCGGGTGCTTCATGCGCGCGGTGAAGATGTTGACGTTGAGCTTCGGGCCAGCGGTGAGGTTTGCCAGCTTCGCGCTGTCGATGCCCGCGCCGGATACCGTCACGGTCTGGTTCACCGGGTCCACCGTCGTTTCGAAGGTGCCGACCACATAGACCGGACCGTCGGCCTCCGTCATCGCCGCTGCAACGTCCGGCACAGGCTCGCCATAATACATGCCTGAAACGGTGACCGTCTCGCCCAGTTCGGCAAGGCGCATCAGGGCATACTCGGTGAAGCCGAGCTCGAACATCACGTCCTGCTCGCTTGTCGCAACGGCCACCTCGGGCTCCACCACAGCGGCGTCTTCGGTGACTTCGGCCGGGGCGGCGGGCGCAGGAGTTTCCGAGGCGGGCGTACATGCCGCCAGGGCAGCAGCCAGGACGAAGGGGAGAAGAAACGTTTTCATGGGGCGGGATTCCTTTTCAGCGGCGCCGGAAGACCGCCGCGCTATCACGCCCTCTGCGCCGTTGTCACCGGGCCGAAGCAACTTTTTTGCCAAAAATTCAATGCTTGGAGCGGCGCCGCGGCCTTCAATTCCACACAACCGGCTTTCTATCTTTCCACGGACATTCTTTTTCGAGTTGTCCCGCGAGTCGGTACAGCGTTGCTTCGTCGCCATACCGGCCGGAGAACATCATGGCGAGCGGCAGGCCATCAGACGTCTGCCAGAGCGGCAGGGACAGCGAGGGCTGGCCTGTGATGTTGTAGGGCGGCGTGAAGGGATAGGTCTTAGAAGAGCGCTTGTCATACTCCTTGATCTCGAGCGCGAGCGGGTCGAGCCAATCCACCCGCGGCACCGCCGTACCGAGCACCGGCGAGAGGTGGACGTCGCACTCTTCGAAAGTGGCCATCACCTGCCGGCTCATGAGGCGCAGCTGTTGCCAGCCCCACATCGCCTGCTGACCCGTGATCTCGCGGCCGCGGTCATAGCCGCGCCGGGCCAGTGGGCCGATATCACCGGCGGGCTCGCGGCCGATTGCCTGGACCATGCGGGCCATGCCGGCGGCGAAGTTCGAGCCGGACACGATCGCCTGGGCCCGGTAGAACTGGCGCCAATCCAGCGTGATGGCCTGCTCGCGCACGTCATGGCCGAGCTCGGCGAGCAAGGTTGCCGTGCGTTCGAGCGCGGACTGGATTTCCGGATCGACCGGGCGCCCGCTCGGGGTCGCGCCGGACCAGAAAATCTTCAGCTTGCCGGGTGAGCGGCTAACCTCCTCCAGATAGGGACGCTCCTTGTACGGATAGGCATAGGGGCTCGCGGGCTCCGGATAGCCCGTGGCGTCCAGTATGGCGGCGCTGTCCCGGACACTGCGCGAAACGACATGATCGACGGCGAGGCCAATGGCGCGGTCCGTGTCCTCGCCGCCATTCGGATTGCGGTCGCGCGTCGGTTTCATGCCGACAAGGCCGCAACACGCCGCCGGGATACGGATCGACCCCAACCCGTCGCTGGCATGGGCCACCGGCACCATGCCCGAGGCGACGGCCGCGGCGGCGCCGCCGGACGAGCCGCCGGAGACATGATCCGGGTTCCACGGATTGCGGCAGGCCCCCAGGCGGGCAGACTGGGTGACGCCCGGAATACCGAACTCCGGCGTGTTGGTCTTTCCGGCGAGGACAAGGCCAGCGGCGCGATACCTGCGCACCAGCTCGCTGTCGTCGGCGTCGGCGGGGATCTCGGCATAGAAACTCGCCGACGTTCGCGGCCAGCCTTTGACGCGCTGGCCGAGATCCTTGATCAGGAAGGGCACACCCTTGAAGGGGCCCTCCGGCAGCGGGGCTTTGGCGGTCTCGCGGGCTTCGTCGAACGCGGTGTGGACGACGGCGTTCAGCGCCGGGTTGTGGCGTTCGATCCGCGCAATCGCGGCCTCGACAAGTTCCAGCGGCGTGACCTGCCTTGTGCGGACAAGTTCCGCGAGACTGAGACCATCGTGGTTCGAGAAATCGGACATGTTCATGGCGCGGCGCTCCTCCCGGGTTTTTGGGCATTGAGCGCCGGTTTTGGGCGACTGTCCAGATAAGGGTTCCGGGACTAGGCCTTTGCCTCGCGCCGGACGGGCATGTGTTTCTTGCCCCAGTCCTTCATGATGCGCAGGGCCGGGCGGAGCTCTTCGCCCTTTTCCGTCAGCACATAGTCATAGCGTTTCGGGGCGCTGGAATAGAGGCGGCGTTCGAGAACGCCTTCCTCGACGAGGCGCTTCAGGCGCTCGGCCAGGATGTGGCGCGTCATGCCGCTGGATTCGGCGAATTCCTCGAACTTGGATTTGCCGAGATAGCAATCTCGCAGGATCAGCAGCGTCCAGCGGTCGCCGACCACCGAGAGCGTGCGCGCCACCGGGCACCAGTTATCTGAAAGCTCTGACCATTTCATAAGTGACAGTTCTAGCGCAGTTTGTAATAAGTTCCAAAACAAAACGTAGGGGCGCCCGGATGGCAAAATTCTTCGAGTTTTTCTTCGACTATACCAGCCCGACGGCCTGGCTGGCGCTGCCGGTTGCGCTCGGCGTCGAGGCGCGCACGGGCGCCGAGCTGCGCTTCCGGCCGATGTTCCTCGGCGGGGTGATGCAGGGCTCCGGCAACAAGCCGCCGGGCACTGTGCCGGCCAAGGCGAAGTATCTGAACCGGGACCTGCAGCGCTGCGCCGCGCATATCGGCATTGCCATGCACTTTAACCCCGCCTTCCCCATGAATACGCTGGGCGTGCTGCGGGCCACGACGGGCATGACCGACGCGGCGGAGCAGCGCCGCTTCATCGCGGCACTTTTCGAGGCCGCGTGGGGACAGCCGAACCCGGTTGACCTCGGCGACATGGGACAAGTGGCGAAGCTGTGCGCGGCCAACGGCTTTGACGCGGCGGCCATCGGCGCGCTGGCGACGGATCCGGCGAACAAGGAAAAGCTGAAAGCCACGACCGACGAGGCGCTCGCGCGCGGTGTGTTCGGCGCGCCGAGCTTCTTTGTGGACGACGACCTGTTCTTTGGTCACGACCGTCTGGATTATGTGGAGCGAGCGCTCGCCTAGGCGAAGATGCCCGCCTTCTCCGCCAGCGCCTTGTAGGATTGCTCCGGGCGCGGACCGAAATGCGAGATGACTTCCGCCGCTGCGATGTGGCCGAGGCGGGCGCAGGTCGCGAGCGGCAGGCCGCGCGCGATGCCGAAAAGGAAGCCGGCCGCATACTGATCGCCTGCGCCGGTCGTGTCGATCACCTTTGCTACCGGTTCGGCGGGCACGGCAATCGGCGCGCCGTCGCCGAACACGACCGAGCCCTTCTCACTGCGCGTCACGGCGGCGATGGCGCATTCCGAATGCAGCATGCCGAGAGCGGCTTCAAAATCATCGGTCTCATAAAGGGATTTGAGCTCGGCCTCGTTCGCAAACACGATGTCTGCGTACCCGCGCACGAGCTGCCGGAAGCTTGCCCGGTGCCGGTCAACGCAGAAACTGTCCGACAGGGTGATCGCGACTTTCCGGCCCGCTGCCTTGGCAATCTCGGCGGCGTGCACGAAGGCGGCCTTGGCCTCGTCCTTGTCGAACAGGTAGCCCTCCAGATAGAGAATGCTGCCGTCACGAACCATCTGGGCATCGACGTCGTCTTTCGAGAAGAGGACGGACGCACCGAGGAAGGTGTTCATGCTGCGGTGGCCGTCATCGGTGACGAAGATGATGGAGCGCGCGGTTGCCGGTCCGTCCGTCAGCGGACGGGTGTGGAAGGGCACGCCGGTTGCCATCATCTCGCGCATGAACTGGTGGCCGAGGTCATCGTCGGCGATCTTGCCGATGTATCCGGCGGCGGCGCCGAAGCTCGCCAGGCCGGCAATCGTGTTGGCGCCTGAGCCGCCGGAGGTGATCACGGGATTGAGGGCATGGGCGGTCAGCAGTTCGGCGCGCGGTTCCTCGATCAGGCTCATCGCGTCCTTGGCGATGCCGTGCTGCGTCAGGAAGGCGTCGTCGGCCCGTGCCAGCACGTCCACGATGGCGTTGCCGAGACCCACTACATCGAATTTTGCGCTGCTCATGTCTGCTGTATCCTTGGATGCCCGCCGCTTCTCCGCGCCTTGCCAGAGCGCGCCCGTGGACACAAGGCCCGGAGGCGGTTAGAGGCGCGGCCATGAAAAAGATCGCCTATCTCGCCAGCCGCGTCACCCTGCCCGGCTCGCCCATCCGCCGCACCGACGCGTTCGAGCATGACAACATGATGGACGCGCTGCGCGGCCCCTTCGAGGCACGCGGTTACCGCGTCGAGGACGTGGCCTGGGACAATCCCAAGACCGACTGGAGCGCCTATCAGGCGGCCATCATCGGCACGACCTGGGACTATTGGGACCGGCTGGACGAGTTCCTCGCCGCGCTGGAACGGATCGAGAGCCAGACGCGCCTGTTCAACGGCTCGGCGCTGGTGCGCTGGAACAGCCGCAAGACGTATCTGCGGCAACTGGAAACCAAGGGCGCAAAACTGATCCCGACGCTCTGGCTGGACGATTGCGGCGAGGCGGCAGCGAAGGCGGCGTTCGAGACGCTCGGCGCGGATGATGCCGTGTTCAAGCGCCAGGTCGGCGCCGGCGCGAAGGACCAGCACAGGGTGAAACGCGGCGAGCCGATCCCCGCGATGCCGCATGCCATGATGGCCCAGCCCTTCCTGCCGATGATCCAGACCGAGGGCGAACTCTCCTTCATCTTCATCGACGGCGACTTCTGCCACGCGCTGATCAAGCGCGCGCAGCCGGGAGATTACCGCATCCAGTCCACCTATGGCGGACGCGAGGAGAGGATTGATCCGTCCACAGACGACCTTGCCGCGGCGCGCGCGATCATCGGCACGCTGGACGAAGCGCCGCTCTATGGCCGCGTGGACATGCTGCGCGGCGCGGATGGCGGCCTGCTGCTGATGGAACTGGAAGTGATCGAACCGTATCTCTACCCCATCGAGGGGCCGGAACTTGGGGAGCGGCTGGCGGCGGGTGTGGTGCGGCGGTTGTCCGAAGGTGCCTGAGACGCCTACCCGGCCGGAACGCAGGAGAACCCTGCCAGCAGATGCAACGCGCCATCGCTGTGTGCCCGCACATAGCAATCCCCCTCAACGAGCACGATGTCGAAGAGGGCCGGCATCGCAGGGCTGTTTCCCTCCATCGGCCCGGGCTGTGGCGGCAGGACCGAGACCACCGGCTCACGGGACGGATCGCCCGGGCCCAGCTGGACGCTGGCCCTGCCAAGGGCTGCCGCCAGGACACCGGTCAGGGCTTCGACGGTTTCTGGCGACGCCTCTGTCAGGGTCGCCAGTTGCGGTTCCGCCTCGCAGGCAGCCAGGGGCGCGAGGGCAAACAGGATGATCCATCGGTGCATTGCGGCGTTCCTTTGTTCCGGCCGCTGCTTCAGCGCTGCGGCGGCGTCGACATGTCGCGGTTGATCTCCATAACCTCTGGCCGCGGCAGGTCGATGGCTGGGCCTTTGACACTGCTTTCCGTATCACGTGCACGTGCCGCATCTGCCGCCGTGGTGGTCGGGCACGCAAACGAGCTGCGATAGGCCAGCGCCGCCGACAACAGGCCCTCGTTCGGGTCACCCAGCTCCCGGGTGAGATCGTCGGCGACCGAACAGCCCGGAAGGCGAACGCCGAAACTGGCGGTGGAATTGTTCGGAATGAAGCCGTCGGCATAGTCACCGAAGCCAAGCGTGTTCACGCCCTGAAACTGGATCGTGTAATAGGTCTCGCCGCAATTGTCCTGAGGGTAGAAACCGAACGGTTTCCCGCACGTGGTATTACCAATCTGGATGACTTCAACACCTACCCCGCGCAGCCCGTTGATCACGGCTTCGCTGGCGCTGCAGGTGGACGCGGTCGTGAGGACGAAAACGCGCGGCAGGTTGAGCGCGGGCAGCGATGTTCCGGCTGTTACGGAAAAGCCCTGGCCGGTCGTGTAGAATGGAATGGGCTGGTTCACGCCGCCGGTGACAGGATTGCGATTGCCGGCCGCCGCATTGAATTGCAGCCGCTCGAAATCCTTGTTGCGTGTACGGGTGTCGCCCGCGACCATGTAGCTGAGCTGGGAGGCCACGGCGAGCAGCCCGCCCCCGTTGTATCGCAGGTCGAGGACCAGGTCACTGACGCCGGCCGAGCGCATCTGCGTCATCGCATCCACGATCTCGCGTTCACTCACGAACGGGCTGAAGGTATTGAAAACGATGTAACCGACATTTCCCGAGGGTGTGCTGATGACCGAGGTCCGGTTCACCGGCTTCGGTGAGAGGTTTTCCGATGTCAGCGTCACCGTGCGTTGGGCGCCGTCGGGATCTTGAATGCTGAAGGTGGTCGCCACGCCTGCAGCTGAGGGAAACAGTGCCGCATTCAACAGGTTTACGTCGGATTGTGATGACGCATTCACAAAGTCGATGCCGTTGATCCGCAGGATGCGCGAGCCGCGCTCGAAATTGGCCTGCCCGTTCGCAACCGTCGCAGCCGGTGAGCCGGGCTCGGTGTAACGGACGCGGAAATCCCGGGGCGGGGCCGCGGAAAGCGACAGCAGGCTGGCGCCGTAGCTGGCGCGCGGCGCAGCGTTTCTCCGGATCAGGGTTTCGGTGGTCGGTTCGCTGAAATGAAAATCGTCCTTCTCCTTGCCCGACGCGGTCCGCGCAAAGCTGCGCAGGATGGCGAAGTAATCGCGGCGATTGGCGAAATCGGCCGGGTTGCGGTCGGTGACTTCGGTGTTCCAGAGGTAGGTCTCGTTGGTCCATGAGCGCAGCCAGAACCGCTCCTCGAGAGCACTTCCCGCCCGGTCGGGAAAAGCATTGCCCTCGATGTCGCGCCCGCTGCGGACTACTTCGCAACGATCCTTGAACGTGCTCGCCGCCTGGAACGTACCGGAAGTCCATGAGAGACCTGATGAAGGCGGCGGCGCTGGAGGCGGAGGCGCCGGAGGCGGAGCGGGGCCCTGAGGCGGCGGGCTCGCCGAAGTGCCTCCCCCGCCTCCGCCGCAGGCGCCCAGCCAGACCGCTGCACCAATGGCCATGGCGCAGATGGCTGCAGCTCTGGCAGGTCTCAGAACCACGGATCGCTGCATGCCTTACAAGTCCTTCAAAGGGTCGCCGCGCCGTCAGATGGGCAACCTGTGCGCTCAGGTCAAATCAAATAGTACCTCGCGCCGGAATTCAGCGCCGTTCAGGGGGCGCAGGCCCCTGAGAAGCCGTCGCCAGCCGGATCCCGCGTCTTGGGCCGGTAAGCGCAAAGATCAGCGATCGCGCAATGCCAGCATTCCGGCGTGCGGGCCTTGCAGACATAGCGCCCGTGCAGGATCAGCCAGTGGTGGGCGCCCTTCTTGAACTCGATTGGCGTGATGCGTTCGAGGCCGGCTTCGACATGATCCGGCGTCTTGCCGGGGGCGAGGCCGGTGCGGTTGGAGACGCGGAAGATGTGGGTGTCGACCGCAATCGTCGGCTCACCGAAGGCTTCGTTCATCACGACATTCGCCGTCTTCCGGCCGACGCCCGGCAAGGTCACCAGTTCATCTCGCGTGCGGGGGACTTCGCCGCCGAAATCCTCGAGGATCTTGCGGCTGAGGGCGATGACGTTCTTCGCCTTGCCCCGCCACAGGCCGATGGTCTTGATGTAAGCAGCGACGCCCTCCTCCCCCAGCGCCAGCATCTTCTCCGGCGTATCGGCGACCGCGAACAGCTTCTTCGTGGCCTTGTTGACCCCCACATCCGTCGCCTGCGCCGAAAGTGCGACGGCGACGACCAGGGTGAAGGGGTTGACGAAGTCCAGCTCCGTGCGCGGGTCCGGCCGGTCGGCCGCCAACGCGGCGAACAGCTCGGCCGCTTTTGCGCGGGTGAATTTCGATCTGGGGTGCGCTGCTTTGACCATTCGAAGAGGCATAGGGCGCCCTTTTTCCGGCGCAAGGGCGTGCTAGGTCGAAAGGCATGAACGAGCCGGCCGAAACGATCTACCTGGACGCGACCCTGACCCCCAACCGCTCCCTGAGCGAGCGCGGGTTTGCCATCGGCATGGCGATCGTGGCGGTGGTGTTCTTCCTCACGGGCCTGATGTTCTGGTCGATGGGTGCGGCGCCGATCCTCGGCTTCTTCGGGCTGGACATGCTGGCGATCTGGCTGGCGTTCCGCCTCTCCTTCCGGAAACTGCGCGAACAGACGCATATCACCGTCACTGCCCGCCAGATCCGCATGCGCCACCTGGACGCCAAGGGCCGGGAGAAGATTGCCGAAGTGCCGACGGCCTTTGCCCGGGTCGAACTGGATGAACCGCTGACCTCCACCAGCTGGCTGCGAATCGAGCACGGCCGCACCGCCTGGGTGATCGGCCGGTTCCTCACAGTGGAAGAGCGCAAGAGCCTCGCAAGGCGCCTGCGCAGCGCGCTGCGGGACGCCAGAGCCGAGCGCCTGCCGGCCTGATCCGTGCAATCTCACAAAAATGACGCAGGCGTCATGGATTTGTGAAACGGGGTGTGCTAAATAGAATCCGGAATGTTCAATCGCCCCGCAGATGGGCCAGACACCGGAGGACCCTTCATGGCTGCCGATACCTTCTCCTTCGAAAACCACCCCGCCCTTGAGCGCCCGAAAGTCACCCCCCGCGAACCGATGCATCCTGGCTATACGCCGACCTTCGGTGAGGTACGCCCGGCTTCAGAACTCCCCCTCGAAACACTGGACGTTGTCGATCCGGAAATGTGGCGCCAGGGCAAGTTCTGGGACCGCCTGGAGCGCCTTCGCAAGGAAGACCCGGTTCACTACACGCCGGACAGCTTTGTCGGCCCCTACTGGTCGGTGACGCTCTACGAAGACATCATGGCGGTCGACACCGACCACAAACGCTTCTCCTCCTCGTGGGAATACGGCGGCATCACCCTTGGCCCGCCGCTCGAAGATTTCGAGATGCCGATGTTCATCGCGATGGACGAGCCGCGCCATTCCGAGCAGCGCAAGACCGTGCAGCCAGCGGTCGCGCCGAACATGCTGAAGGAATATGAGTCCGTCATCCGCACCCGGACGCAGGCCGTGCTCGACGGCCTGCCGGTCGGCGAGCCGTTTGACTGGGTCGACCGGGTTTCGATCGAACTGACCGGCATGATGCTCGCTACCCTGTTCGGCTATCCGCAGGAACGCCGCCGCGAGCTGACCCGCTGGTCCGACATCGCCACCAACATGCACAACCCCGACATTTGCCCCGGCGGCGAAGTGCAGTGGAAACAGGAAATGATGCAGTGCCTGACCACGTTCATGGGCCTGTTCCAGCAACGCGGCGCAGAAGCCGAAAACGGCGACCTGATCAGCCTGCTCGCGCACGGCGACAAGACCAAGAACATGACGCCGATGGAACTGCTCGGCAACGTCATCCTGCTGATCGTCGGCGGCAATGACACCAGCCGCAACACGATGACCGCCTCGGTCTATGCGCTGAACAAGTATCCGGAAGAGTACAAGAAGCTGAAGGCCGATCCGGAGCTGATCCCGAACATGGTGTCGGAGACGATCCGCTGGCAGACGCCGCTGTCCTTCATGCGCCGCACCGCGCTGGAAGACGTGACGATCCGTGGCAAGACGATCAAGAAGGGCGAGCAGATCGCCATGTGGTACGTCTCGGGCAACCGCGACACCAACTTCTGGAAGGAGAATCCGGAAGACTTCATCATCGACCGCAAGAACGCCCGCCAGCATCTTTCCTTCGGCTTCGGCATCCACCGCTGCGTCGGCAACCGCCTCGCCGAGCTGCAGCTGAAGATCCTCTGGGAAGAGCTGATGGCCCGCTACGATCATATCGAAGTTCTGGCGGAACCGTCCTACACGTCCGGCGCCTTTGTGCGCGGCTATACCTGGATGCCGGTCGTGCTTCACGCGAAGTAAGGACTGGCCGCACGGCTCCATCCTGACTAGACCTCCCGGCAGAGATGTCGGGAGGTTTTTTCATGGACGTATCCAAGGCCGTTGCGCAGCGCATTTCCACGCGGGGCTTCCTGCCCGATCCCCTCCCGCTGAATGAAGTCCGCGAGTGGCTGACCGCCGCCCAGCGCGCGCCCTCCGGCGGCAACACCCAGCCCTGGCGCGTCATTGCCGTCACCGGCGCCGAGAAGGACAAGGTGATCCAGATCGCGCAGGCGAAGCTCGCCACAAATCCCGCCGGCGAGCCGACCGACCGGCCGATCTATCCGAAAGACCTCTGGGAGCCGCACGAAGCCCGCCGCCGCCGCGTCGGCGAGATGCTGTACGAAGCGCTCGAAATCCCGCGCGAAGACCGTGCCGGCCGGATGCGCTGGTTCGCCAACAATTTCCGCTTCTTCGGCGCGCCGCTGGCACTGTTTATCGTCATCGACGAGCGGATGGGCCACGGCCAGTGGGGCCACACCGGCATGTACCTGCAGACGCTCTGCCTGCTCGCCGAAGAGCGCGGTTGGGGCACCTGCATGCAGGAATGCTGGGGCATCCTGCGCCCGACGCTGAAGGAACATTTCGGCCTTGGCCCGACCGAGATGATCTGGTGCGGCATCGCGGTCGGCAAGCCCGACAAGGCCGACAAGGCGAACAACCTCTATGCCGAGCGCGCGCCGGTGGACGAAATCGCGGAGTTCAGAGGCTTCTAATTTCGGACAAAATGCTGCCGCAACAGCGCGTTGATATGGCGCCATGTGGACACGCCGGTCGTTCCTTGTTTCCGCCCTTGGGCTGCCGCTGCTGCCGCCCTTGCCGCTGGTCGAAGCGGAGAACGTCTGGACGAAGAAGCTGGTGCGCGCCGCGAGGAAGCAAATCGGCGTCACGACCGGCTACGACCCCGCCTATGTCACGCTCGCCTATCCGGGCGGCGACATCCCGCGCGAGACGGGCGTGTGCACCGATGTCGTGATCCGCGCTTACCGCGACGCCTTCGACGTCGATCTGCAGGTGCTGGTGCATGACGACATGACGGCGGCTTTCGGCAGCTATCCCAGGAGCTGGGGCCTGACGCGCGCCGACAGGAACATCGACCATCGCCGCGTGCCGAACCTTGAACGCTACTTCCAGCGCCAGGGCCTTGAGCGCGACGCCCCCGGCACCCGTGACGACTGGCAGGCCGGCGACCTGATCACCATGCGCCTCGGCGGGCGCCTGCCGCACATCGCGATCTTTTCAGGCTATGATCCGCTGACGGGCAACGCCATGTTCATCCACAACATCGGCGGCGGCACACGCGAGGATGAGCTGTACGCGGACTATGATACGCCAAGGCGGTTCAGGTTCGCGCCGCCGGCGGTTTGAGGCCTACTCGTCGTCCCGCCAGGTATGCATCGGCTGCTGCGGCATGCGGGTTTCACCGCGGAGTTTGCGGACGGCGGCCTGAATGGCTTCGCGGTCGAAGGCTTCGGGGTCGGCTTCCGGTTTCGGGGCGCGGGTGTAAGCGAACACGCTGAGGCCGCCTCCGGTTTCTTCCTCGTCATCGCCATCGCCTGCAACCGGCGTCGAAGCAGCTTGCTCCGTAACCGGAGCAATGGCCTCGTCGCCCATGAAGTCTGTCACGAAGGCTTCGACGTCTTCGACATTACCGAGTTCACCGATGAGCATGTCTTCTTCCGACAGCGCCTCTTCGTCGGGCATCTGGAAGCCGGACGGGATCACGTCGGTCAGCAGGCCTTCGGCTTCGAGGTCCGCCTTGCCGGGCAGCGTGTCGAGGCTTTCGAGGCCGAAATGTTCGAGGAACTTGTCCGTGGTGCCGTAGGTGATCGGCAGGCCCGGCGTCTTGCGGCGGCCGCGCACGCGCACCCAGCCGGTTTCCAGCAGCGTGTCGATCACGGATTTCGCCACCGCAACGCCGCGCACGGCTTCGATCTCGGCGCGCGTCACCGGCTGGCCGTAGGCGATGATCGCCATCGTCTCCAGCGCAGCCTGGCCGAGCTTCTTCTGAACCTGGCGCTCTTCGACAAAGAGGTAAGAGAGATCCTGCGCCGTCTGAAAACGCCACTTGCCGGCCACCTCGATGAGGTTCACGCCGCGCTTGGAATAGACCGCGCGCAGGGCCATCAGCACTTCGCCTGCCTCAATGCCCTGCGGCAGGATTTCGGCAACCTGCTCCGCAGACAGAGATTCGCCGGCGGCGAACAGCACAGCCTCGGCCCGGCGCACGCCTTCGGCCAATGCGGCGTCGCGGCCGCCCAGCAGGTCTGCTTCGGCGCGGGCCTGAGCCTCGGACAGCTGGCTCATTGCATCGCGGCGATTGTCGGCCGTGTCATGGGTCATCTTGAATGTCTCAGACGGTTGCATCGATCCCCTCCCCGGCGCGCGCCGCGTTGCGAAGATAGATGGGCGAGAAGTGAGCGTCCTGGCGCATGTCGACCTCGCCGTCGCGCGTCAGTTCGAGGGCGGCGGAGAAGACGCTGGCGGTCACCGACCGGCCCGGAAGTTCCGGCGTGTTCTCGCACAGCGCCGTGCGGATATCGTCGAGGCTCGACCAGTTCTCAAGCTGCTTGCGCAGCCCCCGCAGCGTATTGCGCGCCTGCTCGAGCGCCATCACGGGCTGTTTCTCGATGCGGTGCGGCGCTTCCTTTTCCTTCCGGTCACGGATGAAACCGAAGGCGGAGGTGAGATCGTAAAGGGTTGCCGTGAATTCGGTCAGCTTGACGACTTTCGGCTGTACCGGCGCGCCGCGCAGGAACACGACATTGTTCAGCACCGGGCCAGCCTCGAGTTCGCGAACGGCTTCGCGCATCGCGTCGAGACGCTTGAGGCGGAAGGCAAGCCGGGCGGCCATCTCCTCGCCGGTTGGCTCGTCATCACCGAGGGCTTCCGGCTTCGGCAACAGGAGGCGCGACTTCATGAAGGCGAGCCAGGACGCCATCAGCAGATAGTCCGCCGCCAGATCAATCCGTTTGCTGCGCGCGTCCTCGATGAACGTCATGTACTGCTCGGCGAGCTGCAGCATGGAAATCTGAAGCAGGTTCACCTTCTGGCGGCGCGCCAGTTCCAGCAGCAGATGCAACGGACCCTCATAACCCGGCACATCCACCGAGAAGAGGTTCACGCCGTCGGCTTCGGCCACATCGGCCGACAGGGCATCAATGGAGATGGCCTCTCCGCTCACGCCATCGCCCCCAGTTGTGGGAAGAGTTCGTGGAACCGGCGCCAGCCTTTCGCGGCCTCGAACGGTTCGGTGCGCCGTGCGATGGCATCCGCATTGTCGGCGCGGTCTTCGGCTTTGCCCGCGAGATGCGGCGCGGCCGTAGCGACTTCGGTCATTTCCGCAAGGATCTCGTCCGGGTTTTTCAGGAAACCGGAGCAATGCAGCAGCACATCGCAGCCGGCCGCGATGGAGGCGTCTGCGCGCTCGGTAAGTGTACCCCCCAAGGCTTTCATCCCCAGATCATCCGTCATCAGCAGGCCATCAAACCCGATTCGGCCGCGGATGACGTCCTGAATCATGATGCGCGAGACGGTCGCGGCCTTGCCGGCGTCGTAAGCGTCGTAGGAGATGTGGGCTGTCATCGCCATCGGGGCATCGGCGACCCGGGCGAAGGCGTCGAAATCCTTCGATAGTTCATTATCGCCGGCGGTGACGCGCGGCAGTTCGTAATGGCTGTCGGCGAAGGCGCGGCCATGGCCGGGGATATGCTTGATGACGCCCGCGACGCTGCCGGCGGCAAGGCCCCTGAGGGCTGCGGCAGCAAGGTCTGCGATTCCGGCGGGGTCGGTGCCGAAGGCGCGGTCGCCGATGATGTCATGGGCGCCGGGAACCGGCAGGTCGACAACCGGCGCGCAATCGGCGTGGATCGAAAGGCTCGCGAGTTCCGCGGCTATCAGCCGGTGTCCGAGCCAGGTAGCCTCGCGGCCAAGCTCGGGGTCGCGGGCGTAGATGGCCGCGTAATCTGCCCCGCGTGGGAACAGCGGCCATTCAGGCGCCTTCAGGCGTGCTACGCGGCCCCCTTCCTGGTCGATGAAGATGAGTGTTTCCCGGCCAGTCGCGTCCCAGATGTCGGCGACCAGTTTGCGCACCTGCATCCGGCTGACGCAGGAACGGCCCATCAGGATCACGCCCCACGGGTTTTGCGCCCGGAACAGGGCCGCTTCGCCGGAAGTCAATTCCGGGCCGGATACGCTGAGAATGCAGGCTTTGACCACTATCCGTTCACCACGATGCAGTTGGCACCGGCTTCCTTGACCGCGTCACAGAAGGCCGAAGCCTCCGATCTGTCGGCAAAGGCACCGACGCGCAACCGATAAAATACACCCTCGGAGCCGAGGTCGGCGCGTTGGATCATTTTCATGGCGCCATGATACAATTCCGGCGCCGAAGCAGTCACCCGTTTCCACTGGGATTCAGCCGCTTCCTCGGAGCGCAGGGCGGCGATCTGCACGAGATAGGCGCCGTCCGCCGCAAACGCGAAGCGCACGCGCGGGCCCTGTGGCACTTCGAGGGCTGCGGGCTGCGTGGGGGTTACAACGGCCTCAGCCGCTGGCGCAGGCTCGGCAACCACCGCTGCAGGCGGTACCGCGTCCGTCAGGTCGGTGACCGGCTCCACCGGGCCGCGGCGGAGGTTCGTCGGCAGGCCGTCGCTGACCGCGCCGGCGCCCGCGAGTTCTGCGCCGGCAGAGGCAAGCTCGACAGCAGGCTCGCGGTCGGAGGCGTCCATCTCGTCGAAGAAGCGGATATCGGTGTTTTCGACCACGGCGCCGCCCGCTTCGGTGGGGGCGGTCTTGATCGGCGTATCCTCGGCGAGCACGCTGGGCAGCCCCTCGCCTTCCGGGCGCACACCCTGGCGGTATGTGTTCCAGACCACGGCGCCGAAAATCAGCAGCACGCCGATGGCGAGCGTCAGGATCAGGGGGCCGCGTGCGGTCTCTTCCTCGCGGGCGTCAAACCCCCGGTAGTCGTCGTCAAAGGGGGTATAGTCCTGGCCCTGTGAGCTTTGTCGGCCCATTGGTTGCTCCCTGAACAAAATCCTGCGGTTAACAACTAGGCCGGTTTCCTTAACGAGCCTTGAAGAGACCCGCTTTGGGCCGTGTTTGCTACGATTCCGGGCTCAGGCGAGGCTGCGCGAATCGAACAGGCGGCGGTGTTCTTCTAGAGCGAACGTGTCGGTCATTCCGGCGATGTAGTCACACACGATCCGCGCCCGCAGCGCGTCCGGCGCCGGGTCGGCCAGCCCGCCCCAGGGCGGCGGCAGGGTCTGCGGCTCGTGCAGGAACACCTCGAACAGGTCCGCCAGCACGCGCTTCGCCTTCGAACGCATCCGGTTGACGCGGTAATGCTTGTACATCCGGGCATAGAGGAAAGCGCGCAGGGCGCTTTGCGGCCCCGCCAGGGCGTCGGAGAAGGCGATCAGCGGCACATCCATCGCGCGCACATCAGCGGCGGTCTTCGGCTTGTAGCGCTTCACCCGGGCGCGGGTCTCGTCGACGAGATCATTGATCCACAGGCCGATCAGGCGGCGAACGGCCTCGTAGGTGACCATCCGGTCGTCGATGTCCGGAAACTCGACCCGCACGCCCCTGAACGCGTCGCCGACCACCGGCAGGTCCATCAGGTCCTCGACCGTGAACAGGCCGGCGGCGATGCCGTCATCGATGTCATGGTTGTTGTAGGCGATATCGTCCGACAGGGCGGCCACCTGGGCTTCGGGGCCGGCGAACTGGTCGATCTCGAGGTCGATCAGGTGGGGAAAGTCGCGAAACGCCGCGGGCAGGTCGTTCACGGTCGTATCCGGACCGGTCAGCGGGCCGTTGTGCTTGACGAGGCCCTCAAGGGTCTCCCAGCTCAGATTGAGCCCGTCGAACTGCGGATAGCGCCGCTCCAGCCTCGTGACGATCCGCAGCGACTGGGCATTGTGGTCGAACCCGTCAAAGGGCTCCATGCAGGCGTCGAGCTGGTCCTCACCGGCATGGCCGAAGGGCGGATGGCCGAGATCGTGGCAAAGGGCGAGGGTTTCGGCGAGGTCTTCATCCAGGCCCAGCGTGCGGGCAATCGTGCGGGCGATCTGGGCGACTTCCAGCGTATGGGTCAGCCTTGTGCGGAAATGATCGCCCTCATGGGCCACGAAAACCTGGGTTTTCTGCTTCAGGCGGCGAAAAGCTGTCGCATGGATAATCCGGTCGCGGTCCCGCTGGAACGGCGTGCGGGTCGCAGAAGGCGCCTCATTGAAGAAGCGTCCGCGGCTGTCTTCGTGCCGGGTTGCGAACAGGGCTCTCTTTTCCATCGCGGTTTTAGTCCTTATGTTCTGCCCATGACCGACGTTTCTACACCGGATGTGACCCTTACAGCCTCGGCTGCGAAGCGGATTAATGCGATTCTCGCCAAACAGGACGGCGCGGCCTACCTGCGTGTGTCCGTTGAAGGTGGAGGGTGTTCGGGCTTTTCCTACAAGTTCGATTTTGCACCCGAGGCTAACGGCGACGACCTCGTGATCGAGCGGGACGGCGCCCGGGTACTGATCGACGAGATGAGCCTTGAGTTCCTCAAGGGATCGGAAATCGACTTCGCGAACGAGCTGATCGGCGCCGCGTTCAAGATCAAGAACCCGAACGCAACGAGCGGATGCGGCTGCGGGACGAGTTTTTCGGTTTGACGCGAGGGCACCGTCTCCCCCGGAGGCGAGCGGTCAGCTAGGGTTCCTCGAAACGAGGATCCGCCATGACCGCGCCGAAACCTTTCACCATCAAAATCCCTGACGCAAAACTCGCTGCGATCCGTGCGCGGGTGGAAGCCTACAAATGGTTCCCGGCGCCGGCGAACGAGCAGGGCTTTGCCTATGGCATGTCGACGCCGGTGATGAAGGATATCCAGCGCTACTGGCTGGAGACGTATGACTGGCGCGCCGCCGAGGCGGAGCTGAACCGCTGGCCGCAGTTCACCGCAGAGGTGGACGGGCAGTCCATCCATTTCGTGCATGTGGTGGGCGAAGCAAAAGGCAAGCGTCCGCTGCTGATCACGCATGGCTGGCCGGGGAGCGTGTACGAGTTCTGGCAGGCGATCGGGCCACTGGCCTTTCCATCCGAGCACGGAGGAAAGGTGGAAGATGCGTTTGATCTCGTGATTCCGTCCCTGCCCGGCTATGGGTTTTCCGGCAAACCGGCCTCGCCGCTCGGCCAGCGGGCGACCGCTGCGCTGTGGGACAAGCTGATGCGCGACGTGCTCGGCTACCCCGCCTACCTCGCGCAGGGCGGCGACTGGGGCTCGATGGTGACGTCCTGGCTCGGCAAGAACCATGGTACGGTGGACGGCAAGGGCGGTTGCCGCGGCATCCACCTCAACATGATGGCGATGCGGCCGACGCCTGCCCTTCCACAGACTCCGGAAGAAACCGCGTGGCTTCAGCGTTCGCAGATGATGATGCAGATGGAGGGCGCCTACCTTATGCAGCAGGCGACCAAACCGCAGACGCTGGCGATGGCGCTGATGGATTCGCCGATGGGCGCGGCGGCGTGGATTCTCGAGAAGTTCCATGGCTGGAGCGATCTTCGCGAGCACGGCCTGCTCGAGGTCTACACGCGCGACCAGCTGCTGACGAACGTGATGATCTATCTCGTGAACGACGCCATTGCGACGAGCGTCTGGTATTACAACGCCCTGTTCCAGGAAGGCGGCGCCAGCCTGCCCGAAGGCGAGCGATGCGAGACGCCGACCGCGTTTGCGAGCTATCCGGGCGAGGAATACATCCTCGCGCCGCCGCAGAGCTGGGCGAAGCGGGCCTATAACATCACGCGCTGGACGGAGATGCCGACGGGCGGACATTTCGCGGCAATGGAAGTGCCGGAGATTTACGTGGCCGATCTGCGCGATTGGGCCCGCGGTGCGTAACGCCGGGACAGATCAGTCGCTCTCGCCGTGCTTGCGCGCCGCTTCGCGCAGGCGGGCAAAGATCGCGGCGGGGTCTTCGGGAGCTTCGACTTCGTCCGGCTCCGGATAATCGTCGAAGAAGTCCTCTTCCTCGGCCGCCACTTCGGCTACCGTCGGCGCTGCCGCCACGGTCGCAGGCTTTGGTTCCGGCACCTCGATCTCGGGCACCTCGATCACAAAGTCGTCTTCAAACTCTGCGCGCAGGCGACCGATCACGGTCTCGCCGCCGATAAGCGTCTGGCCCGGCCAGACGAGTATGTTCAAGCTCGCCGGAAGATAAAGATCGCACCAGCCGCCCAGCCGCCGGGTCCCGAAGGCGCGGCCGAGCCGGACGACATCGCCGGTCTCGACATCCAGCTCGATGCGTGGACCAAACCCGCCGGTAGACAGCGCAAGACCTGCTTGCTCGCCGGCGCTTTCAAACGACACATAGGCGCGCGTCAGCCCCTCATCGTCCGGGCGGAACGCCATCGGAACCGACGGCTCGCCTTGCGCCAGCGTGATCAGGTCTACTCCGCCGGCAATCGGAGTGTAGAGCTTGTTGGTCGTCAGCGGCGAAGAGGTGATCCGTATCCGGACATAACTGCCCGGCGAGAGACGCAGCGCCGTCGGCGGCTCTTCGCCCTGGATGCTCAGGACGATCCCGTCACAAGGCGCCACCACGCCGTCCGCCATGTCCGGTGGGGACCGGCGCGACCAGCGGCCTGCTGCCAGCGCCGCAACCATTGCGGCAAAGCCGATCCAGAACAGCGGGCCCCAGATCCAGCCAAGCAGAAGCGCAGCGAGGAAAGCCGCCGCCGCCGCGGCCACGCCTTCCCAGTCGAAAACGACATTCAGCCACGGCATGGAGCGGCGCTCGATTTCATCCGGCATGACTTCGCTCCTTTCTCGGCTTTCGGGCCTCAGGTCAGGGCCAATGCAGCATCCGTGCTACGCGCCTGCCTTTGCCACATATCAGCATATTTGCCGCCTTTTGCCAGCAGCGCCGCATGGTTACCACGTTCAATCACACGTCCGGCCTCCAGAACGATGATTTCGTCGGCCGAAATGACGGTCGAAAGCCGGTGCGCGACCATCAGGGTCGTCCGGCCCGCCGAGGCATGTTCAAGTGCGTCCTGCACGGCCGCTTCGGTGGCGCTGTCGAGCGCGCTGGTCGCCTCGTCGAGCACGAGGATGGCGGGGTCAGCCAGCACGACCCGGGCAATGCCGACGCGCTGTTTTTCGCCGCCGGAGAGCTTCAAGCCGCGCTCACCGACACGGGTGTTCCAGCCGTCCGGCTGGCTTTCGATGAAATCAAGCAGCTGCGCCCCGCGGGCAGCTTCGCGGATTTCCTCTTCGGTCGCGCCGGGGCGTGCATAGGCGATGTTGGCGCGGATCGTGTCGTTGAACAGCACGACATCTTGCGGCACGAGGCCGAGGGCGGCGCGCAGCGACTCCTGCGTCACCGTGCGTACATCCTGTCCGTCAACCAGCACCCGCCCGCCATCGGTCTCGTAAAAACGGAACAGCAGTTTCAGCAGCGTCGACTTGCCGGCGCCCGACGTGCCGACAAAGGCGATCTTGCCGCCGGCGGGCACATCGAAGCTGATATTCTGCACACCGACGGAGCGGCCTTCATGATTGAAGGACACATCCTCGAACGTCACCCGGCCCTGCGGCTTGGAGAGCACCTTGGCATCCGGCACATCTTCGACTTCCGGCACCATGGCCAGCAGTCCGTGAAGCTTCTCGAGATCGACAGCGCCCTGCTTGATCTCGCGCCAGGCCCAGCCAAGGATGTTCAGCGGCGCGTAGAGCGACAGCAGCATCAGCATCACTGCCGTCAGGTCGCCGATTTGCATCCGGCCCTCGATGACGTTCAGCGCCGACAGCACCATCACCGCGAGCAGGCCGAGGTTCATCACCAGCGCCTGCACGGTGTTCAGCACATACATGCTGCGCATCGTATCGACATAGTGGACGTTGTAGTCGCCCATCGCCTTGTCGAACCGGCCGGTCTCGCGCGTCTCGGCCGCGAAGGATTTGACGGTCTCGAAATTGGTCAGGATGTCCACCGAGGTCGCGCGGAAATGCGTGTCGGCTTCGTTCATCTTCCGGCGCTGGCGCACGCGCCATTCGGTGATGACAACCGTGCAGATCACATACAGGACAATCGTCGCGACCGCGATCAGGGCTAGCCGGTAGTCATAGGCTACGCCGAGCGCGATGGAGGCCAGCACGAGGCGGATCAGCGTGGGTCCGATGTTGAAGGCGAGGAAGCGGATCAGGTAATCGATCGCCCCTGCCCCGCGTTCGATGACGCGGTTGAGCGCGCCGGTACGCCGGGTCTGATGGAAGTTCAGCGACAGGCCGAGGGCATGGCCAAATGCGTCCACGCTCGCCACCCGCTGGGCGTCCTGGCTTACCGGCGCGAAAAGCCAGTCCCGGGCCTGCGGCAGGGCGGCGGCGGCGAATCTGAGGATCAGCCCATAGGTCAGCCAGAGCGCTGCGACGGCAAACCCGCCGCCTTCGCCCTGCGCCACCACCTGGTTGATCGCATGGCCCATGACGAGGGGCGAGATGACCTCCAGCACCGACGCGGCGAGCGTCAGCACCACGGCCACCGCCATGACCGGACGCCATTTGGCCAGCTCCGGCCGCCAGAGCAGCTTCAGGATACGCAGGATCGAAGCCCACAGGCCCCCGTCCGCACTCTCGATCCGGTCGTGGTTTTCGGGCGACTGTGCGGCATGTGCATGTGAACTCATGCATGCCATATGGCGCGGAACGTTGGAAAACGAAACCCACCCACGGAATACCTCCCGGCGCGATCCTGAGAAAGCGTCTGGCAGAAGCCGGCAACGCTGCGTAAACTCCCCGCCCATGGATGATATCAAGACCCACCCGAAAACCTCGAGCATCGGATCGATCTGCGTGTATTGCGGCGCCTCCGACAACGTGAACGCGATCTACATCCGCCTGGCCGAAGCGCTGGGACGTGAACTGGCGGAGCGCGGCATCCGGCTGGTCTACGGCGGCGGCGGGGTGGGCCTCATGGGCGCCTGCGCACGCGCGGCGAACGGCGCGGGCGGAAGCGTGCTCGGCATCATGCCGCGGTTCCTGCTGCAGAAGGAACGCATCTTCAAGGATGTGGAACACCGCATCGTCGAGGACATGCACACCCGCAAGATGATGATGTTCGAGGAGGCCGATGCCTTCATCGTGCTGCCCGGCGGGATCGGCACGCTGGAGGAAGCGGTGGAAATCCTCTCCTGGGCCCGGCTCGGCCTGCATGCGAAGCCGATGGCCTTCCTGGACGAAGACGGCTTCTGGCAGCCCTTCTTCGACCTGATCGACCGGATCATCGCTGGCGGATTCATTCCGGAGACGTTCCGGGACGCTCTGGTGCACAGCGCCACGCCGGACGCGGCGATCACGGCGCTGGAAGACCGGCGCGTGGTGATCGATCTGTAGACGGATCGAATTAGCCTACTCGGAATCTCCGACCAGCAGAGGCTCCTCGATGGCCGCTTCCAGCGGGGCGTAGCGGTCGATGATTTCCTGCCGCGCCGCAGCGCGCGCAGCCGTGTCGCCCTCGGTGAGAAACTTGTCCAGCTCGGCGGCTTCCTTGCCGAGCGCTTCCTTCACCAGTTTGCCGCAATCATTGATGTTTCGCGCCCTATTCACCGGACAGGATTTCAGCCAGGTGATCGGGCGATCCGACCAGGTTTCTGCTTCAAAGCCTTCCCGCCGGAGGAGGACGAGCTTGTCGGCGGTCTTCTTGCAGGCCTTTTTCACTTCCTTTTCGAACGACTTGTACTCGTCCGGGAGTCCAAGCCCGCAAAAGGTGTCAACATTCCATACACTGATACTGATGGTTCTTTCTCGCCCATTCTCGTCGAACGTGCGTTTTTCGAGATAGTCCTGACCATACCAGTCTGAAACCATGTCACCGAGCTGCAGATCGCCGGACGGTACCTTTTCAAGACGGATCACGTAGCGTTTGCTTTCGAGATCGCTGAAGGCAGGGCCGGAAAAGAAATTCAGCGTGTCGATCGACGGGTCCCACGAGATCGCCCCATCCTGTCCGACTTCAGTCGTGATAGATTCCGCTGGGTTGACCTCGAGACCATAGACCATCGACGTCTCGACGCTCCAGTTTCCTTCCACACCGGTTATTGTGCCGGCGCCATGGGCGAGGCCGAACCGGCAGTAGCCGTTCCATCGCGCCGTGCGCCAATACGCGGCGAAGCGCTCATGGCGTTCCTCGTGCGGGGCAAACACAACCACGGAACAGTCGCCGCCCGCAGTCGGGATGATGCGCTCGCCGGGACGCAGGGGCAGTTCGATGCCGAGATAGTTCGGTGCCGGCTCCACCGAGAGCGGCGCGGTTTCTGCTGTCGCTTCCACGCCCGCGACAAACGCCGCAAGCGAAAGTGACGCGATACAAAGTGCCTGGAGGGTCCAGAAGTGTTTCATACTGAACGGACTCAATCCCCAGCCTTGGGATTAGAGTTGAGGTGCCGGGCCCCGATTGTCCAGTAACCTGAATCAGGTAGGGAAATTATTCGGCCGCCACCAGATTGAACTCGGCTTGCCACTCAGACATCAGGGCGCGGTTGTCATGGTCCCAGGGGTGGAAGCCGGGCTTGAACCACTGGATCCAGATCTTCCAGCCGCGGCCGAAGAAGGCGGGGTCCTTCCACAGGAAGCGCTTGACGGCCTTTTTGGCTTCTTCAGGCGTGTAGCCATCCGCGACCAGCATCGACGAGGCGAAGGTCGTGATGTTGCGCGGGAAGAAATACGAGATCAGCAGCATCGCCACGCAGCGGCGGACATAGCGCCGCCAGGCCGGCCATTCCTTGGTGGCGATAAGGAAGACATCATAGGCCACCGCCTTGTGCTCGGTCTCTTCCATCGCATGCCAGCGCCAGAGATCGCGCAGCGCCGGCTCGGTTTTCTTGAACAGGTCATCGTGCTGGGCGAACATGTCGGCGAGCATAGCGGTGAAATGCTCGAGGCAGATCGTCGAGATCAACATGCCGACCGGGCCGCGCGAGCGGGCGAATGCGATCCGCTCCCGGATTTCTGCCTCAATGGCCTCGACCGGATACTTGCTGCGGTCGATCATCTTGTTGAGCATCACATGCTCGCGCGAATGGATGGCTTCCTGGGCGATGAAGTCCTTCGCCTCCTGGGCCAGCTTGCCGCTCAACTGGTCCTTGTAGCCGCGCACCGCGTCCATGAAGAGGCGCTCGCCATCGGGGAAGGTCAGCGACAGCGAGTTCATCACCGCCGTCGCGACCGGGTCGCCATCGAGCCAATGGCCGGATTTCGCGGTAGCCACATCAAAATGCAGGTCGCGGGGCAGAATGGTGAGATCATCAGGGCTACGGGCGGCGGTCATCGGGTGATTCCTGCTGACAAGCGTGAGATTGGGGACATAGTCTCAACTGAATTTCAGTCTTTATAACAGTTACTGACAAAAATGTCGATAAGTAAAATCACCCCTTCCCGGGTCCGCCGGTCGCCGGAAGCCTCTCGAGAGAACATTCTCATCGCGGCGGAACGCCTGCTGGTACGCACCGGCCCTCAGTCGTTGCGTCTCGCGGACGTGGCGAAGGAGGCAGGCGTGGCAAATGCCACCGTGCTTCACCATTTCGGCACCATCGACGGGGTTCAGGCCGCGCTGATGGAAAAGATGATTGTCGAGCTGGTCTCGGGCCTGCTGGCAATGGACGTGCCGGATGATCCCTCTGCGGCGCGCGGCGCTGGTCTGCAGAACCTGTTCGATGCGTTCGAGACCAAAGGCGCAGCCCGTCTCGCAGCCTGGCTGGAGATGACAGGCGAATCGCGCCGCCTGCGGACGGTACGCGAGGCCGTACAGACTGTGATCCGGCAAAAAATCCGTCCGCCGGAAGGCGGGGAAAGCCGGCTTGAAGACGCGATCCTGGTCAGCGTTATCCTCGCCATTGGCGTCGGCCTGTTCGGCCCAACGCTCGGCGAACTCCTGGGCAAGCCCGCAGGCCGCGCGCGGGCTGTGGCGCTGAAACTGCTGGAGGACGGCCTGAACCCGTTTGAAAAACCCTGAATACTGGCCGCGACTCCGGCGATCCGCAGGCGGACAACCCGCGCCGTTAACGCTGCCATTGCGGAAAAACCTTTGACTTGTCGGCGGTTTTACCCCATGTGCCCGCTGTCTGGGCAGCTTTGGCCGCCTTGCAGGGACAGCGTGAGCTGGCGCGGCGAAACATTCGCCCTGTCGTAGGCCCTCCTTACAGACAACAACTTAGCCCCAGGCGCCCTTCTTCACGCGGGTCGTTAGAACCCCCGCTCCCCAGCGCGACGTGTCGCGCCGGGCGCACCATATTATTTTGAAAGAACACATGACAACCTTCCAATCCTTCGGCCTCGCGCCGCGCGTTGAATCTGCGCTGACCGCTGCCGGCTATTCCACCCCTACCCCGATCCAGGCCGGCGCCATCCCGCTGATCATGTCCGGCCGCGATGTCATGGGCCTCGCCCAGACCGGCACCGGCAAGACGCTGGCCTTCGCCGCCCCGATCCTCGACAAGCTGTTCCGCAACCAGGGCCCGGCCCCGCACAAGGGCACGCGCGTTCTCGTGCTGGCCCCGACCCGCGAACTCGCCGGCCAGATCGCTGCCTCGTTTGAAACCTACGGCGCCGGCCTCGGCCTGCGCGTCGCGATGGTTTGCGGCGGCGCCAAGATCGGCCCGCAGATCCGCAAACTTGAGCGCGGCGTGCATGTTCTCATCGCGACGCCCGGCCGCCTGATCGACCTGATCGAGCAGCGCGCTGTCGGCCTCAAGGACGTTGAAGTCCTCGTGCTCGACGAAGCCGACCAGATGCTGGACCTCGGCTTCATCCACGCCCTCCGCGCCATCGCGAAACATGTTCCGGCGAAACGCCAGACACTGTTCTTCTCGGCTACCATGCCGAAACTCGTCGAAGGCCTCGCCGCGCAGTTCCTGCGTGATCCGGCCCAGGTTGCCGTTGCTCCGCCGTCGGCGACTGCCGACAAGGTCGAGCAACGCATCTGCTTTGTTGAGCAGGGCGAAAAGCAGGCCTTGCTGGTCGAGACCATCCGCAAGCCAGAAGTGAAGACCGTTCTCGTCTTTACCCGGACGAAGCATGGCGCCGACGCCGTCGTTCGCCGTCTCGCGGCGTCGGACATCGACTCGGTCGCCATCCACGGCAACAAGAGCCAGTCGCAACGCGAACGCGCGCTGGAAGCCTTCAAGGGCGGCAAGGTGCCGGTCCTCGTGGCGACCGATATCGCGGCGCGCGGTATCCATATCGACAACCTCACACACGTCATCAACTTCGACCTGCCGGAAGTGCCCGAGCAATACGTCCACCGCATCGGCCGCACCGCGCGCGCCGGCGCATCGGGCGTGGCGATCTCGTTCGTCTCGAAAGACGAGCGCGATTACCTGCGCGCCATCGAGAAGCTGATCGGCAACAAGCTCGCTCCGCGTCCGGCAGGCGAAAAAGAATCTGACGATCGCGGCTCGCGCAAACCCCAGCAGCAAAGCCGGCGCCCGCAAGGCCAGCAGCGCAGCAGCGGAAACGGTGAGCGTCGTCCTCAGCGGGACGGCGAGCGCCGCGCCTACGACCCGGCGGCACGTCGTCCGCAGGCGGACGGTGAACGCCGCCCTCAGCAGAGCGGCGAAGGCCGTCCGCAAGGCAATGGTGAGCGCTCGTCCAGCAATGGCGGCCACTTCCAGCGCACCTCCGGCGGCGGCAAACCCGGCGGCAATGGCGGCGGCTCGCGCCGTGGTCCCGGCCAGGGCGGCGGCGGCAACCGCTCGCGCCGTCCGGAACGTGCCGGCGTCTAAGGCTTTCCGAACTTGAAAAACAACAACCGCCCCGGCCTCACCGCCGGGGCGGTTTTCTTTTGTCCGGAGGCGGACGCAACAAGCCGAGCAGCGCCTGCATCCGGCGGGAGAGGCGCGGCGGCGCATCCCGGTACTGGGACAGGGCAGCGAGGCCATGCGCTTCTGCAAGTTCCAGCCCGGCCATGGCCCTGATGGACTGCGCGACGTCCGCGGAGATCGGGCCTCAACACCTGGTGGCCGGATGAAATGTCCCAGCGGCGCCATGCAAAATTCCGATTGGCAAGTTCCCCCATTGGCTCTAATTGCAAACGACTCGCAAAAAGGCGCGTCAGCCAGCGAGCACGCCCCGCAAGCCAGAAGTGCGGCCCGGTGCGCGGATCGCAGACTTTGTTACCCCGAGCAGGCGGATGCCTGGAGCCTCGCAATGAACATCAACGACCTGCCGGAAGGCGGTACGGCCCGCATTATCTCGATTTCAGCAGCAGCCCCGGAACTGGCGGCAAAGCTACGCGAGATCGGCTTTTGCGAGGGGGATGAGGTCCAGCTGCTGACGCGGGGCCCCTTGGGCGCGCAGCCGCTGGCGGTACGCCTCAGCCGGCGCGTGATTGCGATGCGCATCGACGAAGCGCGGGCCATCGAGGTCGAGCTGTGAGCGAATTGCGTTTTGCCCTGGTCGGCGCGCCGAACTGCGGCAAGTCCACATTGTTTAACGGCCTGACAGGCGGGCGCGCAAAGACGGCGAACTATGCGGGCGTGACCGTTGAGCGCCGCCGCGGCCAGTTCACGACCGCGAACGGGCAGAAGATCGAGCTGATCGACCTGCCCGGCATCTACGGCCTGACGACACGCTCGCTCGACGAACGCATCTCCGTCGACACGATCATGGGCCGCAATGCCGACGAGCCGGCACCGGACGGCCTGCTCGTGCTGATCGATGCCGGCGACATCCGCACACAGCTGCACTTCATCCTGCAGGTGCGCGCGCTCGGCCGGCCTATGCTGCTGGCGCTGAACATGTACGACCTCGCGGAACGCGACGGGGTGCGGATTGACGTGGCGGCCCTGGAGCGCCGGTTGGGCGTACCGGTCGTCACGACACGCGCGACCCGCTCGAGTGGCCGGGAAGCGCTGCTGAAGCGGCTGGACGAAGTGATTGCGTCCGAGACCTGGATGAAACCCTCCGCGCCCGCGCCGGAGGTGGATCTCAAGCAGCTGCAGCGCGAGGCGCGCGACATTGCGCGTGAAGCGATCCTCGCCGAGCCGGTGATGAACCGGCTGACACGCGGTATCGACAAGGTGGTGCTGCACAAGATCGCAGGGCCGGTCATTCTGGCCCTGGTTTTGTTCTTCATTTTCCAGGCGGTGTTTGCCTGGGCGACGGCGCCGATGGACGCGATTGATGCTGCGGTCTCCGCACTCAACGCGTGGGTCGGCAGCGTATTGCCGGACAACTGGGTGCGAAGCCTGCTGACAGACGGCGTGATCGCCGGGGTCGGCAGCGTGGTGATTTTCCTGCCGCAGATCGTCATCCTGTTCGCCTTCATCCTTCTGCTGGAATCCTCCGGCTACATGGCGCGCGCGGCATTCCTGATGGACGAGCTGATGCTGCGCGTGGGCCTCAACGGACGGGCGTTCATTCCGCTGCTGTCGAGCTTTGCCTGCGCCATCCCCGGCATGATGGCGGCGCGCACCATCGAGAACGAACGCGACCGGCTGACCACCATCATGATCGCGCCGCTGATGACCTGCTCGGCGCGTCTGCCGGTGTACACCTTGATCATCGCGGCCTTCATTCCGCAGACCAGTGTCGGCCCCTTCGGCCTGCAGGGCATCGTGATGTTTGCGCTCTATGCAGCCGGTATCGTCAGTGCCGTGATCGTGGCCTTCGTCCTGAAGCGTACGATCACCAAAGGGCCGCCGCAGGCCTTGCTGATGGAACTGCCGACCTACAAGGCGCCTGACCTGCGCGATTTCCTGACCAATCTCGGCGCGCGCGCCTGGGCTTTCCTGCGGCGCGCCGGCGGGGTCATCTTCATCGTCTCGGTCGTCCTGTGGTTCCTCGCGAGCTTTCCGGAATCGGCTGACGGCATCCGGGGCTCGTTCGCCGGCATGCTCGGCGGCCTGATCGAGCCAATCCTGCGGCCGATCGGTTTCAACCTGGAGATCGCGATTGCCCTCGTGCCCGGTCTCGCCGCACGCGAAGTGGCGGTCGGCGCGCTGGGCACGGTCTATGCCCTGCAGGGCGCGGACGAGGTGAGCCTTGGCGCGGCGCTGCAATCGTCCTGGTCCCTGCCGACGGCGCTGGCCTTCCTCGCCTGGTACGTCTACGCGCCGCAATGCCTCGCCAGCCTCGCCGTGGCGAAACGCGAGACCAACTCCTGGCGCTGGACCGGCGTGATCGTCGTCTACCTGTTCGCCCTCGCTTACATCGCGGCTGGGGTGACCTACTGGACCGCGACCTGGGCTGGCCTCTGATAACCCTTTCGGATGTGTTGTGTTCGAGGGTTTCTGCACCCCAAAAAGGCGTTCATTGCACCAACATTCTGTCGCTTTGAGGTGGTCTCGCCTCTCAGATCGTGCACAGTTTTTTTCATTCTTTCTCATCTGACATCGAATTTTTCGCGCGCCGGAAGCGGTCGACGGGCTGCCGCAGGGATTTGCTTTTCGCGATCCGTGTACGGCTCAGAAAACCGGTTCAACGGCTTGAACATGCATCCCCGGTACCGATGCCAATCCCCGAAGTTGTTTGTAGAGGCAACGCGCCCGGAGGAGAGCCAGCATGAACGTGACCCACGCCCCGCGCGCCATCATGCGCCGAGGAACCAAGCGCAGCGATCCCGCCGCTTTTGAAATCATCGGCAACATTTCGGAAGCGGTCATGGCGTGGATGGCCGAACAGGTGGACCGGGCCTTCGATCTGCATCAAGCGGCGGCGGCGTGGCAATGGATTGAGGATGGCCGGGAAGAGCTGCGCGCCTGAGGCGGCAGGAGACAGTCCGGCAAATCGCCCGTAGAACACTGACAGAGTGATCAGGCGGGGCATTCATGGCGCGCGTTTCAGCAAACAGAGGTGCCGCCGGTGCCCCGACAGTGGCGGGCGCGACCGGTCCATGACGGCATATTACCTGTTCAAGTTCCTGCATATTGCCGGGGTCATACTTCTGGTCGGCAACATCACCGTCACGGCCGTCTGGAAGGTGTTTGCCGACCGGACGCGGGACCCGTCCATCGTGGCCTTCGGCCAGAGAATGGTGACCGGTACGGACATTGGCCTGACCCTTCCCGGCATCGCGCTGACAATGATCGGAGGTTACGGCGCCATGCTGGAGACGGGTTATGGATTCCCGGGACCTGGCTGGCTCGTCTGGGGGCAAGTTTGTTTCGTTGTGGCGGGCTTGATCTGGCTTGGCATCCTCGTGCCGATCCAGTTCCGGCAGGCCAAGATGGCGGACACCTTCAAGGACCTGGCGGCGATTCCCGAAGCTTACCGGAGGCTGGCCCGGGACTGGTTGATCTGGGGACTGATCGCCACGGTGCCCATGGTCGCGGCCCTGTACTTCATGATCGCGAAGCCCATCGGCGTGTAGGGAACGCGGCTGGCTGGCGACCTTATCAAAGAGCAAGGCTCGCCGGCTGACATCATCGCCCTAAGTAAGTTTTGCAAACACCGTTTGCCCGCAGGCGAGCGCCAGACACAATGGGGTCTGATGCGCCTGCTTCCCGGGACACCCTAAAGGAGACCTGCGGCCATGGATGTCTACCGGGCGATCTATACATCACGGCCCTTTGGCTATGACGTGAGCATCCTGAGCGGGATCCTGATGCATGCCCGGCTGGCGAACGCGCGGGACGGCATTACCGGCGCGCTGATCTGCCGGGCGGACATCTACATGCAGTGGCTGGAAGGCCCGGAAGAGAAGGTCCGGGCGACGCTGGACCGGATCCGGGAGGACGACCGGCATCTTGAAGTGACGTTGCATGTCGAAGAGCGCGGGGCGGAACGGGTGTTTCCAGACTGGGCGATGCTGCATGATCCTGCCGCGACGTGGATCTGGACGCAGTCCGAGATTGATGGCGGGGCGCTGAAGCGCGCCACGCCGGAGGAGATCACCGGCTTCTTCACGGCGCTGCGGGAGACGGCCGGCGAACCGGAAGCCGGCTGAGAGCCGTTGACGGCCCCTGGACGAGGCCGAAGCTGGCATGAACACCGGATCGCCGGCGCACGGCCGAGCGACGCAGCTTCTGCTGGCCCTCAATTTCAGGTCCTCGGCGCTCACAGGTGATCAACACGCGTCTGGGAGATTAACGCAGGATGAAGTTTGCCCCTACGGCGGCACCGGCATCTTGCATATGGCGCGAAGCCTTCCGAAATACTCTGTGTGCGGACCGGGCCCCTCTGGCCGGCGGCGCTTCACGAAGGAAGCCTGCCTGCGATGTCGGACTGCATCGGGAGCATCCGGTGCCGGCGATGAACCTATAACATCTTGCCACCACCCATACTCCCGCAACCCATCAAGAGGAGTATGCCATGTCATCCAACTATATCCATGCCCTGGTCCAGCGGCACGCTGTCGTCGAGCGCCAGATCGAAGACGTCCTGAAATCGCCGGCGCCGGATACGCTTCACGTCATGTCGCTGAAGAAGCTGCGCCTTGCCTACAGGGACCGGATCAGGGAAGCCATCCGCGAGAAACGAACGCAAGCCTCGGCGACGCGGCAGAAACATTGGAGACCTTCGCCCCGGCCGCGCCTGGCCCCTGCTGCGTACACGGAAGGACACTGACCATGCCGCTTCAATCCTCGCCGATCGACGGCGCGCCGATGCGGACCATCCGCCGATATGGCATCGAGATCGACATCTGCCCTACAACGGGAGGCGTCTGGCTCGATCGCGGCGAGCTCGAAAAGCTGATCGAGATCATTCGGGAAGATGCGGCGGCGGAGATCCCGTCACGCGCGCGGCTCCGGCGCGGGGATGACGCCTTCGAGGAAGACGGCGACCGCCGCCAGGGGCGAATGGACCGCAAGTCCCGCCTGCTGGATCTCTTCGATTTCTGATAACCGGGCGCCGCCCCCTCACGGAGGCGGCGCCCAACTTTTTGCTTCGGGCTTCAGAACCGTTCGGGCCGCAATACCTGGACGTCGCCGACGCTCAGGACGCCGATATGGCTGCCGAGGAGCCGCTCCAGTTCTGTCAGGGCCGCCTGGACCTTATCGTCGCTGCCGATTGACACCACTACGACCATGTCGCTCGAGGCCGACATGTCGGCATCGCGGCTCCACCGCGTATCGCCGCCAAATCCGGAGATCGCTGGCAATACCGTGTAGCCGGTCAGTCCCGAGGTCTCGAGGATCTTGCACGCGCGCGGCGCAGCCATCCGTTCAATGATCAGTTCAAGGCGGCGGCGGGCGTGCATGGTTCAGCTGGCTCCAGGAGAGATGGCGCGTGCCAGCCAGATATACAGCGGCAGGCCGACGATAAGGTTGAACGGGAATGTGATGCCCAATGACAGCGTCAGGTAGACCGAAGGGCGAGCTTTCGGCAAGGCCAGACGCATCGCCGCCGGAACCGCGATGTAGGACGCTGACGCAGCCAGCGTGATCAGCAGGGCTGCATCGCCGGGCCCCATCCCGTTCAGCGCCGCCACACCGGCCGCGAGGAGGCCCGAGATCAGCGGCATGTAGAGGGCGAAGGCGACCGTGCCGGGACCGAGCTGGCGCCAGCCATTTCGCAGGCCGCGCCCGGCAGACAGTCCCATGTCGAGCAGGAAGAGGCAGAGCACACCCTGGAACGGTGCAACAAAGAAGGGCTCGATCGCCTTCATGCCCGCCGCGCCGCTGATCCAGCCGATGATCAGGGAACCCAGCAGCACGACCACCGAGGCATTGAGCAGGACTTCCCGGGCAAGCTCACCGCGGTGCGATCCGGCGACGTTTTCGCCCTGGCCTGCGCCGCGATGCGCAATGATCAGTGCCGAGATGATCGCCGGCACTTCCATCAGGGCTGCCACCGCGACCAGGTAGCCGGATGTCTGAAGGCCGGCTGCGTTGATCGCCTGCCCGGCTGCCACGAAGGTGACAATCGAGATCGATCCGTAATGGGCTGCGGTGGCGGCCGAATCCACCTCATTGAGGCGCGTCGTCAGGCGCAGGAGGGCGTAGGCGATCACCGGCAGGAGGAAGGACAGGGCAACGGCCGAGACCATCACGAGCCCGGCGTCCAAGCCGAGGTCGCCCTCGGAGATGGCGACGCCGCCCTTCAGGCCGATCGACATCATCAGGTAGATGGCGAGGCCCTTCGCAAACGCTTCCGGGATCGTCATCTGGGATTTCAGCAGGGCGGCGGCTAGGCCCAGCAGGAAGAACAGGACGATGGGCGACAGGAGCGTGGCTAAAGCTATATCCATGCGGGCGCCTCCCTCAGGCTGCGGAGCGCCGCCTTGCGGAGTGCGCTCTAGCGGGCGCCGCGCCCTGGCGGCCAATCGATACTAAGGATGCAGGTGATAGCCTTAACCTATCGTTGAGGGGCTATTCGTGCCGAAGCACCTTTGCTGCGGCATTGCGGAGCGGCGCCGCGAGCTCCTTGAGGCTCATCTCAAGGGGCGAGGTATCCCGCCAGATGAGTGAGATTTCCCGCCGGGCCAGCGGATGATCGATCAGCCGGGCATTCAGTCCCCGGTCGAGGCGCGCCTCGGAGAGGGCGTAGAGGCTCGGCAGGATGGCCACGCCGGCGCCCATTTCCGCCATCAGGCGGATCGCGTCGAGGCTGGTGCCTTCGTACTCAGAACTGACCTCGGCGCCGGATGCGGCGGCAAGTTCACGGATGATCGCGTTGAGGCGGTGGCCTTGGCCGAGGGTCAGCAAGGCGCTGCCCTTCAGGTCCTTCAGGCGGACGGGACCTTCGCCGCGCGAGAGCGGGTCTTCGGCCGGCGCGCAGACGTAAAGCCGCTCAGAAAACAGCGGCTCGTGATGGACGTTCTCGTGGTCAATGGGTGACGAGATGATCGTGTCGAACTCGCCGGACTGGAGGTGTTCATCGAGATCGACGGTGCGCTCCTCCCGGACGCTGAGGCGCAGCTCGGGAAAGCGCTTGTGCAGGTCCCGCGTCGCCAGCGGCAGCAAGTAGGGGCCGATGGTCGGCAAGACGCCGAGGCGCAGGCGTCCGGTCAGCTCGCTCCGGCCGAACCGCGCGACGGCCTTGAGGTCTTCCACTTCGCGCAGGATCTTCCGGGCACGGCGCACCAGTTCTTCCCCCGCACCGGTCAGCATGGCGCCGCGGCGCGAGCGCTCGATCAGCTGGACGCCGAGGCTTGCCTCCATCTCGGCGATCTGGGCTGACAGGCTCGGCTGGCTGACATTCACAGCGCGCGCCGCGTCCCCGAACTTTCCGGTGTCGGCGACCGCGATCAGGTACTGCATCTGACGGAGGGTCGGTCTCATTTCATAGTCTTTCGCTATCGGTTTGAAACGAAGATTGGATTGGTCCTATCGCTATTCAAGTCCCATTTCACCGGTGAACCAGACTGTGGTTTGCAATGAGGAGACTTCGATGACCTTCAATATCCGTGCCGCCGACACCCATGTCGTGGCCGCGCCAGCGAACAATTCCGCGCCGGCGGCAGCAGCGGTTGCGCGGCCCAGCCATTCGGATCGCCGTGACTGGCGCAAGCGCCGTAAAGTCCGTGCACGTCGTGCTGCCGACCTAAGGGGCGCCTGACATGATCTCGCCAGCCGATTTTGAAATCCTGTTCCCGGACAAGCCGGTGAAGATCCGCCCGTCGCGGCGTAGATCCGCGAACAGACTGCAACTCCAGCCGGCGCCTGTCGCCGCTCCGTCCCACCCCTGGACCGCCCGGCGCCGCTAGACGCCTGGCGCACCTTTCCGCCGGCAGGCTTCCCTCTCCCTGCCGGCGGATTTTTTTTGCCGAGTGTGCGCCCCCAGACATAATGGGCCCGGCATGATCCGTACCCGGCGGTTTTTGGCACAGTCAGAACTCGCGCCCGAGGAATATCTTCATCATCGTATCGTCCGCCCCATCGGTCAGGCCTGCGCGCGCGCCCGCCTGAATGTATACACCATTGTCCCACTCCGCCTTGATAACTGGCCCGATTTGATGCGCCTGCTGGTCAAGGCCAAGTATATCGCGGGAGTTTCCGTATTCGCTGAACAGTTCCGCGCCGAGGCGCCAGGTGCCACCTGCGAAGGCCCCGCCCGGCAAAGAACGTGTCAGCTGGAGCCGGCTTTCAAGGTCCACGCCGCTCTCAGCGCCATCGGAGGTGCCGGCAGCAGCGATCAGGTTCGCGCGCCATTCCCACCCTTCCGCGAAACGGTCAGTCAGCGTAAGACGCGCCGCGGCTTCATCGCCGCCATCCCCGTCCGCAACCGTATAGGCGAGCCGCAGCCCGCCGTTGAAGCCTGCCCCGTCGCGGGATTCCTCTGACCACTGAAACCAGTTCTCTAAGGTCAGGCCCGAATACTCCCAGCCGCCGTCTTCCGGCTGCCGGAAGGCGGCGATCGCACGCAGCTGGTACCAGCCGGAGAAGGCCTGCTCATAGTGAACACGTGCCGCCGCGGTGCCGGCGTCGTCCAGGCCGGCGCGGACTTCTGCGGCGCGGCCGCCCTCAGACACACCGGCTGACCCCACGTTTCCCGTCAGAGACTGAGCCGCCGCCGAGCTGGCTGCGCAGGCGCAAATGAAAAGCGACAGGCAGGGCTTCGACAAACGGTTCATGCAGATTCTCCAGAAACGGCCGGCAGGTGCCGGACGCGGGGCGCCCGGGGTTTTCAGGGCACGTACCCGCCGCGTGGGCGGCGTCAAGGCGCGCCCGAACGCTGTAATCCGGCGTTCATCTACTTGTAACTGCTCCGTCATCGGACTGTCAGGGTGCGCTCAGACAACGTGTCCATGTTGCCGCCCATGCGCTGGCCGATTCCGCCGGCGGCACACCATGAGAGGATTATCAAAAAATGACCCATAAACCCTTGCGGATTCTGCCTGCTCTCTTTTTGACCGGCGCCGTTGCGCTGGGAGCCTGCGCCACCGCGCAACCTCCGGCCACGGCGGCACCCGCTGCACTGGCAAGCCCGGCAGTGATGAGCCAAATCACCGAGAGCGAAGTGCTCGCCGCTCAGCAGGCCTGGGGAAAGGCGCTCGTGCAGATTTCGACAGACTTCGAGACGGGCGGCATAGATGCAGCCAAAGCAACAGCTGAAACGGTGCTCGATTCAGCTTATGGCTACAACCTCGGACCGGTGCTGTTCAAACCGACGCTGACCACCGCGCCGCAGACGTTCCGCACGACGCGCGATGGCGCACTCGCCTATTTCGTCGGCCATGACGAAGATTTCCCGTCTGACAAGGGATTTGCGCTGAACGCATGGCGCGGGTTTGCTACCGAGAATGCGGCCATCTTCATTGACGGCGACGTGGCCATGTCGATGGGCAAGGTGCGCCTGACAAATGCTGATGGCGCTGTGACCGAAGTCGACAAGACGTGGGGCTACAAGAAGGACGAGGCAGGCACTCTGCGCATCGTGCTGCATCACTCTTCGCTGCCTTACAATCCACAGTAACTTCGGACACGCATCTCACGGCGGCCGCTGAAAAGCGGCCGCCCTTTTTTTAGGACTAGCCGCGCACGCGGTAACCGACTCCTCTGACGGTTTCGATCAGGGAGGTTCCGAAGGGTTCATCCACCTTCGATCTCAGACGGCGGATGTAGACATCCACGACATTCGTCAGCGGGTCTTCGTCAATACCCCAGACGTTGGTGAGGATACGCTGCCGGCTAAACACGCGGCCAGGCGAAGACATCAGGAGTTCCAGCAAGGCCAGTTCCTTGGTTGTCAGCCGTATTTCCTCACCCGACCTGTGCAGGCTGAACCGGGACCGGTCGAGTTCGAGATCACCCACCTTGAGCACCGCTCCCACAGGTTCTGCAATCAACGGGCCCCGCCGGAACAGAGCCTCGATCCGTGCAAGGAGCTCCTCGAACCCGAACGGCTTGACCATGTAATCGTCTGCGCCCATCCGCAGCCCCGCAACCCGGTCTTCGATCCGGCCCAGTGCGGTCAGCATCAGGATCGGAAGGTTTATGTGGGAGGCTCTGAGGGTCTGGCAGAGGTCAAGGCCGTTCATGCCAGGCAGCATGAGGTCGAGAAGGACAAGGCCCCGGACACCTGTCTGGCTCTGCTCCTCCCAGAGGTTCCGGCAGGCCTCCAGGCCGTCCGTACCCGTGGTCGCAAGACGGATCCGGTAGCCTTCCGCCTTGAGCCCGCGCTCGAGAAAATCTGCGACACGTGTGTCGTCTTCAACGATCAGGATGTTCATCAGGCAGCCTCAAGTTCCAGCATAGGGAGGGACAGGCGGACGGTTGTACCCTTGCCTACAGTGCTTTCGAGGGAAAGTTCTCCGCCATGGCGTTCGGCAAAGGCCTTTGCGATCGACAGTCCGAGGCCTGAGCCGTCAGCGCGGTGCATCCGCGCCGAGCTCGCGCGAAAGCCGCGCTCGAATATCCGTGGCAGGTCCTCCCCCGGGATACCGATGCCGTAGTCGCGCACTTCCAGCTGCCAGAGGCCTTGCTCCGTGCGGGCCGAGATATCGACCGTCCCGCCCGGGTGCGAGTAGCGGATCGCATTGTCGAGCAGCACGCTCATGATCTGGCCGATGCGGAGTGCATCGCCCTTCACGAAGGCATCTGCTGCTTCCACGTCGGGGACGAGGCGAACCTGGCGCAGGCTTGCCAGCGTGGCGACCTGGCTGATCACCCGCCGGAGTTCGAGCTCCGGTTCCACGACATCATTCTTGAGGACCAGCATTTCGGCGTCATCGAGCGCGATGGTCAGAAGGTCCTCGATCTGCTTGCCGAGCTGTTCGGCACTCGTCGCGATCCTTGCCAGGCTCTCCCGGTAGGAGGCATCCGTCATTTCTCGGCCCCGGAGTGCCACTTCGGCCTCTCCCCGGATGACCGTTGTCGGCGTGCGCAGCTCATGACCGATATCGGCAAGTAACTGGCGCCGGCGCGCCTCGGAGCGCTGCAGGTCGGCCACAGCGGCCTGCAGGTCCACCGTCCGTTCACTGACCATGACTTCCAGACCCGACCTGAGCTCGCGTTCGCGCTGGCTGGTCAGGTCGAGTTGGCTTGCCATCCTGTTCATTCGCTGCGCAAGGGTCCCGAACTCGTCCTGGCTGAGCGCCGGGATACGGTAGGCAAGGTCTCCTGTCTCATAGGCCTGCGTCCCTGCCGTCAGTTCCCGCAAGGGGCGTCTCAGCGCGTAGGAAAAGTAGATCGACAGCACGATCGCCAGGATCACGATCGAACTTGCGGCGATATTCGACACAGCCCGCGCCTGAGCAAGCGTCTCGTCCGCAGACGCGCGGTCGCGCCGCAGCGCTTCGGTCTCTGCCGCGATCGCCTGGTTCAGGAGCGCGCGCACATCATGCTGGCCGTAGCGATCAAAAACCTCGTCAACGGCCGACAGGGGAACCGGTTCGCCCTCGTCCACCGCGCGGTCGTTGATCATTTCGACGCGGTTCATCATCGAGGCGACAGAGTTCTCGAGCAGGTCAATGGTGCGGGCGCGCTCGGCGTGTTCTCTCAGAAGCGCGGGATCGGCGCCGTCCATGAGGGCAGCCTCCGCTGCGAAGCCGCGCAGGGTCTCGATATCGGCGCGCATGCTCTGGGCAAGCGCCGGACCGGTCCCCGGATCAGTCGAGGCGTCGGCAATGCTCTGGAGGACCCATATCCTGAGGCGCGCCTTTTCCGCCGAAAGGTCGAGGTAGGTGCTGAGAAGGTCGGCCGCCACCCGCCCCCGCACGACCCGGTGCTCGGCCAGCCGGGACACCCACCCGTTGAGCGCGCCGAGGGCAACCGCCAGCAGCGCGAAAGCGGCGAAGGCGAGAACGAGGCGCCTGGAAAACATATCGGGGTCCGGATTCTGGTTGGGGGCACGATCGCATCGCTCGTAATCCGGCGGGCCGCCGACGCAAGCGGCTCCACCATAAAGGCAGATTAAGTTCAGATGAACTTGCCGCTCGCCCGCTGCGGGGTTTTCAGCGCCAGAACTAACGTCCTGCAAGCCGGGTAAAGGGTCAAAAAGCCCCTCCGCGGCCGCTGACGCGCCGATCGAAGTCAGACATTGGGTGGGGACGGTTGTCTGGGCTTCTTACGGCAGGAAGGTCTGTGACCTCCTGCCGCCGGATTTCCGGAAATGCCGGGACGGGCACTCGGTGCGTCAGCGGGTACAGGCGAGCTATGTGGGAAACTTAACCAAGAACCGCCTGACAGTGTGACAACGTCCGTCCGAAAGACTTTATTCTCGCCCTGCGCAATCTTTTTTGAGAAGGCCGGATCAGTCTGGCTTCAGCTCATCCGGAACCGGGACGAGGCCATATCCGAAGACATCATCGCGGCCCGGCGCGCCGAGATCGCGGGCGAGCGCCCGGAGGCCTTCCCTGTGGTTGTTCGCCGGCGTGCCATTCATCAGCCAGGCCGCGAGCGCAACTACGCGCGGGACCGCGAACGAGGTGCCCGACAGGACATCCGAATCCGGCGAGATGCGAATACCGACACCCTGCGCGGACAGTTCCACTTCTTCGCCTCGCGCTGCGTACATGTAAGGCGCGCCATTGCTGGACACAGCCGTAACGCCAACCACCGAACCATAGGCCGCAGGATAGCCGGGCCGGGACGCAGGGCCGGTGTTGCCCACGGCCGCAAACATCAGGATGCCTTCATCATGCAGGCCGTCCACGACGGCCGCGAGCACCTGGTTGGGCGGCCCCGCGAGGCTGATATTGATGATGTCCGCCCCTTCAGCGGCGGCCCAGTCCAGCGCATCCACAAGGTTGTAAGCGGAGGCCTGCGCGCCCGAATCCTTGAAGTGTTCGGCGACATCGGCAGCCAGCAGCCGCTTGGGGTGCCCTTCCCCCATCTGCTTCAGATCGTCGAGCAGGACCGACATCACCTGTGCGCCATGGGGAAGGCCCGACCGCCGCTTCACGAACGATTTCAGCTCGACGCCATCGGGCAAACTGCCGGCCGAAAATCCGTCGATCACGGCAATGCTCACATCTGAGCGTCGATCATCGAGCTTGTCCGGGAGCATCGGCTTTCCAGCGCTTCCAGCAGCTTCCGCACTCGCCTTGTAGACGTGGCTCAGATCAATCGCTGCAGAGGGGTAAAGCTCGCGCACCTGCGATACCGCGTCTACCGCCTTCACGTCGGCAGCGAAACCAACCCGTATCAGTTGCGCGCCGTCCCGGCGCAGCTGCCGCTTCTCGATGACGGTGAAGCCAGCCTCACTCAGCCGTTCCAGTTCATCAGGTTCCGGCAGAAGGATCAGAACTTCACGGTCCCGGTAGACGTGTCCGCTGTCGTCAGAAATCAGGTTTGCAGATTTCTCGCTGTCGTCTCCGCCGTCATCGTCGTCGTTGTCGTCGTCTTCATCTTTCCGGTCTTCGTCCGCATCATCGTCCGAACCCGAATTGTCATCATCCGAATTGTCGTCTTCGTCGAAGTCTTCCATGTCGGATGAATCGGATTCATCTTCGAGAGCATCGCCGCTGCCAGAACCGGAACTGTCAGATCTTTCGTCGCGCTGCTCATCACCGCTTTCGTCATCCCGGCGATCGTCACCAGACGCGTCGTCAGGATCGGCTTCGGTCGAACCGTCTGAGGTGCGCAGATCACTGTCAGATCTGCCGGCCGAGCCGGAGCCGCTCTCCCCGGCATCGTTGTCCCTGACGGCGCGCTCGCTCGCCTTGCGCGTGTCGCGTTCAATGTCCCTCGAAACCTTGTCAGCGTCCCGGCTGCGGTCGCGCTCAGCCCGCCCTTCCCGCTCGGCACGGTCTGCCCGGTCGGCGCGCTCACCGCGGTCTGCACGCTCGGCCCCATCGCTGCCATGCGCCGATGCGCTGCCGGCGAATGCCAGACATAGGGTGAGCGCTGTGAGGGAAACAGATAGACGCAACATGTTGTTATATATAGCATTCCAACACGCCGGACCGTAGCGGAATATTTGTTGCGAGTGCGAGAATAAGCTTGGGGTTTCGCACGTTGTTGTCGTTGTGTTGATGGACGGGCGCTCTTCAAGCTTCAGGTCGGAACTGATCCTGCTCCTGCCGCGCCTACGGCGGTTTGGCCATGCGTTGACGGGCTCGGCGGATGCTGCGGACGACCTTGTCCAGGATGCACTTGAACGCGCCATGCGCAGGCAGGCGCAATATGAGCCGGGCACCCGGCTTGATAGCTGGATGTACAGGATGATGCAGACGATCTGGATCGATGAACGCCGCAAGCAGACCGTCCGGCGCCAGCATGCGCCGGGGCTGACGGATGTCGTGCAGACCAGGGGCGAAGACGGGCGGATCAGTTTTCCCGCCCGGGTAGAACTTGAGGACGTCCGAAAGGCCATGCAATTGCTGCCTGACGACTGCCGCGCCGTGCTGGCCTTGATCAGCATCGATGGCCTGTCCTATGCCGAGGCGGCCGAAGCGCTCGCGATACCGGCGGGCACGGTGATGAGCCGCCTTGCGCGGGCACGGCGTCTGCTCGTCGCCATCCTCGACTCCAGCAAGAAGGATGTTTCCGGTCATGACTGAAGACCAATTCGAGATGTTGTCAGCCTATGCGGACGGTGAACTCGGCGAGACCGGGCGCCGTCAGATCGAGCGCCTGCTGGAGACCGATCCGGCGGCAAGGGAAGCCTTGTCGGCCATCCAGGGATCGCACAGCCGGCTGCGGCAAGCTTATCTTCCCACCTATCACGCAGACCCGCCGGAACGGTTGATGCGGGTGCTGACTGTTCCCCGCGAACGCGGCCGTCCGGTATTCAGCCTGCGCTGGCTGTTTGCAGGTTCGGCTGGAGGGGCCGCGTTGGCCGGCATCCTCGCGGGCTGGTTCGGCGCCGTGACCCTTCAGACGGCCAACGTGGAGGCGCCCGTGATGGTGGCGTCTGCCTCAGGCCTTGAGGCGGGCGAGGCGCTTGCCGCTTTCCTGGCCGGCGTTCCGTCCGGAACGGTCAGCGACGTGGCCGGCCAGCCCAGCGCCGTGCTGCTCAGCTTTCAAAGTGATGACGGGCGCGCGTGCCGGCAGTTCCAGACCGGCGCCATCATGGCGGTCGGCTGCAAGCAGGAAGAGGACACCTGGACAATCGAAGCAACCGCGCAGGCCAGCCCGCTTGCCGCCGGCGGATATGCGACGGCGAGCGGCGAGGTGCCTGCCGGAATCGAAGCCGCGGTCTCGGCGCTTGGCGTGAGAGAAGTTTATGATGCCAGCCGCGAACGCGAAGCCATGGCAAAAGGCTGGAACTGATACCGCGCGCTGCAGGAACAAAAAAAGGCCGGGCAGATGCCCGGCCTTTTTGTTTGTACCCGGAGGATTGCGCCCTTAGCGGCGTTCGAACGGCCGGCGGAAGTTGGTGCGCCAGGTGATGCCGATGCCTGCCGCGAGATCCGCGCTCGCATCGCTGAGGCCCTTTTCCGCGAACAGGGACAGGCGAACCGTGTCGGTCAGCCTGAAGCTGGTATAGGCGGTGGCCGATGACAGGTCATCTCCGCCCGCAACCACGGCTTCTGCCCAGCTGACATCTGCACCGACCAGGATGCCGTCCGAGAGGCGGGCATAGCCGCCGACGAGCGCGAGCGCCCCGTCTTCACGCGTTGCCCCGCCGCGCTGCTTGTAGCCACCCTGAACATAAACGCCGCCGGCATCGGTGTCGGTGCCCAGCTCCGCCAGGAAGGCGAAGTCGGTCTCGCCGGTGCCGAGGTCCTTTTCTTCGTCGCCCGTCGGCAAGGTCGCCTTGGCTGTGGTGTCGAGATAGGCGTTGTCAGTCAGGTTGAAGGTATAGGTGCCCGACAGGGTCACATCCGCGAGACCAACCTCATCGATACCGGCAAAGGTGGTCGGATCCCCATCACCATCATCGTCATCATCATCGCCGCCGCCGGGGCCGCTGTTGTCGCGCTCGCCGCCATTGTCATCACCCGGAACAACGCCCCCGGGGCCATCGATCGCCGCCAGCGGCACCTTCGCCCGGAACGTCCAGTTGCCGGTCTTCAGGCGGACCGTAAACGGCACTTCGTAAATCGTGGTGTCCTCGGTCGCCCCGAATTCACCGGAGGCATATTCGAAACCAGTACCGAACTGAACGCTGGTTTCGGCCATTGCCGAAGGCGCCACGAGAACGCTCGCGAGCGCGGCCAATATGGCCGGGCGAGAGCTAAACAGGTATTTCATAGGCAGATTTCCCCTCTTTTCCTTGTCGTGATGAACTAGAATGCGCGAACAGGCGCAGGAACCGGATTCATCTATCCGGTAACCTGCACCCCCCCCGCTTTCTCATTTCGGGTCAGTCGTCCCGGCCCCGATCGCGGTCACGGTCACGGTCCCTGTCGCGGTCCCGATCACGGTCGCGATCCCGGTCCCTGGAGCGCTCGCGCTCGCGGCTTTCGCCGTCGTCATCGCGAGACCGGCTTTCAGAGCGAGACTCGGAGCGATCGTCAGACTCGGAGTCGTCGTCCGAGCCGCCGCGACCACCGCGATCATCATCCGAATCGTCGTCATCATCGCCGCCCCGGCCGCCACGATTATCGTCATCGCCGTCGTCGCTATTGTCGTCGATGGTGCCATCGCCGCGGCGCTTCAGGCCGTCGGGGCCGATGTCATCGTCGGAGCTGTCATCAGAGTTGTCGTCGATTGAGCCGTCGCCGCGGCGTTTCAGGCCGTCCGCGCCGATGTCATCGTCGGAGCTGTCATCGGAATTGTCGTCGATCGAGCCGTCACCGCGCCGCTTCAGGCCGTCGGGACCGATGTCATCGTCGGAGCTGCCATCGGAGTTGTCGTCGATCGAGCCGTCGCCGCGGCGTTTCAGGCCGTCCAGGCCGATATCGTCATTGCTGACGACCGCGCCAGCACCTTTTACCGGGTCAGTCTCAGCAACGGCCGGCAGGGTGATGAGAAGCAGCACTGAGGCTGCAGACATCAGGCCTTGGATCCATGTTCGTTTCATTCGGTCCTCCTTGGGGATTCGAACACGACAACGGCCAACCCGGCCCGAGTATTCTCAAGGAGTGCTGCCGAGCCTGATTAAATTCCGGCGAGGTTTGTGCCGCCTGGAGACCCGACAGACGGGCGCGCATGGAGATATCACCCGGCGCGTAGTTCCCAGCCGGCAGAAAAACCGGCAGCTCATGCTGGAAAGCCACAAGACGACGCGTCGGAGGCGCGGGCCGCGAAATCAGGGAGATGGAGTCCGCTCTGGCGTATTGCTCCTGTTTCCGAGCGCCCGATAAAGGGCGACGGTGTTGCGTCCCCGGTCCAGCCGCGCGGCGATCAGCTGCCGGACGGCCTCCATCATCGCCATGATCAGGTCCTTTCCCTGCTTTTTCGGCAGCTTTGCGAACTCAACGATCAGGATGGCGTTCTTGGAAACCAGCCGAATTGCTGTTCACGATCGTCGGCGGCCTGCATGCCGGAGCCGTGCGCCATCCCGAGCAGGAACGGGGCGCCATGATGGACACAATCGTTCCCATCCTGCGCAAGATCATCGAGCCGTCAAAAGTCTCGACGTGAGGGCAAGCCAGGCGCCGCGCCCTGATGCGGCTTTGGAAACTTCCCACTCCCCCTTATCAACCCGCGCAGCGCAAGGTAGGGAGCAAGCCCACGCCGCAGTAAATCGAACGTCGTCATGAAAGAGCTCGCACGGCGCGAAGGCGCGTTTGGAACGATCCGCATTCTGGAGCAGAAAGCCGACAAGGCCCGGCTCTACGTGATCGGCGAGACGGTGCAGACGAAGGTCGACCGTCACGGCGTCAGCGTTTCTGGCTATGTCCACGCCATAGAGCTCCTGGTGCGCAGCGCTGAAAACATCCTGATGATTGGCGGCGGCGGGGGCGCGCTTGCGACAATGCTGGCGCGGGCGGGAAAGACCGTGACCGTGGTGGATATCGAACCGGAAGCCGAAGACCTCGCGCGGCGCTATTTCTGGCTCGACCCGGACGTCCGGTGGGTCACGGCGGACGCCATCCAGTTCGCCAAATCCGGGCCCCACGCGTTTGATGCGGTTGTGGTCGACGCGTGTGATGGGCTCGGGATCGTCAAACCGTTTGACGATCCCGGCACCCTCAACTGGCTACTGGACCAAACAAGCCCCGCCGGTTCCCTGGTCGTCAACCTCGCGCGCAATGACGATCTGCCCACGAACGGAAAAGCCCTGGCGCGGGAGCTTGCGCATCGCGGCCTGTCGGCCACCCTGTACAGCGCGCGGGAAGGTGAGGAAGGCAACGAGGTCCTGCATATCCGCAGATCGGGCGGCACTCGCAACCTCGTGGTCGCAGACCTCGGCAAGCGATCACCCGAGGCGCAGATATTCCTGACGTCCCTGGAGGCGTACACGCCGCGCCGCGCAAAGGTGGAGACTCTTTGAGGCGATGCCGGCGGTGAATGTGGCCGAGTTCGCCAGCCGCGGCGCGACGCCGCCCTTGCGGACCGGCAATCTCGATAAAGTCTTGGTTTTAATGCTTTTTGTGAACGTCTAAAGATGTCCGAACATGCACCCGTTCAGGTGGATGGTGCGCTGAAGAGGACTCGAACCTCCACGCCTTGCAGCGCTAGCACCTGAAGCTAGTGCGTCTACCAATTCCGCCATCAGCGCACGGGGTAGGAGGGGGGTATTAAGGGTGGGGGCAGCGAAGGTCAACGGGAAATCTGCCGCGGCTGCCCGCATCCCGAGGCCGGCGGGGCCGCCCCTGCCCCGCCCCTCGCGCCGGCTACCGGCTGACCTTCGCGCGGGCCGTCTCGAACTGCGCCATGATGTTCTTCACCAGCTGGTCGCAGGTCGGAATGTCATGGATCAGCGCCTGGCTCTGGCCGGTGGTCCAGATGCCATCGTCCATGTGGCCATCGCGCAGCACGTTCTCGCGTCCACGCACGCCCGCCATCAGTTCCTTGACGTCTGCAAAGGTCTTCGTCGGATCGCGCTGGATCTCGGCGACCTGGCTCGCGACGCGGTTCTTCGCCACCCGCGCCGTGTTGCGCAGCGTGCGGCCGACGAGCACCGTATCCAGCTCGTTGTTCTCGACGATCTGCTTCTTCACGTTCTCGTGGATCTTGGCTTCCACGGTTGCGCAGAAACGCGTGCCCATGTTGACGCCTTCCGCCCCGAGCGCGAGCGCGGCCAGCAGCCCGCGGCCGTCCGCCATGCCGCCCGAAGCCACGACGGGCACGTTGACGGCGTCGACAGTTGCAGGGAGCAGCACGATCAGGCCCACATCATCCTCACCCGGATGACCCGCGCACTCGAAACCGTCGATCGAGATCACGTCGACACCCTTTGCCACGGCGGAGACCGAGTGGCGCACAGATGTGCATTTGTGGATGACCTTCACGCCATGCTCCTTGAAGCGCGGCAGGTGATCAGTCGGCGCGCGACCGGCCGTCTCGACAATCTTGATGCCGGACGCGATGATCGCTTCGCGATATTCATCATACGGAATGGGATTGATCGAGGGCAGCAGCGTGAGGTTCACACCGAACGGCTTGGACGTCAGCTGCTTGGTCTTCTCGATCTCGTCGAGCAGTTCCTTGCCCGACTTGAACATGTGGGCGGTGATGAAGCCGAGCGCGCCCGCATTCGCCACAGCCGCGACGAGCTCGCCGTAGCCGACGCCCGTCATGCCGCCCATCAGGATCGGCGTCTCGACGCCAAACATTTCCGTGATCCGTGTCGCCACCATGTCATCTATCTCCCTGTGACCAGGCGCGCGAAATCCGCCGCCCGTGCCGTTATCCGTCTTGAATAAGGGAAAGATGACACAGGCGCGCCCCGGCTTGAAAGGGGTCACCTTGCGGAAATGGCAACGCGTCCAGTTGCGCCACACCCGCAGAGGCGCGTGCGGGGACAAACGGTTCAGCGGCGAGCAAGCTGCCGGGCTCTACAGCAACCCGAGCACGATCGACTGCATCTGGCGCATCGCCTTGCCCGGATCACGGATCAACGTGTAGCCCAGCAGGAGCGCCGCAAGGACAAGGGCGACGGGGTGTTTCCGGATCGCCGACATGGCGGCGTCCATGGGCAGACCCGCGATCATGCCGGCAGCAGCCGATTTTGCCTCTTCGGTTTCGGCCGCGACTTCGGCACTGGGCCTGGAGACAAACCAGAAGGCGATAACCGCCAGCGCCAGCAACGTGGCCGCCGCCGCGCTCAGGCCCCCAACCGTCCCCAACCGGTCGATCAGTGCGATGGTGAGCGCCTGGCAGGCAAGCACGAAAGCGCCGAGGCCCAACAGGGCCCCGGCGATCGCAGCGAATACACGGAATGTTATCGCTGACACGTGGTTACTTCCGCAGAAGGGCGATCAGAATACCGGCGCCGAACGCAATGCCCACCGCAGCAAGGGGATTTTCCTTGATGTGGGTCACGATCATTTCGCGAGCTTCCTTGGCCTGAACGCCGGCCACTTCAGCAAGTTGCTTGCCCTTTTCGAGGGCGGCGTCGGCCTTGTCGGCCGCGCTTTCGGCCATGTCCGACGCCTTGTGGGCAGCTTCGTGGGCGAACGAGGTTTTTTCTCCTCCCTGTTTCGTACGGCTGCCTGGCATCTGCGTTGTGGTATCACTCATTGTACACTCCATGATTTCTGTTGAACGTCACTCTTGAACGCAGGACGCGCGCGGATGTTCCCGCCGGCACGCATGAAATATTATGCAGTTTACGGATGGTTTTGCGTCGACCCTTTCGCCGCAGTGTACGAAGCGTGCCTCCGGAGGTATGACAACTTCAGGCAAGGCTGGTAAAATCGACGGACCCGGCTCCTGACATTTGTACGGAATAGACGCGATGAGCCGCCTCAAGCTGCATGCCGAACGTCACGCCTTTGAACGGATTGGATGGCTGAGGGCCGCCGTGCTTGGCGCGAATGACGGGATCGTGTCCACCGCCAGCCTCATTCTCGGCGTCGCGGCGGCTGAAGCCTCGCGCGGCTCAGTGCTCACGGCGGGCATTGCCGCGCTCGTCGGCGGGTCGATGTCGATGGCAGCCGGCGAATATGTATCGGTCAGCTCACAGTCCGACACCGAGAAGGCCGACATGGAGCGCGAGAAGGGCGAACTCAGGGACGATCCCGAGGGAGAGCTCGAAGAGCTTATCGGCATCTACGCCGCACGCGGGCTCGACCCGGCGCTCGCCCGCGAGGTCGCCTTGCAGCTGATGGCGAAAGATTCGCTGAAAGCGCACCTGCGCGACGAGCTTGGCATTTCCGACACGCACGCGGCCAAGCCGGTCCAGGCGGCGTTCACCTCGGCTGGGACCTTTGCGGTCGGGGCTGCCCTGCCCTTGCTGATCGCCGCGCTGGTGCCCCTGTCGTCGTTGGTGCTCGCGGTATCGGCCTCCACGATCTTGTTTCTGGCCCTGCTGGGGGCAGCGGGGGCGCGCACGGGCGGCGCAAAGATGGGCGCAGCGGTGTTGCGTGTCGTCTTCTGGGGCGCGCTCGCCATGGGCATCACCATGTTGATCGGAAAGCTGACCGGTACGGTGGTCTGACCCCCAAACGCGAAAACGCCCGGCAGGGCCGGGCGTTTCAGTCGCGGATAGTTCCGAGACAAGTCCAGAGTGGCGCGAGTGACGGGACTTGAACCCGCGACCTCCGGCGTGACAGGCCGGCACTCTAACCGACTGAGCTACACCCGCGCATTTTCTGGCCGCCCCTTCGAGCGAAGCGCCTCTCTAATCGCGCCTGCCTGCCGGGTCAAGCGGTCCTGATGGCTGCCCTGTGTTACCCCGAAAAAGGCCAGTTCCTGCCATTTGCCCTTCAGCTGCCATTCAAGGGACATAGTATCTGGTCATCTGATAACGAGACCCATAGACGGATTCGGAACATGAAGCGTATCGCCCTGATTGCAGGTGGAATTTTTGTGCTTTTGATCGGTGTGGCACTGGCTGTGCCATTCCTGATTCCGAAATCCGTTTACCGTGCCCAGATCGAACGGGCGGCGGGTGACGCACTGCAGCGCAAGGTCACGCTCGACGGCCAGGTCCGCCTCTCGCTGTTCCCCCGCATTGCGGCCAGTGTCGGCGGCATGAAAGTCGCCAATCCGGAAGGGTTCGAGGGCGCCTACATGATCGAAGCAGGCGAGTTGCGCGGCGCGGTCAAATGGGCCCCGCTCCTGTTCGGCCAGCGAGTCGAAGTGCATGAGCTGGCCTTCGTCGATGCGTCCGTGTCGCTACAGAGAAAGGCGGATGGCACCACCAACTGGGTGCTCGAGGACAAGGCGCCGTCCGAAGGCCCGGCTGCGGAGGGCGGCGGCTTTAACGGCGCCGTGGAGCATCTGCGCCTCGAGAACGCGAGCCTCACCTACCAGGACGATCAGGCCGGCGCGCGCTACGAGCTGCGCGAACTGGATCTCACCGCAGCCATGACGGCGCTGGACGAGCCCTTCGAACTCGACGCGAAAGGCTTCTTCCAGAGCCACCGGTTCGACATCCGCGCCAATCTCGACTCGCTCGAAGCTGCGACCACCGGTCAGCCCGCGACGCTCGAAGCGACGCTCGGCACCGACTTCGTCAAGGCCCGCTACGATGGCGGCATCACGCTCGGCGCCGTGCCCACGCTGGACGGCACGTTCTCGGCCAGCTCTGAATCCGTCAGCTCGCTGCTCGACTATGCCAACGTCGAAGTGCCGTTCGACCTTGCCAAGCTCGGCAAGATCAACGCCGAGGGCGATGTCTCCGGCGCGCTCGACACGCTGGCGATCAACGTCAAGAAATTCACCCAGTCATCCGAACTCGCGAAGACCGGCTTCACCGGCAAGATCAAACTGGGCCCTGAACCAGTTATCACCGGCAACTTCACCTTCGACGCGCCAAAGATCGACGCCCTGACGAAGTTCGCGGGCCTCAAGCTGCCGGTTAACGTCGCCCCGCTCGGCGCGCTCGACATCGAAGGCAAGCTCAGCGGCAAGCTGGCAGAGCCGGCTCTCGATTTCGAGAGATTGAAAGTCAAAGGCCCGCTCATAAACGCCAACTATGTCGGCGGCGTTGCGCTCGGCGCCGTGCCCCAACTCAATGGCAAGCTCACGTTCGATACGCCCAAGGCCGGTGAACTGGCGAAGCAGCTGAACGTCGAACTGCCCGCCGCTGCAGCTCTGGAGAAAGTGAATTTCAGCGGCAACCTGTCCGGCGCGGTCGATGCGCTGCAGCTCACCGCGATCGACTTCAAGCATGACGGCGACCTGCTGCAAGCGACCTACACCGGCGACGTCGCGCTGGCTGAACCTGGCACGCTGCAAGGCAAGCTGACCGCCTCCAGCGAACAGCTGCGCGCCCTTCTCGCGGCGGCTGATATCGAACTCGCGCCAGGCTCCACGATGCAGACCTTCTCGGCGACGAGTGATGTCAGTGGCACCTTCACGAACATCGCCCTTGCGGCGCTGGACCTGAAACTCGACGCGATCACGGCCAAGGGGAATGCCGGCATCGATCTGACCGGCCCCAAGCCGCGCCTTACCGGCAAGCTGAACATGGGTTCGCTGGACCTTTCGCCCTTCCTCGCACCGGCCGACCAGAAGCCGCAGGCTGCCAAACCGCTGGAAGCCTGGAGCAAGGACAAGCTGGATCTCGCAGGCCTGTCGGCTGCCAACGCGGATCTCCAGCTGACCACCACGCAGATCACACTTGGCAGCGTGAAGCTGACCGATGCGGCGCTCACGGCGCAACTGGTGGATGGCAAGCTCGCGGCTGACCTTTCGAAGTTCAAGGCCTTCGGCGGAAACTGGGAAGGCCGGATGACGGTCGATGCGGCGTCCGCAGTTCCCGCTGTCTCTTTCGCCATGCAGGGTGACAGTGTCGCCATGTCGAACCTACTCGGCACACTGGCCGGGTTCGACAAGCTCGCCGGTACCGGCGCTTTCAAGATCGACGCGACCACGCGCGGCGACTCCTTCGATGCCCTGGTGCGCGGCCTCAACGGCGAAGTCTCCACAAACCTCAGCGAAGGCGCCCTCAAGGGCATCAACGTCACGCAGCTCGTCCGCAGCGCCCAGTCGCTGCAGCAGGCCTTCGCCACCGGCAAGCTGAACACGCTCGACTTTCGCAATGTGCTCTCGCCCACGGCGGAGACGGACTTCACCAAGTTCGACAGCGTGCTGAAGATCGAGAATGGCGTCGCGAATGTTGACCTGCTCAAACTCATCAGCCCTGCTCTCGGCATCGATGGCACGGGCAGCATCGACATCGGCGGCCAGAAGCTCGACCTCCGCCTCGCCACCGCCATCGACAAGAAGGGTCAGGGCGCCGGCGCCGTGGTTCAGCTGAACGGTATTCCCGTGCCTGTCCGTCTCTCGGGCAGCTGGGACAAGCTCAAGGTCACGCCGGACTTCTCGGGCGTTCAGGCGGCGCTTGAAGCCGAACTGAAAGGCAAGTTGCTGGACGGGATCACCGGTGGGACCGGAAGCTCAACCTCGGACATCATCGGCGGAGTAATTGGCGGCCAGCCCAAGACCGGCACCACACCTGCCGTGCCCGCGACCGGGGAAACGACACCGCCCGCAGAGGCGGTACCGCCCAGGTCGACCGAGGAACAACTCGAGGACGCGGCCGAGAAAGCGGCGCGCGACGCTCTCGGGGGACTCTTTGGTCGCAAACGCCCGGCTACGCCCGAGCCTGAGCCCGAAGCCGAACCGGAAGACGCAACGCCCTGAGGGCGCCTAGGCGCGCTTCTCGCCGGTGAATGGCACCACATTGGCGTCCGAAATCACCTCGGGCTTCTCGATGACGACCCGCGGCAACTCGCCGGGGGCGCGCACGTCGACGACGTGGCCCAGATTATCCAGCGGCTGCGCGCGGCTGATGAAGAAGCCCTGCAGCTCGTCGCAGCCATGATCGCGCAGGAAGTCTGCCTGGAACAACGTCTCGACGCCCTCGGCCGTGCACCGCATGCCGAGCGACTTCGCCAGCGTCAGCGTGGCCATCGCGATGGCACGGCTGTCGGGACGGGACTCGATGTCCCTGACGAAGCTCTGATCGATCTTGATCTTGTCGAACGGGAACGAGCGCAGGTAGCTGAGCGAAGAATAGCCCGTCCCGAAATCGTCCAGCGAGATCTGCACGCCAAGATTCTTGATCTGGTGCAGCCGTTTGAGCGTAAACTCCGTATCCGTCATCAGCACGGACTCGGTGATCTCGAGTTCCAGTCGGTTCGGCGCGATATTGTTGGCAGCGAGCGCGTTGACGATCGTCGCCACCAACGTCGCGGAATGGATCTGCAGCGGCGAAATGTTGACCGCCACCTTCACATGATCCGGCAGGCGCGCCGCTTCCGCCAACGCAGCGCGGATCACCCACTCGCCCATGCGCGTAATCAGGCCATTGTCCTCGGCGAGTTCGATGAACTCGTCCGGGAACACGAGACCGCGCACCGGATGCTGCCAGCGCAGGAGCGACTCCACACCGACGATCTTGTGTGAACGGGCATCGACCAGCGGCTGGAAGAACACGCGCAGCTCGTCATGTTCGATCGCGCGCTCAAGCTCCGCTTCGATCTGAACGCGCGCCTTGGCCGAGGCCTCCAGCTGCGCCGTGAACATGCTCCACTGCGCCTTGCCGGTCCGTTTGGCATCGTAAAGCGCCAAGTCCGCATGCTTCAGAACTTCGCGCGGATCGGTCGTGAACGCATCAAACACGCGTACCCCGAACGAGGCCGAGCAATGCGCTGTCGAGCCCCAGATATTGTAAGGCTTGCGCATTACCTCGGTCAGCCGGCCGAAGAAGGATTCCAGCGCACCGCCTGCCGGGCGCTCGACGATCAGCGCAAACTCGTCGCCGCCAAGGCGCGCCACCATGTCTGTCTTCTCGGCCATGCTGTTGAGACGTGAGGTCACCTGGCGGAGCAACTCGTCGCCCGCCGGATGGCCCAGCGTGTCGTTCACCCATTTGAAGTTGTCGAGATCGAGCCAGAGCAGCGCTCGCACCGTGTTGGGCGATTGCGGCTTGCGCATCACCTTCTCGAGATGCTCCTGCATGGTCACCCGGTTGGGCAGGCCTGTCAGGCTGTCATAGTGCGCCATGTGCGCCATGCGGTCTTCGATCTGCTTCGACTGCGTGATGTCCGCTGCGACACCGCGAAAGCCGCGAAAGTCATGCCCCTCGAAGATCGGCTTGCCCGTCAGCGATACCCAGCATTCTTCGCTGGCTTCGTCCTGCACTTTCAGCACGATATCCCGGAAGCCCTGCTGACGGCGCAGGGCCGCTTCGAGAATCTTGCGCCCCTCGCCCGCCTCGAACAGCGAAGTCAGGAGTGCGCCCGTCTTCATGAAACCGGCAGAGTCGGAATTGGTGTCGAACACCAACGGGATCTCTTCGAGAAGGCCGTCCGTGTTCGTCTGCCAGAGCCAGTCCGATGTGCTTTCCTCGAAGTCCCGCAGCAGAAGGCCAATCAGCTGGGTCTGCTCTTGCACGGCAGCTTCGCTGAGGTGTTGCTCAATGAACTGCAGGTGCGACCAGCGCACTGCAAAGGTCAGCACGCCCAGGTAGACCATCGAGAGAACCGCGATCAGCTGGTACGCAGCGCCTGACTGTAACAACATCGAAAGGGCGAAGCCCATGCTGATGGGGATCATGAAGGACAAGGCGGCGCCCGGCAGGCGGGACAACAGGAACGTGCCGCCGAACATCATGCCGGCGAGCACAATACCCATGACCATCTGACCCTGCGGATCCGCCGAACGCATCACCAAGAGCGGCGCAACGGCCCAGAACAAACCGATGATCAGGGCTCCGCGCGACACGGCGTCGACATGCGCCTCCGACAGGTTCCCGTGGACGCTTGCCTTCCGTGTACGGATATGACGGAGGACGGCCAGACCGGTGATGAAGATGAAGCAGAAACCCCAGATTGCGAGAAGGTTGCCCGCCTGGGAATCGCGGAAAGACTGAAGGACTACCGCCACATTCAGCAAGTTCGCGAGCAGCATGACAAAGATCATGTTGCTGACAGTGTCGATCTGCTTCTTGCGCAGGCCTGACAGGTATTTGTCCGGCATCGGCAGGTCCCGAAGGAGCGCGCGCCACGACCCACTTGCCGCCGGCTGAGGGATCTGTTTTTCCATCCGTGTTTCTCCGGCCCGCTCAAACAGGCGCTCTTCACACCCCGAGATAGCAGAACAGCGTAAATGTCCCGGAACTGCGCTTTTTGAACTTGCGCAGTTGGCTTTTACCGGTCGTTCACAAACGCGCTTTGCAGCCGCTTCCAAGAAAGGCCGAAGCCTGGTCACGCATGGCCGAGAGCGATACCGGATCCAGCCGATCCAACGCTTTGTAAATCAACGCCATTCGGGGATTTCCTGCAAGACTTTCGCGGTTTCTGGCGATGAAGTCCCAATACAGAAAGTTGAATGGGCAAGCCCTCGGCCCAGATTTGGCGGTCACGTCATAGGCGCAGCCGCTGCAGTAATCGGACATTTTGTTTATGTAATTTCCGCTCGCGGCATAGGGCTTGGAGGCCATCAGCCCGCCATCGGCATGCAGCGCCATGCCATGCGTGTTCGGCAGCTCCACCCATTCGTAGGCGTCGGCATAAACCAGCAGATACCAGTCATTAACCTCAGCCGGAGCGAGCCCGGCAATGAGGGCGAAATTACCTGTCACCATCAGCCGCTGGATATGGTGCGCATAGGCGTGGCGTTTCGTCTGGCCGATCGCTTCAGCCATGCAGCGCATATCGGTTTCGCCCGTCCAGTAAAAATCCGGGAGCGGACGATGCGCGTTCAGCGTATTGGTCTGGCCGTAGCCCGGCATCTTCAGCCAATAGATGCCCCGAACATACTCACGCCAGCCGATGATCTGCCGGATGAAGCCTTCCACCGCATTCAGCGGCGCTCGCCCCTCGCGCCACTCGGACTCCGCCCGCTGGCACACATCCAGCGGGTCCAGCAGGCCGCAATTGATGTAGATCGACAGCAAAGAATGCCACATCCAGGGCTCGCCCTTCGCCATCGCATCCTGCCAGTCACCAAAGCCGGGCAGGATTTCGGTGATGAAATGATCGCGCGCTGCTTCGGCGCCGGCCCGCGTGGTCGCAAAAACCCACGGCTCGAGGTCGCCGAAATGGTCCGGGAAGCGCTCGGCCACGAACGCGATCACGTCCTGCGTCACCGCGTCCGCCGGCGGCAGGAAGCGCGGCGGGGGCGCCAGCGCTTTCGGCAGGCGCTTGCGGTTATCATGGTCGAAATTCCACTGCCCGCCCGCTGGCTCTTCCCCGTCCATCAGCAGGCCCGTCTTGCGCCGTACGTCGCGGTAGAAGAACTCCATCCGCAGCTGCTTGCGCCCCTTCGCCCAGGCATAAAACTCCGTGAGCGGAACGATGAAGCGCGTATCTTCGCGCAAGTCGACAGGCACGGGCATCAGGTCCCGCCAGGTTTCCATGTCCTGCAACAGGCGCCACTCTCCGGGCTTGGTGACGACAACCGCGGTAAGTGCCGGATCATCCTCCAGCGCTCGGGCCACTTCACCCCTCAACGAGCCCTGGTTCCCGGGGTCATCGAGGCGCACATAGCGAACGTTGAGCCGTGCACCGCGCAGTTCCTCTGCGAAGTGGCGCATCGCGGCAAAGAGGAACGCAATCTTCTTCTTGTGATGGCGCACATAAGTCGCTTCTTCAGCAACCTCTGCCATCAGCACCACGTCGCCCGGCCCGGCATCCTTCAGGGACGATAAGCCTGGCGACAGCTGATCGCCGAGGACCAGCCTCAGAACACCCATCCCCGCCCCGGTGCGCGCTAGTAAAAATTGGCGAGTACGTACTCGATCTGCTGGCCGCGCGCCTCGAACGCGAGTTTCACCCAGCGTCCGTCATCGTCATACCAAAGGTCCACATCCAGCGCAGAATCCATCAGATAGCGGTTGGCCTCTATCGTCTTGTTGCCAGCTTTTATCGTTTCACGGCCTTTGTTGACCACTTTCACGTTTAGGATTTCACCGTCCTCGGTGGACAGCAGTTTGCCGGTCAATGTCTGCGCATAGTTCCAGTGGCTCGCAGGGACGATCCCGGCCGGTGCCACGCCTTTGAAATCAGTGCCGCTGACATTCAGGGCATCGCCCTTGCGGGATGCGGTCACGGAACGCTTCTTGCCGTCATCATTGACGGTGCCTGATACTTTCTGGAGCTGACCATTCAGCCAGGTTTCCGTCGCATCAAGCTTATAGCGGAAAACAGTCACAGGACCGAGGCCAGCCTTGAGTGACACCGTGGTCTTGGCCACCAGAGCGCCGTTTGCATCCGTCGTGAACTTCACCGCATGGCTGCCGAACGGCTTGCCTTCGCGCAGCACGTTGAAGCTGATCACGTCGCCGGATTTGGGCTGCCAGGCCTTGGGCGAAAGCTCGGCCGCAGCCGGAAGCGCGGCGGAAGCCAAAAGGAAAAGCGAAAGAACAGTGCGACGTAAGGTCATTGCAGTCTCCAGGCAAAACGGGGTGGCTCAGCCACATAACAGATGCAGGCGTCTTCTCCTGCGGCGACCGGCTTGTGATGCATGCCGGGCTCGCCCAGCATCAGGTCACCTTTCCGGTAGTGTCCAAATTCGTCACGCAACTCGCCCTGGATGACCACGGTGGCCTCGGTGGCGGTGTGCCCATGCTTGGGAACGCTTTGCCCAGGAGAAAGTTTCATCAATCTTCCACCCGGCACCCCGACCGGATGATATGGCACGCCAAAGATGCCGCGTTTCCAGGGCACGCCCTGCCCCGCCGCATCCAGGATGGCGGTCGCGCCGGCACGCGTCCGCTTGCGTTTGTGATACCTGCGCTCCGGTTCGGGCTGCGCTGCCACGGCCTCGGGGTCCTCCGCTTCAAGCAGCGCACCGCCAATGATCGACCAGGCGAACGCCTCACGCGCCGCCTCTGGCGACAAAATCATGTGCAGGTCGGCCGCCAGCGCCAGCGATTCCGGGTGGTTGCCCGCCGCATGGTCCATCATGAACGCCGCGTAAGTGTCATCCCGCGTGAACAGCATGCCGTGTCAGCCTCGATTGCTCCATTTGATTTCAATACGCGCCGAAGCGCCCATTGGATCAAATCCCCGGCAACCCGTTGCCGCAGGTCGCGCAGCCCCTTAAGGCTGGGAAAAGCCCTGAACCTGCGAGGAAATGCCCGTCCATGACCGTCCACCGATCGATCGTTGACCTGATCGGCAACACGCCGCTGCTGCGCCTGAAACGCGCATCCGACGAGACCGGCTGCGAGATCCTCGGCAAGTGCGAGTTCCTGAACCCCGGCCAGTCGGTCAAGGATCGCCCCGCGCTGGGCATCGTCCGTGAAGCCGAAGCTGCCGGCCTGCTGAGACCTGGCGGTACAATCGTCGAAGGCACCGCCGGCAACACCGGCATCGGTCTCGCCCTTGTTGGCAAGGCGCTGGGCTACCGCGTCGTCATCGTCATGCCGCGCACCCAGAGCCAGGAGAAGAAGGACGCCATCCGCCTGCTCGGCGCCGAGCTGATCGAAGTGGACGCCGTCCCTTACGCGAACCCCAACAACTACGTGCGCTATTCCGGCCGTCTCGCCGAGGAACTGGCCGCCAGCGAGCCCAACGGCGCGATCTGGGCCAACCAGTTCGACAACCAGGCCAACCGCCGGGCGCACTATGCGACCACCGCCCAGGAAATCTGGCAGCAGACCGGCGGGAAGCTGGACGGCTTCATCTGCGCCGTCGGCTCCGGCGGCACGCTCGGCGGGGTCTCCCTCGCCCTCAAGGAAAAGAACAGGAAAATCCAGATCGGCATCGCTGATCCCGGCGGCGCGGCGCTCTATTCCTTTTACACGACCGGCGAGCTCAAGGCCGAAGGCACATCGATCACCGAAGGCATCGGCCAGGGGCGCATCACGGCCAACCTTGAAGGCATCGAAGTCGACAAGGCCTACCGCATCAACGACGACGAAGCCCTGACAGTGTTGTTCCGGCTGGTCGAAGAAGAAGGCCTCTGCCTCGGCGGCTCGGCCGGTGTGAACATCGCCGGCGCCGTCCGCCTCGCGAAGGACCTTGGCCCCGGCCATACCATCGTGACGATTTTGTGCGACTACGGTAACCGATACCAATCCAAGCTCTACAATCCTGAGTTCCTGCGCGGAAAAGGATTGCCCGTGCCGTCCTGGATGGAGAAATAAAGACATGGAAACCGGTGACCCCCTCGTCAGCGCCGAATGGCTGCTCAAGAACATCGAAGCCCCGGATGTCCGGGTCGTGGACGCGACGTATTTCGCGCCGTTCACGAACCCGCCCGAGACCGGCCGTCAGGCCTGGATGCGCGGTCACATTCCGAAGGCGGTTTACTTCGATATCGACGACATCGCCGACACCTCTTCGAACCTGCCGCACATGCTGCCCGACGCGGTGAAGTTCTCCTCGCGTGTACGCCGCCTCGGCCTCGGCGACGGCAACCGCATCATCATCTACGACCAGAACAATTTCTTCGCCGCCGCGCGCGCCTGGTGGATGTTTCGCGTCATGGGCCATCAGGATGTGCACGTCCTCGACGGCGGCCTCAATGCCTGGGTTGCGGAAGGTGGTCCGCTTGACGACATGCCGCCGATGACCGGCGAACGACACTTCACGCCGCGCGTGCGCAGCGATCTCGTCATGGACGGCAAGGCGCTTGAAAACCTGATCGGCACCGCCCGCACCGTCATCATCGATGCGCGCCCGGATGGCCGCTTCTTCGGCCGCGATCCCGAGCCGCGCGCCGGCCTTCCGTCCGGCCATATCCCCGGCAGCGTCAACCTGCCCGGCAGCCAGCTGATCACCGAAGATGGCCGCATGAAGCCGGCAGCGGAGCTCCAGCGCCTGTTCAAAGACCCGCTCGCCCCCACCGTCACCACCTGCGGCTCCGGCGTCACCGCCGCGATCACGGCGCTTGCCCTCGCCCGCCTCGGCAACTGGGATGTCGCCGTCTACGATGGTTCGTGGACGGACTGGGCCTCCGACCCGTCGCGACCGATCGCGAAGGCGCCTGCGTGAAGAAGGACGAGGCCGCCCCCGAAACGCGCCTCATCCACACGCGCGCGGACCGTCTCGGCCGCGTCACCGTGAATCCGCCGCTGGAGCGAGCCTCGACCGTCCTGTTCCGGGACGAAGCGGGCCTCTACGGCGCCAAGCCCACCTATGGCCGCATGGGCCTGACAGTGCACCGCGAACTCGAAGCGGCGATGTGCGACCTTGAAGGCGCAAAGCACGCCAGGCTCGCCAGCAACGGCCTGCAAGCCTGCGCGCTCGCGATCGCCAGCCTCGTCTCTTCCGGCGACCACCTCCTCTTCACTGACAGCGCCTATGGCCCGACCGCCCGCTATTGTGAGCGCCGCCTGAAGGCGATGGGCGTCGAGGCGGAGCGGTTCGATCCGCGCATCGGCGGCGAGATTGCCGCGCTGTTTCGCCCGAACACCAAGGCCATCTTCCTCGAAGCGCCGGGCTCGCTGACCTTCGAAATCTGCGACACCCCCGCCATCGTTGCCGCCGCATCGGAACGGGGAATACGGACGATCCTCGACAATACCTGGGGCGCCGGACTGCTGCACCAGCCGCTGGCGCTGGGCGTCGACATCTCCGTCCAGGCGCTGACAAAATACGCCGTCGGCCATGCCGATGCCTTCGGCGGCGCGGTGATGACGCGTGACAATGGCCTCGGCGCCCGCATCGCCGCGGCCTCCGAAGACTGGGGCATATCGCTGGCGCCGGACGATGCCTACCTCGCCCTGCGCGGCCTGCGCAGCCTTCACACTCGGCTGAAGGCGCACGAAGCGTCCGGTCTGGAAATGGCGCACTGGCTCGCGGGGCGCCCGGAAGTGGCCGACGTACTGCAACCCGCCCTGCCGGGCAGCCCGGACCATGTGCTATGGCTGCGCGACTTTACAGGCTCCAACGGTCTCTTTGGCATCATCCTGAACCCGCCGCCGGAGGGCGGCATGGAACGCTTCTTCAGCGCCTTGTCGCTTTTCTCGCTCGGCTTCTCCTGGGGCGGGTTCGAAAGCCTGATCATCCCCTGCGACCAGCAGCTCGAGCGAATGAAGGGCAGCTGGACCGAAACGCGCGCCGGTCCGCTGCTGCGCCTTCACATCGGCCTAGAGGCGACCAGCGATCTGAAGCGCGACCTCGAAAGCGCTTTCAAGGCATTGTCCGGGAACTGATGGTCGCCGTGGTCAGGGCGCCGGATGTTCGAAATTCAGGAACACGAACAGGTCTTCCACATCCGCGCCCATGTGGATCAGCGGCTCGGACGGCGGAATCAGGTTCTCCGCCCGCTCCCGGACGGCCACGCACCGGCGGGTCATGCTGGCTAGGTGCACGAAATCATCTGCGGTCGGCAGCGACTTGATCACGCAGGCATCGAAGTAGGGATAGTCCGCGTCCGCGCTGCAGCCGAAGGAGGACCTGTCGGGCCGCGCCGCCGTCATTACCATCCGGTTGGGCGCCGCAAGCGCCGGGATGAAGACGCCGGAATAGCAGGCCGACACGACCACAACGGTCGGCCGCTCGCCGCACCACTCGTCGACTAGCGTCTCCATCCGCGCCGGGCTGAGCAAGCCCTCGCTGCCCAGCACAATGCCTTCCGGCGACCCATGCGACGTGAAGTAAAGCAGGCAGCCCGCTTTCGCCGATTTCGCCCGCGACCCGATGGCCGCGAAAGCCAGCTCCGAGACAAGGGACGTGCCGCCGAGCCAGCGGGGCCGCAACGAGAGGTCCGCGATATTGACGGGGTCAAACCCTGCCGCGCCGAAGGCCTTGGTCAAGTCCCGCCGGGAATTCTCGAAAGCTTCGATGGGCGTTCCGTCGCTCGCCCGCCAGTCTGCCGCGAGGATGCCGACCGCCCATTCTTCCAGCGGCACATCCTCGGCCTTCACCTGTGCCTGGGCGGCGCCCATGCCCAGGGCGGCCAGAAGAAGCGCCAATGCAAACAGAGGCCGCCAAAGCATCCCGCTCTCCCAAGGCAACGTTACAGGAATGTATAAGATCAGGGCCGCCGCCGGAGCGCAAGCCGGATGCGGCAGGCCGAAAACCGGCCCTATTGAGGATAGGTGTCCAGGGATGGCTCCCGCCGCCAGCAATCGCAGCTGCCATCATATTGGAAGGCCTCGCCGTAATCGTTCACCCGGGTTGCGACGCCGTAGTTCCATCCGTGCACAAACTCATAGTCCGGGTCGCCGTAGCGGTCGGCATAGCCGTCCCCGGTATCGTCGCATACGGCATAGCCCTGCGCATTGACCCCGCATTCCCAGGCCGGAACCATGGTCATGGTGACCGACATGTCGTCCGCCGCCATCTGCAACCCGGCCGCAAAGGCCTCCATATCCGTCGATGTGCAACCTGCCAGCGCGAGCGACGCGGCGCCCACCATCCAGAAGCGCACCCGCGCGCCGATCCCCGTTGTCATTTCAGCCCAAGCTCCCGATTCCCTTCAAGTTATTCTGCCAAGGGCGCGCGTGAACGCAAGCTGAACCGCGCGTCAGGCCGGCTCGTCGCTCACTTTCACCACCAGCTTGCCGAGGTTCTTGCCTTCGAACAGGCGCGACAGGCTCGCCGGCGCCTTCTCGAACCCGTCGACGATATCGGTCTCGAACTTCAGCTTTCCTTCCATCAGCCACATCGCCATCTGCTGGATGCCTTCCGGGAAGCGCGGGAAATAATCGATGACGATGAAGCCCTTCACCAGCGTGCGCCGCATCAGCAGGTTCGCAAAGTTGTAGGGACCGGGCGTCGGCGCGGTATCGTTATAGGTCGAGATCAGCCCGCACAGCGGCATGCGCGAGAAGTCGTTGAGCCGCGCCATGACCTCGTCCATGATCCGTCCACCGACATTCTCGAAATTAATGTCGATGCCTTTCGGGCAATGCTTGTCGAGCATCGCGCCGACATCTTCTGACTTGTAATCGATCGCTGCATCGAAGCCCGCGACTTCGGTGAGCCAGCGGCACTTGTCCTTGCCGCCCGCAATGCCGACGACCCGGCAGCCTTGGATCTTCGCGATCTGCCCGACCATCGAGCCCACCGCGCCGGCTGCCGCCGAGACGACCACCGTCTCGCCTGCCTTCGGCTTGGCAATGTCCATCAGCCCGAAATAGGCCGTCATCCCGGTCGCGCCCAGCGGGCCCATATAGGCCGTCAGTGGAACGCCCGGCAGCCTCGGCATCTTCGCCAGCGCCGCGCCCGGCAGCGTGTTGTAGACTGCCCAGCCGGCGAGACCTGTGTTGACGATGTCGCCCGGCGCGAGGCCGTCGAACCGGCTCTCTGTCACCACGCTCAGCCCGCCGCCGCGCATCGCATCGCCGATCTGCACAGGCGGCAGATAGGCATCCATGTCGCTCATCCAGATCCGGTTCGTCGGGTCGAGCGACAGGTAGATCGTCTTGGCGCGCACCTGCCCGTCCTCGAGCGGCGTCAGCGCGCTCTCGACCAGCTCCAGATCCCCTTCGCGCAAATCCCCCACCGGCCGCTTGCGCAGCACCCAGGTCAGGTTCTTTTCATTGATCATGCCGTCCTCCCGATATCGTTGACCGGAAGGCTAGACGGAAATCGCCTCAGCGCAAGACGCCGCGGGTCGATTGCCAATAGGCATAGGCCGTAAGGGCGAACCCTATGACGAGGATCACGAACGGCATGAACTCCATGCCTTTCACAGGCGGCGCGGCGATTTCCTGCCAGCGTACATAGTAGCTGGCGGCCGAGGCGATGAACGCGGCGGCGAACAGGGTGACGGCCGTCTTGCTGCGCATCAGCAGCGCGAGGCTCGCGATCAGTGCACCGAACACGCCGATCGACCAGAGGCCGAACATCCACCAGGGCATGCTGTACCAGTAGGTCTGGATGTCTTGCGCGAACTGCGCCGTATAGGCGGGGTTGCGCGTCGTCTTCATCAAGAAGTCGAAACAGCCATACCCGTTCCACACCACGGCGAGAATCCCGACCGGCCAGATATGCCAGCCCGCTTTCGCGCCGAGAGGCGCTGCGTCTTCGGTCATGGCGGTTGTCCTATCCGGAGGCCGCCAGCCTACGCCGGTTCGGCCCCACCTCCAATGCCGCCCGGGATCAGCGCAGGAAGCCGCGCTTGGCCTGGTCGAAGGCGTAGTTGAGGATCAGCAGCGAGACGACGATGATGCACACCGCGAAGACGCGCTCCGACTGGAAGTCGGTCCCCGGCCGGGAATAGGTCAGCGCCATGGTGAAGATCGTCGCGGTGGTCGAGACCGCCAGGAAGCGAAGCGCCAGCAGCTGGCGCTTGAGCAGCAAGACCGAGCCGATCACGGCCGAGAAAACCGACAGCGCCCAGATGCCGAACACGAAAGGCGGCAGGCTGGCCCAAAGTGCGCGGGCGCCTTCCGGAAGGCTGTCGATATAGGGCGGAAAGCGGGTCAGGGTCGCGAGGAAATCGAACACGCCGAGCACATTCCACAGCACCGCAGCGGCGCCGATCAGGAAGAGATGCCAGGGTGCCTTAAGCGCGGGCTTCTGCACCGGCGGGGCAAGGTCCACGGCTTCGGGGAAGACGAGATCTTGTTGCATGCCACATTTCTACCACACTTATGAATGGCGCAAAGTAGAATCCGACTCGGCTAACGGCTGTTTAATCCTGTGCCCTCTTTCCGGCTCAGGGTGACGCGCCTGCATGCAGCGGCTAAACCCTCCCCAGCACAGAGGAATCGCCCATGGCCACGGCCGCCGTCACCGACAAAAGCCATCTCTACCTGATCGATGCGAGCGCCTACATCTTCCGGGCCTTCCACGCCCTGCCCCCGCTGACTCGCCAGTCTGACGGGCTGCCCATCGGCGCGGTCGCCGGCTTCTGCAACATGCTGTTCAAGATGCTCGAAGAGCTGAAAGGCGCCGAGCGGCCGACGCATTTTGCCTGCATCTTCGATGCTTCGGGCAAGACGTTCCGGAGCGACTTCTTCCCCGAGTACAAGATGAACCGGTCCGAGACACCGGAAGAACTGATCCCGCAATTCCCGCTGGTGCGCCGGGCGTCGGTAGCGTTTGCCGCGCATGCCATCGAGCTGACCGGTTTCGAGGCCGACGACCTCATCGCAACCTATGCCCGCGAGGCCGAGGCAAAGGGCGCGCGCGTCACCATCGTCTCGTCGGACAAGGACCTGATGCAGCTGATCACCGACAAGGTGCTGATGCTTGACCCGATGAAGAACAAGCTGATGGGCCGCGAGGACGTGATCGAGAAATTCGGCGTCGGCCCGGAGCTCGTCATCGATGTCCAGTCGCTCGCGGGCGACAGTGTCGACAACGTGCCCGGGGCCCCCGGCATCGGCATCAAGACGGCAGCGCAACTGCTGACCGAGTTCGGCACGGTCGAAGCGCTGCTGGAGCGTGCGGGCGAGATCAAGCAGCCGAAACGGCGCGAGACGCTGATCGCGTTTGCCGATCAGGTGCGCGTCTCGAAACGCCTCGTGACGCTGAAGGATGATGTGCCCCTGCCCGTCTCGCTAGAAGACCTGGCGGTGCAGGACCCCGATCCGAAAACGCTGATCGACTTCCTGGAAGAAATGGAGTTCCGCACCATCACGCGCCGGGTACGCGAGCAGATGGAGAAGGATGGCACGATCGAAGTCGCCCCGCCGGAAGCCGCTGCCATCGACCGCGCCGCCTATGTCTGCATCCGCGATCTGGCGACACTCGAAGCCTGGGTCGCCCGCGCTGTCGCGCAGGGCTGGGTGGCGGTGGATACCGAAACTGACGCACTGGATTCGGTCGGCGGCGGACTGGTCGGCGTCTCGCTCGCGCTCGCGCCGGGCGAGGCCTGCTACATTCCACTGGCGCATGTGGACCCGGATGTCGCCGCTGGCGGCGGCGACATGTTCGGCGCCGATCCGCCGCGCCAGATCAGGATGAAAGAGGCGCTTCAGGTTCTGAAACCGATGCTGGAGGACGCCGCCGTCCTCAAGATCGGCCAGAACATCAAGTATGATCTCAGCGTCTTCAAGCGTCACGGAATCCGGGTTGCGCCGATTGACGACACGATGCTGATCTCGTTCTCGCTGAATGCCGGCATCCACAATCACGGCATGGATGAACTCTCCGAGCGCTATCTCGGCCACAAGCCGATCTCGTTCAAGGATGTCGCGGGCAGCGGCAAGACGCAGAAGACGTTTGCCCAGGTCGCGCTCGACAAGGCGACCGAATACGCCGCCGAAGATGCCGACGTGACGCTGCGCCTCTGGCAGGTGCTGAAGCCCCGTCTGCGTCCGGAAGAGGTGACGACCGTCTACGAGACGCTGGAACGGCCGCTGGTGCCGGTGCTCGCCGCGATGGAACAGGCAGGCATCAAGGTGGACCGGCAGATGCTGTCGCGCCTCTCCGCTGATTTTTCGCAGCGGATGGCGGGGCTTGAAGCGCAGGCGCACGAGCAGGCTGGGCGCGCGTTCAATATCGGCTCGCCCAAGCAGCTCGGCGAAATCCTGTTCGACGAGATGAACATTCCGGGCGGCAAGAAAACCAAGACCGGCGCCTGGCAGACCGACGCGGACGTGCTTGAAGAACTCGCGGAAGCGGGCCATGCCCTGCCCCGCACGATCGTTGACTGGCGGATGCTGTCGAAGCTGCGCTCGACCTATACCGAAGCCCTCCAGGCCGCGATCAAGCCGGAGACGGGCCGCGTGCACACGAGCTACATGATGGCAGGCGCGCAGACCGGGCGGCTGTCTTCCACTGACCCGAACCTGCAGAACATCCCGGTACGGACGGAAGAAGGCCGCAAGATCCGCGAAGCCTTCATCGCCGAGGACGGCAATGTGCTCGTCTCCGCGGACTATTCGCAGATCGAACTGCGCATCCTCGCCCACATGGCCGACATTCCGGCGCTCAAGCAGGCCTTCAAGGACGGGCTCGACATCCATGCGATGACCGCCAGCGAAATGTTCGGAGTGCCTGTCCAGGGCATGGACCCGATGGTGCGGCGCCAGGCGAAGGCGATCAATTTCGGCATCATCTACGGCATCTCCGGCTTCGGCCTCGCGCGCCAGCTGGGCATTCCGCAGGGCGAGGCCAGCGAATACATCAAGCAGTATTTCAAACGCTTCCCCGGCATTCGTCAGTACATGGACGAAACCAAGGACTTCGCCCGCGAGACCGGTTTCGTGCGCACGGCCTTCGGCCGCAAGATCAACCTGCCGGACATGAAGGCCAAGGGCCCCGCCCGCGCCTTTGCCGAACGCCAGGCGATCAACGCGCCGCTGCAGGGCACCGCCGCCGACATCATCAAGCGCGCCATGATCCGCATGCCGGAGGCGCTCGCGGGCGCCGGCCTCAAGGCACGGATGTTGCTTCAGGTGCATGATGAACTCGTGTTCGAATGCCCCGAGAAGGAAGCCGAGAAATTGATCAAGGTCGCGCAGGATACGATGTCGAACGCAGACGGCCCGGCCATCAAGCTGTCGGTACCGCTCGTCGTCGAGGCGAAAGCCGCGAAGACCTGGGCGGCGGCGCACTGAGATGTCAGATACATCCCCCCCCGTGAACATCGAAGCGGCGCCGCAGGGCGGTTTCATAGATGCCATCGTCGAGATCGCGGGCGCCAGGAGCGATGCGCCGCAGACGCTCGGCCATGTCGTTGATGCGCTGGATGACCGCGCATTCGGCCTGCTGATCCTGATCCTCGCCATTCCCTGCCTCGTGCCGGGCCTGCCGGGCGCGCAGCTGATCGCCATCCCGATCTTCCTGCTGGGCCTGCAGATCGTGTTTGGCCGCAACGAGCCCTGGCTGCCGGGCTGGGCGATGCGCGCCAAGCTGAAGCCGGAATGGCTGACAGCGATTGCCGACTTTGCCTCCAAACGCCTGCGATGGACCGAGCGGCTGTCGCGCCCGCGCTGGCGGTTCATTGCGCATGGGGCGGGCGAGAAAATCCTCGGCCTGATCATTGCGCTGGCGGCCGTCACGATCATGCTGCCGATCACCAACACCATCCCCTCGCTGGCGATCACGGTGGCCGCGGTCGGCCTGTTGCAGCGCGACGGGATGTTCATGCTGGGCGGGGCGACGCTGGCGCTGGGCTGGATCACGGCGCTGGGCATCCTGATCTTCGGCCTGATCACCGGAGCCGGCTTTGCGGCCAGTTTTGTGGCAGACCATGCCCCCTGGGTGGCGGAGTGGTTCAAGTAGCCTGAACTGCGCAGGCGCCGTCTTCCGCCTGTCCCGATTGTAATCTATCCTGCCCGTGGGCTCGGGGGAGCGCATCAGGGTGGGCCAGATTGCATGAAACGCATCATCATCTGCATGGATGGCACCTGGCAGACGCTGAACCAGGCCAAGCACACCAACATCGCGATCATCGCCCGCTCGGTGGCGCACAAGGAAACGCTGCCGGATGGCACGCACATCCACCAGAACGTCATCTACAGCCAGGGCGTCGGCTCGACTGTCGGGGCGCTGGAGGAGGCGGGATTCTTCGGCAGCATGATTTACCGGACGACGCGCCTGTTCGGCGGCGCTTTCGGGGAAGGCCTCGAGGACATCATCGTCGAGACCTATCTGCGGCTCGCCTTCGTCTATGAGGAAGGCGACGAGATCTACATTTTCGGGTTCAGCCGGGGCGCCTTTGCGGCGCGCCGCCTGGCCGGGTTCATCAGCGTGGCGGGCATCGTCAGCCGTCGCCATGCCGAACGGGCGCGCGAGGGTTTCCGCCTCTATTACCGCGCGCCGCGCGATGAGGCGCCGCAAGCCGAGAAGGACCTGCACGCCGATCAGGCCCGCGCCTTCCGTATCCGCTATGGCAAGGGCACCCGCGACGAGACCGGCGCCCGCCGCGCCATCGACCGGGCGCCGCCGATCACCTATGTCGGCGTGTTCGACACGGTCGCGCAGCGCGGTGCGGGCGAGGTGCTGAAGTCCTACTTCTCGACCAAGAACAAGGACCGCTACCGCCTCAAGAACCGGCGGCTTGCCAGCAATGTGCGCGCCGCCCGGCATGCCGTGGCGATCGACGAATGCCGGGCCGGGTTTCCGGCGACACTGTGGGACGGGCTGGACGAGGAGAACACCCGCGTTGGCCGGAGCGTGTACCTGCAGCGCTGGTTCGTGGGCTATCATGGGGACATCGGCGGCGGCGGGCGGGAGGAGTTGTCCGCCTGGGCGCTGAAATGGATCACCGACGGGGCGGCGGCCGAGGGGCTGCGGTTCTATGGAACGGATGGCGGCGATACCTCTCCCCTCGTCGAGGCGATCGGCAAGGCGGCGTATGATGCACGGCCCGACCGGCCTTCGTTTGCGCGGTCGCTCAACATGATGAACTGGCCGATCCGCCCAAGGCAGGTCTGGCCGAAGACGCGCGGCAAGGACAAGAAGAAACCCAGCGTCAGCGATCTGGAAGTGCTGTTCGACGAGGCCGTGCTGGAGCGCGCGGCCAAGCGGGAGCTGAAGTACCGTCCAGGCGCGCTGCGGCCTTTCCGGAAGGCGTTCACCGAGCGGGCGGGCGCGCTGAAGGCACCGGTCGCGATCGAGCCGCCGGCTGATGGGCCGCCGCCGGCGTGATCTCCGGCCGGGCCAAGCTGGTGCTGGCCGTTTGGGGATCGAGGTTGGGAAAATGCCTGTGTGATCATCCAAGGAGTATAACTCCGTGGGCGGAGGTGTGGCGGAAGGTTCGGGGAAGTATTTTACAGGCGCTTGACCGGGATTGGATTTATCTTCCGGGTGGGCTGATTTTTATAGGCGCAAGGGGCGGCGCTGCCCGGCTTCGGATGGCTTCAACCGGGTTCACGGTGATGCATTCCGTGCATTCCGGATGTCGATTTTTTCTCATTCTTTCTCATTCTTTCTCGCTTTTTCTCATTTCTTCTCACTCAGCCTCGCCTGTTTGCCCTGGGTCCCGGTCTTCGCCTTTGGCGAAACCGGGATGACGACACAGGGACGTTTCGGGGTGTGGAGGAGCGGCAGATGAGCTCTTTGACCGGCTGCGCTGGCCGAGGGTGATGACATGACGCCCGCCCCCGCCCTTCACACTTGCGGCGGAATTCGCCGCAATGAATCGCCAGAGTGCCGCAATCCGGGCAACGGGGCGCCGCACTCCGTTGATTTTGTTGAAGCTCCACCAATGGAGGGCTTTTGAAATGGACCGAGCTGTGATTGAACCTTTTGCCAAGCGGACCGAAGCCTCATCTGGCTTGCGGCTGGCCGAGAAGGACAAGGCAATGACGACACTCGCACTGGTGGACGATGACGAAAACATCGTGGCCTCCCTCAAGATGTTCTTCGAGGCGGAAGGCTACCAGGTGCGCACCTATCATGACGGCGAGTCCGCCCTGCCCGCACTGACCGAGAGCCCGCCGGACATCGCCATCCTCGACGTGAAGATGCCGAAGATGGACGGGATGGAGCTGCTGCGGCGCCTGCGCCAGACGTCCGAGCTGCCGGTGATCTTCCTAACCTCGAAGGATGAAGAGATCGACGAGGTGATCGGCTTCAACATCGGCGCCGACGATTTCGTGCGCAAACCCTGTTCCAACCGGCTGCTGGCCGAGCGCGTGAAGGCGGTTCTGCGCCGGGCGCGCGGCGGCGTGGCCGGACCTGAGGAAGGCGACTCCAAGCCGATCGTGCGCGGCAAGCTGGTGCTGGACCCCAACCGCCATGCCTGCACCTGGGACGGCAAGACCGTGCGCCTGACGGTGACCGAGTTCCTGATCCTGCAGGCGCTGGCCTCGCGCCCCGGCTATGTGAAGAGCCGCGACCAGCTGATGGACGCCGCCTATGACGACCAGATCTACGTGGATGATCGCACCATCGACAGCCACATCAAGCGGCTGCGCAAGAAATTCCGCGAAGTGACGGACGAGTTCGATGCAATCGAAACGCTCTACGGCGTCGGCTATCGCTATACCGAGTAAGCACCCGGCAGAGATCTATATCGGCGGGGCGGGTGACGAGAGTTCCCGCCTCGTCTTATCGTATGCGGAGGCGCGCCGGGACGCGGTGCGCGGCAAGCGGCAAGTGCACTACCTGCCCCACTGGAAAATCACGGCGGCGCGCCAGCTGGCGGCCGAGCTGACCGGCGCCGGGCATCCGCTGGCCTTGATCGGGCACAGCTGGGGCGCCGATACGGTGCTGCGCGCGGCGGGCGCCTCGGACGCGGAAGTGTTCATCGTCGGCGCGGACCCGGTAGCGAAGCCGGTGAGCCGGATCACGGCGCGGGACGGACGGCCGGCTTCGGCGGCGCTAGTGCTGCATGTGGACGCCGAGCCGCCGGCCTATGACCGGTCAGACTATGTGAAGGCCGCCGGCTACCTGACCGGCGGCGGCGTGCCGCGCGCGTTCAGGTTTGCCGATACGCGGATTGCGGCGGTGCTCAACCACTGGAACTTCCGGGGGATGATGCAGACGAAGGGCAGCGACGGGCTATCAGCCGAAGACTTGCTGGCAGGGTTTCCGGACCGGCTCAGCCGAACAGCTGGCTGAGGCGCGCGCTCCAGTTCGGCAGGGCGAGCGTAAGGAACAGGAAGCCGAGGCCGGCGAGCACGCAGAGCGGCGAATAGATGCGGCGGTTGAGCGAGAGGTAGGGCTCTTCCGGCGCGGCGCGCTCGAAAGCCGGGAGGACGCCGACGATGCCGCGCCCGAGAAAGACGAACGCCAGCAGGAGGCCGACGGGGGCGAGGAAAGGCTTAGACTGCGGCACCGCCTCACTGTAGCCGCCGAGCAGGAACGCGGCCAAGGCTGCCGCGAAGAGCAGCACGGCGAGATATACAAAGGCCGCGCGCGAGGGCAAGCGCGTGATGCCGCGCCGGCCGATCAGAGAGCGGGCAAGTGACTGTTCATTGGCAAACGGAAAGGTGACCCCGGCGGCCCAGAGCAGGTAAAGCAGGCCGGCGGCCACGAGGACCAGGGCGAGACAATTGCCGACCAGTTCAGCCAATTCCGTACACTCCAGCCCATTCCCTGCGTATGACACTACATGCAGGGCAAGCTTGCCGCCAGAGCCGCGATTGAATAGCCAAGGGCCTGATCCTTACATAACAAACAGACAAGATGGAGTTCCCCCATGTCCGACCTTGAAAACACGCTGCTGCTGGAGACCTCCAAGGGCACCGTCAAAATCGCGCTGCGGCCGGACCTCGCGCCGGGCCATGTGAACCGGATCAAGGAACTCGCCCGTGAGGGGTTTTATGACGGCATCATCTTCCACCGCGTGATTGCCGGCTTCATGGCGCAGACCGGCTGCCCAAAAGGCACCGGCACCGGCAATTCCAAGAAGCCGGACCTGAAGGCCGAGTTCAACAAGGAGCCGCACGTGCGCGGCACCTGCTCGATGGCGCGCACTTCGGCGCCGAACTCTGCCAACAGCCAGTTCTTCATCTGCTTCGGCGACGCCTCCTTCCTCAACGGGCAATACACTGTGTGGGGCCAGGTGACCGAGGGCATGGACGCCATCGACGCGCTGGCCAAGGGCGAGCCGCCGCGCAGCCCGGACCGCATCGTCTCGATGCGTGTCGCCGCCGACGCCTGAAGACGGCGGAGCGGGCGGGAGGGGACATGTTGATGCCGGAAGCCAGCGCCCCTCGCCGCCGGCCCCCTCTGCGGCGCAACACGACGATCCTCGGCTCGCGCATTGCGCGGCTGATCTTTGCGTCGAACCTCGCAGGCCTCGCGATCCTGATCATCGGCGCGATGGTGCTGAACGAGATGCGCGCCGGGTTCGTCGCCTCCAAGCAGCAGGACCTCGAGGCGCAGGCGCAGATTTTCTCGAGCCTCTTGTCGGATGATGCGACGACGCCGGAGCCGGGGCTCAACGCCGAGGCGGCGCGCCAGACGCTGCAGCGGCTGAACCTGCCGGAACGGGTGCGCGCGCGCATCTTCACGCCGGAAGGCGAACTGATCGGCGACAGTTATTACCTCTCCGAGCGCGTGGACGTGACCGCCCTGCCTCCGCTGAGCGAGCCGGGACTCTTGGCCCGGACAGGCCGCGACCTTTCCGAATGGGCGGGCAGCGCGTTCGACTTCTTCTCGCCGCGCCGCTCCTCCGAAGCGCTCCGCTCACAGAGTTTCGAGGATGAATTCGAGATTGCCGCTCTGGGCGGTCAATCGGCGAGCCAGCGGTTCTCGGATCGGGGCAACCGGGTGATCTCGGTATCGATGCCGGTGCAGCGGGTGTCTGCGGTCGTCGGCGTGCTGGTGCTGGAGGCGAGCGACATCGACGAGATCATCCGCGCCGAGCGGGTGGCGCTGGTGCCGTTCATTGGCGTGGCGGTGCTGATGGCATTCATCACGTCGGTGCTGCTAACGCTGGGGATCGCGCGGCCCTTACGGCGGCTCGCGCTGGCGGCGGACCGGATCCGGTCGGGCGCGTCCGACAAGATCGACGTGCCGCTGCTGACGCAGCGCACCGACGAGATCGGGGACCTTGCGACCTCGATCCAGAGCATGACCGAGGCGCTGCTGGAGCGGATCGAGGCGAACGAGCAGTTTGCGGCGGACGTGGCGCATGAACTGAAGAACCCGCTGACGTCCATCCGCTCCGCCGTGGAGACGCTTGAGCGGGTGAAGGACCCGGACGCGGCGACGCGGCTGCGGCAGGTGATCACCTCGGATGTGAAGCGTCTCGACCGTCTGATCACGGACATTTCGAATGCCTCGCGCCTCGAGGCGGAGATGACGCGCCTGCCGGCGGAGCAGATCGACATTGCCAAGTTCGTGCGCGATGTGGTGCGCACCTATGAGGGGATCGGCGAGGGCGAGAGCGCGGTGCATGTGTCGTTCACGGATGCGACGATGGGCGCGCGGCTGGTGGTGCGCGGGCGCGAGGGGCCGCTGGGCCAGGTGTTGCGCAACCTGATTGACAATGCGCGCTCCTTCTCGCCGGGCGGCTCGACCGTCGAGGTGCGCCTCGACCAGACGAATGACGGCCCGCGGACGATTGCGCGCCTGACGGTGGAGGATTCCGGCCCGGGCGTGCCGCCGGACAAGCTCGAGACGATCTTCAACCGTTTCTATACGGATCGTCCGAAGGGCACGGCCTTCGGCAACAATTCGGGGCTGGGCCTGTCGATCGTCAAGCAGATCATCGCGACGCATCGCGGCAAGGTCTGGGCGGCGAACCGGACCGAGGGCGGCGCGAAGTTTACGGTGGATTTACCGGCGGTTTGAGCTTCAAGCCCCTCACGTCCTGGTATACTTCCAGTTTCTGGCTTTGCCTTCGGCGAGCCATTCAACGGCTTGCTCGATACGGCGGATGCGGGTGGCGTCCTGTTTAGCGTCCGTGATCCAGGTGATGTAGTCGCGCTGGTTGAAGGGCGAGAGCGCCTTGAAGGTGGCGGCGGCGGGTTTGGAGGCTTTCAGCGCTTTCGCCAGATCAGCGGGCACGTCAGGCGGGGGTTTGGGCGGTTTCCGCGCGGCAGCGGGACCGGCCTCGATCTTCTGCATGCGGACCTTGAGGACTTTGGCGAGGGCGGCTTTTGATGGCAGGTCGGCCATCGTCTGCATCTTGCCGAATTCGCCCATGCCCTCGGCGCCTTCCTCTTTGCGCTCGCCCTGCACGAAGAAGGCGACGTGGCTTTTGAAGCCGGCGAGGCCGCAGAGGTTCTTGCCCCGATACGACAAGGACGGCGCGCCCCACTTGATCGTTTCCTCCGCCTCCGGACAGATGGCGTGAGCCATCTCGCGAAGACGATGCAACATCGGCTGCGCAAATTCCGCAGCCTTCTCGATGTAGGCGTCAACGCGGGCGTCTGTCTGCATCAACGGTTCTGGCGGTTGTCGATCAGGTCGGTGACGACTTCCGGGTCAGCCAGCGTGGAGGTGTCGCCGAGACTGCCGAATTCGTTCTCGGCTATCTTGCGCAGGATGCGGCGCATGATCTTGCCGGAGCGGGTTTTTGGCAGGCCGGGGGCGAACTGGATCAGGTCAGGCGAAGCGATGGGGCCGATCTCGCCGCGCACGTGCTGGACGAGGTTCTTGCGCAGCGCTTCGTCCGCGACGACGCCCTGGCGGAGCGTCACGTAGGCGTAGATGCCCTGCCCCTTGATGTCGTGCGGGTAGCCAACGACGGCGGCTTCGGCGACGGCGTCATGGCTGACGAGCGCGCTTTCGACTTCGGCGGTGCCCATGCGGTGGCCGGAGACGTTGATGACGTCATCGACGCGGCCGGTGATCCAATAGAAGCCGTCCTCGTCGCGGCGGCAGCCATCGCCGGTGAAATACTTGCCGGGATAGGCGGTGAAATACGTGTCGACGAAGCGCTGGTGATCTCCGTACACGGTGCGCATCTGGCCGGGCCAGCTGTCGGTGATCAGGAGGTTGCCGTCAGCGGCGCCTTCGAGTTCCTTGCCTTCGGCGTCCACCAGCACGGGCTGGATGCCGAAGAAAGGGTGCGAGCCGGCGCCGGGTTTCATCACGGTGGTGTTCGGCAGCGGCACGATCAGTGTGCCGCCGGTTTCTGTCTGCCACCAGGTATCGACAATGGGGCAGCGGCCTTCGCCCACAACATGGAAATACCATTCCCAGGCTTCGGGGTTGATCGGCTCGCCGACCGTGCCGAGGAGGCGGAGGGACTTTCGGTGCGCCTTCTTCACCGGGCCTTCGCCTTCGCGCATCAGGGCGCGGATGGCGGTGGGGGCGGTGTAGAAGATGGTGACCTTGTGATGGTCGCAGACTTTCCAGAAGCGGCTGGCATCCGGGTATGTCGGCACGCCTTCGAACATCAGGCTGGTCGCGCCGTTGGCCAATGGTCCGTACACGATGTAGGTGTGGCCGGTGACCCAGCCGACATCCGCCGAGCACCAGAAGATGTCGTTTTCCTTCAGGTCGAAGACGTATTCGTGCGTCATCGAGGCCCAGACGAGATAGCCGCCGGTGGTGTGCAGCACGCCCTTCGGCTTTCCGGTGGAGCCGGACGTGTAGAGGATGAAGAGCGGGTCTTCGGCGCTCATCGGCTCGGGCGGGCAGTCGGCGGAGATGTCCTTGCCGATTTCGTGCAGCCAGTGGTCGCGGCCGTCGACCATCGGCACGTCGGCGCCGGTGCGCTGGACGACGAGGACGGATTTCACGGTGCCGCCGGCGATCTCGCAGGCGCGGTCGACGTTGGCTTTCAGCGGCACGGTCTTGCCGCCGCGCAGGCCTTCATCGGCGGTGATGATGACGGTTGATCCGCAGTCGGTGATGCGGCCTGCGAGGGCGTCCGGCGAGAAGCCGCCGAAGACCACCGAGTGGACGGCGCCGATGCGCGCGCAGGCGAGCATGGCGTAGGCCGCCTCGAGGATCATCGGCATGTAGATGGTGACGCGGTCGCCTTTCTTGACGCCGAGCTGTTTCAGCACATTGGCGAACTTGCAGACGGCGGTGTGCATCTGCCTGTAGGTGATCGTGTAGGTCTCGCCGGGGGCGTCGCCTTCCCAGATCATCGCCGCCTTGTCGCCGCGCTTTTCGAGGTGGCGGTCGAGGCAGTTGGCGGAGACGTTGAGGACGCCGTCATGATACCAGCGCACGTGCAGGTCGCCGGTTTCCCAAGAGACGTCCTTCACCTGCGTGTAGGGCGTCATCCAGTCCAGCCGCTCGCCCTGCTCGCCCCAGAAGGCGATGGGGTCCGCGAGCGAGGCGGCGTAGATCTCGCGGTATTTCTCCGGCGTGAGGTTGGCCTGCGCGGCGAAGGCTTCGGGAACGGGATAGGATTTCGACGTATCGCTCATGGATCGGGCCTGACTGGTTTGCTGGGCCTAGTCTACCGGCGCCATGCCCGAGTCCGCAATGCCGTGGGAGCGGCGGGTGCCGGGAATCCGGATGTCCTCGACGAGGTCCTGGATGTCCTGCGGCGGCGGCTTTGTCGCGAGGGAAACGGCGACGCCGACGAGGATCGAGAGGATCATCACCACGAAGCCGATGCCCTCCGGCGAGACGCCGAGGAACCAGTCCTCCGCCGTGGCGGCCTTTCCGGCGCCGAGCTTGAAGTGCCAGATGTAGGCGAAGGTGGGGATCAGGCCGGTAAGCATGGAGGCGATGGCGCCTTCCCGGTTCATGCGCTTCCAGAAGATTCCAAGGAGGATGACCGGGAAGAGCGAGGCCGCCGCCAGGCCGAAGGCGAAGGCGACGACCTGCGCGACGAAGGCGAGATCGGCCGAGTATATGCCCATGAAGCCCGCCGCGATGACGGCCGCGGCGGCGGCGGCCCGGGCGACGCGCAGCTCGGTCTTGTCGGTCATGCCTTTGAAGAAGGTGCGGCGGCAAAGGTCGTGGCTGACCGCTGAGGAGATGACCATCAGGAGGCCGGCAGCGGTGGACAGCGCGGCGGCGAGACCGCCCGCAACGACGAGGCCGATGACCCATTCCGGCAGCTGCGCGATCTCGGGATTGGCGAGGACGTAAATGTCGTTGTTGACGGTGACTTCGTTCTCGAGGCCGTCCGGCGCGGCAGGGCCGCGGATCTGCATCTGGCCGTCGCCGTTCTTGTCGTCGAAGGCGACGAGACCGGTAGTTTCCCAGTTGGCAAACCAGGCGGGACTCGGCGTCTCGCCGGCCTCGCTGACAAGTTGGCTGCCTTCCGCGTATTCCGCGGCGGGCACATAGGTCGTCTCATTGACCGACTCGATGATGTTATGTCGCGCGAAGGCGCCGACGGCCGGGGCGACGGTGTAGAGGATTGCGATGAACACGAGGGCCCAGCCCGCCGACAGGCGCGCGTCCGCTGCGTTTGGCACCGTGAAGAAGCGGATGATGACGTGCGGCAGGCCGGCGGTGCCGAACATCAGCGCGGCGGTGATGCAGAAGATGTCGAAGTTGGTCTTGGATGACGAGAGATAGCTTTCGAAGCCGAGGCCTTTCACGGTCTCGTCCAGCTTCTGCAGCATCGAGACGTCGTCGCCCTTGAGGTTGCCGATGAAGCCAAGCTGCGGGACCGGGTTGTTGGTGAGCATCAGCGAGATGAAGATGGCGGGCACGGTGTAGGCGAAGATCAGCACGACGTATTGCGCGACCTGGGTGTAGGTGACGCCCTTCATGCCGCCGAGCACGGCATAGACGAAGACGATGCCCATGCCGAAGAAGATGCCGGTGTTGAAGTCGACACCGAGGAAGCGCGAGAAGGCGATGCCGACGCCGGACATCTGGCCGGCGATATAGGTGAACGAGACGAACAGCGCGCAGATGACAGCGACGATGCGGGCGGTGCCGGAATAGTACCGGTCGCCGACGAAGTCCGGCACGGTGAACTTGCCGAACTCGCGCAGGAACGGGGCGAGCAGCAGCGCGAGCAGCACATAGCCGCCGGTCCAGCCCATCAGGTAGACCGAGCCGCCATAGCCCATGCCGGCGATCAGGCCGGCCATCGACAGGAAGGAGGCGGCGCTCATCCAGTCGGCAGCGGTGGCCATGCCGTTGACGACCGGGTGGACGCCGTGGCCGGCGACGTAGAAGTCATTGGTCGAGCCGGCGCGGGCCCAGAGGGCGATGCCGATGTAGAGGCCGAAGGTTCCGAGAACCCAGATCAGTGTCCAATCCATGTCTCAGCCCTCGATCCGGTATTTCTTCTCGAGGCGGTTCATCGCGGCGCAGTAGTAAAAGATCAGCGCGACGAAGACGTAGATCGACCCGTTCTGGGCGAACCAGAAGCCGAGCGGGGCGCCGCCGATATGGAACTGGTCGAGGAATTCGCGGAAGAGGATTCCGGCGCCGAAGGAGACGAGGAACCAGAGTGCGAGGAGGGTCAGCGTGAGGCGGATGACCTCGGGCCAATAGCCCTTGCGGTCTGGCGATTGGTCTGGCGATTCTGGCGCGTCGGCCATGTGGTCCCTCCCCGGACTCGGTGTTCCGGTGATGTGGCAGCACTAAACCGGCCCGATCAAGCCTTTACTTGGCGCAAGGAGCGCGTTCTGATCGGCGGCAACAAGAAACAACGGGAGGACAGGCCATGTTCAACAATACTGAATGGCTGAGCCAGGTGCGCGAGGACGTGATTGATCCGGCGCGCGAGATTGTCGATCCGCACCATCATCTCTGGCCGAAGCCGCATCTCGAATATGATCTGGAAGAGCTGTGGTCCGACACGCAGGACGGGCACAAGGTGGTGCAGACGGTGTTCATGGAATGCGGGTCGGCTTATCGCTCAGACGGGGCGGAGCATCTGTTTCCGGTGGGAGAGACGGAGTTCGTGACGGCGGCGGCGCTGCGGGCGGCGCGGGAGCCGTCGAAGGCGCAGATTGCCGGGATCGTCGCGCATGCGGATTTGCGGCGGGAGGACCTCGACGCCATCCTGAACGCGCATGAGGTCTCCGCGCGCGGCCTGTTCCGGGGCATCCGGCATTCGGGGTCGCGCGACGAGAGCGGCGCGGCGCTGAGCATTCCGGGACGCGCACCAAAGGGCCTGTTCGAGAACGCGGATTTCCGGCGCGGTGTGGCGCGGCTGGGAGAGCGAGGGCTGACCTATGACACCTGGATCTACCATCATCAGCTGACGGACTATGCCGCCCTTGCACGCGCGGTGCCGGGCACGGTGATGATTCTTGACCATTTCGGCACGCCGCTGGGCGTCGGTCCGTATGCGGGCAAGCGGGACGAAATCTTCGCGAAGTGGAAGGACGACATTGCCGCGGTGGCGGCCTGCCCGAACGTGTACGCGAAGCTCGGCGGGCTCGCGATGCCGGACAATGGCTTTGGCTGGGCCGGGCGGGAGAAACCTCCGGGATCGGATGAGTTCGTCGAGGCGCAGGCGCCGTGGTATCATCACGCGATCAAGGTGTTCGGAGCCGAGCGTTGCATGTTCGAGAGCAATTTCCCGGTGGACCGGCTGTCGCTCAGCTACCGGACTCTGTGGAACGGGCTGAAGAAGATCGCGAAGGACTATCCGGAGGCCGCGCAGGCGGCGATGTTCAGCGGGACGGCGCGGAAGGTCTACAAGCTGGAGGGCGTGCGATGACGAAACTCCCGCCCCTTCCCGCGCAGCCTGCGGGCGTGCCCTGGCCGACAACCGAATGGCCGGAGGCGAAGCCGGGTACGGCGACGGCGGCGAAGCTCGCGCCGCTGCTGGATCTTGCGTTCAGCGATCCGGCGCCGGCGAGCCTGGGCGAGACGCATGCTTTCCTCGCCGTGCAGGGCGGGCAGATTGTGGCGGAGCGGTACTGGACCGGGTTCAGGCCGGAGAGCACGCATCATTCCTGGTCGCAGGCCAAGAGCATGACGCAGGCGCTGGTCGGCATTCTCGTGCGCGAGGGCAAGCTCGACATCTACGCGCCGCCCGACGTGCCGGAATGGCAGGGTGCGGACGATCCGCGCCGCACGATCACGCTGGACCAGCTCTTGCGGATGTCGAGCGGGCTGAAATTTGCCGAGGATTATGTGGATGCGGGCGTCTCGGATGTGATCGAGATGCTGTTCGGGTCGGGCAAGGAGGATGTCGGCGGGTTTGCCGCGACGTTCCCGCTGATCCATCCGCCGGGCACGGCGTGGAGCTATGCGAGCGGGACGACGAATATCGTGGCGCGGATTGCGGCGCGGGCGCTGGGGGCGAGCGGTGAGGCGTTCCGGGCGTTCATGTTCCGGGAACTGTTCGGGCCGATCGGCATGACGTCGGCCGACCCGAAGTTCGATAAGGCGGGCACGTTCATCGGCTCGTCCTTCTGTTTCTGCACAGTGCGGGATTTTGCGCGCTTCGGGATGCTGTACCTGCGCGGCGGCGTCTGGGATGGGCGGCGCATCCTGCCGGAGGGCTGGGTGGACTATGCGCGCACGCCGACGCCCGTGCCGCCGACCGAGACCTATGGCTATGGCGCGCACTGGTGGCTGGGCATGGCGGGGCCGGGCAGCTTCTCGTCGAATGGCTATGAGGGGCAGTACACGGTGATGGTGCCGGAGCTGGACCTGATCCTCGTGCGCAACGGGAAATCCCCGCTGGACCAGAAGGATGAGGTCATGCGCTGGATGGGCGACATAGCGGACTGTTTCAGGGTCTAACGGCCCCGCTTGCCTTCCCATTCCCCTTCCCCTATACGCCCGCCTTCAAAGGACGGCGCCAGGCCGTACCTGTCAGGTTCCGACTTTCCCCAAGGGAAAGCGCGGTCCAGGGCGAAAGGAAACCAAATGTCCAAGCACAAGATTTCATTCAATGTTGACGTGCGTGAGCGCGTCGGCACCGGCGGCGCCCGTGAGGCTCGCCGCCAGGGCTTCGTGCCCGGCGTCCTGTACGGCGGCGATCTCGCCCCGGTCGCCATCAATCTAAAGAAAGCCGAAGTGATCAAGGCGATCGAAACAGGGCAGTTCCTGAACGCGACCGCCACGCTGATCCACAAGGGCGAGAAGCAACTCGTGATCCCGCAGGGCATCCAGATGCACCCCGTCTCCGACCAGCCCTGGCACGTCGACCTGCGCCGCGTCGAGCCGGACCAGATCATCAAGGTCGAGGTTCCGGTCCACTTCAAGGGCCAGGAAACCAGCCCCGGCCTCAAGAAGGGCGGCACGCTCAACATCGTCCGCCACGCGGTCGAGCTGAACGTTCCGGCGGCCAAGATCCCGGAATACATCGAGGCCGACATCTCGGCGCTCGAAGTCGGCGACAACATCAAGATCTCGGACATCAAGCTGCCGAGCAACGCGACCCCCGCCATCACCGACCGTGACTTCACGATCGCCACGATCGCAGGCCGCGGCGGCAAGGCTGAGGAAGAGCCCGCAGCGGCAGCTTCGGCAGATGCCGTACCGGCCGCCAAGGCCAAGGCACCGGCTGCAGGCGCAGCAGCCCCAGCCAAGGGCGCTGCCCCGGCCAAGGCCCCGGCGAAGCCTGCCGGCAAGAAGTGATCCTTCTGGACAATCTGGAGGCCGCCCGTCACAAGCGGGCGGCCTCTTTGATTCCGGGGGCGGATGAAGGACGGACAGGCGAGCCATGCTGATCCTTGCCGGACAGGGAAACCCGGGCGCGAAGTACGCCAAGAACCGGCACAATACCGGCTTCTTGCTGCTCGACCGGATTCACGCCGCGCACAGCTTCGGGCCGTGGCGCGCTAAGTTCGATTCCGAGATTTCCGAAGGGGCCATCGACACCCCGAACGGCCGGCTGAAGGTGCTGCTGCTGAAACCGCTGACCTATTACAACGAGTCCGGACGGGCGCTGTCGAAGGCGTGCGCGTTCTACAAGGTGGGGCCGGAAGCGGTCACGTTGATGTATGACGAGATTGATCTTGCGCCGGGCCGCGTGCGCGTGAAACGCGGCGGCGGCGCGGCGGGCAACAATGGCGTGCGCTCGGCCACAGCCCACCTAGGCCCCGACTTCCGGCGCATCCGCGTCGGCGTTGGCCATCCCGGCGACAAGGCGCTGGTGATGCCCTACGTGCTGTCGGATTTTCCGAAAGTCGATCTCGAATGGTTTGTTCCGCTCGGCGACGCGATCTGCAAGGCCCTGCCCTACCTGCTGGCCGATGACGACGAGCGGTTCCAGACCGAGGTCATGCGGCTCGCCCCCGCCCCGAAACTGGACCCGAAACAGGCGGGCCGTCCGGGGACGGAGTAACGACGGTCAGGCCTTGCGCACAATCACCATGCTGGAGCGCGTGGAGTCCACGACGACCCGGTCGCCAATGTTCAGTGCGCCTTCGCCGTCAGCGGCTTCAGCGCCCCAGACGGTGTCACCGATCCGCACCTGGCCTTGCCCGCCGTTGAATTCCCGCGTGATCTCGCCGCGCTGGCCGACCAGTTGGACCATGCGCTTGTTGAGTGTCGGGTGTTCCGGCGCGGCCTTGCGCATGTTCGGGAAAACCGAGCGGCTGAGGACGATCAGCGCGACGGACGCGAACATGAAGACGAGGATCTGGACGTGCCAGGCGGTGGCCGATTCCGGCGCAACCGAGGCGAAGATCGCCGTCAGAGCTGCCGCGATGGATGCCATCAGCAAGTCGAACGTGCTGGTCACCATCTCGACGCCGAACAGGATCAGGGCGAACACCAGCCAGTGCCACCAGGTGATCTCGGAGAGCAGTTGTTCCATGTAAATAGCCTTCTTCTGCAGGCGGAGGATCAGGTGCGGGTCGGCGGCACGGCGCTACCGGCCGGGCGCGGTGCGGCGTTCGCCGCTTTCGCCGAGTCCGTCAGCCCACGGATACCCTCGATGGTGCCGAGGATGGACGAGAATTCCGCCGGGATGATGACCGTGCGCTGCTGCGGTGAGGTCGCGAGTTTCTCGAACGCGGCGACATAGGCCTGGCCGAGGAAGTAATTGATCGCGTTGACGTCGCCCTTGGCAATCGCCTCGGAGACCATGGCGGTAGCTTTCGCTTCGGCTTCGGCTTCGCGCTCGCGGGCTTCGGCGTCGCGGAAGGCGGCTTCCTTGCGGCCTTCAGCCTGGAGGATCTGCGACTGTTTCTGGCCTTCGGCCTTGAGGATCGCCGATTGCTTTTCGCCTTCTGCCGTGAGGATTTCCGCGCGCTTCAGGCGCTCGGCCTTCATCTGGCGGGCCATGGCTTCGGTGATGTCGGCCGGCGGGGTGAGGTCCTTGATCTCGATACGGGTGACCTTGACGCCCCAGGGGAGCGTCGCAGCGTCGATCGTGCCGAGCAGGCGGGCGTTGATCTCGTCGCGGTTCGAGAGGACCTGGTCGAGGTCCATCGAGCCGACCACGGTGCGGATGTTGGTCATCGAGAGGTTGGTGATGGCGCTGACGAGGTTGTTGACCTCATAGGCGGCCTGCACCGCGTCGACGACCTGGATGAACACGATGGCGTCGCAGGAGACCATCGCATTGTCGCGTGTGATCACTTCCTGCTGGGGCACGTCCAGCACGGTCTCCATCATGTTCATCTTCCGGCCGACCCGGTCGAACAGCGGATTGATGACGTGCGGGCCGGGCGACAGCGTCTTGGTGTACCGGCCGAAGCGCTCGATCGTCCAGTTATAGCCCTGCGGCACGAACTTCAGCGCGCCGAACAGGCCGATGATGACGACGACGAAAATCAGCAGGAATGCTGAGATGATGATATCCATGGGGTCCCTCTCCACGTGCAACTTACGAGTCAGATGGGGAAGGATTTGCCGTTATTCAATAAATTCAAACACAAAATCGACCTGCCCGTTCCCCGAGCAAGCCGATCATGGTCGTATTCGGTTAAGGTTCGTTAACGGCCCGCTCTAGAGTTGGGCGAGCAGGTAGTCCGCCGCCGAGACCTTGAACTCGCCGCCCTGCTCCACGTTGAGCTCGGCAACCACGCCGTCCTTCACCAGCATCGAGTAGCGCTGCGAGCGCTTGCCCATGCCGAAACCGGAGGCGTCCAGCTCGAGGCCGATGGATTGCGCGAAGGCGCCGTTACCGTCGGCCAGCATGCGGATCTTGTCTTCGGCGTGCGAGGACTTGCCCCAGGCGCCCATGACGAACACGTCGTTGACCGAGGTGCAGACGATCTCGGAGACGCCCTTGGCTTCGAACTCGCCGGCCTTGTCGACGAAGCCCGGCAGGTGGCGCGCCGAGCAGGTCGGCGTGTAGGCGCCGGGGACGGCGAACAGGGCGACGGTCTTGCCGCCGAACACCTGCGCGGTGGTCACGGGTTTCGGGCCATCCGCCGTCATTTCCATGAAGGTGGCTTCGGGCAGCTTGTCGCCGACTTTGATGGTCATGAGGCAGTCTCCTTTGTTGCCTGCCGGAGATAGGGCCGTGCGGGCGGAGCCGCAAGGCTTGGAAGACGAACGGCGTGCGGCCTGCGCGGCTTTTCACTTGCAATCGCGCGCCCGGTGGCCCAGCCTTGATGCTGGAGGCAGGCATGCAGCTCGATACCGACCTCACCGGCAAGCTCCTGATCGCCCTTCCGGGCATCGGCGACACGCGCTTCGAGCGCTCGGTCATCCTGCTCTGCGCCCACACACCCGAGTTCGCGATGGGCATCGTGCTCAACAAACCGGTGGAGGGCGTCGACCTGCAGGACCTGATGGAGCAGATGGGCATCCAGATGGAAATCTCGCTGCGCGGCGTGACGGTGCTCGAAGGCGGGCCGGTGGCGACCGAGCGCGGGTTTGTTCTGCATACGGATGATGTAATCTGCGACGGCGCAACCATGGAGGTTGACGGCGACATCTGCATGACGGCGACGCGGGACATTCTCGGCATGGTCGCCTCGATGGCGGCGCCGCGCCAGTCCGTGTTCGCGCTCGGCTATGCCGGGTGGGGCGCGGGGCAGCTGGAAAGCGAGCTGGCGGAGAATGCCTGGCTTGTGTGCGAGCCGGATTCCGATCTCGTGTTTGGCGACGCGCATGAGCACAAATGGCGCCACGCGATGACGCGGCTGGGGGTTGACCTCTCGCGGCTGCATTCCGGCGCGGGGAACGCATGAGACAGGTCGGCGCCATCACTATCCACGAAGCGGCCGCACCGCTGGAGGTCGCCGCGTTCGGCGGGCTGATCTCCGAATACGTCGCCTGGTGCCGCGAGCGATACCGGAATGATCCCTGGCTCGTCGAGATGGCCTTCAGCCATCAGGGGCTCGATGCGGAACTGCTGAGCCTCGCCGATCTGTATGCGCCGCCGAATGGCCGTATGCTGATCGCCGAAGACGCGCATGAAATCCTCGGCGGCGTCGCCTACAAGCGCGCGGACAAGGATACGTGCGAAATGAAGCGGCTGTTCGTGCGCAGCACGGCGAACGGGCGCGGCCTCGGACGCAAGCTTTGCGAAGCCCTGATGCAGGCCGCGGTGCGCGACGGCTTCAAGACCATGCGCCTCGACACGACGCGCGACATGGTGGAGGCAATCGGCCTCTACCGCGCGTTCGGCTTTAAGGATGTGGCGCCGTTCGTGGAGTACCCGGAGCGGATGCGGCCGATGATGCTGTTCATGGCGCGGGATCTGGCGGCGTAGGCTTAGCCCTTCAGGAATCTCAGCGCCGCTTTTGCATCGATGCCTTTCGAGAAGGCAAAGCCCTGGGCGTTGTCGAAGCCGAGGGCGCGCAGGCGGCCGGCGTCTTCGCGTTTCTCGACGCCTTCGGCGGTGGTCGACATGCCGAGGCGGCTGGCGAGCAGTGTGATGGTCGAGAGGATCGTGTCGGTGCGCGCCTGGCCGAGGCGGGCGGTGAGGCCGTGGTCGATCTTGAGGCTGTCGAACGGCAGGTCCGCGAGCCAGGCGAACGAGGAATGGCCGGTGCCGAAATCATCGAGCACGAGACCGGCGCCGACGGCCTTCAGCGCCATCGCGGCGGCCAGCGAGTTGGCCTCGTCGCGCAGCGCCGCTTGCTCGGTCAGCTCGATGCGGATCGCCCGCTTTGGCAGGGCGTAGCTGGTGGTCAGCGCGTCGATCAGCGCCGGGATCGTGCTCTTGGTGAGCTCGCGCGCGGTGAGGTTCACGTGCACGAACAGGTCGTCGCGCTTTGCCTCGCGCCGCAGGTCCGACAGGGTCTCAGCGGCACGGATCAGCATGTTGGAGGCGAGCGCCTGGTCTTCCCAGCGGCTCGGCGGCGTGGTGAGGCCCGGGCCGGTCCAGCGCGCCAGCGCCTCGAAGCCGACGACGCGGCCATCGCGCAGCGAGATGATCGGCTGGTAGACGGGCACGAGGTCCGGGCCGGGCTTCAGGTCGATGGGATCGAATTCCGGGAAGTCTTCGCCCGTGAGCAGCATGCCGCGCGCTTCGGTCTCGCTGATGAAGGCGCCGACGAGGTGGATGTCATGGCCGTTGGACAGGCGCAGCGGGCAGCGCACCGGTCCGTCGCCCGGCGCGAACACGCGGCCGAGGCGGCCACGGCTGAGGCCTTCCAGCATCTTCTCCAGCGCATCAATGGACCAGACGCCGCCGAGTTCGGACAGCGTCGTGCCCGACGGCGCCTCGATTTCGAGACGGCCCGGCTCAGAACGCCAATGCCAGCTGCCTTGAGCCTGGACGGGTTTTGCAAGTGCCATGAGGTTGATACCTAGCGGTCTGGTCGCGGCCTGACGAGACCGAAAAGGATGTGGTCGCGGCGGGTGCCGGCGATTTCGAGATAGGCGGTGGCCCGCCCCTCTTCAGCAAATCCCGTGCCCTCCAGAACACGCCGCGAGCGCGCATTTTCGGGCACGATTCCCGCTTCGATACGCCAGAGGCCGAGATCGCGAAACGCCCATGTGCAGGCAGCGGACACCGCTTCGCGCATGTAGCCCTGCCCTTCGAAGCCTTCGCCCTGCCAGTAACCAAGGCTGGCGCTGTCCGCCGGCCATGGCCGCACCTGCGTGAAGGAGAGACCGCCGACCAGGGCATTGTCACTAAGGCGGCGGATGAAGAGGATATACGCGCTGCCGGCTTTCCAGGCCGAGGTCCAGGCCGAAAGGCGGCGGTTCCAGTCGCGCCGCGAGAGGGCATCCGAAGGCCAGGACGGCTCCCAGGGCTCGATGTAATCACGGCTGACGCGGCGCAACTCAGCCCAGTCGGCAAAGTCCTGCCTGCGAGCGGGCGTCAGCGCGAGGCGGGGCGTCGTGATCACGGTATCGAGCGGCGCGCCCATGCGGCGGGCTCAGCGCGCGAATTCGAGAATGCGCGCGCGCACGGCGCCGAGATCGGATGGCAGGCGCTCGAACACTTCGCCGCGCCCCTGCAGCGCCTCGCAGCGGGGCGGCAGCGGCGCGTCATGATGCGTGGCTTCGGCGACCGTTTCCGGGAATTTCGACGCGGCGGCTGTCGCGAGCACGACCGTGGCGACGTCCTTCTTCGGCAGGCCCCGCGCGAGCGCTGTGCCAACGGCCGTATGCGGACAGATCAGCCAGCCGGTTTCCTTCCGGAAGCGCTCCATCTCGGCGAGCGTCTCGCCATTGTTGATCGAGGCGGCGGAGAGGCCGGAGCAGCTGAGCTTGGTCTGCGCGCCGTCCGGCAGCGCCGCGTCGCCCGATTGTGCGTAGGCGGCATAGGTGTGGCGGATGGCGCCCGCGTCGCGGCCGGTGATCTCGTAGAGAACGCGCTCGAAATTCGAGGGCACGGAAATATCCATCGCCGGGCTGGGCGTCGCGACCGCCGCCGTGCGCGTCATCCGGCCGGTGTTGAAGATGCGCGCGAGGGCGTCGTTCTCGTTGACGGCGCAGACCGCCTCGAAACCGCCGGTCAGCAGACCGCAGCGCGCCGCAACATAACCCGCCAGCGCGTCGCCCATGTTGCCGCTGGGGACGACATAGCGGATCGGCGCCCCGCGCAGCTGGGCCTGGCTGGTCGCGTAGTAGACCGACTGCGCCGCGATGCGCGCCCAGTTGATCGAGTTGACGCCGGAGAGGTTCACCGTGCGCGCGAAGGCCCGGTCCGCGAACAGCGATTTGACGATCGCCTGTGCGTCATCGAAGTCGCTGTCGGTGGCGATATTCAGGATGTTGGCGGCGCCGGTCGTCGTCATGAACAGGCGCTGCACCGGTGAGACGCGCTCATGCGGATGCAGGATCACGAGGCGGGACTGTTTCGCCCCCGCAAAAGCCGCCGCCGCCGCGCCGCCAGTATCGCCGGACGTCGCGCAGACAACCGTCAGCGTCTCGCCGGACCTGGCCAGCAGGTAGTCGTACAGCTTCGCGATCAGCTGCATCGCGACGTCCTTGAACGCCAGCGTCGGGCCGTGGTGCAGCTCCATCAGCCAGCTGTCCGGCCCCCACTGCGTCAGCGGTGCCACCGACTGGTGCGCGAAGCCGGCATAGGCGTCCCGGCAGATCTTTTGCACGTCGGCCTCGGGGATCGCGTCACCGGCAAAGGCCGAAATGATGCGCGCCGCCACGTCGGCATAGGGCTCGCCGAACCGGGCCGGCTCGATCCGCGGCCATTCCTTCGGAACGTACAGGCCGCCGTCCGGTGCAAGGCCGGCCAGACAGGCTTCGGCAAAGCCGGTTTCCGGCGCTTCGCCGCGAGTGGAGACGTATTTCACGGGTTGGGTGTTCCCCTGAAGCGGAGGCGTCCGCGCTGATGATGCAGGGCGAGATACACACCGATCAGCCCGATGGCGAGACCCCACCAGGTCAGCGCATAGCCGAAATGGCGTTCCGGCGGCAGGCGTTCGTTCAGCTGGGGCTGGGCGAAGGGGTTCACCACCGGCTCCGGCATGGCGCCGTCGGTGCGCAGCAGGGTCTCCGGCTCGAACACGCGGGGGCCGACCTTGGCGGCAAGATCGGCGGGCAGCGTCTTGGCGAGCTCTGCCGGATCGAATGAATAGAACAGGCCGGCGGCCGGGTCGTCCTCGGTGGAGAAGGCGTTGCGATGGCCGGGCTCGTGCCAGATGCCGCGTGCGGAGAAGAACTGCGGCGCGGTCACCAAGGTCGGGACCGGGGCGTCCATGCCGTAGTGCAGCGTCTGCGCCACGAAGGCGGCGCCGTCGGATGTCTCGACCAGCACGACATCCCGCCAGGCCGCGTTGCCGCCGGTGAGCGAGTAGACCTGCCGCACGGTGCCCGGCAGCAGGGAGCCCGAAACGGTGGTCCATTCCGGCTCGGCGTCCACCAAGGCCATCTTCTCGTGATAGCGGCTCCACTGCCAATTCCCGAACATGATCAGGATCCCGACCGAGACGGCCGTGAACAGCGTCAGGATTGGATAGGGCTTGAAGGTCATCGGTCTTGTCCTTCCCGGAAAGTCAAAAGCCCGCCGGACGCTTGTCGCACCGGCGGGCTTTCAATGAGCTGCAGTGGCCTGCGCTTCGTTACTTGCCCGCTTCGAAGACGAGGTAGGGCGTGACGTAGACGAAGGCGAAGAGGAAGAGCCATACCACGTCCACGAAGTGCCAGTACCAAGCGGCGAATTCGAAGCCGAGGTGCTTCTTCGGGGTGAGGTTGCCGGCATACATGCGGACCAGGCAGACGATCAGGAAGATCGTGCCGATGACGACGTGGGCGCCGTGGAAGCCGGTGGCCATGTAGAAGGCCGAGCCATACAGCGTTCCGTCAAAGGTGAAGCCGGCATGGCTGTACTCGAGAACCTGAAGCGCGGTGAAGGCCAAGCCGAGCAGGATGGTGATCCACAGGCCGAGCTTTGCGCCCTTCATGTCGCCGTGCTGCAGCGCGTGGTGCGCCCAGGTGACTGTGGTGCCCGACAGCAGCAGGACGAGGGTGTTCATCAGCGGCAGGTGGAAGGGGTCGAACGTGGTCACGCCATCAGGCGGGAACTGCTTGAAACGCTCCAGACCTTCCTGGAAGATCGGATTGGCCGCATCCCAGGTGCTGCCGACACGGGCATCGGAGAAGATCGAGAATTCGAAGAAGCCCCAGAACCAGGCCACGAAGAACATGATTTCCGATACGATGAAGAGGATCATGCCGTAGCGCAGGCCGATCTCGACGACCGGCGTATGATCGCCCGTGCGGCCTTCCTTGACGATGGTTGCCCACCAGCCGAACATCACCCAGGCGACCATGGCGAAACCGATCGCCATCATCCACCAGGTGCCTTGCGGCATGCCGAACAGGCCCTTCATGTAGGTGACTGCGCCAATCGCCAGCGTCATCACCGCCAGCGAGCCGAGCAGTGGCCAGGGCGAAGGATTTACGAGGTGGTAGTCGTGTTTTACGTCGCCGCCGGACATGAGTGTCAAATCCCCTCTGGAATCCCTGAACTTTGGGGCTGTTTAACGTGCGCCCCGGCAACGTTGCAACCGATTCAGCCGGGTGCTGCCGAATTCGCCGCACCTTCCGGCCCCGCCTGCACGGCAGCCTGATTGCGCGGACCTGAATAAGCCGAACTGTCAAAGAAAGTGTAGCTGAGCGTGATCGTCTCGATCTGCCCGGCCAGACGGTCTTCCACCATGTCCGGCGAAATGAAGTAGACCACCGGCAGCTTGCGCGTCTCGCCGGGCGCGATCACCCGTTCCGAGAAGCAGAAACACTCCAGCTTGTTGAAGTAGGGACCCGCATTGTGCGGCGTCACGTTGTAGCTCGCGATGACGCGCACTTCCTGCTGCGTCGGGTTGGTGACTTCATAGAAAGCGAGGCCGTGCTGGCCGATCTGGACGGTTTGCGTCGTCTGCAGGGCGCGAAACAGCAGCGGCGCATCGGCGACGTTGGCGTCAAAGCGTACCTCGATCGACTCGTCCAGGATGCCAGAAGGCGCTTCTGTTGCGATTCGGGTCGTCCCGCCGAAGCCGGTGACCTTGCAGAACGCGTCGTAGAGCGGGGCAGACGCAAAGGCGAGGCCGAGCATGCCCAGCGTCCCGGCGGTGGCAATCCCTGCAATGGTGCTGTTCGAAAGGGCCATCACATGCGCTCCGATACGCCAATGCCGGTGTTCAGCCTGATGACGGTGGTGATCATGACCAGCACCACAAATCCAGCCAGCGCGAGGCCGAGCCAGAGGTTGCGGCGCTTGCGGGCCTTCAGGGCCTCGGCGTCGAGTTGCGGCACGGCAGGATCAGGCGTTTCGGTCATGTCAGAGACCCGTCAGCGGAAAGTGGAGCCCGGCCGCATGCTCGACGAGCACCGCGCCGAACAGGGCGAACAGATAGAGGATCGAGAACACGAACGTGTTCCTGGCGAGTTTCATGTCGGCGCCCGCCGCGTTGGCATCGCCGGCATTCGACCGGATCAGGCGCACCGCGTAGGCGAGGAAGGTCGCGCCGAGGCCCAGCGCGGCTGCGCCGTAAATCCAGCCGCCGAGACCAGTGGCCAGCGGCAGCAGCGAGACCGGCACCAGCACCAGCGTGTAGATCAGGATCTGCTGGCGGGTAACTTTGGCGCCGTGCGTGACCGGCAGCATCGGCACCGAGACCTTGGCGTATTCCTTGTGCGCGAGCAGCGACAACGCCCAGAAGTGCGGCGGGGTCCAGAAGAAGATGATGGCGAACAGGATCCAGGCATCGAGCGGTATGTTGCCGGTGACGGCGGCCCAGCCGATGACCGGCGGGAACGCGCCTGCTCCGCCGCCAATGACGATATTTTGCGGCGTCGCCCGCTTCAGCCACATCGTGTAGATGACGCCGTAATAGAAGATCGAGAACGCCAGCAGCCCGGCGGCCAGCCAGTTCGAGGCGAGCCACATCAGCATCACCGACACGCCGGACATGATCAGGCCGAGGGCCAGTGCTTCCTCGCGCGGCACGGCGCCGGACGGGATCGGCCGGGTCGAGGTGCGCGTCATCACTGCGTCGATATCGGAATCGTACCACATGTTGATGGCGCCCGCGGCGCCGGAGCCGAGGGCCACGGCGAGCGTGGCGATGGCGGCCATCGCGGGGTGGATCGCGATACCGGTCATGCTCGACGCGGCCACGAGACCCGCAAAACCCGTGAACACCACCAGCATCATGATGCGCGGCTTCATCAGGTTCAGGTAGTCCACCGCGGTGGCGTGGCGCTTCTGCGGGAGGATGACGGCGTCGGTCATGGCGTTTATGTCTCGGACTTCTGTTGACGAAACGGCCCGCACGCCTTGCGCGTGAGGGCCGCCCCGGAGTTCAGGTCTTGTCCGGCCCGGAGCGGCGGGCCGCGATCAGGTCAGTGCCCGCCCTTGGTATTGACCACCGGCAGTTCGTTGAACTGGTGGAACGGCGGCGGCGACGGCAGGGTCCACTCGAGCGTGGTGGCGCCTTCGCCCCAGGGGTTGCCGCTGGTTGCCTTGCGGCGGCGGATGGCGGCTTCGGCGATCAGGATGAAGAAGATTATCGTCGCAGCCAGGGTGATCACATAGCCGATCGACGAGACGTAGTGCCAGGTCGAGAAGCCCTCGTTGTAGTCGATGTAGCGACGCGGCATGCCCTGCAGGCCGAGGAAGTGCTGCGGGAAGAACAGGACGTTCGATCCGATGAACATCAGCCAGAAATGCAGGCCGCCGAGGATCGAATTGTACTTCACGCCGAACATCTTCTCGAACCAGTAATACCAGCCCGCAAAGAGGCCGAACACCGCGCCGAGCGAGAGCACGTAGTGGAAGTGCGCCACGACGTAATAGGTATCGTGCAGGGCATGGTCGACACCGGCGTTGGCCAGCACGACGCCCGTGACACCGCCCACTGTGAAGAGGAAGATGAAGCCGATCGCCCAGAGCATCGGCAGTTTGAAGTCGATCGATCCGCCCCACATCGTCGCGATCCAGGAGAAGATCTTGATTCCGGTCGGCACCGCGATGACCATCGTTGCGGCCACGAAGTAGGCCTTCAGGTCGACGTTCATGCCGACCGTGTACATGTGGTGGGCCCACACCACGAAGCCGATCACGCCGATCGAGACCATCGCGTAGGCCATGCCGAGATAGCCGAAGATCGGCTTTTTCGAGAAGGTCGAGACGATATGGCTGACGATGCCGAACGCCGGCAGGATCATGATGTAGACTTCCGGGTGTCCGAAGAACCAGAACAGGTGCTGGAACATCACCGGGTCGCCGCCGCCATTCGGGATGAAGAACTGCGAGCCGAAGTTACGGTCGGTGAGCAGCATCGTCAGCGCGCCTGCGAGCACCGGAAGGGCGAGAAGCAGGAGGACAGCCGTAACCAGCATCGACCAGGCGAACAGCGGCATCTTGTGCAGCGTCATGCCGGGAGCGCGCATGTTCAGGATGGTGACGATGAAGTTGATGGCGCCGAGGATCGACGCAATACCGGCCGTGTGCAGCGACAGGATCAGGAGGTCCATCGACGGGCCGGGGTGGCCGATCGTCGAGGAGAGCGGCGGATACAGGGTCCAGCCGCCGCCGAAGCCGTTGCCACCGGGACCGCCCGGGACCACCATCGAAATGCAGGCAAGGATGAACGCGACGACGGTCAGCCAGAACGAGATGTTGTTCATCCGCGGGAACGCCATGTCGGGCGCGCCGATCATCAGCGGTACGAACCAGTTGCCGAATCCGCCAATCAGTGCCGGCATCACCATGAAGAAGATCATGACGAGGCCGTGGTAGCTGATCACGACATTGTAGAAGTGCTTGGCAGCCGTGATGGCCGCGTCGCCCTCAAGACCGAAGAAGCTGGTCTGGATCCAGAGCATCGGACCGATGCCCGGCGCCGCCAGTTCCCAGCGGATCAGGCCGGACAGGCCGTAGCCGACGATGCCGGCGATGATCGCGAAGACGAGGTAGAGTGTGCCGATGTCCTTGTGGTTCGTCGAAAAGAACCAGCGGGTCACGAAGCCGGGCTTGTGATCATGGGCGTCGTGGCTGTGATCGAGGGCGATTTCATCCATGGGCATCGGAAATTACTCTTCTTCGTGAAATCAGTTGGAGGAGGCAAACTGGGTGTCGGACTCGAGCGCCGCGACTTCGCGCACCGACGCAGCCGCCGCGTCGAAGTCACCGGTCTTCATCAGCTCGGCCCAGCGATCAAACTGTGCCTGCGGGACGACGCGTACTTCGATCGGCATGTAGGCGTGGTCAATGCCGCAGATCTCGGAACACTGGCCGTAATAGACGCCGGGCTCATCGACGAGGAACCAGCCTTCGTTCAGGCGGCCCGGGATGGCATCGGTCTTGACGGCAAAAGCTGGCACCGCGAACGCGTGGATCACGTCGGACGCAGCCGTGTAGTAGCGGATGTAGCGGCCGGCCGGAATAACCATCGGATAGTCGGTTGCAAGGTTGCGCGGACCGACATCGACAGGATCGCTCGGGCGGCCTTTGTGCAGACCGTTCGACACGAACTCGAGGGCGCTTCCCGTATCGTCCTTGATGTCCATGTAAGTGTAGGTCCAGTTCCACTGGTTGCCCTGGATCTTGACGTTGACGAAGCCTTTTTCGGCGGCGTCCGGAAAATGGTTCTTGGTGTAAGCCAGGTGCTCAGCAGTCTTGCCTTCGGCGAGCAGCGCCTTCGAGGTGGCTGCGATCTGGCCAAGGTTCGGCGTGACGTTCTGATAGTAGAGGTTCGGGAACGAGAGGCTCGCGATGCCGACGAGGATGAGCGCCGGGACGACTGTCCAGATCACTTCGACCGTCGTGTTGTGGCTGAACTTGCGCGGCGTCTTGTTGGCGGCCTTGCTATACCGGATCATCACCCAGATCAGCAGCACGGTCACCAGCGCGGTGATCAGCGTGATGATCCAGAGAAGTACGTTGTGGAACTCGTGCACACGCTCCGCGATCCGGGTGGCGGCGGGCTGGAAATTGATGCCCCCATCTTCTGGCAGGGCGGCCCAGGCTGGGGCGGCAAACAGGCAGGCGGACAGGGCGGCAGTCAGGTGTCGCACGATATAAAACCTCGGTTCCGTTCGGATTCGGGCACTTCCTATACCAGCCTCGTCCTTTCCCCCAGTCCTTTCCACGCTCAAAATTGTCGCAGCGCATCGCCGCACAGGCGAATTCATGCTACATGCAGGGCAACAAAACACCCAGGGAGAAAGCCCATGTTCCGCGCCCTCATTCTGGCAGCTGCTGCCGCCACCCTCGCCCCGATCGCCGGCGCCCAGGTCACCGTGATTGGCGGCGGCATCGCCCGCGATTGCTATGAAGCGGTCAAATTCAACCTCGGCCGGCCTGCGGACGCCGAGGCGCTGTGCACCCGCGCCATCCAGCTCGAAGCGCTGAATGTCCAGAACAAGGCGGCGACCTTCACGAATCGCGGCGTGCTGCGCATGCGTCAGGGCGACTATGATGCCGCGCTCGCCGACTACGCGGCCGCCAAGAAGATGCAGCCGGACACCGGCGCAACCTGGCTCAACGAAGGCGCAGCTTATATCTTCAAGAAGGACTTCAACTCGGCGCTGGTGTCACTGGAGAAGGCCATCGAGCTGAATTCCGAAGACCTCTATGCCGCCTATTACAACCGCGCGATTGCCCGGGAGAACACGGGCGATGTGCAGGGCGCGTATTATGACTTTGTGAAATCGAAGGAATTGAACCCCGAGTTCGAGGCGACCGACCGGCAGCTGGCGCGGTTCACTGTCACCACGAATTAACCGCGCCGTTAATATTTTATCCACACCTGCAACTTTCCAAGAGTCGCTGCGTTTAACTCCTGTGATGGCAACCGGAGTAACGAGGATGAAACTGGTTTTGCTCGTGGCAGCGTTTGTGGCTCTGGCAGCCGCAGCCGGGTATTACGGCATGGCGCCGCAGATCGCCGAAGGCTTTAAGGTTCTCACCCTGTTGTTCGGCGCGGTGATCATTCTCGGCAGCATTGCCGGCGGGATCCGCGTCTCCGGTCCGCGCCGCGCACCCAACCTCATCCCCCGCGTCCGCCGCCACAACGCCTGAGGCCTGAACCTTCCCGCTTGCAGCGCGGCGCGGACGGCCACATGTTGCACGGATGACCGACACACCCCTGCCTTTCGATGTGACCGATGCCCTGCCCCTGCTCGCCGATGCGGCCAGAGGCGCTGACGATGCCGATCTCTATATCGAACGTTCGCGCTCCGAGAGCTTCGTGTTTGATGACGGACGCCTGAAATCCGCCGCTTATGATACCGACCAGGGCTTCGGACTGCGCGTCGTCGCGGGAGAATCGCAAGGCGCAGGTTATGCCTCCCAGCTCAACCTCGACGCGATCCGCCGCGCGGCGGGCACGGCGGCCCAGGCCAAGCGTGGCTATTCCGGCAAGCTCGCCGCCGGGCCGCAGCCGACGAACCGCCGTCTCTATCCGCCGATCGACCCGACGCTGAACCCCACCTTCACCGACAAGACGAGCCTGCTCGCTGAAATCGACGCCTTCGCCCGCGCTGCCGACCCGCGCGTGGTGCAAGTGTCCGTATCCCTTTCCGGCAGCCATACTGAAGTCGACATCCTCCGCCCCGATGGCGCGCAATTCCACGATGTGCGCCCGCTGGTCCGGCTCAACGTTTCCGTCACGCTCGAAGAACACGGGCGCCGCGAATCGGCCGGTGCCGGTGCCGGTGGCCGCGCGGCCTATGACGAGTGGATCGAACCCTCGCGCTGGCAGGCCATGGTGCGCCGCGCGATCCAGAAAGCCGAAGTGAACCTGCAATCGATCCCCGCCCCTGCCGGCGAGATGGAAGTCGTGCTCGGCCCCGGCTGGCCCGCCGTGTTGCTGCACGAAGCGGTCGGCCACGGCCTCGAAGGTGATTTCAACCGCAAGGGCACCAGCGTCTATGCCGGCCGGATGGGCGAACAAGTTGCCGCGAAGGGTGTGACGATCATCGACGATGGCTCCATCGACGCCCGGCGCGGCTCGCTCTCCTTCGACGATGAAGGCACGCCGACGCAGCGCACGGTGCTGATCGAGGACGGTATCCTCAAGGGGTACATGCAGGACCGCATGAACGCCCGCCTGATGGGCATGCAGCCGACCGGCAACGGCCGCCGCGAAAGCTACGAATCCCAGACCATGCCGCGCATGACCAACACCGTGATGCTCGGCGGCAACGATGACCCCAAGGATATCGTCGCATCGATCAAGCGCGGCCTCTGGGCGGTCGATTTCGGCGGCGGACAGGTCGACATCACGTCCGGCAACTTCGTCTTCCAGTGCACCGAGGCCTACCTTGTCGAGAACGGCAAGATCGTGGCGCCGGTGAAGAACGCCACGCTGATCGGCCATGGGCCGACGGCCCTTTCCGACGTCACCATGATCGGCAACGATTTCGCGATGGATGACGGCGTGGGCGTCTGCGGCAAAGCGGGACAATCTGTGCCCGTCGGCGTCGGCCAGCCGACGCTGAAAGTCCGCTCACTGACGGTCGGCGGCGCGGGCTAGCCAGTGCCAGTGGCTACGAAATAGGATACCCGGAGCAGGCAATCAGCTCCTCGGCCGCAAGCCAGGCGTTGACATTGTCGGGGTCCATGCCGTTGTCGACCGTGTACCACAAGGGATAGACCACGTTCCGGCGCTCCACCTTGCGGCCACCTTCCATCTTCGGCTCGAACGTCACGGCTCCGACGGCGTCGCGCGCGCTCTTGCAAAACACCTGATGCGTGCAGACCGGCTGGATGTCTTTCGTGAGTCCGCCGGCATCGACGTTGAAGTGAACGTCACACCGCCCCGACACCTTCATATAGGCTGCAAGCATTGGATAGGACGGCGTCGGCGGGGCGATGGGCTGGGTCTCCCGGTCTTCCGGTCTTCCGGCACCCCCGCGTGCGTCTCGGCAAATGCCGGCCCGGACACCGCGAGCACAAGCGCTAGACAAGCCGATACGATTCTCACGGATATCCTCCCGCAACCTCTGCTTGGAACATAACAGCTCTGGGTTAATCCCGCAACCTCTGGCGGCGAGGGCTGACGCCTTACTTCCGGGTTACGACCAGCCGCAGCGACCCGTCGAACGTCGGCTGCGTGCGCAGGTGTCCATGGGCAGCGTCCCACGCGCCTGAGTCCAGATCAGCCTTCAGCCGGCGCACAATGTCGGCCTCGAGGTCCGGCCCGAGGAATGACCAGAGCGACTGCGCCGCCCGCACTGCCGGATCGAGGAAGCGTTCCGGCCGGCCATAGAAGGCCTAGTTGAACCCGTCCGTGCAGTCTAAGGGCACGGGCACGGTCTCGAACAAGGTGTCAGGCCCCAGCAGCGCGGCGAGGCGGGAGAACTCCGGCATCCGCTTGCGCTCGGCATTGGCCTGCGGCGGCAGGTATCCATAAAACCAGAAGGACGCGATCCGGGCGGGATCAAAAGTCAGGATGACGATGCGCCGGCGCGCCACGCGTTTCTGTTCGGCAATCCCCCGCTCAAGATCCGGCCACTGATGAATTGTCAGCGAGGCCATGACGGCGTCGAATGACTTGTCATCGAATGGCAGGGCTTCGGCGGTGCCGATCACGCAGGGCGCGGCGCCCGCCGGACGCTGGGCCCGCTGCGACGCCGACGGCTCCAGCGCCACAACCGTCCGGTCCGCCGGCTCGTAATTGCCCGAGCCCGCCCCGACATTCAGCACCGTCCTCGCCTCACCGAGGGCAACCCGGATCTGCTCCGCAATGCGCGGATCCGCCTGCCGCATCGCGGCGTAGCGAAGGCCCGGCTGGTCATAATCGAAATCGCCCGCAGGTTTTCCCGGTTCCTGCGTCAAGGCCTACTCCGCAACGCCCCGTGCGGCTTCGGCTTCCAGGGCAGACTTGCTGGCCAGGCGTCCGGCTTTGCCATGGCCCAGGTATTTCAGCAGGAAACTGCCCGCACCGAGCAGGATGCCGAGGATGATCGCAACCACGCCAAGGCTCCAGAACACGTCCGAATAGGTCGCGAGCGCCTTGCCGGGATCGAGCACCTGCCCCGCCACAGTATCGCTCGCGGTGAACTGGGCGATCAGGCCTGCCACATATTGTGCGAAGGCGGATGACAGGAACCAGCCGGCCATCATGAAGCTGACAACCGCAGCCGGTGACAGCTTGGTGATCATCGAGAGGCCCACCGGCGACAGGCACAGCTCGCCGGTCGTGTGCAGCAGGTAGGCGAGCACGAGGAAGACCAGCGGCACGCGGTAGCTTTCATCCGCGAACTGAACACCCCAGACCAGCACCCAGAAACCAAGGCCGACCTGCACCAGCGCCAGCGCAAACTTCAGCGCCGTGTTGGGATCCGCCTTGCGGGCGCCGAGCCAGGCCCAGAGGGCGGCGAAGACCGGCGCGAACAGCAGGATGAAACCGGAGTTGAAACTCTGCGTCTGCGCGGCGGTCACGGTCATGAAACCGTCATTGGGCAGCTGTGTGTTGCGCTCGGCAAACTGGTTCAACGATGAGCCGCCCTGTTCAAACAATGACCAGAACACGACCGACATGAAGATCAGGAACAGCGCGAGGACCAGTTCCTGGATTTCGCGCAGGTTGCACTTCGTCACCATGTAGAAAATCAGGTAGCCGCCGAACAGCACAAGGCCGCTCATCAGCGTGAGGAAGGTGAACTGCGGGGTCTGCAGCAGGAACCAGACAGCCGCGACGCCCGGGATGGCGAGCAGGTAAAGCAGCCATTCGAAGGAGACCGGGCCGAATTTCTTGGCCAGCAATTCCGGATTGGGCGGTGCGCCGACATGTTCCGGCAACTGGCGCTCGCCTGCGCTCCAGAATGCCAGGCGCTGGCGGGTGAAGACGAGCCAGCCGAAGGCCATGCCGACAGCGGCGAGGCCGAAACCGGCCCACCAGCCGACGGTCTGGCCGAGATAGCCGCACAGGATGGCCGCCCAGAAGGCGCCGAGGTTGATACCGTAATAGTAAAGCGTGAAGCCGGCATCGCGGCGCGGGTCAGTGTCTTCGTAGAGCTGGCCGACGATCGACGAAATGTTGGCCTTCAGGTAGCCGACGCCCATCACAATCAGGGCCAGGGCGAGGAACAGGATGTTGGTGTACAGAGGATCGCGAACTGGTTCGGAAAGCGTCTCCATGACGTTCGGAATTACCGTCGGCATAGGGCTGCCGGCTTCAAGACCGGTGAAGGTAATGCCACCGTCATCATTCACGTTGGCGCGGCAACCATCATGGTCTTCTTCGCCGCCGAACAGGCAGCGCTGCGCGCCGGTCTCGATGAACACCTGTCGCGAGCCGCCCCGGCCTTCGACCGCCAGATTGTACTCGGCGCCATTGACCGTCATCGTCTGCGTGGCCTGCGGCCCGTGCAGCCCCATCGTTAGGTGTCCCGCAACGAGCAGCAGCGCGCCGAACGCGATGGCCTTTCGGTTGCCGAGATACTTGTCCGCAAGGAAGCCGCCGAGCAGCGGCAGAAGGTATACAAGCGCCGTGTAGGAGCCATACTGGCCCTGCGCCGTGCGGTCATCGAACAGGAAGTGCTGGGTGAGGTAGAAGATCAGCAGGCCGCGCATGCCGTAGAAGGAGAAACGCTCCCACATCTCGGCGAAGAACAGGATGTGCAGGCCCTTGGGATGTTTCCGCATCTGGCTGAAGACCGGGATACAGGTCGCCAGTGTGATGAAAATGCCCAGAACAATAACCAGCATGAACGGCTCCCCAGCGCGCTAAGTGACACGGCCCGCCGGAGGCGTCCGGATTGCGTCAGAGGTTTGACCATGCCCCGGCGGAGGGCTCAAGGCGGTTTCTGCCGTTTCGCGAGATCCGCCCCACGCGCGAAAACAGTCCACACATCCACAAGGCGAGTTGTGGACGGTTTATGGACTGGGAAACAGGCTCAATACGCCTCTTCGGCGAACACCTTCGTCAGGTCCTTGTTCCACGGGCCGTGATAGCGCTGGAGGAGGCGTTCCGCCGGCGTGAGGCCCGAGGCGGCGATCTCGTCGAGGCCGGAGAGGAAGCCCGACTCGTCATCGCCCGCAGCGGACAGCTTGCCCCGGTCGCGCAGGCCGGCGCGGGAGATGGCGAGCACTTCTTTCGCGAGGTCCTGCATCGATCGCCCGCCCGGGATCGGCGTGCGAAGGCCAAGCGTGCGCACGCCCTGGCGCATCCCTTCGCGCTCTGGCGCGGTCCAGTCCTTCACCAGGTCCCACGCCGCATCGAGCGAGGATTGCGAGTAAAGGATCCCGGTCCAGAAGGCCGAGAAGGCGCAGAGCCGGTCCCAGGGGCCGGCGTCCGAGCCGCGCATCTCGAGGAAGCGTTTCAGGCGCACTTCCGGGAAAATCGTCGACAGGTGGTCGACAAAATCGTCCATCGCGGGGCGCTCGCCCGGCAGGATCGCCAGCTTGCCGTCCATGAAATCGCGGAAGCTGAGCCCGCTCGCGTCGAGATACTGCCCGCCCCGGCGCACGAAATACATCGGCACATCGAGCGCGTAGTCGACATACTGCTCGAAGCCGAATCCGCTCTCGAAGGCGAACGGCAGCATGCCGGAGCGGTCGGGGTCCGTGTCGGTCCAGATCTGCGAGCGATACGAGAGGAAGCCGTTCGGCCGCCCGTCGATGAAGGGCGAGTTGGCAAACAGCGCGGTACCCAGCGGCTGAAGCGCCAGCGAAACGCGCATCTTTTGCACCATGTCTGCCTCGGACGAGAAATCGAGATTTGCCTGCACCGTGCAGGTGCGGAACATCATCTGGCGGCCTAGGCGCCCGACCTTGTCCATGTAGGCGGTCATGATCTTGTAGCGGCCCTTGGGCATCACCGGCGTCTCAGCGAGGCTCCAGATCGGACTGGCGCCGAGGCCAAGGAAGCCGATGCCGAGCGGCTCGGCCAGGACGCGCACTTCGGTCAGGTGCTGGCCAACTTCGATGCAGGTCTCGTGGATCGACTCCAGCGGCGCGCCGGACAGTTCGAACTGCCCGCCGGGCTCGAGGCTGACGCTGGCGCCGTTTTTCTTGAGGCCGATCAGGTGGCCGCCCTCGATGATCTGCTCCCAGCCAAACCGGTCCCGCAGGCCTTCCAGCATGGCCTTGACGGAGGCCTTGCCCTCATACGGCAGTGGCTTCAGGCCGTCCCAGAGGAAGCCGAACTTCTCGTGCTCGGTGCCGATTCGCCAGTCGGTCTTCGGCTTGTTGCCGCCTTCGAGATACGTGACCAGCTCGGTCTTGCCGCTGATCCGGGGCGAGGCTTCGTCGATGTCGCTGGTGGGGGTCGTCATCGTTGCGCTCCGGGCGGCTGTCTTGTCCGGCGTGGAGATAAGGCCGAAATGTGGCAACGCCAATGCCCCCAATCGAAGTAAACCGGGTGGCTGGTTAAAATCGCAAGGAGGGGGGCTTGAACACGTTTCGGGCCTTCATAGCTATAGCGAGTCCTGACCGGGCCCCTCTGGCCGCGCGATTTGTTGCGCGGCGATGTCGGCGGACATCTCGTCTTACAGCGATCTATGGGAGCCTCAATGGACTACCTCAACAGCATAATCATGTCTGAATTCCTGGGTCAGGCGGTTTGGATCTGGCTGGCCTTCCTGGCCGCCGTCGTCGCCCTTCTCGCCTTCGACCTGGGTGTCGTTAACCGCAATGACCACGAGATCGGCGTCGCGGAATCCCTGCGCCTCTCGGCCTTCTACATAATCATCGGCCTCAGCTTTTCGGCCGTTATCTGGCACCTCTATAACAACGACTCCCCGACCGCCTCCATCGACCCCCAGCTGCTGGCGGTCAACGGCCCTGAACGGGCCTGGACGGCGGTTCAGCTCTATCTGACCGGTTTCGCCGTCGAAAAGACCCTCGCGCTCGACAACGTCTTTGTCATCTCGATGGTCTTCACCTACCTGGCGATCCCCAGAAAATACCAGCACCGCGTCCTCTTCTGGGGCATCATCGGCGTCATCGTCCTGCGCGCGATCATGATTGGCCTCGGCGCGACGCTCGTCAGCCAGTACTCTTGGACCCTCTACATCTTCGCCGTCTTCCTGATCTTCACGGGCGTGATGATGTGGCGCAAGGGCTCCGAAGAGGAGGACATGAGCCAGAACCGCATTCTGCTGTGGCTGAAGCGGCGGATAAACGTCACACCGGAATTGCATGGAAACAAGTTCCGCGTGCGCCTGCCCGACCCGAACACAGGCAAGCTGCGGACCTACGGAACGCCGCTACTGCTCGCGCTGATCTTCGTTGAAATCGTGGACCTCGTCTTCGCAATCGACAGCGTACCGGCCATCTTTGCCATCACCTCGGACGCCTACATCGTCTACACGTCGAACATCTTTGCAATCCTGGGACTGCGCGCCCTGTTCTTTGCGCTGGCGGCAATGGTTGAGCGGTTCAAGTACCTGAAATATGCACTGGCGCTCACGCTGATCTTCATCGGCTCGAAAATTTTCCTCGGCGATTTCTTCCCGAATGGAAAGTTCCCATCGGAATGGAGCCTCGGCATCACGCTTGGCCTGATCGCTTCGGGCATCGTTTACTCGCTCTGGAAAACGCGGGGCCACCAGCAAGCCAGCGTCTAGCAAGGGCAGCCGTCAGCCCCAGTCCCCGCAGACCGCCTGCCAGAGGGCCATCGCCGCAACGGCGGCGGTCTCGGCCCGGAGGATGCGGGGGCCAAGGCTGACGGGGTAGGTGCCGGGGCGGGACCTGAGGAAGGCCCGCTCTTCGGGGGTGAAGCCGCCCTCGGGACCGATCAGCAAGGCTGCGTCGCGTCCCTTCATGTCCGCCATCAGGGCAGCCGCAGGGCGGGCACCGCCCGTTTCGTCGCAGAAGACCAGAGCCGTGCCAGACGGCAAGGCTGCCAGTGCGGCGTCCAGCGAGGCGACGTCTGCGATCTCCGGCAGGTCCAGCCGCTCGGTCTGCTCGGCGGCTTCAAGCGCAATCTTGCGGAACCGGTCGAGCCGAACGGTGCGGGTCTGCGTGCGCTGGGTCAGCACCGGTACGACGCAAGCCGCGCCGAGTTCGGTCGCTTTCTCCACGATCAGGTCCGTCTGATCCTTCTTCACTGGCGCGAAGAGCAGCGTCAGCGCCGGCCGGGCTGGCGGCGGCTGCACGCGCAGTTGCGAGACCGGCGTGACCTCCGCCTTCTTGCCGGCCGCCGAGAGAGCCGCGGCCCATTCCCCGTCCCGGCCATTGAACAGGCGCACCTCGCTACCTGCCCCAAGGCGGAGCACGCGCAGCAGGTAGTTCGACTGTTCCTCATCCAGCGCGACGGCGCGCCCGGCAGAAAGAACAGCAGAAACAAAGAGTCGCGGCGTTGTCGGCATGCGGCGCGGTATAGGCCGTTTCGGCCGCCCCTGTCAGGTGTGGTTTTTGCATCACGCCTTGTGGTTTTGAAAGCACAACCGGTGTGGGAAGTTGGCAAATCATTTATATCCCGTCGTGATGAGCCAGCCGCCCCGCTACGACAAAACGGACAGCTTCAGCTATCCGGCTGATACCGCCCTTCCCGGCTGGCTTGAGAGCTTGCCGGCAGGCTGGCGGCCCTATGCTATGCTGGCGCGGCTCGACCGGCCGGTGGGCATCTGGCTTCTGTTCCTGCCTTGCGTCATCGGCCTCGCCTTCCAGCGTCTCTCCGGCGGCCTGTTCCTGGCCGACCTTGCCTGGGCTGTCCTGTTCCTGATCGGCGCGGCCGTGATGCGCGGCGCCGGCTGCACCTGGAACGACATCACCGACCGGGATTTTGACGCCAAGGTCTCGCGCACCGCCCTGCGGCCGATCCCGTCCGGCGCGGTGACGCTGAAGCAGGCCTACACCTTCCTGCTGGTCCAGCTTGGTATCGGCTTCGGGGTCTGGCTGATGCTGCCGGGCGACGCGAAGATCACCGCCCTGCTCGCCCTGCCGCTCGTCGCAGTCTACCCATTCGCCAAGCGCGTCACCTGGTGGCCGCAAGCCTGGCTGGGCCTGACCTTCAACTGGGGCGTCCTCGTAGGCGCCGCGACCGCCAGCGTGATCACCGGCCCCGTCTACATCCTCTATTTCGGGCTTGTCCTCTGGACCGTCGCGTACGACACCATCTACGCCCTGCAGGACCGCGAGGATGACGCGCTGATCGGTGTGCGCTCCACAGCGCGCCTGTTCGGCAAGCGGGCGGTGTTGATCTCATTCTGCTTCCACATGGGCGCCGCGGCGCTGATCGCGCTCGCCGGAATGTTCAACGATGCCGGACGGATCGGGGCGTTCACTGCGCTGGTCTTCCTCGTGCACGGCCTGTGGCAGACGATGACGCTGAAAACGCAGGGCGAGAAATCCGCGCTGCGGGTGTTCAAGTCGAACGTCTGGGCGGGCGCGCTCGTCGCGGCGGGTTTCCTTTTTGCTGCGCTGCTTCCGGAACGGGCGCCGGAGTCGATCTTCGCGGCGCCGGCCGTTGCGCCGCCGGAGCGGGCGGAATCTGTGTCGCTCCCCTTCGGTTTCGAGCTGCGCCGCAAGCCGGAGCCGAAATCGGATGTCTGGCTGGTCCGAGAAATCCGCGCCGCGATGGAGCTGCGCGGACTGGACCCCGACGCTACGGAAACCCCGCCCGAACGGTGACGGCGGCATCAGGCTGGCTTATACTCTTTCCATGCCAGCCGCTGCCCGCATCCGCCCGCTTGACCTCTTCACCCGCGAGGACTGGGAGCGCCTGTCCGCGCGCAATGCCTGGATGGGGCCGCTGCTGCTGGTGCACGCCTGGGTGATCATCGCGGCGGCGATGGCGCTGTCGATCTGGTCGCTCTGGTTCCTGCCGGTCTCGATCATGCTGATCGGCGCGCGCCAGCTCGGCCTGACCATCCTGATGCATGACGCGGCGCACGGCGCGCTGCACCCTAACGCGAAGGTCAATGATTTCATCGGCCACTGGCTCGCCGGCGCGCCGATGGGCGGCCACCTGAAAGCCTACCGGCAGTATCACCTGACACACCACAAGTTCGCGCAACAGGAAGAAGACCCGGACCTCATCCTCTCGAGGCCCTTCCCGGTGACGCGCACGTCCCTGCGCCGCAAGATCATCCGTGACCTGACGGGCCAGACTTTCTACAAGCAACGCGCCAACCAGTTCGCCAATGCCTTCGGGATCGGCATCAAGAAGGGCCCCGGCGCCGAGAACCGCTCACAGTCCGCGCGCGAAGCGGTGATTCCGATGATCCTTACCAACCTCGTGATCTTCAGTGTGCTGACACTGCTTGGCTACTGGTGGGCGTATTTCATTCTGTGGCTGCTGCCGATGGCGACCTGGATGATGATGATCACCCGTCTGCGCAATATCGGCGAGCATGCCGTGGTGCCGGACAACAACGATCCGATGCGCCATGCGCGCACGACTCTGGCTAACCCTCTGGAAGGCCTGCTGCTGGCGCCTTACTGGGTGAACTATCACTGCGAGCATCACATGTTCATGCACGTGCCCTGCTATCGCCTCGGCCTCATCCACCGCGCGCTCGCCGCCAAGGGCGTGACACAGCGGATGGAAGTGCAGCACGGCTATGTGAAGGTGCTCGCGATGGCCACTTCGAAACCCGAGACTCCGAAAGGCCTGGCCCCCGCATGACCGTCGTGATCGAAATGGTGTCGGACATTGTGTGCCCCTGGTGTTGGCTGGGCCTGCGCCGGATCGAGGAAGCCCGGGCGCTCGCGCCGGAAGTCGAGGTCCAGCTGCTGTTCCGGCCCTACGAGCTGGACCCCACGATCCCGCCGGAGGGCGTCGACTACAAGGCCTACATGTCGGGCCGCGTCAGTTCGCCGGAAGGCAAGGAGCGCATGGCCGCGATGCGCCAGGCGCTGATCGACTATGGCAACGCCGAGAACATCCCTTACCGCTTCGACGCGGTGACGCACCGGCCGAACAGCTTTGACGCGCACCGGCTGGTGCGTTGGGCGCAGGGACAGGGCAAGGGCGGCGCGGCCAAGGAAGCGTTGTTCCGCGCCTATTTCAACGAAGCGCGCGATGTGGGCGATCACGGCGTGCTCGTGGATATTGCGCGTTCGATTGATCTGGATCCGGATATTGTGGCGGACCTGCTCGCTTCCGGCGCCGACACCGACGCGGTGCGCGCCGAGGCCGAGACGTTCCGGCAGATGGGCATCTCCGGCGTCCCCACCTATATCGCCAACCGGCGCGTCGCCGTGCAGGGCGCCGAGAGCGCCGAGAAGCTCGCAAAGTTCATCCGGCATGCAGCCTCCCTTCTCCCGCAGGAGCGCCCGGCAGGCCAGCCTTCATGAGCGCGATGGACCTCGTCCGTATCCAGACGGACGGCCGCATCGCCGCCGTCAGCTTCGACACCGGCGCTAAGGCCAATGCCCTCAGCCAGAAACTGATGCGCGAGCTGACCGAAGCCGCGCGCCTGTTCGCGGGCGATCCGGCGATCTCCGCCGTCATCCTCACAGGCCGCGCCGAGAATTTCACGATGGGCGCCGACCTGCGCGATCCCGAAGGCGTGGACGTGCGCCGTCTCGGTCTCGCCGAACGGCGCGTGCGCCTGCGCACCGGGCCGGCGATGTGCGAGGCCTGGGAAGCGGTGGACGCGCTGACCATCTGCGCCATTGAGGGCTGGTGCGTCGGCGGCGGCGCGGCCCTCGCCGTATCTTGCGATCTGCGGGTCGCGTCGGAGGCGTCCACGATCTACGTGCCGGAAGTCGAGCGCGGCATGAACATGAGCTGGGGCTCAATCCCGCGCTTCGTCGCCCACGTGGGGCCGGCACGCGCGAAACGGATTGCGGGCCTCTGCGAAAAGGTCAGCGCGCAGACGGCCCTCGGCTGGGGCCTCGTCGATCACATCACCCCGCCCGGCGGCGCGCTCGCGAAGGCGCGGGAGATCGCCGAGGCGGCCGCAAAGCTGCCGCCCACGCCGCTAAAGATGGTGAAGCAGGACGTGAACGTCGCCGCCCTGGCCCTCGCCAAGGCCACCGCCCACCGCGACCTCGAAGCCTTTGCTCTCATGCAGCAGACGGACGATTTCCGCGAAGGCGTGAAGGCATTCTTCGAAAAGCGCGATCCGGATTTTACAGGCGACTAGCTCAGCTGCAATTCCACCAGCCGTTTGTAGACGCCGCCCTGCACCATCAAGCTCTCGTGCGTACCCTCTTCCACGGCGCGGCCGTCTTCCATGACGATGATGCGGTCTGCCGCGCGGACGGTCGACAGGCGGTGCGCGATGATCAGGACTGTCCGCGCACGGGCGAACTGGTTCAGCGCGTCCTGCACCTTGGCTTCGCTTTCGGCGTCGAGCGCAGAGGTCGCTTCGTCGAGCAGCAGGATCGGCGCGTTGCGCAGGATGGCGCGGGCAAGCGCGATGCGCTGGCGCTGGCCGCCGGAGAGGTTGCGGCCCATCTCGCCCGCCGGGGCATCGTAGCCGCCGGGTAGCGCCAGGATGAACTCATGCGCGTTGGCGGACCGGGCCGCTGCCTCCACCGCCGCACGCGGCGCGCCGAGGCGTCCGAGCGCGATGTTGTTGGCGATGGTATCGTCAAACAGCGCCGCATCCTGCGAGACGAGCGCGACGTTGCTGCGCAGGCTGCCGCCGACGACATCGCGCACGTCCAGCTGGTCGATCTGCACCGCGCCGGACGTCACGTCATAAAGGCGCATGAGCAGGTTGAAGACCGTCGACTTTCCCGCGCCGGACGCGCCGACGAACGCCACCGTTTCGCCGGGCTGCGTGGTGAAAGTGAGACCTTTCAGCGCCTGCGTGCCGTCCGGATAGGCAAAGTGCACATCCCGGAATTCCACCGCGCCGGCGACGCCGTTCATCTTCAGCGCGCCCGGCTTGTCCGCCACTTGCGGCGCGGCATCGACAATCTCGAACACGCGGTCGGCCGCAGCCGCGCCTTCCTGCGCGACGGCGCTGATCGAGCCGAGGGCGCGCACTTCCGGCGCCGCGACCGCCACGGCGCCGATGACACCCAGAAGATCGCCCAGTGTGTTCTCGCCCTGCGAGATCCGCCAGGCGACAAAACCGAGTAGCGCCGCGAGCGCCAGGCCGCCGAAGACTTCGAGCACGGGATCCACGCCCGCACGCTTTGACAGCACTTTCAGGAACAGGCGCGAGCGTTGCACGAAACCCTGCTTCGCGCGCTCCTTCTGCCAGCTCTCGAGGCCGTAGGCCTTGACGATGCGGGCAGACTGGAAGCCCTCTGAGAGCAGCGACGTGACTTCACCGATCTGTTCCGCCGCCGTTTTCGCGCGCTTGCGCACGGCATTGCCGAGCGAGAGCACCGGGCCGAGCGCCAGCGGATAGACGACCGCGATGATGAGGGCGAGCTGCCAGTCTTTCCAGAACAACCAGGCGAGCACGCCGAGGACGGTTGCGAGGCTCTTGGTGAAACTGTTGGCAAAGCGCAGCGCCGCTTCGCGGATGGAGATGATGTCGCTGATGAAGCGCGACACGAAACTGCCTGAGGTGTCCGCCGACACACGCGCAAAATCGCCATCCGTCAGTGCATCATACTGAACCGTCTGCACGCTGACGAGGCCGCGCTGCACGCCGGTATTGTTGAGCAGCGTCATGCCGTACATCGACAGGGAGCGCGCGAATGTCAGGCCGATGATCGCAATGATGCCCGTCCAGATCCAGCCTTCGCGCGGCCCGCCGCCTTCGCCGGTTATCTGGAACTGCAGCGAGGTGCCGACGAAGTCGAGTACGGCCACGTAGCCGATGCCCCAAAGCGCCGTCAGCAGGGCTAGCGCCGTGCCGCCGATGAACCACGCCTTCTGCGGCCAGAAATGGGCCTTGAACAGCCGCCAGAGTGACCGCTGCGGCCCGACCGTTTGTGGCGCCGGGGCGGGCTCAGACGTTATGGGTATCTCCCGTAGCGGGGTCGAGCAGCCGGTGGGCGTGGAGGATGAAATAGCGCGTCTCGGCATGGTCCACTGTGCGGTGAGCGGCCGCTTTCCACGCGTCATAGGCTTCCTGGTAATTCGGGTAGGCGCCGACGAAATCCAGCTTCGCGAGGTCCTCGAACTCGACGCCGGTCACATCCTTCAGCTCACCGCCAAAGACGATGTGGAGGAGTTGTTTGCCGGACTGATCCTTGGTGGGCATCTTTCGGGGCTCCGTTTTCTCGGGCGCAGGCTTTGTCGCGGCCCGCGCCTGCGGGTCCGGGATGCGCACATATCCTGCGCGGCGCACTAACAAAGGATGAAGCGCGTTTCCAGAGGCGAGGACACTGCGCTGGGCCGGAATCGCCCGGTTGAACACCAGCTGCTCGCCCGCATGGGTGGTCGCCTGCCCGCCCGCCTCGGTGATCAGCACGGCGCCGGCGGCAATGTCCCAGTCCGCCTTTTCGGCCAGCACGAGCACGGCGTCCCAGTCCCCGGCGGCCACGAGAGCGAGCCGCAGCAGGGTCGCGTTCGGCTTCGGCCGGGCGAGATGCACCTCTGGCCAGGGCTCGCGCCAGCCGGGATGGGTGATCATGCCTTCGTTCGTGATCAGGCGGCTGCCCGCCTCCTGGCCTTGCGCGGAGACGCGGATCGCCGCGCCATTGCGCCGGGCGCCCGCGCCGCGCCGCGCCTCGTAGAACTGGCCGAGCACAGGGGCGTAGACAACGCCGGCCACCGCCTCGCCGTCTTCGACGATGGCGAGGCCGATGCACCAGTCCGGCGTGCCGTCCATGTAGGCGCGCGTCCCGTCGATCGGATCGACCACCCAGCAGCGCGATTTCTGCCGCGCATCCGGATCGTCCAGTGTTTCTTCGGACAGCCAGCCATATTCCGGCCGGGCTGTTTTCAGCGTGGAGGCGCAGAGCCGGTTGACGGCGAGGTCGGCCTCGGTGACCGGGCTTCCGCCAGTCTTGTTCCAGAACTCCGCGCCGCCCTTGTGCAGGTAGGACATCGCGAGATCGCCGGCGTCCTGCGCCAGGCGGCAGAGCAGCGCCGCATCTTCTTCCAGCGTGCGCTCAGCTGCCTGCAAGGTTCATGTCCTCGATGAGGATCGACGGGGCATCCCGCGTGCTGCGCAGCTCAAGGTCGGACGCCGGAACGAGGCGCGCAAACATGGAGGGCAGATCGCCCGCAACGGTGACTTCCGAAACCGGATAGGCAATCTCGCCGCCCTCGAACCAGAAGCCTGCGACGCCTACGGAGTAATCACCGGTATTCGGATTGATCGACGGCCCGAACATGTCGGTGACCAGCAGGCCCCTGCCGGCCGACTTTGCGAGCGCGCCCGGAGACTGCGTGCCGGGACGCAGGTAGACGTTGGAGGTGGAGACGCCCGGCGGGTCGCCGAAGCCGAGACCGGCAAACCCGTTCGGCGCGAGGCCAAGCTGGCGCGCGGTGGATGTGTTGAGCAGCCAGCGGGTCAGGCGGCCGTCTTCAATCAGGTGCGCCTCTTCCACCGGCAGGCCTTCGCCGTCATGCGCGCGGCTGCCCATGCCCAGCGGGCGGTGCGGATCGTCGGTCAGGTAAATGCCCTTGGCGAACACCTGCGTGCCCATCTTGTCTTTGAGGAAGCTGACGCCTCGCGCGACCGAAGGCCCGGAGATCGCGCCGAGGAAGGCGCCCAGCAGGCTGTCGGAGACGCGCCGGTCAAAGATCACAGCAGCTTTCTGCGTATCAATCTTGCGGGCGCCGAGACGGGCGATGGTCCGCTCGCCGGCCGTCTTGCCGATTTCCTCCGCAGGCGGACGATCCTTCGTGAAGCGGACAGACCAGCTGTCATAGTCGCGCTCCATCTGGCCGTCTTTCTCGGCCACTGCCGAGAGGCCGAGGCTGGTGGACGTGCCGGTCTTCCAGGATCTGAACCCGTTGGTCGCCGCAACCCATCGTTCAGACCGGTTCCAGGAGGCGCCGCAGCCGGCAACGGTCTTGATGCCCGGCACCGCCAGCGCGGCGGCTTCGGCGGCGATCGCTTCGCGCTCCAGCACATCGGCGGCGACTTCAGGCTCACCGGAGAGGTCCATATCGACATTGCCCGGGGCGAGTTCGCCGCGCTCCGGCAGGCCGCAATACTTGTCTTCCGGCACCACGCGCGCCATCGCCACGCAGCGTTCGGTCAGCGCTTTCATCCCCTCGGGCGAAAGGTCCGCGCCGGAGACGCTGGCCTGCCGCTTGCCGAAGAAACAGCGCAGCGCCACGCTGGCGCTTTCCTCACGCTCGATACTTTCCAGCTTGCCGTCGCGCACGGAGACACTGACGCCGTCTGCCACGCCGATCCGGGCATCCGCCGCGCTTGCGCCTGCCTTGAGGCAATTTTCGAGAAGTCCGGCCAGAAGTTCTGCCGGAGGAACGTTGAAACCTGTCATGTGCGCTAAATGGACCGCGCTGCGGCGGCGCGCAACAGCGTAGCGTCAGACGAGCGCGGCGTAGACGACGTAGGCGCCGATGCCGAGCATGCCCAGCCAGCTGAGTATCATGCCGAACTGGCGCGCCCAGAGGATGGTCGCCGAAAGGCCCAGCGCATGCAGCAGGCGGCCGAGGGTGAATACCCCGCCGAGGACGTGGATGGCCCAGACCGGAACGGCGAGCAGCGCAAGGACAATCAGCCCCAGCATCGAGGCCGGAATGTACTCGGCGGCGTTGCCATGGGCGCGGATGCGCAATTCGAGATCGGGATCGCCGCCCGATCCGAGCGACACCTTGGTCTGCATCCGGCTACCGACGACGCGGAAGGACAGCAGGAACAGGAGCAGGATGTTGATGCCGGTATAAAGCGCGGCGGCTGAAAGTACGGTCATGGGTGGTCCCCCCCGAGAAAAGGCCGCCAGGTTTCCCGGGCGGCCTTGTGTCTTGCTACTCGCCTGAAAGGCGAAACCTACATGTCCCGGCGCGCGTCCGGCAGGCGGTCGTTGATGTCGTCGCGGATGTCCATCAGCGTGACGATCAGGCCGCAGATGATGCTCGCCGCAATCCAGCCACCGAAGCTGAACAAGGCAAAGTCGGCGACCTGGGCGAGCGGGCCGGAGAGGCCGATCAGTTCCGCGGTGAATTCACCCTTCTGGTAAATGCCCAGGGCGATACCGGATACGATGATGGCTACGTAGGCCACGTAGACCATGATCCGGAAACTGTTGATAATAATGAACTTCATGAGGATCCCCTTCCTGGTTCCGTCCTGTTCTAGGCCGTGCGCGGCTGCGCGTCACGTTAGGCTTTTATGACTGCAGGCTCCGGGCCAGGCCCGCGCCGTCAGTTCGCTTATCCTCCCGTCGCGGCGGCATTGCCGCACACTTCAAGGTCGTTGGTTACCGCCGAGAAGGCAAGCAGATCCTCCACCGGCAGGGTGCTCATGTATTCCACCATGTCCTGCTTTTCGCGTCCGGCGGCCTGGGCCACCTTCTTGAAGAGTTCAGGCGGCAGGTTCACCTCGAGCGCAGTGGCAACGCACGTACAGGTTGCCTCGGCTTCGCCCTTCTCGATACAGGTTGAAACGAGAGCCTGCTTGTCCGACGGACCCAGCGCGCTGCACCCGGCCAGCACAGAAAGCGCCGCTGCTACGATGAATATCCGCATGCCAAGCCCTCCTGACGGTTTCAGCCCGAGTGCTTGCATGATTTCCGGCGACTGAAAAGCGCTATTCCCGGCGCAGGAGAGCGTCCAGCTGGAAGCCGTTGCCGAGTTGGCGGGCGAAGGCTTCCTTTATGGCCGCGCGATCATAATCGTCGGCTGCCCAGTCCAGGAAGGTCTTCCACTGGCCGGTTGGCTTGCCTGCATTGAAGGCGGCGTAGCTCTCGAAGACGGCATCCAGGACGCCGGTCTTGCCATGCTTGATGTGCAGGTATTTGCCCGAAAGCTGGTCGACGGCCTCGGCAAAGGGCACCCGTTCGCGCAGCAGTTTATACAGGACCGCCATGATGCCGGCCCGGTCTGCGCCGGATTTGCAGTGCATCAGGGCGGGGTATTCGATCCGCTCGAACAGGTCGCGGGCGGCAAATATGGCTTCGCGGGTGGGCGGATCACGGGAAAAGACTTGGAAATCAACGAGTTCGATGCCGGCCTTGGCGCAGGCTTCCTTCTCTAGGAGGTAATAGCCCTGCGTGCTGGGTCCCCGAAGGTTCAGGATGGTGCGGATGCCCCGTTCGGCGGCATGGGCTGCGATCTGGCGCGGTGAAGGCTGGTTGGAGCGCCACATTTCGGGGGAAATCTGGTGCAGATTGCTGAAGCGGGCGCGGAGGAATCCGTGGTCCCCCCAGGTCAATTCGCGCTGCGCCCGGGCCCGGCCCTCGGGCGATGCGAGGTCCGCCGGCACGTGCGCCCGGCGCTTCTTTTTGGACCGCAACTTCACCATGGCCCCGCACCTAACGGCCATCCAGTCTCGGGGCAAGCACAGCCATGCACGCGGAATTCTCGCCTGATTATCATTCTTTATCGAAAATTTCTCATCCGGCCGCATCCAGCGGGTCCCCTGGCTGCATCTTACGGGCATGAAGACCAGCAATCGTGCTGGACCAAACCTGAACCGGAGACCCCATGGGTGTTGAAGTCCTCGTCCCCGTTGCCTTTTTCGGCACGATCATCGCCACCGTCTGGCTTGTCAGCTATTTCAACGGCCGCAAGCGCCTGACCATCCACGAAACCCTGCGCCACGCCATCGACAAGGGCCAGGCCCTGTCGCCGGACCTGATGGACCGGATGTCGATGGTAACCGACCCGGTGCGTGCCGACCTTCGCCGCGGCGTGCTGTTCCTGGCCTTTGGCGCGGCCTTCGGTGTCCTCTCCGCCCTGATCGGCTATGAGGAAGCTGAAGCCCTGACCCCGATGCTCGGCGTTGCCACCTTCCCGATCTTCCTGGGTATCGCGTATATCGGCCTGTGGGCATTCGGCCGTGGCAAGTCAGAGGCCTGATCTCTGGCTGGCCGCCTCAGGAGGGCGGGACATGCGCAGCGACCCTGATCTCGCCCACGCCGCCGCACAAGGCAACGAGGCAGCCTTTGCCGAGCTTGTGCGGCGCCACCAGGGCAAGGTGCGCGGGATGGCCCGCCGCCTGGCCGGCTCCGAAGCGACGGGCGACGACATCGCCCAGGTGACGTTCCTGACGGCATGGCAGAAAATCTCCACCTATGCCGGCGGAACCTTCAGTGCCTGGATCTGCACCATCTGCTGGCGGGAATTCCTGCAATGGCGCCGCCGGCAGAAACTGGAAATCGAGTTCGACGAGACGGCGGAGATCATCCCGTTCGATCGCTCGGCGGACCAGAACGAGATGCGGATGGACCTCACCCGCGCCCTCGAAACCCTCAGCGAAGCCCAGCGTGTCTGTGTGGTGCTCTGTGTCGCGACGGGACTGACCCATCAGGAGGCAGCTGACGTGACCGGCTGGCCCCTCGGAACGGTAAAGTCACATGTCTTGCGCGGGGTCGCCCTGCTCCGGACCCGTCTTGAAAATGCCAATGTGGCGTGATGGAGTGATCAACATGCGTGAACAGGATGCCTACAAGGATCTGTCGGACCTTTTCCGGGTCGAGGACAACGCTCTGCCCGCAGAGCCCTTCACCCGCCAGGTGATGCACGGGGTGCGCAAGCAGAAGATGATGCGCCGCTTCGTGGTCGGAAGCCTCGGTTTCACCGGCGCCGGCATTGCCGCCCTTCAGCTGCCGGCCCTGCTCGGTGAATGGGTCGGGGTCGACAAGACGGTGACGCAGGCCCTGACGACGGCGCCGACCGAACTCAGCACCGCCGCGGTCAACCAGCTCAGCGCCGCCGCCATGAGCAACCCGATGTGGCTCGCCATCGCCGCCGGCGCCGCCCTCTGCGTGTTCGCGGTCTCGGCCTTCGAACGGGCCTAGACCAACAGCCTACGGATAAATGAAAACCCCGGCAGCGATGCCGGGGTTTTTTGTTGTGGGCGGGCTATGGTGGGAACAGCCGGGTTTGGAAGTGGACCCCTCGTCGAGCGAGCGTGCTCGTGGTGTCACGTTCCGGCGATAGAGAACCGATCCAAGGGCAACGGCTGAAAGTGGCCCGTTGCAGACATTGGCATTCGAGTGCCTTTGAAGATAACATGGCAATCTTGGTGGGAGAGGCGACGTGGGTCTGTTCGATAAGTTTCGCGGCAAGGACGCTCCGCAAGGCGTCGTCTACATGTTCACATTTAAGGTGGGGAACGGTCGAACGCAGATACCGGCACCGATGAAAGGCGCCTTCGTTTGCGCCTATGCGATGGACGAAAATCCCACCGCTGCCGCTGAGCGATGCATCAACAAGCTTCTATCGATGGGCTACATCGTGGAAGACATGGAACCCAAGGGCGCAGAGATGCAGCTGTCGTCATGGGACACGCATATAGCGGAAAGGTGGCCAGACTTCATGGACCATTTTCCAAAGCAAAAGGATGTGGTCGCTGAGTTTGGGAGAAGAGATGCAATTCTAGCGCCTTTCGCTGGTTTTGAATGAAGCAGCTAAAGTCCGCCACCGGCGATTTTCTGCCAGTTCCGCCTTCTTCCAGCTCAAACACTCATTCGGCTAGAGCGCACTCACCGCCGCCAGCCAATTCCCTCGAGCAGCATCCGCGTCTCGTAGAGCGGCAGGCCAACGATGGCGGTGTAGCTGCCGTTGATGGCGGTGATGAAGCCGCCGGCCAGGCCCTGGATGCCGTAGCCGCCGGCCTTGCCCCTCCACTCGCCGCTGGCGACGTAGGCGGCGATCTCGGCCTCGGTGAGACGCTTCATCTTCACGCGGGCGAGCACCGTGCGGGAGGCGACCCGGCCGTCCGGCGCGCGCACGGCCACGCCCGTGATGCATTGGTGCGCGCGGCCGGAGAGGAGGCGCAGGAAGGCCTCGGCTTCGGCTTCGTTTGCGGCCTTCTCGAGGTTGCGCTGGCCCACGGCGACAACCGTATCGGCGGCCAGGACGTAGCCAGCTTCCGTGCAGGCGACCGCTTTTTCACGTGCCAGACGCTCCGCCAGCGCGCGGGGCGCTTCGTCCTTGCGGCGGGTCTCGTCGATGTCGGTGGGGGCGACCTTGTCCGGCACGAGGCCGATCTGCGCGAGCAGGTCGAGACGCCGGGGGCTCGCGCTCGCGAGGATGAGCGGCGGCTTGCCCGGCATGACGGTTTACTTGAAGCGGTAGGTGATGCGGCCCTTGGTCAGGTCATACGGGGTCATTTCGATCATGACCTTGTCGCCCGTGAGCACACGGATGCGGTTTTTCCGCATCTTGCCGGCAGTGTGCGCGATGATTTCGTGGTTGTTCTCAAGTTTCACGCGGAACGTCGCGTTCGGCAGCAGTTCAACGACTGTGCCTTCGAATTCGATGAGTTCTTCTTTCGACATGCCTTCTCCAGCTGACCGGCCATTCCGGCCAAGACTTCGCATTGCTGGGCTGCGCCATACAGGCTTGCAGGGATTCCGGCAAGCGCGCGGGGGAGTCGGCCGCTTCGGGGCCTCGTTTACCGTGTCGGCAGGGGGACGCCGGACTTGAGGCTGCACTGGCCGGCGAAGCCCGGGAAAGCGCCGTTGGTGTCGACATTCGACTCGGCAAAGCCGTCGCTGATGACCAGGCGGGCGGTGATCGTGGTGGCGGTCGCGGCGAGCAGTTCGGGGGTCAGCGGCAGGGTCAGGCTGACGGCGGCGCCGTCTGCGTCTGTCAGTACGGCCTCGCCGTCAAACGAAATGCCCGAGACGACATACCGGGCGGGCCCGGCGACGGCATAGTCCCCGAGCTGGCGGGCCGGGGCGACGACTTCCAGCGTCCTGGCGGCCGTGTCGCAGTGCAGCGCGAACTTCGGCGGGGCGAGGCCCGTGATGGCATCCTGCGGGCCGACATCGAGGACCGAGATGCCCGTTTCGCTGTCGAACAGTTCGAGCCCGTCAGCGGTGGGCGCGAAGGCGGGTTCGGCTGCTTCGGGGGTCAGATCCTCGGTCACCGCTTCGGCGGCGGGCGCCTCGAGCGCGGGTGTGGGATTACGACCTTCGCAGGCGGCAAGTGCGGCGAGACTGGCGGCCAGAAGGAATGACACTCTCATCGCGTTTCGCCTTTCATGCGCCGGGCGACCTGCCCTGCCCGGCATGCAGCGCGCAGATCAGGGTGAACAGCCGCCGGGCTGTCGGATGGTCGATCTCGATCTTGCCGGCGAGCCGCTCCTTGAGCAGTTCCGAGCCTTCATTGTGGATGCCGCGCCGGGCCATGTCGATGGCTTCGATCTGGTGCGGCGTCTGTGTACGGATGGCTTCGTAATAGCTGTCGCAGATCATGAAGTAGTCGCGGATCACGCCCCGGAAGGGGCCGAGCGACAGGATGAAGGTGTGCACGTCTTCGGCCGCTTCGGTGCGCACGGCGAGGATGAGGCGGCGCTCGGCCTGGCTGAGCGAGAGGACATAGGGGCCGCGTTCCTGACCGGTGACGGCGAAGCTGTTTTCCTCGATCAGGTCGAAGATCGCGACGCGACGCTCGTGCTCGGCGTCCGGACCGGAGGCGCCGAGCGTATCGTCGTCGATATGGACCGCGATGAGGCGATCAGTGCCCATCGCTCCCGCCCCGGTTCGTGCGGATGGACACCGAGCGCGCATGCGCCGGCAGGCGTTCGGCCTCGGCGAGGCGCAGCGCGGCGGGCGCCAGCACTTCCAGCCCTTTCGGGCCGGCGCGCTGCACGCTCATGCGCTTGAGGAAATCATACAGTCCAAGTCCGGACGAAAAGCGCGCGGCGCGGCTGGTCGGCAGGACGTGGTTGGAGCCGGTCACATAATCGCCCAGCGCTTCCGGCGTGTGGTGGCCGAGGAAGACCGCGCCGGCGTGGCGGATCAGCGGCAACAGGCCGTCCGGATCATCCACGCAGAGCTCAAGGTGCTCGGCGGCGATGCGGTTGGCGACATCGGCCGCCTGCAGACGGTCCCGCACAAGGATGATCGCGCCGTGGCTGCGCCAGGACTCGCGCGCGCGCTCGCCGGTCGCCAGCGTTTTCAACTGGCTTTCCACAGCCTTGCCCACAGCCTTGCCCACAGCCTCATCCACAGTGATCAGGATCGACTGGCTGGAAGGATCATGCTCGGCCTGGCTGAGCAGGTCGGCCGCGATCCAGTCCGGATTGGCGGTGGCATCGGCGATGATGAGGATTTCCGAAGGGCCCGCAATCGTGTCGATGCCGACCCGGCCGAAGACCTGTCGCTTGGCTTCCGCGACCCAGGCGTTGCCGGGGCCGACAATCTTGTCCACCGGCGCCAGCGCGCCTGCGCCGAAGGCCATGGCGCCGACGGCCTGCGCGCCGCCGATGGGATAATACTCGTCCACGCCGGCCTTCAGGGCGGCGTAGGCGACCGCGTTGGAGAGTTCGCCCTGCGGCGCCGGGGCGACCATCACGATGCGCTCCACGCCGGCGATCCGTGCCGGGACGATATTCATCAGCACGGACGAGGGATAGCTCGCCCGCCCGCCGGGAACATAGACGCCGACCGAGTCGAGCGAGGTCCAGCGCCAGCCGAGCTCGATGCCCGCATCGTCCGTGAAGCGATGATCGGCGGGGCGCTGCGCACCGTGATAGGCGGCGATCCGGTCATGCGCGAAATCGATGGCGGCGCGCAGGTCCGCCGGGCAGGTTGCGGCGAGTTCGTGCAGGTTCACATTGTCGGATTCGAGGGTCGAGGGGTCGATCTGCAGGCCGTCATACTTGGCGGTATAGTCGGCCACCGCTGCCCCGCCGCGCTTTTTCACGTCGGCCAGGATGTCCTTGACCACATCGAACACGTCATCCCCCTGCCCGCGATCTTCCGCGAGGAAGCGCGTCAGGACCTCATCAAACTGAGGCTTGGTGGCGTCAAAGTGGCGGGCCATGGGGCGGGCATTTCCGGGGCATAGTTACAGCCCCGCTACATGGACCGGGGCTGGCAGGCTGGCAAGGTGGCGGATTGGTGTGGACGGTGCATTCCAGCCTTCGGCCTAATGCACCCTACCTTTTCCGCCGCTCGTGGCTCGGGACGTGCCTTGTGGGCCAGACGTAGTCGCTGTCGAGCAGGGTGGCGTCGAGGGCTTCGACCGTCAGCACGATTTCGCCGTCGCCGGCGAACAGCAGCGTGACCTTGCCGCCGGGCGGCTCGGCCACATCGGCCACGAAATCGGCGCTCAGCAGGGAGAGGATGAGTTCGGGGTCCGCCTTGGTGATGCCGCGCGTCTTGACGCCCAGCACGCCGTCAAACGCCAGCAGCGCGCGCACGCGCTCGCCCGGCTGGCCTTTGCGCGCCGGCGCAGTTTCCCAGCGGTAGCGGTTCAGCTCGATGGAGAAGCGGCGCTTGCGCTTTTCGTAATTGAGGTTGCCCGCCTTCACCACCGCGTCCTGGACGGCCGCGGCGATGATCCTGAGGTCGTCACCCTCCTCGGCGAGAAGGCGCAGCGGTTTTGGATCGGTCATTCAGCCCTGCCGTGGTTACTCGTCTTCGCCAGATCGGCGTTCGATCTTCGCGCCGCAAGCCCCCAGCTTGGCTTCGAGCCGTTCGAAGCCGCGGTCCAGATGGTAGATGCGGTTCACGACCGTTTCACCCTGCGCCGCAAGTCCGGCAATGACCAGTGATACCGAGGCGCGCAGATCGGTCGCCATAACCGGCGCGGCCGTCAGGTGATCGACGCCCTTCACGACGGCCTCCTGCCCGCGCACCGTGATGTCGGCGCCGAGGCGGGAGAGTTCCGGGGCGTGCATAAAGCGGTTCTCGAAGATCGTCTCCCGGATGATGCTGGTGCCTTCGGCGGTGCACATCAGGGCCATGAACTGGGCCTGCAGGTCGGTCGGGAAGCCGGGGTGCGGCTGGGTCGAGAGGCTGACCGCTTTCAGCACCGAGCCGTTGCGGCGGATGCGCAGGGTCGAGGCGGCTTCGTCGGCGTCCACGGTGACGCCCGCTTCCCGCAGCTTCGAGATCATCGCGCCGAGCGCCGCAACCGGGCAGCCATCGAGCGTGACGTCGCCGCCGGCCGAGGCGGCCGCCATGGCGTAGGTGCCGGCCTCGATCCGGTCCGGCATCACCGGATAGGTGGTGCCCTTGAGGGCTTCGACGCCCTTGATGCGGATGATCGGCGTGCCGGCGCCGGTGATGTTCGCGCCCATCGTGTTGAGGCAGTTGGCGAGGTCTTCGATCTCCGGCTCGCGCGCGGCGTTCTCGAGGATCGTCTCGCCCTTGGCCAGCGTGGCCGTCAGCATCGCATGTTCGGTGGCGCCGACGGAGACGGTCGAGAAGTTGATGTGTGCGCCCTTGAGGCCGTGGATAGCGGCGGCCTTCACATAGCCGCCCTCGACGCGCAGGTCCGCGCCCATGGCTTCCAGCGCCTTCAGGTGCAGGTCCACGGGACGGGCGCCGATGGCGCAGCCGCCGGGCAGCGACACGGTCGCATGGCCGGAGCGGGCGATCAGAGGGCCGAGCACGTTGAAGCTCGCCCGCATCTTCCGCACCTGTTCATAGGGCGCGATGGTGGATTTGAGCTCTGCCGCGTTGAGATGGCAGGTCGAGGAGCCCTTCGGCCAGTAGACCTCGACGCCCAGCGTCTCCAGCAGCTGCGCGAGGAAGCGCGTGTCTGCCAGGTTCGGCATGTTGGTGAGTTCCACCGGCTGATCGGTCAGCAGGCAGGTAACCATCAGCTTCAGCGCCGAGTTCTTGGCGCCGGAGACGTGGATGCGGCCATGGAGCGGCGTGCCGCCCGTGATGTGAAGTCTGTCCATGGGCGCGAGATATACTGTGCTTCGCGGCTTTGTCAGGACCGGAATGTGCGCGGAACTTGCTATTTACGTCCCCGGGCAGCTCTTCGACTCGCTGGCAGGTCAAAAGGCCGGCCGGAAACTCCTGGTGTACTAGAGCTTGTCAGCCTTATTGGGGGCATCGGCCGGCGCGGGATCCTTGCGGGCAGCGGCCTTCCGGCGTTTCAGATTGGCCCGAAGGGCCTCGGCCTGGCGGGCGGTGCGGTCTTCATTCGACGAACGGGGTGTCTTATAGGTCATGATGGCGCCTAAACTCTCTTTTCATCCGATATCGCTTAGGCTAAAGCCCCGAAACGAAACCGGCAATGCCGCCTTAGCTCAGGGGTAGAGCGCGTCATTGGTAATGACGAGGTCGACAGTTCAATTCTGTCAGGTGGCACCACTCCCCGCCGGTTGGAAGACGCGCAAGCGCTGCACTCACCGATTGCTTCCCAGCGACCAAATAACCAACACGCCCGCTAGAAGCACACCCAATCCGAAAAGAACTCCGCCTTGCACGTAGAGCACGGCGGACACCAGCATGGCGGAGCTGGACAGCACGAACAGCGCCGGCACAAGCGGATAGAGCGGCACACGGAGGGGTCTCGGCACGTCCGGATGGGTCGCGCGCAGGCGGAACACGGCGAGGCCGCTGGCGATGAGGAAGATCCAGTAGACCGGGGCAGTATAATCGACGAGCGTCGCGAAGCCGTCATAGGCGGCGCCGAGGCCTACGAGCAGAAGCGAGACGGCGCCTTGCGCGAGGACAGCGTTGCGCGGACTGCGGGTGCGGAAATTCCAGCGGCCGATCCAGCTCATTGCGGGGATATTGGCCGAGGCAGCATATGTGGTACGGGCGCCGGCGATGATCGTGGCATTCACGGACGTGACGGCCGCTGCGACGACGGCCAGCGCGAGCACGACCCCTGCCCCCGGCCCGAAGGCGCGGCTCATCAGGTCGGCGGCCGGCGCTTCGGAACCCGCGAGCCCGGCGAGACCGAGGCCGCGCAGCATGGCCCAGGCGGTGAGCAGGTACAGCGCCGTGATGAGGGTGATCGAGATGATCAGCGCCCGGAGCATGCCGCGCTCACCGTCTTTCACTTCGGCCGAGAGGGTGGCGGCCTCGGTCCAGCCGCCATAGGCGAGCAGGACGAAGACGAGACCGTAGCCGAGGCCGCCAAGGCCTGGCGCCACCGGCGTGCCGGGATCGAGCGGGGGCGTGCCGTCGAGCACGAGCCTTGCAGCGGCAGCGGCGAGGGTCACGAGGCCGGCGATCAGGACGATGACGAGCGCGCTGTCGCTCGCCTCTCCGGCGGGCAGCAGCTTGATTGCTGTGAGCAGGAAGACACTGGCGAAGGCATAGATGGCGGGGCCATGGGGGCCGAGATCGATGACGCGGTTGAGATAGTCGCCGATGACGAAACCGAGCAACGCGATGGCGCCGGTATTAATGACGGCGAAGCGCGCCCAGGCGAAGAGAAAGGCGAAGCGCCTGCCCCAGGCACGTTCGAGAAAGTGGTAGTCGCCGCCCGGATGGGCGAAGGCCGCGGCGAGTTCGCAATAGCAAAGCGCGCCGGCGAGCGAAATCAAACCGCCGATGATCCAGAGCAGATAAACCATCTGTTCGGAGCCGGCATTTGCCGCGACCAGCGCGGGCGACTTGAAGATGCCGGCGCCGATGACCATGCCGAGAATGACGACGATGACATAGCGGGTCGTCAGGCTGCGGACGGGTGTATGGGCTGCGCCCGCTTCCGGCGCCATCAGGCGAGAGCCCGGCCGAGCGCGGTATACCATCCTTTGAGCAGGCCTGCCCGGACTTCGGAGTTCATGCCCGGCTCAAAGCGTTTGCCGGGGACGGCGCGGGCGGCCCAGTCGGTGGCGGTGAGCCAGCCTAGCTGCATCGCGGCTGCCGCGGCGGCGCCGAGGGCGGTCATCTCGCGGTAGTCCGGGCGAAGCACCGGCAGCGCGCAGACATCGGCGAGGAATTGCATCAGCCAGTCGTTCGCGACCATGCCGCCGTCCACGCGCAGTTCCGCGATCGGCGCGCCGTCGCCAGCGAAGGCGGCGAGCAGGTCGTGCGTCTGGTAGGCGACCGATTCGAGGCCCGCGCGGACGAGGTGCGCGCTGGTCGCCGCCCGGGTCAGGCCAGAGATCAAGCCGCGCGCTTCGGCGCTCCAGTGCGGAGCGCCGAGGCCCGTGAACGCGGGCACCATGTAGATGCCGCCATTGTCCGGCAGGCTGGCGGCGGCGGCGGCGCTTTCGTCCGCACTCTGAATGAGCTTCAGGTCGTCGCGCAGCCATTTGATGACCGTGCCCGCATTGAAGATCGAGCCTTCGAGCGCCATCGCGTCCGCGCCGGGCAGCGCATAGCCCATCGTGCCGAGCAGGCGGTTATTCGAGGCGGGGCGGACCTCGCCGGTGTTCGCCACGAGGAAGGCGCCGGTGCCGAACGTGACCTTCGCCTGGCCGGGCTTCAGGCAGCCCTGCCCCACGAGGGCCGACTGCTGGTCTCCGAGGACGGAGCAGATCGGGATCGCGCGCCCGAACAGGGCGGGGTCGGTCGTGCCGTAATCTGCGGCGCTGGGTTTCACATCCGGCAGCAGCGAGCTCGGCACTTGCAGGATGCCCGCCATTTGCGCACTCCAGCCCCCATCTTTGCCAAGGCCGAGGCGGAAGAGCATCGTGCGAGAGGCGTTAGTGACATCGGTGGCGTGCACCTTGCCGCCGGTCAGGCGCCAGAGGAGGAAGGTGTCCACGGTGCCGAAGGCGAGCTCGCCTGCCTCGGCGCTGGCGCGGGCGCCGGCCACATTATCCAGGACCCAGCCGATCTTGGTGCCGGAGAAATAGGGATCGAGCAGCAGGCCGGTTTCGTCCTGCGCGGCAGCCTCATGGCCGTTCGCCTTCAGCGCGTCACACGCGGCGGCGGTGCGCCTGTCCTGCCAGATGATTGCGGGCGCGATAGGTTTGCCGGTCGTCCGCTCCCAGACGAGCGTAGTTTCTCGCTGGTTGGTGATGCCGATGGCCGCGATCCGGTCCGCGCCGCCCGCCTTGGCGATCACCGTGCGGCAGACCGAAAGCGTGCGCGACCAGATCTCCTCACCATTCTGCTCGACCCAGCCGTCGGCCGGATACAGCAGCGCGACCTCTTCCTGCGCGAGGGCGACTTCGACGAAGTTGCCATCGTAAACGACGGCCCGCGTCGAGGTCGTGCCTTCGTCGATGACAAGAATGAAATCAGGCATGGAAACTCCATAAGTATCGCTGCTGGATTAGACCTTCCGTCACGCTGACTCCAGCACCTGTCTGCGGGGCAATATGCGCTTCGAAACTGTTCTTCCAGAGACAGGCCCCGGCAGAAGCGGCTCAGGATAAAGAAGAATTTCCAAAGCGGGCACCCGCCCGGATTATCTCAGGCCTCGGTATCAAGGATTGCGACTGGCCTCGCAAAGAAAAAGAGGGCGGCCCGGGGGCCGCCCTCTTCAATTTCAGAAAGTCTGTCGTCGGATCAGAACTCTTTCGACAGGCGCACAAACGCAGAGCGACCGCGAAGGTCTACCTGTGATGCGTTCAGTGACGCATTCCCGAGCCTGTTGTCTGTGCCTGTCGAGACGAATGGAGGATGTTCGTCAAACAGGTTCGACACGCCCACAATCGCCTGCCAGTCGCTGCCGGAGTAACGTACGGAAGCGGTGTGGGTCGCATAGGGCTCATTGAACTGCTTGAAGTAGCCCGGCTGAAGGCCGTTCGTGCCGCGGAAGTTGAACTGCGAGGCGCCGAACACTTCATCGTTCGACATCCGGCTGACAAACTCCGTCGACCAGAAATAGGTCCAGTCGCCTTTTTCGAACTGCACAGTGCCGTCGGCGACAAAGTCGGGCTGCCCGAGAGAGCCGTTGAAGTCGTTGGTTGCAAAGCCGGAAACGCCCTGGAAGAGTTCTGCCTCGTCTTCAAACGTCCAGGTCCCGGTCATGTCAACGGTGAGGTCACCAAACGTGAACTCGTGTTCGTAGCGGCCAGTGACATCAAGACCACGGGTCGACTGCTTGTTCACGTTCACGAAGTTGTTGTTCACGGTAAGGATGTTCAGGAAGTTCGGCAGGGTCGGATCCGTTCCCCGGGTGAACAGGTCACAGAAGGCGTTCGGGAAGTTCGTGCCGCCATAGCATCCACCAAGAATTGCACCAGCACCAAGCTGTGCAACCTGATTGTCAACCTGAATCTCGAAGTAATCGACTGCAACCGAAAGATCGATGGATGTTGGCGAGAAGATCGCACCGAGCGTGGTAGCTTCAGAAGTTTCCGGTGTCAGGAAGCCGGCACCGCCGCCCGAGATGATGAGGGCCGAGGAGCCAACGCCGCCATAATTGTCCGGAATGCCGTCGGCAGCACAGTTTGCCTGAATCTGGGCATTCGTGCTGGTGTTCCAGTTGATGCAGGGGTCCGTACCTTGCTGAGGCCCGAAGCCTGTCTGGTTGCCGAGGTAGAGCTCGAAGAGACCAGGAGCGCGGAACGACGTGCCTTTGGTCGCGCGAAGACGAAGCATCGGATTGATCTGCCAGTTGAGACCCAACTTGTAGACCGTGTCGGCGTCATAGAGATCATAATCGAACCAGCGAAGCGAGCCGTTGAACGTCAGGCTGTCGAAGAATGGCTGGCCCGCGACCAACGGAACCTCGACTTCGGCAAACGTTTCATAGAGTTCGTCCTGGCCTGTCGTGTTGACAGCGGAAGTCAGGCCCCATTGGTTGTTGTTAAAGGACAACGGACCTGGCTTGTCATCGATTTCCGACTTACGATACTCAAAGCCGACTGCAGCACCGATCTTGCCGGCGGGGAGTTCGAACAGCTCGCCCGCAACCACTGCGTTGAACAGCGTCTGCGTGAATTCGGTGTTGCCCGTATCTGTATCAAGAAGGAAATCGCGCTCGGCGTCCGTCAGGTTGCCTGCAAGGAAGTTTGAGGAGAAGTAGTTGATCGGAACTGCCGAAGGATCGAGTACCGGGACACCGGCCACTCTCCGGTAACCACGGATGGTACCTGTACCGTCATTGCGGTAAATCAGGTCAGAGCGCGCATCCAGCGCATCCACGACGTTGCGAACATCGACTGTATCGCGCGTATACGAGCCATCGGAAATGGAGTGCGAAAGGTGCGTGTCCCATGACCATCCGGTGTTAAAGATATCACCGCGAGCCCCAGCAACGCCGTACCAGTAGTCGATGTCGACCGACGTATCGAACGGAATCAGAGCAATTGGACGCACAAGGTTGAATGCACCGCCGCAGGTCGCCGTCGCTGGGCCACCGACAGTGGTCGGACAATTTGCCGGCAATGTGCTGAACGGTACGAAGTCATTCGATCCGGCCCCTACGGCGAGGCTGCCAGGACGGCTCCAGGGGAAGAATTGCCGGAAACGCACCTGTTCCGTGGTGCGGTTATTATAAAGCAATTCGCCGTAGACGTCTGCAAAACCGCCAAGGTTGTACTCGCCGGTTATGTAGGCACTCATCCGCTCTGTAGCTGGCAGGATGTCCTGCGCCAGCTGACGTGGATCGTTTGTATCCGTTTCTTCAGAACCCAACGGCTGGCCCGTGGGCAGGTTAGGCAATCCGTTGATGCCGACAAGCCGGAAACCGTTGAACAGGTTACCCGCGTTGCGGAGCGATGATACGCCGGGGTCCTGGGTGAAACGCCGAATGCCTCCGCCCGTGTTCACATCGATAGAATTCACGACGCCAATGTTGAAGCACTTGAAGTCGCCCTGGTTTGGAGCGAGCGGGTTGCGCTCGATCCGGTCAATGCGTTCTCCGGTATTGATGTCGAAGACAAAGTCTTCAGCGCACTCGTAATAGTCGCGGTCCTTGCGCTGCAGCGGTTCGAGCTTGCTGTAGGACGCGGAGAAGGTCAGGAACCCGTCGTCGAAGTTGAGGCCGAAAGCGCCATCTGCGGAGAAGGCCTCACCGCCGCCCTCAAGCGGAGCATTTGCTGAAAGGTTGAGGATCGGCTTGTCGATTTCGCGCCGCGTGATGACGTTGATAACACCTGCAACTGCGTCTGAACCGTAGATCGATCCGGCGCCGTCCTTGAGGATCTCGACGCGCTGCACAACGGATTGAGGAATCGTGTTGAGGTCGACTGCCCCGACGCGGCCTTCGACGCCCGAGGGCCCGAACCGGCGGCCGTTGAACAAAAGGAGGGTGCGCTGGGCGCCCAGGCCGCGAAGCGAGACTGAGTTCACGCCCGGGCCGCCGTTGACGATAAAACCACCGAACTGGCTGTTGATCTGCGTGGAGCCTGCAGCGATGGAGCTTCCCTGAAGGATCTCTGCCGTGTCGACAAGCCCTTCGAGGCTGGCGATCTCAGCGGTGATTACCTGAATGGGCGAGGAAGACGTGAATTCATCGCGCCGCAGCAGCGATCCGGTGACAACGATCTTTTCCTGGCGGGCTTCGTCCCCGGACGCGCGCGCTGGCGCCGCTGTCGTTGCGGGCGCTTCCTCAGCCGCAGGTTCGGCCCCTGGAGTTGTCGTTTCTTCAGGTTCAGTCTGCGCAAGTGCAAAGCCGCTTACCGAGAGCGCGCCAAGCGCCACTCCCCCAAGTACACCACGGCGGAAATTACGAAAAATCATCAGTTTTACTCCCCGAGAATGCTATGGGCCGACGCCCCGTCGACACATTACAACACTTTTAATGCATGGCTGCAGCAGCCGATCAAGCGACAGGGCCAATAACATCGTGCACAACAGGCACTACTGTCGCGGTTGTGGCATTTTGAGCACAATTTTGTCACACTGGCTTCGAAACTTGAGCTGCCCTCGCACCAACGCGCCGTTATAGGGCATGTCCCGCCCCTGAATAACTCTCTGCAGTGGGGACTTGATTCATCGAGCGCATTGTCCAATCGATAGCAGTCTGTTTATCGAGGAACCCGCACATGAAACGTAAGCTTGCTTGCCTCGCAGGGCTGACGGTCTTTGTACTCAACGGCGTGGGATATGCTCAGCCCATACCTATCGAAGACTTCGCCCGCTATCCGTCGATCGCCAGTGTCTCCATGTCATTGGAGGGCGACATGCTCGTTGGACTGGTCGCCGACCCGACACGGGACGGAAAGGAACAGGCCGCAGCCATGTGGGACATCAGTGGCGAGATTGACACGAAAAAACCTCTGATCCCAAGCAAGATCACCCCGCATAATGGCAAGATGCGTTTCTTCGGCATCTCTGCCTTGAAGCAGGGCAAGTCGCTTGTGTTCGCGCGCCAGGAATGGACGGGCCGGCTTGCCGGATGCGGCGAAGGACGCACAACTGGCGCAACTGAAACATTCGTGACGAAAGTTTACATGGCGGACGCTGACCTCAAGGTCGGTGACCTTCCTGGCGGAACGAAGGAACGGTTATCAGAAGACCTGCAGCGCTGCCTCGATATGTCAAACACCACGGGCCTCGTGTCGATCATGGCGGGCGACCCTGAGAACGTTATCATCAACCGCGTCACGCTGCGTGACGGAGAGCGCTACTTCAAACACAACCTGCGGACAGGCAAGGAAGAGCTCCTTTATTCCGACGCCGGAGCGGTGACAGTTGATCAGATTTCCGGTGTGGACGGCATGCCGATCAGCAAGACCGAACTCGAAACGGCAGGCGGTGAATACAAATTCCATATTCATCTGATCGACAAGCGGAATGGCAGCTTCAATCGCGAGGAGCCGCTGACAACAAAAGCAGCAGAGCGCTTCCAGGTTGAAGTTCTCCGGCGCGACGCCAGCACAGGCAAGTACTACATCCTCACCGATAAGTTCTCAGACAAGCAGGCTATCTATCTGTATGATCCGTCTACGGACTCATTTGATGCCGAGCCGGTTTTTGCACATCCGGATTTCAATGCATCCGGCATCGTCGCATCGAGCCGTAAACGAGATTTCGGCGACATAGTCGGGTTCACTTATCTCGGCGCAAAGAGTGAAGTTTACTGGCTCGACAGTGAACTCAACTCTATCCAGCAGGGCCTCGAAGTCGCCTATCCCGGTCGCAATGTCAGCCTCAACAGCTACAATGACGACCTGAGCCGGGTTCTGTTCACGGTCTCGAGTTCAGCCATGCCGCCAGCTTACTTCCTGTTGGTCGACAAGCAGCGCGTAGCCGTGATCGGATCGTCGCGCCCATGGATCAAGACGGACTCGATGAAAGAAACCGAACTAGTCTACTATCCGGCGCGCGACGGCCTTCAGATTCCCGCCCTGATAACAATGCCAAAGTCTCTGGCCCCGGGTCAGAAAGCACGCGGCGCGGTGATCCTTCCGCATGGCGGCCCCTGGTCGCGCGATTCGGCGAACTGGGACGGGTCGGGCTGGCCGCAGTTTTTGGCAACCCGCGGGTTCATCGTCATGCAGCCTCAGTACCGGGGAAGCACAGGTTGGGGGCGTGAGCTCTGGCTGGCAGGCGATGCCCAGTGGGGCGAGCGCATGCAGGACGACAAAGACGATGGCGCAGCCTGGTTGGTGAGCCAAGGTTATGTTGCCGAGGACAAGCTTGCGATCTTCGGCTATTCCTACGGGGGCTTCGCTGCGATGGCCGCAACCGTCAGGCCGAACAGCCCCTATCAATGCGCTATTGCGGGTGCAGGCGTTTCAAACCTTACGCGCCTGGGCAACAACTGGAGTGACAATCGTCTCCAGAGAGCGTTCCAGGGCGATACGGTAAAGGGCATGGATCCGATGAAGAATGTCGCGCTCGCCAACATTCCTATCCTCGTCTATCATGGCAATCGCGATGTCCGCGTACCGCTTTTCCATGGCGTTGATTTCTACAATGCCGTGAAAAAGGTGCAGCCTGAATCACAACTCCTGATCGTAGATGACATGCCCCATAGTTTGCCCTGGTACCCAGAGCATCATCGGGAAACGCTTTCCGCGATTGAAACCTTCCTGACATCCACGTGCGGCCTTTGAGACTAAAGGTCTGACCCAAATGAAATGAGGCGGCCATGAAAATGGCCGCCTCTTTTTTAACCTGGTTGTCCGGCTGCTATCAGGGCTTCGCGAAAGCCGGGCAATCGGCAACGAAAGCCCTGAGTGAACTATCTGGAGGAGGAAGGTAGATATTGACCGGATCGAACCCGGGCACCTCTAAAGTCATGCTTTGACCTGCATAGAGTGCGTCAACGGCCGTATAAGCTTCTTCGGAGCCGACAGACTGCACTACACCCAGCTTTCGCCGCACAACAAAGCGGCTGGGCAGTTGCGGACGTTCGCCCTCTACACTGAGGCTACCATTGAAAGTACGGGCCTGCCGGCTGGAGGCAAAATAGTCCTCATCGGAAAAGTCGACAGGCTTCAGCGAGAACATCACTGAGAGTCCAAACTTTTCGCTGCAGGTTAGAAGAGCTCCGGGCTGGCTGATGTCCGCGGTATGAACTATGACGCCGGAATAGCTTATCCGCCGCTCTTGGACCGGTTTGCCAATGTCGTTGCGATCGTAGACGGTGAAGGGACGCAGCTCCCAGTTTGCAGCCTTCTTATCAGCAGCACCGGAGCCTTCAACTGGAGTAGCCGAGGCTGAAATCGCGCAAAGCGCCATAGCGCTGGCCGCAACTAAAAAACGCATGTGAGAACCTTTCCTTTTCGTTTTTCAACTAATGTTGATTGAAAAACAATAAGTCAAGTACCCTTTCAAAGGAACGATCAGCCGACGAATGGTTGCACCGCTTGTCTGTTGACTGGCAAGCAACGCCGCTAGCCCGTTTTGCCGAGCCGCAACTTGCAGGGCCGAGTGTGCACGCGCGCTTCGGATCGGCGCGTGGTCTGTCTTCGATCTGCCCGTCACATTGCTCCAACGCCAATTGAGGGCCTGCCGATGGTGCTGCGCCCTGCATGGAGGTGACACGAGGCGCGATCAAAGTTGCCCAAAACGGGTGCCCGCAATCCGGGTCTCACCGAGTTCCATCTAGTTCAAACTACCGCCTCAGGCGCCTTACGGACGAAGCCGAGGCCCTTGGCGAGAGCTGCGCGAGCGTCGTCGTATTCGCGGACGAGCTGGTCGACGAAGACCTTCACCGGCACGCGTGCCTTGACGGCGCCGATGCCCTGCCCGCAGCCCCAGATGTCTTTCCAGGCTTTGGCTTCGGTGTTGCCGCCGGAGCCGAAGTTCATCTTGGACGGGTCGCTTTCGGGAAGGTTGTCGGGGTCGAGACCGGCGGCGATGATCGACGGCTTGAGATAATTGCCGTGCACGCCGGTGAATAGGTTCGTGTAGACGATGTCCTCGGCGCCGTAAGCCGCGATCGCGTCCTTGTAGCCATCCGGCGCATTGGCCTCGTCACAGGAGATGAAGGCCGAACCGATATAGGCGAGGTCTGCGCCCATCGCGAGGGACGCCGCGACCGCGCCGCCATTGGCGATGGAGCCGGAGAGCGCGAGCGGGCCGTCGAAGAACTCGCGGATCTCCTGGATCAGCGCGAAGGGCGAGAGCACGCCGGCATGGCCGCCGGCGCCGGTGCAGACGGCGATCAGGCCGTCGGCGCCTTTCTCGAGGGCCTTCTTCGCGAAGCGCGTGTCGATCACGTCATGCAGCACGACGCCGCCATAGGAATGGATCGCGTCGTTCAGGTCCTTCTGCGCGCCGAGCGAGGTGATGATGATCGGCACCTTGAATTTCACGCAGGCGTCGATGTCATGCTGGAGGCGGTTGTTGGTCTTGTGGACGATCTGGTTGACCGCGAAGGGCGCGGCGGGGCGGTCCGGGTTCTGGCGGTTGTACTCGGCGAGTTCGGTCGTGATCCGCTCCAGCCATTCGTGCAGCACCGGGCCGGGGCGCGCGTTGAGCGCCGGGAAGCTGCCGACGACGCCGGCCTTGCACTGGGCAATCACGAGGTCCGGCGTCGAGATGAGGAACAGCGGCGAGGCGATCACCGGGATGCGCAGGTTCTGCAGGATGGGCGGCAGCGACATGAGGGTCAGTCTCCAAGGGGAAAGTAGCTGGCCGGAACTTAGCTTTGGGGCGCGGCGGAGCAAGCCTTACGCAGGGAGAAGTGCAATCACTTGGCGAGGTCCGGGTCGAGGGTCAGGTCGTTGTCGAGCTGCACGCCGAAGGAGTTCAGCATCATCGAGACCTGCGTGTACTGGCCGACGGTCATCACGAGGTCCATGCGCTGTTTCTCGGTCAGCGAGGCGAGCTGCGCCCAGGTCTTGTCGGTGATGAAGGCGTCGGAGGTCAGCTCATCCGTCGCGCGCAGGAGGGCGGCGTCGATGGCGCTCCAGCCGGGGGCGTCCGGGCCGGCCTTGATGCGGGTGATCTCTTCGTCCGTGAGGCCGCACTGTTTGCCGATGCGCACATGCTGAGCCCATTCGTAGCCGGATTTCCAGTTGAAACCGGCGCGCAGGATGACGAGTTCGCGTTCGCGCGGCGGGAGGCTGTTATAGTCCGACAGGATGTAGCCGCCCCAACGCATGAAGGACTTGTAGGCCTTCGGCGCGCGGCCGAGCGTCCGGAAGATGTTGAAGACCGGGCCGCGCCCGAACTGCGCGGCGAGCGCCTCCTTCTGCTCCGCGCTCATGTCCGAGTCCGCGAGCGGGGCAATCCTGGGGGCCTTGAGCCGCATCTTCCTGTTTCCTCCGGTTTTTCTGTTGCGGAGGATTAAAGGCCGGTCCGGCGCCGGCAGCAAGACCCGGCAGAATCAGGTCGTGGGCGGGCCGAAGATCGGCGTGTTGTCTCGGTCGAGTGTTGCGGCGCGGGTGCGCGCGGGATCGGCCGCCGCTTGGTCGATGGCCGTGATCGTGGCCGCGTCGGCAATGCCGGTGACAGGCAAGCCGTTCTCCTGCTGAAAAGCAACGACCGCGCGCTTTGTGCCCTGCCCGAAGATGCCGTCGACGCCGCCGGTCGAGATGCCAAGAGCTTCCAGATCGAGCTGCAGTTCGCGCACGCGCTCGCCCCGGCTGCCGGCTTGCAGCGGTTTGAGTGAGGGGGTTGTGGGCACCGGTTCGGGCGCGACGTTCTGCGGTGCCTGCGTGACCGAGAGCGCGGTGTTGGTCCAGAGGATGCGCAGGTCCTCGTGGTTGGCGGCGGCGGCATCGTTGGGATTGCCGCGGTTGACACCGCGCGAAACTTTCACTGCATCGTTCTGGTCTGCGTAGGCATTGAGTCCATTGGTTTTCCAGAACGCGGCGGCGACTTCGACCGATTTGGTGAGGTCGCGCTTGATAATGTCCGGATCGTTCGCGAGATCAATGCCGGCTGCCTCGCCATACTTCGTATAGTTGTATCGGCCGGTCAGCTGGATGAATCCGCGGCCGCGGAATTTCCAGCCGTCGCCGGGCTCGGTGTTGCCGAGATCGGCGCGGCCACCATAAACGGTGTTGGCGATCAGTTCCGGCTTGCGGGCGTGTTGCTTGGCGAGGTCCGGATTGCGGCGGTAAAGGCGGAACGTCTTGACCAGGCCCTCGGAGGAATAGTTGAAACCCTCCTCGGTATATTTGAGCCAGCCTGTTTCGACGAGGCCCTGCCCGAAGAAGTGGCCGAGGCGGAGCGGCGTGTAGATGTCGTAGCGCTCCAGGGTCGGCCAGGATTCGATGATCGCCTTGATGTAGCGGCCTTGCGTGCCGAGCTGCAGGATGTCCCAGCCGTTGCGGCCGGGCAGCAGCTTCGCGATCTTGTCGAGATCAATGTCGCCGACACCGTTGATGGTTACAATCTTAGCCATATCCCGCCCTCCCGGCATGGTGCGTTTGTGCCACGCGCTGCACGTAAGCTATAGCCTGATCTGAGTCGGAAATATGACTTTGAGTGAACTCGTGCCGGAGCGTCAGTCGTCGGTGCCGGACTTGCTTCGGGGGTCCAGCAGGCCGCCAGCGATCATACCGGCGAGCGCGGCGATGATCAGCGTCCTGGTGGAGCCGCCGCCGACGGCGAGGCCGGTCAGCGTACCGAGGGTGGCTTTCTGGCGGGCGGCGGTGACTTCCTTGGCGCGTTCCGCCTCGGCGCGGGCCGATAAAGTGCCGAACCAGAAGACGAGGCCTGCCGCGCCCGCGAATCCGAGCGCAATGGCGCCGAGTGCGCCCCAGGTACTCATATGCTGGGACAGGTAGAAGGCCAGGGCGCCGACGGCCAGGACATAGGCCGTCAGCAGGAAAAGGATGGCGACAAGTGTATAGCCCAGCCCCTTAGCTTGCCGCGAGACGGCGCCGCCCAGATCAAGACTGGCGAGCGACATCAGGGACGAAAGAAGCGGCAGGAAGCGCATTGCGCAGGATCAGCGGCGCATCAGCAGCGAGGCGAGGAAGCCGACACCGAACGCGACGAGCAGGGTCTGGACCGGGTTGTCGCGGGCGGTCTGGACAACCTTCTTTTCTGCCGCGCCGGCCTTCTCCTTGATCTGGCTCACCATCTCGCGAAGCTCGTCCATCACATCTTCGACGGCGTCGCCGGAGAATACGTCCGCCAGCGCATCGAACTTCTTCTCGGCTGTCTTGCCAAGGGAAGCTTTGATCTCTTCCATCTCTGCGCGCAGCGCTTCAAGGCGAGCCTCCAGCTCCTGGGTCGCTTTGTCTGCCGCGGCCTTGCCGCGTTTGGAGGCATTCGAAGATGTGTCGGACATTTGGGTCACCTGTGGGTTTGCGATGAATACCGGCGGGAGGCGCAAAGGTATCACAAGGCTGAGGTGTTCCCTTAAGGGAGAACACTGAAGTGACAGTGTAAAACATGGTTCAAATTGCGTTTGCCACCTGATTCACGCAGGCGGAGAACCCTTAATGGACCCGGCGCGGACGGGTTTCAGCCGCGGCCCATGTGGGCGCGGAGCAGTTCCAGCCAGGCCTGCTGGCGGTGAACCACGCTGATCAGGTCGCCCGGATCGCCCTCCGCAATCAGGCGGTCGAGCCAGAGACCAAGCACATTCGCCTGCGAATCGATCCAGTCACACAGGGGCCCGCTGACCGGCATCGGGGAGGAAACGGGGCCGGCAGGGTCGGTCATGTTCACGGGACAGGTTCGGCAAATGCCCGGCATTTCGGTAGCGTCCTGGGCTTCCGGCGAGGGTGTCCGGAAGTTATCGGCATCGAAATGACGGGACGGGCGCATGGCTTGGCCTCCAGTTTGCGATTAATTCTCAATCGCATATAGGTGGAGCGGGGTCAAGCCCCTGCCGTTGTGTCGCGGTGTCCCAAAGGAAATGGTTCCCAAGGCCCACCGGATTGCCCTAAATCCCGCGCCATGGCCGATGACATCCTCCCCTTCAGTTCCGCATTTCCCGAAGCCACCGAAGCCGACTGGCTGCGCGAGGTCGAAAAGGCCTTGAAAGGCAAAGGCGCCGACACGCTGACCCGCAAAACGGCGGACGGCATCGGCATCAAGGCGCTGTACCGCGAGAGCGACTTTGCCGGCGCGGGCGATCCGCTCGGCATTCCCGGCGCGGCGCCCTTCCTGCGCGGCAAGACGGCAGCGCCAGACAAGTGGCTGCCCTGGGATATCCGCCAGACTTTCGCTCATCCGTCTGCGGAGCAGACGAATACTGAAATCCTGCGCGACCTGGAGCGCGGGGTGTCTTCGATCGAAGTGCGCGTGGATGGCGAAGGCCTAAGCGGCGTGCTGCTCTGCTCGGCCGAGGATTTCAACACCGCGCTGAAAGGCGTCGATGCGTCGATTGCAACCATCGCGCTCGATTCGGGACGGGGCATGGGCACACGCACCGCCGGGCTGCTGGGCCAATGGGCCGAGGGACAGGGCAATGCGGCGAAGCTGAAGCTCGACTTCAACATCAACCCTCTCGGCGCACTGGCAAAAACGGGACGTATCGAAAGCGGACTGGACGCAGCCATTGCCAAGTCCGGCGCCCTGGCGGCGGCGCTGTCCGCAAAGTTCCCCGCAGCAAACCTGTTCCGGATGGACGGCGCGCTCGTGCACGAGGCAGGCGGATCGGAAGCCCAGGAACTGGCTGCACTGATCGCGTCGGCGATCGATACCTTGCGGCGCCTTGGCGACACGCTGGACAGGCAGACTGTTTCGAGCGGCATGCTGTTCCTCGTGGCGATCGATACAAATTATGGCGTCGGCATCGCGAAGCTGCGCGCGGCGCGGCGGCTCTGGGCGCGCTGCCTTGAGGCGCTGGGCCTGCCGGCAGCGCCGATGAAGCTGCAGGCCATCACGTCTGCGCGGATGCTGACGAAATATGATCCGTGGACAAACATGCTGCGCAATACGTCTGCAGCGTTCGCAGGCGCGGTGGGCGGCGCTGACATTCTGACGGTTCGCGCCTTCAACGAAGCGCTCGGACTGCCGGAAGAACTCGGCCGCCGGATTGCGCGCAATACCCAGATCATAGCGATGGAAGAAAGCCAGCTTGGCCGGGTGGCAGATGCGACCGGTGGAGCCTGGTTCACCGAGACGCTGGCGGACGATCTTGCGAAAACGGCCTGGGCCGAGTTTCAAAAGATCGAAAACGAAGGCGGCTTTGCGGCTTCCTTGATGGCGGGCGTGTTTCAGGTACGGGTCGCTGCCGTGCGCGAGGCTCGCGCCAAAGACGTTGCGCGGCGGAAAATTCCGCTGACGGGCGTTTCGGAATATCCGCTGCTGGAGGAGATCGGCGCGCCGGTTGCCGAGGTTCCACCCGCGAGCGCGAAGCTCGTTTCGGAGTCCGGCTTGAAGCATTTCGTGAAAACGCTGCCGCCAAAGAGAGCGGATGCTGTTGCGACGGCGCTCGCGCCGATCCGCCTCGCCGCGCCATTCGAGGCGCTGCGCGATGCAGCCGCAAAGGCCAATCGTCCGCCTGCGGTGTTTCTGGCGACGCTGGGCAGCCTCGCGGAATTCACCGCGCGCGCCGACTTTGCGCGCAACTTCTTTGCGGCGGGCGGGATCGTCTCGAAGGAGCCGCCCATTCCGCCGAAGACGGTGCCTGAACTGGCGGCGGCGTTCAAGGCGTCCGGTTGCCGGATCGCCGTGCTGTGCAGCACGGACAAGATGTACGAGGCCGAAGCAGCAGGCGCCGCGGAAGCGCTGAAGAAGGCCGGGGCGCAGCGCGTCTGGCTCGCCGGAAAGCATGAGGGCGTAGGCATCGACGCCAACATCTTTGCGGGCGCGGATGTGGTGCATCTGCTCAAACTGGCGCAGGCTGAACTGGGAGTGGCCCAATGACCAAGTTTCCTGACTTCACGAAACTCGCGCTCGAGACCCCTGCCGTGAAGGCGGTCAAGCCGAAGCTGGGCGAAGCCTGGGAGACGCCGGAAGGCATCGCGGTGAAGACCGCGTACACCGCGTCGGACCGGGCGGGTCTTGACTTCGTCGATGACTATCCAGGCCTGGCGCCATTCGGTCGCGGCCCCTACCCAACAATGTATACCAACCAGCCCTGGACCGTTCGTCAGTATGCGGGCTTTTCGACGGCAGAAGATTCCAACGCCTTCTACCGGCGCAACCTGGCGGCCGGGCAGAAGGGCCTGTCGGTTGCGTTCGATCTCGCCACGCACCGGGGATACGATTCCGATCACGTGCGCGTCTCCGGCGATGTCGGCATGGCGGGCGTGGCAATCGATTCCATCTATGACATGCGCACGCTTTTCTCCGGCATTCCGCTGGACCAGATGTCGGTCTCGATGACGATGAATGGCGCGGTGTTGCCGATCCTTGCGCTGTATATCGCGGCGGCCGAGGAACAGGGCGTGCCGCCGGAGAAGCTGGCCGGGACCATTCAGAACGACATTCTGAAAGAGTTCATGGTGCGCAACACCTATATCTATCCGCCGAAACCCAGCATGCGGATCATTTCGGACATCTTCGCCTACACCTCGCAGAAGATGCCGAAGTACAACTCGATCTCGATCTCCGGCTATCACATGCAGGAAGCTGGGGCGACGGCAGACCTGGAGCTCGCCTATACGCTGGCGGACGGTATCGAATACATCCGCGCGGGCGTGGCCGCCGGTCTGGATGTCGACGCGTTTGCGCCGCGCCTGTCCTTCTTCTGGGCGATCGGCATGAACACGTTCATGGAAGTCGCCAAGATGCGCGCCGCGCGCCTGATCTGGGCGAAGCTCGTGAAGGAGAACTTCAATCCGAAGTCCGAAAAATCGCTCAGCCTGCGGACGCATTCGCAGACTTCAGGCTGGAGCCTGACGGCGCAGGACGTGTACAACAACGTCATCCGCACCTGCCTCGAAGCCATCGCGGCGGCGGGCGGTCAGACGCAGAGCCTGCACACCAACAGCTTCGACGAAGCGCTCGCCCTGCCGACGGACTTCTCCGCCCGCATCGCCCGCAACACGCAGATCCTGCTGCAACAGGAAGCGGGCGCCTGCCAGTCCATCGACCTGTTCGGCGGCAGCTACTATGTCGAGCGCCTGACGCATGACCTGGCCGAAAAAGCGCTGAAGCATATCGCCGAAGTCGAGGCGATGGGCGGCATGGCGAAGGCCATCGAGGAAGGCCTGCCGAAGCTGCGCATCGAGGAAGCCGCCGCCAACACGCAGGCGCGCATCGATTCTGGCACGCAGACCGTCGTCGGCGTCAACAAGTTCCTGCTGGATGAGGACGAAGACGTCCCTGTACTGAAGGTCGACAACGCGGCCGTGCGCCGGATGCAGCTGGAGAAGCTGGCGCGCCTGAAGGCGGAGCGCAATCAGGCCGAAGTGACCGTAAAGCTGGACGCGATTGCGGACGCGGCGGCGAGCGGAAAGGGCAACCTGCTGGAGCTGGCCGTGGTCGCCGCGCGCGCCAAGGCGACCGTGGGCGAGATTTCGGAAGCGGTCGAGCGCAGCCAGGGCCGCCACAGCGCGGTCATCCGCTCGATTAAGGGCGTGTACGGCGGCGGTGTGAAGGGCAATGACAAGGCAGAACATGCCAAGGAACTCGCCGCGAAATACGTGAAAGCACACGGACGCAAGCCGAAGATCTACATCGCCAAGATGGGCCAGGACGGGCACGACCGGGGGCAGAAGGTTGTCGCCTCCGCGCTGATGGACCTCGGCTGGGATGTCGAGATCGGGCCGCTGTTCCAGACGCCGGAAGAGGCCGCCGCCGATGCGCGCAAGGCGGACGTGGATATCGTCGCGGCGTCGTCGCTGGCGGCGGGCCACCTGACGCTGGTGCCGGAACTAAAGCGCGCTCTGGGCAACGAAGGCGCGGCGAATGCACGGATCATCGTGGGCGGCGTGATCCCGCCGCAGGACTTCGACGCCTTGCGCACCGCCGGCGCCGCCGCCATCTTTCCTCCGGGCACCGTGATTGCGGACAGCGCGATTCGAATGCTCGAATTGCTGGACGGCAAAACGGATCCGGCCCTGACGGCAGCGGAATAGGACGAACACATGATCATCACCACCACCTCCTCCATCGATGGCCGCAAGATCGTCGCTTACAAAGGCATTGCCTGCGGCGAAGTCGTGTTCGGGGCGCATCTCGGGAAGGACATCCTTGCGAGCTTTACCAACCTCGTGGGTGGGCGGTCGGAGTCCTATGAGAGCTCGCTGCGCGAGACGCGCGACGGGGCGATCAGCGAGATGATGGAAGAAGCGCGGCGGCTCGGCGCGAATGCGGTCGTAGGCGTGAAGTTCGACTATGGTGTGGTCGGCCAGCAGGGCTCGATGATGATGGTCGCCGTGTCCGGCACGGCGGTCGTGCTCGAGTGAGCGCGTTTGCGCTGACGGCGCCGGGCGTCGAGGAATTCCTCGCCTGCGCGGAAAAGTGTTTTGCCGAGCTGCCGGAGTTCATGCGCAAGGCCGCCGGCGATGTGCGCATCCTGGTGATGGATTATGCCGAGGACGAGATTCTCGACGACATGGAAATAGATGACGCGCTGGACCTGACCGGGCTCTATTCCGGCGTGCCACTGACGATCGAGAGCATTACCCAGCCGGCAATGGACCGGCCGCTGATCTACCTCTACCGCATGCCGATCCTGTTCGAATGGGCACAGCGCGGCGACACGACCATCGAAGAACTTGTCACCCACGTCTTCATCCACGAACTGGGCCACCATTTCGGCTGGTCGGACGAGGAAATAGACGCCAAGCTGGAAGAAGACGACGAGGGCTGATCGGCTGTTTTCAGGCCCGCCGAATTGTGCGACCCCTACTTCGCCAGATGCTTGAGGGGACGCTTGATGAGACCGTATCTAATGATCGCTGCCGCGATGCTGCTTGGCGCCTGTTCGCAGGAGACTGCTGCGCCGGCGGAGCCTGTCGTTCCAGCGGTGGTAGACACGCCCGCACCATCGGAAACTGTGAGCCCGGCCACCGAGACATTGCCCGCATCGCCCGCCGCGCCGGTCGAAATCGCGCTTGCACCCGCTCCGCAGGCGCCAGCGAGCCCAGCCCCGAGCCAGCCGGTTCAGCAGCCCGCAGCGGCACAGCGCGATGCGCGCATGGTCGGCATCTGGGTGAACGAAGACATCATCAACAGCGGCGGCGGCAATTTTGCCTCCTACACGACCGTGATGACCATGGAGCTGCACCCGGATGGCCGGGTTATTCAGTATACGGAATCTATCGGCGGCGGCGGGGACTGGTCTTATGATGGCGGCCGCACGATTGATTTCGATGGCCAGTGGCGCGCAGATGGCAAGACGCTGTTCGTCTATGCAGCCCCGCTGCCGGATTTCACGCCGGCCGCAACCTACAGCTTTTCCGGCGAGTACCTCGTGACCCAATCCGATATGGGCCGCTTGATCTGGCAGCGCCGGGGATAGAACACAAGAAACGAACCGGGAGGACGTGCGATGACGGAATTGGATGGCCTCGGCCAGGCACAGATGGTTCGGGACAGGCAGGTATCTGCTTCCGAACTGCTCGAAGCGGCGGTCAGTCGCGCGGAAAAAGCGCAGAAGAGCATCAATTGCTTTGCGGCTTTGTTTCCAGACCTCGCTCGCGAGCAGATTGCCAGGGGCTTGTCTGAGGGACCCTACACGGGCGTGCCCTTTGTCACCAAGGATCTCGCCGTAGGCGTGAAGGGCGCGCCTTTGACCGGTGGCAGCCGCGCTTACAGGAATGTGGTGAGCACGGACGATACCACTTTGGTGAAACGCTACCGCGAAGCAGGGCTCGTCTTCTTCGGGTCCACCACCACGCCGGAATTCGGGCTGACCCTGACGACCGAATCGACGCTCTACGGCCAGACACGCAATCCCTGGGACCGGACGCGCATCGCGGGCGGATCGTCTGGTGGCGCGGCAGCGGCGGTCGCTTCGGGCGTCTTGCCGGTCGCGCAGGCGAGCGACGGGGGCGGATCGATCCGCATTCCGGCGGCGTGTTGCGGCGTGTTCGGGCTGAAGCCGTCACGCGGACGCATTCCGATGGGGCCTTCGCGCACGGAAGGCTGGAATGGTCTGTCCACGGTGCATGTGGTCAGCCGTACGGTGCGCGACAGCGCAGCGTTGCTGGACCTGACACACGGCGCTGAGACCGGCAGCCGCTATCTCGCGACGCCGCCCGCGCGGCCTTATCTCTCTGAACTGGACCGCGACCCGAAGCGCCTTCGCATTGCCCTCTGGCGCACCGCTCCGAATGGCACCAAACCGGATGCGGACGCCGCTGCCGGGCTGGAAGCGACGGCGAAGTTGCTCGAAAGCCTCGGCCATGTCATCGTCGAAGCCGGACCGATGCTGAATGGCGAGGCCCTCGGCAAGGCCGGGCTTTTCACCATTTCTGCCAACATTGCCGCGCAACTGGACGAGCATGGCGCCGCGCGGGGCCGTCCGGTCACGGATGATGAGATCGAACCGGTGACGGCGGGCATGGTGCGCCTCGGCCGGACGGTGCCGATGGTAGAACTCGCGAAAGCCAACAACGTATTCATCACCGCCGCGATCCAGTACGAACACTTCCTTGATGCGGGCGACTTTGACCTGACCCTGTCACCCACCCTTCACCGTGCGCCGGACCTTTTGGGAACGATGGCGCTGACGGCGGACACCCAGAAGATGGGCGAAGCGATCGCCGGATTCGCGCCGCATTGCGCCGTGTTCAACCATATGGGCGCGCCCGCGATGTCCGTGCCGCTGCACTGGACAGCGCCGACGGCGACCGCACCCGCCGGGCTGCCGATCGGCATGATGTTCGGCGCGCGGTATGGACAGGAAGGGCTGTTGCTGGCCCTTGCGGGGCAGCTTGAGCGCGCGGCGCCCTGGGCACACCGCAAGCCTCCGGAATGGGTGGGATGAGCGAGCCCACGCGCAGATGGCATGACGGCGGCTGCCATTGCGGCGCCGTCCGCTTCTCCACCGAACTGCCGGATGCGTTCGAGGTTGAGGATTGCAATTGCTCGATGTGCGCGATGAGCGGCAACATCCATGTCATCGTCCCGTCCAGCCGGTTCCGGCTTGTTCAGGGGGCGGACAATCTGGGCGAGTACACGTTCAATACCGGCCGCGCCAGGCACATGTTCTGCAAGACTTGCGGGATCAAGAGCTTCTACATTCCGAGGTCGAATCCGGACGGATTCGCCGTCACCTGGCGCTGTCTCGATGAGTGGGACCAGCTGGACGTGCGCGTCACACCCTTTGACGGCCAGAACTGGGAAGCCAATGCCGGGCGTCTTGCCCACAAGTCGAAGGACTAGGGCGCGCCTTCGTCCGGATTGCCCTCAAGGCGCTCCTTGCGCCGCTCGCGCCACTTCTCCAGCCGCTCTCCGGCCTTGCCGCGCTTTTCCATGTTGCCGGCCATTATCCTGGCGACCATGGCCCGCTGGTTCGGGTTGAGTTCGTCCAGTCCGTCGAACATGCGGTCCGCCACGGCGTCGCGTGCAAGGCGGTCCGCCTCTCGCAGGGACGAGAGGGCGGCACGGGCGGCAGCTTCATCATAGGGCTCAGCCCGCAAGGCGTCGGCCAGACGGCGCTCGGCAGCGCGGCGCGCCTCAAGGGCTTCACGCCCGGCTTCGAAGCTCGCCCGCATCAGCTGGCGCACGCCGTCGCGCTCTTCGGTGGTGAGTTCAAACCCGGGTGGCGCTCCCGGGTCGCCCCTGCCCCAATCGGGCCGCTTGGGCGCATTGAGGAAAATCCCGGCAAGCAGTCCGACCAGCACGAGATTGCCGAGTACGGACAATGTCAGCCAGAACGGAAAGCGGCGGACCTGTGGATCGCTCATTCGCCCAGCTCCTCGGTGAAGGCCGCCGGATCATAGCCGAGCGCATGTTCGATCACGGATTCTACTTCAGATGTGTCACTCGAGGCGCTGGCGGCCGGCGCGACCATGACACCCATGAACAGACCGGCGGCAAGCGCCGCGAAGCCGCTGGCAGGCGCCCAGGGCGCAAACTTCGGGAGGCGGAATCCGCTCGTAGCAGCTTTGGGTCGGGGAGCAGAAGCGACGAGCCTCTCGGTCAGCGCCGCTGAGGGGAGTATCTCGGGCAGCCGTGCCAGCGCTGAATCGAGCGCGCGCGCTTCGGCGATGGCCGCCGCGAACCGCGCCGGTTGCGCCGCAAGCATAGACCTCGCGGCGGCACGCTCGGCCTCCGGGAAGGCTGACGGGTCAGCGCCCCAGGCTTCGATGAGTTCAATCAGCCGGTCTTCGGTCATGGGCTGGTTCTCCCTTCCAGCAATTGTGCGCGCAAGGTCCGCCGCGCGCGGGCAAGAAGGCTTTCAACGGCTTCGACGCTGATCTCCAGAATATCGGCCGCCTCGGCCTGTGAGTGTCCCTGCAATGCGCAAAGCGTCAAGGCGGCGCTTTGGCGTTCCGGCAAGGCGCCGATCGCGCCTTCGATGGCGCTCACACGCTGCGACTGGTCCAACGCCTCGTGAGGGGCAAGCCGCGTGTCGGCCATGTCCGGCAGTTCGCCGGGCAGCGATTCCTTGCGCTTGCGCAGCCGGTCGTAGCAGAGGTTCAGGGCGACCCGGTGCAGCCAGGTCGAGAACTTCGCCCGCGGCTCCCAGCCGGGCAGCGCTTTCCAGGCGCGGAGAAAGGTTTCCTGTGTCACGTCTTCTGCCTCTGCGCGGTCGGCCAGCATCCGGGTCGCGAGACTGAGGACGCCGGGGCTGTAGCGGTTGACAAGGGCACGCACCGCAGCCGGATCGCCCGCTGCGGCACGTGTGATCTGGTCAAGGTCAGACGTGAAAGCCACGCGATAGCGTCTAGCCGATTCCGGACCGGAAACCCGAGAAACAAATGCAGGGGGAGCGCAATTGTCCCGTCTGGGCTCCGGCCCGGTCCGGTTATGCTTATTGCCCGGCCGGCTTGTCCCGCCATTTGCCGCGGCGCTCCTTCATCTTGGCCTTGGCCGCCTCCTGCTCGGCGGGCGTGATGTTGCCATCTGCGTCCGTATCCAGCTTGGTGAAGTGTTCCAGGCGGTGAGCGGTGTATTCAACCTTGCTCCAGCGGCCGTCACTGTTGGTATCAACGGCAGCGAAGCGCTCAGCGGCTTTGGTTTCCATGTTCGCCTTGCGCTCTTCCTTCTTGGCCTTCCAGGCTTCCGCCTTGGCGGGGTCAGCATCGGCCTTCGGCTCACGCGCCGGCTTGCCTTCACGTTTCTTTGCCCATTCCGCTTCCATTTCAGCCCGGTGGGCTTCATGGCCGGCCTTCAGTTCAGCCTGCATCAGGAAACCATCGGCGTTGGTGTCCATCTTGCCGAAGGATTCGGCGGCAGATGCTTCCGCTTCAGCGCGGGCTATCGTGCCGTCGCCGTTGGTATCCAGCATCTCGAGATGCTTTCCGCCGCCTTTGTGGCCGCCGGCTTGCGCAATCATCGGGACGGCCAGCGCGAATGTCAGCGCCGAGGCCGCAGCGAGGGTAAATTTCTTCATGGGTAGCTCCTTGTTGATCCCAGCGTTGATGAAACGAGGGGCCCTCAGGATTCCGTCGCCGGCAGGTGCAGTTTTTCTCTCGCGAGCTGGTGAACGCGGGCCTTTACCCCGGAAAGACGCTCTTCCAGGCCTTCAAAGTCCTCCTCTCCAGCTGCGCGGCACAGGCGGGCTTTCAGGCCTTCGGGCATCGCCTCGTCGACTGGGTCGCTGCCGATGGCGAGCCGTTGCAGCTGTTGCATCGCAGACAGGAGGTTCAGCGCGGCGCGCAGGAAACACCAGTCCTCGCTGTCTTCCCCGTCCGCATCCGCAAGGCCGGACAGCGCCATGCCGGTGTTCGGCCGCACAAGATCAGGGCGGGCGCGCAGCAGCATTTCCTGCTGCGCCATGAACTCGATATCGATCAGCCCGCCTTCAGCCGTCTTGAAGTCCCATAGTCCGTGCCCGGCCTTTTCGCGGTAGAGTGTCTGGCGCATGTCGGACACATCCACCGGAATCTGCTTGCGGCGCGCACTTCGCGCGCGGGCGCAGATCGCATCGGCTGCGATCTGGTGCACCGCCTGCCCCAGAGAGTCGTCACCGCAGATGAACCGCAGGCGGGTCAGCGCCATATGCTCCCAGGTCCAGGCCTCAACATTCTGGTAGTGGCGAAAGGCATCAAGACGCACGGCAACCGGACCCGCGCGGCCGGAGGGACGCAGGCGCATGTCGACTTCGTACAGCTCTCCTTCCGCTGTCGGCGCCGTGAGGCCGGTAATCAGGCGCTGCGTCAGCCGCGTGAACCAGTTCTGCGCATTGTCCGAACCGGAATCGTAGATCACAATCAGATCCAGATCCGATCCCGCCGTCATTTCCTCGCCGCCGAGCTTGCCCATGCCGAACACCGCCCAGCGGCCCGGCACTTCGCCATACCGGCGGGTCGTCTCCTGTTCGCCTACGGCGGCCATGTACCGGATGGTGTCATCGGCGAGGCGCGTCCAGACCTGCGCAGCTTCGTCCGACGCAATCAGCCCGTGCAGCAGACGGTGCCCCGTCAGGAAACTTTGTTCGCGGTGATACCGGCGCCAGTTGTCAAGCGCCGCATCGAAGGTCACCGCTCCGGAGACATTGGGCGCCTTCGGAATGGCATTCGAGACAAGCGCCTCCAGCAGGTCCGGGCGGCGCGCGATGATGCGCGCAAGGCGCGGCGCGAGCGCGAGTGTTGCGACGAGATCAGACAAGAGGTCAGGCCGCGCGAGCAACATCGATAGCGTTTGTACGCCCGACGAGAGGCCTTCGAAGAAACGTGAGTACCAGAGGAAGGCCTGATCCGGTTCGCCCGTCTCGCCCATGGCCTGCAGCATCCCGGGGAGGATGGCGGTGAGCAATTCTCGTCCGCGCGGCGTGCGCGTCGCGGGTACACGCCCCCGGTGCCAGTTTCGGATCGTATCGATCGCCGAGGACGGATTGGAGAAGCCGAGGCCCGACAAGGTTTTGACCGTACCCGGATCATCGTCTACGCCGGTGAATACGAGGTTGCCGAGGCTGTGCGTCTCGGCGGCGCGGTCTTCTTTCGCGAACAAGGCATCGTAGGCTGCCTGCACCTGCCGGCGCGTGTCCAGCAGGTCGCGGTCAAATTCGGACAGAGCGCTATAACCGCAAAGGAAAGCGAGGCTTTCGCGCTCCGCGTCGTCGGCGGGAACCGTATGGGTCTGCTCGTCCTGGCGCATCTGGATGCGATGTTCGACATTCCGCAGCGCCTTGTACGCCGCCGTCAGCGTTGTCGCGGTGGATGGGGAGACGACGCCGGCATCCGTCAGCGCCGCAAGCGCGCCGAGCGTGGTGTTGTCGCGCAGGGCAATGTCTCGCCCGCCAAGAATGAGTTGCTGCGTCTGGACGAAGAACTCGATCTCGCGAATTCCGCCCGGCGCGAGCTTCACATCCGGCGAGCGGGCATCGAAATCGTTGGCGCCGACCTTCGTATTGATCATCCGCTTGATCGCCTGGATATCGCCGATCGCCCAATAGTCGAGATTGCGGCGCCAGATGTATGGCTCCATCCGTGCAAGGAACTTTGTGGCCGCGGCGTGATCCCCGGCGGCGGGCCTGCCCTTGATCCATACCATCCGTTCCCAGTTCTGGCCCACGCTCTCGTAATAGAGTTCCGCCATCTCGGTGGAGACAGCGACAGGCGTTGAGCTTGGGTCGGGGCGCAGTCGCAGATCGGTGCGGAACACGTATCCGCCCGCCGTGATCTCATCCATGATCTTCACGACCTCGCGGACGACGCGCTGCGCCGCTTCGCCGGGGTCGCGGTCGCCGCCGTCAAACCGGTCCCGCTCGTAGAAGGCGGCAATGTCGATATCGCTCGAATAGTTGAGCTCGAACGCGCCCATCTTTCCCAGCGCGATGGCAAACAGGCCGTCGCCCTTGAGTCCCCGGCTGGCTAGGGCCACCCGGAAAGCCGCCTCCAGGCAATCGACGGCAAACCCGGTCAGGCAGTGCGTGACGTCCAAGACGCGTCGCCGGCCCGACAAGTCATCGCCTGCGAGAGCAAGATGCACAGAAAGTTTGGCCGCGCGAAGCGCCGCCATAGCCTCGGCAATCGGGGTCTCTGCCGGGAGGTTTCGGACAGCGGACAGCGCCGCGGGAAAGTCGGCCGGAACTCCCCGTTCGCGCAAGCGGCGGAGATACGGCGCGTGCGGCTCGGCCGCCGCGAGGGCTGTGTCGGAATCAGAGGCGATGGGGCGGATATCAAGCATGTGGAAGGCTTAGCCGACACTGCCGCGAGGGACAAATCCCGCACCGCGCGCCCGCCTGAGGCACCAAAGCCGGTTTCAGCGGCGCGCAGGGTTTGCTATCGGAAAGGCATGAAAACCCTCTTTGCCGCCGCCCTCATCGCCCTGCTCGCCGAAACGCCGCTGGCGGACCCGGATGCCGAGGCCCGCGCCCAGGACCTGATGCGCGAGATTCGCTGCGTCGCCTGCGAGAATGAACCGGTGTCGCAATCCTCCGCCGCGATAGCCGAGGACATGCGGGTGCAGATCCGGGATATGGTAAACGAGGGGGCCACGGACACCGAGGTACGCGACTGGTTCGTCAGCCGGTATGGCGACTTCGTGCTTTTCCGCCCGCCTGCCCGGGATGCGTCCGGCTGGCTGCTCTGGGGCCTGCCCTTTGCGCTGCTCGCCGCCGGGGTCACCACCGGCCTTCTGATGGCCCGGAAAGCGCGGGCCAAGGCGCCCAGCATCGAGTCAGAAAACGTCTGAACGCGGACATCACGTTCTGCTGAGAGCCGTTCACATCCTGCGGAAATCACCTAACTGTCTTTTAATGACCACATTACCTGTGGCATGTTTATGTTCTGTCTCGTCGCCGGAAATGGCGGCATTTTCAATTCTCTGGAGAGATTGATGAATAAATTTGGCGTTTCGGCCCAGACGCTCGTAGCGGCTGCCTTCGGTGCCGCGATCATGGGATCCGCGTTCGCCGTTCCAAAGCTGCTCGCCCCCGAAGCCGGGGCCCAGCCAATTGCCATCCAGGCACCGCCCGGGGCACCGCTCAGCTTTGCAGACCTGATCGAAAAGGTCGAACCGGCCGTCGTGTCGGTCAACGTCGTCTCGACGCAGGACATGAGCGAGCTTGGCGACATGGACCAGTTCTTCGAACAGTTCCGCGGCATGCCGGGTCTTGAGGATTTCTTCGAGCAGCGCCGCGAGCAGCAGGAACAGGAAACGCCGCGCACCCGCGAGGCGCGCTCCCTCGGTTCCGGCTTCTTCATTTCGCAGGACGGCCTTGTCGTCACCAACAACCATGTCGTGGAACGCGCAACGCAGATTCAGATCGTGATGAGCGACGGCCGCGAGATCGATGCCGAACTCGTCGGCGCCGATCCGCTGACGGACCTCGCCGTTGTCCGCGTCAAGGAGCCGGGTCCGTATCCTTACGTGAAATTCGGCACCTCGAAGGACATCCGCAAGGGTGACTGGGTTGTTGCCCTGGGCAACCCGTTCGGCCTTGGCGGCTCCGCCAGCGCCGGCATCCTGTCGGCCGATGGCCGCGAACTTGGCGCCGGAAGCCCCTACACCGACTTCCTGCAGATCGATGCACCAATAAACCGGGGCAACTCGGGCGGTCCGACCTTTGACCTTAAGGGCAACGTGATCGGCGTGAACTCGCAGATCCTGTCGCCCACCGGCGGCTCGGTCGGCATCGGCTTCGCCATTCCCGCGGAACTCGCGAAGGAAGTGACCGATACCCTGATCCAGAACGGCCGCGTCTCGCGCGGCTGGCTCGGCGTCCAGATCGGCGACCTGACACCTGAATTTGCGGAAGCCCTTGGCATCGAGGATGTAAAAGGCGCCCTGATCGCCGACGTGACGACCGGCAGCCCCGCTGAACGCGCTGGCCTGAAGCGCAACGACATCATCCTGTCGGTCAACGGCCAGAAGGTCACCGACTCGACATCGACCACGCGCCTCGTCGCCAAGCTGATCGCAAACACGCAGAACAAGTTCGATATCCTGCGCGACGGAAAGGCCCAGTCGATCAACGTCACGGTCGGCGAGCGTCCGGCTGATCCGAACGCCATCAGCCCGGTTCCTGACGGCGCCAATCCGGCCGAACCTGGCACCCCGTCGGCGGTCCCTGGCAAAATGCTGCCGGACTTCGGCGTGCGCCTCTCCCCGATGGATGACGCGACCCGCATCGCCCTCGGGCTTCGCACCGGCGACACCGGCCTCGCGATCACCGAAGTGACAAAAGACGGCCCGTTCGAGGAAGCGGGTTTTGAACCCGGCATCATCATCCTCGAAGCCAACGGACGCCCTGTGCCGTCGGTGGACGCTTTCGAGCGCGCCATCGCGGAAGCCAAGGCGGCCAACCGCTCGAAAGTCCTGCTCGCACTCCGCGTCGGACAGATCACCAACTACCGCACGATCGATATTCCCAAGTAACCCCCAGCGTTTATGGAGCCCCGGATGGCGGATACACTTCACCATCGTTCCCTCAAGGTCCTTGTGATCGAAGATGATAGCGAGATGGCCACGTTCATCGAGAAGGTCCTCGGCGATGCGGGGCATGACGTTGAATGCGCCCGCGACGGCGCTGCGGGTCTCGCCCGGGCGCGCGCCGAAGACTTCGACGCGCTAGTGGTGGACCGGATGCTGCCGGAGAAGGACGGGTTGACGCTGATCAAGGAATTCCGGGATGCGGGTGGCACCACCCCGGCCCTCTTCCTGTCCGCACTCGGCGATGTTCAGAACAAGGTGCAGGGGCTCAAGGCTGGTGCCGAGGACTATCTTGGCAAGCCGTTCGTCCCTGCTGAGCTCGCGGCCCGCGTAGAGGCCCTCGGCCGCCGGACGACGACCGAACCGCAGGTCACCACGCTGAAGGCGGGCGATCTCGAGATGAACCTCCTGACCCGCAAGGTCACGCGTTCCGGCAAGAAGATCGATCTCCAGCCACGCGAATTTCGCCTGCTGGAATACCTGATGCGCCATGCCGGACAGGTCGTGACCCGCACGATGCTGCTTGAAAAGGTCTGGGATTATAACTTCGACCCCCAGACCAACGTCATCGACGTGCACGTCTCGCGCCTGCGCGCCAAGATCGACAAGGACTTCCCGGAACCGCTGCTGCAGACGGTTCGCGGCGCGGGTTACCGCCTCCAGGGCTAGACGGGGAACAGGGGGGCTGGCACCTAGGCGCCCATGAAGCTGCCACCCCACTGGCCAGCCTGGCTCACCTATGAGCGATTGGCGAAACTGCCCGCGAAATTCGCCGGGCAGTTTCCGCGTTTGCCCGAAGACATCCGCTTGCCGATCCCCGAACGGGTGCGCAAGGCGATGCCCGTATTCGTGCGCACCACCACGTTCAAGCTGGCCCTGCTCTACTCCCTGATGATCGCCGCCTTCTCCGGCGCCCTGCTCGCCTATCTCTACTACTCCACGGTCTATTACATCCGGGTGGAATCGGAGCGGCGGATCACGGTGGAGTTCGAGCAGCTGGCGAACGCCTACTATACCGGTGGCATGGAACGCCTCAGCCAGTCCGTGTTCGAACGGATGACGCTCTCGGGCTCACCCTTCTACTACTATCTCGAAGATACCTCCGGCCGGAAAATCGCCGGGCACTTCCCACGCTTGCCGGATGATCCGCCGGAATCCGGCATGAAGACCGTGTATTTCGACTTTGAACTTCCGCAATCCGACGGCTCCAAAACGCTGCGGCCCGCTGCCGGCCGGATCGTCCGCCTGCGCGACAATGGCGGCGCGTTGATGGTCGCGTTCGATACGGCGCAGCAAACCGTCATCGTGGACCGAATCCAGAGCGCGATCCTGGTGGCGGCGCCGGTCGCGCTCATCCTGTCGCTGTTTGGCGGCGTCCTGATCACCCGGGGTGCGGCGCGCCGGGCAGAAGAACTCGCGAAAACGGCGGAAGCCGTCATCGGCGGCGAGCTCAGCCGGCGCGTCCCGGTGCGCGGCACGGGTGACGAGTTCGACCGCCTCGCCCAGCGCATCAACGCCATGCTCGACCAGATCGGCAAGCTGGTCGAAGCCTCGCAGAACACCGGCAACGCGATTGCCCACGACCTGCGCTCGCCGCTGACGCGCCTACGCAACCGGCTTGAGATCGCCCTCGCCAAACCGATGACCGAAGAGGCCGCAAGCACGACGCTCGGCGAAACAGTCGAAGAGGTGGACCGCGTGCTCGACACGTTCAACGCAATCCTTCGCCTGGCCCGGCTTGATGCGGGTACGGAAGGCCTGCGCGTCCGGATGGACCTCAGTGAAGTGGCCGAGGAACTCGCCGAACTGTTTGATCCGGCCTGTGAGGAAGGCGGGCTCAGCTTCCGCAGCCAGATCACGCGCAACCAGCTTGTGCTGGGTGACCGCGAACTGATCGGCCAGGCCATTTCGAACCTGATCGACAATGCCATCAAGTACACGCCGCAAGGCGGCTCGATCTCCCTCAGCGTGACGCGTGGCCCCGAGGCGATGATCGACCTGACGGTCCTGGATACCGGCCCTGGCATTCCGGAAGTCGAACGGCCCAAGGTGATCGAAAGGTTTCACCGGCTCGATTCGGCGCGCACGCAGCCGGGTTCAGGCCTCGGGCTGTCGCTCGTCCAGTCCGTTGCGGAACTGCACGGCGGCGAACTGGTCCTGGCAGATGGCAACGGGCCGAAAAACTGCCCCGGGCTGAAGGCAACCCTCAGGCTTCCGCGGGCTTAGCGCCGCGTCTCGAAGGCCAGAGCCCGATCAATCCGGCAAGGCCGATCAGCGTGACGCCCGCAAAGAGCAGGTCCACAAGCGGATTGTAGTAGATGCGGAACACCCAGCGCGCTTCGCCGTCCACATCGCGTTGTTCGCCCAGCGCGGCATAGAGGTCGCCCGTGCCGGTCTTGTGGATCGCGGTTTCGGTCGTCGGCATGGACGCGGCGGGATAGAAGCGCTTCATCGGTGTCAGCGTGGCTGTCTGGTTGGCATTTCGCGCCGTCAGCACGGCACGGTCGGCATACCAGTTCGGCCCTTCGATTGAACGGACCTCATCCAGCGTGATGGTCCAGCCGGCCACTTCGCCCGAGCCGCCTTCCGGCAGCGCCAGTGTCGCTTCATAGCGGCCGGTCGTTTCGATCACAGCTCCGAGCACGAACAATCCGAGGCCGACATGCGCCAGCGTCATCGACCAGACCCGCAGCGGCAGTTTGAACACGCGGCCCGGCGTGATCGCCCGGCGCTTCAGTTCCCACAGCGCGCCGCCGACCAGCCAGACCCCGACGGCCAGCCCGAACGCGGCGCCCGCCGGAATGTCGAGTGGGCCTACGCCCAGCAGCACGAACATCAGCACAAGCGCTGCCCCGCCAACTGCCCAGCGCAGCCATCCCTTCAGGTCCGCCTTGCCCCACGCCCAGGCCTGCACGACCGGCAGCAAAATCAGGATCAGCGCCATGATCGGTACAAAGGTCAGATTGAAGTACGGCTCGCCGACGGAAATTGTCCGGCCGAAAGCTTCCGCGATCAGCGGGAACAACGTGCCGAGAAGCACGGTCAGCGTCGCGACAATGAGAACAACATTGTTCGCCATCAACGCGCCTTCGCGGCTAAGCAGTGTCCAAGCTTTCCCGCCCTCCAGCTTCGGCGCCCTCAGGGCAAACAAACCCAGCGCAAAGCCGCCATAAACGAGCAGCCCTATCAGCAGTAGCGTGCCGCGTTCCGGATCCACCGCGAACGCATGCACGGAGGTGAGTACGCCCGACCGCACGAGGAAGGCGCCGAGGATCGAGAAAAGGAAGGCCAGCACCGCAAGCAGCGCCGTCCACGCCGCAAAGCCTTCGCGCTTCTCGGTCACAACAATTGAGTGCAGCAGGGCCGCGCCGATCAGCCACGGCATCAGCGAGGCATTCTCGACCGGGTCCCAGAACCACCAGCCGCCCCAGCCGAGTTCGTAATAGGCCCAGTAGGAGCCGAGTGCGATGCCGAACGTCAATGGCGCAAACGCGGCGAGCGACCAGACGCGCGCTTCCTTCGCCCACACGCGGTCGATGCGGCCTTCCATCAGGCCGGCTGCAGCGAGCGCGAAAACGAAGGAATAGCCGACATAACCGAGGTAGAGCATCGGCGGATGGATCGCCAGCGCAGGGTCTTGCAACAGGGGGTTCAGCCCGGCGCCCTGGAACGGCGCGGGGTCGAGCCGGAGATAGGGCGACGAGGCCAGCAGCAGATAGGCCAGCGCGCCCGTTGAAAGCAGTCCCTGCACGCCGAGCGCGCGCGCTTCGAACAGGTTGCGCCCTGTGCGCATCATCGCGGCCCCGGCAGCGCCGAAACCGATTGTCACCAGGCACCACATCGCCATGGAGCCCTCATGGTTCCCCCAGGCGCCGGCGATCTTGTAGACCATCGGTTTCAGCGTGTGCGAATTGTTGGCGACCAGCGCGACCGAGAAATCCGAGGTCACAAACGCATTGACGATGGTCAGGAAAGACAGCGCCATCAGCCCGAAGGCGGCCACGGCGAGCAGGCCCGCCGTCCGGCGTTCTCCCCTCAGCCCGAGCACACCCTGCGCGAGGGACAGAGCGAGCGCGAGGAAGGCCGCGAAATGGCCGGCTTCGATCATCCGCCTGCCTCGAGCGGTTTCAACTCGCGCGGCTGGTAGTTCTCGTCATGCTTCGCGAGCAGTTGCTTGGCGGTAAACGTGCCACTTTGGTCAAAAGAACCGGTGGCGACGACGCCTTGCCCCTCGCGGAACAGGTCCGGTGCGACGCCCGTAAACCGTACGGTGATGGTGCTGGGGCTGTTGTCGATCACGATGAACTGCATGGTTGTTCCGCCATCGGCATAGGTCAGCGTGCCCGGCTCGACCCAGCCGCCGACCTTCACTTCCCGCCCTGCCTCAGGCAGGCCTTTTTCAGCCAGCACTTCGGGCGTGTAGAAGAGGTTGGCGTTCTCGCGCAGCGCGAAGAAGGCCAGCACCGCTGCGCCCAGCACGAGGAGTGCGGCAATGCCAAAGGTGTAAAGGCGTCGGGTTCGGGCTCGCATGGAGAAAGGTATAGGGTGCACCGCCCGGTTTGGGGAGTGCGGCAATGCGACGGGTTAGTCAGGGGGCGCGGTTGCCCCTTCTTCGCCAATCGCCTCGATCATGGCCCGGAAACGCTCGCGGCGGGGGTCGTCCTTAGGCAATCGCGCGTAGATATAGCGCATGGCCTGCTCGGCCTTCTCCTGATCGCCGGCCTGCGCCGCGCCCATGGCCGCAAACATGCCCGCGCGGACCTGGGTTTCGTCCAGCTCATAGGCGCGCGCATAGAGCCGCGTCGCATCCGGACCGACCGTGCCGCCGCTGAGTTCCACCAGCACATCCGACAGCGCCACCAGCGCCGGGACATAATCGGAATTCCGGCGCAGCGCCGACTGGTAAGCCCGCAGCGCATCCTGGGGCCTGCCTTGCGCGCGCAACATCTCTCCGATGAAGAAGTGCGGCTCGGGGGCGTCCGGCTGATCCTTGACCGCCTGCTCGAGGCGCGAGAGCAGCTCGGCCGGCGACAGGGATTGCGGATCGGTCGCGACCTTCTCCGCCAGCGCGGCCTGCCGCTGGCTCATCGGCTGGTCGCCCGCGCCGGGCGTGCCCACCAGGATATACCCGGCCACGCCCACGGCGAGGCAGGCGCCGAGGATGGCGAGGTTGGTTCGGGACATTGGCAAGGACGTCATGGGCGCGGGAACCTGAGAACGGCGCTGAGGCCGCCCAATGCGGCCACGCCCAGTTCAAGCTGTCCCTTATGCAGTTCGGCGAGTTCCTTGACAATCGACAGGCCCAGACCGGTGCCCGGAGTGGTCTCGTCGAGACGCACGCCGCGCTTCATCGCGGCTTCGCGTTCTTCCATGCTGAGGCCTTTACCGTCATCCTGGACTTCAATCGTGAGCCCCTGCGGGGTGTCGGCGACTACTACCTTAACCTCGCTCGCCGCCCATTTGCAGGCGTTTTCCATCAGGTTCCCGATCATCTCCTCGAAATCCTGCTGCTCGCCGCGGAAAATGGCGGAGGCGCTGCCTTCGACCGTGACTTCGATCCCCTTGGCATCGAACAACCGGTTCAGCAGCCGCGCGAGGCCGTCGATCACCGGGCGAACGTCCGTCCGTGCACCAATCGTCTCGGCCCGCGCCGCCATCCGGGCCCGCTTCAGGTAATGCTCGACGTTCGTCTGCATGGCGTCCGCCTGCCGGCGCACGACGTCATCCAGCTGCGTCTGCCCGGCTGCCTCATTCTTGAGCACGGCGAGCGGTGTCTTGAGCGCATGTGCCAGGTTGCCAACATGGGTGCGCGCGCGCTCCACCACGTCGCGGTTGTGCTCGATCAGCTTGTTCAGCTCCTCCGTCAGCGGACGAACCTCGGCCGGATAGTCTCCGCCCAGTTTCTGTGCGTCACCTTCGCGCACGCGGGCAATGTCGGCCTGCAGCTTCGCCAGCGGATTGAGCGAATAGCGGATGCCCAGCAACATGGCGGCAAACACGCCGCCGAACAGCGCGATCATCGTACCCAGCAGCAGGTTTCGAAACGCGGTGGCCGACGCATCGTTGGGCGAGCGGTCGGCAGCCGCCATCAGGATCAGCGGTGTCGGGCGGTTCTCGATCAAGATGGCCTGCGCCGCCACGCGGGAGCGCTGGTCCGCAGGGCCGGCATAGTTTCCAAATTGGGTGATGCCGGGCGCGGCGACGGCGCGCGTGATGAGTTCCGGCGTGATCGGCACGTCCTCATCCCAAAGGCTTTTCGAGCGGAAATCGCCGGCAATGGTGCCATCCGGGTTGATCCCGACGACGGCCCAGTACTGCCCGGAATACTGCGTCTGGAAGCGCACATCTCTGGGGAAGAAGTCCCGGTCGGTGTTGGTGATCCGCCCGTCCACCATGAATGCATCCTCCCGGATCAGTTCTCGCGACAGCGTCACCAGGGTCTCCTGCAGGTCGCGCTCCAGCAATGCGAGTGTCTGCGCGCGGTAGACCGCAGAGAGCGCCACAGCGCCGCCGATCAGCACGAGCAGGCCCCACAGGGCCGCCGCAATGGTGATGCGGCGCGCCAGTGACACATTCGACCAACGGTCGATCAGGCTTTTCTGGGGGGTCGCACCGGCCTCGCTCATGCAGGCGGTTTAGCCCTTATTCGCGTCAGCCCGCAACGCGGGCCTCTTCGTCGGGCACGATCAGGCGGTAGCCAAGGCCCCGCTCGGTCTGGATCCGGTCCTGGCCGATTTTGCGGCGCAGACGGCCGATGAAGACTTCGATCGTGTTCGAGTCGCGGTCGAAATCCTGGTCATAGATGTGCTCGACCAGCTCAGTGCGCGGCACGACCCGACCCTGATGGTGCATCAGGTAGGAGAGCACGCGGTATTCGTGGGCCGTCAGCTTGATCGGCTCGCCGTTGACGGTGGCCCTTGCGGCGCGGGTGTCGACCATCAGCCTGCCGCACTCGAGCGTGGCCGCCGAATGGCCGGTGGCCCGGCGCAGCAGCGCCCGCAGGCGGGCCAGCAGTTCTTCGGTGATGAAAGGCTTGGTCAGGTAATCATCGGCGCCGGCATCGAAGCCTGCGACCTTCTCGCTCCACTGGTCACGGGCAGTGAGGATCAGCACCGGGAAGGCCTTGCCTTCCTTCCGCCAGGCCTTGAGCACGCTGACCCCGTCGATCTTCGGCAGGCCGAGATCGAGGATCACCGCGTCATAAGGCTCGGTCTCGCCGAGGAACTGGCCGTCTTCGCCGTCCGCTGCGAGGTCTACCGCGTACCCGGCCTGGGACAGCGCATCCGCCAGTTGGCGACGCAGATCCGCATCATCTTCGACGACAAGTATTCTCATCTAGTATCGCCTTTTTATCATCTGTTCGCGTTTGTCAGCCGCCGCTTCGACTGATGATCGCACCTGTTTGCGCGTCAACTGTCACGCGAACCTTGCGGCCATCTTCGGTCAGCCAGTCAATTTCGTAAACCGCGCCGCCCGAGTCCTGCGAATATAGATCGGCGCCGAGCTGGTAACCGCCATACTCGCGCTTGAGCGACTGAAAGATCTTGCTGAGGGGAACGGTGCGCCCTTCCTTGACCGCTTCGCGCGCTTCGCCCGGCGAAAACTGGTTACCCCAGCCCTGATCCTGCCCCTGCGCGAGTGCGGCGGGGGCTTGCATCAGGCCGAGGACGGCAAGGAGAGCGAGGGTGCGTTTCATAAGGCTCCATATGCTGGTCAGGCTCTGAACGTTAAGTGAATGGCGCAGTTCAGCTGCAGTCAGCTTGCGGACGATCCCGGCCGCCCGCCCGCAACGCTCCAGAAACGCAGCACCACCCTGCCCCTCAAAGCCTTGAATATCATGGCTTTATACTTGCCTTCGGCGGCGCTGCAAGACAGGCGTCAGCGCCCTTCGGCCCACTTTTTCAGGCCCTCATCGCGCGGATCGCTGAGCACGATCTCGATGCGGACATAGAGGTCGCCCGGCGGGGTGATTTGAACGCCCTTGCCCTTGAGTCGCAGCTGCGCGCCGGTGTTGGTTCCGGCCGGCACCTTGAGCGACACGGGACCCGAGGGCGTGCGCACCTCGACCGTGCCGCCGAGCACCGCCGTGCGCAGGTCGACGCTCAACGTCATCCGCAGGTCCTTGCCGTCGCGGGTCCAGACCGCACTCGGCGCCACATCCACTTCCAGCAACGCATCGCCCGGCGCGCCGCCCGACGGGGACGCCTGTCCCTGGCTCTTGAGGCGGAGAGTCTGTCCGCTGGTGATACCGGCCGGAATGTTCACATCCAGCGCGCTGCCATCGGCCATCGCCATGCGCCGCCTCGCGCCGGTGACCGCGTCCTCGAACGAAATCTCGACCCGGTAGCGCACGTCCCGGCCCTTTTGCGGGCCGGGATTGCGCCGCCGGGCACTGCTGCCGAACATGCCCGAGAGTATGTCCTCGAACGGATCTCCCTGCGCGCCGAAGGGGCCGGCGCCGCTTTCCCAGCGTGTGCCGCCGCCCGGATGGCCGCCAGCAAAGCCCTTGGGGTTGCCGTCGCCGTCGATCTCGCCCCGGTCGAACTTCGCGCGCTTCTCGGCGTCACCCAGGATTTCGAAGGCGCCGGATAGGCGTTTGAACTCTTCTTCCTTTGCCTTGTCGCCCGGATGCTGGTCCGGGTGCAGCGTTTTCGCCTTCGCGCGAAACGCCTTTTTGATCTCGGCCTCGTTGGCCGAGCGGGGGACACCCAGAATGATATATGGATCGAGCGCCAAAACCGGGGCTCCCTGCCGCGAAATCTCTTGCTCCCTTATAGGTAAGGTGATCCGGGCCCGATTGAAAGCCATGGACCGATGCGGCCATCCGGCCTTATCCCCGCCACACGCAGGGCGATTGTACGCGGCGGGACGGTGCAGGCCGGGGTTTCCGTCTCGATGCGGCAGCTGAAACCGTCGCCAAGATCAAACTCCACAGCATATTGCCCGCCATTCGGCGCCTCCGGGAAAGTCCAGATATCGGCGATCTCCGCGACCCGCCGGATTACAAGCTGACCGAACCGGCTCATGTCTCCCCGCTGCTGTGCCGTAAGTGCGAGACCTGTCGTGACTTCAGCCCCGATTGTCCAAAAGGACAGCGGCGCCAAGACCAACTGGTCAGCTGCCGGAGAGCAGACTGACCTGCACAGCCTAAATCAGACCTCTGTGTCCCGACGTACCAGCACCTCCTGACCCTTCCGTCCCCGGAAGGTCTAGGCCTCAACCCGGCCGCGCGCATCCATCACCGAACGCACATCCCGGAGAACGGGCTGCTGCCGGCGTCCCCCTGAAGACGCGCCGCTTCGACAAACGCATTTCTGCTCAGCAGCTATTCCGACAAGAGCGTTTCGAGGAATTCCGCTGATACCGGTTCCGGCCTGGCCGGCGCAGCAGGGAGCCCGCCGTGGCATCGCGCGCCGCCCAGTTTGCGGCGCGCGGCTTGCTCCACAGCGCCAGCGGCCAGGCCGTCTTCGCCCCGCGCGGCCTGTGTCCAAAAGGCCCGTTGCATTTGATCCGGGGTCTGCTCCCTCCGGCTGTCTCGACGGGCGTGAAGCTCACCCCGGCGAATACCCCACCCGATTGGAACGGGCTGTTTTGTAGAAACTATTTCGCGAGGCACTGAATCGTCACGATATTTTTATTCGCGCTCTCCCAGAAATTGTAGGCACAAGTAGTTTTCTTGCGCCTGCAAATCTGCCATCACCCGCAGGCAAGAACGGACTAGACCGAAAGAGAGAAACTCCATGTCGGCCCGCGTTATCTCGATTGCCAACTCCAAGGGCGGGGTCGGCAAGACCACCACCTGTGTCAGCCTTTCCGAAGCCTTCGCCGCCGCAGGCATGCGTACGCTGGTGATCGACCTCGATACCCAGGCCAACGCCTCGCTGCTGATCTTCGGCCATGCCGGCGACGAACACCTGTTCCAGGCGATCAACGACTATGCGACGATCTCTGACTGGCTGCTGGAGAATTTCTTCGCCGGCGAGCAGCGCCGCCTCTCGGAATTCATCGTCACCAATGCCAGCGACGTCACGTTCAAGGGCAAGCCCCTGCCGCTGGACCTGATCCCCTCCTCGCCCCGCCTGCGCAAGACGGAACGGGAACTGATCTTCGAACTGACCGCCAAGGGCTACGCCATGGAGGCCCTGCAGAACCAGGTCGGCAAGCGCCTGCGCGACGACCTGAACCTGCTGAAGGCCGAATACGACGTCATCCTGTTCGACTGCCCGCCCGGCATCTCGGTGATGACCGAAACCGTCCTCGCCGCCAGCCACCTGATCATCGTGCCCACCATCCCGGATTTCATGTCGACGCTCGGCCTCGACCTGTTCACGGGTGACATCATGAAGAATCTGCGCAACCGGGATATCGCCACGCTGCCCGTCGTGCTCGCCACGCGCTTCGACAACACGCCCCACCAGCAGGTTGTCCTCGGCGCGATGCGGGATGCGTCGAACGCCAAGGAAACCGAGTTCGCGATGTTCAAGACCATCATCCCGCTGAAGTCCGGTTTCGCCTCGAACCCGATCGAGCTTGGCCCGGATCCGACCCTGCAGGCCAAATGGCCGGGCGACGCGCTGAACATCATCGAAAGCCTGCTCGTCGAAGTCCGGGAGAAGCTCGCATGAGCTTTGGCGGCGGTCCCTCCGGATTCAATGCCATCAAGGCGCTGGTCGATTCCTCGGCGGACTTTCGCGCCGTCGCTGATAAGGACTGGGCAGCGGCCGCCGGCCTCATCGTCAAGAAGCTCATGATCGCCGCGGGCCAGACCGGCCAAAGCCTGATCGCCCTGCGCGCCGCTGTCGGTGACGAAATCTTCGAAGCCCAACTGAAGTCCCTGTCGCATCATCAGGCGAAACTGCTGGCCAAGCGCCTCGACAAGTCGGTGGCGGACCTCGAAGTCTCCACCGCCCGCGCCGCCATCGGCCATATCCGCTCGCTGCTGGTGCCTGCGCCGGTCGTGGAAGAGAAGGCCAATGAGCCAGAGGCCGAGGCCGCCGCTACTGATCCGGTTACGGACGAAACCGAAACCGTCACGGAACCGCCGACGGACGACACGCCCCCCGCGAGTCCAAATCCTTACTTCGGCCGGAAGTCATTCCGCACGGGCTGATCAGAACGCGAATGCCGAGCTATGACCACGCCGATTGCTCTTGATGACGCTCCGGCTCGGCTGGCAGACGCGTCCCGAATTCTTGTGATCGGCTGCTCTGGCAGCGGCAAGAGCACGCTCGCGCGCGCCCTTTCGTGTCGATACAGCTTGCGCCACATCTCACTCGACCGCGACGTGTTCTGGATGCCCGGTTGGACCGAGCGTCCAAAGGAAGAAGCCTATGCCCGGATCGAGGCGCTGGTGCAGGAAGAGCGATGGGTCATGGACGGCACCAGCCCGGGCTCACTCAACCTGCGTCTTCCGCGTACGGATCTCGTCATCTGGTTGCGACCTCCGCGCTGGACGTCACTGCGCGGTGCCATAGGCCGATGGCTGCGCTATGCCGGGCGAACACGGCCGGAGATGGCGCCCGGCTGTCCCGAAAAGATTGATTTCGAGTTTCTGCATTACATCTGGACGTTTGAACGTCTGAGTAGTCCGCGCGTCGTGCAAAATCTTCAGCGCTTCGGCGAAGGCATTCCCCTGCTCACCCTGAATTCCCGCGCAGACATGAACCGCCTGCTTGAAATGGCAGGCGCGGCCTGAGCCTCAGGCGCGGGCTACCTGCAGTCGCTCGGCAAGCCCGGCATCATTCGCCGGTGCCTCGGCCACATTCCATAGTGCGCGGAACGCCATTCCGGACATCTGCGCCAGGTCCGAGCCTGCACCCGTCATCGACAGCTTGCCGTCCTCGAACGCGGCCGACGTCCAGGCTTTCAGCGGCTTGCCTGTCCACACGGCCACGCGGCCGAAGTTCACCTGCTCGGCAATCTCACCCTGCTCCGGCACGCTGACCACGCGCACGGTCTGGCGCGCCGTCTCGGCGCCGTAAACCTCGGCCACCGCCGCCAGCACATCCGTGCCGCTCAATTTCGTGAAAATCGCTTCAAAGCCAACGCCCTGCGCCTCGAACTCGGGAAGGCGCGCCAGCATCTCGCGGGCCACTTTCGTGTCAGGGCTGCGCGCAATCAGCTGCACTTTCAGCGCGTCCGGGTGCTGAGTCGCCCCGGCACTGCGCCCGATCTGGCCAATCACATCCGGGACGGAAGGAACTGCATCAGCTGCGGCGGATTTGTGCTGGGTCATCATGTCTGCCTCGCGTCATCCGGGCAGCCCAAGCCTTCTGCGGCCGCCAGCGGTTCACCCCTGACCTTCGGCAGAATCCGTAAAGAACCTGTTTACGAAGTCGCGCCCGGCTCGATGCGCGGCGCGTCAGGTTCTTCCGCCGCCCCCGGCATGTCCGGCACCATCGCCTGCAGCACCATCTGCTCGAACGCCCCCGGCAGGAACCGGTAAGCCACGAAATTCGAACGGGATTTCGGGAAGTTCAGCGGCAGGGGCGAGGCCGCGACCGGCTCGCGGTCCTCCTCATACGGCAGCTCAGCTGCTGCGTCAGAGTCCTTCAGCCGCCCGATCAGCGGGCTGCCAACAGCGCCCAGCTGCCGCTCGATGGTCGACGATGACACGCTCGCCCGCTTGATGATCTTGCCCGCCTGCCAGGCAATCCGCAGCGTATTGAGGATTTGAGTATCGGCCTCCTTCGCCAGTTCCCCGCTCACCGGCAAGGCGAGGTAGACCTCATCAAAATGCGTGAACACATAAGGCCGCAGGAAGTTGAAATCCGGATTCTCCTGAATCTCGTGCGCGCCAGTGACCAGCGCGAGTGGCCGCTCTTTCTCCCCGCGCAGGTCACGCATCATCCGTGAGAAGGCCGCGAACTTTTCCCCCGGCTGGCTCCACAGCGCCGAGAGAAACAGCAGCGCGTCGATGACGATGGCGAGCCCCAGCGGCAGGGTGTCCTGCCGCCTCAATCCTTGCTGAGCCTCTACCAGCTCCTTGACATCCGTACTCGAAAGATTCTCGCTGTCTGTCTCTTCCGTACGCGTACCGAGCGCTTCGCGTATCGCATCACGGCGCACCGCCTCTTCGCGCTCAGTTTCGGTCTGCGTCTGCGGCCCGTCGACCAGACCGCGAACGGGCGTGGCCAGCGTGAACCAGAACCGGTCCAGCGCCTCGCGCGTCGCCTGTGCGCCGGCATAGCTTTCCAGCTGCGAAATCGGCAGCACCGGCAGCGCCGCAAGGTCCGCCGCCACGCCATTCAGCTGGCTGGCAATCGTCGTGTTGTAGCACTTGAACTGGGCACCGGTGCCCTCCTCCACGCGCGTCAGAGAGGGGTTCGCGTACTCGCCCGCCCAAGTGCGCAGATCACCGATATAGTTCTGCACGCTCTGGCTGGTCGCCAGCGCTTCCAGTGTTGCACCTGCCTTGTTCGCCGCGCCGGCGGCGCTGCGGAACACCTGCTCGCGCTGCGCCGGCGTCACTTCGCTCGCGCCTTTCGCGCCGATCTCGCGCACGTTCTCGATGGATGTACGCACAAGATCGGCCTCGCTGCGCACACTTGCGATCTGCGGCGTCAGCGCCATCACCAGCGCGTTGATCTCGCCCGCCCGCGCCGCCAGGTGGCGCGTGCGCGGCCCGTCGCCGCCGCCGGACACCTCGCCGCACTGATTGCCGCTGCTGCGCTCGATCTCCGACAGCGAGGTGAAGTTGGTGTTCAGTGTCGTCAGCGTCGCCAGCGTGCCCGCCAGCTGCGTATCCGCGACGGTGATCTCCCGGTCAAACACGGTGAGATAGCGCTCGGCATCGCCCACCGCCTGCGAGCGCGCTTCCAGCTGCGTCCAGTAAAACGCGAATCCGAAGCTCACCGAGATCAGCAGCGTCACCACATAGGTCAGAACCAGTGACATGCGCGGCCAGAAATTCCTCCCGGAACGGAACATCTCGCTGACCGAGTAGGCCATGATGATCGTCGTGGCGAAGATGAACAGGAACACGCCCAGCACGCCGAAGAAGCCGAAGCTGTTGTCGCCGGACTGCAGCACCTGCAGCATGCCCGTATAAGTGCCGATGAACGAGATGGTCACGAACACGGCGAGGCAGAACATCGGGATGGACGCGAAGATCGGCAGCGCTTTCGCCGCCGCCGCCATCCGGCCCATCTGCCGCGCGGTTGCGTCAATCGCGGCGCCTGCCTGCGAGGCGGCGCTGGGTCCTCCCCCACTGGATGAACTGTCTTCGGTGCCGCTGCGTTGCCAGGGAAACTTCAAGGTGCATCCTCCAGGAGATCACGTAGCAACACATCGGCGAGCGGCGCCAGAACGCCCCCGCCCATATCCTTGGTGAAGGCGCCGCGCGGCGAACCGGCGCCCAGCGAGATCACATAGGAATAGGCGCGCCCGTCCGCAAATTCGATCCCGCCCGCGATCCACAGGTCAGACTCGTCAAACGTGCCCCCTGCCGGACCGGACGAGACAGACCCAGTCTTGGCCACATGCACCGCCACTTCCTTGCGCGCCGCCGCGCACCAGCTCGACAGCCTCCGCAGCGTGCCATCCCGGGTGTCGCAGATCGGCTGGCTGAGCACCGCGCGCAGGAACTGCGCCTGCGCTTCGCCGATGCCCTCCTTCAGCGCCAGCGTGGTCCGCGCCGGCGTCTCCAGCCGGAAGGTAAAGTCGCCGCCCGCAACCGGCTCGATCAGCCGGTAGCGCTCCACGAAAAACGGCTGCGTCACCGCGCGCGTCTCGCCCCGCGCCGCCTGCAGCGTTGCTGCTGCCAGCCAGTGCACCGCGCGCGGCCGCCCGGCAAACCGCCCGAGCGCCAGGTTCGTCGCCATCGGCGTCTGCCGGTGGCGCTCCGGCAGGTAAAATCCCAGAGTGTCCATCAACTCGATCGTCCGCGCGAGCGTCGTGCCCTCGCCCAGCGCACGCACAACCGCCGGATTCAGCGACGATCCGAACGCCCGGCTCAGCGTCACCCGCGCCGGTGTCGCGCCCACGTCCGGTGTGGAGCACCGCTGCTGCAGCCCCGGCATGCACGCATTGCTCACCGTCCGGCCCGCATCGCTCGCCCCGCCTTCTGCCAGCAGCAAAGCCGCCGCCAGCTTTGCCACGGAGCCGACGGAGCGCGTCTCGAAACTTCGGTCATACGCCCCGCGCCCGAACCCCCGGATCATCGGGCGCGTTTCTCCGTACCCGGAATAGGCCGTCATCGCCGAAGTATTGTAATACCGCACGATCCGCCCGTTCTCGTCCGCCGCCGCGATAACCAGCGCCGTGTCGCCTTCCTTGATGCTCAGGCTGCCAAGATCACTGACTACACGCTGCGGCAGCGCGCCTTTCCGGTAGCGCCCCGTCTTCTCGAGGTCCTCGCCAAGTGTCATCGCCGCCTCGCGGGCCCGCGCGCGGAACTCGGAATTCTTCGCCACGTCCAGCGTGACTTCCACCTCGCGCACCCTGCCGCGCCAGGGATGCGTGCCCTGCAGGCGCGTCGGTTGGCCCTTCACGGGCGGCGCTTCAACCGCCTTCGTCGCCTGCGCCGTCGCCAGCGGCGCCAGAAGATCCGTCAGTTCCGCCACCACTTCGCTCTGCAGGTTCGGTGCAAGCTCCTTCGCCAGCCGCATCGGCGCCAGCAACGGCGCCTCCGCCGTCATGCCATCCCGCCGCAGGATCTCCAGAAACGCTGCGTCCGTATGGCCTACATTCGCCGGCACGCGCAGCTCCGCCAGCCGCGCCTGCGTGGCCAGCCGCACGCGCTTGTCCTCGATCACGCGTGTCCCGTCCGCGAGGCGTGCCTCATCGCTCGCACACAGCAAAGCGCGCCGCTTGTCCTCTTCCACGCCGATCAAATCGTACAGGATTTCCGCGCGCCGCTCCTCGCTCGCCGGCCAGGCAATCGGCCGGCGCACCGCCGCCGCCAGCACCAGCTGCTCCGCCGGGTCCAGCTCCTCGGCGCGCTTTCCGAACAGGAACTGCCCCGCCGCGTAGACGCCGTAGATACTGCCCTGCTCGTCGCCCCCGCCCTGCACCAGCGGAATGTGCTGCGAGAACCAGCGCTCCAGCCCGCGCGTATCGCCGTCCTTCACGAGGTAGCGGTTGAGCACCGGCGCCTCGCTCAGCTCGTGCAGCTTGCGCCACATCGGATTGGAATTGCGCGAGTGCATTTTCCACATCGACCGCGCCAGCTGCATCTCGATGGTCGAGCCGCCGCGCTGGCTGACCGGCAGCCGCGCCAGATGCCCCACATCCACGCCGTAGCGGTTGCGCCACTCGCCCCGGTGGCGATCCTCCGTATACACCACGCAGCGCCAGAAGTACGGCGGCGCCTCCGCCACCGGCACGGCCTTGTGGTCCGGAGAGGCGCCGAACGGCGTCAGGTCCGTGCGCTCGAACTCGCCGAGGTGATCATTCTCCGTCTCCGGATGCACGATGCCGAAATACCGCCCCTCGCTGTCATAGAGCGCCACGGCCTTCGCCCGTTGGTCGGCGAACTGGAACGCGTTCCACCGCGCCTTGCCATTGATCAGAAGGACGCCGTTGAGCCAGCCGAACCAGAATAGCGCTCCGAAATACAGCCCGAACGCGATCAGCAGGAACACGCCCACGGTGCGGCGCTGGCCGCCTTTTACAGCAACAGCCGGCCCCCGCGTCGTCCACCGCGCGAGCCCGATGCCCACCTCGCGCACCGATTCGAAAATCCTCACGAGGAATCGCAACGGCGTCCGCTTTCCTTCTGGCAGCAACCCGAAGGGAAACCTTAACGGAGATGAACAGCCTGTGAAGGCGCCGGACGCAGGCCGTAGGCTCTAGCGCTCTATCAGCTTCGTCCGCAGGTCGGCCTGTAGCGCGCTGTCGACCTTCAGCACGTCCACAAGATACCCGTCCAGCGACCCCGCCTTTGCGTTGATCGCACCAAACGCCCGGTCGAGATACTTCAGGTGCACGCCCATGAAAGGGCGGTAGACTTCGGCGGGAAGGTCCTTGCCGATCATCTGGTTGAAATGGGCCGCCGCTTCCGGCAGCCGCTGGTTCACGCCGACGGCCTCGTTGGTCAGGTCATAGTCCGCCCGCATATCGGCTTCGGACACGCCCAGAATGTGGTGCGTCAGCGCGCACAGGATGCCCGTGCGGTCCTTGCCCGCTGCGCAGTTCACCAGCCCCGCAGCCTCGCCCGGGGCTTCGGCCAGCTGCACGAACCAGTCACGGAACAGCGCCTGATGGTGCGCCTTGAAGGGCGCCTTCTCGTAATACTCGGCCATCCACTCGTCGGCGGCTTCTGCGTCGACGGTGACCTGCGTCAGGAACCGCATGTGCGGCGCCTCGCTCTCGCGCCCGCCATCATGGGTGATCACCACCGGCGGATTGAACCGGCTTTTCTGCTTGTCGCGCTCATCGGGGCGCCGCAGGTCCGCCTGCACATGGATGCCGAGCGCGTCCATCTTGGCGAGCTCGTCCTCGCTCGCCTCGGCATGGTGGCCTGACCGGTACAGCCGCCCCATCCGCACCCGGCCGCCGAACTGGCTTTCATAGCCGCCAAAGTCGCGGAAATTGCGGATCGTTTCAAAGGCGAGCAGGCGCGGGCGTTTGTTTGTCATGCCCCGGAGGTAAATCGCACCCGCCCCGCCGTCCAGTGACAATCCGGTGTCACGCCGGGGCAAGCAGCACCCGCCCCCTTGCCCCCCGCGCGCAATCCCCCGAAACTCTCCCCATGCCTCTTCCGACCGACCATCTCGACGCTGTCGCCCGCACCGTCCACGAAGCCCTGCGCGGCTGGGCCGCCGCGCACGGCCAGCACGACATCCCCGCCTGGGACGAGGCGCCGGACTGGATGCACGCCTCCACCCGCGAGAGCGTCCGCCACGCCCTCGAACACCATGCCCCGAACGGGCGTACGCAGCACGACCAGTGGCTCGCCCAGAAGGTCCGCGATGGCTGGACCTACGGCCCCGTCAAGGACGCCGCCGCCAAGACCCATCCGCTGATGGTGCCTTACGATGATCTCCCCGAATGGGAACGCCGCAAGGACGCCCTGATCAACGCCCTCGCCCACGCGCTTGCCTGAAGCCGTGCCTCAGGGGGCCGCCTTCTTCCCGCGCTTCGGCTTGGGCGGTGCCCAGGTGATATCGCCATTGCCATAGGGCGCCTCGACCGGATCGCCGGATTCTGTGTCGACGAACTTCCAGTCATCCTTCAGCCCATAGCCGCCGCCGCCGAACAGGCGCACCATCCGGTACATCAGCGAACGCCGGAATCCCGGCACGCCTGCATCCTTCATGGCGTTGAGGAACAGCCGGTCAGCCAGCCGCCGCGCCCTCTTCTGGCCGATCGCATAGAGATAGTCATGCAGCACCGCCGCCGGCGCATGCCGCCCGAACGGCTGCACGATGAAATGGAAGATCGACGGGATCGACGCAAAGTCCGTCACGAAGCCGAGCGGCACTTCCACCGTGACCTCAATCCCGTGGACCGGGTGCACATAGGCATAGGGCCGCGTCACCACCGCCAGCGTGCGCCCCTGCTTCTCCATGTCGGACAGGATCGCCACCGCAATCAAATGCCGGCGCACCTCGCCCCGCCCCACATGCGTTGCAGCGCGCTTCGCCTGCACGGACTCCAGGCCCGAGGACTCAAGGTCCGTCACGCGCGGCGACATATCCACGAAAGGCATCGATCACTCCCCTTCAGCGACGCCTAAGGCGTGCTCAATCCCTTGGCCAGCCGGAACGCGTTGAACAGCGGCCGCAGCCAGAGGCCCTGGTTGGCATGATACTGCCCCGGCTGGCCGTTCAACCTCGGCCTTAATCCGCCCGCATGGTGCAGCCCGATCAGCTCCATCGTCCGGCTGTTGAACACCGGGCTGCCGGAGTTTCCGGGCTCGGTCGGCGCCAGGTAATGCAGGCGCCTCGGCTCGGGACCAGGCACCGTCCCGACACGGACATTTTCGTAGTCCAGCAGCTGGTTGTCGCTCAGGGAAATCGAAAGCTCCCGCCCCAGCGGATACCCGATGACATACACCGTGGTCGGCTTCTCGACATACTGGCGCTGCCCGGTCTTGCTCTCCACCTCTTCGCGCTGCTTGAGCTTTGGCAAACCCTCAGCCAGCTTCAGCATGCCGCCAAGGTTGCGCAGATCCGGATAGCGCGGGGTATTCTGCCGTATGCGGAATATGGACACATCATGCTCGGTCTTTGGCGAGCTCCACAGAATTTCGTCCAGCGGAAACTCGTCTGTGAAGTTCGCCGCATCGAACCGCACCCGGCCATCCCCCGGCGCCATCGCTGCCCGGTCCGCAGGATCCGGGGAGACGACATGGGCATTGGTCAGGAACAGGACCTCTCCTTTCAAGGAGTCATGCACGCTTTCGCCATTCAGCAGGAAGCCGGTGCCGAACGTCGCATCGCGCGATTGCACCGTGTCCATCATCACCCGCCCAACCGTGCGGGAGTATTCGATGATCTGTTGCAGGCGCCGGATGCCGTAGGGGCCTTCCTTGCCGAACACTTTCTCGTACTGACCCTGCGCGCCGGCAGCCGCCTGCGTTCCCACGACATCGGCCGCTTCGACGCTTTCAGGCGGCGCCAGCAACTCACGCGCCTGCACATTGCTCAGCCGGATGGCGCCCTGGTCTGACGCCATCAGCGCATAGCGCAGCAGGTTGGTGATCTCCGCCTTGTCCGCGTCGCCCGGCGTGATGCCCCAAACCTGTTCGAACTGACGCAGCGTGCCGTTGATCGCAAACGCATCCCCTTGCGCGAGTTCCAGATAGCGCCGGATCTTCTCCTTCGCCTCTTCCCAGCGCCCGAGATGCGCATAGGCCTCCGCCGCCGAGGCGACGTGCCAGTAGTCCGACTTATTGTCCGGATCCAGACTATTGATGATCTCGTTGGCGATATCGTTCGGCGGCACCGCCAGTGGCAGGAAATACTGCCCGCGCTGCGCCATCGCCGACAACGCCAGAAGGTTGCCGCCCGGGAAGTAGGCGCCCGCCGAACCCCGCAGCCGCGCAAACGCAAAACCGTAGGCCGCGGCCGACTTCTTCAGGAATCCCTCGCACACATCCCGCGCTGCCGGCGGCCGGCGCTGCGAGGCAATCACGTAGAGCTGCTTGTAGACGCGGCCCTCAAGGCTCCAGCAGTCCGCCTCCGTCACGGCGTCCGCCTCTTCCTGCGCGGCCTTGCGCGCTTCCAGCACCAGCGCCGCCGCCGGGATCAGCGCATTGCGCTCCACCAGTGCCTGCGCATGGAACTGCAGCAGCCAGCCGCGCCGCACACCGACCGCTTCGAGAAACTGCGTCGCCAGTTCAAGCGCCGTATGCGCCCGCATCGTCCGCAGCGCCTTCAGCCCCGCACGCAGCTCTTTTGATCCGCCATCCTGCGAGGCGATCACCGCGTCGGCCAGCGCGGCCGCCTTCGCCGCCAGTTCGGCCTCATTGCCAAGCGCCGCCGCCTGAAGATCACCAAGAGCCTGCGCCAGGGTCATGTCCCGCTCCTAATCCACATAGCCCGCAAAGGGCGAATTTTCGGGCGTGATCTCTGCCGGCACGGTTTCGAAATCACTGTGCGTCCCGCCTTCGCCTGTCGCTTTTTCCAGATCCGTCACCCGGTTCAGCCAGCCCTTCAGGAACACGCCCTGGCTCGCATCCCTGGCGACGATCCGGTGGAACAGAGCCCGCCGCTCCACAAGATACTGCGCCGCCAGCGCCTTCGTCTCGTACCGCGCGATCGCCGCAAACGTCTGCCCGCCAATCGCGCCGTCTACCTTCAGCGTCTCGCCCAGCGCATTCAGCGCGCGTTGCAGCAGCTTGGCCGCGCCGCCCGGCCCATGGTTCACGCTGGCATCGAACATCAGGAGGTCCAGCTGCCGCTTCAACCGGTCACACCGCGCCGCCAGCCAGTAGTCCGACCAGTAGATCGCCCGCACCTCGTCATGCGTGATCTCCTTAACCGGCCGCAGCGGCTCGCCCCGTGAGTCCAGCCATTCATGGAACACCTTCTCGGTGACGCCATAGTTCGTCCTGCCGCCCCGGTCGCTCGCATGGTCGCTATAGCCGCCTTCCCACTTGAAGCAGAACTGCAGCGCCGTATCGAACCGGTCTGCCGGAGGTGGCGAAGGCGCCGCGGGCACTACGGGCGGCGCATCCGCTTGTGGCGCCGTCTCGGCTGGCACTAAAGGCTTGGCCGTCTTCGCTGTCTCCGTCTTGCCGCTCATCGTCTTGCGGATCGCGCCCGGCAAACCGTCCAGCGCGCCGGAATTCCAGGCATCCTTCAGTGTACGGAAGGCCAACCTTGCCAGCGGGCTTTCCAGCACGGACTCGTGATCGCCTGCGCCCTTCGCCGCCAGGTAAGGCCGCACCGATTCCACCATCTCCGCCGCCTGCTGCTGCAGCCGTTGCCGGTCCGCACGGATCAGGTAGGGCGAAAGCGCCACCACCCGGCGGAACGCATTCAGCGCCTCGTCCGGTTGCCCGCCGCTCTCCAGAACCCGCTGCAGCGACACCCAGGCATCGCCTACCGCAGGCACGTCCTCGATATTCTGATGGCGCTCGGTCGCCGTCACCCGGATCACCGCATAGTCCCGTCCGCGGACGGACTTGCCCTTGATCCGCAGTAGCGGCACGAGCCGTCCGCCGCCGAAGTCGAGCTCGACCTCGCCATTGGCCTGTCCGTCCGGCAGCATCACATAGTAGCCGGGCTCCAGTTTCAGGCTCGCGGACACCGGCACCCGCAACCGCGTCGTGTAGGTGCCATCCTGCGCCTTCAGGATTCGCGCGATTTCCACGGCAGCGGTGTAGCCGATCTTCTTCACGAAGGTGCTGGCCAGCTTGCCGGTGATGGCGCCCGCCGCCGTCGCGATGAGGCTCTCATGCCCCTCGCCGTCGTCTTCCTCCGGCTCGCCCGGCGGCGGCTGGCCGCCCATCTTCGGCAGCGAAGCCGACAGCCGGTCGTTGAGGTCCAGTAAGGTCGCCAGCAGCGCTTCCGAGCGCAGCGCCAGCACCACGAATTCCCCGTCGATTCCGCCCTGCCAGGGCATCTGCGCGCAGATTGAGGTGACCCCCAGGTCCTGGTTGCCGGCATTCTTGGTCTCAATGCCGTCGCGCACCTTGCGCGGGTCGATGAGCGCGCTCTGGCGCAGCTTCGTCTGCACCTGGGTCGCCACCGACAGGTCCGACAGGAACAGCGCGTGATACTTGCTGGTCAACAGGCCGGGCCGGGCAAGGCCCAGGTCAATCAGGTCGAGGCTGACATAGGCCGCATCCGACTCGATCGCACCCGCCGGCGCCTCTGCGCCGCTGATCGCCGCCTTGACCCAGCGCGTCGACCGTTTCGGCGCCCCGAACAAGCCCCCCGTCTTGTTGTCCGCCATGGCTCCCACTCCGGCTCAATGTACGAGTAAACGTTATGTTAAACAGGAATTTATGGGAAGCGGGGGAAGTGTGTCGGCCCTGCGACAGCGCCCATCACGGACCCGTTCACCGGAACGCCCAGCCAAACACCGCCCCCGCCGCCGTCTCCCACCACGCCGCCGGCGGCGGTATACAAACATCCCCCCCCTCCCGCCCCCGCAGGATCGGCGCGCGGAACACGCCGGTTGCATCCAGCGTCCGCACAAACGCCGCACCCTCGGGCCCGGGACTGCCCGTGCCGCGCAGCTTCGATGCACAAGCAGCCGCAATCCGCTCCGGTGAAGCGTCCGTCTCGGAGGCAAACCCTGTATCCCAGACCCTCACCTCGCCATCGTGGCTGTGCGACAGCACCTGCGCTCCATCCGCCGTCCAGAAATGTCCCGGCGCCGTATTCGAAAGCTCCCAACGCGCCACAAGGTCTCCCGTCACCGTATCCAGAATACGGAACGTGCCCATTGCCTCGGCGGCGAGCAGCCGGCGCCCGTCGGCGGAAAACTGGACCTCCTGATCGAGGATTCCGATCTCGGCCGGATTGCCGATGCGCCGCCCCGTGGCGGTGTTCCAGAGGTGCATCTGCCCGTCATCCCCCCAGGTCACGGCCAGTCGTCCGTCTGCGGACAGGCTGCCCGAGCGGGCTTCCGTCCCGCTCGCAAATTCCGGCCCGGCCGGCTCGCCGTTCGCCGTGTCGTAGACGCGCGAGAAGCCCAGATAAATCGCCAGTGCCCGCGACCCATCTGCCGAGATCGCCGCCGAGTAAGGGCCGCCGCCATCCACCACAGGCCCCGCCAGCAACCCGCCCGACTGACCATCCCAGATACGCAGCTCATCGCTGGACCAGGTTACAAGCCTCGTTGCGTCCGCTGAGAACGCGGCGCCACTCAAAGCAGGGTCTTCCTGGTCCGGATCATTGATGAGCGCATGAGTCATTTCGCCGGATACCGTTTGCCCGGTTGCCAGATCGACCAATTCGGCGGTCAGCCCGCGCCAAACCAGCATCCGCGCTCCATCCGGGCTCACCGGCGGAATCCTGCTGGTCTCGAACAGGCGCGGGGCGCCCACCGCCTCACCGGTCGCCGGATCCCACACCTGCACACCTTGATCCGTATCCTGAGTGACGAACCGCGTTCCGGCAGAATTGAACATCGCATCCCGCACCGGAACACCGGCATCGATCAGCCCCTCTTCCGCCTCGCCAGTCTCGAGGTTGATCATCTGCACGGACGCTTCATACCAGATCGCCATCCGCTTGCCGCTCGGGTCGAACGCAAGACCGGACTTGTGAAACTCCCCCATCAGGATTTCGCGGCCATAAACATCGCCAGTCCGGGCACGCCTCAGCTCCGCCCGCCCCGACGCACTGACCGCCACCTGATACCCGCCGCCCGGCGACAGGTACGAGCGCGCGACCGGTGTGCCGTCCACCAGCGTCCGCGCTCCGGCAACACCATGGTCCCGCGCCGTCCATATCCACGCGCGGTCTTCATGCGCGGTCAGAATCTTTGTGCCGTCCTCGGAATATCCCGTGCCCGCGCCGATCAGCATCGCTGGCCAGGGTCCACCAATCGGATAGCCCGTAAGCATATCCCACTGCCGAACCTGCGCTTCCGATGAATATGTCAGGAAGGACCTGCCATCCGGGCTCACCACCACGTCTTGAATGAAGCCTGGGTGCTCGTCGAGAAACTGCACCGGATCGCCGCCGCTGCCGTCAGCCGGGACCGACAGGATCCTGCGCCCATCCCAGGCTATCAGGAAATTGCTTCCCGGCACGAACCGGACACCATCATACGCCGTCGCCTCTCCGTCAGCATCGGCAGCGGCAGGGCCGGTCATCTGGGCGCCGGTTTCGAGGCTCCAGGCCGCCACCCCTCCAAGGTATGAGCGCGTCAGGAACAAGCCAGATTCCGCCGACACGTGTTCCGGCGACAACCGGTCGGCAGTCTTCACCGGCGCGCCAATCCTTTCAAAGCTGGTCGCCGCGTAGAGATGGAGGTTTCCGGCCGAGTCCCAGAACAAAATCCGGTCACGGGTCGGAACGAAGACAGCCGCACTCAGATAGTCCGTATGCCCCGTCAATTCGGCCATTAGCGCGCCGGTCGTCATGTCGAACACCTGCGCCATGCCCGGCTCTGCATCCGCAATGACAAAGCGCCCATCCGGCGACAGGTGCACTGCATCCTGCGTACTCGCCGCTTCGGGATCGACGAGGTCGGTCAGGCTTTGCGCGGCTGCGCCGCCGGCCCCGCTCCACAGCCTGTAAGTGCGTGCCTCCCGCGTCGAAATCACCGCGCCGCCCAGCTCAAACCGGGCTCCCCGAACCGGCGTTTCTGCCTCCAGCGTGAAGCGCCGCTCGCCGCTGGCTGTATCGTAAACGCTGATTGTCTGCTCCGCCGCGTCGCGCAGCAGGATCGCCCCGCCATCCGGCGAAATGTCCGCAATACTCAATCCCGCCGGCAGCCCTTCGGCCGGGCGCGCAACCTCGCGCGCGGTCCCTTCGGCCGCATCGATCAGATAGGCCATGCTGGACCAGACCACGAGCGCCCGCTGCCGACCGGCATCCACGTGGATCCCCGGCGGACTCCAGACGCCCGCATCAATCGGCGCCACCAGCTGCGCGCCGTCCACAGCGTCCCAGAGCGAGACGCGGCCATAATGGTCCAGCACCAGCAGCCGCGTATCCTCTGCCAGCGGTACCAGGCCCGCAATCATCGCAGGTGTTCCGTTCGGTTGCGTCACGATGTCGATCGCCGACACGAGCCGCAGCGCCTGCGCGGCCTTCGCAAACGCTGCCTTGGCCTCGTCCGAAGTTGGCGACAGGAAACTGCTTCGTGAGGCGAGGATCGCCATCTGCAAGGCGCGCAAGTGATCGCCTTCGTTGGAAAACTGGTCCGACGTCCGCGCCAGCATCAAGCTCTCGCTCCGCCCAAGGTTCCGCTGCCCGTTGATCACGAACCAGGCTCCGGCCATCGTCGCCACCAAGGTCGTCAGCACAAAGACGGCTGTCACCCGCCGCCAGAAAGCGCGCACCGAAGCATCGCGCCTGATCTGCGCGCGCGAGGCTGCGATCCAGGCCAGGAACAGCTCGCCCGGTTCCGGCTCGCCCCTTGGCCGCATCACGGCCCAGCGCTCGGCCTCTTCCACGGCGCCCTCGCGCAGCAGCCGGCTCTTCGGTCGCCCGGCCGTATCCCACTCCTGCACCCGCGCAAAATACTTGCGCCCGTCCCGGTGCCAGCCGACATTCGCTTCCAGCGCGGACACCAGCCCGGCGAGCGCCGCCTCAAACCCCGGACCACTGTCCGAAAAATCGATCCGTACATTCAGCGCCGAAAGCCTTGGCGGCGCCTTTGCAAAATCCACCGGCCGCGCGAGGACCGCAATGATCCGCTTGCCCAGCGCGCGGGCGTAGGCGATTTCCTCGTCGCACACGGCGCTCTGGGCTGAATCCGGCGAGACCAGGAACACCATCACGTCGGCCGACGCGATCATCTCCTGCAGCCGTTTCCACCACTCGTCCTCGGCTGAAATTCCCGCGCTGACATTCCCGGGGTCGTGGGCCGCCTGGTCAAAGTCGGCGAGGAACCCCGCCGTCATCAACCCGTCCGCCACGCGCTGCACCTGCGCCGCGTCCTTGCGCGAATAGCTCAGAAAGACGCGCGTGCGCGCATCTTCCGTCCCGGGCTGACTGTCCACCTGTCCCACCACCGGCTCCTCCCGCCGAAGAACTCAGGTCACCTGAAAACGGCACCGCTGGCAAGTCGCTCAATCCACCACCCGCAGGCCGTTGGTCTCGGCGCCGAAGGTCACCAGCACCAGGGAGCAGGCATCTTCGGACAGGACCAGCTCGAACGGGCGGGCCGTTGCGAAGAAACGTGTTTCGCTCTCGGGGAAGAATTCCATGTCCTCGAACTGGCCCGGAATCGTCGCCAGCAACCGGCCTGCCTCCGCCTCCAGAATGAAGGTCAGTGGCGTCTTGGTATCCAGTTCATATGTGCCCGCATACAGGTTCAGAACGTCGCCTGGCACTTCCCTTCGGACCTTCACCGGATACTCCCGCTTGATCCGGTCGGTCGTCTGCGCCGCCACCATCCGCCATTGACCGTCGGCCTCCTTGCGCCAGATCACGGAGTAGCGCGTCGAGCCCGGCCTGGGCAGTCCGCCATAGTAGGACGTCACCGCATCTGTCCGCCCCCGGAACATCACGACATTCGGCGCAAGCACGATGGACTCGTCTTCGCTTGGCGTCTCCGAAAGGACCGCGCGCTTGTCCTGTTCCCGGCGCGCCAGGATCTCCGCCTTGCCGATCCGGTTTCCGGACAGGTCGACATACGCATAGTCTTCGGAGAGGAAATTCGCGAATGCCTCTAAGTCTCCTGCGCTCTGCGCCCGCATCGCCGCGACGTCCGCGGCTTCGGCCTCGGCGATTATGGCAACGGGGTCGACTTCCATACTCCGTGCGCCCACAGTCGTGCAGGATGCGAGCAGGCTTGCGGCGGCAATCAGGCCTGCGACTTGCTTGGGGGAGACTTTCGTTTTCATCCGTCTACAGCATCCCGATTTCGCTCCTTTGCGCAAGTGCAAGTGCGCCGCAAAAGCAAGCGCGCATGGAAAACTACGTATCGACGCGGACCCTCGATTGCTTATGTCCATCAAGGCGTCCTCCCCGCTTGAGTCTTCAGAATCGAGATCACCATGATGAATGTCATGAACCGCGTTCGCCTGTATCACGCGCTGCTTGCTGTCCTTGCCATCGCCGCCTACCTGACCGGCGAGATCAACCCTTATCATGCCTGGCTCGGCTATGGGGTCGCTGGTGTGATCGTCCTGCGCCTCCTGTGGGCCTTGGGCGGTGAACGACAGGCCGGCCTGATGCGCTTCTATCCGAAATTCGAAGGCCTGAAACTCAAGGGCCTGGCCACCCATCCCGCGATCAGCCATCTGCTGATGCTCGGCATCGCGCTCAGCCTGCTGACGGTTGTAGGAACCGGCATAGCCATGGATCAGGGCCGCGCGTTCGGCCTTGGGGCCCCGCGGGCGGAGAGCGCCGCCCCTGCGCAGGGCGCCGAAGGCAGAATACGCTACCGCGACGCTGAACATCGCGAAGACGACGAGGAGGGTGACAGGAAGAAACACGGAGAAGACGGCCCACTGTCCGAAGTCCACGAAATCGCGGGCACCCTTCTGCTCGTCTTCGTCGGCCTGCACGTGACTTATCTGCTGCTGTTCAAACGCCCGCTGGCGAAATTCATGCTGTTTCTGCCGCGCACCGGCAAGAAAAAACCGGTGCCGCCTACTTCAACTTGAAGGCATGTGGCAGAAGCTCGCTCAGCCGGTAACGTGCCTCCGCACCTTCCGCCGTGAAGCACAAAACGTCGAGGTCGCTGCCGAATTCCGCCAGCACCTGACGGCAGATGCCGCAGGGGGTGCCGGGGTCTGCGCCGTTGGTCACTACGGCGATCGCCCGGAACTCCGTGTACCCCTGCGCGACGGCGGCGAACACGGCGTTGCGTTCGGCGCAGCAGGTCGCCCCGTAGGTGGCATTCTCGACATTGCATCCGGCGATAATCTCGCCGCCCACCGTCAGCAGCGCGGCCCCGACCCTGTAGCTGGAGTACGGAACATAGGCGCGGGCCTGTACGTCCAGTGCGGCAGCTTTAAGAGCGGGCCAGTCGACCGCGCTCACCGGAACGGTGGCTCGTCAAACGCGCGCAGCTTGCGGCTGTGGAGGCTGGCGCCGCCGTCTACCGACAGCCGCTCCAGCGTTTCGATCCCGATACGGATGTGTTCGCTGATGGCGCGTTCGTAAAAGCGGTTCGCCGCGCCGGGCAGCTTGATCTCGCCGTGCAGCGGCTTGTCGGATACGCATAGCAGCGTGCCGTAGGGCACGCGCAGGCGGAAGCCGTTGGCGGCGATGGTCGCGCTTTCCATGTCGATCGCGACTGCCCGGCTCTTGTTGAACCGGCGGGCCGAGGCGGTGAAGCGCAGCTCCCAGTTGCGGTCGTCGGTGGTGACCACCGTGCCGGTACGCAGGCGTTTCTTCAGGGCGTCGCCCTGCTCGCCGGTCACGGCGGCTGCGGCGGCCGCGAGTGCCACCTGGACCTCTGCAATCGGCGGCACCGGAATTTCCGGCGGCAAGACAGAGTCGAGTACATGGTCTTCGCGCAGGTAGGCGTGGGCGAGCACATAGTCGCCGATCTGCTGCGAGTGGCGAAGGCCGCCGCAATGGCCGACCATCAGCCAGACCTGCGGGCGCAGGACGGCGAGGTGGTCGGTGATAGTTTTCGCGTTCGACGGGCCTACGCCGATGTTCACCAGTGTGATGCCGGCGCCGTCCTTGGCGCGCAGGTGGTAGGCCGGCATCTGGAACCGCCGCCAGGGCGAAGCCTCGATGGCGGCGCGGCTGTCGACTTCCGGCTTCGCAATTTCGAGCCCTCCGGGTACGGACAGGGATTCGTAGCGCGTATGGCCGCCGAGCTGGGTCAGCGCCCAGTCACAGAACGCGTCGACATAGCGGTGATAGTTCGTGAACAGCACATAGTGCTGGAAATGCTCGACCGGCGTGCCGGTATAGTGCTGCAGGCGCTTCAGCGAGAAGTCCACGCGCTGGGCATCGAACAGCGCCAGCGGGCGCTCGTCGAAGGGCTCGAACAGTTCGCCGTCGGCAATCTCGTCGCCGATCTGCGTCAGTTTCGGCGAGGGGAACCAGCGCACGAGTTCGGCCGGGGCGATCTCCTCGAGACCGGCGGCCTGGGAGGGATCCCAGACATATGCATAGGGGATTTCGGACTTCGAGCGTTCGACGTAAACGTCCACGTCATAGTCGCGCAGCAGCGGCGTCAGCTGCTCGATCAGGTAGGCCCGGAAGAATTCCGGCCGTGTGACGGTCGTCACATAAACGCCCGCCTCGCTCATCTTCCCGAAAGCGCGGGAAATCGGCGGCGGGGGACCATCCGGATCGTAGACGAGGCGGATCTGCGGATAGCAGAACGCACCGCCTGCGCGGGCTTCGCCGTCCGGCGGGGTGCCGTCGTGGAGGAACCGGTTGAGAGCTTCGGAAAGGGCGGAAACGGCTTCGGCGTAGAGCGCTTCCAGCGCATCCACGATAGCCTTCGGTGAGGTATGTTTTGACATGGCACCCATTGGCGCGGGTTTGGGGGGAAGTCAATTGGGGGGCATTCTTCTCCCCTCTCCCGCCTGCGGAAGAAGGGTTCCAGGTCAGATTATCACCCTGACCCCCGGCCCACTCCTACCACCATCAGGGCCCATACCGCTCAGACGAGGGCGCGTTCGCTGTTTGAGGAGGAGACGCGGCGGGGTTCGGAGGTCATGTCAGGTGTTTTCATGGGCGCGAGCATAACGCCGCCGCGTATCCAGCCGGATTCGCATGGCGATTTCCCCGGTGGAGACTGGGAACCCTGTAGGCACAAGGGCGCTTCTACGCGCAGGGACGCGCACACAGCTGAACTGTCGTTAACTTGACAGAATTTGCCGGCACACCGTGTTCTCTGGAAATCGGACCACACAGGGGAATGCCATGACCAGACCAAGTTTCGCGCTCGCGGCAGCGGCGTCCGTCCTCGTGCTGGTGGGGTGCCAGAGCGCGCCAGGGGAAACCGCAAGCGCTGCGGCCCCGGCCGCGTCGGAGGCGCCCGTGCAGGTGACGGCGGGAGAGACCGTCCGTGTTGAAACCGTTGTTCAGGAGGCCGCGCCCGTGGCGGAACCGGAGGCCTGCGCCGTGGTGGAAAGCCGGGACTGGGCGGCCTGGATCAACAAGATGCCGGGGCCGGCCGCGGTGGCGACGATCCATGTGACCGGCAAGGTCGATGTGCGCTCGGGCGGATATACGTTCACCTGGGAAGAAGGGCCGATGGACCGCTCGGCGGTGCCGGCGCTGCGGCTGAAACTGGTGCCGAAGGCGCCGGACGGGATGGCGACGATGGCGATCACGACCGAGGCGGTGGCATATCAGGCGCCGGCGCTGTCGAGCGGGTACAGCCGGGTAGTGATCGGGTGCGGCGGCACGACGCTCGGCGAGATCACCGAGATCATGGACGTGTACTGATGCGGATGATGCGGCTTTTGGCGGGCGTGGGCGTGATGGCGCTGGCGGCGTGTAAGCCGGCGGCGGAGGCCCCCGCCCCGGCGGCGGCGCCCGTGGCCGAAGCGGTGGAGACGCCGTTTGGTCCGGGGCCGGAGCAAACGGACGGCGAGGCGTTTGATGCGACCGTCAGCGGCGCGGCAACCTGGAGCGGGATCGACGTGCCGGAGACGGCGCGGCTGATCATCGAGGTGCGCGATGTGACGCGGACGGACGAGAGCGCGAACATGGTGCTGAAGGAGGAGTTTCCGGTTGCCGGCGGCCCGCCTGCCGCGTTCTCGGGGACGGTTTCGAAGTTTGACCTGATCCCTGGCGGCAATCTCGTGCTGCGGGCGCGGGTGCAGGAGGGCAATGCGATCCTGCTCGCCTCGGACGGCGATATCGACATTGCGGATACGGGCGAGACGGACGGGCTGCAGGTGCCGCTGTTCAATCCGGAAGACCTGGTGCGCGGGACGCCTCGCACGATGATCACGCCGGAGGGCACGGCCTATACGTGCGGCGGCGAGGCGCTGACCATCGCGCTCGAGGCCGGCGCGGCCTATGTGATCTTCGCAGATGGCACCGCTGTAAAGCTCGACAAGCTGAGCGAAGTCGTGGGAGGGGCGGCGCAGTTCTCGAACGGGCGGTTCGTGGTCGAGCAATCAGGAAGCGGCATCCGGTTTGGACGCGGGCGGGCCATGCCGATGGCCTGCATTGCCGTAGACTGATCCCTATGGAGCGTTACTTCCGTGTACTGATCGCTCTGGCGGCCTGGGCAGGGCTAGGTATCCAGCTCTGGATCCTGCTGACCGGCGGCGCCGGCGCGGGCGGTGTGGCGGTTCCTCGCCTTCTTTACCATCCTGACGAACCTGATGGTTGCGGTTGTCTCGACTGTTTCGGCGCTGGCGCCGGGCAGCGCGTTCGGCCGGTTCGTGGACGGCGCGAATATGCGCGCCGCAGTGCTACTTTATATCGGCACGGTGGGCATCACCTACCATCTTCTCCTCGCGGGGCCGTGGAATCCGCAAGGCTGGCAGTTCGTGGCGGACAAGCTGCTGCACACCGCGACGCCGGTGCTGGTGGCGCTCGGCTGGCTGCTGTTCGACGCGAAGGGCGGTCTGAGCTTCAAAGCCCTGCCACTCTACCTGAATTACCCGGTCGGCTATACGCTCTACGCGCTGGCGCGCGGCGCCGGGGACGGGTTTTATCCCTACCCGTTCATTGATGTGGGCGAGATCGGCGATGCCCGCGCCTTGCAGAACATTGCCGGACTGACGGCAGCGTTCGTGATCGGCGCGGGCGGGATCATCCTGCTCGGCAAATTCCTCTCCGGCCTCGGCGTCAGAACTTCGCCCGCAGCGTGACGCCGCAAGGGCGGGGGCGAGTCAACAGGCGCATTGACCACGCACGCGCGCGCACCAAGTCTATTGATCTGGTCGCGTAGAGAAGAGAGTGTTCGGATTTGCGGGAGCGGACAGCCTTCGCAAGGAGTCGGCATGATTTCGCAAAAATCCAAATACGCCTTGCGCGCCCTTCTGGCCCTCGCTGCGCGGCCGGGCGGCGAGCCGATGCAGATCAGCGAGATTGCCGAGCAGGAAGTGATCCCGCGCAAGTTCCTGGAGCAGATCCTGCTGGACCTGAAGCGGGCGGGCCTGGTCGCCAGTCGGCGCGGCAAGGCAGGCGGATACCTTCTGCTGCGGCGCGCCGAGACGGTGACCTTCGGCGAAGTGCTGCGCCTGATCGACGGGCCGCTCGCGCCCCTGCCCTGCCTCTCCAAGATGGCCTACCGGCGCTGCGGCGACTGCGCCAACGAGAATGCCTGCAAGCTGCGCAAGGTGTTTGCGCGGGTGGCCGATGCGACGCGCGACATCCTGGATACGACAACGCTGGCAGATGTACTGCAGGACGGCGTGAAAAGCCTGCCGGTGGAGATCTGACGGCGGACGGCTAGTTGGCCGGCGCGGTTTCTGCGATTGCCGGTTCGGTCAGGATGAAGCCGTCTTCGCCGTAGACGGCGAGCTGGGTGAGGCGCGGCAGGTCCAGCACGACGATACGGCTGCGGCCGCGGGTGATCAGGCCGGCTTTCTCGAGGTGTTGCAGCAGGCGGTTGGTCCACTGGCGCGAGGCCATGATGGAGAGGGCGAGCTGGTCCTGCGTGATCGGCGAAATGGTGCGTGTGATGACCCGTTCGCCCTGCGCATTCGAGGCGAGGTCCACCAACCGCCGGGCGAGGCGCTGCAGCGGCGTGAAGGCGAGGTGTTCGATCATGTGCGAGTAGACCGCGCGCAGGGTCGCGATTTCCGGCGCGACCATGTGCGAGAGGGCGTCCACGTCGTTCATGAAGATGCGGCGCACGGCGGCAAGCGGCAGGTGGAGCACTTCGCAGGGCTGGCTGGCGACGACGTTGAAGGTATAGTTCTGGCCATCGAGACAGGCGAGGAAACCGATCCAGTTCCCCGGGCGGTGGACGCCGACGAGGATGTCCAGCCCCGCCAGCGTGGTGCCGACGACCTGGGCTTCGCCGCTGACGATTCCGAAGATGCCGGTGGGGAGATCGCCCTGGCGGAACAGGTGCTTGCCGCGCTTCAGCTTGAGGCGGACGCAGCTGCGCAGCACTTCGTCCTGCAGCCGCTCCGGCAGGCCGGCAAACCACAGGCCGCGCGTGTGATCGAAGTGTTCTTTTATTCGCATGGCCGGCGCCCTCCCCGGCAGCGTTTCTAGCCCCGAAAACTAGCTGCTGGATAGTCTCTGTCAATCACACGACACACTTGTTTGCGCTTGAAAGTTAAAAGTGCGGCGGGGCACCCGGCGCGCCGGGGCGCTGGTATGGGTATTTGTAACCCGGCCGCGCAGCCTCTAGACAGAGGGGAAGGCCGGGAAAATGAGGAACCAGAGAATGACCGCCTCCATCGTTCGCAGGAACTTCATTTTCCCGCTCTTTTCGCTGGGCGCCCTGATGGCGGCATGGGCGTGCACGTTACCAGGTGAGCCCGCACCGGCTGAGCCCGCGCCGATGGCGGAAGGCGCAGCGGAACCGGGCCTCGACCGTATACGGATAAACTCGCCCCTGGCTGGGCGTGACTGGATCATCGCGTCCATCGGCGGCGTGGCCGTGACGGGCAAGCCGCCGGTGATCCGGTTCGGCGAAGATGGCCGCGTCAGTGGGTATGGCGGGTGCAACCAGTTCAACGGCGGCTACACGCTGGACGGGGAGACGGTGACCTTTACGCCGATCATGATGACGATGATGGCGTGCGCGGCGGCGAACCGCAACCAGATGGAAAACGCGCTCGGCGCTGCGCTGCAGGGGGATGCGACCTTTGTGGTGGACGGCGACGGGATGCTGACGCTGACCGGCGCGAACGGGACGGAGATCACGGCGATGCGGGCGCCCGCGCTGAAATTGGCGGGGACAGCCTGGCGCGTGGAGGGGATCGGCGGGGTCGCGGTCGTCTCCGGCAGCGAGCCGGAAATCACGTTCACGGACGATGGAAAGATCAACGGCACCACGGGGTGCAACCGATTCTTTGGCGGCTATGCGCAGGACAGCGGGGCGGTGACCTTTACCGGCACGGGGATGACCAAGATGGCATGCCTGGGCGACGGCCTCATGGCGCAGGAATCGGCGTTCGCGGGCATCCTTTCGGGCGCCGCGACGGCCAGCGTCGACGGGCTCGGCAGGCTGACGATCATGGGTGCGGACGGCGTCGGCTTTGTCGCGGCGCCGGCACTGTCTGCGAAGGCGGCGCTGGACCCGGCCGTGCTGCTCGGCGCGGAATGGGTGGTGCAGGATATCAACCGGGGCGGCGTGACCGACAATTCGCGACTGACGCTGATGTTCGGCGAGGACGGCCGCGTGAGCGGCTCGACGAACTGCAACCGGCTGAGCGGGCTGTATGCCGCGGACGGCGGCACGATCACCTTCACGCCCCTGGCGACGACGCGGCGCGCTTGCCTCGGCGAAGGGCTGATGATGCAGGAGCGCAAGTACATGAGCGCGCTCGGCGGCGAGATGGCGTGGACCATCACCGCCGATGGCGCGCTGGAGCTGACGGGCGATGAAGGGCGGCGGGTGTTGCTCAGGCGGTAGGAGTTGCTTTGGGCGGTGAGGGCTTAGCCCCCGATGACGCCGCCATCGATCCGTGTAATGACCATGACGCTCGGACGTGGGGGTGAGGCATCCGAGAAGTCAGGCCAGCGGGTGGTGGGGGATTCGAAATTGGCGCCTTCGCCGTCGCCGGGGTGCTGGACAGCGAGGAAGAGGGTTTCGCCGTCCGGCGTGAAGCGGGGGCCGCAGAGTTCGGCGCCGATGGGGCAGCGGAAGAAGTGGCGGCCGGTGCCGCGGCGCTGGCCGTCGGTCTCGAGAGCCCAGAAGCCGTCGGCGGCGCCGGTATCGTCATTGCCGTCGGTGGAGACCCAGAGGCGGCCCTGGGCATCGATGGCGCAATTGTCAGGGCTGGCGAGCCAGCCGTTTTCGGTGGTCAAGGGATTCCAGGTGGCGCCGACTTCGGCGATGGACGGGTCGCCGCAGCGCACGAGGATTTCCCAGGTCGAGGTTTCGGAGGCGAAGTCGCCCCCGGGTTCGGTGATCTCGATGATATGGCCGAAGCGGTTGGAATGGCGGGGGTTGGCCGCGTTTTCCTCGCCGGGCTTGCGGCGGTCGTTGTTGGTGAGCATGACATAGACACGGCCGGTTTTCGGGTCGGGCTCGACGTCTTCCGGGCGGTCCATGGGCGTGGCGCCGAGGAGATCACCGGCGCGGCGGGCCTCGATGACAACGTCCGCCTGCGAACTGAATCCGTTGGCGGGGGTGAGAGGCCCTGTGCCGAAGACGAGGGGGAGCCAGGTGACCGTGCCGTCGTCGTTGAAGCGGGCGACGTAGAGCGTGCCGTCATCGAGCAGGTTGGAGTTGGCATTGGTTTCGCCGGGGACGTAGCGGCCCGCCGTGACGAACTTGTAGACATAGTCGAAACGCTGGTCGTCGCCGCAGTAGACGACGACGCGGCCATCGGGGGCGACGACGCTTTCGGCACCTTCGTGCTTGAAGCGGCCGAGGGCGGTGCGTTTCTTGGGGGTTGAGGCGGGATCCTGCGGGTCGACCTCGACGATCCAGCCGAAGCGGTTGGGTTCGTTCGGCTGTTTCGAAACATCGAACCGGTCGATGAACTTGCCCCAGCCATACCAGCCGCCGGGGACGCCCATGCGCTTGTGATTGTCCGTCTCCGGATGACCTTCCGGGAGCGCGCCGAGGAAGTTGCCGTTGATGTTCTCCTCCGCCATCAGGTAGGTGCCCCAGGGCGTGATGCCACCAGCGCAGTTGTTCATGGTGCCGAGGACGTTTCGGCCGGCGGGATCCTCGCCGGTGACGAGGCGCGCATCGCCGGCGGCGGGGCCCGTGATCTGCATCGGCGTGTCAGCCGTGAGGCGGCGGTTGAAGGGCGAGCCGATGACGGGCTTCCAGCCCTCCGCCGAGCGGCGGATCTCAACGACCGTGCCGCCATGCGCAGCGATTTCGGTGAGCGCGATCTCGCGGGTGATGCCGGCGGGATCGTCTTCGCGGATGCCGGGAAACATAAGTTGGGTGGAGGTGTATTCGTGGTTGACGCAGAGCAGGCTGCGCGGGGCGCCGTCCGTATCCGGATCAAGCGTGACGAAGCCGACATAGTCGCAATTGTAGCCGAACTGGCGGCGCTGGGCTTCGGCAGACTGGTTCAACGGATCGAAGGCGGGGCTGTCGGCCCAGAGCGGGTCGCCCCAGCGCAGCAGGATGTCGGCGCGGTAGCCTTCGGCGACATGGTGGGTCTGGTCGAGGCCGCGCGCGATTTCCGGGAAGCTGAACGCGGGCGCTGGGCGCTTCATTTCATGCGCGGCCGCAGCCGCAGCATCGACTGGGCGGCCTGCGCAGGCGGCGAGCGCGAGGCCGGAGACGGCGGTGAGCCCGCCAAGGAAGCCGCGCCGGGAAAGGCGGCGTTCGATGATGTCGGAAATGGTTTCGGCGCCGGCCGCGATGCGGGGGTTTGCCGTCGTGTTTTCTGACTGGTCCATGGCGAAGGCTCCTGCCGGGTGTTGAGGCTAGACCTTAGTTGCATCGCTACGTGACAGAACGATGAAACCGCGGCGTCAGGGAATGGGATAGGGTTCGAGTTCGGCGAGGTCGATCGAATAGGCGGCGTCGCCCGTATCGTTCAGGAACTTGCCCCGCCCGAAGGTGCCTTCGACATAATAGGGCACCCAGATGTCGTCGATCTTCACGCCCTTGTCCGCACGTACGAAAATGATCTGGTTCGGCGGCGGCGGAGGCGTGTGGATGCAGGCGCCCATGTAGGGCACGAACAGGAACTCTGTGTGCGTCTTTTTCGGATTGAAGTCGAACGGGACAACATATCCCGGGATGCGCACGCGCATGCCGTCGAAATCCTCCACCGTGTCGAAGGTGCCGAACTGGGGCATGTAATCCATCTCTGACCCTTCCGCGATCGTGCCGAAGGGGTCGGCTTCATAGAGGCTGGTGGCACTTTCCTGGTAGCGCTGTTCCAGCATGGCGTAGAATTCGGCCTGCTGGCGGGCAAGTTCCTCCTCGGCGCCGGCAGGCAGAAGGTCGCCCCAGATGATCGGCAGGGCCTCGCCGGGCTCAAGGCCCCAGTATTCGGACGCGGGACGCTGCGGCGCCGCGGGATCGGCCGCAGCCTCGAAATCGGCTGTCTTGGCGCCTTCCGGCAGCGGCGGGGGCTGTGTGACGGGCGCCTCTGCAGGCTTACCGCAGGCCGCGAGCAGGAAAGCGGTAAGGACAAGCAGGCGACGCGCGGACATCAGGCGGCTCCAGCAAGGCTTGACGGAAAGGATCATGGGCGGCATCTAACGTTACAGTATAACATTTTCAACCCGGATTGTGAGCTTTCTGCCATGACACAAGCAACCCTGCCCGTGACCGTTCTGTCAGGTTTTCTCGGCGCCGGGAAAACAACCCTGCTGAACCACATCCTGAACAACCGCGAAGGCCGGCGGGTTGCCGTGATCGTCAACGACATGAGCGAGGTGAACATCGACGCCGACCTGATCCGGGACGGCGCGGGGCTGTCGCGGACGGACGAGACACTGGTGGAGATGTCCAACGGATGTATCTGCTGCACGCTGCGGGATGACCTTCTGAAAGAGGTGAGCCGCCTCGCGAGGCAGGGACGGTTCGATTATCTTGTAATCGAGTCGACCGGCATTTCCGAGCCCCTGCCTGTCGCCGCAACCTTCGACTTCCGGGACGAGGCCGGCTTTTCCCTGGGCGACCTCGCGCGGATCGACACGATGTTGACCGTGGTGGACGCCGCGAACCTGCTGAAGGACTATTCCAGCGCCGATTTTCTGATTGACCGCGGCGAGAGCCTTGGCGAAGGCGACCAGCGGCCGCTGGTGCAGCTGCTGGTGGACCAGATCGAGTTTTCGGATGTCATCGTGCTGAACAAGACGGATGCCGTGGCGCCGGGCGAGCTGGAAACGGTGCGCAAGCTGGTGCGGGCGCTCAATCCGGATGCGGACATTGTCGAGAGCAGCTTCTCGCGTGTGCCGCTGGACCGCGTGATGGGGACCGGCCGGTTCGATTTCGAGAAGGCCGAGGAGCATCCACTCTGGGCGAAGGAGCTGTACGGCTTTGCGAACCATGCTCCTGAGACCGACACTTACGGGATCGAGAGTTTTGTCTACCGGTCGCGGCGGCCGTTCGATCCTGACAAGATCCTCGCCTTTTTCAATGAGGCCTGGCCGAACGTCGTGCGGGCGAAAGGGTTCTTCTGGGTCGCGACGCGGCCAGACTGGATCGGCGAAGTGAGCCAGGCCGGCGCCCTGGTGCGCCATCAGGGCATGGGACGGTGGTGGGCGGTGACGCCGCGCGAGCGCTGGCCGGACAGCGAGTCTTTCAAGGCATACATGGCGGGCATCTGGGACCGCGACGTAGGCGACCGGCGTCAGGAAATCGTGTTCATCGGCATCGGCATGGACGAGGCGGCCTTGCGCAAAAGGCTGGACGAGTGCCTTACCGATATCCGCCATGGGAGCACGCCGGACCGGATGCGGGCGCGCACTGACCTGCAAGACCCCTTCCCGGCCTGGGGCCAAACAAAGGCGGCCTAGCCAGCCCCCTCTTGGAGCCGGTTACGGGACCCGTTAAGGCTTTCAGTCTCCTCCCGCTGAAAGCTGTGCCTCCCCCATGACTGACCCTTCCCGGACGCTGATCGGCATTGACCTTGGCACGACGAACTCGCTGGTGGCGGTGTTCACCGATGCGGGGCCGCAGCTGATTCCCAACAGCCTGGGCGAGCTGCTGACGCCGTCGGCCGTGGGCTACGGCGATGACGGGGCGCTGCTGGTGGGGCGGGCGGCCAAGGACCGGCTGCTGACGCATCCGGCGCTGACGGCGGCGCGGTTCAAGCGCTACATGGGCACCAACCATGAGATGACGCTGGGCAAGAAGGCTTTCCGGGCGGAGGAGTTGTCTTCGTTCGTGCTCCGGGCGTTGCGGGCGGATGCGGAGGCGTTTCTGGGTAACGCGGTGGACGAGGCGGTGATTTCGGTGCCGGCGTATTTCAATGACATCCAGAGGAAGGCGACGATCACCGCGGCAGAGTTTGCAGGCCTGAAGGTGAACCGGCTGATCAACGAGCCGACGGCGGCTGCGCTGGCCTACGGCCTGCAGGACCGGCAGGGCGAATCGACTTTCCTCGTGGTGGACCTTGGCGGGGGGACATTTGACGTCTCGATCCTCGAGATGTTCTCAGGCGTGATGGAAGTGCGCGCTTCAGCGGGGGATGCTTTTCTCGGGGGCGAAGATTTTACCGATGCGCTGGCGCTGGAGCTTGGGCGGCAGCTGGGCGTGAAGCCGGACGGTGTGAGCCGCGAGGACGGGGCGCGGCTGCGGGCGTTGGCCGACCGGATGAAGGTACAGCTGACGGAGGCGGCGGAGGCGAGCGCGGACTTTGCGCTGAAGGGCGAGGCGCGGCGCGTGACGATCACGCGGGAGAAATTCGACGAGATTACCGACCCGATCCTGAAGCGGCTGCGCCTGCCGATCCAGCGGGCGATTTCGGATGCGAGCCTCCGGGCGGACGACCTGCACCGGATCATCACGGTGGGCGGGGCGACACGCATGGCGAGCGTGCGGGCGCTGGTGACGCGGCTGTTCAAGCGGTTTCCGGAATATTCGATCGACCCGGACCATGTGGTGGCCCTGGGCGCGGCGGTGCAGGCGGGGCTGGCGGCGCGGCATTCGGCGCTGGACGATGTGGTGATGACGGACGTGTGCCCGTTCACGCTGGGCTTCGAGACATCGATCCAGGTGGGCGAGGGAAAGTACGAGCACGGACAATTCTCGCCGATGATCGAGCGCAATACGGTGGTGCCGGTGTCGAAATCGGACATCATCTCGCCGCTGCATCCCGGCCAGCACGAGATCGTGCTGAAGATTTTCCAGGGCGAGAGCCCGTTCGTGAAGGACAATATCCTGATCGGCACGCTGCACATTCCGCTGCGCGGCGGGGCGAAGGAGGACAAGTCGGTGGAGCTGCGCTACACCTATGACACCTCCGGCGTGCTGGAAGTCGAGGCGACGCCGCTGGCGACGAAGAAGATGGAGCGCCTCGTGATCGAGGGCAATCCGGGCAGCCTGCCGCGCGCCGAGATCGAGAAGCGTCTGAAGGCGCTGAGCGCGATCAAGATCCATCCGCGCGAGCAGCAGGAGAATGCGGCGCTGATTGCACGGATGCGGGCGGCGTACGAGAACCTGCTGGGCGACAAGCGCCAGTCCGTGGGCCGGTTGATCGCGGAGTTCGAAGGCGTTCTGTCTCGCCAGGATGCGCGCGAGATCAACGAAGCGCGGCGCAACATCGAAGCCATCCTCGGGAATTTCGAACGCGACGATGTCTTCTGATCCGTTTGCCCTGCTGGAACTGGACCGGGCGACGGCGACGGACGCAGATGTGCGCCGGGCCTATGCGGCGAAGCTGAAAATCACGCGGCCGGAGGACGACCGGGCGGGATTCATGGCGCTGCGGGCGGCGTTCGAGCAGGCGCGCAATGAAATACGTTGGCGCCACGATTATGATGACTATGACGATGTGGAGCAGGACGACAGCCCGCCGGATGACGATGGTCAGTCCACGGCGCATTCTGTCGCCGAGGACGTGAATGTAGCGGAAGCGCCGTCACATGGCCTTCTAGAAGCCGATATGGAGATCACCTGGGCGCCGCCCGAAATCGCGGTTGAACCGGCAGCGGCGGCGAGCGCGCCCCTGCCCGAGCCAGAGCCAGAGGCCGAGGATGAACCTGACCCGGACGAGGCGGACGCTGATGCGGCGGAGGTCCAGTTCGAAGACCGGATCGGCGCGGCGATGGACCGGCTGGTCGATAAGCTGACGGCGACGGGGCGCGCGCCGGCTGTGCGCGACGTGATGGCGATCATCGACGGGGCGGACGTGGCGGGAATCGAGGAGTACCAGTCGATGCAGTGGCAGGTGCGCCAGTTCCTGTGCGATCGGACGGGGTATAATCTGGATCCGCCGGAGCTTCGCATTCCGGACTGGCTGACGCTGGAAGTGTTTGACGCGCTGGATCAGTATTATGGCTGGACACGCCAGCCGGCAGTGCAGATCTGGGTGCGTCGGCTGAACGACTGGATGGCGCGGGTGCGGCGGGAAGCGGCGCTCGGCGAGATGCCGCCAGACGTGCGCAAGCGCGCGGTGGTGGAAGAGAGCAAGGTGGCGGCACCACAGGAAAAAGGCAGTCAGATCTGGCTGTGGATCGGCGCGGGCATCCTGATCAGCCAGATCGTGCGGTTCATCGGCTCGGCGGGCGGGGGCGGCTGACGCCGGGTCATGACTGTCGCCGAGGCGGCTTCGCGGTTAAATTCACGGCTGGATGCGGGAGACCGGCGCGACGAGACGCGGGCCCTGCCGATTTTCGGAGGAATCCCCATGGCCGATACCGGCGCGCTTGATCTTGGATTTGACCCGGCCGCGCTGAAGGCGCGCTATCTGGAGGAGCGCGACAAGCGCGTACGCAAGGATGGCAACGAGCAGTATGTGAACGTGGCCGGGCAGTTCGCACACTACCTGGAAGACCCGTATACGGAGCGTGTGGAGCGCGCGCCGGTGAAGGATCACGTGGAAGTCGCCGTGATCGGCGGTGGGTTTGGCGGGATGCTGGCGGCGGCGCGCCTGCGCAAGGCGGGGTTCAATGACATCCGCATGATCGAAACCGGCGGGGCGTTTGGCGGCACCTGGTATTGGAACCGTTATCCGGGCGCGGCGTGCGATATCGAGAGCTATATCTACCTGCCGCTGCTGGAAGAGACCGGCTTCATGCCGAAGGAGAAGTATACGAAGGCGCCGGAAATCCTCGCGCACTCGAAGCGGATCGCGGAGCGCTTCAACCTGTTCGACAGGGCGCTTCTGAGTACCGGCGTGACCGGCATGAAATGGAACGAGAAGAAGAAGGCCTGGACGATCGAGTGAGCAACGGGCCGCTGAACCGGCCGAAGCTGCCCGGCATTCCGGGCGTGGAAACGTTCAAGGGGCACAGCTTCCATACGAGCCGCTGGGATTATGCCTATACGGGCGGCGGGCCGGAAGGCGGGCTGACGGGCCTGAAGGACAAGGTGGTGGGCATCATCGGCACCGGCGCGACCGCCGTGCAGTGCGTGCCGCATCTCGCGGCCGGAGCGAAGCAACTCTACGTGTTCCAGCGCACACCTTCCTCCATTGATGTGCGCAATGACCGGCAAACGGATCCGGACTGGGCGAAGAGCCTTGAGCCCGGTTGGCAGCGCCGGCGGATGGAGAATTTCAACACGCTCGTCTCGGGCGGCTATGAGCCGGAGGACCTGGTGAATGATGGGTGGACGGATATTATCCGCAACATCCTGTTCATCGCCTCGAAAGGCGACCAGCAGGGACTTACGCCGGAGCGGCTGGCGGAGTTGGCGGAGATTGCCGACTTCAAAAAGATGGAACAGGTGCGCTCGCGCGTCGACGAGATCATCAAGGATCCGTCTGTGGCGGCGGCGCTGAAGCCCTGGTACAGGCAGTTCTGCAAGCGGCCCTGCTTCCATGACCAGTATCTCGATGCGTTCAACCGGCCGAACGTGACGCTGGTGGACACCAATGGCCAGGGCGTGGACCGGATCACCGAGGATTCGATCGTGGTGGACGGCAAGGCCTACAAGATCGACTGCCTTGTCTATGCCACCGGCTTCGAAGTGGGCACGGACTATACGCGCCGCGCGGGCTATGATCCCGTGGGGCGCGGCGGCGTGACTATGAAGGACTACTGGGCCGACGGCATGCGCAGCCTGCACGGGCTTTCCGTGCACGGATTTCCCAACATGTTCCTGATGGGCCCCGGGCAGGCTGGCTTTACAGCGAACTATCCGCACCTGCTGGACGAGCAGGCCGAGCAGATCGGCTATACGCTGGCGGAAGTGAAGGCGCGGCAGGCCGGAACGTTTGAAGCCTCAGCCGAGGCTGAAGCGGAGTGGGTGCAGCAGATCATCGACAAGGCCATAATGCGCCAGCAGTTCCTGGAAGAGTGCACGCCGGGCTATTACAACAACGAAGGCAAGCCGAGCGACCGGGCCGCGCAGAACAATTCCTATGGCGACGGGCCGAATGCCTATTTCCGCATCCTCAAGAAGTGGCGCGAGGACGGCGAACTGGCAGGGCTGGAGCTGAAGTAGTGCAATCCGAGGGTGGGGCTTGAGCGAGCGCGCGTTTGAGCTAACTATCCGCGGATGGACACAGGGACGCTGCAAAGCTGGATTGGCCGCACCGAGGTGCAGATTGATACCGTGCATCCGGGGCCTGCGCGGGCGCTGGCGGCGGCGCTCGATCAGAACCCGGATGATTTTCTGCTGAAGGCCGAGTTGCCGCCGCTGTGGTTGTGGCTTTACTTTCTGCCGGTCGTGCGCGCCTCGGCGGTGGGCCCGGACGGGCACCCGCAGCGCGGCGGTTTCCTGCCGCCGATCACCCTGCCGCGGCGCATGTGGGCGGGCAGTCGCTGCCAGTTCTACGGTCCGGTGCGGATCGGCGATGAGCTGACCAAGGTGTCCTCGATTGCCAAGGTCACCTCGAAGACCGGGCGGACGGGCGAGATGGTGTTCGTGACCGTGCGCCATTCCTATTCGCGCGGCGGCGCGGGGCTGATGGAGGAAGAGCAGGACATCGTCTACATGCCGATCCCGGATGTGTTCAGCCCGCCGGATCCGACGCCTGTGGGCACTTGTGCGTGGACGGAGCGTGTGGCCGTGGACCCCGTGCTGCTGTTCCGCTTTTCGGCGCTGACGTTCAATGGCCACCGGATCCACTATGACCGGCCCTATGCGATGGAGACGGAGAAGTATCCGGGCCTTGTGGTGCAAGGGCCGCTGCAGGCGATCCTGCTGATGGAGGCGGCGCGGCGCTGGCAACCCGGCAAGCGGCCCGCGAGCTATACGTTCCGGGGGCTCAGACCGCTGTTTGACTATGACGCCGTTTCCGTCTGCGGGCGGACGAATGAGGCGGGCGGGCTGGACCTGTTCACCGCCAACGGCGACCGCGCGGCCGGCATGCAGGCCAATCTCGGCTGGGCGGGCGGCTGACGCGGCCTAGATGACTCCCCATGAGGCCGGAAACCGGCCCGTGGGAGGACAAGATGGTCAAGATTCTGGAGGGGCTGCGGATTGTCGAAGGCTCTGCCTTTGTGGCGGCGCCGCTGGCGGGCATGACACTGGCACAGATGGGCGCGGACGTGATCCGCTTCGACCGGATACGCGGCGGGCTGGACAATGGCCGCTGGCCGGTGACCAACAAGGGGCGGAGCTTGTTCTGGGCCGGGCTGAACAAGGGCAAGCGCAGTCTCGCTGTGGACATGACGACACCGCGCGGACAGGAGATCGTGACGCGGCTGATCTGCGAGCCGGGCGAAGGCAAGGGCATTTTCCTGACCAATCTGCGTGTACGCGGATGGATGGACTATCCGGCATTGAAACAGCACCGGCCGGACCTGATCATGATGTCGGTGACCGGGGACCGCAGCGGCGGGCCGCAGGTGGACTATACGGTGAACCCGGCGGTGGGCTTTCCGATGGCGACGGGGCCGGAGGGATCGACCGAGCCGGTGGGGCATGTGCTGCCGGCCTGGGACTGTATCACCGGGCAGCAGGCGGCGCTGGGCATCCTTGCGGCAGAGCGGCACCGGCGGCTGACGGGGAACGGGCAACTCGTCGAACTGGCGCTGAAGGATATGGCGCTGGCGATGCTCGGCAATCTGGGGATCATCGGCGAGGTGACCGTCAACGGCTATGACAGGCCGAAGATGGGCAATTCCCTGTACGGAGCTTATGCGCAGGATTTCGTGTGCAAGGGCGGCCGGCGCGTGGTTGTCGTCGCGCTGACGCAGCGCCAGTGGGACAACCTGAAGGCAGCGACGCATACACAGGTGGCGTTCGAGGAACTGGCGGTGAAGCTGGGCGTGAACCTGAACCTTGAAGGCATGCGGTTCCAGCACCGGCACGCGATCACCGCTGTGCTGAAGCCGTTCTTCGATACACGCGCGGTGGAGGAATTCGAGGCGGCGTTCACCGAACGCAGCGTGACCTGGGCGCGCTACCGGACGTTTGCGCAGGCGGTGCGCGAAGACCCCGATATTTCAATAGACAATCCCATGTTTTCAATGCTGGAGCATCCGGGCATCGGGACCTACCTGACGCCGGGAAATCCGATTGCTTTTTCAGACGCCGAGCGGATTGCGCCGGTGCGGGCGCCGAGCCTCGGCGAGAATACCGACGAGATACTGTCCGGGATCGGATATTCGGATGGGGAGATTGCGAACCTGCACGATGATCTGATCGTGGCGGGGCCGAGATAGTCTACTCTTCAACCAGCATCACCAGCACATCGCCGTCGGCGACCTGCTGGCCTGCGCTGGCGTGGACGGCTTCGACCACGCCGTCGCGGGGCGCAGTCAGAGCGTGCTCCATTTTCATGGCTTCGAGGACGGCGAGGGTTTCGCCGCGGGTGACGGCGGCGCCGGCTTTGGCCAAAACACTGAGCACCTTGCCGGGCATCGGGGCTTTCACGACGTTGCCGCCGAGGGCAGCGTCGGCATCGGCGCTGAATTCTGGGATGGTGACGAGGAAGGTGTCGCCGCCGGTGGTGACGGCGAAGCGGCGGGGCGAGAGGTCGGTGATCAGCGGGAACGGGGTGTCGTCGCTGAGAGGGGCGTCCGGATCGACGAGTTCGGCGGCGCCGTCGGCGGCGAGGAGGACATCGCGGCGGGGGACAGAGTTCAGGCGGAAGCCGTCGTGCAGGTCCCAGGGGGAGACAGCGCCTTCATCGTCGAGCAGGAGTGTTGCGACGGCGGAGAGGGAGGCGGCGCGGTGCGCCTCGGGCACACCCGCGAGCGCGTCCAGGTTTTCGCCGATCCAGTTGACGTGGTGGGTGCCGGACGCGAATTCGTCAGAGAGCGCACAGCGGCGGAGGAAGCCGGCATTGGACGGTACGCCGCAGAGCTGGGTGTGGGCGAGGACGTCGGTGAGGCGTTCGAGCGCAGCGTCCCGGGTTTCTCCGTATACGATCAGTTTGGCGATCAAGGAGTCGTAATTGGACGGGACGCGGTCGCCGGACTCGAAGCCAGCGTCCCAGCGCAGGGAATCGCCGTCCGGTTCTTCGAGGAGGCCGAATTCGAGGATGAGGCCGGCGCCGGGGCGGAAATTGTCGGCGGGGTCTTCGGCGCAGATGCGGGCCTCGAAGGCGTGGCCGGTCAGCTTGATGTCTTTCTGTTTCAGCGGGAGCTTGCCGCCGGCGGCGACGATCAGCTGCCATTCGACAAGATCGGTGCCTGTGATGGCTTCGGTGACCGGGTGCTCGACCTGCAAGCGGGTGTTCATCTCGAGGAACCAGAAAGTGTCCAGCGCGAGCGGCCTTGATCCGTCCACGATGAATTCGACCGTGCCGGCGCCCTGGTAGCCGACGGTTTTGGCGAGTTTCACGGCAGCGTCCGTCATCGCCTTGCGGACGGGTTCCGGCATGCCAGGTGCGGGGGCTTCCTCGATGACTTTCTGGCGGCGGCGCTGGAGGGAGCAATCGCGCTCGAACAGGTGGACGACATTGCCGTGCTGGTCACCGAAGACCTGGACTTCGATATGGCGTGGGCGCTCGACGAGTTTTTCGAGCATGACACGGCCGTCGCCGAAACTGGATTCGGCTTCGCGCACGGCGCTGGTCAGTTCGGCCTGCAGGTCAGCGGCGCGCGAGACCTGGCGGATGCCCCTGCCCCCACCGCCGGCGACGGCCTTGATGAGAAGCGGATAGCCGACCTTTTCGGCGGCTTTCGTCAGCGTGCTGATGTCCTGCGCTTCGCCTCGATAGCCGGGGAGGACGGGGACGCCGGCCTCTTCGGCGATGCGCTTGGCTTCGTCCTTCGGGCCCATGGAGCGAATGGCGGCGGGCGGCGGGCCGACCCAGGCGAGCCCGGCGGCGAGAACGGCTTCGGCGAAGGCGGCGTTCTCGGACAGGAAGCCATAGCCGGGGTGAATGGCGTTGGCGCCCGTCGCCGCGGCGGCGGCGAGAATCGTCTCGACGCGCAAGTAGCTTTCGGCGGCGGGGGCGGCGCCGATATGGACGGCTTCATCCGCCTCGCGCACGTGCATCGCGGCGCGGTCGGCATCCGAGTAGACGGCAACGGTTTCTATGCCGAGGCGGCGGCAGGTGCGGAAGATCCGGACGGCGATCTCACCCCGGTTCGCGACGAGGAGTTTGGTGATTTTCACGGGCGGCCTCTCCCCTGCCCCGGTGCACGGTGGCGACCAGGACGAAACTGATGATCATCAGCAGATACCATGATCCGAGCTTGGATAAAGACACCATCTCCCAGCCGGCCTCCTGGCCGGGATAGGACCAGGCGCGGGCGAAGGTGCCGAGGTTTTCGGCGAACCAGATGAAAATGGCGACTAGAAAGAAGCCGACCAGCAGTGGCATGGGGCGGTGGACCTCGTCCGGGCGGAACCAGACAACGGTGCGCAGGTAGAGCACGGCGGTAGCAGCGAACAGGCCGAGGCGGATGTCGGGCAGCCAGTGGTGGGCGAAGAAGTTGATGTAGATGGCGACGGCGAGCAGGCCTTGCAGCCAGAGCGGCGGGAACCGGTCGAACCGGAACTCGAAGATGCGCCAGACGCGGGCGAGGTAGGAGCCGACGGCGGCATACATGAAGCCGGAGAAGAGCGGGACCGCGCCGATGCGGAGGTAGCTGTCCTCCGGGTAGATCCAGCTGCCATGGGCGGTCTTGAAGAGCTCCATGATGGTGCCGACCACGTGGAAGACGAGGATGACGCGCGCCTCCTCCCAGGTTTCGAGACCGGAGAGGATGAGCAGGACCTGCAGGGCGAGCGCGGCGAGGACGAGGAAATCGTAGCGCGAGAGAGCAGCGCCGTCCGGATAGAAGAAGTGGGTCAGCAGGAGCAGCGCGAGCATGACGCCGCCGAACAGGCAGGCCCAGGCCTGCTTGATGCCGAAGCTGATGAACTCGAACAGGCCGAGGCTCCACGGGCCCTTCACCCAGCGGGCGCGGAGAGCTTCGCGTTCGGCGTGAAGGCGGGCGCGCAAGCGCGTGGAAGCAGGCACCGGATTTGTCATCGCCGACGGGAATGGCCGGGTTTCCGGGCCGAAACAAGGCCGGAGCCGGCGCCGCCCGCCGGTGATTTTGAGGCTTTGTCAGGCCCGCCGGATGGCGTAAGCATGAGGCGTGACCATGCAACGGGGGATCCGATGGCTTACAATTCAGGCGTTCAACTGGCCGGCATAGCCGGTATCGTCGGCGGCGGACTTGGCGCCTATTTCGGCTACAATTACGCCATCGTGGAGGGCATGCCGCCAATCCAGGGCGCGCTGATTCTCGGCGCGATCGGCATGATCGCGTTCAGCGCGGGCGCGTTCGTGCTGAAATCGGTGCTGCAGTTCATCGTGTACGTGATCATGCTGGGGCTGGTCGTGTACATTTTCCGGGAGCCCATAGAGGGGCTGACCGGGATCAACCCGGTCGAGGCCATCCACACGACGCTGACCGGCTGGGGCCTGCCGCTGCCGCCGCTGGAATAGCCTACGCCTTCCAGCTGGGCGGGCGTTTCTCGAGGAAGGCGGCGATGCCTTCCTTTCCTTCCGCAGAGGCCCGGCGAGCCGCGATGCGCCTCGCGGTCTTGTGCGCGAGCTCACGGTCTATGGGGCGGCCGGCAACATCCCGCACGAGTTTCTTCGAATCCGCGATGGCACCGGGGGCGGCGGCGAAGACAAGCTTGGCGATGTTCTCTTCCATCTCCGCCATTTCATCCGACGTCTGAGCAACATATTGCACAAGGCCGATGCGCTCTGCGTAGGCGGCGTCAAACGATTCCGCAGTGACGAACAGGGCGCGGGCCCAGCGGGGGCCGATGGCATCGATCACGAAGGGGCTGATCGTGGCCGGCGTCAGGCCGAGGCGGACCTCGGAGAAACGGAAGGACGTGCTGGCCATCGCGATGGCAACATCGCAGGCCGCGACGAGCCCTGCCCCGCCGCCCATCGCAATGCCCTGCACGAGGGCGAGCGTCATCTGCGGCATCTCGTAGAGACGCTGCAACATCTCGGCGAGACGCTCGGCGTCCTCTTCGTTTTCCTCGCGCGTGTGCGTGGCGGCGCGCTTCATCCAGGCGAGGTCTGCGCCGGCCGAGAAGGACGGGCCTTCACCGCGCAGGATCATCATCCGGATGGAGGATTGGCCCGCGATCATCGTGAACACGTCCGTCAGCTCGGCGATCAGTTCGGCGTTGAAGGCGTTATGAACATCCGGCCGGTTCAGCGTGACGATGGCGACGCCGGCGCGGGTCGCATCAAACTTGATCAGGTCATATTCGGAATCGCGCATGGCAGTGTTTCCTCTGGGTGGTCTCTTGTGGCGCCATCTTGCGGTAGCCGCCGGGCCTGCGCAAGGCAGGCAGAACGGCGCAGGCATGACCACGATTTAAGTCAGCCACGAGGGAACGGCTTGGGATGCAGGGCGTTCAATGGGGAGAAAAGGAGACCCCCATGGCTGACCTCAAGAAGTTTGACGAAAATCCGCAGCACCAGCTGCTCGAAGAGATCAAGGGTGCGCGCTGCGTGATGCTCGGCTCGCCGGACCATGACAAGCATATGCAGCCGATGTCCCCGCAAGTGGATGTCGATGCTGGCGTGATCTATTTCTTCTCGGACAATACTGGCGAACTGGGCAGCACGATCCTGGCGCGGCCGTCGTCCGTCCACATGTGCCACATCGATAAGGACTACCAAGCCTGCGTGAAAGGCATGCTGTCGCCGCACAATGACTCCGCGACGATCGACAAGTTCTGGAACCCGATGGTCGAAGCCTGGTATCCGGGCGGCAAGACGGACCAGAAGATGCTGATGCTGAAATTCGAACCGCATGATGCGGCGGTCTGGGCGTCGGACAAATCGTCGATCGGATTCCTGTTCGAAGTCGCGAAAGCCAAAATCAAGGGCGAGATGCCGAACATGGGCAAATCGAAAGAGATCCAGCTCTAATCGCGATCCTCCCGGAACCGATACCTTATCACCCCCGGCGCCAACTGCACCGGGGGTGAATTTACATCCGGAACAGGCCGAAGCCGCGCTCGCCGAAGGGGGCGTTGAGGGCGGCGGACATGGCGAGGCCGAGGACGCGGCGGGTGTCGGCGGGGTCGATGATGCCGTCGTCCCAGAGGCGGGCGGTTGAGTAGTAGGGATTGCCTTCGGCTTCGTAGAGGTCGCGGATCGGCTGCTTGAAGCTCTGCTCCTCCTCGGCGCTCCATTGGCCGCCCTTGCGCTCGATCCCGTCGCGCTTGACCGTGGCGAGGACGCTGGCGGCCTGCTCGCCGCCCATGACGGAGATGCGCGCGTTTGGCCACATGAAGAGAAAGCGGGGGGAATAGGCGCGGCCGCACATGCCATAGTTCCCTGCCCCGTAGCTGCCGCCGGTGACGACGGTGAACTTTGGTACGGAGGCCGTGGCGACGGCGGTGACCATCTTGGCGCCGTCCTTGGCGATGCCGCCAGCTTCGTATTTCGAGCCGACCATGAAGCCGGTGATGTTCTGAAGGAAGACGAGCGGGATGCGGCGCTGGTCGGCGAGTTCGATGAAGTGTGCCGCCTTCTGGGCGCTCTCGGAGAAGAGGATGCCGTTGTTGGCGAGGATAGCGACGGGCATGCCGTAAAGGCGCGCGAAGCCGCAGACGAGGGTTTCGCCGTAAAGCTGCTTGAACTCGTGGAATTCGGATCCGTCGACGAGGCGGGCGATCACTTCGCGCGCGTCATAGGGCTCGCGCACGTCCTGCGGGACGAGGCCGTGCATCTCGGCGGGGTCGTAGAGGGGAGCTCGCGGCTCAGTCAGCTCGAAGGGTTGAGGTTTCGGCTTGCTCAGGGTGCGGATGATCGAGCGGACGATGGCGAGGGCGTGGGAGTCGTGGGCGGCGTAGTGGTCTGCGACGCCGGAGCGGCGCGCGTGGACGTCGGCGCCGCCGAGGTCTTCTGCGCTGATCTCCTCACCAGTGGCCGCTTTCACCAGCGGCGGGCCGCCGAGGAAGATGGTGCCCTGCTTGCGCACGATGATCGTCTCGTCGCTCATCGCGGGCACGTAGGCGCCGCCGGCGGTGCAGCTGCCCATGACGGCGGCGATCTGGGGGATGCCCTTCGCGCTCATCTGGGCCTGGTTGTAGAAGATGCGGCCGAAGTGTTCGCGGTCCGGGAAGACTTCCGACTGGTGCGGCAGGTTCGCGCCGCCGCTGTCGACGAGGTAGATGCAGGGGAGATGGTTTTCCATCGCCACTTCCTGGGCGCGCAGGTGTTTCTTCACGGTGACGGGGAAATAGGCGCCGCCTTTGACGGTCGCGTCATTGCACACGATCAGGCATTCGCGGCCCTCGACGCGGCCGACGCCGGTGATCAGGCCCGCGCCGGGGGCTTCGCCATCATACATGCCGTTGGCGGCCAGCGCGCCGATCTCCAGGAAAGCGCTGCCGGGGTCGATCAGGCGCTCGACGCGCTCGCGGGGGAGCAGCTTGCCGCGTTCGGTGTGGCGGCGGCGGGAGTCTTCCGGGCCGCCGAGAGCGGCGTGCGCGGTTTTAGCCTGAAGCTCCGCAAGGAGCGCCTGCATGGCCTTCCGGTTGGCGGCAAACTTCGCTCCGGACACATCCAGCGCCGATTTCAATACAGGCATGCGATCTTCCTTAACACTTCCGCCGAGGATTAGCCCCCGCTCACTGGACTGTCACCGGTTCGGTAACGGATTTATGGTAAACAGGGAGCATGGACGGCTTTCAAACCACAGTCAGAACGCGCAAGAAACGGGTCATGCAGATCCCTCCCAATCCTGATCTGAAAGTGATTCCCTTGCTGAAGGATGTCTCGCAGCGCGCGATGCGCTCGGCGGGCAAGGAAGCGCGTTGGTTCTCGCTGCCGGCAGGCCAACCCCTTTTCCTGGCCGGGGAACTGGCCGATTCGATCTTTTTCGTCGTGTCGGGAACCCTCGGTGCCTTTGGATCCAACAACGAGTTCGTGGGCCATATCCGGCCGGGCGAGCCGGTGGGCGAGATGGCGTTGTTCCTGGGCGGCGTCGACCTCAACGGCGACGGCGTGGCGGAGGACAAGCCGCATACGGGCTCGGTCTACGCACTGCGCGATTCCGAAGTGGTTGCCCTGTCGCGGGCTGGCTGGAACCGGTTGGTGAAGGCAGAGCCGGAACTGCTGGAAGGCATGATCCGGATCATCCTGCGCCGGCTCGGCCGGACCGGGCAGCGCAATGTAGCGACGGTGCCGAAGGTCTACACGCTGGTTGCCACCTCGCCGACGATCGACCTGCGCCTGCGGGCCCGGGCATTGCGTGACGCGCTGATGAAGTTCGGCCAGAAGGTGGCCATCATTGACGAGATACAGGGCGACGAGAAGCCGGCAGCTTTCTTCGACGAACTGGAGCAGAACAACGACACGGTGATCCTGATCACGCCGATTGGCGACACGTCCTGGTTCAGGCTGGCGACGCGGCAGGCGGACCGGATCTGGGTGCTGGCGCGCGGGGACGCTCGGCCGTCCGTGCCGCTGATGCCGGAAGACAGCTCGCCGGCACAGCGGCTGAAACTGGTCGATGTGCTGCTGATCCATCCGGGCACGGAGCGCCGGGCTGCTCGGCCGCAGGAATGGCTGGACGCAGCCGGCGCAAACCGATTGTTCCACTGGTACGGTGACAGCCAGGGCGACGCCATGCGGCTCGCCCGCGTGATGACGGGCCGGTCGGTCGGTATTGTGCTGTCCGGAGGCGGGGCGCGCGCCTACAGCCATATCGGCGCTGTCCGGGCGATCCGAGAGGCGGGCATACCGATCGACTTTGCCGGCGGCGCGTCAATGGGCGCAGTCGTCGCGGCCTGCGTGGCGATGGGCTGGAGCGATACCGAGATCGACTGGCGCATCCGCAAGGCGTTCGTGGAGTCCAATCCTCTGGGTGACTACACCCTGCCCGTCGTGGGGATGGTGCGGGGCAAGCGCGTCAATGCGCGTCTCGAGGAGCATTTCGGCGAAACCGACATCAGCGATCTGCAGATCCCGTTTTACGCGCTGTCGACCAACCTGACCTCTGGCCGTGTGCATGTGCACCGCAGCGGACATCTGCGCACCGCGCTGCGGGCGACGATTTCGCTGCCCGGCATCCTGCCGCCGGTCGTGGACGGCGAAAACATTCTGGTTGACGGCGCCGTGCTCAACAATTTCCCTGTCGAGATCATGCGCGAGCTGCATCAGGGCTTCGTGATCGGATCGGACGTGTCTGGACAACCGGAAGGGCTCAACCGCGAGGAGTTTGTCCGCCCCCTGAACTTCTGGCAATGGGTCGCGCGGAACGGTTTTTCATCGCCGCCGCCGATTGCAGGCCTGCTGATGCGGGCAGCCACGGTGCGCAACGATCCGGCCTATGGGCGGGATATGACCGATGTGATGATCCTGCCGGAATTGCCGGGCATCGAACTGCGCGACTGGTCCGCCTATGATGCTGCCGTCGAAGCCGGTTATGTGGCTGCCAAGGCGGCTCTGGAGTCCAGCGAAATCCCGAAACTCTGCTGCCCGGCCTGAGCCGCAACCTGTAGTCGTTTAAACAGACCCTTAAGCATGTTGGGTCAAGATTTGCCAAGAGTCTTGGAATTTCCTGGAGGGCTCAGGATATGGATGCAAGTCTTCTCGACATGCTGCCGATCGCCGTTTGCGAGACTGCGCCTGTGCGGAACGAATTTGGCGAGATTGTCGACCTCGAATGGGTTTCCGCCAACAAGTTGATGAACGAGTCCATCCTTCCGGATGGCGGCAGCGTCGTCGGCATGCGGATCTTCGAGTTCGATCCGGCCTACCGGGACTCGAAGATGGTGCAATGCGTCATCGAGGTGCTGAACACCGGTGAGCCGCGCACGCTGATCACGCAGCAGGGCCGTGTCGCAAAGAATCTCGGCAAGGTCATGAAGACCATGATCCGTCCGTCACCGCGCGGGGCCCTTTGCTGCTCCCATGAAATCACTGACATCGCCGCGGAGCGCGACGATGCCCGCCGCCGGTTCGAGCTGGCCCGCGCTGCTTGTGACAACGCGTTGAACGGCATCATCCTTTCGGACAGCGACAGCAATGTCCTGTATGTGAACCGCGCGATCTGCGACCTGCTGGGCTACACGCCCGACGAAGTGGTCGGCCAGAATATCGGCATCCTGTTTGGCGTGAAGACGCTGGATGCTGTGCGGGCGTTCGGAAAACACACCGTCAGCGAGATCGAGCGCGGCGAAAACATCCGCGTCGAGCGTGATGCGGAGGCGGTGTCCAAATCCGGCGAACGGATCCGCACGCAATTCTCGACCTCAAGCACGCCCTGGGGCGACACTGGCCAGACGCTGTTCATCACGGTGCTGCGCGACGTGCGCGAGGAACGTGCCAAGGCGCACGAGCTGCGCGACGCGCTGCACAGGGCCGAACAGGCGACGCGGCTGAAGTCCGAGTTCCTGGCCAACATGAGCCATGAGATCCGTACACCGCTCAACGGCGTGCTGGGCATGGCGCAGGTGCTGGCGAACAGCCCGCTGACGCCGGTTCAGGCCGACCAGGTGTCGGTGATCCTCGATTCCGGCAACACGCTGATGGTGCTGCTGAACGACATCCTGGATCTGTCAAAGATCGAAGCGGGGCGGATGGAAGTCTCCTCAGTCGCCGGTGATATTCGCCACAAGCTCAGCGGTCTGTTCAAACTGTATGAAGCCTCAGCGCGCGAAAAAGGTATCGGCGTCCAGCTGTTCGTGCACCCGAGCGTGCCATCCAGGCTCGTGTTCGATCCGGTGCGCGTGCGCCAGTGCGTTGGCAATCTCGTCTCCAACGCGATCAAGTTCACCTCCGAAGGTGAAGTGATGATCGTGGTCTCCAGCGAACCGGCCGATGACGGGGATCACAAGGTGACAGTCCACGTGTCCGACTCTGGCTGCGGGATTGCGGCGGATAAGATGGACCGCGTGTTTGAATCCTTCGCGCAGGAAGACGGATCGACCACGCGCCGCTTCGGCGGCACGGGCCTTGGCCTGTCGATCACGAGGAAGCTGGCCCAGATGATGGGCGGCGACGTGACCGCGGTGAGCCAGGTCGGCAGAGGGTCCGTCTTTACACTGACATTCAAGGCGGGTGTCGCGGTGCCGGCCATCCTGGAAAGCGGGGACAAGGTTGTTGCCGCGCCGGTGCGCAAGCCGCGGGCCGGGCTGACAGGTTGCCGGGCGCTGGTGGTTGACGACAACAACATCAACCGGCGCGTCGCGCGCTCCTTCCTGGAAATTCACGGGCTTGAAATCAGCGAAGCGGCAGACGGCAACCAGGCGCTGGAGGTTCTGGCGAAAGACAAGTTCGACATCGTGCTGATGGACATCCACATGCCGGGGCTTGACGGCGCCGAGGCGTTCAAGCGGCTGCGCAATTCCGGCAGCGTCAACCGCCTGACACCGGTCATCGCGCTGACCGCCGACTCGATGCACGGCGACCGGGAGAAATTCCTCGCCAAGGGCTTTGACGGCTATGTGTCCAAGCCGATCGACGAACGGACTCTGGTGACGGCGATCACACAGACCTTGAGCCTTCCGGATGAAAAGATCCGGACGATGCTGCAGGCCGGCTGACGCTGGGTGAACTCCCTGCAGACCTGATTATCCGTAGACGGTTTCGGCAATTGATGGCACCTCCGGCGGCAGACAGCTGAAGGAGCGCGCTATGGCCAAAACACCGAAAGCCCACAAGCAGGTTGGCGAGGAGTATCTCGCCACGGCGAAGCAAGCGAGCGCGGTCCACAGGTTCCCGTTTCCGCCGCATATGGTGTGGAATGCGCTGCTGGACGGGCCGGCCTGGACCGAGTGGCTGCCAATCACCAAGGTGACCTGGACGAGCCCCAGGCCATTCGGGCCGGGCACGACGCGCACGGTGGAAGTTGGCGCTGAGGTGATCGAGGAAACGTTCTTTGCCTGGGATGAGGGCAAGCGGATGGCGTTCCGGTTCGAGCGCTCCACCCTGCCCGTCTCGGCGGCGGTGGAAGATTACCGGATCGTGCCCGTCGAAGGCGGCTGCGAGCTGCGCTGGAGCGGCAAGGCGAGCGCACCGCTTTTCCTGGGAAGCATCGTGACGGGGCAGCTGACCAAGGGGCTGGTGGACGGAATGCCGAAGCTGGAGGCACTCATTGCGAAGCAGCCCGAGCGGTTCAAATAATCAGTGAGCGGAATAACTTGGATCGCGAGACGGCTCGCGAGACGCCTTAGGCTGTCTCGTTGAACAACTCCCGGCCGATCAGCCAGCGGCGGATTTCGCTGGTGCCGGCGCCGATCTCGTAGAGCTTGGCGTCGCGCAGGAGGCGGCCGGTGGGGTATTCGTTGATATAGCCGTTGCCGCCCAGGAGCTGGATGGCGTCGAGCGCGAGCTTGGTGGCGGTTTCGGCCGCATACAGAATGGCGCCGGCCGCGTCCTTGCGGGCAGTCTCGCCCCGGTCGCAGGCTTTCGCGACAGCATAAACGTATGCCTTGGCGGCGTTCATCTGCACGTACATGTCCGCGAGCTTGCCCTGCACGAGCTGGAACTCACCGATGGACTGGCCGAACTGCTTGCGGTCGTGGATGTAGGGGATGACGACATCCATGCAGGCCTGCATGATGCCGGTGGGGCCGGCGGAGAGCACCGAGCGCTCATAGTCGAGGCCGCTCATCAGGATTCGCGCGCCGGCGCCGACGGGGCCCATGACGTTTTCTTGCGGCACTTCGCAATTGTCGAACACGAGTTCGCCTGTTTCCGAGCCGCGCATGCCGAGCTTGTCGAGCTTCTGCGCAACCGAGAAACCCTTGAAGCCGCGCTCGATCAGGAAGGCGGTGATGCCCTTGGAGCCAGCGTCCATATCGGTCTTGGCGTAGACGACCAGAGTGTCCGCATCCGGAGCATTGGTGATCCACATTTTCGTGCCGTTGAGCACGTAGCGGTCGCCCTTCCTGTCGGCGCGCAGTTTCATCGAGATGACATCGGAGCCGGCGCCGCTCTCGCTCATCGCGAGGGAGCCGAGGTGTTCGCCGGAGATCAGCTTCGGCAGGTAACGGGCCTTCTGGTCGTCATTGCCCCAGCGGCGCAGCTGGTTGACGCAGAGATTCGAATGGGCGCCGTAGGAGAGGCCGACCGAGGCGGAGGCGCGGGAGATTTCTTCCATCGCCACGACATGCTCGAGATAGCCGAGGCCCGTGCCGCCCCACTCCGCTTCGACCGTGATACCGAGCAGGCCGAGCTCGCCCATCTTCGGCAAGAGGTCGCGGGGGAACTTGTCCGTCCGGTCGATCTCGGCGGCGCGGGGCGCGATCTCGTTCTGGGCAAAGTTTTTCACGGTTTCGCGGATCATGTCCGCGGTTTCACCGAGATCGAAGTTCAGCGTGGGATATGTGTTCGGAATCATGGCGCTTCCCTAGCAAGGGCGCCCCGGCCTGTCACCGTTTGTCAGTCCTGACGCGTGAGGGCGCGGTAGAGATAATAGCTGGCGATCAGGAACAGGAAACCGCCGCCGAGGGCGAGCACGGGGCCGGCAAACGCGTCGCTCTCGCGCAGCATCGGGCGCGCCGTATGCGACAGGAAACGCTCAATACCGGCAATGAAGCCGACAAGGCCTAGGCCCGACAGCAAGGCATAGGGCACCCAGGCGCCGAGATTGTGGATCGCGGCGGTGTCGAGGTCGCCGTTCTCCTGGATGGCGCGCTCAAGGTCGCGCGGGTCGACCTGAACGATTTCGAGGTCATCAACGACCACGCCTTCGGCGAGCGGCAGCGGCGGCAGCCCTTCGTCGGACGGAGCGGCGGATAAGGGGCGCGGCATGCGGCGGCGCTCAATACCTTCCGGCGGGCCCTTGGTGCGGGAGGGCGGCGCGGCGGGCGTCAGCAGGGCGGCCGGGGGCTCGTCGCCAACAAGGGCCTTCACGGCGTCGGTAATCTCTTCAGGGGTGGGGCCGTCGCCGGGCGCGGCTGGCGGCGCAGGGGGGGCCGGCGGCTGGGGCGGCGCTTCGCCGAGGATACGGGCGATGCGCTCGCTGACAGCCCGGGCGGCGGCCTGGGTGGAGTTTTCGGGTGTGGCAGCTGCCGCGGTCTCGCTGGAGACGCGCGCGCCAATGGTGACCGAGCGGGCGCCGGGATCGGTCTCTTCGTCGTCATGGCCCTGCTGGGCAAGCGGGCGCACCAGCGCGCCTGGGATGGCGGCGCGGCCGGCGGGGTGTTCGAGGAAGTGCGCAATCTCGGCGGCGCGGCGGCGGGCCAGCGCGTCGACAACGCGCAGTTCGCCGGAAATGTTCGCGAGGCGCCAGGCCCACATGGCATTGGCCGCCAGCGCGCGGTCACCCGCGTTGAGCGCGGCCACGACATCCGAATTCGCAAAGGCTTCGCTGCCGACGTTGAAAGCAAACGAGACGAGCGCGTCGAACTCGTTCTGGCTGAGCGGGCTCAGCACCTGTTCGGCGATCTGCTGCTCGAACTGGGGCAAGTCATGGTAGCGCAGGATGAGCGCCGCGTCGCGCGGGGTGATCTGCAGGCCGGCGCGCGCGGTGGCGGTGTGGCCATAGCCGATCAGCCAGCCGCCGCCGGGCAAACGCGCTGCCCGCGGGCGAAAGCCCTCGAAGCTCTGGATGAGCTCGATACCCTGTGCTGACGTGCGCATGGGACGGGCCAAACCCACTAGCTCCCGTTGTGGTACATCCGGCGAATTGCCTACAGGTGGACCCTGCAAAACGCGCGCCCATTCGCCTGCAACGCGAGATTCGGCCGAAAATCCGTCTGTTTACAAGAGGACAATCGTGGCGAGGCCGAGAAAGCTGAAGAACGCCATGACATCGGTCAAGGTTAAGACGAAAACCGATGAGGCAACAGCGGGGTCTGCGCCGAGGCGTTTGAGGCCCAGCGGCACCAGGATTCCGGACAGGCCGGCCCACAGGAACGTGCCGAACATGGCGAAGGCGATGACGAGGCCGAGGCGCGTATCCCCGAACCAGAACAGCGCAATCAGGCCGACGCCCACGCCGATCAGCAGGCCGTTGAAGGCAGCGGCCATGAATTCCCTCAGGATCGCGCGGCGGGCCGAGGCGCCGTCCAGCTGGCGCGAGGCGATCGCGCGCACAGCCACAGCGAGGCCCTGACTGCCGGCATTGCCGCCGAGCGCCGCAACCACAGGCATGAGGATGGCGAGCGCAACGACTTCCTCGATGGCGCCTTCGAACATCGAGATGATCGCCGAGGCGATGAAGGCGGTGAACAGGTTGATCGCGAGCCAGGGAAGCCGCGCCTTGACGGTTTCAAACACGGTGTCGGAGGCGTCGGCGGAGGACACGTTCGACAGGGCCAACAGGTCTTCGGAATGCTCCGAATGCATGACGTCGACCATGTCATCGACCGTGATCATGCCGACGAGACGGCCGGCGGTATCAGTGACCGGGGCGGAGGCGAGCGAGTATTTCTGGAACTGGTAGGCGATGTCTTCCTGGTCGGTGGACGTGTCGAGCGTCATCGTTGGCTCGTTCATGATGTCTTCGAGCGGTGTGCTACGCGGATGGCGCAGCAGGCTGGCCAGCGGGACGATGCCGAGCAGGCGGTGGGCCGGGTCGATCACGTAAATCTCGTGGAAAACTTCCGGCAATTCGGTGCCGAGCGCGCGGGCATGGTCGATCGTCTGGCCGACGGTCCAGAATTCCGGCACGGCGACGAATTCCGTCTGCATCAGACGGCCGGCAGTTTCCTCTTCATAGCCGAGGCTGCGTTCGAGTTCCGCCCGGTCTACCGGCGCGAGGTCTTCGAGGATGCGCTCGCGGCGGTCATCCTCGAGGTCTTCGAGAATAGTCGTGGCATCGTCTGAATCGAGTTCGTCGAGGGCCTGCGCCACCGCCTGGTCGGGCAGCATGTCGACGGCGTCCTCGCGGTAGGAATCGCGCAGCTCGATCAGGATTTCAGGCGGCAGCTCCCCGCCGAGAAGTTCGACGGCCTCTTCGAACGTATCGTAGTTGAGGGCTTCCAGCGCATCGGCCGCGTCGGCCGGGTGCATCCGCTTCAGCGTGCGCGACAGCCACCGGATATCGCGCTCGTCGACGGCGTCGGCGAGGTCGCTCAGGAAGAGCGGGTCGATCTTGCCCTGCTCGGCAAGCGTGGGGGCGCTGGTATCAGTCATTGGCGCCTCTCATGCCGGGGTTGCTGCGCCGCGGCAAGAGAGGGCCAATCCGGCCTCAGGTCAGCTGTAGCGGAATTCCGGCGCGTCGAGATCGACCAGCGGGAGTTCGTCCTTTTCCTTCCAGTAGTTCTGGGTATGGGCCCATTCCGGGTTCGCCCCGCGTTTGGGCATCAGGGCCATGGAGCGGGCGAGGTAGCCCGGATTGAAGTTGTCCTCGTCGATCCATGGCAGGATTTCCATGTTGTGGTCCTGCGGGCGGAGCGCGACTTCGACCTGCTTGGCGCCATTCGCATCCATGTGCTTCAGCAGCCGAGCGACGAAGTCTCCCATCATGTCCACACGCAGCGTCCAGCTGGCGCGGAAATAACCGAACACCCAGACGAGGTTCGGCACGCCGGTGAACATCATACCGCGATAGGTGATGGTCTCGGCCCAGTTGACCGGCTTTCCGTCGACTTCAAACGGTATGCCGCCGAGGACAGACAGGTTGAAGCCGGTGGCCGTCACGATCACGTCGGCTTCCAGTTCGCGTCCGGATTTCAGCAGGATGCCCTTTTCTGTGAACCGCTCGATATGGTCGGTGACGACGCTCGCCAGCCCGGCCTTGATGCCTTCAAAAAGGTCCGCATCCGGAACAAAGGCGACGCGCTGCTGCCAAGGGCGGTAGCTCGGCGTGAAGTGCTTCATGTCGTAGCCCTCCGGGAGGCAGGCCTTGACGCCTTCCAGCAACTCGTTGCGCAGGAGTTCGGAATCCTCGAAGGACCGGCGCGTGAATTCGGCCTGTTCGAACAGGTACTTGCGGCGGACGATCTCGTGGATCCACTTCTCGTCCACACCCAGCATGCGCAGCTCGTCGGCCAGGACGTTCTCGTTGCGGGCCGGGATGAAATAGGTCGGCGAGCGCTGGAGAAGCGTCACGTGTTCGCACTTGCCGGCGATGGCCGGCACCACGGTCGCGGCCGTCGCCCCTGATCCGATCACCACGACCTTCTTGCCCGTGAGATCAAGGCCTTCCGGCCAGGTCTGCGGGTGGACGATCTGTCCACGGAAGGTGCCCATGCCCGGCCATTCCGGCGTGTAGCCTTCGGCATGCTTGTAATAGCCCTGGCACATCCAGAGGAACTTGGCGGTGAAAGTCAGCATTTCGCCGGTATCAAGGCGCTCGGCCTTGACGGTCCAGCGCTTCTTCGCGCTCGACCAGCTGGCGGATGTGATCTTGTGGCGAAAACGGATGTGGGGCGCGAGGTCGTTCTCAGCGATCACCTCTTCCATGTACTTCAGGATCTCTTCGCGGCTCGCGATCGGCGGGCCGACCCAAGGCTTGTAGCGATAGCCAAAGGTATAGAGGTCGGAGTCCGAGCGCGTGCCGGGATACTTGTGCATGTGCCAGGTACCGCCGAAAGTGTCATAGGCTTCCAGGATGACGAACTTCTTCTTCGGGTTCTGGGTTTTAAGGTGGTATCCAGCGCCTACGCCGGAAATGCCGGCGCCGACCACCAGCACATCGAAATGCTCGGTCTTCGCCTTGGTCTTTGAAGCCTGAAGGGTTGCTGTATCGGCCATGTTATTCCTCCCACTCGCCGCGTGTGCCCGCGAGCCAAACGTATGATGCATGCAAGTGTCGCCCGGGAGGAAGGCGCCTCAATACGTAAACGACCGGATCTGCCGCAAAGGCAAGCAAGGGAAAACGGAAAGGGCGTAGACGTTAGTCGTTTGCCGGAGCGCGCTCGACGGCGCGGCGTTCGGGAAAGTCTTCCTCGAATTCAATAACCGCGCGCGCCCGGCGGTATTCATACAGGGAGCCGCGCGCCAGCCCGAGGGCCCAGGCTTCGTGGAAATCCTGCAGCAGTGGGTCTGCAAAGGGCATCAAGGTCCGGCGCAGGCGCGCCGTGCACACGCCCCTCACCGCCTTGGACATGCTGATCAGCATCCGCAGTACTCCGGCATGGCGCTGCCGGCGCCAGCCCACGCCATAGCCATGACGGAAGGCCCGCTGGATGACACTTTGGGCGTCGAGCTGGGAAGACCGGATCATGTGGCGCACACAGGCGCGCTCCGCGAACCAGGCCCTGTGGCCGGCTGCCTCGAGGCGCTCCATCAGTTCGGTTTCGGAGCCCATGGGATAACCATCGCTGCCATTCGGCCCGAATTTGGGATCAAAGCGCACACCGCTTTTGAAGACGTGCGCGCGGACCGCCATGTTGGGCCCCCAGGCAAGTTCGCATTTGACCGGGCCTTCGCTTTCGGACGTCAGCGAGAACAGGATGCCGAAATGGTGGCGGACGGGATCGAGGTGGATGATGCCACTGCTCGGCCAATGCGGCAGGATGCGGCCGGCGAACACATCCCGGTCCGGATGCGCCTTGCCTGCGGCTTCCAGCTCTTCAAGCCATTCAGGGCTCGGGAGAATGTCGTCATCTGTCAACACGACCAGTTCGGTGGGTTCAAGGCTGGCGCTGACCGTGTCCAGAACGAGGTTAACGCAGTGGTTCTTGCCACGAACCGGTTGTTTGTAGATGACCAGCGGCAGCCTGTCCGAGAAACTGTCGAGCAACTCCAGCGTGCCGTCTTCGCTGCCATTGTCGACGACATGGAACCGCGTGCCCGGCGGAATGCGGACGCGCAGCGTGGCCTCCAGCATTTCCCGGAGCCGGCCTTTGCCATTGAGAGTGGAGAGGATGACGATCATGAGGCCCCTGCCCCTGCACAGACCGGGCCAGATGGCTCAGAACGCGTCCCGGTCTCCGTCCATGCCGGATCCGGCTGGAGGTGCAGGCGCCGCGCGCAGATAACAGGCCGGTTCGTCACAAAACAGAGCGTCCCCAAATGCGCCGCGAAACCAAACAACCAAAGCGGGACAAAATCAACGCTTCCCGCGTCTTGGCGAAGTTTCACCGAAATCAGATTCGAAACTACACCTGAACTTGCATAATCAGGTGAAGTTGTTGTCCCTCAGTTTCATGTATTAGTTCAACTGGTCATGTAAAGTACGGTTGAATATCCAAACGTGTCTGTAGCGGCTCCGCGTTCTACTGGGCGCCCCGGACCGCAACCCTGGACGGGGGGGCGACCGGATCATTTCCCGCGCTTCGCCCACATCTTCTGGATATTCCCAGACTGCGCAGCCTCGCGGACCCAGGGGTCCAGCAGCCAGAGCGCGGCCGCGTAGATCACGACACCGGTGGCGATCAGGATGACCAGGGCGCCCACCGGCGGCAAGTGCGGCTGCAAGGCTGCCGAAAGTGCGTAGACGGCGCCGCCCATGACCAGGCTGGCCGCAATCGGCGGCACCAGAATCGAGGCCTGCCGGAGCATGCCGAAGCCCGTTGTCGCCTTGACGAACCAGGCCGCGAAGGGCCAGGTGATCCAGCCGCGCAGCAAGGACGCCGCCGCGATGGCGATCACGCCGAGCGGCGCGAGAACAAGAAGCATCAGGATATGCGTCACAACGCTGACTGCGATCGACGCGCTCGCCGTCAGAGATTTCCCGGCGGCCTGCGTCGCGGCAATGTTCACCTTTGAAGCCACGACGCGCAGGTTTGCGAGCAGGGTAATGGCCGAGATGAGGCCGACGCTGGCGAACGCGCTACCCACCGCCATGGGCACAAGCAGCGGCGCAATCGCGGCGAAGCCGGCGAGCATCGGAAAGCTGGTGATGGCGATGGCGCGCCAGGCGTCTGTCATCAGCGCGTGGAAGCGGACGGGTTCGCGCGCCGCGTCCGAGAGGACGGGCAGCGCCATGGCCCCGACAGGCTGCGCCACGAAGGACTGGATCTGATCCGCGATGCGGGTCGCGACCGACAGGAGGCCAAGACCCTCGGGCCCAAAGAAGACCGTGGCGGCCACCTGCGGCGCGAGCCGGTCCACCCGCCCGAGGGCGTTGGCCGCCAGCATGCCGGAGACGAACGGCAGCGCGGCGCGGATCGAGCCCGCATCGAGCCCGCCATCCGGCAGCCAGCGGGCGAACGCGAAACTCGAAGCTACCAGGATGGTCCGGCGTACGACCTCAAGCCCGATCAGCGACCAGACCCCTACCCCCATCAGCGCCAGCCCGATGGCTGCGGCAAGTCCGGTCAGCGCGGCCACCATGCTGACCTTGGACAGGAGACGAAACTGCTGGCGGCGGCGCAGCAGGCTTTCCGGCACGATGCCGAAAGCCGTGATCAGCATCAGGCCGCAAGCAGCCGCGATCACCGGCATTGCTTCGGCATATCCCAGGGATCCTGACACCAGTGCGGCAACCGGCAGCGTGACGGCCGCGCAGGCGAGCGCCAGGCCGGTATTGGCCCAGAAGGCCGAATTGAGATCGGCGCGGGAGATATCCGCTTTCTGCTCCACCGGGCTCGACAGGACCCCGCCGGTGAGCACTTCGCCCGCCGCGATCGCCATCAGCGCTATGCCGTACAGTCCGTAGTCGGACGGCAGCAGGAAGCGCGTGAGGATGATGACCGAGGCAAGGCCGGCGAGCATCTGCACGATCGAGGCGAGGCTGGTCCAGCCGAACTTGCGGGCAAGATCGCGGCGGCCACGGCCTGCCGGCGCGGGCATGGCGAGGCTCATGAGGCCAGCCGATGTGGCAGCGCCGCCCATAGGCACTGCGCCATCCAGTCGAACGTGGCATTCACCCGCGCCACGGCGTTACGCTCGGCGCTGAGTACGCTTTCTTCCCCGCGCGGCAGACAGAAATATGGATTGGCTTCCCACAGGATCGGTGTGCCGTCGGGCCGGATGCTATAATCCACGGCCGCGACATCGAGGCCAAGGGCAACGACGGCGCGTACGAGAACATCCTTGGACGGAACTTCGGACTCGAAATAGGCTAGGTCTTCAGCGATCAACTCATCGAAAAGGTCGCAGCGAAAACCGATAGATCGGAGGAACTTGCGCTTCGGGCTGGCTTCGCGGACGAACAGGCTGTTGGAGAGGCCGACAACGAGTTCGCGCGAGAAGAACAGATGGCTGGCCTTGACTTCGCCCCGGAACACGAAGGCGCGGGCCTTGTGATGGAAGCGGCTGTAGAGGCTCGACGGATCGGCGCCGGCCGCGCAGTGCTCGGCGCGGACATCGTGGATCCGTACCAGCGCTGCCGGAGAGCAGAGCTTGCGTGCCGCGCGTTCCGCATCAGCCTGTGTCGACAGGACCCGGATGCCGCGCTCAGCATGGGTTTCATTGCCGCGCAGCAGGCTCGGACCCGCCATCTCGGCAAACGCCGCAGGCAATTGGCTTGCGTCTTCGATGCAGCGCACGGGCGCGCTCGGGATACCGGCTCTGGACCAGATGGCGGACTGGAGCGCCTTGGCGGTATTCGACAGGGCATCCGGCCGGTTCAGTACGGCAATCCCCCGGCGGGCGGCGGACTGGGCGATGGCCGATGCTTCGGCATAGCATTCCGGATATTTCTGGCGCAGCGGGTCACCCAGCCAGAACACGACGACACCGATTCCCGAGAGGCTGGGCGCGGGTTGCCCGGTCTCGTGGAAAACGAGCCGCGCTGCCAGTTCAGGGTCACGGATCTTGAGGCGCGCCAGGAACACATCCCCCGTCGGCACGGCGCGACCGCGCCCCGGACCATGTGTCACAATCAGAACATTCTCCAGCGCTCCGGTGGCCATATCGGTACCGTTTGTCCCAATCCGCGTCAGGCGCCGCTACACTGGCGGCGCTTCCCGGGACCGATGCGGCAACTACTGTGCCAGCAGACGCGATGGTTAAGGGAAAGCGGAAACTACCGGCAGCCGTCCCGCCTCAGCGTGGAATTTCGCCTTTGACATCTTTCATGACGCCGGAGAAATCGAGGCCTGCAAAGCCCCTGTCGCACAAGGCCTGGTAGATCTTTTCCGCCTGCTCGCCGAAGCGGATTTCGGCGCCGGAGGCGTAGGCGGCGTCGGCCGCGAGGTGCAGGTCCTTCGCCATCATCGCGACCGCGAAGCCGGGTTTGTAATCCCGGTTGGCAGGAGACGTGGGCACCGGGCCGGGCGCCGGACAATAGCTGGTCATCGACCAGCACTGGCCGGAAGAGACCGACGAGATCTTGTAGAAGGTCTCTGCATCAAGCCCGAGCTTTTCGGCGAGGTTGAAGGCCTCGCAGGTGGCGATCATCGAGATGCCGAGCAGCATGTTGTTGGCGATCTTGGCGGCCTGCCCGTTGCCGGGGCCGCCGGCGTGGAAGATGTTCTTGCCCATGCCCTTGAGAACCTGCTCGGCCTTCTCGAACGCCCTGCCCGTCCCGCCCACCATGAAGGTCAGCGTGCCCCCTTCGGCCGCCGCGACACCGCCCGAGACCGGCGCGTCGACAAGGATCAGGCCGGAGAGGTCCGCCTGGATGTGCGCCTCGCGCGCATCGGTGACGGCAATGGTGGAGCAATCGATCAGCAGCGTGCCGCGCTTTGCGTGATGCTTGACGCCGTCCGGGCCGAAATAGACGTTGAGCACATGCTTGCCGGCGGGCAGCATGGAGACGACGACGTCGGCATCCTTTACCGCGTCTGCGATGGACGTGGCAGCGCGGGCACCCTTAGCGGCAACGGCGGCGACCGCTTCGGCGCTCAGATCAAATGCTGCGACGGTGTGACCGGCCTTGACGAGGTTGGCACACATGCCGCCGCCCATGTTGCCGAGGCCGATGAAGGCGATCTTGGTCATCTTACTTGTCCTCGAATTTGGCGGGGCGTTTCTCGCTGAAGGCGGCCATGCCTTCTTTCTGGTCGGCTGTGCCGAACAGGCCCTGAAACAGGCGGCGTTCGAACTTCACGCCTTCCGTGGTCGGAAGTTCAAGCGCGCGGGCCACCATTTCCTTCGCCGCCATCAGCGACGGCACCGAGAAGCCAGCGATTTCGTTCGCAGCGGCGAGAGCAACCTCCATCAGCGTCTCATGCGGCACGACGCGGGAGACGAGACCGATCCGGTCGGCCTCTGCCGCGTCAATCATCCGGCCGGTCAGCACAAGGTCCATGGCTTTCGCCTTGCCCACCGCCTTCGTCAGGCGGATGGAGCCGCCCATGCCGGGCGTGACGCCAAGCTTGATTTCCGGCTGGCCAAACTTGGCCTTGTCGGAGGCAATGATCAGGTCGCACATCATGGCGAGTTCGCACCCGCCCCCGAGCGCGAAGCCGTTGACCGCCGCGATCACGGGCTTGCGGCTGGCCGCGAACCGGTCCCAGCCGGCGAAATAGTCCTCGACATACATGTCCGAGAAGGATTGCGGTTGCATCTCCTTTATGTCGGCGCCCGCCGCGAACGCGCGGCCCGCACCCGTCAGCACACTGACGGCAATATCCTTGTTCCGGTCGATCGCAGCAAAGCACTCGACGACCTCAGACATGATCTCCGCATTGAGCGCGTTCAGGCTGTCCGGCCGGTTCAGCGTCACGATCGCGACGCGGCCCTTCTGTTCGAAGGTGATCGTCTTGTAATCGGTCATCGGTTTGGGGGTGGCCTTTCAGGTTGGATGGCGCCTAGGCGCTGGAAATTTTGGCTCAGGCGCCAGGCGGCGGTCCGGGCGGTGGCGGGAAGTCGAGTCCGCTCGTACCGGCGAAGGGTGTGCCCGCGACGACGGCATCATACGCGACTTCGCCCACAGGGGAGAAGCCGATGACCCGGGACACGACGACCACGGCAATCAGCACGCCGATTCCCCAGAACCAGCCGGGATGCGGACGGCCATGGGTGCGCCAATCGTAGAAGATGCCGATGGCGGGGAAGATCAGCGCGGCCAGACCCGCGATCTCAAAGGCATAGGGCGGCAGCAAAGGCATCGGCAGGAGCCGTCCGAAGCCGGGGCCCATCAGCAGCACGAACGAGCCGATCTGCAGGCGCGCATGCCAGTCGGTCTGCTTGCGCATGACATAGGCCGCGACCAGTAGGCCGATGGCGCCATAGAGGGACAAAGGATTGGCGATGATGAAATGCTGCGGCTGGAAGAAGAAGGGCGTACGCCCCGTCTGCACCGCCGCCACCGTCACCCAGGTTCCGAATACGAAGAGGCCGAGCACCCAGATGGCGGCCAGTTTGCCGACAGTCCGGTGAAGCGCGATGTTGCCCGCCCCCGCGAGCCAGACCTGAGTCAGCACAATGCCGACCCAGCCCATGAATACGACGGCATGGGCATGGACGATCAGCGGCGCGCCGAAACTCGACCGGCCCGTCGCAAGCTGGACAACGAAACCCGCCACCAGGATGACGGCCATGCCCGTCGCAAGGTTGCGGATAAAGCGGCGGTCATCCGCCACAGGGGCAGAAATGTTGGCAGTCGTCATGAAACCCTCCCCGGTTTCGATAGATGGACCGGTCCGAAATACCTGACCCGCGATTTGGCCACAAGCGCCCCGCCGGGGCTCAGCCCATGGTCGGGATGACGAAGGCCTGATCGCCGACATCGCCGTCCGGCCAGCGCTGGGTGACCGTTTTGATCTTGGTCCAGAACTTGATGCCTTCCGGGCCGTGCTGGTTGGTGTCGCCGAAGGCGGAGCGCTTCCAGCCGCCGAAGGTGTGATAAGCGACCGGCACCGGGATAGGCACGTTGATGCCCACCATGCCGACATTCACCTGCGCCGCAAACTCGCGCGCCGCGCGGCCATTGGACGTGAAGATCGCGCAACCGTTCCCGTACTGATGATCCGAGGCATAGCCGGCCGCTTCCTCCAGTGTCTCGGCGCGCACCACTTGCAGAACCGGCCCGAAGATTTCCTCATGGTAGGATTTCATGCCGGGCTTTACATGGTCGAACAGCGACGGGCCGATGAAGAAACCCTTCTCGTGCCCCTGCAGCGTATGGCCCCGGCCATCGAGCACGAGCTTGGCGCCCTCATCAACGCCCATCTGGATGTAGCTTTCGATCTTCGCCTTGTGCACGGCGGAGACGACCGGACCATAATGCGCGTCCTTGTCGGTCGAGATGCCGATCTTCAGCTTCCGCGCCTCGGCCGTCATGCGCTCGACAAACTCGTCCGCCGTTTTCTTGCCGACCGGCACGGCCACCGGCAGCGCCATGCAGCGCTCCCCCGCCGAGCCATAGGCCGCGCCGACGATGTCTTTCACTGCCTGCTCCATGTCGGCGTCCGGCAGGATGATGCCATGGTTCTTCGCCCCGCCCATGGCCTGCACGCGCTTGCCGTGCGCGGTACCGGTCGAATAGACATATTGTGCGATGTCGGACGATCCGACGAAGCTGACAGCCTTGATGTCCGGATGCGTCAAGATTGCATCGACCGAGACCTTGTCGCCATTGACGACGTTCAGCACGCCCGCCGGCGCGCCCGCCTCGAGCATCAGCTCGGCCAGCCGCATCGGCACGGAAGGGTCCTTCTCCGACGGCTTCAGGATGAACGTATTGCCGCACGCGATGGAGACGGCGGCCATCCAGCATGGGATCATGGCGGGGAAATTGAACGGCGTGATGCCGGCGCAGACGCCGAGCGCCTGACGCATCGAGTAGACGTCGATGCCGGGCCCGGCCCCTTCGGTGTATTCGCCCTTCAGCAGGTGCGGCACGCCGCAGGCAAACTCGACCACATCGAGGCCGCGCTGGATGTCGCCCTTCGAGTCGGCGATCACCTTGCCGTGCTCGGACGATAGGAGATGCGCGAGGTCGTTCATGTTGGCTTCGACGAGGCGCTTGAACTCGAACATCACGCGGGCGCGGCGCTGCGGGTTGGTCGCCGCCCAGGCTGGAAGCGCCGCCTTGGCTGCGTCCACGGCCGCGCCGAGTTCGGCCACCGTCGCGAGCGCGACGCGGCCCTGAACCTCTCCGGTGTTCGGATTGTAGATGTCGCCAAACCGGCCGGATGTCCCGGCCACGGCCTTGCCGCCGATGAAATGATGCACCTCGCGCATGGCGTGTCTCCCTGTTCTCTGGCGCGCGTTATAGGCGCACCCTCGCCCGAGATACATGGCGAATTTCGCCGCCGATCCCCTGCCGGAACGGCCCCGCGAAAAATGGAGCTTGCTTGCCTCTGCGGCAGGTTCCGGATCAATGTATCCAGGCGGCGAGCGGAACGCACGAAGAGGCGTCCGCCGGCAGACCGCCCTGGAGGAACATACCGGCGTTTTCCCATGCCGGAACAAAGCAATGGACGGCGATACGCAACTTCTGCCCGAAACCCAGCTGACAGCGCGGCAACGCGCCGCCGAACTCCTCAGCTCGCCCCGCAACCGGCAACGAATCGCGATCGCCGCCGGCCTCATCTTCCTGCTGCTGGCCGCGCGCTTCGTGATGGACCGCGCCGCTTACGTCTCCACCTCCGATGCCCGGATAGCGGCCGACATGATCGCTGTCTCGACCGACATCTCCGGGCGCATCACCAGCGTTGCCGTCAGCGAGGGCGACCGGGTGGCGGCCGGCGACGTGCTCTACACGATCGATGACCGCGAAGCCGTCTTCATGCTGGCTCAGTATGAGGCCGAAGCAAACCGGCTGCGTGCTGAGATCGCGCGGGAGGAAGCGCGCGCCGGCCTCGCGACGTCCAAGGCCGGAAGCCAGGTGGCCGCGCGCCAGGCCGGCACGCGGTCGGCGTCCGCATCGGTCGAGGCCGCGCGGTCGAATCTCGAAAACGCGCGGCAGGAACATGACCGCACGAAGAACCTGTTCGAACAGGGACGGATCCCGAAAAGCACCTACGACCAGGCGAAGAACGCGCTCGATACGGCCACGCAAGACTTGCTCCGCGCGCAGGCGGAGCGCGAGACCGCCGCTGCCGACCAGCGCACCGCCAGCATCACAGGCCAGGAAGTGCGACTGATCGATTACGACCTTTCCGTCCTTCAGGCGGAGCTCGAACAGGCCGTCGCGCGAGTGGAGGCGCAGAAGGTTGTGCTGGACCAGCACACCATCCGGGCGCCGGTGGACGGCGTGATCGACGAGCTGTTCTATGACGCGGGCGAGCATTCCCTGCACGGGTTCCGGATGGCGCTTATGCATGATCCGGACGCGGTGTGGGTGTCGGCCAATATCAAGGAAACCGATATCCGGAATGTGCACCCCGGAGCCGTGGTGAAGGTCAAGGCGGACAGCAATCCGTCCGCCGACATTCAGGGCCGCGTGACCCGCGTACGCGAAACGACCCTGTCGGAAGCGGCGATGATGCCGAACCCGAATGCCAATGGCGTGTTCACGAAGATCACGCAGCGCATCAAGGTGCGTATCGATCTCGAACCGACGGATGTGCACCTGCGCACCGGCACGATGGTCAGCATACGGATCCGTAAGTCAGACGGCCCCGCCGCGTCGGCGCCGGCTGCGTCTTGACGGAGGCCGCGGGCCTCGCGGTTCCCGCAAGCGGTGGCCCGCGCCCCGTCTCGCCGGATGACATCCCACCGAATGCCGGCCGCGCGATCCGCGCACGCTTCGCGCAGTTCGGCGCCAACTACCGCTGGTTCCTGCTGCTGACCATGCTGATGGGCTCGATGTCCACCATGCTCGCGGCGACGACGGTCAACGTCGCCCTGCCCGCCATGATCGGCGCGTTCGGGCTCGGCCAGGACCAGGCGCAATGGATGTCCACGGCGTTCCTCGCGTCGTCAACGCTGGCCATGCTGGCAAACGCCTGGGCCATGGCCACCTACGGCCCGCGCGCGACTTACATATTCGGCATGGCCACCTTCATCATCGGCTCCCTGCTCGGCGCCGTCAGCGCGACGCTGGAAATGCTGATCGTCGCCCGCGCCTTGCAGGGCGTATCGGCCGGCCTGTTGCAGCCGATGTCGATGTTCCTGATCTTCCAGACCTTTCCGGACCGGTTGCGCGGCACGGCAATGGGCCTGTTCTCGATCGGCGTGGTGCTGGCGCCTGCATTCGGGCCGGCTCTTGGCGGTGTCGCGGTGGACCTCGCCAGCTGGCGCTTCGTGTTCGTCGCCACGCTGCCGCTGGCCGTCATTGCCCTCGCCATTGCGCCCTTCCTGATGCCCGACGGTGAACGGCAAAGCCATGAAAAGAAGCCGCCTCTGGATTGGCAGGGGCTCTGCCTGCTGGCGGTCGCCCTCGTCGGTCTGCTCTCCGCCTTTGCGGGCGGCAACCGCGATGGTTGGGATTCGGATACGACGTTCATCAAGATCACGGTCGCCCTCGCGGCCGCCGTCCTCTTCTATTTCTGGGAACGACGCCATCCGTTTCCGGCGCTCAATCCGGCGATCTTCAAGTACCGCCAGTTCTGGTCGGCAGGCCTTATCATCGTCGCGACCGGTACGGCCATCTACGGCTCGACCTATCTCATCCCGCTTTTCGTCCAGATCGTTCAGGGCTACTCGCCCACCGCAGCGGGGGTGATGATGATTCCCGCCGGTCTCGCCATGGTCGTTGGCTTTCCGATCGCGGGGCGCCTGACGGACCGGATGGACCCGCGATGGCTGCTGACATTCGGCATCCTGTGTTTCGCGATATCCGGGTTTCTGCTCGCCGGCGTGACGGCGCTGACGCCTTACTGGCTCCTCGTTAGCTGGATCATGCTCAGCCGTGTCGGCATCGCGTTCTGCAATCCACCCGCGAATACGACCGCCGTCCGCGCCGTGCCGCTGCACCTGCTGGCGTCGGCGACGGGCGGCGTATCCTTCCTGATGCAGGTGGGCGGCGCGTTCGGTGTGAATCTTCTGGCCGTTCTGCTGCAGCGGCGCACCATCTTTCACGGCGACCATCTCGCCGCCGAGATGACCGAGTCGAACCCCCAGTTCCTCTACCAGCACGCCATGCAATCGCAGGCGCTCGAGGCGAGCGGCATGCCGCCGCTCACGGCGTTCACCAGCTCGTTCGAAGCCATCGGCGGCCAGATCGCCATGCAAGCCACGGTGCTCGCGTTCCGGGACTGTTTCTTCGTGATTGCGGTATGGTTCGTCATCGTCCTTTCCGCCATCGCCTTCATGCCGAAGCCGCAACTTCAGATGGCCCAAAGCCGCTGATCGCAGGCCGCGCCTTGAAGTGACCGTCACGATCGTTAGCTGAGCGGTTGGAACCAACACCGGAGATGGGCGTTGTGCAGCGGCGCCTCAAGCCCAGCAATCCGGAGTTTGGATGAAAAAGATCGTGGCCTTCGTGAACCCTCAATCCGGTTCGGTGCCCAGGGATGGGAGCGAAGCGCTGGAGCGCGTCCTGTCCGATCTGGGCTACACGGCCGACATCATTTCCTTTGAAGAAGGGGACGTGAAGACGACGCTGCAGCGCGCCATTGATCAGTCGCCGGATTACCTGATTGCTTGGGGCGGCGATGGCAGCATCAACTGCGCCCTCACCGCCTCCGGCTCGGATGGCCCACCTGTCCTGGCCCTGCCCGGCGGCACGATGAACCTCTTGCACCAACGCCTCCACCATGGCCGCACCGGCTGGGAAGACATCCTGCGCTCGGCGCTCGAAGACCCGCAGGTTTCGCCCTGGGCCGCCGGCGAGGTCGAGGGCCAGCGTTTCTATGTGGCCGTCATGGTCGGCCGGCTCACCACGCTCAGCGAAAGCCGGGAACTCGTGCGCAAGGGCGCGTTCCTGGAAGCCATCACGGCCGCCGCAAAGAACTCGGTCTTCGACATGGAAACCCGGCTGCAGCTTCGCTCGCGCATCGGCTCCCGCATCATCAGCACGGACGCCACGGCGGGCGCGATCGTTCTGGCGGGCGAAAAACGTCCACGTTTCGATGTGGCTGCCATTGATCCCGCCTCGCAACTGGATCTCGTGAGCGTCGGGTTCCAGTCCCTGCTGAACGGTTGGCGCGACGCAGAAGACGTCTCCATCGAAACAGCGAGCGGCGTCACGGTGGAGGACATCCACGGCGATCCGATCCCCGCGACCATCGACGGCGAGCCGTGCGAGTTGCCGCCGATCTGCGAGTTTCGCCTGATCCCTGTGGCCGCGCAGGTCATCCGTTCCAAGCCGGTGTCATGAGGCTCATTCACGTCTCCGATATCCATATCGGCGCGACCAGCGAAGCGATCCTCGATGCCGCGCATCAAGCCATCAAGGCGCATCCCGGCGCCGCGCTTGTGGTGAGCGGAGACCTGACCCAGCGTGGCTCGCGCGACGAATTCCGCCGGGCGCGGGACTGGGTGGACGCGGTGAAGCTTCCCACCATCGTCGTCCCCGGCAATCACGACACACCCCTGCTGCATCCGGGGCACAGGGTATTCAAACCGTTTGACCGCTACAGGGATTATTTCGGCGACCTGACGCGACCCCTCAACGCGGGTGCGGCGCGGCTGCTGCCTCTCAACACGGCGCGCGGCTGGCAATCTCGTGCGAACTGGGCCGAGGGCTCGGTGGCGCTGGATGAGCTGGATGAGATGATCTCCGAAGGCGCCGATTCCGGCGCGGTCCCGATCATGGTGTGCCACCATCCGTTCACCCCGTTTTCCGGCGCCGGACTGACCACACGGACACGCCGCGGCGATGTCGCCAGTGAGCGGCTCGCCAGGAGCCCCGTGCGCCTACTGATGACGGGCCATGTCCATACGCCGCACATCGAACGCATCGCGCCCGGAAGCGGCGAATACATCGCCCTCTCCGCCGGCACACTCTCCCTCCGCCTGCGCGCCTCGCCGCCCGGTTTCAACATCGTCGACATCGACGCAGACGGCCTGTCGGTCGCGCCCTACACCTACAACCACGAGACTTTCGAGCCGCTTCCGTCCGCCCGTCTCGATTGGACCGAAGCTTCAGACCCGGGTTAGCCGCTCGGCCTCGGCCACTTGTTCCGCCCCTCCAAACCGGTACATGCTACATCCGGGGAGGACGACCGGATGAAACTGACGCGGCGTCACATGCTTTTCGCGGCCGCCGGCACAGGCCTCGCCGCCGGGGCCGTCGCGGTCCAGAAAATCGGCTGGGACAACAAGTCCTTCACCCGCAAGGGCTATGTCGAAGGCGCCCCCGAGGCCCCGCCCGGCGAAGCCAGCTGGATGAACTGGGCCGGCACCGAGCGCGCCACGCCGCAGCAAATCGCCTTCCCGGACAGCGTCGACGCCCTCGCCAACACAATCCGCAACGCCAGGGGCCGCGTCCGCCCGGTCGGCAGCGGCCACTCCTTCACGGGCCTTGCGACCACCGAAGACACACTCGTCATGGTCAACGCCCTGTCCGGCCTGCTCAGCTATGACGCCGCCACCGGCGAGGCCCGCTTCGGCGCCGGCACACCGCTCTTCCAGGTCAGCGAAGAACTCGCCGCGCAGGGCCGCGCCTTCGACAACCAGCCGGACATCGACTCGCAAACCCTCGCCGGCGCCTTCGCCACCGCCACGCACGGCACCGGCAACGGCCTGCCCGCCCTTCACGACAACATAACGGCCTTCCAGATGGTCACCGCCGATGGCAGCGTCCGCGATGTCACGCGCGCCTCGGATCCGGACCTCTTCGAAGCCGGAAAGGTCTCCCTCGGCGCGCTCGGCGTGATGACCGCCTTCACGCTGCGCAGCGTCCCCGCCTACCGCCTCAAGCGCACCGTCACCGTCGAAGACTCGAAAGACTTCCTCAGCCGCCTCGAGCAGACCGCGGGCGCGCACCGCAACTTCGAGTTCTACTACTTCCCGCACACCGGCCTCGTCGCCAGCATCGTGCACGATCTGACTGATGAACCGCCTACGGATGAAAACGGCGGCGATGACGACGAATTCCTGCAAGGCCTGAAGACCCTGCGCGACGAACTCGGCTGGGCGCCCTGGTTGCGCCGGACGATTGCCCGCTCCGAGTTTCCCAGAGGCATCGTCGAGGAGCGCGTGAACGAGTCCCGCGTCCTCCTCTCGACCGTGCGGCCGACCCGTTTCATCGAGATGGAATACCACCTGCCGCGCGAGCGTGGGCCTGAAATGGTCGAGCGCGTGATGCGCAAGCTGGACCAGCGCGGCGAGATTTTCTTCCCGATGGAATATCGCCACATCGCGCCCGACACCGCCTGGCTCAGCCCCTTCAATGCCGGCCCCCGCGCCTCCATCGCCATCCACGCCGCCGCCGATGAAGGATACGACTATTTCTTCTCCGACTTCGAGCCGATGTACCGCGAAGCCGGCGGCCGCCCGCACTGGGGCAAGCTGCACTCGCTCGGCCGCGCCGAGCTGACGCAGCTCTATCCGGACTACGAACGCTTCCTCGCCCTGCGCCGCGACCTCGACCCCGGCGGCAAGTTCCTGAACGCGCATCTGGCCAAGCTGTTCGGAGAGAATTTCGATGGTTGAAATTTCGCGCCGCACCCTGATGATCGGCGGCGCAGGCCTTGCGGGAGCAGCAATTCTGATGACCAAACCCGGCGACGAGAGCGGACCGCGCGATCCCTATTTCCTGAGCCTTCAGGCCGCGCTGGACGAAGCGGGCATCGCCTCGCCGACGCTGGTCATCGACAAGGCGCGCCTGGACGCCAACATCGACACGCTGATGAGCCATCTGCCAACGGGCATGGCCTACCGGATCGTCGCGAAATCCCTTCCTTCGCTCGACCTCATCGCGCACATCCGCCAGCGCTCCGGATCAGACCGGCTGATGACGTTCAACCAGCCCATGCTGACGGCTCTCAGCAAAGCGATGCCGGACGCAGACCAGCTCCTCGGCAAGCCGCTGCCGGTGGCCGCCGCGCGCACTTACTTCCAGTCGCTCGCGCCGGAAGCCGCCGCCACTGCGGCGAACATCCAGTGGCTGATCGACACGTCCGAGCGCCTTCGTCAGTACCGGGAGCTTGCGGGGGCAACCGGCCAGACGCTGCGCATCAATCTCGAACTTGATGTCGGCCTGCACCGGGGCGGGCTCGAGGCCGGCGACACGTTGAAAGCCATGCTGGAGACGCTGCGCGATGCGCCGGAGCTCGAATTCTCCGGCTTCATGGGCTACGAGCCACACCTCGCCGCGCTGCCCGAAGCACTCGGCTGGCGCGAGCGCGCCAAGTCCGGCGCCTGGCGGCGCTATGGCGAGGCGCTGGCGCAGGCCGCCGACATTCTTGGCGCCGAAGCGGTCGCGGGCCTCGTCCGCAACGCGGCCGGCAGCCCCACCTACCGGTATTATCAGTCCACGGAGGTCGCCAACGAAATCTCGGCTGGCTCCTGCCTCGTCAAGCCGACACATTTCGATACGCCGCTGCTGGAGCCCCACCTGCCCGCCAGCTTCATCGCGACGCCGGTGATCAAGTCGATGCCGCAAACCTGCCTGCCCGGCCTCGAATTCGCCGCTGACGGCCAGCGCGCCTGGGACCCAAACACCTCCCGCACGGTCTTCACCTATGGCGGCAACTGGATGGCCGATCCGGTCGACCCGCCGGGCCTCTCCTACAACAAGACCTTCGGCCGCTCGTCCAATCAGGAAATGCTGACCGGCGGACACAACCTGTCGATCGCGCCAGACGAATTCGTGTTCTTCCGGCCCCACCAGAGCGAGGCCGTGTTCCTCCAGTTCGGCGACATCGCGGTCTTCGAGGATGGCCGCATCACGCAGCGCTGGCCCGTCTTTCCAGCGTCAGCCTGAAAGGCGCACCACGTAGTTTTCCGGATTGCCGCCCGCCGGGGCGCCTCGCGTATGTCTCGTCCTGCGCCAAGGTCAGGAGGGCCAGCAGATGGATGGCAGTTTCCAGATCAGCGGGGCCGAGCCCGCAACCGCCCAACGGGCCGATGCCCCCTTCCGGCGCCGTGTTGATTCCTTTCTCGACACAGCCCTCACCGAGGAATTGCGGGCCGCAGGCCGCGTCACTACGGGTCTCAAGTCCTCTCCGGAGGCTTGCGCTGTGTGGCGGGAAAAGCTGTGCGAACGCGGATGGTTTGCGCCGTCCTGGCCCGTCGAGCATGGCGGCGCGGGCTGGAGCACCGAGCAGCGCCTCTATTTCGAGAATGCCTGCGCCGCGCGGGACGCGCCGATCCTGCAATCCTCCGGCGTGCGCACCATCGGTCCACTGATCATCGCGGAGGGCTCGCCCGAACAGCAGGCGCGCTATCTTCCGTCCATCCTCAGCGGCGCGCATGAGTGGTGCCAGGGATTTTCAGAGCCGCAGGCCGGGTCCGACCTGTCTGCCCTGACGCTTCGCGCCGAACGCGACGGCGAGGAGTTCATCCTCACCGGAAGCAAGCTGTGGACCAGCTTTGCCCAGTACGCGACCCACATGTTCCTGCTCGCGCGGTGCGATCCGCAGAGCAGCGGCGGCGCAGGTCTCGTCTTCCTGCTGGTCGAGATGGACCGTCCCGGCATCACCGTGAAGCCGATCCACTTCATCGACGGCGACTGCGAAACCAACGAAGTGTTCTTCGACCGCGTCCGCACGCCTGCGGCCGACCGTATCGGGGATATCGGTGCGGGCTGGAAAGCCGCCAAGCGCCTGATGGCCATCGCCCGCTCGAACAACACCACCACCGGCCTCCTGCGCCGGGCCCTGCGCGCGGCGCAGCGCGGCGTGGTGGCTCAAGACTGCGACGACGACGCGTTGCGCGCCAAACTCGCATCGCTCGCGCGGCGCATCGATGAGTTCGAGGCCTTCGAGATCCATGTCAGCGCCGGCAGGATCGGCGCCGCCGAAGGACCGGCGACGTCTGCCCTGAAACTCATCGCGACGGAGCTGCATCAGGCGATCACGGAAGCGGGCCTCGAAGCCGCGGCGGACAGCGACTTTGCACAGGCGAAGTATTTCGCGACGCGCGCCGCAACCATCTACTCCGGCACCAGCGAAGTGCACCGGAACATTCTTGCCCAGGCGATCGGCTGTCCGTGACTTTAGGAGTGCATCAACCGATGCCGCGCGCCTTGACTAGGTTGCGTCCCGATTTGCGCGCGTCCTGCATGAAGGCATCCGCCTGCGCCATGACTGCGCCGGCCGTCATGCCCGGTTCACAGCGTGCAAGGCCGTAGGACGCGGTGAGCCCGTTCAGAGGCTGATCGCTTCCCGGCACGGAATGCGCGCTCAGCTTGAAGGCGTGCTTTATCTTGACCAGCAGGTTGTACGCCGCCATCAGGTCGCGGCCCGGGAGTATGAGCGCGAACTGGTCGCCGCTATACCGCGCAACCATGTCGCCTTCTCCAAGATATCCGGCCACCAGAGACGCGAAGATTCCGAGAACGGCATCCCCTGCAGCGGGTCCGTAAGCGTCCGAAAGCCCTTTGAAGTTCTCCAGTTCTGCAAGGACAACGCAGAAGCCTTCGTTGGTCTTTGCGGCGCGGCTGACGGTTTCCTCGAGACGCACGTCAAAGGCACGCCGGTTGAACGCCCCGGAAACCGGATCGCGCTGAGCCTGGGCCTGAACTTCTTCCAGCTGCTGGTTCAGCGTTCCGATCAGGGCCTGCGATTTTGCAAGTCCCTGATTGAGATCGCGGGTGAGCTCTGCCATCCGGCGGTTCTCGTCGAGAAGTGCAGCGACCACCGCCGACAGTCCCTCTTCCGAAGTTGCTTCCGGAACCTTCTCGGCAAACGTATCGAGTGAGGTCGTGAAGGCATCGTTCTGCTTGAGGCCCTTCTCGATGATCTCGAGCACCGCGCCAATCTCGTTACCGATCGCCTGGCCAATGCCTTGCGTCGTGAAAGTCGTCGCATCATCGACAAGGTATTCCTGGAACAGTGAGTCGATGTCGTAGGGGCTCAGCTGGTCCTTGAGCAGAAGCAGGCTGTTGATCTCGGCCACCAGCTCTTCATCCGAACCGGTCGTATAGGCGAACAGCACGGCATAGGCATTCGGGTAGGGCGCCGTGTGATACTTGTCCATCATGTTGAAGACGCGGATGGCCGCCTGGCAAACTTCCCGGAACGAGCGCTGACCAGCGCTGGCGGGAAAGGTTTCTGGGGTCTGTCGAGCCGGGGCTTGCATACGTCTAACCTGTTCTGCGCGCCGGACGGCGCCGTAATGGGATTAGTTCGCAAACTATGGTTTTTTTCGCGTTAACGATGCCCCCAAGCCGGGTGGCTTCAGGCGGAAGAAAATTCAGGTTGCTGGCGAAAGCGCCCCGAAATCAAAGGTCTTGCTGCATACCAATAAGGACGCCCCATCCTTCTGCTACTAAAGGTGGATAGGTTTTCGAGCTTTCCCCGGTCGCGGTTTGGGCTCTGGCAGAGGCTAGCCGTGAATCGCGATAAAAAATGAGAAGAATGGTGCCCCGGATGAGAAAATCCGGGGCACCCTTCGACAGGACTAGTCGTCCCAACGATCATCATCGTCGTCGCGGCTGTCACAATCGTCATCACGCTCACGGCGCAGCTCCTCGCCGGAGGCCGGGTGGAAATAGATTTCCAGGCATTTTCCCGACGCATCCGTACCCTTCACTTCGATCTTGCGGTCGTCATATTCGAGCTTGCGCAAGTCGAAGCCCTGCTCGGCGAGACGGGCGCGCACTTCGCTGAGACTGGGATCGCTGCCCACGTCGAAGCGCACCGGCTCAGCCTTGGCGCTGCCGGACTGGGCGAAGCCGAGGCCTGCGCCCAGAGTGGCAGCGCCAAGCAGCACGGCGGAAGCGGCGAATAGTCTTGTTTGGGTGAACATGTCGTTGTTCCTTTGCTTGCATCAGGTCCGGCTATCCGGCCCTGATTGCGCTTTTGCCTGACGCTGGCTGACAGCCACTCGCCGGTTTCAGTCAGCTTCCAGTCAGGTTGCAAAGGCGATAGGAACAGGCATTTCCGGAGTGAAAACAAACTCGTGACCCGTGGCCTTTCCGTTGCAGCGATCCTTGCGCTCTGCCTGTCACTGGCGGCCGGCACGGCGCTGGCGGACCGGCATGGCGGGCGTGACCGCGATGATGATGACCACGAGCGCGTCTGGGAAACCCGCAAACGCGGCGCGATCCTGCCGCTGGAAACCATTCTCGGCGGTGTACTGAAATCCTACCCCGGCGAAGTGATCGAAATCGAGTTTGACGACGATGACGGCCTGTTGATCTACGAGATCAAGGTCCTCACCCGGCGAGGCATCGTGCTGGAAATGGATGTCGATGCGCGCAACGGCAGGATTCTCGATCTTGAGGAGGACGACTGATGCGCGTCCTGCTGGTCGAGGACGAGCCCGTCATCGCGGAAGATGTGATTGCAGCTTTCAAGGAGACCGGTTTTATCGTGGATCACGCGAAAGACGGCGAGGACGCCTGGTTCATGGGCGACACCGAACCGTATGACGCCGTGGTGCTTGATCTCGGCCTTCCGAAACTCGATGGTCTCTCTATCCTCAAACGCTGGCGCGCAGCCGGGCAAACCTTTCCGATCCTGATCCTCTCCGCCCGCGGCAGCTGGATGGAGCGCGTGGACGGGATTGAAGCCGGCGCGGACGACTATCTGCCGAAACCCTTCGAGATGGCCGAACTGATCGCCCGCCTGCGGGCCCTCATCCGCCGCTCGGCGGGTGTGGCGCAGCCTGTCGTCACGGTCGGCGATCTGATCGTCGATACACGGCGGATGTCGATCCACTTTGGCGGCCAGCCCATGCGCGTGACGCCGCTGGAGTTCCGTCTCATTGATTATCTTGTGCACAACGTGAACCGCGCCGTTTCAGCGGGCGAACTTTCCGAACACCTGCACGGCCTTGATGGCGCGGCAGACACCAACGCCATCGAAGCTATAGTTTCGCGCCTGAGGCGCAAGCTTGGCCCGGACGTGATCTCGACCCGGCGGGGCTTCGGTTACGTCATAGAATCCGTTCCCTGAAGCCGATGCGCTCGGTCCGCCTTCGCCTTCTGGCCGGTGCCGCCTGCGCTATCGCCGCAGCGCTTGCCCTCAGCTGGCTCGCCCTTGTGCTGCTGTTCGAAGCGCACCTGCGCCGGAAGGTCGAAGAAGACCTGATCCGGCACGGCCAGCAGATCGTTCGTTCACTGACCGTCACGCCGGGTGCCTTCGCCGTCGCCCCGGCGGCCGCCGGGGACTTGCGCTTCGACCAACCCGCCAGTGGGCTCTATTGGCAGGTTTCACAGGGCGATGTTTTTGTGCGTTCCCGATCACTCTGGGACGCCTCTCTGGAATTGCCTGAAGGCGCTGCTGAGGAAGACTGGGCGCGCGGCAGCGGCGCGGGCCCGTTTGGCCAGGATGTGATCCGCGTGCACCGGCAGGTCCGGATGGCGGAATCCGCGCCGCCCTTCGGCATTATCATCGCGCTCGACCAGTCCGGCGTTGACCGGGCCCGTGAGGAATTCTCGCTCGAACTCGCCGCCTATTTGTTGCTCCTCTGGGCCGCGCTCAGCGCCGCTGCCTGGCTACAGGTGCGCATTGGACTTGGCCCGCTGCGCGATGTTGAGACGTCCATCGGCGAACTCGCCTCCTCCTCGACCTCCCGGCTCGACCCACTAAACTTTCCCACCGAAGTCGAGCCACTGGTCAACCAGATCAACGCGCTGGCCGAGGCGCGGGACACCGACCTGCGCAAGGCACGCGACCGCGCGGCCAACCTTGCCCATGCGCTGAAGACTCCCCTCTCCGCCCTGGCGGCCCTCGCCCGCAAGGTGCGCGCCAGCGGAGACGCGGATCTCGCCGCAGGTTTCGATTCCTCCATTCGCGCCGCGACCGAAACCGTCGAGCGCGAACTCGCGAGAGCGCGCACAGCGGCTAGTCCGGAGCGCGGCCCCTGCGACGCGGAACCAGTTCTGGAACGTCTTGCCGGCGTGCTGAGACGCACGGAGCGCGGCGGACGGATTACGATCGACATCAAGGCGGCCGGCGTGCGGCTTCCGGTTCACGCCGACCAGTTGCTTGAGATGGCCGGCCCGCTGATGGAAAATGCTGTAGGCTATGCGCAGTCCCGGATCATTGTCACGGCCGCGCCGGGCGAGCTACGCGTAGAAGATGATGGTCCTGGCCTTGAAGGGCCAGACCGTGATTTCGCGCTTCTGCGCGGCCGCCGCGCCGACGAGCGCCCGGGCGGGCATGGCCTTGGCCTTTCGATCGCCAGTGATCTCGCTGAAGCCACCGGCGGGCAGCTCGAACTCGGGACATCGCCCCTCGGCGGACTGCTCGCCCGCATCCGCTGGTGATTGCAGCCCCTGCCTTGCAATTGAGCCATGGGGCTTAACATAAACTCGTGAACGCAGCACCGACGACCGGAACATGCGGCGTCTTCAGCGCGTTGTTTTCTGGGTCCTTTCAGCGCAGACCCCTGAGGAACAGATCATGTTGGCCAGTTCGAAAACACCGCGCTGGATCAAGGCCGAACGCGAGGGCATCCACCTGCCCACGATCGACTGGTGGATCGATCCGTCCCGGCCGGCGGCGAATGCGCTGGTCACGCACGGCCATGCCGATCATGCCCGCGGCGGACACGGCCAGGTGTGGGCGACTTGTGCCACGCGCGACATCATTGCGCTGCGCTATGGAACGCCGACGGGCGGGCGCGATCTCGATTACAACGAACCGCTGGACATCGGCGATTCCATCACCGCGACGTTCGTGCCGGCAGGCCATGTTCTCGGCTCCGCGCAGATCCTTCTTGAACGCCAGGGTGAGCGCATCATCGTGACCGGGGACTACAAGCGCCGGCCGGATCCGACCTGCCTGCCCTTCCAGCCGACGCCGTGCGACATCCTGATCACCGAAGCGACATTCGCCCTGCCGATCTTTACGCACCCGCCGATCGAGCGAGAGATCGCACGCCTCCTTGCCGCGCGCGAGGCCAACCCGGATCGCTGCATCTTGATCGGCGCCTATGCGCTCGGCAAGGCCCAGCGGATCATCGCGGAGCTTCGCCGCGCCGGGTATCACGAGACGATCTGGCTGCACGGCGCGATGGTCGCCATGTGCGAGTTGTATGAGCGGCACGGCATAGAATTCGGCGCGCTGGCGCTGGTGAGCGAGGCAAGCCGTGAGGCGCTCAAGGGGCAGATCATCGTCTGTCCGCCGTCGTCCCTGAACTCGGCCTGGGCGCGCCGGTTGCCAGACCCCATCAATGCCATGGCGTCCGGCTGGATGCGGGTGCGCCAGAGGGCCGTGCAGCGCAATGTCGAGCTGCCGCTGATCATCTCGGACCATTGTGACTGGAACGAATTGACCGGCACGATCCTCGAGCTTTCGCCGGAAGAAACCTGGATCACGCATGGCCGAGAGGACGCGCTGCTGCACTGGTGCGCGCAGCACCAGATGCGCGCCCGCGCGCTCGACCTGGTCGGCCGCGAAGAGGACGACACCGGCTGATGGACCGTTTCGCCCGGCTGCTGACCGATCTCATCTATACACGATCCCGCAACAGCAAGCTGGCCTTGCTGGCGGACTACCTGCGCACGGTGCCGGACCCCGATCGCGGCTGGGCCCTCGCGGGACTGACGGGGGAGCTGAACTTTCCCTCGGTCAAAGCCGGCATCGTGCGGGACCTGATCAAGGAGCGCGTCGATCCAGTTCTCTTCTCGCTCTCGCGCGATTTCGTGGGGGACACCGCCGAGACGGTCAGCCTACTCTGGCCTGCTCCCCCGGGGGCAGTTGCGCCTCCCCCAACCGTCAGTGAAGCCGTCAGCGCGCTCAGCGCGGCAACTCGGGCGACGGCCAAGCCAATCGTTGCCGGCCTGCTGGACCGGCTCGACGAGGACGGCCGCTTTGCGCTGCTGAAGCTGGCAACCGGCGCCTTGCGGATCGGCGTGTCGGCGCGGCTTGCGAAGACGGCGTTCGCGCAGGCCTTCTCTGTGCCGCTCGATGATGTCGAAGAAATCTGGCATGCGCTGCGTCCGCCGTATACGGATCTGTTTGCCTGGGTCTCAGGCGCGGCCGCAAAACCGGACATCACTTCCCTGCCCGTATTCCGGCCTTTCATGCTGGCCAATCCCCTTGAGGATGCCGTGCTCGATCTGGCCGACTATGCGGCGGAATGGAAATGGGACGGCATCCGCATCCAGCTTGTCCATGCCGGCGGCGAGACAAGGCTTTTCAGCCGCGGCGGCGAAGACATCACGGCCAGCTTCCCGGATGTCGCCCGCGCGTTTGCCCAAGAAGGCGTGCTCGACGGCGAGCTGCTCGTTCGGGGCGCGGCGCAAGGCGGCGAGGCGGGGGGCGCGGCGAGCTTCAATGCGCTTCAGCAACGGCTCGGCCGTAAGGTCGTCTCCGCCAGCATGCAGGCCGCGTATCCGGCCTTCGTCCGGCTCTACGATATGCTGTTCGACCGCGGTGAAGACCTGCGCCGCCTGCCCTGGTCTGACCGGCGGGTGCGTCTCGAATCCGTCGTCGCACGGCTTGACCCCGGCGCCTTTGACATTTCTGCACTGATCGAGGCGGGCGATTTCGACGAACTTACTGACCTGCGTGCCGCCGCGCGGGAAACCGACATCGAAGGCGTCATGCTGAAGCGGCGCGACAGTCCCTACGAGGCGGGCCGCAAGGCGGGCCTGTGGTACAAGTGGAAACGCGAACCGCTCACTGCCGACTGCGTGATGATGTATGCGCAGCGCGGCTCCGGCAAACGCTCAAGTTTTTATTCTGACTACACGTTCGGCTGCTGGACCGCGCCGGAAGCCGAAGGCGGCGTGCTGCTGCCCGTCGGCAAGGCCTATTCGGGGTTCAGCGATGAGGAACTGCGCTGGCTCGACGGTTTCGTGCGCAAGCATACGGTCAACCGCTTCGGCCCTGTCCGCGAAGTCGAAAAGAGCCTCGTCCTCGAAGTCGCCTTTGACGCCGTGAATCCAAGCACGCGCCACAAGTCCGGAATCGCCATGCGATTCCCGCGCATCAGCCGTATCCGCCGCGACAAGCCCGCCGCCGAAGCCGACGAGATCGACACGCTTCGCCGGATGATCGTCTCATCTCCCGGAATCGCTGCATCGCCTGTGGAGGCCGATCCCCGAAGCTTAACCGACTGACATTTGGAACCGGCCGCCATGGACTGGCACCGGGATCAGTACGCGTCTGCCGGCTCTTCCGAGTGTTTCGGTTCCGCCAGATCCTTCGGCGTCAGCAGCATGTACATGGCAGGCGTCACAATCCGTGCAAGGATGGTCGAGCTGACCAATCCGCCGATGATGACGACTGCAAGTGGCGAGACAAGGGGGGACTGCTCAAGGACCAGCGGGATCATGCCGCCGATTGCTGTTGCGCTGGTCAGCAGAACCGGCAGGAAGCGGACCTCGCCGGCCTGAACCACAGCCTCGCGCAATGGTACACCTTCGCGCCTCAGCCGGTTCGCAAAGTCCACGAGCAGGATCGAGTTCTTGATCTCGATTCCTATGAGCGCGATGAAGCCGATCATCGCGATGAAGGAGAGGGGGTACTGTGCGATATAGAGCGCCACGAAACCGCCCATCACGCCGAACGGAATAACGAAGGCCACCACCGCCATCTGCGCGAAGCTGCCGAACTCAAGGAGCAGGACCGCCAGCACGCCGAACAGCGCAATCAGCACGGCGGCGCCGAGGCCCGAAAAGCTCTCGCTCGCCGCTTCGGCCTGACCGCCAAACGTGATCCGGTAGCCGGGTGGCAGGTTGATCGCATTGATCTTGGACGCAACATCGGCTGTCACATCCGCGGCCAGATAGTCCGGCAAAACGTAGGAGAGCACGGTTACCACACGCTCCTGCTGTACGCGGTTCACGGCCGTAGGGCCGGAGGAAAACTCGACCGACGCAATCTCCGACAGCGGCACGCCGCCGCCCTGCCCGTTCCACAGATACATTCTCTGCAGCGCATCAGCGTCCGGAGGCGATCCGGCATCCATCCGCACCCGGATCGGATAGGCTTCGCCGGTCGGATCGCGCACCTGCGCCACCGTTGCGCCGCCCACGGCGACACGCAGGGTCTGGTCGATCGCGCCGGGCGGAATGCCGAGCAGCGCCGCCTTGGCCGTATCAATGTTGAGTTCAAGATCCACCTGGCGGGCCGCCGCCGGGTTCGACACGTCGCGCGTGCCGGTCGTATCCCGCAGGATCAGTTCGACATCGCCGGCGATCTGGCTCAGCGTATCATTGTCCTTGCCCCAGATGCGCACGGCGATCGGCGCCTCTACCGGCGGGCCGTTCTCGAACCGGCGGAATGTCAGCTTCGCGGCGGGGTATTTCGCAAGCTCTGCACGAATTTCAGAAACCAGGGCTGGGCCTTCATCGGGATGCCAATGCTTGAACGCTCCGTAGACCTGGCCAAAGTCCGGCACACCAATCGTCTCAAAGACGTTGTAATAGACCTGCGGATTGCTCGATCCGCTGTTGGCGAAACGGAAAGCGATGTCTTCGCGACTTGCCAGGACGCTTTCGACATAGCGGACGGCCTTGTCCGTCTCGTCAATCGACACACCTTGGGGCAGTTCCACATCCACGAGGAAATACGGGCTGTCGTTCTCGGGAAAGAGCGAGAAGCCGAGCCGCGGCACGAGCGCGAACGAAGACAGCGCGACCGCCAGCGACACGACAACGGTCGAGACCGGGAAGCGGAGGGCGAGACGAAGGATTGGGCGGTAGATGGCATGGATGCCGCCCATGACGGTGTCCAGGAAGATGTTGGATTTCCCGTGTCCGTCGCGCGGCAGCAATTGTCCTGCCAGGAAGGGGATGATCGTCAGTGACACGACCAGCGACGCGATGATCGTCGTGAGCACGGCAACCGGCAAAGACCGGGTGAAATCGCCCGCGCCTTCCGGCAAGGCGATCAGCGGCAGGAAGGCAAAGATGAGCGTGGCGGTGCAGCCGATGACCGCCACGTTGATTTCCGACACGCCGGCAATCGCCGCTTCGCGCCTCGGCAAACCGTTTCGCAAATGCCGCGCGATGTTTTCGGTAACCACAATCGAGTCGTCGACCAGCAATCCGAGTGCGATGACAAAGCCCGAAATCGACAGCTGGTTCATCGTGTAGCCGAGCTGGCCTATCCAGAACACGCCGATCGCCAGCGACAACGGGATCGCCATCATCACAACGATGGCGGCGCGAATTCCCAGCGGCAGGAGCGTGAGCAGCACGAGCAGCACGGCAATTCCAAAGTCCCGTCCGAGATTGGTCAGCCGGTGCGCAACGGTCTTGGACTGGTCGAAGCCGAGTTCAAGCCGGATGCCTTCGGGCAGGCTGCTCCGGTAGGCTTCGATCTGCTTGTAGAGATTGTTGCGCACCACAAACACATCGACGCCGAGCTTGCCCTTGGCGCTGACGAGCACGGCGCGTTCGCCATTGAACCGCGTGAAATGGCGCGGCTCGTCATTGTCCCATTCGACCTTGGCGATATCGCCTACCGTCAGCGTGCTGCCGGATGCCGAGCGCAGGACTGTGCTCCGGATCTCGTCGAGACTGTCAAACGGACCGGTGGCCGTCACGTTGAAGCGCCGGCCACCGGACTGCACGGCGCCGATCGGCACGTCTGCACCTTCGCGCTGCAGCGCATCAACAACGGCGAGCGGCGATAGCTGAAAGGTCGAGAGCCGATCAAGGTCGAGCGACACACGCACCTCTGATTCCGGCGCGCCCCAAATCTGCGATTGCTGGACACCGCCGGCGCGTTCGAGCATGTCGCGCAAGTCGCGCGCGGCCGCTTCCATTTGGCGCGCCGGCGCGGTTTCGCTGACCAGCGCCAGAACCACCACGTTCGCGTTGGCCGTGTTGGCCTTGAAGGTGCGCACATCCACCACGCCGGGCGGAAAATCCGGCCGCGCCACGTTCAGTTCACGGACCAGTTCATCAAACTTGCGCTCTGGGTCGGCCCCATAGGTGAATTCCACCGTGACGCTGCCCACACCCGAAGTCGCACTCGACCTGACTTCCTTGACGTCTTCAATCCGGTTGAAGGCCTGCTCGAGCGGTACAACGATCAGCTTTTCGATCTGCTCGGCATCCGCGCCCGGAAGGACGACCGTGACGCCGGCTATGGGAAAACGGACGGTCGGGTCTTCGGACTTGGGGATGGACACCATCGCACTGGCGCCGAGGGCAACCAGCATGGCAAACAGCACCAGCGAGAATTGCCAGCGGTCGACAAAAAAGCGGACGATGTTCTGCATAAGGCTCAGGGCCTGTCCGCAATGATGACGGCTTCGCCGTCTCGGACATAGGCCGCGCCTTCCGCGATCACGCGCTCTCCGGCCTCAAGCCCGGACAGGACGAGTACATCTCCCCTGTCGATACCGGATGTGGAAACGGCCCGGCGGTGGGCGACGTTCTTGTCGTCGATGACGTAGACGTACCCCCGGTCCGCACGCGCATCGATCAGGGCCAGGGTCGGAATGCGCACCGTTGAAGACTTGCCCTCGGTTGCCGCGGACGAGGTAATCTGGGCACTGCCGATCAGGCCGCTGCGCAGGAGCGCCGGATCACCGGCGCTGATATCAACATCGAAATTCCCGGTGGCATCATTGCTCTTGGCAGCGATGCGGACGATGGCGCCGGTTCGCGGCGGGCCGGCAAGCCCGGCGACCGAAATCTCGGCCTTGTCCCCGACTTTCAGGCGCGCGGCCTGTTCCGCCGATACCGGCACGCGCAGCAGCAGGCCTGACGTTGTATCCCCAATCTGCAGCACCGGTGCGCCGGGGGCGAGTGTCTGCCCCGGCTCGGCGAGACGGCGCAGCACCACGCCGTCGCTGGGCGACGTCATGACCCCGAGATTGCGATTGAACGATACCGCTGACAGACCGGCGCGGGCCTGATCTCGCGCCAGCGCCGCATCGTCCAGCCGCGCCTGCGCCACATGACCCTTTTCGACGAGATCGCGGGTGCGCTCATATTGCAGGTCGGCGTTCACGACGGCGGCCTCGGCCTGGGCGACGCTCGCGGCGAGTTCCGTCAGGTCGAGCCGGGCGAGGCGCTGCTTCGCCTTTACGGCGTCGCCTTCATCGACGGTCAATTCGGTCAGGACCCCGCCCGTCTTGAACGACAGTGTGGTCTCCTGCGAGTAGACAATCGTGCCGGTTGCCGCGACCAGCGCGTCTGGCGCGGCCGGCATGACCTCGGCGGCGACCACCACCGGCTGGGCGACTTTCGGGACGGTGACCGCTTGCGCCGTGTCTTTGGTAACGGCGTCGCATCCTGATGCTATGAGCAGGGCGAGCGCCGACAGGGCACCGAGGATCGCGCGCGGGGTCACTTCGCGTATGGGCATGGGTTCCGGCTTCTGGGTCAAACGTTTGCGGAAAACGCTAAACGAAACATAAATTGTTCAGTGGCGAAGTCCAGAGCGTATTCGAGGGATTCTTCTATCTTTGACCTAGCTTTGCCAGTGCCGTCGTAATGGTGCTTTGCGACAGGCGTTCGGCCTCGGCGCAGTCAATCCGCGATGCAGCCGGGTCGCTGGTGCCCCGTTCGAGCCGCCCTCCATGCGTCACGTATCTGTTTTCATTCACAGGATAGCGGGCCGGGAGAGCCTTCGCCGAATCAAATGTTCTTGATTTGTTCTTTTTCCCGTGCCTTCTAGAGGGAACGCCGTGACGGAGATGCGGGTAACAATGCCATTGCGGGATGCAACGTGTGAACGCCCGGGCAGGTTGGCCGGCGGCAGGCTGCGCGTCCGGTAGCACCCACGCCTGCCCCTACTGCGCCACTGAGAGAACGCCCAAACATGGACTTCGCCACCCTCAAAGCAAAAGGCCTCGTCCGGACAGCTATGGCGCCGCCCGCAGTCCGGGCGGAGTTTCCATTCGGCCTCGGTGAGCCGGGCCTGCATGAGATTGCGGAGAGCGCCTACGGGGACCGGGCTGCGGCAACCGGCTTCCTGCTGGCCGCGATTGGGCAGGGCGTATGCGGCGCATGGGTCTGGGTGCGGCAGACATCGATTGTGCTGGACACGGGCGAGGTGCCGGAGGCGGCGCTGCCAGGCCTGTCCTCACGCCTGCGCCTGACGGTACAGGTACGCACGGCGCAAGCCGGGCTGTGGGCGGCTGAGGAGGCGGTTGTCTCCGGCGCCGCAAACCTTGTGATTGCCGAAGTGGAGCAATCTGACTTCACGTCCAGCCGGCGGCTTACGCTCGCGTCCACGCGGCACGGCGTGCCGGTCGTTCTGGTGTTGCCCTACAGCTGTGAGGGCGCGACAGCCGCCGCCAGTCGCTGGCGCCTTGCCTCACGCCCGTCCGCCCCCAATCGCCATGATCCGCATGCCCCCGGCCATCCGCGCTGGCGGGCGGTGATCGAACGCTGCCGCGCGGCGCCTTCCGCGACCGGGCAGGCCTTTGACCTCGAGTGGAATGATGAAACGCTATCTCTCAGTGTGGTTTCCGGACTGGCCGCTGGACCGGCTGCGCCGCCTGCGGCGGCAGACGAAAACCGGTTCCGCCTCCAGGCCGGTTAAGCCCCGTGCCTTTGTCCTCCACGAAAAATCCGCTCACGGACTAAGTGTCGTGGCCGCGAATGCGTCTGCGCGGGCTGTGGGCATCGAACCGGGCCTGCGCCTCACCGATGCGAAAGCAACCCTGCCGGATTTGCTTTCCGAGGAAATCGACCGCGCGGCAGATCTGAAGGCCTTGACGGGCCTTGCCGCCTGGATGGTGCGTTTCTCCCCTCTCGTGGCCCTGGACGGCGAAGACGGGCTGATGATGGAGACAACCGGTTGCGACCACCTGTTCGGCGGCGAGGCGGCGCTCGTGGCCGGGATGTCCCGCCGCCTTGTGCAAGCGGGCCATGGCCACCGGATTGCGATGGCCGGCACACCGGGCGCCGCCCATGCGCTGGCGCGGGGCACCGGACTGGGCGAGCCTCCCGTGCTGCCCTCCGGCCGGGAAGCCGAGGGGCTGGCGCACCTGCCGATGGCCACCCTTCGCCTCTCGCCGGAGGCGCTGACCCTGCTGCGCCGTTTCGGCCTGACGCGGATCGGCCAGCTCTATGAGATTGACCGCAAAGCGCTCACGCGCCGCTTCCGCTCGCGCCAGGCAGCCGATGCGGTCTGCCTGCGTCTCGATCAGGCGCTGGGGCGGCGGGCCGAGCCTTTTGCCCCGCTTCGTCCGCCGCCGGAACATGTCGAATGCCTGCCCTGCCCCGAGCCCCTGACCAGCACCGAAGGCATAGGTGACGGGCTGCAGCAATTGACGGAAAGGTTGTGCAGCGCCCTCGCCGTTCAGGGACTCGGCGCGCAGGGTTTCATGTTCAGCGCCTTCCGCTCGGATGGCGCAGCAAGCGCCGTCACCGTCAATGCCGCCCGGCCCGTGCGCACGCCGGACCATGTGCTGCGCCTCTTCCGGGAAAAGATCAGCCGGATTGATGCCGGCTTCGGCATTGACCTGCTGATGCTGGAAGCCAGCCGGACAGGACCCATGGCTCCCGGCAGCCGCCCCTTGTCAGGCGATCTGGCCGGCACCGGGTTCGATGCGGAGGCGGTTTCCGGGCTTGCCGACCGGATCACCGCACGCCTTGGCGAAGGCTCCGTGATCCTGACCGTCAGGGACGCACGCCACCCTCCGGACAAGGCAGAACGGCAGGTCGCCTATGCCGGCCAGGTACCGGAGGTGGAGGCGGCGCCAATCCTTGGGCCGAGGCCCGTCCGCATGCTGAACCGGCCGGAGCAGGTCTCGGTGATGGCGCAGGTCCCGGACGGCCCGCCCTTGCAGTTCGTGTGGCGCCGGCGCCTGCGCAAGGTTGTGCGGGCTGATGGCCCCGAACGGATTGCCCCGGAATGGTGGACCTACCTTCCCCCCGCACCGGGCGAGCGCGGCAGACTGCCCCGCACGCGTGACTATTACCGTATCGAAGACAGTGACGGGCGGCGCTACTGGGTCTTTCGCGAAGGCCTCTACGGCGATGACCGGGGCATGGATCCCGAATGGTTCGTACAAGGACTGTTCGCATGACCGGATATGCCGAACTTGCGGTGACGACCAACTTCTCCTTCCTTCGCGGAGCCAGCCATGCGGAGGAACTGGTGCAATGCGCCGCCGCCTTGGGCCTGCGCGCCATCGGCGTGGCGGATCGCAACACGCTGGCGGGGGTCGTGCGCGCGCACGTGGCGGCAAAGGCGGCCGGCCTGAAGCTGCTGGTGGGCGCCCGGCTCGCGCCGGAGGACGGGCCGGACATTCTCGCCTACCCGGTGGACCGGCCGGCTTACGGGCGCCTCTCCCGCCTCCTGTCCGAAGGCAAGCTCAGGGCGGAGAAAGGCAGCTGCCGGATCCTGATGGAAGACATCCTGGCGGCGAGTGAAGGGCAGATGCTGATTGTGCTGCCGCCGGAGCCCCTGACCTCCGCCTTCAGGCAGGCGCTCGAACGCGTCGCCGCCGCAGCGCCGGGGCGTGCCTGGCTCGGCGCACGCTACACCTATTCGGGCCGCAACCGGGAACACCTCGGCCGGCTGGCAGAGCTTGCGGCCGAGACGGGCGCGCCCCTGGTGGCCATCAATGACGTGCTCTACCACGCGCCGGAACGCCGCCCCCTGCAGGACGTGATGACCTGCATTCGCGAGCACTGCACCATCGACACGGCCGGCTACCGGCTTGAGGCGAATGCCGAGCGTCACCTGAAGTCCCCGAAGGAAATGGCGCGCCTGTTCAGCGGCTTTGAGCCAGCTCTCGGTCGCACGCTCGAGATTGCGGAGCGCTGCACCTTCAGCCTCGATGAGCTCTCCTATGAATATCCGGATGAGCCCGTGCCGCAGGGCTCCACCCCGCAGGCGCATCTCGAACGTCTCGCCCGGGAGGGCGCGGCCTGGCGCTATCCGGAGGGCATTCCGGAGAAGGTGTCCGCCCAGATCCGCAAGGAGCTCCGCATCATCGCCCAGCTGAACTATGCCCCCTACTTCCTGACGGTTCACGACATCGTCTCCTGGGCCCGCGGGGAAGGCATCCTTTGCCAGGGACGCGGCTCGGCAGCGAACTCGGCCGTCTGCTACTGCCTCGGCGTCACCAGCGTTGATCCGGCACTGTCCAATCTCCTGTTCGAGCGCTTCCTCTCGCCGGAGCGCAAGGAGCCGCCGGACATCGATGTCGATTTCGAGCATGAGCGGCGCGAAGAGGTCATACAGTATGTATACGAACGATATGGCCGCCACCGGGCGGCCCTCACCGGAACCGTCATATCCTACCGCTCCCGTTCGGCGATCCGGGAAGTATGCAAGGCGCTTGGCCTCAGCGAAGAGATTTCTTCGGCCCTGGCGAGCGGCGTCTGGGGCAGCTGGAGCGACGGCCTGCCCGACAAGCGGATCGCCGAAGCCGGCCTTGATCCGGCAAACCCGCTGATCCGCCGCGCCGTGCAGCTTGCCCGCCAGCTGCTCGGCTTCCCGCGCCACCTCTCGCAGCATGTCGGCGGCTTCGTGCTGACACGCGGCCCCCTGATCGAAACCGTGCCCATCGGCAATGCGGCGATGAAGGATCGCACCTTCATCGAATGGGACAAGGATGACATCGACGCGCTCGGCATCATGAAGGTGGATGTGCTCGCCCTCGGCATGCTGACCTGTATCCGCAAGGCCTTCGACATGCTCGAAAGCCACAAGGGCATCCGGCACAGTCTCGCCAGCATCCCGCAGGACGATACCGCCACCTATGACATGCTCTGCCGGGCGGACAGCCTCGGCGTGTTCCAGGTCGAGAGCCGTGCCCAGATGGCCATGCTGCCGCGGCTGAGGCCCCGGACCTTCTATGACCTCGTGATCGAAGTCGCCATCGTCCGGCCCGGCCCCATCCAGGGCAACATGGTGCACCCCTATCTGCGCCGGCGGAAGAAACTGGAGCCGATCATTTTTCCGAGCCCTTCGCCGGATCATGGGCCGCCGGATGAACTGAAAGCCATCCTTGCCCGGACGGAGGGGGTGCCGCTGTTCCAGGAACAGGCGATGCAGATTGCCATCGACGCGGCAAAGTTCACGCCGGAAGAGGCCAATGGGCTGCGCCGCGCGATGGCCACCTTCCGCAATGTCGGCACGATCCACAATTACGAGCACATGTTCGTCTCACGGATGATCACGCGCGGCTATGATCCGGCCTTTGCGAAAGCCTGTTTCGACCAGATCAAGGGCTTCGGCGAGTATGGCTTCCCGGAAAGCCATGCCGCCTCCTTCGCGCTGCTCGTCTACGTCTCGTCCTGGATCAAGTGCCATCATCCCGATGTGTTCTGCGCCGCGCTGCTGAACAGCCAGCCGATGGGCTTCTATGCCCCGGCACAGATCGTGCGCGACGCGCAGGAGCACGGCGTGGAGATGCGCCCCGTGGATGTGAACCACTCGGACTGGGACAATACGCTGGAGCCGTTGGAAGAAAGTGAAGGCGCATTCAGGATGCGGCTGGGCTTTCGGCAGGTCACAGGTCTCCGGCAGGAGGACATGGAGCAGCTGATGGCGGCGCGCGGCGCGGGTTATGAAACGCCGGAATCATTGATGCGGCGGGCTGGCCTGTCCCGCCCGGTTCTGGAACGCCTGGCGGCGGCCGATGCGTTTGGATCGATGGGCCTTTCGCGGCGCGGCGCGCTCTGGAAGGTGCGCGGCGAGGCGGCGGGACACACGCTCCCCCTCTTCGCTGCAGCCGGCCTTGCCGAGCAGGGCGGCGAGGCTTCCGTCGCCTTGCCCCTTGTTCCGCGTTCGGAGGAAGTGATCCAGGATTACCAGACAGCGCGGCTGTCCCTGAAGGATCACCCGATGCATTTCCTGCGCGAGGTGCACGCCCGGCGCGGCATCGTCCCAACCCACACGGCGGCGCAGGCCCGCAACGGACGGCGGGTCCAGACCTCCGGGCTCGTGCTGGTCCGTCAGCAGCCGGGCACCGCCAGCGGTGTGGTTTTCATCACCATCGAGGACGAGACCGGCATCGCCAACCTTGTCGTCTGGCCGCGCGTCAAGGAACGCTTCCGGCCCGTCATCATGCGCGCGCGCATCCTGCACGTGCGGGGCCGGGTGCAGACGGCGGATAATGTCACCCACATCGTGGCGGAGGAACTGATCGACTGCTCCGGCGACCTCTCGCTTCTCTCGGAGGATACGCTGCGCGACCCGATCAAGGGCGTCCTCGCACGCCCGGACGAAGTCGCCCGCCCCCCGAACGAGAACCGGGGGCCCGGCGGACGGCGCGATACGGCTCGTCACCCCCGGAATGTCCGGGTAATACCTCAAAGCCGGGATTTTCATTAACCATGGGTTCCGACGTGGTGCGCTCCGTATACTGCCCGGCGGGGGCGCGGCAGCGGGTCGAATAGCGATGTATGTCGAGGCGGGCGACCGGGCATGCGCGCGCCCCCCCGCAGCCGGTCTTAAGCGGCGTGCCGCCCTGGTTAACGCAGCCCCCGGGTGCACGGCCCGGTCTGAAGTGCTAAAGGGCGGCCATGCTGCGCATTTCCGAACTCAGGCTTCCTCTCGACCATGCCCCGGCAGACCTGCCCGCGGCGATCGCGGCCCGGCTCGGCGTCGGCGCGGACGAGCTGCTGCAGTGGTCGATCTGGAAACGGGCGCATGACGCACGGCGCAAGTCGGCCATCCTGAAAACCTATATCGTGGATGTCGTGCTGCGCGACGAAGCCGCTGCGCTCCGCCGGATGGCGGGCGATCCGCATATGCGCCCCACGCCCGACACATCCTACCGGCTCCCCGCGCCCCCGCCGCGCCCCGCCCGGCTGCGGCCCGTGGTCATAGGCGCCGGCCCCTGCGGCCTGTTCGCAGGCCTGATCCTCGCCGAGCTGGGCCTTCGCCCGATCATCCTCGACCGCGGCAAGGTCGTCCGGGAGCGGACCAAGGACACCTGGGGCTTGTGGCGGCGCAGCGAACTCAATCCCGAGTCCAACGTGCAGTACGGCGAAGGCGGCGCCGGGACGTTTTCGGACGGCAAGCTCTACAGCCAGATCAAGGACCCGCGCTTCCTTGGCCGCAAGGTGCTCACCGAATTCGTAGCCGCCGGCGCCCCGCCGGAAATCCTCACCGACGCCCACCCGCATATCGGCACTTTCCGGCTCGTGACCATGGTCGAAAGCCTGCGCGCGAAGATCGAGGCGCTGGGCGGCGAATACCGGTTCCAGCAACGCGTGACCGATGTGGAACTGGATCGCAGCCCGGACGGGACCCATACGCTGCGCGGCGTACACCTGCACACCGGCGAGTTTCTCGAAGCTGCGCATGTCGTCCTGGCGGTCGGGCATTCGTCACGCGACACGTTCGAAGCCCTCTACAAAAGCGGGGTCTATCTCGAGGCGAAGCCATTCTCGATCGGCTTCCGCATCGAGCATCCGCAGTCCTGGATCGACAAGGCGATGTTCGGCGCCTGCGCCGGTCATCCCGATCTCGGCGCGGCGGCCTATTCGCTGTCGCATCATGCCGCCAACGGCCGGACGGCCTACAGCTTCTGCATGTGCCCGGGCGGCACCGTGGTGGCCGCTGCCTCGGAGCCGGGCCTCCTCGTCACCAACGGCATGAGCCAGTATTCGCGCAACGAGCGCAACGCCAATGCCGGCTTCGTCGTCGGGATTTCGCCGGCCGACTTTCCGAGCAGCCATCCACTGGCCGGGATGGCGCTTCAGCGAGACCTCGAAGCCCGCGCCTTCGCTGCCGGCGGACAGGACTATTTCGCGCCGGGCCAGCGCGTCGGTGACTTTCTCGCGGGCCGTCCCTCGACCGCCCTGGGGCCGGTCACGCCCAGCTACCGGCCCGGCGTTCGCCCGGCAGACCTGGCGCCGCTGATGCCGGACTATGTGATCGAAGCGATGCGCGAAGCGCTGCCGGTGTTCGGCCGGAAAATCCCCCGCTATGACGATCCGGACGCGTTGCTCACAGGCGTCGAAACCCGCACCTCTTCGCCCATCCGCATCACGCGACGCGCGGATTTCCAGAGCCTCAACGTGCGCGGCCTCTACCCCGCCGGCGAGGGCGCCGGATACGCTGGCGGCATCCTCTCCGCCGCCGTCGATGGCATCAAGGTGGCCGAAGCCCTCGTCCGCGCCATGGCGAACGAGGCGGCTGTTCAGTCCTGAAGCGCGGGAGAGAGCGAGAGCCAGCCGCCCGGCTGCGCGGCGTCTTGATCCGCCCGGATCTGCCCCTACAGTCAGCCCCTTGGTAGGTCGAGGATCGCGGATGAGCACTCTCTTGAGACAATTGCCTCAGGTGGACGCGCTGCTCGGCTCCTCAGGCATGACCAGCCTGCTGAAAGCCTATTCGCGCCAGGAAGTGGCCGATACCCTTCGCGCAGCTCTGCACACGCTGCGCGGCGAACTGAAAGCCGGCCGCGTGAATCAGCTGCCGGACTTTGAAAGCGCAGCCTTTGCGCAAAGCCTTGCTGAAAAGATTGAATCGGAGCGACAGCCCAACCTGAGGCCGGCGATCAACGCGACCGGAATTATCATCCACACCAACCTCGGGCGCGCCCGCCTTGCACCTGAAGCGCTTGCTGCCATGCAAGCTGTGGGCGCCGATCACTCAAATCTCGAACTGGATCTGGACACAGGGCGGCGCGGTTCCCGGCATGCACATGTCGAGCGCCTCATCTGCGAGCTAACCGGTGCCGAAGCGGCGCTGGTTGTGAACAATTGCGCGGCGGCGGTCCTGCTCAGCCTCATGGCCACTGCGCACGGCCGGAAAGTGGTCGCGTCACGAGGCGAACTGATCGAGATCGGCGGAGCGTTCCGTTTGCCTGACGTCATTCAGCAAAGCGGCGCGATCCTCAAGGAAGTGGGCGCAACAAACAAGACACGCGCAAAGGACTATGCAGAGGCAATCGATCCGGACACGGCCGTACTGCTGAAAAGCCATACGAGCAATTACCAGATCGTCGGGTTCACCCATGCGCCAGGACGTGAAGAACTCGCGGCATTAGCGCACGCCACCGGTACGATACTGATGGAAGACCTTGGCAGCGGCGTCCTTGTCGATCTGTCCCCTTACGGCCTTCTCAATGAGCCTGTTGTGTCTGATGTCCTGGCATCTGGCGTCGATATCGTCATGTTCTCGGGCGACAAGCTTCTCGGCGGGCCTCAATGCGGGATCATCGCGGGACGGGCAGAACTCATCCGCGGTCTGAAGACCCATCCGCTCAGCCGGGCCGTCCGCATCGACAAGCTCTCGCTCGCAGCGCTCGAGGCGACACTCCGCCTCTACCGCGCGCCGCACGACCCTTTTTCCAGTGTGCCAGTTCTGCGCGCCATTTCCCAGTCCATCGAAGACGTGCGGGCGCGCGCCGAAAGGCTTGCCGCGGCGCTGATTGCGTCTGGATTTGAGGATGTCAGTTCACTTCCGAGCGAGGCATTTGCAGGCGGCGGCTCGCTTCCGCAGCAGCACCTGAAAAGCCATGCCGTGTCGATCGGGGTTTCGTCTTTCACGCCGGACGCGCTGGCCGCGGCTTTGCGCAAGGCGCGCACGCCAGTCATCGGCATGATCCGGGACGACCGGTTTCTGATGGATGTGCGTACCGTGACGGACGGCGAAGTCACCGGGATTGCAGATGCCTTTCGCGGGTTGCGATCCCCGTGACGTCGGGTCCTGTCGTCGTGATCGGGCATGTCGATCATGGCAAGACGTCACTCGTGCGTGCACTGACGGGTATCGATACAGACAGGTTGCCTGAAGAGAAGGCGCGGGGTCTCTCCATCACCGCCGGATTTGCCTATCGCGAGTATGGCGACGCCGTGATCGACCTGATCGATGCGCCAGGGCATGAGAACTTCATTCGCGCGATGGTGTCAGGTGCCTCGGGCGCCCGCGCAGCCCTGCTCGTCCTATCGCTCGCCGAGGGCGTCCAGCCGCAAACACGCGAACACATCCAGATCGTCGACGCCCTCGGAGTTCATCCGGGCCTGATTGCTCTGACCAAAGCCGATCTTGTCACCGACGCCGAACGCAAAATGCGCACAGCTGACTTGCGCGCGGCGCTTGCCGGAACCTCATTCCGGGACGCGCCGATGATCCTCTGCTCGTCCGTAACCGGCGAAGGATTGGAAGACCTGCACCAGGCGATCGCCGGTCTGTCCAAATTGCCGATGGCGCCCGGGCCGCCAGGCGCCTTCCTCGCGATAGACCGCGTCTTCGTCTCCGAAGGGCACGGCGTCGTCGTGACCGGAACCCTGATGGGCGGAGCGCTGAAACCGGAAGACGAGCTGGTGCTTGCGTCGAGCGCTCAGGCCGTCACCCTCCGCCGGATTCAGGTTCGCGGCTGCGATGTGCCGGTAGCCCAGCCCGGGGAGCGGACGGCGCTCAACCTGCGGGGCGTTGCCTCCGGCGACGTCACGCCGGGCGATATTCTCTATGCTCCGGGCACCTGCTCTGCATCCCTGAACCTGGATGTGTTGATCGACATCCCGGTGTCGGCCAGCCGGGGTCTTCGCCATATGGAAGACGTCCGTATACTGTACGCGACGTCGCACGCCTCGGCGACCGTCCGTTTGCTGGGCGCAAAGCAGATCGGCCCCGGCGAGAAGGGATATGCCCAACTGCGTTTCGAAGCGCCCGTCACTGCATTTGCCGGGCAACGCGCAATCCTGCGCAGCTTCTCGCCTCAGCAGACTTTGGGAGGCGCCGTTGTTCTCGATCCAGCGGCTTCCCCGGTCAAGGCTGGCAAGGCTTTGAGGCTGGCGACCCTCAACGCCGCCGAGCTTGGAGACGTACCCACGCTGGCCGGCGCTCTGGCGAATGAACAAGGAGGCTGCGTCCGTTTCCAGGATATCTCCCGGTTGGCGCGCGCCTCGATTTCCGAGGTCAGGGCAAGACTGGGCGACGGGATTGTCGAGATCGCTGAAGGGGTTGCCGCAACGGCGGCGGACGGCGGGCTTGCCGTGGAAGGCTACCGGGCGCGCCTTGCTGCCTATCACCGGGCGAACCCGTTGAAGCCGCGAGCCCTGCGGACAGATGTCCGCGATGCCCGGCTGGCGCCTGCCTTGGCCCAACATGCGGAGACGGCGCTCGCCGCGGCCGGAGCGGTCCGCCTGTCTGGCGCATATGTGGCGCTGGCAGGACATGAACCATCAGATCACCTGACACCGTACAACAAGGCGCGCATGGAAGCCATCGCCCGTGACCTCGCATCGGAAGGTCTCACGCCCTCAGGGATCGATGATGTGATGTGCGCACCCGGCGACGAAGACCTGATCGAGCTGCTGATCGAAGCCGGAACGGTCATCCGGCTGTTTAATGTCTCGTTGAAACAGACAATCCTCTTCCACGCCGAAGCAGTGCGAGATGCTGCGCGCGTTCTCAGGGAGAGCTTTCCCGGCGAAGCGGCCTTCACAACCGGGGAGGCGCGCGCAGCGCTGCGAACCAGCCGGAAATACATCGTCCCGCTGCTCGAACACTTCGACGCGGCCGGCATAACCCTGCGGAAGGGTGATACGCGCTACACGGTCTGAGTTTGACGCAGGTCGCGGCAGCGTTACTGTGGCCATGTCTTGGAGGTGACTGGAGTCTGGTGGCTTCCCTGGTCTTCAAAACCACGGACACGCCAACACGGCGTGTGGTGGGTTCGATTCCCATCCACCTCCGCCGCGGCCGGCCCCTGTCTGGACAACGCCCGCGGCCTGCCCCCAATACGTTGACACGAGACCACGGAGAGATCCCATGACAGAAGCGAAACCGGGTTTCTCCCTGACATCGTTGGCCGGAGGCACTCACGCGTTTCCGACCGGCGGACCTACCCTCGTCGTGTTCGTCAAGGAAGACTGCGAAACCTGCAATACAGCGGCCCCCGTCATCGAGGCCTTTCACCGGGCGTATGGCGACAAGCTACAGGTGCTGATGCCGTCCCAGTCCGGCGAAGCCAGCGCCTTGTTTGCGGCGCGTCACGGCCTGACATTTCCGGTTCTTGACGATGCGGGCTGCAAGACCTCCTTCGACTGGGACATTGAAATTGTGCCGTCCGTATTCCGGCTGAACCCCGATGGCTCGGTGCAGCAGCATTTCGAAGGGTTTGTTCGCGCCGAATGGCAGGCACTCAGCGCCGAAATTGCGACCAGCCTTGCCTTGCCGCAGGCCCAGATCGACTGGGACGCGCTTCCGGCCTGGCGGCCGGGCTGCGGCTCTCGCCATCTGTACCCGGAGATCTTTGACCGTCTCCGCGCGGAGGCAAGCGGCGATGTATTGCGCGCGCGCCGCATCGACATTGGTGAAGCCGATGACGTTGTCGAGTTCATGTTTGACCAGGGCTTTTCGGACGGATTGCCCCTCGTTCCGCCGACGCCGGAACGTGTGCTCAGGATGTTGTCGGGCACACACCGCGCGCCGCAGGACCTGATCGCGGTTGTTCCGCCCAATATGGGAGAGGCCACCACAGAAAAGGTCGCGATCAATGCCGTGATGGCCGGCTGCAAACCGGAATACATGCCGGTCCTGATCGCTGCACTGGAAGCGGTGTGCACCGACGCGTTCAACATTCACGGTGTGACGGCCACGACAATGGGCGCGGCGCCGGTGATTGTGGTCAATGGGCCGATCCGGGACCGCATCGGCATGAACAAGGGACTCGGCGCGCTCGGATCGGGCAACCGCGCCAATGCCACGATCGGGCGCGCGCTGCGCCTCATCGTCGGCAATGTCGGCGGCGGAAAGCCCGGCGGTGTCGAGCGGTCCACACTCGGCAATCCGATGAAGTACACGATGTGCTTCGCGGAGAATGAAGAGCGCTCGCCCTGGCCGCCCCTGCATGTCGAAAGGGGATTCAAGAAGGAGGACTCGGTCGTCACCGTATTTGCGATGACCGGCGGTCCGGTGCACATTGTCGACCAGGAATCTCGCGCACCGCAACAGGTCGCAGGCTCCATCGGCCTTGGCCTCGAAAGCGTCTTTCTTCCTAAGCTGCGGAATTTGCCCGTGGACACACTGCTGGTCGTTTGCCCCGAACATATCGACACGATGATGAGCCAGGGCCACTATTCGAAGGCGCAGCTGCGCGCGCGGATCCAGGAGGTGACGTCGCGCCCGCTGAGCGAGATGGTGGCCAGCGACACATCGGGCGCCGGCATCCCGAAGGCGACCGCGGAAAAAATGGGGGCGGACAAACTCAAGGCGTCCGCGCCGAAGTTCGCTAGTGACGACTACATTCACATCGTCGTCGCCGGATCCGACGCCGGCAAGTTCAGTTCAGCCTTTCACGGCTGGGCAACGGGCGAGATCGGATCACAGTCGGTCTCGCGCAAGATCGATTTGGGCTAGAGACTTTGCCGTGACCCGGTATGATCAGACAAATCCTGAGCAGAAGAAGGATGCAAGATGACAACAATCCTAGACCCGACCGATGAGCGAAAGCCCGTCGCCCGGCAGATAACGGCCAGAACGGGCACGCTGAGCGGCACAATCGGGCTTCTGGATATCCGCAAGCCGCGTGGGAATGTGCTGCTCGACGAGTTGGAGCGCCAGCTCAAGGCTGCAGCGCCCGGTGTGACCGTCAAGCGGTTCACCAAGCCCACGTTCACCAAGCCGTGCCCGGACGATATCCGGCGCGATATTGCGGGCCAGGTAGATTATCTGGTCGAAGCGCTGGCTGACTGAGGTTCCTGTACGACGTGCAGTCTGCACGACACAGTCTGGTTTGAAATCCAGGGAATCCCATCGGTCTCCATAGCGTCGTCCGAGTTTGATGAGGCGGCAGATTTCCAGCGCAACGCACTCGGCATGCCGGAGGCGCGCTACATTCTCGTGCCGCATCCAATTCAGGATGCAACGGACGATGAAATGCGTGCAAAGGCACAGGCCGCGCTGCCCGCGATCCTCGAAGCGCTTACCCGCTGAATCCTCGGCCTTCCGGGAGCGGCGCGACGCGCTTCGAGGCCGCCTCAAGAAGTAGGACAAGCCGAGTTTTTCAAGCGCGCTTCCAGTAAGGAGGCGCAGAGCTAGCAAAAGAGAAGACGATGCCTGCCATCTCCATGACACCGACTGAAGTTTCCGACTATATCGCCCAGGCGGGGCGAGATGCGTGGCTCGTCCCGGATGTGCCGGCGAACACGCCTCGGCGCAAAATCGCAAAAGTCGGCGTTATCGGCGCGGGCACGATGGGCGGCGGCATCTCCATGAACTTCGCGTCTGCCGGCATTCCGGTCTTGATACTGGAGCAAAAGCCGGAGGCGCTTGATCGCGGGATGGAAGTGGTCCGCGTCAACTACCAGCGCAGCGCCGACAATGGCCGTTTTCCTCAGAGCGAAGTCGCCGAACGCATGGGTCGCCTCGCTGGCACCATGGAGATGGAGGCCTTGGCCAATTGCGACCTGGTGATCGAAGCTGTGTTCGAAGACATGGCATTGAAGAAGCAGATATTCACTGACCTTGACCGAATTCTGAAGCCCGGAGCCATCCTCGCGACCAATACCTCCGCGCTCGATATCGATGAGATCGCGAGCGTCACGAAGCGCCCGCAGGATGTGATCGGGCTCCACTTCTTCTCGCCCGCGAATGTGATGAAATTGCTCGAAATTGTCCGCGCGGATCATACGGCCAATGACGTGATCGCAACCTGCATGGATCTGGCCCGGACCATCAACAAGATCGCGGTGCTGGTGGGCGTCTGCCCGGGCTTCGTCGGCAACCGCATCCTGTTTGCGCGCCAGGCGCAAGCTCAGAGACTTGTCGCACAAGGCGCCATGCCCTGGGATGTGGATGCCGCACTGAACACGTTCGGGTTTCGAATGGGGCCGTACCAGATGTCCGATCTGGCGGGTCTGGATATCGGTTGGAAGAAAGGCGCGAAGACGGCAAACCCGGTCCGGGATGCCTTGTGTGAACTGGACCGACGGGGCCAGAAAACCGGCGCAGGCTATTACGATTATGATGAGAGCCGCCGCCCTATTCCGTCAGACGTCACCGCGAAGATCATCGCAGAAATCACAGGTGTTTCGGCTGGTAGCGCGCCGGGCCCGGATGAGATCATTGCCGACTGCATCCATCCGATGATCAACGAAGGCCTCAAGATACTCGAAGAGAAGAAAGCGCAACGCGCCTCCGACATCGATATTGTCTGGCTGAATGGCTATGGCTGGCCCGCCGACAAGGGCGGACCGATGCTCTACGGCGACATGGTCGGCGCCGAGACGGTGTTGGCAACGATGGAGCGCCTCGGAGCGTCAGACGAGCGGTTTGCTCCGTCCGCAACGCTCAAGCGCCTTGCCAGGGATGGCGGCCGCTTCATTGACGTGCAGCCTGGTTGATGAACGAGGCGCCACGGCCGTTTGCCGGCGAGTACGACTACATTATTGCCGGCGCCGGCTCGGCCGGTTGCGTGGTTGCCAATCGCCTGTCGGCTGACCCTTCAAAAAGGGTGCTGCTGCTCGAAGCTGGCGGGCAGGACAACTGGATCTGGTACCATGTCCCGGTCGGCTACCTGTTTGCGATCGGTAACCCGCGTTCCGACTGGATGTTTGAAACGACGCCGCAGCCTGGCCTTAACGGGCGGGCCCTCGCCTATCCGCGCGGGAAGGTGATCGGCGGCTCGTCAGCGATCAACGCCATGATCACCATGCGCGGCCAGGCCGCGGACTATGACGCCTGGCGCGATAGCGGGCTGCCAGGTTGGGGGTGGGACGATGTCTTGCCGGTGTTTCGCGACATCGAAGACCATTTCCTCGGTGAAAGCGAAGTGCACGGCGTCGGCGGGGAATGGCGCGTTGAGGCGCCCCGCGTGCAGTGGCAGATCCTGGACGCCGTTCGCGACGCCGCGCTGGAAATGGGAATCCCCAAAACGCCGGACTTCAACACGGGAGACAATGAAGGCTCCGGCTATTTCCACGTCAACCAGAAGGCCGGACGCCGCTGGTCTGCCGCGCGGGGCTTTCTGAAGCCCGCAAGAAGCCGCGCCAACCTGCGTCTGGAAACCGGCGCGCTGATCGAGCGTGTGACGGTCGCCGACGGCCGCGCGTCGGGACTGATCTTCAGGCAAAACGGACAGCGTTTCACGGTTGCCGCGCATGCCGAGATCATCCTGTGCGCGGGGGCAATCGGCAGCCCGCAAATCCTGCAGCGTTCCGGCATCGGCCCCGCGCCGGTTCTGGCGCAAGCGGGCATCGCGCCGATCCTGGATTTACCGGGCGTCGGCGCCAATCTTCAGGACCATCTCCAGCAGCGCGCCATCTACAAGGTTTCAGGCGGCGAAACGCTCAACCAGATCTATTACGCCCAGTTCGGCAAGGTTCAGATGGGTTTGGACTATGCCTTCCGCCGGCGCGGCCCGTTGACCATGGCGCCGTCACAGCTCGGCATCTTCGCGCGCTCGGATGAAAGGCAGGCGAGGGCGAACGTACAGTTTCACGTGCAGCCCTTGTCGCTCGACAAGTTCGGCGAGCCATTGCACCGGTTTCCGGCCATCACAGTGGCCGCCTGCAACCTGCGCCCGACATCGCGGGGGTCAGTCAGGATCCCGTCCGGCGATCCCGCCGCAGCCCCGGTGATCGACCCAAATTATCTTGATACGGACGAAGACAGACAGGTTACCGCCGATGCGATTCAGTTGACGCGGCGGCTGATGCAACAGCCCGCACTGGCGCGGTTCAGTCCTGACGAATTTGTTCCTGGTCCCGCGTCGGCTGGCAGGGACTTGTCTCAGGTCGCCGGCGACATCGGCACCACGATCTTCCACCCGGTGGGCACCGCAAAGATGGGGCGCGTCGACGACCCCATGGCGGTCGTCGATGCATCGGTGATGCCTCAGATAACGTCCGGCAACACAAATACGCCGACCATCATGATCGCGGCCAAAGGCGCGGCAATGATCTAGGCGGCTTCGTGGCGCCTTATTTTCAAGCCACTCCGGTTGAACGGCTCGCGCCAAACCACCCTTTCAATTCGGAAAGACACCCCCTGCCGAGTTTGGCTCAATCGCCGAAACAACTCCCCGGAAATGCACGGCTGACTTCAGTGCTTCGCGTCCGGATCCCCCATAGTCCGCCTTGCCAAAGCGCACCCCGCGACGAGGGCGCAACTCCGCTGCGTACATCATGCTTCCCTGAGACTGGCGGTGCTGTCAGTCCAATGCGAACCCGACTCCGCTTGTCGCGGGTCAGCAGGTGTTAGACAACGAGACGTTCGCGCGTTGACAGAAGACATCGGGCATACATCAGTACGCCAAGCTGGATGAGCTCGGGCGAGGTGTTGAAGTTTCGGAACGGATTTTGGGCGATCTACTCAAACTACGCTCCCGAAATCACCGGCTCACCCCCATTTGCTCTGATAATGTCGCCGGGACATCCACCTCGCGATTCAGCCGCGCCGGAACAACTACCCGCGTCGGACTAAGTAGACTTGCGGATAGGAGATGCACGCAACTGCCACCAGTTTTGGGTCGTACGCTGCAACCCGAAACGGAAGACCAAATGTTTCTGGATTTGAATCAGTCCTGCATCAAGGTATGGATGGCTGCCGCCTTCACCCTTGTGGCCGCTGCCTCAGGATGCGCGACGGCGCCCGCCGCGCCGGATTCAGGAATTCCAGCCTGGACAAGTCCGAAAGATTGTTTCAGCCGCAATGTCGTCGCGACCGATCCGAATGCGGAGCGTATGGCGATGGTCTGCTCAGGCCCGGAAGCGGCAGCAGATCCGAACCGGAGCGGCGTGGAGCGGGCAACCGCCTATTTCAACGCGGCCTCCGGATACAACCTTCTCGGCGAGCGGGGCACGACATCGCTTGCCTGCGAGACGACCAGCGCTTGCTACCAGTTTGCCCTGAACCTCGTTGAGAAGTCGTTCGTAAACCAGGAGGATGCGCTCGTTCGCAAGGACAATGCCTCCTCGATTGAGGAGATTGATGAGCGCTTCATCCTGCGCCGCAGGCTTGCACAGGCGCGCGCCCTGGCCGGCACTGCTGTGTCAGGCAGCCCGGCCTGCGCTGAACCGGATCAATGTCTTGGCGCCGCTACCGCCGCGCTAACGACACAGGACCTCGCCGCGATGGCTGCCCGAAAGGATGACCCGATTGCGGCGTTCGCCTGTCAGGGTCTCGAACTTAACGCGCAGATCAGCCAGCTGCGAGGCGCAGAGCACGAATACGCGGCCGTAACCGATCTGCGGCAGATCATCCGGGCGTGCCCGTCATTTGCGGCAAGTGCTACCGAGACGCTGGCGAAGATCGCGTACAACCACGGTGAGCAGCTTCGCGGGTCCATGACGGCCTCGGCTGCGGCCAACGCGCCGCCATCCCAATCTGCTGCCCTTGGCCTGTCCGCTGTGTCGAGTTACCGGGATGCCTTGCGCTCGGAATCCGTCCGTCTCCCCGCCTATCGGGGTCTCGGCGCCGTCTATCTTGCGCTCGCCGGTCTTGAGCCGGGGAAGGCTGGCGAACATTTCGGGGCGGCCAAAGACGCGTTTGATGCCGCCCAGAAGATCAGTGCCGCGATGCCGGATGACGCGCACGCCAAAGACCTGGAGCAGCTCGGCGTCAGCTACCTGAGCCTTGCCGGCGCCAAGCGCCCCGTCGATGAACTGGAGCAGGAACGCCTGATCGATGCTGCCATTCGCGTCCTTATGAAGTCCACTTCGCTGTCGCCGACTTATGATCGCCAGATTATCCTCGGCGAAGCCTACGAGCTGGCGGGCCGCCGCGAGGAGGCCGAAACCGTCTATCGTAACGCGCTGGCTTCCGGGCAAAGCGCTGACCATGAAGCAGCCACCTTGTCCCTAGCCAGGCTACTGGAACGTACCGGCAAGGCGGAGGAAGCCCTCTCTGTACTTCAGAAGGCTTCTGCTTCCGGCCTCCAAGCTGCATCTGTCCGCTATGAGATCGGCCGGCTGCAGTTCGGCAAATCCGATTTTCCAGGCGCGATTGATGCGCTGTCGCCGGTCGCCGGAACGCTCCCGGCTGCGCAGACCTCTGAGGCGCAATACATGCTGAGTGTCGCCGAAACAGTGCTTCGGGGGACCGGCTGGCAGGCGCGGGCGCGCGCCTATGCAGATGACGCGGCGCAAGCGAACAGCTTTTCGGCAAAGTATGCGCGCCAGGCCTGCCTGTCCCATATCCTTGCCAGCGGGCCGGACGTGAAATCAGGCGCCAGCCTGCAGCGCTGCCCTGCCGGCGATACGGCAGAAAGGCATCTCCTGAGGGGCATGTATTTCCTGAAGCAGGCGCAGCTTATCGATGTGTCTGCCTACGACATAGCGTCCCAAGACTACTGGCGCAGCGTCCTCAGACTCGCGCAGGATGCTTTCCAGTCAGGTGAAGCAGCCCTGAAAGCGCGCCCCGAGGCCAACGCTAACCCTCGATTTGACGACCTCGGCCGCGTGATCGATCTCGCTGCCGTGCTGGCCCAGGGCAAACTGGTCGTCGAGCGCTGCCGCCGGGATGCCTCCGTTGAAGCCGGATCGCAGACCTGGAAAGATCTGGAAGCGTTCTACGGACACTACGGAGTTCTCAAATGCTCCGCATCCTGACCACTCAACATTACCTTGCCGAGCTGACCCGGGCGACCGCCTCAAGGGGCTGCACCTTCCTGTTCTGGAGACCTGAACCATGACGCCCACCAGAGAACCCGATCATTCTGACGAACTCATCTTCCAGCCCGTCCCGACGCGCGAAGACATGCAGGCGCTTTCGCAGGAGGCGAAGCAGGCGAAGACAGGCCGCGCCAGGTTGCTGGTGGCTGTAGTCTTCCTCGTGGGCATGGTCGCAGCCGGTGGCATCGGCATGGCGATGGTCAAGCAGAACGCCGCGGCCACAATCGAAAAGGCTGAGGTCGAAGTTGCCCGGCTGACCAGGCTGCTTGCGGAGAAAGACACCCAGTCAGTTGCCCAGATGCAGAAGATCGATGAGCAGAAGGCGCAGCTTGACGCCTACGCGCCCTTTCAGAGTATCGTAACGCTTCAGCAGCAATCCGACCAGCTGGAGTTCGAAATCGCGCAGCTGCTTGCCGAGCCGAGCCGCGTTGGGGCCCCCAAGAAGCTGACTGAAATTCCGCCTGACGTCGAATGGCTCGATACGACCATCTCGGCACTGACGGCCCGGCGAAATAAGCTCCAGCAGATGAAGGCCGCCGTCGCCGCCTGGCCGCCCGCCCCGACATCCCCCCGTCCCGATTGAACGCAAACCGACAAAGAGGAACCACGCTCATGAGCGAGCTGATCGAAGGGGCCGGCGAGTTGTTCGCGCCCGTCATAACCGAAAAGAAGCAGCCCTTCAGCTTGAAGGAACTCGTCTCCGAGTTTCCGAACAATCAGAGCGACTGGTCGATACCGGAAGCCTTTTTCTGTCTCGTCCTGTCGGCTGCCCTGGCAGATGGGAAGATGGCGCAGCAGGAGACTGAAGAACTCAGGGCCCTGTCGCACCGCTCACGCATCCTGCGCAACCTTGATCCGAATGAACTGGCCGCCCTGAACCGCACCGTCGTGAAGCGTCGTACAGACCGGCCCGAATGGCTAAGCGAAGCTTCCCGCGCGCTCCCGCATGATATGCATCTCTCGGCGTTCGTGCACTGCCTCGACATCTGCCTGGCCGATGGCGCGATGGTTGCAGCCGAGGCAGACTTTCTGGAAAGCCTGCTTGAGCAACTTGCCGTCAGCGAAGATGATGCCCGCCAGGCGACCCGGATCCTGTCGATTAAGAACAGGTACTGACTGGCCCCGAACGGACCGAGGTCCTTATCCTGGCCAGAGCGTCCTCGATTCAGAAGATGAGCGCGGGTAAGAAGGACCGCATTCCTGCCAGATGGCTAAGAGCGAGGACCAGACGTATGGTTGAAGGAGAGACCGCGCGGGATCCATTCGCCAGTTTACTGGACCTTGTCGGGCGACCTGCGCACCGGTGCGCTGTTGTCCATCCGGTTGATGCGCTCTCCCTATCCGGCGCACTCGAGGCACAGAAGCTTGGCCTCATCGATCCCATCCTTGTTGGCCACCGGGACAAGATAATGGCAGCGGCCGACGCCGCCGCGCTCGATGTCTCGCGACTGGAATTTGTCGAGGCGTCGCATAGCCATGCGGCGGCGGATGAAGCGGTCCGGCTGGCAGCAGGCGGCCGTGTGTCGATCCTGATGAAGGGCCATATCGCAACCAGCGAGCTGATGGCAGCCTGCGTCCGGCGGGAAGGCGGCCTGCGTACGCAGCGGCGAATGAGCCATGTGTTCGTGCTGGAGACGCCCGCATGGCCGAAATGGATCCTTATATCCGACGGCGCCCTCAATATTGCGCCGGACCTTCTAACGAAACGCTGGATCACGCAGAACGCGATCGACCTTGCCAATGCGCTGGGTATCGACACCCCGCTTACCGCCATCTTGTCGGCAACCGAGCTTGTCGATCCGGCGATCACTTCAACCATAGATGCAGCAGCGCTTTGCAAGATGGCCGACCGCGGCCAGATCCTCGGCGGTATCCTGGACGGGCCGCTCGCCTTCGATCTCGCGATCTCGCCGGAGGCAGCCCTTGCCAAAGGCTTGAAGTCACCCGTTGCAGGCGCCGCAGATATCCTCATCGTTCCGGGGATCGAGGCCGGCAACATGCTGGCCAAACAGCTCGACTATCTCGCCGGTGCTGAAGCTGCAGGTATCATCCTTGGTGCCAAGGTGCCGATTGTCCTGACCAGCCGTGCAGACAGCCCGGCAGAGCGGGCAGCCTCGGCAGCCCTGGCGGCGGCCTATCTCGCCTGGCAGGACAGGCCTGCATGACAGAGCGCATTGTTGCGACCTTCAATGTGGGCTCTTCGAGCATCAAGATGGCCGCGTATGCGGCAGCGCAATCCGGCGGGCTCGGGCCACGCCTGCTGCGCGCTGAAATCGCCGGCCTGCCGGAGGCGCCCAAGCTTTCGGCTGTTGCCGGAAACAGAAACCTGGCAAGCGCTTTCCTGTCTGGCGCCGACGTCTCGGATCTTCGACTATCCGCCCTCGCCCCGCGATTGATCATCGCCATTGAGGAAGCCCTTGGCCATCCGCTCGCGGCCCTCGGACACCGGGTTGTCCAGGGCGGCCTGCACAATCACTCGAGCCGGGTCGCGACGCCTGAACTCCTTGCAGCACTCGATTCGCTGTGCGCCCTGGCGCCCGATCACGAACCGTTCAATCTTGCTGCCATACGCGCCGTGAGCGCCGCGCGTCCGGACCTGACGCAAACCCTGTCCTTTGACACGGCCTTTCATCGTACCCAGCCCCGGATCGCTCAGATCTATGCCCTGCCCCGCGCCCTCACCGACAGCGGGATCCTGCGCTATGGATATCACGGGTTATCTTATGCCCACATTGCGCGCCATCTGCCCGAGCTTTTTCCGGCCCACCTGCACAAGCGCACACTCGCGCTGCACCTCGGCAGTGGATCGAGCCTGTGCGCCATCCTGGATGGCCGGAGCATTGCGACCAGCATGGGGTTTTCGGCCTTGAGCGGAATCCCTATGGCCACCCGCTGCGGGGATATCGATCCCGGTCTGCTTCTCTACCTGATGGATGACCGGCGCATGAGCGCAGCGCAGGTCTCACACCTGCTGCGCAAGCAGTCCGGCCTCTTGGGCGTATCCGGTATATCGGGTGACCTGCGCGCTCTGGAAGCTTCAGGCGCACCGGAGGCTGAAGAAGCGATCGCGCTCTTCGTCTACCGGATCGTCCGGGAATGTGGCTCGCATATCGCCGCTCTCGGCGGAATTGATGCCTTAGTCTTCACCGGCGGTGTCGGAGAAAATTCCCGGCGCGTGCGGTCCGGAATCTCGGCCGGGCTTGCCTGGGCCGGCATCCGGATCGACCCGGATGCGAACGCGAACGGCAGCCCCCTGCTCTCCCCGGCTGGCTCACCTGTCAGCGTCTTTGTCCTGCCCGCAGATGAAGAAAGTGAGATTGCACGGGATTGCCTCGCCCTTCTCTGAGCCAGCCGTACTCCCGGCACCGCGGCTTTGACGTCATGGCCTATCGTACCCTAGCGCCCGAGGCTGGCCTGCACCCCTTCGGCCAGCAGCTTGCCGATGCCGATCCTGTTCGATGGGTGAGAGACCGTATCGCAGCTGGCAATTTGCAAGGCGCCCGCCTCCAGCAGCTTCTGCTGCGCGCCTTCGACGAACAGCGCATGCACGCAGCAGCAGACCGGGGGCCTGAACCCCTTGATCCGGAGGCCGGAAACCAGCTTCGCCATCGTGGTGCCTGTCGAGACAATGTCGTCGACTATGACCGGCTGGCGGTCACCGAAAGACCCGACCTCTGGCAGGTCGATCCGGACGGACCGGTCGCCGGCGCGCGTCTTTTCCAGGACGAGCGCCGGCGCCCCGGTGCGCTCGGCGATCGCATTCACCCACTGGCCGCTTTCAGAATCCGGCCCGATGATCAGTGGCCGCGTGAATGCCGACATTATCCAGTCCGATATCGCGGGGACAGCAGTTACCCGCCGCGCGGGGACATGTCCGAACACTTCGCCCAGAGAACCGAACCTGTGAAGATGAGGATCCACGGTCACGACCCAGTCGGCGAACCCGCCGAGGATCCTTGCAAAGTGGACCGCACTCACCGGCTCGCCCTCCTGGAAGGCGATGTCCTGGCGCATGTAGGGCAGGTAGCCAATCGCCAGGCCGACTTCACGTGCGCCGTGGGCACGCGCTGCGGCGGCCGCGAGCAGAACGCTCATCAGACGTTGATCAGGGTCGTTCAGGGTACTGATGAGTACCACGCGGCGCCCGGCGACATCCTCCAGAAGCCGAACGTAGGCTTCCCCGTCAGGGAATTTTCGAAACTCACAAGCACCCTGCGCGAGACCTGCGGCCCTGAACGCCGACGCCAGGTGCTCTGCGCCCGGCGTGACAAAGAACATGGCGGGCTTCACCGGCTTATCTCGACGACGACTGGATTTGTGGCGACATAGTCCATCGCATAAGCAATCTTGCCAAGGGTTCCCGAGACGAGCGTGAACAGAACATCGCCCTGCCGGACACTATCGCCCAACCGAACCGCCAGTCGCACACCCGCCGACATATCCTCCGGCGCGCCGGCGAGTTTAGCGATCCGCGCAATCATCCGGTTGTCCACAGACGTCACCTTCCCGGACCGGACCGCCCGGATGGGCCGGCTGAACTCGGCCTCCGGCGGCGTTCTTGCCCCGCCCTGCGCGTCGCAGATCTCGTCAAACTTCCGCCGTGCCCGGCCGTCCCTAAGCGCTGTGCGGGCAAGGGCAGCGCCTGCGCCTTCGGCGCAGAGGCCGGCCATCTCGAGGACCGCGCCCGCAAGTACGCAGGCTCTTTCAGACAGATCAGAGAGCCCGTCCGGCTGGGTGTCGAGCACAGCGAGAATATCTTGCGCCTCCAGCGCAGGACCAATGCCACGGCCTACCGGTTGGCGCCCATCAGTAATGACCGTGCGGACTTCCAAATCGAACGCATCAGCGACGCGCCGGAATAGGTCGCCCAGGCGGGCCGCAGAGGCCTGGTTTCGCATCTTGGCCGTCGGCCCGACGGGTATGTCGATCACGACATGCGTCGCACCTGCGGCAATCTTCTTAGACAGCACGGATGCGACCAGAAGACCGTCGACATCAAGATTGAGCGCGCGCTCAATGCGGATGATCGACGTATCGGCCGGACTGAACCCCACGCTGTCCCCCCAGACGAAACAGCCGCCCGTAGTCTCGACGACCCGGCGCATCGTCGTCATGTCGAGGGCAACATTTGTCAGGGTTTCCATCGTATCGGCCGTGCCCGCCGGAGACGTGATCGCTCTCGATGAGGTCTTCGGCATCTTCAAGCCAAAGCAGGTCACGATGGAGACCACGATCGGCGTCGTGCGGTTGCCCGGCAGGCCGCCAATACAGTGCTTGTCATAGATGTTGCCGCTCGGCCAGACGAGCCGCGTGCCGGTCTCGACCATCGCCTTTGTCACGGCGATCGTCTCTGTCGCGGTGAGGACAGGGGACGCGCAGGCAGCTACAAATGACGAAAGCTGGATGTCGGAGAAACATCCGACGACGATGTCGCGCACGATCTCCGCGGCCGATTCCGTACCCAGGTGCGCGCCGAACATCTTGGCGCGCACATGGGTCATGGATTGCAGGGGCGGGGCGGAGGAGACAATGACGGGCTGCGGACCGGTCAATCCGAGCTTCCTCCAGGCATACTCGGACAGGCCGATTTCATCGTGATCGATCAGGTCAGATGTGACCTGGTAGAGGCTCGCATAGACCGTTGCACCATTGCACTGAAGCTTCAGCCGGCCATGCGAGCTCAGGCCTTCGGACTTGCTGACATCGCTGTCGGAACGGATAAAGGCCACCGCCTCATCATGCGTCAGCAGCCCCAACCGGCGTGCCATGAGCGCGTTCAGTCCGAGGGGTTTCATGCCAGCTCTATCCGTTGTCCCTGCTCAGGGACCTCGCAGTCCCAGCCCAGCTCTTCCTGGATCCGGTGGCGCAGCGTATCCGATGCGTCAGGCTCGCCGTGCACGATGAAGGTCCTGCGCGGCGGTACCTCGAAGCCGGAGAGCCACCGCATGATCTCATTGGCATCCGCGTGCGCCGACAGCATGTGAAGGTTCAGGACTTCTGCGCGCACCTTGTGCCAGCCGCCATGGATCTTGATCTGGTCCGCCCCGGCCAGCAGGTGCGCGCCGCGGGTGCCGCCGGCCTGGTAGCCCGTAAAGAGGATGGTGGACTGCGGGTCGGGCGCATACCGCTTCAGGTAGTTCAGGACACGACCGCCGGTCGCCATGCCGCTCGCTGAGAGCACGATCTTCGAACCTGGGTCGGCGATGACCCTTTCGGAATCATCGGCGTCCCGGATGTACTCGGCAACGGAGCAGGCAGCACGCGCCTCTTCTTTCGAAAGCCGGGAGCCGCCATCCTGCCGGCAGAACAGTTCGGACGCGTCGATCGCCATCGGGCTGTCGAGGTAGATCGGAACGGACGGAATCCGCCCGGACTTGTTCAGCCGGCTGAGATGGTAGAGCAGGCTCTGGGCACGCCCCACTGCGAAACTCGGAACGATCACAGTCCCGCCGCGCTTTACCGTCCGGCAGATGACATCTTCCAGCAGGTCTTCAGGATCCCCTTCCGGGTGGACCGCATTGCCATAAGTCGACTCGACCACAAGATAGTCCGTCGACTGAACGCGTTCCGGGGGATGCATGAGCGGGCAATTATAGCGTCCAAGGTCCCCTGAAAAAGTTATCCGCTGGCCGGTCAGGTCAAGCTGGACGATCGCCGCGCCCAGGATATGGCCCGCTCTGAGGAACTTCAGCCTATGCCCGCCCGGCAGGCGCTGCTCCTCGTCAAACCGGCAAGTCTTAAAGCGACGCAGGGCGCTGTGTGCATCGCGCTCGGTGTAGAGGGGCTGCGCCGGATGGTGGCGGGAGAAGCCGTCCCGGTTGGCGCGCTCGGCGTCCGATTCCTGAATGCGTCCGGCATCCGGCAGCAGGATGTTGCACAGAGCCAGCGTCAGTTCCGTGCAATGGACCGCATTCCGGAAACCCTGTTTCACCAGCGCCGGCAGGTAGCCGCTATGGTCGAGATGGGCATGGGTCAGGATGACGGCGTCGAGCGCGTCAGCGTCAAAGCCCAGCGGCTGCCAGTTCTTCAGCCGCAACTGCTTGTACCCCTGGAAAAGCCCGCAATCGACCAACAGCTTCGATTGGCCTGCCTCAACCAGAAACCGTGATCCGGTCACGGTCCCGGCACCACCCAGAAACGACAAGGACGTCATGACTTATACTCCGATACCAGCCCGGACAAACGCGTCACGGGCAATGATTGCAGGATACGGGTTTGCGGGAAGGTCATCGCAGCACCTTCGGATCGCCTTGCCCAACTGCCGCTGCAAGTTCTGAAGGCGAAAGCAGCGTCTCGGCCGGAAGGCCCAGCAGGCCAGCCGCCGACAAGATCAGGTGCGCCCAGGTACTTCGATTGGCAAAGAGCATGCCCGGCGCGTCCAGTGTCCCGCCGCGGCTCAGGTAGCCGTGTGCCCGCAGCAGGGATGGCCCCTCATCCAGGCGCCTGAGAAGTCCCGTCATCATTTCCGGGCGGGTATGCGTCACCAGAAGGCGGGCCAGTCCCGGCGGAAACAGGTCCCGGATCACCTGATCAGGGACGACGAATGCCTCCTCAAACCGGTCTCTCGGCAGACGCAGGCGTCCCGGCTCCAGAATGGCTGTAACATTGACGCCGAGGCCCTCAGCGCGCAGCCGGGCCGCGGCGCGGCGCGCTTCGGCAAGCTGGTAGGCCCCGATGGCGACAATCTGGAGCGATGCGCCTGGGTCATTCTCGATTTCGGCAACACCGGTCTCGAACGCCTTTCTCGCTTCGGCGTCCGTACACACCTCCGCCGTCGCACGCTTGGGAGCGACAATACAGCCGATCACGCCGCGCGACGCATATATCTGACGCAGCGCCTCGACACCGGTGGCCGCATCGACCGCGAAGATGACGCGGGCGACATCAGACATTTCCCCAAGCAGGGCTTCGCCCAGTGTCGGGTCCTGATGGGATTGCTGGTTCTTGCCATTCTCCCAGGTATGTGACGTCAGGATTAGCGGCACGCCGATCCACTGAGGCGGCCGGCCCGCTTCCATGAGCTGGCGCGCAAAAATGATCTCCTGTCGTAGCGCGCCAAGCATCTTGACCGCAAAGGCTTCATAAGAGACGGCGAGGTTCAGACCTGCCTTGTTGCCCAGCGCAGCCCCGATGACAGCCTCTTCATTCAGGGCCGTTATAATCGATCCGTATACGGATTCTTCTGACCCTGTTTCAGGCTGGTTCACCCTGTGACAAAGCCGGGCGAGAGTTTTGCCCATCTGGTTGCTTTTCAGTTCGTCCGGATTGCCGATGCGGAATCGGTGGTTCGGGTTTGCGTCTACGAAGGCCACAAACCAATCATCCATGGCAGCGAGGGCCGAGCCTGCCGGAGCGGGTTTTCGGACTGGCAGGACGGGCGCTTCGGGATTGCGCCGGGTAAATGGATTGAGGCCCTCCTTTTCCCTGCTTTGCGCCGTATGCTGCATGAACGCCCGCCGGGCTGCCGAGAGTTCGCTGAACGGCACGAAAAGTGTCCGCGCACCGGCATTGAAAGCCTGTCTGGCCGCTCTGTCCGAGTGCGGATTTTGTCCAAGCGGAAGATTATGGGCGCGGTTGGTCCCGGCGCCTGGAAAACCAAAACCCTTCTCGGTTGTTGCGATGGCAAACGGCAGGCGTACCGGATAGACCGCCCTTCCCTGTCCGATAGATCTTGCTGCGGCGGCAAGCCGCCTCTCCGTTTCCAGCACCGCCCAGGCAAAGGCTGCCGGATCCCGCCCATCGATCTCGACAGGATCAAAGCCATTGACGTCCAGGTAGCGGGCCAGCCAAGCCGCGCCGCCATCCTGGCGTATTTCGGTGCGTTGTTCGATCCTACGGCCATTGAGGATCATGACCGGTGCAACGAACCCGCAATCTTCGTGACGCCACCAGCGTTCCGCCCAGTCACCGCCGCGCTGCTCCTCGAAGGCGCCGTCACTGAGAATGGCCACAAGGCTCTCTCCTGGGAGCGGCATGTGGACATATTGTGTCTCTGCAAAGCCGAGATAGCCGCCTTCTGACACGCCGCCGGCGGTATAGGCATTGACGTGGCTCCCGAGCGGCGCTGATGCCGCCCCGTCTGCACCAATCTCGTAGCCGTAGAAGTCAGCACACAGACGGCTTAGACCTTCTTCGCTGAAGCCGTATCGGCTTGTTTGCTGGTCCGTGAGGTTGCCGACCAGGCAGTTGACGGCCTCGACCGCGGCAACGCAATGACCTTGGCCAAGCATCCAGCCCCTGGTTTGCGCCGTGAGGAGGTTTGCGGCGAGGTAGCCGACATAGGCCGGCACGACGTTGAGAGATCCGCCGGTATGCCCCTCCGGCGCAGACTTGAAATCATCGGCCGCGAGATCAGCGCCGGAAAGGTCGACACGGCAGGCATAGGTCATGTGGACAACCACCCACATGGCTGCGCTCGCGAGGCGGTCGGCAGCAGACAGGGCCGTATAGACGAGATCCTCGGACGACGCCGCGCCTGACTCTACAAGGCTTGCGGCCAGAACTGCGATCCGCTCGCGGGTCTGGTCCGAATGCCGAATGACGCCATAGCCCCTTTCCCATGTTTGCAACGCGGTCATCGAATGGGCCCTTCCAAAAGTTCAGGTAAACTACGGGGGACAAGAAAGCGCAGTGCCGTCCAACCTCCCCCAATCAGACCCGCCGCGATCGCCAGCGCCAGCAGCGCGGCCCCCGGCCGCTCGACTGCAAAAACGGCGCTCACTGGTTCAATCGTGAAGACAAGGACGAGCACCAGGACGACGCCAGCCACGATACCCCAGAAGACCCGCCGATGGGGCGCGAAGATACGCCCGGAGGACGCAGAATCGGTCAGCGCAAGAACGAGGTTGCCGACGACGAGAGCAATGAAGGCTGCGCCGCGCGCGGCCGGCTCGGCGGCCCCGGCGATCGTCAGAAGCGACCAGTAGAGACCAAAGACGACGGCGAGGATCCCGGCGCCCTGCAGGACAGCCAGGACGAGCTCCCGGCGCCCGAACAGGAGTTCTCCAGAGCGCCGGGGTGGGCGCTGCATGGCCTTCCTGTCGCTTGGCTCGGCTTCGAATACGAGCGCGCAGGTCGGATCGATCACCAGTTCCAGGAGAACGATGTGCATCGGAAAAAGGAGCGGCGGCAGTCCGAACAGCAAGGGCAGAAGCGCAAGGCCGGCGATCGGAACATGGATCGCGGTTATGTAGGTGATTGCGCGCCGGAGGTTCGCGAAGATGCGCCGCCCGAGACGAACAGCGCCCACGATTGAGGCAAAGCTGTCATTCAGGAGGACGAGGTCGGCCGCTTCACGGGCAACGTCGGTCCCGCGCTGGCCCATCGCGACGCCGATATGAGCCGCCTCGAGGGCGGGGGCATCGTTGACACCGTCTCCCGTCATGGCGACGATTTCGCCGTCCTGCCTGAGGGCCTGCACAATCCTGAGCTTCTGCTCAGGCGCAATCCTGGCAAAGACACGCACCGACTTCAGTTTTTCGCAGAGCACATCGAAGGGCAGCTGTTCGATCTCGGACCCGGCCAGGAATCCGGCGGCCGTATCGATGCCGGCCGAAGCCGCAATCGACATGGCGGTTGCCGGATGGTCCCCGGTGATCATGACCACCTTGATGCCGGCGCAGCGGGCTTCCTGAAGGGCCTGGGGCACCTCTGAGCGGAGCGGATCAATGAAGCCGATCAGGCCAGAGAAGCGGAAGTCTCCTGTCAGAGGGTCATCGAAAACCGGCTCCCCCGGACTCGCGCTGGCAACACCCAGGACTCGCAAGCCAAGCCCGGCATAAGAGTCGACGATGCCCGCCAGGTACGCCGTCTGCTCCGGCGAAAGGCGGCAAAGCCGGAAGATCGCCTCCGGCGCTCCCTTGGCAGCGGCGAGGCGAGCGCCGTCCGGCATCAGCCAGATCTGGGTGACGGCAAGCAGGCCGGGGGTCAGCGGCCATGCGCGTTCTGGTCCGCCGGCCAGGCCAGGTCGCGTCAATGTCGCCGCCTCACTCAAGGCACGCACCGCGCGGTCCATGGGATCGACGGGCCTGACGGCGGATGCGAGGGCGGCTATCCGGAGAAGGTCGCGCACCGGATCGGACACGCCCGCATCCGGCGCGATGACCTGTTCGCCCTCGGATGTCCATAGGCGGGCGACCTGCATCCGGTTCTCCGTGAGTGTGCCCGTCTTGTCCACACAAAGCACTGTTGCGCCGCCCAGCGTCTCGATCACCGCGCTGCGCCGGACAAGGACCTTGTGCGTGGCGAGCCTCCAGGCTCCGAGCGCGAGAAAGATCGCGAGGACCATCGGGAACTCTTCCGGGATCAGCGCAATGGCGACGGTGATGCCGGCAAGCGCGCCGCCTGGCCAGTCGCCGCGCAGCAAGCCGTACGCCGCAGCAATCAGGCCGCAAAAAGCAAGGGCAACAAGGCCGAGATAGCCGACCAGCCGGCCCGTGGATTGCTGGAGCGGCGTGGGTTCCTGCTCGATTTCAGCGAGCGATCTGCCGATCCGTCCGAGCTCGGAATGCGGGCCTGTCCGGGTTGCCCGGATGACCGCCTGCCCCCGGACAACAAGTGTCCCTGCGAAGACATTGTGCCCGGCCGCTGAACCGGGCTTCGCCTCCTCATCGACGGGCGATGTATCCTGGGCCGGTGTCTTGGCAAGCGTCGCGGATTCCCCGGTCAGCACAGACTCATCGACGCTCAGTACATCCCCGGCAACAAGCAGGCCGTCCGTCGGCAGGCGCTCGCCCTCACCGGCCAGCACGATATCGCCGGGTACGATTTCCCGTGCCGGCACGCGCCGCTCTGCGCCATCTCGCAGGACGCGCGACTGCGGCTGCGCAAGCTGACGAAGTGCCTTCAGGGCCTGCTCGCTGCGCGCTTCCTGGAAGATGACCAACCCGATCGCCGCCCCGGCGCCGCCAAGCAGGAAGAGGCCTTCGCCGAGATCTCCCATGAACGCATAGATGGCGGCCGCCGCGATGAGCAACAGGAACATCGGCTCCTTCAGCGTCTCGAAAATGATGGCGATCACGGACCGGCCACGCCCGGGATCTACCTCATTGGGCCCGAGGTCCAGGAGCCGGCGACCGGCCTCCTCACTGGTCAAGCCCTCAGCGTTCTGGGCCATGTCTTCCGCCGAAATCATCTGCCTACAAACCTTTCGGGCGGGGTCTCGCCGGTAGACGGCGCGGCGGACGACGGGCTGGTCCTGGCGATAACCGGGAAAAAGCCCCTCTGCGCCCGGTCACCCAAGGTCGCACCGGAAACATCAGATGCCAGCAGGAACATGCGCGACTTCCAGAAAGCCTCCTGCCTGATCTGTAGCGCCATTGCGGTCCCATCCCATCCGTTGATGACAGGGCTGGCCGGGCCAGTCCCACCTGACATGCTGCTGGTGCGGTATCAGCAAAAGACCTTATGAAGCCCCCTCGCTGCGCCGGGATACGTAGAACTCCCTATCGTTCAATTTGAACGCGCAGAGCTAGATGCTCAGGAACTTCGTTAAAGCTGACAGAGCCGTTCCAGCACAGGAGAAGCAACGCCATGGGTATTCGTGATCTCTCGATTTGCATTTCTTCGCTTGAGTCCGACTACGGATTGATCGACCAGGCGACCAGTCTCGCCGAGGGCTGGGAAGCGCACCTCAGCTGCTGCGCGATCGGTGTGCAGCCGGCGCCAATCTTCAGCGATGGCATGATGCTCAGCGGCCAGGCCGAGGTCCAGGCTCAGCTGGAAGCGGCCCAGGAACACATCCGCGCCTTCAGGAGCCAGCTTAAAACGCACCTTGAAAGGAAGGCGAGTAGCCTGGAGATCCGGAACACGCTGACATTTGATACGGCGATTGCAGGAACAGTCGCTGTCTTTGCGCGCTACTCGGACCTGGTTGTCGCGCGCATGCCTTCAAAGCCGGACCGGGATCTGCATGGCGAGATCATTGAAGGCGCGCTTTTCGGCGCCGGCCGGCCAGTGCTTGCGCTTCCGAAAAAGTGGAAGCCGGCATCGTTAGGAAAGAAGGTAGTTCTCGCCTGGGATGCCAGCCGCGAGGCATCGCGCGCCATTCACGATGCGCTTTCCATGCTGGCGCCAGGCGCTGAAGTCTGCGTCGTGACGGTCGATGCAAAGGTCGGCCCTGACCAGCATGGCGCATCACCAGGCCTCGACATTTCGACCCACCTTGCCCGGCACGGTCTGAAAATGACCGTCCAGAACGCGGACAGTCTCGGCAAGACGGTTGGCGACCGCCTCGTCGAAACAACACAGGGATTGGGCGCCGACATGATTGTGATGGGCGGCTACCGGCATCCCAAGCTGGCTCAGCGCGTCCTGGGAGGTCCCACTCAGTTCCTGATCTCCAAATCACCGGTTCCTGTCCTGCTTTCGCATTGACCGCGTTGCGCTGAGCACTGAACAGGGCCTAGCAAAATCTCAGGCGCCCGGCGCCTGATCTGCATCGCCCTTGCGAAAGGACACCTGTGCCAACGTGGACCCGGAACTCCTTCAACGGCTGACAGCAGCCCTGGCCATCGGCGCGCTTATCGGGATCGAGCGCGGCTGGAAGCAGCGCAGCGAAGCGCCAGGCTCACGCGCAGCCGGCCTGCGGACCTTCACCCTCGCCGGGCTTCTCGGCGGGCTTGCCGCCATCCTTGGCTCAGACCTCGGCGGCGCCGCCTTTGCGGCGATCGCCCTTGCTTTCTCGGTCCTGTTCGGGATGTTCCAGTGGCGGGATAACTCGGCTGACCAAGAGTTTTCTGCCACCAGCACGGTTGCAGGTCTCCTGACATTCGCTCTCGGCGGTCTCGCCGGCCTTGGTCATCTGCACGAAGCAGCCACGGCCGGCGTTGCCGCTGTCTGCATCCTCGCCTTCAAGGACAATCTTCATGCCTGGCTGCGCGGCCTGACATGGCCGGAAATCCGGTCAGCTCTCCTGATCCTTGCAATGACTTTTATCGCCCTGCCGCTCCTGCCCTCGGCGCCCGTCGATCCCTGGGGGCTTATCCGGCTGCGCGAACTCTGGTTCCTCACCATCCTGATCGCGACGATTTCCTTCGCAGGCTATATTGCCGTCCGCTTGCTCGGAAAGCGCGCAGGTCTCGCCGTTGGGGCCGTGGCTGGATCGGCGGTGTCCTCAACGCTGACTGTCGCAGAACTGGCGAGGCGTCGACGCCAGGGCTCGCTGACCTTGCTTGATTCGACCGCCGCAGCATCGCTGACAACAGTCGTCATGCTGGTTCGGATCCTCCTGCTTGTGGTTTTCCTGGCGCCGCAGCTCGTGGACTTTGTCCTGCCGGTTCTGGGCGCATCTGCCGCCGTAGGCGCGGCGGGCGCCCTCTACCTCCTGCACCCGAGGGCCGCCACAACCGAAGAGCGGTTGTTGCCAGACCTGAAAAGCCCGCTCGACCTGCGATCGGTCGCGGGCTTCGCGCTGCTGATCGGCGGGTTGAACATCTGTGTCGCCCTCGCATCCCGCTGGGCCGGCGAAGTCAGCTTGCTCCCGCTGGCTGCGCTTGGCGGCCTCGCCGATGTGGACGCTGTCATTCTGAACGTGACACGCCTGTCGGAGCCAGCCCCCTATCTTGCCGCGAGCGCCATCCTGCTCGCGGTCGCTGCCAACATGGCGAGCAAATCCGTCCTCGCCTTTGTCGCAGGCGGCGCGCGCTTCGGCGCCTGCTTTTCTGCTTCAGCCTTGTTTGTCGTTGCGGCCGGAACGGCGGCTCTGGCCTATACCTGGCACTGATACCTGAAGACCGGCATGGTCCGGGGCGGGCGTGCGCGCGGGCCAAAACCCGCCAAGAAGGCGGCTGGCCGGATCAATTCGGGCGCCGGCGGACAGGCTGGTTATCGCTCAGAGACCGGTCGGGATAAAGCACGACATGGTCATCTGCCGACAGACCCGCGATAATCTCTGCTTGGCCCTGATTCTGGTGGCCGATTTCGACGCGCGTCAGCTGTGCCCGCCGACCGTTAATCCGAAACGCAGACCAGTCTCCCTGAACCCGGAAAAGGGCTGAGACCGGCACCTGCAGGACATCCGGCGACGCCCATGTGGTCACAGCCGCATCAACCCGGAACCCGTCGCCCAGGACATGGTCTGCCGGAGCCTCTGCGAGATCGATGACAACATTTACGCGTTGCTCTTCAACGCCCAGTGCCGAGATCTTCAGGAACCCCGAGGGCTCGACAGTCCGGACGCGGCCAGCGAGCGACTGTCCGCCCCAGCCTGTCAACTGAACATCCGCCCCCGGACGAAACTGCGCCGCATCCTCGGACAGGAACTCTGCTACGACCTCCAGGTTTTCAGGGTCTGCGATTTCCAGAATGGCCGTTCCGGCCGCGACCATTGTTTCACTCTGGACATGGACGCGCAGAATCCTGCCGCTGGCAGGCGCCCGTATAGCGCGCAATCCTGACGCACGCCCCGCCGCCCCCGGAGGATCAAGACGCATCCTGGCGCCGCTCCGGTCGGCTTCCGCCACCGCCTTGGCTGCCCGGGCAGCCGCGACACGCGCCGAGGCCGCGTCAAGGTTCATCGCGGCCTTGTCGATCGCGCTGCGGGAGACGACCTGCCTTTCGAACAAGACCCGTGTCCGTTCGGCGTCCCTTGCCGCGTCCACCTTGACCGCTTCGGCTTCGGTAAGCTGAGCCTGCGCAAGGTTCAGAGCGGCAGTGGCGGCCGCTAGCGCCGCTTTCGCCTCGGCCCGCGTACGCGGATCGAGCAAGGCAGATTCGGAAGGATCCAGAACGGCAACCACATCGCCTTTCCGCACGGCTTCCCCAGTCCGGTTCCCGATCCGCTGGAGGTGACCCGCCAGCGGCGCCGTTATCACATAGAGGTCCCGGACACGGGTCCTGCCTTCTGCCCTGACGTCCACGACGAGTTCACCGCGTGTGACCTGGCCGACGTCAACCAGCACGGCTTTCGGCCAGAATGCGTAGGCAAGCAGCGCGGCGAGCAAGACACTTGCTCCTGCCCAGAACACGACACGGAAACCTGGTTTGAATGGTTTGATCGTCATTTTTTCAGTCCGAACCTCATGCGCTTTTCAGCGCCTCTACCATGTTAATCGAATCGATCCGCTGTCTGACGATCAGTCCCGACAGTACAACCGTGCCGATCACGATCAGGCTGGCGGTCGCCAAGGTGGCCGGCTCGAAGGCGACCAGCAGGCGAAAGAGCTCGGAGCCCATCGCCTCAGCGAAATAGATGGACAGAAGGCTGCCAGCTGCGAGGCCGGCCGGGACCCCGACCAGGGTCAGGAGAGCGACTTCTCCCAGAAGGATGTAGGAGACAGCCGCCTTCGAGAAGCCGAGTATGCGCAAGGATGCCAGTTCACGCTGGCGTTCCGTGAAGCTGATGCGCACCGAATTGTACACAACGCCGAGGGCGATCATGGCAGCGAACAAGGCGAAAATGGTGAGCGAGACGCCGATATTCTCATCCATCAAGGCCCTGAGCCGGTCCTCGGATGGTCCCAAAAAGGAAACTGTTGCGACGCCCGGCGCCTGCACGAGTAGTTTTTGAAGCCCGGCCTCTGCGGCCGGGTCGACCTGGAGATAGGCCCCGGAAATGACAGCTCCCTCGCCAAGGATACGGTTCATCTGCGTGATGTCCATCAGGGCGGCGGAGCCGAGATAAGTGCGCGCCAGCGCAGTGACCTGAACCTTGCCTGTCGGGCGCCTGCCTTCGGTAACTTCAAGTTCGAGCCACTCGCCCGGGCCAGATTTCAGTTTGCGCGCAAGGTCTTCCGACAGGACCAGACCGGCCAGAGGCGGAGGCACGTCATGGCCCGATGCGTCGATCAGCCTGGAGCGTTCACTGCCAGGAGCGGCTCCAATCAGCGCGACCCGTTCGCCAGCCGTTCCTGAGCGCAGTTTCGCTGTCGCGACCCGGAACGGCTCGGCCGCCAGCACACCCGGCACCCGCCGCAGGTCGTGCAGAGCGTTTGGGCCACGCGGCTCGGTGAAGGTCACGAGCGCGTCATAACGGTTTGCTTCACTGAAATAGCTGGAGATCATGCGCTCCATGCCATCCATCATCACGAGGACAGACAGGAGCAGCGCAAGGGAGGCGGCAATGCCGCCTGCGGTGACCAGTGCGCGTCCCGGCCAGCGTATGATCTGCCTCAGGATCATCCGCGTCTGCTGGTCTATCCAACGTGCCCGTGTGATCGCTATTCCGGCAGCCTTGGAATAATCCGGCGGCGGCGGAGGGGTCATGGCGTCCGCCGGGTTCAGGGCAACGGACGCGCGTACGGCGAGGAGGCCGGCACCCACGACCGAGAGCGCAGACACCGCACAGACCAGCACATAGTCCGCGGCCGCTGCCCGAAACAGGAGGAAGGGGAAATCGTAGTAGCGGATGTAGAGTTGCGCCATTTCACGGCCGAACCAGATACCGAGCAGGACGCCGATCAGTAGGCCGAGTAAACCGATCAGTCCAACAAGCTTGAGGAAGTGCAACAAGACTTGCCCGTCGGCGTACCCATAGGCTTTCAGGAGGCCGATGGCCGGGCGTTGAACCAGGACCAGCCGTGAGATGACGACATAGACCAGAACCGCCCCGACGCCGAGGAACACGGGCGGGACGACACGGCCCAGCGTCCGGAGCTGATCGACTTCACTGGATACAAAAGCGTCCGAAACCTGGTCGCTGCGGTCATACGCGCCGACCGCGCCATAGGCGGCAAGCTCACGGTCAAGCCGCCCGAGGATGTCCGGCACGCTTGCTTCACGCGACAGACGGAGTACGGCCTCATTGAAAGCCCCTTCCCAGCCGGCGAGTTCGGCAAGCGTCCGGTCGCCCATCCACAGGACACCAAAGCGCTTTTCATCTGGCACGAGCTCTCCAGGGGCAATCGCATACACATGCTCGGGTGACATCACGAGCCCGGTGACCAACACCTGTACCTGGCGCCCACGGATGATGAACGAGATGTGATCGCCCGGCACGATACGGTGCGCTTCAGCAAATCGCTTGAGCACAACCGCCTCATCCCGCCGTCCGCTTGCCGGAAGGCGTCCCTGGGAGACATGCAGCCGGTTGACCGAGGGTTCGTGCGATTCCGGGATCGAGATGACTTCGCCCAGCACCGGAGCCTGGCTGGCCGGCATGTCGATGCGGATCCCGAACCGTAGTCGTCCCTCGATCGCCTGGATACCTGCAATCGTCCGGAGGCTGTCGATCTCGCCCCGCGGAGCCCGAACGACCGGCGCCCAGACATCGGCCATCAGGTTGCGCTCGTAGTATGCGCGCCGCGTTTCTTCCAGGGAGGTTACAAGTCCCGACGACAGCAGTTGCACCGAGACCCCGCCGGCGATTACCAGCGCAATTGCAATTGCCTGGATGCGCATACCGCGGAAGTCGCGAAACATCTTGCGATCCAGCATCCCGACTGAACTCGACGAGGAAGATCGGCCTACCATGTGATGTTCCTTGGACTGATTGGCGCGGGGTTCACCCTGGTCTCCCGCACCTTGCCGTCCGCGAAGACAACGACCCTGTCAGCAATTTCAGCGACACTGGCATTGTGTGTAATGATCAGTGTTGTGGCGCCAATGCTGTGATTGACATCAACAAGGGCTTCAAGGACTTTCACGCCAGTCGCAGAATCGAGCGCGCCCGTGGGTTCGTCGCACAACATGACCGTGGGCTGCTTGGCAACAGCCCGGGCGATCGCAACGCGTTGCTGCTCGCCCCCCGACAGCTGCGCCGGAAAATGGTCCATCCGGTCGCCCATGCCCACGAGTGCAAGCGCATCGGCCGGAGCGAGCGGCGCTTCGGCAATCTCGGTGATCAGGGCAACATTTTCCCAGGCCGTCAGGCTAGGCATGAGATTGTAGAACTGGAAGACGAAGCCGACATGCCGGCGGCGATATTCCGTAAGCTCGGCGGACGAGGCTCTTGAAAGGTCTGAGCCGCGGAACAGGACTTCACCGGCTGTGGCCTGGTCGAGCCCGCCAATGATGTTCAGGAAGGTCGATTTCCCGCTGCCAGAAGCTCCGAGTATCACGACGAGTTCACGCTCCGGGATCTGCAGGTCTACCCCGCGCAGAGCCTCGACGGCTGCGGGCCCCTTCCCGTAAGTCCGCCGAAGGCCACGAACATCGAAACAGGCGGTGTCCGGAGCTTCACTGATGGTCCGGTGCACG